>NZ_NFGZ01000009.1 GCF_002159175.1 Flavonifractor sp. An92 | reverse complement strand
GGGCCGCAGCTGCGGCCCGCCGGAGGGGATCAGGTATGGCTGTCGGAGCGGGTGTCCCGGAAGAGCAGGGAGATGCACCACAGGGCGCCCACGCCCACCAGGATATAGACGATGCGGCTGATGAGGCTGTCCGAGCCGCCGAAGAGAAAGGCCACCAGGTCAAAGCGGAACAGGCCGATGCTGCCCCAGTTCAGGCCGCCGATGATGACCAGAATCAGGGCGATTTTGTCCAGAAACATACGAAAAACCTCCTCGGAAAATCCGTTTCTGGACCTAGGATAGCCGCGTGGCCGCTGTTTTATACGCATTTGCGCGTACAAAATTTTTAACGGGGGAGGTGTCCCTCCAGCCAGGCGAGCACGTCCTGGTAGACCGCCTGCCGGTTGAGCTCATTGAGCATCTCGTGCCGCCCCTCGGGGTAGAGGGTAAGGGTGAGGTCCTTCACACCGGCCTCCCGGAAGAGCTCGGCCACCCGGCGCACGCCCGCGCCGTTGCTCCCCACCGGGTCGCGGTCGCCGGAGAAGAACAGAATGGGGGTGTTGGGGTCCATGCGTTTGACGTTGGCGGGGCTGCCGATGAACTGGAGGCCCCCCATCATGTCCCGGAACATGCCCACCGTGGGCACGAAGCGGCACAGGGGGTCGGCGTTGTAGGCGTCCACCACCGCCTCATCCCGGCTGATCCAGTCGTTGGGGGTGCGGTTGGGGCGGAACTGCCGGTTGTACGCGCCCAGGGAGAGGGAGGTCACCAGGGCGCTGCGGGTGTTGGGCCCCCGCAGGGCGCACAGCAGAGAGGACACCGCTTTGCCGAAGGCGACGAGGGGGGCTTTCTCCTGGCCGGTGCCGGAGAGGATGCACCCGTCCACCGTGCCCGGCCAGCGAATGAGGTAGGTCCGGGCCACGAAGGAGCCCATGGAGTGGCCCAGCAGGAAGTAGGGGACGCCGTCAAACACTTCCCCCATCCGCACCCGCAGGGCCCGGACGTCCTGGGCCAGGTGCTCCCAGCCGTCCCGCTCGCCCAGAAATCCGTACTCCTCCGGTCCCCGGGCAGTACGGCCGTGGCCCAGGTGGTCGTGTCCGCACACGGCGAAGCCGTGGGCGGTGAGGAAGCGGGCGAAGTTGTCATAGCGCCCCATGTGCTCTGAGATGCCGTGGACCAGCTGCACCACCCCCCTGGGGGGGCCCTCCGGGAGCCATCGGGCGGCCTGGACGGTGTGGACGCCGTCGCTGGAGGGGAAGGAGAAGGCCGGAAAGTCTGCCATAGTCAAATCACCTCATCTGTGGTACAATATCCAAAAGGCCGTGCGCAAACCGCGCCGTCTGATTCCAGTCTATCCCGTTACCGCCCGCCCGTCAAGTGGGGCGGACCATAGAAAGGAAGCGATCTCCCGTGCAGGTGACCGAACGATTTTTGCATTATGTGTCCTATGATACCCAGTCGGACGAGGATTCCACCGACAGCCCCAGTACCGCCAAGCAAAAAGTGCTGGGCGCGGCCCTGGCGGAGGAACTGACCGCCATCGGGCTGCAGAACGCCCACATGGATGAGAAGGGCTATGTCTACGGCTGGCTGCCCGCCACGCCGGGGTGCGAGGGGGTGCCCTGCATGGGGCTCATCGCCCACATGGACACCTCGCCCAGTGCGTCAGGGGCCAACGTGAAGCCCCGCATCGTGCGCTATGAGGGGGAGACCATCGTGCTGGACCCGGAGACCGGGGTGTCCCTGGACCCGAAGGAGTTCGAGAGCCTCTCCCGCTACATCGGAAAGGACCTGATCGTCACCGACGGCAAGACCCTGCTGGGGGCGGACGACAAGGCCGGTGTGGCCGAGATCGTCTCGGCGGTGGAGCATCTGGCCCTCCACCCGGAGATCCCCCACGGCCGCATCGCCGTGGGCTTCACCCCCGACGAGGAGGTGGGCCGTGGCTCCGACGGCTTTGACGTGGAGGGCTTCGGCGCGGCGGTGGCCTACACCGTGGACGGCGGCGAGCTGGGCGAGCTCAATTATGAGAACTTCGACGCCTCCAAGGGCGTGGTCACCGTCCACGGCGTGAACATCCACCCGGGCTCGGCCAAGAACAAGATGAAAAACGCCCTTCTCATTGCCCACTCCTTCGTGGGGCAGCTCCCGGCGGAGGAGACCCCCGCCCACACCGAGGGGTATGAGGGCTTCTACCACCTGGGCTATGCCGCCGGAGACGAGACCACGGCGGAGCTCCACTTCATCCTCCGGGATTTCACCCGGGAGGGGCTGGAGCAGCGGGAGGAGACCCTCCGGACCATCGCCGCCCGGCTCAACGATCAGTGGGGGGAGGGCACCGTAGAGGTGACCATCACCGAGCAGTACGCCAACATGCGGGAGAAGATCGAGCCCCACATGTACCTCATCCTGAAAGCCCGGGCCGCCATGGAGGCCTGCGGTATCACGCCGGAGGAGAGCCCCATCCGGGGCGGCACCGACGGGGCACGGCTGTCCTTCCGGGGGCTGCCCTGTCCCAACCTCTGCACCGGCGGCGCCAATTTCCACGGCGTCCATGAGTACATCCCGGTCTTTGCGCTGGAGAAGATGGTGGAAGTGCTGGTCCGTCTGGTGACGGTGGAGACACACGAGTAAGAAAACGGGTGGGACCGATTCGGTCCCACCCGTTTATGCGTCCTGAGCGGTCTGCAGCGCCCGGAGGAAGAAGTGGAGCGCCACGACCAGGGCGGCCAGCATCACCAGAGATTCCAGGGCCATGACCCAGTACTGCCCGAAGGCGCGGAGAATGAAGTTGTATTTGAGGCGCAGGTACACGGCGTAGGAGGCCAGGGACCCCACCTGCACCAGCAGGGCCAGGGGCAGAGAGCGCCGCCGGGCGCAGGCCCAGGCCAGGATGACCACATCGGCCAGGAAGAAATACCGCTCGTGCATATAGGGCAGCAGGTAGGGGATGCCCACCGCCAGCACCGCCGCCGCGGCCATCCAGGTGTGGGCGGTCAGGTCCTCCCGCCGCCACAGCAGCAGCCCCAGCACCATCAGACACAGCACGAAGGCCGCCGCGATGCCCAGCTTGGCCAGGGCGGACATGGCGCTCTCGCTCAGCTCCACGGTGGAGGGGAGGAGGGCGAAGAGGGTGGGGGCGTTGAACACCAGCTTCTGGTCGTACTGCCCGGCCTGCTTCACATACACCCCCAGAATGTCCCCCAGGGGCTTGCCCAGCAGCAGGGCGGGGAGGGCGGTGAGGAAGTAGGTGAGGGGGAAGGCCAGCAAGTGGCGGAACTTCACCTTCCCGCACAGCCAGAAGGCGCCCCACAGGGGGATAAGGAAGATGGTCTGTAATTTAAAGGAGAAGGCCACCGCCAGCAGCACCACCGAGGGGACCGGCTTCCGGTCCAGCACGCAGGCCAGGGCGTGGAGGACCAGGGCCCCGTACAGGCTGTCGCACTGGCCCCAGTAGGAGCCGTTGAGCACCACAGTGGGGAGGAGGAGCAGCGCGAGGAACGCGGCGTACCCCGCTGCGGGGTGCTCCGGAGCCAGAACCCGGGCCAGACGCAGCCCGCCCCAGGCCAGTACCACGTCAAAGAGGATGGAGAAGAGCTTGATGGCGTAGAGGTCCGGCATGGGGAGGTAGGAGATGGCGGCCATAAAATAGAGGTAGGGGACGTTATAGTCTCCGATTTGTTCTTTGATGGCGGCGAAGCCCCCGTTGTCCCGGAAGAAGGCAGCCCACTGGGAGAGGAAGTCCCGGTAGTCGTAGGACACATAGTCCATGCACGCCGCACGGACAAAGAAGGCAACGCCGATGGGGAGGAGGGCCAGGAGCAGGCCGTTTTGCTTCAGGCCCGCCCGGACCAGCAGCAGCACCGCCAGCAGGGCCAGCGCCAACAGGAAGAGGCCCGCGGCCAGCCGGACCGGGAGTGTGCCCTGGGTCCACTTGCCGCTCCAGAGGAGCGCGAGCAGCAAAAGCGCCCCACCGCCGGCGGCGCAGGACACGCACACCGGCCTGGGCGCGGTGAGAGAAGGAGACATGGAGCAGGACCTCCTGAAAAAAGATATAAAAAAAGCCCGGAAATCACTCCGGACCGGGGGAAAGGGCTTGACGGACCGGGAAGGGCATGGTACAATAAAATGCTCTTATAGCCAAAGGCTCCGATTCCAGCACCCTCCCACGGTACTTCAGAGTATACCAGCTTCCGGCCCACGCCGCAAGAGAAACGGGAGACAAAATGTAAACGTGCTCGGGCGTATCGAGTTCGCGGAGCACGGCCCGTTTGGACAAAATGCCGGGAGCTATGAGGTAGAGGGGGCCCAAAACCCCCGGAACGGATGCGATATCCGCCCGTGAGGAGGGCGGACGACCGAAAAGTTTGGAGGGTACTCCAGACAGGACCGCCAGGACAGAGCCGCCGCCGCGGCCAAGACGCTAAGGGAAAGGAATGGTCATTCGAATGGTCACAGACAGGATCAAAGACGTCTACTACGGCAGGACGCCCCGGAAGAGTTTCGCCCGCCACCAGGAGATCCTGGAGATGCCCAACCTGCTGGAGGTGCAGAAGCACTCTTATCAGTGGTTCCTGGACAAGGGACTGCGTGAGGTGTTCAAGGATGTGTCCTGCATCACCGACTACGCCGGCAATCTGGAGCTCTCCTTCACGGATTACTCCATGGACGAGCCGCCCAAGTACAACGTGGAGGAGTGCAAGGCCCGGGACGCCACGTACGCCGCTCCCATCAAGGTCCGGGTGCGCCTGCGCAACAAAGAGACCGAGGAGATCAAGGAGCAGGAGATCTTCATGGGAGATTTCCCCATCATGACTCAGGCCGGCACCTTCGTCATCAACGGCGCCGAGCGTGTCATCGTCTCCCAGATCGTGCGCTCCCCCGGCATTTACTACTCCCGCACCGAGGACAAGGCCGGCAACGTCACCTATGCCTCCACCGTGATCCCCTACCGGGGCGCCTGGCTGGAGTATGAGACCGACCTGTCCGACGTGTTCTATGTCCGCATCGACAAGAACCGCAAGCTCCCCATCACCTGCCTGATCCGGGCGGTGGGTCCCCGCACCGACGCGGAGATCGTGGAGATGTTCGGCGAGGATCCCCGCATCCTGGCCACTCTGGAGAAGGACACCTGCAAGACCTATGAGGAGGCCCTGCTGGAGATCTACCGCAAGCTGCGTCCCGGCGAGCCCCCCACGGTGGACTCCGCCGAGAGCCTGCTGAACGCCCTCTTCTTTGACCCCCGGCGCTACGACCTGTCCGCCGTGGGTCGCTACAAGTTCAACAAGAAGCTGGCCATGGGCCCCCGTCTGACCAACCAGAAGCTGGCCATGCCCGTGGTGGACCCCACCACCGGCGAGATCCTGGCCGAGCCCGGCGAGACCCTGACCCGCGAGCGGGCCATGGAGCTGGAGGCCAAGGGTGTCAACGAGGCCGTGGTGGACGTGGACGGCACCCAGGTGCGGGTGTTCGGCAACCACATGGTGGACATGTCCAAGTTCGTGGACTTTGACCCCGAGGAGTGCGGCGTCACCGAGAAGGTGCGCTTCACCGTCCTGCAGGAGCTGATGGAGCAGTTCTCCGGCGAGGACCTGAAGGACGCCGTCAAGGACCACCTGGACGACCTCATCCCCAAGCACATCATCGTGGACGACATCATGGCGTCCATCAACTACCTGAACGCCCTGGCCTTCGGCGTGGGCACCCCCGATGACATCGATCACCTGGGCAACCGCCGCCTGCGCTGCGTGGGCGAGCTGCTGCAGAACCAGTTCCGCATCGGCTTCAGCCGCATGGAGCGGGTGATCCGGGAGCGCATGACCATCCAGGATCTGGACATCGTCACCCCCCAGAGCCTCATCAACATCCGCCCCGTCACCGCCGCCATCAAGGAGTTCTTCGGCTCCTCCCCTCTGAGCCAGTTCATGGACCAGACCAACCCTCTGGCCGAGCTGACCCACAAGCGCCGTCTGTCCGCCCTGGGCCCCGGCGGTCTGAGCCGTGACCGCGCCTCCTTCGACGTGCGTGATATTCACTACTCCCACTACGGCCGCCTGTGCCCCATCGAGACCCCCGAAGGTCCCAACATCGGCCTGATCTCCTACCTGGCCTCCTACGCCCGGGTGAACCGGTACGGCTTCATCGAGGCCCCCTACCGCAAGGTGGATAAGGCCACCGGCCACGTCACCGACGAGATCGAGTATATGACCGCCGACGTGGAGGACGCCTTCACCATCGCCCAGGCCACCGAGCCCGTGGACGAGAACAACTGCTTCATCAACGAGCGCATCACCTGCCGTCACCGCAACGAGATCGTGTCGGTGGCCAAGGATCAGGTAGACTATATCGACGTCTCCCCCAAGATGATGGTGTCGGTGGCAACCGCCATGATCCCCTTCCTGCAGAACGACGACGCCAACCGTGCTCTGATGGGCGCCAACATGCAGCGTCAGGCCGTGCCTCTGCTGACCACCGAGGCCCCCATCGTGGCCACCGGTCAGGAGCACAAGAACTGCGTGGACTCTGAGATCGCCATTCTGGCCGAGGAGGACGGCGTGGTGACCAAGGTCTCCGCTCAGTACGTCACCGTGCGGTACGACAGCCTGGGCAGCAAGGAGTATAAGCTGACCAAGTTCCTCCGTTCCAACCACGGCACCTGCATCAACCAGCGGCCCATCGTGAACGTGGGCCAGCGGGTGGAGAAGGGCGAGGTCATCGTGGACGGCCCCTCCACCTCCAACGGCGAGATCGCCCTGGGCAAGAACATCCTCATGGGCTTCATGACCTGGGAAGGTTACAACTACGAGGACGCCATCCTGCTCAACGAGCGCATGGTCAAGGAGGACGTCTTTACCTCCATCCACATCGAGGAGTACGAGACCGAGAGCCGCGACACCAAGCTGGGGCCCGAGGAGATCACCCGGGACATCCCCAACGTGGGCGAGGACGCCCTGAAGGACCTGGACGAGCGCGGCATCATCCGCGTGGGCGCCGAGGTCCGCTCCGGCGACATCCTGGTGGGCAAGGTCACCCCCAAGGGCGAGACCGACCTCACCGCCGAGGAGCGTCTGCTGCGCGCCATCTTTGGTGAAAAGGCCCGCGAGGTCCGCGACACCTCTCTGAAGGTGCCCCACGGCGAGAGCGGCATCATCGTGGACGTGAAGGTCTTTACCCGCGAGGGCGGCGACGAGCTGTCCCCCGGCGTCAACGAGGTGGTCCGCGTCTACATCGCCCAGAAGCGTAAGATCTCTGTGGGCGACAAGATGGCCGGCCGTCACGGTAACAAGGGTGTCGTGTCCCGCATCCTGCCCCAGGAGGATATGCCCTTCCTGCCCGACGGCACTCCGCTGGACATCGTGCTGAACCCCCTGGGCGTGCCTTCCCGTATGAACATCGGTCAGGTGCTGGAGGTCCATCTGGGCTACGCCGCCCGGACCCTGGGCTGGAAGGTGGCCACCCCCATCTTCAACGGCGCCGACGAGAAGGACATCGCCGAGGTCCTCACCATGGCCGGCCTCTCTCCCGACGGCAAGAGCTGGCTGTACGACGGCCGCACCGGCGACCGGTTCGATAACCGCGTCACCGTGGGCTACGTCTACTTCCTCAAGCTGCACCACCTGGTGGATGATAAGATCCACGCCCGTTCCACCGGCCCCTACTCCCTGGTCACCCAGCAGCCTCTGGGCGGCAAGGCCCAGTTCGGCGGCCAGCGCTTCGGCGAGATGGAGGTGTGGGCCCTGGAGGCTTACGGCGCGGCCTACACCCTGCAGGAGATCCTCACTGTCAAGTCCGACGACGTCACCGGCCGTGTCCGCACCTACGAGGCCATCGTCAAGGGCCACAACGTGCCCAAGCCCGGCGTGCCCGAGTCCTTCAAGGTTCTGGTCAAGGAGCTGCAGTCCCTGTGCCTGGACATCAAGGTCCTGGACGAGCACGGCGCCGAGATCGAGCTGAAGGAGGACGACGAGGATACCTATCAGCCCGACCGCATCCGGGACGACGACGATTTCTACAGCTACCGGGACAACGACTCCGAGTCGGAGTTTGCCGCCGCCGGCTTCACCATGAAGGAGGAGAGCGACGACGATGACCTGGGTGTCAGCGCCGCCGCCGTGGAGTCCGACAACGACGACTCGTTCCTGGACGATCAGGATATGTAAGAGAGAGGGAGGAATCATAATCCATGAGTTACGCTGAATTTGATGCCATCCAGATCGGTATCGCCTCCCCGGAGAAGATCCGTGAGTGGTCCTACGGCGAGGTCAAGAAGCCGGAGACCATCAACTACCGGACCCTGAAGCCGGAGCGGGACGGCCTGTTCTGCGAGCGCATCTTTGGCCCCACCAAGGACTGGGAGTGCCACTGCGGCAAGTACAAGAAGATCCGCTACAAGGGCAAGATCTGTGACCGCTGCGGCGTCGAGGTCACCCGGGCCAAGGTCCGCCGTGAGCGCATGGGCCACATCGAGCTGGCCGCGCCCGTGAGCCACATCTGGTACTTCAAGGGCATCCCCTCCCGGATGGGCCTGCTGCTGGACATCTCCCCCCGCATCCTGGAGAAGGTCCTGTACTTCGCCAGCTATATCGTCACCGACCCCGGCTTCTCTCCTCTGGCCAAGAACCAGATCCTCTCCGAGAAGGAGTACCGCGACATGCGGGAGAAGTACGAGGACGACTTTGAGGCCGGCATGGGCGCCGAGGCCATCAAGAAGCTCCTCCAGGACATCGACCTGGAGCAGCTCTCCGAGCAGCTCCGCGCCGAGCTGAAGGAGGCCTCCGGCCAGAAGAAGGCCCGCATCGTCAAGCGCCTGGAGGTGGTGGACGCCTTCCGCATCTCCGGCAACAAGCCCGAGTGGATGATCATTGACGTGCTGCCGGTCATCCCCCCCGAGATCCGCCCCATGGTCCAGCTGGACGGCGGCCGCTTCGCCACCTCTGACCTGAACGATCTCTACCGCCGCGTCATCAACCGCAACAACCGCCTCAAGCGCCTCATCCAGCTCAACGCCCCTGACATCATCGTGCGCAACGAGAAGCGCATGCTCCAGGAGGCCGTGGACGCCCTCATCGACAACGGCCGCCGCGGCCGCGCCGTCACCGGCGCCAACAACCGCGCGCTGAAGTCCCTGTCCGACATGCTCAAGGGTAAGCAGGGCCGCTTCCGTCAGAACCTGCTGGGTAAGCGTGTCGACTACTCCGGCCGTTCCGTTATCGTCGTCGGCCCTGAGCTGAAGATCTACCAGTGCGGCCTGCCCAAGGAGATGGCCATCGAGCTCTTCCGCCCCTTCGTCATGAAGAAGCTGGTGGAGGACGGCGTGGCCAACAACATCAAGTCCGCCAAGAAGATGGTGGACAAGGGCAAGGCCGAGGTGTGGGACGCCCTGGAGTTCGTCATCAAGGAGCACCCCGTCATGCTCAACCGCGCGCCTACCCTGCACCGCCTGGGCATCCAGGCCTTCGAGCCGGTGCTGGTGGAAGGCCGCGCCATCAAGCTGCACCCCCTGGTGTGTACCGCCTTCAACGCCGACTTCGACGGCGACCAGATGGCCGTCCACGTCCCCCTGTCCGCCGAGGCCCAGACCGAGGCCCGGGTGCTCATGCTCTCGGCCAACAACCTCCTGCGGCCCCAGGACGGCGGCCCTGTCACCGTGCCGACTCAGGATATGGTGCTGGGCTCCTACTACCTGACCTTCGAGCGTTACCCCGAGCACACCCCCGAGGAGGTCTATCCCGACTGCGCCGCCGTGCGCAAGGATCTGGAGGAGGGGGTCATCACCCCCGACGCCAAGATCTGGGTGGCCAACCCCGGTTCTCTGGACGACATCCCCACCGTGGCCGACATCGCCGCCAACACCCCCGACGGGGAGCTGCCCCGGGAGTGCCTGCCCAGCTACGGCAGCGATACCGACGCCCGCCTGGCCTATGACGAGGGCGAGCTGGAGCTGCATGTGCCCATCCTGGTGCAGCGCACCATGGAGGTGGACGGCGTGGAGCAGCACAAGATGGTGCGCACCACCGTGGGCCGCCTGATCTTCAACGAGGGCATCCCCCAGGATCTGGGCTTCGTGGACCGCACGAACCCCGAGACCATGTTCGATCCCGAGATCAACTTCATCACCGGCAAGAAGCAGCTGGGCAAGATCATCGACCGCTGCATCACCAAGCACGGCTTCACCGAGTCCGCACGCGTGCTGGACGTCATCAAGGCCAAGGGCTACAAGTTCTCCACCCGCGGCTCTCTGACCGTCTCCATCTACGACATGACCATCCCCGAGAAGAAGTACGGCCTCATCGCCGACACCGAGAAGGAGATCGTCAAGATCGAGCGGCAGTACAAGCGCGGCTTCCTGACCAACGAGGAGCGCTACCGCCTGGTCGTTGAGGCCTGGGAAAAGACCACCGGCGCGGTCTCTGACGCCCTGATGGCCGGCCTGGACCGCTACAATCCTATCTGGATGATGGCCGACTCTGGCGCCCGTGGTAGCTCCGCCCAGATCCGTCAGCTGGCCGGTATGCGCGGCCTGATGGCCGATACCTCCGGCCGCACCATCGAGATCCCCATCAAGTCCAACTTCCGTGAGGGTCTGTCCGTCCTGGAGTACTTCATCTCCAGCCGAGGCGCCCGTAAGGGCATGGCCGATACGGCTCTGCGTACCGCCGACTCGGGTTACCTGACCCGCCGTCTGGTGGACGTGTCCCAGGAGGTCATCATCCGCGAGCACGACTGTGGTACCGACGACGGCATCATGGTCAGCGAGATCAGCGAGAACGGCCAGGTCATCGAGACCTTCGGCGAGCGCCTGAAGGGCCGCTATCCCGTGGACGACATCTGCGATCCCGTCACCGGCGAGGTGCTCATCTCCAAGGACCGCCTGATGGTCCCCGCCGACGCCGACCTCCTGGAGGCCCACGGCATCCACGAGGTGAAGATCCGCTCCGTGCTGACCTGCCGTGCCCGCAGCGGCGTGTGTACCAAGTGCTACGGCATGAACCTGGCCATTGGCGAGCCCGTCGGCCCCGGCGAGGCGGTCGGCATCATCGCCGCCCAGTCCATCGGTGAGCCCGGTACCCAGCTGACCATGCGTACCTTCCACACCGGCGGCGTCGCCGGCGGCGATATCACTCAGGGTCTTCCCCGTGTTGAGGAGCTGTTCGAGTCCCGCCGTCCCAAGAAGATGGCCCAGCTGGCCGAGATCGGCGGCCGGGTGTCCATCGAGGAGACCAAGCGCAACGCGCTGTGCAACCTCACCATCACCGCCGACGACGGCGAGACCGTCACCTATTCTCTGCCGTACAGCGCGGGCATCCGCGCCAAGCACGGCGAGGTGGTGGAGAAGGGCTTCGCCCTCACTGAGGGCGCCCTGTATCCCCAGGACGTCATCCGCATCCGCGGTGTCCACGCCGTGTACGACTACCTGATCCGCGAAGTGCAGAAGCCCTACCGTCAGCAGGGCGTTGATATCAACGACAAGCACATCGAGGTCATCTGCCGCCAGATGATGCGGAAGGTCCGCGTGGAGGACGCCGGCGATTCCGACCTGCTGAGCGGCTCCACCATCGAGCTCATCGAGTTCGAGGACGCCCGCGACGCGGTGCAGAAGCGCATCGACGCCGGTGAGACCAACGACGGTATGGAGCTGCGGCTCCCCACCGCCACCCGCCTGCTGATGGGTATCACCAAGGCCAGTTTGGCCACCGAGTCCTTCCTGTCCGCCGCCTCCTTCCAGGAGACCACCAAGGTCCTGACCGAGGCCGCCATCAAGGGTAAGGTGGACCACCTGCTGGGCCTGAAGGAGAACGTTATCATCGGTAAGCTCATCCCCGCCGGCTCCGGCCTGTCCATCTATCGCAAGTACGATAAGATCGAGGACGAGTGCCCCTGCGGCTGCGAGCATGAGCATGAGCACGACCACGCCGCCGAGGCGGAGGCTGAGCCCATGGAGGAAGCTCCCGCCGAGGACGAGATCCTCTCCATCACCCTGGAGGGGGAGGATGAGTCCGGCGAGGCCGACTGATCCAGCAAAGTCCTGAACAGGGGGCGTGCCGCAGACCCGGCGCGCCCCCTTTTGCATACTCCGGCGGAGACTGGATACTTTGACGGAGAGTGAAGCTGAAAAAAGGGAAATTCCGGGCTCTTTTCTGCTTGACGAGTGAGTATCCATATGGTATAATCCAAAATTGCGCGGGACTGAAAAACTGCGCAGGATCGACCCGACCTGAACCGGCTCTGCTGGGAAGAAAAAAGGAGGCGCGTGGGGATGCTCAACGAACTGAAGAGCGGCCGCAAGGTCGTGGGCGCGAAGCAGACCAAGCGCGCGCTGGGCGACGGGACTGCCGCCCGGGTCTATCTGGCCGAGGACGCCGACCCCCGGGTCATCGAGCCCGTGGAGGCCATGTGCCGGGAGCGCAGCGTCCCTGTGGAGCGGGTGGAACGCATGAAGGATCTGGGTTCCGCCTGCGGCATCGCGGTGGGCTCCGCCGTCGCCGCGTTGCTGCGTTGATTTTAGCTGAATGATCTCCGGGTCATTTGGTTAAAATAAATTTATGTATCACTCAAAGAAAGGAGGAACCACTTCATGCCTACTTTTAACCAGCTCGTCCGCAAGGGCCGTGAGCAGGCGACCTACAAGTCCAATTCTCCTGCCATGCAGTATGGCCTGAACACCCTGAAGAACAAGGAGACCGATCTGCCCTCTCCCCAGAAGAGAGGTGTCTGCACCGCGGTCCGTACGGCCACTCCTAAGAAGCCGAACTCCGCTCTGCGTAAGATCGCCCGTGTGCGTCTGACCAACGGTTACGAGGTCACCGCCTACATTCCCGGTGTCGGCCACAACCTGCAGGAGCACTCCGTGGTCATGATCCGTGGCGGCCGTGTCAAGGACCTGCCCGGTGTTCGTTACCACATCATCCGCGGCACTCTGGACACCCAGGGCGTCAACGGCCGTATGCAGGGCCGTTCCAAGTACGGCGCCAAGCGGCCCAAGGCCGGCAAGGGCGGCGCGAAGAAGTAATTCTCCGCACTCCGTACGACTTCCGGCATAGCGCCGGACACTGAAATGCACTATGCGCATGCGCGCAAGGCACATCGCCTTGCCGAGCGTTTACCATATAAGGGTAGACCTCGGAAAGGCACTGGACAAGCAGGCACTTGTCTTACACGGGGGTCCCCCCTCGTGGGGATCTTCGAGTACCTATGAAATCATACTATGAAGGAGGGAAGCAAAGTGCCCAGAAGAGGTAATGTACCCAAGCGGGAGGTTCTGCCCGACCCGCTCTATAACTCCGTTCTGGTGACCAAGCTCGTCAACAGCATCATGCTGGATGGCAAGAAGGGCGTGGCCCAGAAGGTGGTTTACAGCGCTTTCGACATCATCAAGGAGAAGACCGAGAAGGATCCTCTGGAGGTCTTCACCACCGCTCTGGAGAACATCATGCCGTCCCTGGAGGTCAAGGCTCGCCGTGTCGGCGGCGCCACCTACCAGGTGCCCATCGAGGTTCGTCCTGAGCGCCGTCAGACCCTGGGTCTGCGCTGGCTGACCACTTATGCTCGCGCCCGCAGCGAGAAGACCATGAAGGAGCGCCTGGCCGGCGAGATCATGGACGCCGCCAACAACCTGGGTTCCGCCGTGAAGAAGCGCGAGGACACCCACAAGATGGCCGAGTCCAACAAGGCCTTCGCTCACTACCGCTGGTAAGGAGGGTAACAGCATATGGCTAGAAAGGTTACCCTGCAGAATACCCGTAACATCGGCATCATGGCTCACATCGATGCCGGTAAGACCACCACGACCGAGCGTATCCTGTTCTACACCGGTGTTAACTACAAGATCGGTGAGACCCATGATGGTACCGCCACCATGGACTGGATGGCTCAGGAGCAGGAGCGCGGCATCACCATCACCTCCGCCGCCACCACCTGCTACTGGAAGGGAACCAAGGATCAGTTCCCCCAGACCCGTATCAACATCATCGACACCCCGGGCCACGTGGACTTCACCGTCGAGGTGGAGCGCTCCCTGCGCGTGCTGGACGGCTCCGTGACCGTCATGTGCGCCAAGGGCGGCGTTGAGCCTCAGTCCGAGACCGTGTGGCGTCAGGCCGACCACTACAAGGTCCCCCGCATGATCTACGTCAATAAGATGGACATCATGGGCGCTGACTTCTACAACGTGCTCAACATGATCCACGACCGCCTGAAGTGTAACGCCGTGCCCATCCAGCTCCCCATCGGCAAGGAGGAGACCTTCAAGGGTATCATCGACCTGGTGGAGATGGACGCTGACATCTACTACGATGACATGGGCAAGGATATGCGCGTGGAGGAGATCCCCGCCGACATGATGGAGCTGGCCCAGGAGTACCGCACCAAGCTCATCGACGCTGTCGCTGACATCGACGACGAGATCATGGAGCTGGCCCTGGAGGAGCAGCCCATCCCTCAGGAGAAGATCCGCGCCGCCCTGCGTAAGGGCACCATCGAGAACCTGCTGGTTCCCGTGGTCTGCGGTACTTCCTACAAGAACAAGGGCGTGCAGAAGCTGCTTGACGCCATCGTGGACTATATGCCCTCTCCTCTGGACATTCCCGCCATCAAGGGCGTGAATCCCGACACCGAGGAGGAGGACGAGCGTCCCGCCGACGACAACGCTCCTTTCTCCGCTCTGGCCTTCAAGATCGCCACCGATCCCTTCGTGGGCCGTCTGAGCTTCATCCGTGTGTACTCCGGCGTGCTGAACACCGGTACCACCGTGCTCAACTCCACCAAGAAGCAGCGTGAGCGTATCGGCCGCATCCTGCAGATGCACGCCAACCACCGTGAGGACATCGAGACCGTGTACTCCGGCGACATCGCCGCCGTCATCGGCCTGAAGAATTCCACCACCGGCGACACTCTGTGCGACGAGAAGGCTCCCATCATCCTGGAGTCCATGGAGTTCCCCGAGCCTGTTATCCGCGTGGCCATCGAGCCCAAGACCAAGGCTGGTCAGGAGAAGATGGGCATCGCTCTGGCCAAGCTGGCTGAGGAGGACCCCACCTTCAAGACCTACACCGACGAGGAGACTGGTCAGACCATCATCGCCGGCATGGGCGAGCTGCACCTGGAGATCATCGTCGACCGTCTGCTGCGTGAGTACAAGGTCGAGGCCAACGTGGGCGCTCCCCAGGTTGCCTACAAGGAGACCATCCGCAAGAGCGTGGAGCAGGACACCAAGTATGCCCGTCAGTCCGGCGGTAAGGGCCAGTACGGTCACGTCAAGATCCGTGTGGAGCCCAACGAGTCCGGCAAGGGCTACGAGTTTGTCAACTCCATCGTGGGCGGCGCCATCCCCAAGGAGTATATCCCTGCTGTCGACGCCGGTATTCAGGGCGCCATGCAGGCCGGTGTTCTGGCCGGTTACCCCGTGGAGGACGTGAAGGTCACCCTGTACGACGGCTCTTATCACGAGGTCGACTCCTCTGAAATGGCCTTTAAGATCGCCGGCTCCATGGCCTTCAAGGAGGCCTGCCGCAAGGCCGGCGCTGTGCTCCTGGAGCCCATCATGAAGGTGGACGTCATCGTCCCCGAGGACTATATGGGCGACGTCATCGGCGACCTGAACGCTCGCCGTGGCCAGATCCAGGGCATGGAGGCCCGCCCCGGCGCCCAGGCTATCGACGCCCTGGTGCCCCTGAGCGAGATGTTCGGCTACGCCACTGACCTGCGTTCCCGCACTCAGGGCCGTGGCCAGTACTCCATGGAGCCCCACAGCTACGTGGAAGTGCCCAAGAACATCGCTGAGAAGATCATTGCCGAGCGCGGCCGTCGGGACGACTGATCGACTGCGTAAAAATGAGGTTGCATTTTGTCCCACAGTAGGATAAAATAGCATCATCATTGGGCAACAACCCCAAATTCATTTACAACCGATTCAAGGAGGCTAATCAAACATGGCTAAGCAGAAGTTTGAGCGCACCAAGCCCCATGTCAACATCGGCACCATCGGCCACGTTGACCACGGCAAGACCACCCTGACCGCCGCTATCACCAAGTATCTGGCTCTGAAGGGTCAGGCTCAGTACGAGGACTACTCCAGCATCGACAAGGCTCCCGAGGAGCGCGAGCGCGGCATCACCATCAACACCGCTCACGTCGAGTACGAGACCGACGCCCGTCACTACGCTCACGTTGACTGCCCGGGCCACGCCGACTATATCAAGAACATGATCACCGGCGCTGCTCAGATGGACGGCGCTATCCTGGTCATCGCCGCCACCGACGGCCCCATGGCTCAGACCAAGGAGCACATCCTGCTGGCCCGTCAGGTCGGCGTGCCCGCCATCGTCGTGTTCCTGAACAAGTGTGATCAGGTCGACGACGAGGAGCTGCTGGAGCTGGTCGAGATGGAGGTCCGCGAGACCCTGACCGGCTATGAGTTCCCCGGCGACGAGATCCCCGTCATCAAGGGCTCCGCTCTGAACGCTCTGACCTGCGAGGGCGGCGTGGACGATCCCGACTTCGCCTGCATCAAGGAGCTGATGGACGCTGTCGACAACTATATCCCCACTCCCGACCGTAAGGCCGACATGCCCTTCCTGATGCCCGTCGAGGACGTCTTCACCATCACCGGCCGCGGCACCGTGGCCACTGGCCGTGTCGAGCGTGGCCAGCTGAAGGCCGGCGAGGAAGTCGAGATCGTGGGCCTGACCGACGAGAAGAAGAAGACCGTCGTCACCTCCATGGAGATGTTCCGCAAGACCCTGGACTTCATCGAGGCCGGTGATAACGCTGGCTGCCTGCTGCGCGGCGTGTCCAAGACCGACATCGAGCGTGGCCAGGTTCTGTGTAAGCCCGGCTCCATCCACCCCCACACCAAGTTCGTGGGCCAGGTGTACGTCCTGAGCAAGGACGAGGGTGGCCGTCACACCCCCTTCTTCAACAACTATCGTCCCCAGTTCTACTTCCGTACCACCGACGTTACCGGCGTCATCACCCTGCCCGAGGGCACCGAGATGTGCATGCCTGGCGATAACGTCGACATGAAGGTCGAGCTGATCACCCCCATCGCCATCGAGAAGGGCCTGCGCTTCGCTATCCGCGAGGGCGGCCGTACCGTTGGCTCCGGCGTCGTCATCGACATCGAGGAGTAATTTAAACTCCCTCAGAGGAGCAGCCCAACAGGGCTGCTCCTCTTTTTTTGTCACCGGGGCAGGGACGCTTGCCCTTTCGGCGGGAATATGGTAAACTAGAACGAACCTCTCAGAAAGGAGGCGTATCATGTCTGCAACGCCCATTCCCAGCGAAACCCTGGCCCCGGTAACGGAGATCATCGACAACGTAGCGGGTGACACCACCGGTTCGGTCAGTGATGTGCTCAACGAAGTGGCGGAGAGCACCGGCCTGAGCGAGCTGTTCCGGAATTTTACCGGTCTGTCGCTGAGCAAGGTCATCTCCATCGCCATCCTCGCGGTATGCTGCCTGCTCATCATCAAGGTGATCCAGCACTGTCTCAACCGCATCCTGGCCAAGGGCAAGATCGAAAAAAGCCTGCACAGCTTCCTGCGCAACAGCGTGAATATCCTGCTCTGGTTCCTCTTTGTCCTCATCATGGCCAGCGCGGTGGGCATCGACGTGACCTCCCTGGTGGCGGTGCTGAGCGTGGCCGGTCTGGCGGTGTCCCTGGCCGTCCAGGGGAGCCTGTCCAACCTGGCTGGCGGCATTCAGGTCCTCACCGCCAAGCCCTTCAAGGTGGGGGATTACATCGAGACCAACAGCGTCAGCGGCACGGTCAAGGAGATCGGCATGGCCCACACCAAGCTGGTGACCGTGGACAACAAGCTCATTTACATCCCCAACAGCGAGATCGCCGGAGCCAAGATCATCAACTACAACCCGGAGGAACGCCGCCGGGTGGATCTGGTATTCAGCGCGTCCTATGACGACCCCACGGAGCGGGTCATCGCCGCCATCCGCGGCGTCATCGAGGCCCACCCCAAGGCACTGATGGACCCGGAGCCGTTTGTGCGGCTCTCGGCCTTCCAAGACAGCTGCATCGACTATACGGTGCGGGTGTGGTGCGAGACGGGGGACTACTGGGACCTGTATTACGACCTGCTGGAACAGGTGCGTACCGCCTTTGACCAGCAGGGCATCACCATGACCTATCCCCATATGAACGTACATCTTCTGAAGTAGGAGGGAGCCTTTTGAATCAGAACCGAACCCTGCAGCGGGGCCTGGAACAGCTCTTCCTGGCCGAGGTGCTCACCACGGTGGTGGGCGTCGGGACCCTGCTGCCCCTGGGGGATTTCTTCCTCAGCGCCATCAGCCTGCTGAGCATCGGCGCCCTGGTGCTGATGCTGGTGGGCCTGAGCACCCTGCGGAATGTGGCCCAGGGCTATCGCCTGGCCTTCCTGCTGAGCATTGTGGAGCTGGTGATGGCCTTTATCGGCGGCCTGATCACCGCGGTGCTGGGCCTGTATGTCAGCATCTCTACCATGCTGGCCGCCCTCGCGCTGATTTCCGTGCTGGCGCTGGCGCTGGAGGGCGCGGTGCTCTACCTGAGCTGCGGCGCCACCATGGAGCAGATCCGTCCCATTGCCGACCAGACCGCCGACCAGGGCGGCCTGGTGCGGATGCTGGTGCCCCTGGTGGTGGCGGTCGGCGTGGTGGGACAGGCCCTCTACGTGCTGCCTTTGACCCGGGATCTCTCGGATTTCGTCACCCTTCTGGCCAGCGTGCTGCAAGTGGCGTGTCACGCCTGCTTCGTGCGCTTCCTGTTCCAGTGCCGGAAAGTGGTGGCCCCGGTGGCCCGCTGAGCGGACAGAACGGGAGAGCGGCGCGCCCCAAGGCGCGCCGCTCTTTTTCTTATGGCATGGCCAGCCCGTGGAGGAAACCGTCCAGATCGGTACACAGGATGTCGCCGCCCACCACGGTATTCTGGCAGAGGAGCAGGTTGGCCTGGATGTCCTCCTCGCCGGTGGGGTAGTTGAGCACCGTGTAGGTGTAGCGCTTGACCCGTTTGCCGGCGTATTTGCCCAGGTCGAAGCCCTGGCTGGCCTGAAGGTCCAGATACTGCTGATAGGTCTCGTCGGGCTCCTCCGGGAGGATGAGCTCCTCCACCGCCACCGGGTCGGCGGAGACCTCCCAGCCGTAGGAGGCCAGATAGGCCACCCGATCCTGATTGGTGCGGATGTTCTTGGGGCTGACGGCGGCGGAGGCGGTCACGTGGCCGCCGCTGAGGGCCCCGGCGGCGGTAAACACCGCACCACAGAGCAGCGCGGCCACGGCCACGCCGGCCGCGATCCGGCCCCGGGTGAGGCGGGCCGTGAAGATGAACACAGCGCAACGCTCCTTTCTGTTCCTGGTGGGACCATCCTATGCGCCGGGGCGGGGGAGTATGCGCGGAGAAAGGAGCCGATGGATGGAACGGCTGGATAAGATCCTCTCCGGTACCGGACGCTGGTCCCGGAAAGAGGTAAAGGAGCTGGTCAGGGCGGGGCGGGTGACCGTGAACGGCGCCGTGGCCCGCTCGCCGGAGGAGAAGTATGACCGGGAGGGGCTGGACCTGCGGGTGGACGGCGAAGCGGTGTCGGGGGAGAAGTACCTCTGCCTGATGCTCCACAAGCCGGCGGGCTATGTCTCCGCCACCGACGACCCCCGCCAGACCACCGTGCTGGAGCTGCTGCCCCCCCATCTGCGCCGGGTGGGGCTCTTCCCGGCGGGGCGGCTGGACAAGGACACCGAGGGCCTGCTGCTCCTGACCAACGACGGCGCCCTGGCCCACGACCTGCTCTCTCCCCGCAAGCACGTGGACAAGACCTACTTCGTCCGGGTGGACGGAGTGCTGGACGAGAGCGACACCGCCGCCTTTGAGGCCGGGATGACTCTGGGGGACGGGCTGGAGTGTCTGCCGGCGGGGCTGGAGCGCCTGGAGCGGCCGGACGAGGGCCTGGTGACCCTGCGGGAGGGGAAGTACCACCAGATCAAACGGATGCTGGCCGCCCGGGGCAAGCCGGTGGTGTATCTGAAGCGCCTCACCATGGGTCCACTGACCCTGGACGAGGGCCTGGCGCCGGGGGAGTGGCGGCCGCTCACCGCCGAAGAGCGGGCGGCGCTGGACGCCGTGCGCCGAAAGTAAAACGGCGATTTCGGCATTTTCACCAAAAAACTTGGAACAAGCTATTGAAAAGAGCGAAAAAAGCCGTTATAATATTGCCATACGAGCGTGAATGTACTGCGTGTGTTGACGAACGGGGTAACCCAGCGCGAGTAATGAAGTTTAGGGGGGCATTCCAATATGTCTAGCAGGATTTTCCAGAGTGTTGTTCTCCAGATGAAAGATAGTACGGACCGGGCCATCGGCGTCATCGATTCTGAGGGTACGGTCGTTGCCTGCAACGAGCTGACTTGCATTGGCGAGCGCTGGACCGGAGTAGTGGACGCGGTCAACCGCGGCGAGGGGAACGTGGTGGCCTACGAGGGGCGCACCTTCAAGTCCCTGACCGGCTGGGGCTCCCAGTTCGACTATGCCGCCTTCGTGCGGGGCGACGACGCCGAGGCGCGGCTCATCTGCTCCATGGCGGTGGTGGCGCTCAACGGCGCCAAGACCTACTATGAGGAGAAGCACGACAAGGCGACCTTCATCAAGAATATCATCTCGGACAACATCCTCCTGGGTGATATCTACGTCCGGGCCAAGGAGCTCCACTTCGTCTCCGAGCTGCCCCGGGCGGTGCTGCTCATCCGTCAGGTGGAGAGCAGCGAGGTGGCGGTCATCGACGTGGTGCAGTCTCTGTTCCCCGACAAGCAGACCGACTTCGTCCTCTCCATCAGCGAGACCGACGTGGCCCTCATCAAGCAGCTGCCCGAGGGCAGCGAGGGCAAGGACCTCTACAAGATCGCCAAGCAGGTAGAGGAGGCCATCACCAAGGAGCTCAACATCAAGGTGGTCATCGGCATCGGCACCGTGGTGGGCCACATCCGGGATCTGGCCCGCGCCTACAAGGAGGCCCAGGTGGCCATCGACGTGGGCAAGGTGTTCGACACCGAGAAGTCCATCATCAACTATGAGAACCTGGGTATCGGCCGTCTGATCTACCAGCTGCCCACCACGCTGTGTGAGATGTTCCTCCAGGAGGTCTTTAAGAAGAACCCCATTGACGCCCTGGATCAGGAGACGCTGTTCACCATCAACAAGTTCTTCGAGAACAACCTGAACGTCTCGGAGACGGCCCGGAAGCTCTTCGTCCACCGGAACACCCTGGTGTACCGCCTGGAGAAGATCAAGAAGCTCACCGGACTGGACCTGCGCGAGTTCGACGACGCCATCACCTTCAAGGTGGCACTGATGGTGAAGAAGTATCTCATTTCCCGGGGGATCGACAACTAAAAACCACAGGATGCAGAATCCGGCGCGGCGCATATGTGCCACGCCGTATTCTGCATTGCTGTTGCGTGCGAGGTATTTATGATCCGATTTATTGACATCTACAAATCCTACGACAACGGGACCAAGGCCCTGAAGGGGGTCTCCATGCGCATCGACGACGGGGAGTTTGTGTTCCTGGTGGGGCCGTCCGGCTCGGGCAAGTCCACCATCATCAAGCTCATCACCGCCGAGATCGCCCCCAATGAGGGCCGCCTCATGGTCAACGGCTACAACCTGAACACCATCCGGCCCCGGCAGGTGCCCTACATGCGCCGCACTCTGGGGGTCATCTTCC
The DNA here is from genome assembly GCF_002159175.1 of Flavonifractor sp. An92. Taxonomy (GTDB): domain Bacteria; phylum Bacillota; class Clostridia; order Oscillospirales; family Oscillospiraceae; genus Pseudoflavonifractor_A. The sequence continues at coordinate 99,925 of NZ_NFGZ01000009.1, read as the reverse complement.
AGGACTTCCGCCTCATCGAGAAAAAGACCATCTATGAAAACCTGGTCTTTGCCATGCGGGCGGTGGGCGCCTCCCCCCGGGAGATCAAGAAGCGCATCCAGTACGTATTGGAGCTGGTGGGTCTGGACAACAAGGCCGACCGCCGGCCCGACGAGATCTCCGGCGGTGAGCAGCAGCGCGTGGCCATCGCCCGGGCTCTGGTCAACAACCCCAGCATGATCATTGCCGACGAGCCCACCGGTAACCTGGACCCCCAGCGCTCTCTGGAGATCATGATGCTCCTGGAGAAGATCAACGAGCTGGGCACCACGGTCCTGGTGGTCACCCACGAAAAAGAGCTGGTCAACCGCTTTGACAAGCGGGTGATCGCCATTGAGAACGGACGTATCATCAGCGACGGAATGGGCGGGTATTACGACAATGAGATATTTTAATAACATCGGATATTTCTTCGCGGAGGGCTTCCGGAGCATCTTCACCCACGGGCTGATGTCCTTCGCGGCTTTGTGTATGATCGTGTGCTGTCTGCTCATCATGGGCTCCTTCTCCCTGGTGGCCATCAACCTGGACGAGATGTGGGGCAATTACGAGCAGCAGAACGAGTTCCTGGCCTTCATCGACGAGAATTATACGGAAGAGGAGGCCCGTGCCCTCCAGAGCCAGATTGAGGCGGTGCCCAACGTGGCGGAGGTCACCTTCGTGACCAAGGCCGAGGCCAAGGAGGACTTTTCCGCCGACAAGGAGGAGAACGAGCTCTTTGAGAGCCTGCCCGACACCGTGTTCCGGGACCGCTACCGCATCCACGTGGTGGACCTGGAGCAGCTGGAGCAGACGGTGGACCAGGTCAGCCAGATCCCCGGCGTGGTCAACACCAGCGCCGCGCCCGAGATCGCCGAGGGCTTCGTGGTGGTGCGCAACATCGCCAGCGGCGTGGCCCTGATCCTGGTGATCACCCTGCTGTTGGTGAGCCTCTTCATCATCACCAACACCATCCGTCTGGCCACCTTCAACCGCCGGGACGAGATCGCCATCATGAAAATGTGCGGCGCCACCAACGGCTTTGTCCGCTGGCCCTTTGTGTTTGAGGGCCTCATCATCGGACTGGTCGGCGCGGTGGTGGCCTTCTTCCTCCAGTGGGGCATCTATGTCCTCATCACCAAGGCCATCGCGGGCACCGACACCATCCAGCTGATCACCATGCTGCCCTTCCGGCGTCTGGCCGGCCGGGTCATGGCCATCTTTGCGGGCACCGGTTTCGTCATCGGTGTGGGCGGCAGTGTGCTGGCCATCCGCAGGTTCCTTCAGGTCTAACGCGAACAGGAGAACAAGATGAAGAAAAGCAACCATCCCAAACACAAGCTGGAAGCCCGCCGGGTGCTGACGCTGGTGCTGGCGGTGCTCATGGCCGCCTCGCTGGTGGTGCCCATGCTCACCATGACGGTGGGCCGGGCCGGAGCGGTCACGCAGAGCGAGATCGACGCCCTCAAGGAGCAGCAGCAGGCCTCCAAGGAGAAGCAGGAGCAGCTCCAGAACGAGCTGGACGACGTCAAGGCCCAGAAGGCCGACGCCGAGGCCCAGCTGAGCGTTCTCACCCAGCAGCTCAACGCCATTGCCGACGAGATCGACAGCATCGAGAGCCAGATCAGCTACTACGACGGCGAGATCGCCCAGAAAGAGGTGGAGCGCCAGGCCGCCGTGGAGAAGGAGGAGCAGCAGTACGAGCTCTTCTGCCAGCGGGTGCGGGCCATGGAGGAGGACGGAGACATCTCTTACTGGTCCATCCTCTTTTCTTCCGAGGATTTTTCCGACCTGCTGAGCCGTCTGGCCGATATCAACGAGATCATGGACTATGATAACGCCATCATGAACGATCTGGTGGCCACCCGGGAGCAGATCGAGCAGCTGAAGGCCGACCTGGAGACCGCCCGCAGCGAGCAGGAGACCGCCAAGGCCGCCAAGGAGACCGCTCTGGCCCAGCAGCAGAGCAAGGTGGACGAGTCCAAGGCCCTTCTGGAGCAGATCAACGCCAGCGCGGAGAAGCTCAACGCCGCCCTGGACGCGGAAAATGCGGCCCTGGCGGAAGTGAACGCCCAGATCGTGAAGAAGCAGAAGGAGCTGGAGGCCCAGCGCCAGCAGAACAATGTGGTCATCAACACCGGCTCGGGCTATGCCTGGCCCCTGCCCGGGCACTATAAGCTGACCTCCGCCTTTGGCTACCGCATCCACCCCATCACCCAGCGGCCCCACAGCCACACCGGCATCGACATCCCCGCGCCCGGCGGCACCTCCATCCTGGCGGCCCGGGGCGGTCAGGTGGTCACCTCCGCCTATCACAGCTCCTATGGCAACTATGTGGTCATCGACCACGGCAATGGTAATTCCACCCTCTACGCCCATATGAGCTCCCGCGCGGTGAGTGAGGGCCAGATGGTGAGCCAGGGCCAGGTCATTGGCTACGTGGGCACCACCGGCTCCTCCACCGGTAACCACCTGCACTTCGAGGTGCGCGTGAACTACCAGCGTGTGGACCCGGAGCAGTTCTATAATCTGCCCTTCGTGCGGGCCTACAACTGGTAACCTCTTACATCCAGCGGAGCGGACCGGGCGAGATGCCGGTCCGCTCCGTTTTTCGATTCTGCGAAAGGAATTCCAGCTATGAAACAAACGCGCTTTGGTCAAAAACGGTTTTCCCTCTTACAGCTGCTCCTCGCCGTACTGCTCACGCTGGTGGTGGTGCTGGGCGTGCTGGCGGCGGTGTTCTGGCAGGTGCTGGGGAAGAGCGGGCTCACCCTGTTGGAGGGTCTGAGTCTGGTCAACACCTGCTTCGTGGGGGAGTACGACGAAGACACAGTGGTGGACGCGGCCATGGACGCCATGATCGAGGCCACCGGGGACCGCTGGTCCTACTACCTGACGGCGGAGCAGTACGCCTCCGAGCAGGAGCGCCGGAGCAACTCCTATGTGGGCATCGGCGTCACCGTGACCTATGAGTCGGAGGACGGCCTCACCATCCTGGCGGTCACCGAGGGCGGTCCGGCGGCCGAGGCCGGACTGAAGGCCGGGGAGCTCATCACGGCGGTGGGCGGCCAGAGCGTGGCGGGGGAGGCCCGCTACGACGCCACCGGTCTCATCCAGGGGGAGGAGGGGACCACCGTGGTTCTCACCGTCCGGGATGCCGCCGGAGCCGAGCGGGAGGTCACCGTGGAGCGGCGGAGCATCGAGACCGACCCGGTGCGCTATGAGCTGCTGGACAACGGCGTGGGCTATGTGAAGCTCACAAACTTCTTCTCCCGCAGCGCCGAGCGGGTGGAGGAGGCCGTCACCGACCTCCAGGAGCAGGGCGCCACCGCCCTGGTGTTCGACATGCGCAACAACGGCGGCGGCTACCTGGATGAGCTCACCGACATGCTGGACTTCCTGGTGGACGAGGGTCCCATCCTCCGCACCCGCAGCAACACCGGCAAGGAGGAGGTGGTGGAGTCCGACGCGGACTGCGTGGACCTCCCCATGGCGGTGCTGGTGAACGCGGACACCTACTCCGCCGCCGAGATCTTCGCCGGGGAGCTCCAGGAGCGGGGCGTGGCCGTGGTGGTGGGCGTACCCACCAGCGGCAAGGGCTACTCCCAGCAGACCTTCCCCCTGGCCAACGGCGGCGCGGTGGGCATCTCCACCGCCGAGTACTTCACCGGCGAGGGGGTGAGCCTCATCGGCACCGGCCTCACCCTGGACCGGGAGGTGGCGCTCACCGACGAGCAGGCCGCCCTCCTGGCGGCGGACGCCCTGGACTACGCCGACGACCCCCAGCTCCAGGCGGCACTGGAGCTGCTGGAGCAGGGGGCATGAACCAAACCCCCGGCGCATAGCCTGGGGGAGAGGTGATGGACATGGTGGGCTGGCTCAGTGAGACGGAGCGCCGGGGATGGCGGGTGGCGGTGACCTGGGGGACGGTGGAGGGCGTGACCCTCTGCCGGGCGGACTGCCCTGTGGGGCGGCGGACCTCCCAGCGGGCCCGGCAGCGCCGTCTCCGGCGGGCCGCCCGGCTGCTGCTCCAAAGGGGCTGCCGCCGGGTGCTCACCACCCCGGACTTCGACGGCTGGCCCACTCTGGAGGCGGCGGGGCTGCGCCGGGTGGAGCCCGGCCCCCTGTGCGGTGCGCTGGCCGCCCGGCTGGCGCTTGCCTGGCTGGAGCGGGCCGCCATCCCCCCGGAGCGGGCCACGGTGGCCCTGGCGGGGCGTCGGGTGGATCGGGACCTCTTCGAGGCCGCCGCCGCCCTGGCGCCCCGCGTGCGCCGTCTGGCGGTGGAGGTCCCCGGCGAGGGAGCGGAGCTGCTGCGGTGTCTGGCCGAGGAGTACGGCCTCCCCGCCCTGGAGGGACGTGCCGGAGCCGACGTGACGCTCTGCTTTCCCGGTGCGGCAGGGGAGGGGAGCGGAGCGCTGATGCTCTGGGGCTCCCGGCCGGACCTGGACGGGCTGGTCCTCACCGCCGGGGACCGGGTCCTGCCCGGGGAGCTGGACCCACTTCCGCTGCTGCAGATCTTGTGGGAACACGGGGTACTGCTGGGCGCGGAGGTGGGCATCCGGCCCGGGGTTTCCGGGCAAATCACTTGACATCTGGACGGAAACTACATATAATGTAAAAACAAAATTATGCCTAAAGATACGAGCCGGAGACGGCTCATTTCTAATATCCGGCAGAAAAGGAAAGGTGTGCGCAGTCATGGCAAAAGAGTATAAGCTGAGCCCTGAGCGTTTTGAGAAACTCAAGGAGGAGCTCAATTACCTGAAGACGGTCCGCGAGCGCGAGGTGGCCGACCAGATCAAGGAGGCCCGCTCCTTCGGCGACCTGAGCGAGAACAGCGAGTACGACGAGGCCAAAAACGAGCAGGGCAAGCTGTACGCCCGCATCGCCGAGGTGGAGAACATCCTGCAGAACTGTGTGGTCATCGAGGACGAGCACAGCGATGACACCACCATGGTCCGCCTGGGCAGCCGGATCACCGTGCTGGACAAGGAGTTCGACGAAGAGGTGGTCTACGAGGTGGTGGGCTCTCAGGAGGCCGACCCCATGAACGGCCGCATCTCCGAGGATTCCCCCTTCGGCCGCGCCCTGCTGGGCAAGAGCGTGGGCAACGAGGTGGAGGTGGAGGCCCCCGCCGGCACGCTGTACTACAAGATCCTGAACATCGAGAAGGCATAAGACAGAGAGGGAGAGGCCAATGAGCAACGAGAAGAAGAACCCGGCGCAGGAGCCGTCGCTGTCCGAGCTGCAGCAGGTCCGCCGGGCCAAGCTGCAGGAGCTGCAGCAGGCGGGTCAGGACCCGTTCCAGATCACCCGCTTTGACTGGGACGCCACGTCCTCCCAGATCAAGGCCAATTTTGACGCCATGGAGGGCCAGAACGTGAAGGTGGCCGGCCGTCTCATGTCCAAGCGCGGCATGGGTAAGGTCAGCTTCTGCGACCTCCAGGACCGGGACGGCCGCATCCAGCTCTACGCCCGCCAGGACGAGATGGATGAGGAAGTTTATAAGAAGTTCAAGAAGTTCGACATCGGCGACATCGTGGGCGTCGAGGGCGATGTGTTCCGCACCCAGCGGGGCGAGATGAGCGTCCGCGCCAGGAACATCACCCTCCTGTCCAAGTCCCTGCTGCCCCTGCCGGAGAAGTTCCACGGCCTCACCGACAAGGAGACCCGGTACCGTCAGCGCTATGTGGACCTGATGGTCAACCCCGAGGTGAAGCGGAATTTCCTCATCCGCTCCCGCTTCATCCAGTTCATGCGCAGCTACCTGGACGGCATGGGCTATATCGAGGTGGAGACCCCGGTGCTGAACACCATCGCCGGCGGCGCCGCCGCCCGGCCCTTCATCACCCACCACAACACCCTGGACATCGACATGTATATGCGCATCGCCACGGAGCTCCCCCTGAAGCGGCTCATCGTGGGCGGCATGGACCGGGTGTATGAGATCGGCCGCATCTTCCGCAACGAGGGCATGGACCCCAAGCACAACCCGGAATTCACCACTGTGGAGCTCTATCAGGCCTACACCGACTTCCACGGCATGATGGACGTGGCCGAGGGCATCCTGTCCGGCGCCGCCAAGGAGATCCTGGGCACCTATGAGGTGGAGTGGCAGGGCGAGAAGATCGACCTGACCCCCGGCTGGCGTCGCCTCACCATGGTGGACGCGGTGAAGGAGTACGCCGGAGTGGACTTTGGCGCCATCACCGACGACGCCGAGGCCGTGGCCGCCGCCAAGGCCATCGGCGTGGAGCTGGCGGATACCGCCGACAAGACCTGGGGCAACGCCCTGTACGCCTGCTTCGACCAGAAGGTGGAGGAGCAGCTGATCCAGCCCACCTTCATCACCATGTACCCGGTGGAGGTCTCCCCGCTGACCAAGCGGAGCCCCCTGGACAGCCGCCTCACCGAGCGGTTCGAGCTCTTCGTCTGCCACAGCGAGCTGGCCAACGCCTACTCCGAGCTCAACGACCCCATTGACCAGCGCGGCCGCTTTGAGAAGCAGCTGGAGCTGCGGGAGCGGGGCGATGACGAGACCGAGATGCTGGACGAGGACTTCCTCACCGCTCTGGAGTACGGCATGCCCCCCACGGGCGGCATGGGCATGGGCATCGACCGCTGCGTCATGATGCTCACCGGCGCCGACTCCATCCGGGACGTGATCCTCTTCCCCACCATGAAGCCACTGGAGCAAAAACGGGATGAAAGCAAGGCTGGGAATGCAGCTGTAAACGTATCTGCGGAGGCTGCAAGCGTGTCCGCGCCGAGCGTACAGATTGATCTTACCAAGGTGAAAATCGAGCCTTTGTTTGCAGATGAAGTAGACTTTGAAACATTCAGCAAATCTGATTTCAGAGTGGTCAAGATCGAAGCTTGCGAGGCTGTACCGAAGTCCAAGAAGCTCCTGAAGTTCACATTGAATGACGGAACAGACCGGAAACGCACGATTTTAAGCGGTATTCATGAATATTACGAGCCGGAAGAACTGGTTGGTAAGACCTGTGTGGCAATCACAAACCTGCCGTCGAGGAAGATGATGGGGATTGATTCCGAGGGTATGCTGATTTCCGCAGTGTACGAGTATGACGGACGGGAAGGCTTAAATCTTCTGATGCTGGATGACAATATCCCGGCGGGAGCGAAGCTGTACTAAAGAGGTCGTTTAACACTGAAATTCGTGTTACTACAACTTTTTTACAACTTTTGCTTGAAACCGGACGACACCAGACGGGCCAAAATAAAGGGCAAATCCGCGTTTGAAATGCGGATTTGCCCTTTTTTGTAATTTTCACATTAGCACCAAATCGTCCTTGATCACTTCAGCTTTTTCCTTCATGCTTTCCTGCGTGATATGGGTGTAGATATCCATGGTGGTGGAGAAATCAGCATGTCCCATCACTTGCTGGATGAACTTAATGTCGTTTGTCTTCTCGCAAAGTCTGGTGCAAAAGGTGTGCCGTAAATTATGTACGCTGAAATGAGGCAAGAGATTCGGTTCACGGTCTTCCAATTCTGCTTGATCCATTTCTTCAGCGTTATAGGCGATGGAGATGCGCTCAATGGCCCGATTGATGTTATGGGCGCTGAGAAATAGCCAGAGCGGTTGCGGAAGAGGAACCCATGATATCCATTCATTACGAGATCCTCCGGATACAAGGCGTCCATCACTTCAATCAGAGCGCGGAGCTGTTCGGCAACCTGCGGATACAGGATGGGAATAGTGCGTGTGCCGCTCGCCGTTTTAGGAGTGGTGATGTGAAAGCCTGCTTTTCCATCAATGACTCGATAAATCAGGCTGTGATTCACAGAGATAGTGTTGTTCTCCAGATCCACATCGTTTTTGGTCAGCCCGGTACACTCTCCCACACGCAGTCCCGTACTGAGCAGTACGACCATGACTGGTAGCCAGTGGCTATACATCGGTGACTTGGAAATAAAGCGAAGAAAATTCTTCTGCTGCGTCATCGTGAGAGCGATCCTTTTTTTCGCAGGTTTCCCTGCGCCATCTGCTTTTAGGGAACGATAAACGCCTTTACTGGGATTCTTCCGGATGTAGTCATCATCGACTGCCAATTCAAGTGCAGGATGAACCAGATTATTGATGTTTTCCAGTGAGTTGATTGCAAAGCCCTTTTTCAAGAGTTTCGTGTAAAATGTCAGGATATCGCTTTTACGAATATTGGGCAGGGGAATGTTAGCAAACGGCTCGTCTTTAACATAGTTGCTCCAGAGGTATTCGTAATTAGCTCGCGTGGAAGCCTTCAACTGGAGTTTCGTATCCATGAGAACTTTGAACATATCATTTAGGGTGATTTTCATGGCCTCTTGGGTACGAATGCCGTCATCGGCATCTTTCGTGAGCTGTTTTTCTTTTACACGAAGAGCAGCTAAGTCGGAATCATAAATGTACTTTTTCTTTTTTCCCAGCTTGTAGACAAACATATAGCTGCCGTCTGATCGCTGGGTTTCACCTGGCCGCAGATTGCGGCCTTTGTTGTCTTTCCTGATTTTTGGCATAGATTGATACCTCCCGATGGTTGGTGTACTGTTGCGCCCCTGGTGGGCAGGATTCTGTCAGCATGAGATCTCGTAAAGATATTCCTTTACGCGCTGAACGCTCCAAAGGACACGAGAATTCATGGTGATGCGAGCATGGGCAAGGTCGCCGATCTGAACGGCAGTGTGCCGCCCGCAGTCGAGCAGCTTGCAGAGCGATTCCGTATCTACTGCCAAGCACTGCTCAGGCGAAAGGTCATTGGGTTTTCTTTTCTCCATAATTGCCCTCCTTTATTTGCAATTACATATATCCTCTACTGTTTGTAGGGAAAGGTTTTCAACAAAAACAATGAAGTCATTAAAATTCATCGGGAAGTATCAGGACTCTTCCAAAGGCCATTTCCTGCGCCGGGCTTTTCCGCCGCGTATTTTCAGGCAGCCGCTATGCGGCAATTAAGCTGTGGGCGCGCAGAAGCACACTGTCCGCAGCGCCTGTATAACTCCAATGGAAAAGGTTTATAGGGGCTGTCAAGGTACAAAAGGCGTACAGACAGGCAGTGGAACCACACGCCATGTCTATACGCCTTATATATAGGGACGGAACGGGTTGAATTCTGCAGATTCCCGTTTTTTATGCTCAAACAGATATGAAGAAATAATTGAAACGCTATATGTAGATTACAATGCTTGACTAACACTATATATTGTGCTAAACTTGCTTTGTAATTGATTTTTGTGCGCTTCCCGTATGGGATACAGACCGATGTTCTGTACCGCAGGCCGAAAGCCCGCATTGCACACGCAGTTAAGATTGTACTTGTGCCAGTAGTATTACTGCGCCCGTATGGGACGGTATATTACTGGCTTTTTCTATTTTCAGGGAGTATCCATTCCCTATTTGCGAGGATGACTTTGGTTCACAGGTTACTGTGGACATCAGGCGTATGCCGCAGTCAGCCTCGCTTATTTTTTTGCCCAAACGCCGGAAACGGCTTTGAGGATATATCAAAAATAAGAAAGGCAGGTATACAGATGAACACGAAAATGTCGAACCATGAAATCATGGTGAAAGAGAAGAAATTGAACGAGAGCTGGAGGCAGTCCAAGAGACAGCAGCAGCCTATCAAGAGACGGTGCCCGGTGATGAAGGCGCACGTCGTTCCTCGCCCGACGAGGAGGGGGTGCTGAGTATGCCGGATAGCTGTGCGGCATTGAAAGAAACACATCAACCGCAGGTATTGGTCGAGACCGCAGGCTTATCCGAAAAGGAATGGCTCGCTTATCGGCGAAAAGGAATTGGCGGCAGTGATGTGGCTGCGTTGCTGGGGATATCGCCCTGGCGGACGGCCCGTGACCTCTACTACGACAAGCTGAATATTGTAGCGGTTGAGGACAACGAAAACAACTGGGTTGCTCTGGAAATGGGGCATCTGCTGGAGCCGCTGGTGGCAAAAATTTTTCAGCATCGGACCGGCTACAAGATTTATCAGGTCAAGAAGATGTTCCAGCACCCCAAGTATCCCTGGATGCTGGCTGATGTGGACTACTTTGTAGAACTTCCGGATGGCACGACCGCAATTTTGGAAATCAAAACCACAAACTACAATGCTAAGGATCACTGGTGGCTGGATGGGGAAGAAACTGTTCCGGTCTACTACGAAACCCAGGGGCGGCATTATATGGCGGTCATGGATGTGGATCGCTGTTTCTTCTGCTGCCTGTATGGCAACAACGAGGAAGAAACCATCATTCGTGAGATTCGCCGTGACGAAGCTTATGAGGATGAGATGATTTTTCTGGAACAGCATTTCTGGGAGAACCACGTCCTTGCCAAAACACCGCCGCCCTATACCGAGGATGGCGATCTTGTAATTGAAAGCGTGCGCCGGCATACGGGTCCTGCGGATAAGAACGCCCCTGTGGTGACCTTTGATTATTCTCTGACTGCCAAGCTGATGCGGTATCTCCAGCTTCAAGAAGAAAAGAAACGTGCTGAAAAGGACAGCAAGGAAATCGATGCGGATATGCAGCGACTGAAGGGAGCACTGATTGCCGAAATGGGCAAGAGCTGCAAAGCTATTTGCCAGCAGGATGGCGTAAATTATACGGTCACCTACAATCCGGTGCGGAAGCCTAACATCGACAAGGACAATCTGATCCGGCTGAAACTGGAACATCCTGATATCTACGAGCAGTATGTCACAATTTCGGAGTTTCGCCGGTTCAGTGTGAAAGCTGATACCAAGGCGGCTTAAAGGAGGGAAAAAAGAAGTGATCCACAGAGGAACTTATGACGGGACGATTTATCACAACCCGACAAATCGGTTCTGCATTATTAGTGTGAAGACTGCCGACAAAGAGGTGCCGCAGGAGGCCCGTTCTACCCGGCGGTACAGAGACCATCTGATCCGTTTTGTGGCGACCGGTTATGAACTGCCCCGTACGGATGCGGTGGAGCTGGAACTGGATGGTGAATGGAAGCAGGGTAAGTATGGTATGCAGCTTCAGGTGGAGCAGTGGCGCGAGATCGTCCCCCGCACCAAAAGCGGTGTGGAGGGGTATCTGGCATCGGGTCTTATCAAAGGCATCGGGCCCGCAACCGCCGCGCTGATTGTCGCCCGGTTTGGCGAGGACACGCTGGATATTCTGCAAAACCAGCCGGAACGGCTCTTGGAAATCAAAGGTATCACGGAAAGCAAGCTGGAGGACATCAAGACCTCCTATGCGGAGAGCCGGATGCTGCAGGATCTGATGACCCTGCTTTCCCCGTTCAAAATCACGCCGAAAACTGCGCTCAAGATTTATCAGTATTTCGGGCCTGCCAGCGTAGACATCTTGAAAAAGAGTCCGTTTGAGCTGTGCCAGATATCCGGGTTCGGCTTTCTGCGTGTAGACGCCATTGTTCAGAAGAACGGCGGTGACCTTCATGCCCCCATGCGGGTCAAGGGTGCGCTGTTCTGGGCGCTGGAAGATGGTAAAGGAGCTAAAGGGCACCTGTTCTTGCTCAGGGAAACCATACAGAAAGAGGCGCTTCGGCTGCTCAACAACAAGATTCCGGTGCCGGCACTTCGCCTTCAGGCGCAGGAAGTCGCAGATGTACTGCAAGACATGATCCTTAAAGGAGAAGTAGTGTCGGTCAAGGATAACATCTATCTGCCCCGGGTGTTTGCACAGGAGGACGAAACCGCCCGCCGCATTGCCATGCGGTTGGTGGAGCCGTCAGAACCGGAGCGGATTGAGCGGGTGTTGGAACGGGTCAAGCGTGAGATGGGCGTGGTGTTGTCCTCCAAACAGGAGGCTGCCGTCTATGCGGCGTATCGCCACAATCTTTCCATTATCACAGGCTCTCCCGGTACCGGCAAAACGACGGTTCTGAAAACGATCCTGGAGGTATACCGCCGGCTGCACCCTGATGGCCAAATCGTCTTGATGGCGCCGACGGGCAGAGCCAGCCGTCGTATGGCAGAGAGCACCGGCTTTGATATGGCCCGGACGCTTCACAGCGGGTTGGGCCTCGGCAGCGAAGAGGACGATGTCAACCGAACCAAACAACAGGAGCCGTTGTCGGCTGACCTGATCATTGTGGACGAGTTTTCCATGGTAGATATGTGGCTGGCAGATAAATTCTTCTCTCGTATCAAGGACGGTGCACGAATCGTGCTTGTAGGCGACCCGGATCAGTTCCCCAGCGTGGGAGCCGGAAATGTGTTCCGTGAGCTGATCGACTGTGAGTTGGTGCCTGTCACCGTGCTGGATCAGATTTTCCGTCAGTCCAAAGACAGCTTGATTGCCTACAATGCCAAGTTCATCAACGAGGGCAATACCAAGCTGTACTATGGGCCGGATTTTATGTTTATGGCAAGCGATAACCAGGCGGATGCCGCCGAGCGGATCATCTCCCGTTATTGCAGAGAGATTGAAGAAAGCGGCATCGACCGAGTGCAGATCCTGTCGCCCTTTCGCTCAGAAGGTGCGGCATCGGCGGAACAGCTCAATGAGACTATCCGTGAAGTGGTCAACCCGTTCCGATCCGCCGAAGACGAGATCAAAATCGGTGTCAAGGTTTTTCGGGTCAATGACCGTATTATGCAGACCAAGAACACAGCAAAGGTATCCAATGGCGATCTGGGCTTTATCCGTTATATCAAAGACGGGGAGAACGGAAAGCGTGTGGGCCTCGATTTTGGAGTTGGCCGGGAACTGGAATACAGCGTAGAGGATATGGTCAATCTGGACCTTGCCTATGCCACCACCATCCATAAGTCTATGGGTTCTGAGTATGAAACGGTTATCATGCCGCTTTTGAAAGCGCATAGCATCATGCTCTACCGCAATCTGCTCTATACCGGAATCACCCGTGCTAAAAAGCGTGTGGTGCTGATTGGACAGAAGCAGGTGCTGTTCATGGCGATTCACCGCAACGAGATCAGCAAGCGAAATACGCTGCTGGGCGCACGCATCGACATGTACTTTAAGGCCTATGCCAGACGTGCCGGTATTCCGCTCCCGAATGAAGCGAAAAAAGAATTGAAACATGCAGGTTAAAAAGGGACGCAAAGTGCAGAAAAAGCACAGTGCGTCTCCTATTTTATTTAACAGGAAGGTGCCGGGCTTTGACCGTCTCAAGTTCCTCCGCCGCACCAAGGATAGCATGAGACTGGATCTGCCCTATCAGAAGCTGTGGTTCCGTATGGCCCATCCCAATGGCCGTATGCGCGTGACGGCGCTGCGGATCACCGAACAGATGGCGATTTTCGAGGCCCGGGTGTTTTTGGATCGTGGCGATGCCGAGCCTTTCAGCATGAGCGTGGCCCAACAGCAGCTTCAGGACAACCGTGACTTTATCCGAGGCGCACAGAATGAGGCTTTGAGTCAGGCTCTCACGGATGCCGGCTTCGGTATTCAGCTCATCAACGCCGACGCACAGGCCGCCGCCGAGCAGAAGAAAGCCAACGCCGCCGAGAAAAAGGCGGCTGAGACTGTCCCTGTTCAGGTGGAGCGCACGGAACCGCGTCAGGCGCCTGTCAATACCCCTCAGAAGCCTGTTGCGCCCGCTGTTGGTGATTCCCCTGCCAGCGACCTTAAAACGCAGCAGAGGGCGTCTGTGGCCCCGAAAACGGCTGTGACGGCCCCGCCTGTGGAGTCGGTGGAACAGCGGCTGCCGGTGGAGCCTGTTAAGGCGGAGAAAGTGGTGCCCACGGATACTGTGATGGCTGCCGCTGAACCGGGAGCTGTGGAGCAGACGGATGAACTGCCGCTGCCCGCCCAAAAGGCTGAGATGCGAATCGAACCCAAGGGCAACGATGCGCCTGCGCAGGACGAGGCTCCGGCCTACACGCAGAATACTCCTGTGGAAGAGCTTCTGCAGGTGATGACGCTGGAACAGGCCAGACAGGTCGTTGTGGATGATGGCATCTGCCGTGGCATGACGATTGCACAGGTGGCGGAGAAACGCCCGGTCAATTTGCGCTTTTATCTCATTCCGGGCAAGAGCAAGAACAACCTGGTGCGCGCTGCCGCCCAGCTGGTGCTCGATTCTCTCCAGAAGGCCGGCTGATATGAACCCCAGCGTGGGTACAAAGGGAGGAATGACAGATGGGCTCATACCCGGATGAATTTCCGTTCAATATCATGGATGTCGTGGAACTGCTGCACCTGCGTATCAGGCGCCAGCAGTCAAATAGTGTCTATGTGGATTGCCCGTTCTGTGGCGACCGTCGGGGTAAGATGAATGTCAATTTCGTCAAAAATGTGTGGCGCTGCAATTACTGCGGCGAGCATGGCGGAATGCTTGGGCTGTATGCACGGCTCAACAATACGACGACCTCGGACGCTTATTGGGAAATAGCAGAAGCTTTGTGCGACAACTGCCATGAAGAACATATACGCTCCGGGAATGAAGCTCCTAAGCTGACGGCCAGCACCGGGTCCTCGCTTTCGGGGGCCCGGGCTGACGCCGGCTGTCATTCTACTTCCGAGCGAAAAACTGTGCCGCAGTCAGAAAAAGCAAGTCCTGCGGAGATCCATCAGACGCTGTCCCTGCTGTTGGCCCAGCTTACACTGCGGCCAGCTCATAGGGAGCATCTTCGTTCGCCCAAGCGCGGGCTGTCTGATGAACAAATCGAATCGCTGGGCTTTAAGAGCACTCCACCGCCCTTTTTGTGCCGCTCTATTACGGCGCGTCTGATAAAAATGGGTTGTAAGGTGGAAGGTGTCCCGGGGTTCTACCGCGATGACTGCGGCTACTGGACCATGGCCTTCTATAAAAAACATCTGGAATTTTGATTCCAGCCGTTGGTTTTGACGGCAGATTACAGGGGTTTCAAATCATGCTGGATGTGCCGCTGAAGGACAAAGATGACCCGCCGGAAAAAGCTGGCGCCAAATACATCTGGTTCTCTTCTTCTTCCAAGAGGGACGGCGCTTCATCGGGAAGCCCGGTACACCTGGTTGGTGATCCGTCTGCCCGTGTGGTGTATGTCATTGAGGGGTTGCTGAAAGCCGACATATCCCACTGTTTGACTGGACGCACATTTGCTGCGATTGCCGGAGCCAATAACACAAGTCCGCTGGACCCATTATTTGCCCTTCTGGCGCAGAGCGGTACAGAGGAGATCATCGAAGCCCACGATATGGACAAGTACAATAACCAAATGACCATGGCGGGAGCATCAAAAATCTATCTGACAGCCCGAAAGTACGGAATGAATTGCAGGCGGCTGACCTGGAACCCCAACTATAAGGGATTTGATGATTGGCAGCTTGCCTTGCGCCGGGAAAATCAGCGAAGAAAGGAGTTGGAAAGAAAGACATTCAAAGAACAGTACCTCAATGGCTGGTGTGAGTTGGCGCATATTGAGGACTGCACCGAGCAATGGCAGCACCTGGCGGAGAGGAATATCAGTTTGACCGAATATTTGGGCCTGACCCGGGAAGAGCATGAAGCTTTTCTGCGCCATGGCAGGGAGGCGCTTGGCATCCTTCTGGAACCCCAGCGCAGGAAACAGCGATTTGTGCTCTATCAGCTGGAACTGGACGAGCAGAGAGCGATTCCCTTTGCTTTCAAGGATATGGAAGCGGTAAGAAAGGCCGGCTATGAGCAGCCGCCCGCGGCTCAATATTGTATGGTCTGGACGGGGGAAGTCTATTGTCCTACCAATCAAAGTGATGCCGAGATATTGAAACGCCTGTTTTCAGAACTCAGCGTGGAGTTGCCAGAAGACTGCAACGGACGGCCAATGTCGCTTTCCGATGTTGTGGAGCTGGAGTATCCCATGAAACGAATTTACTACTATGTGAACGGAGATACACAGTTTCAGCAGGTAAAGTTTTCTCCGATGCTCGCCAAAAAGAAGGTTTCGGGAGGAGCATGAGCAGATTGATGGTTGTTGTAAAAGGAACGAAGAAGGGACAGTTGGAAGCACTTTTGGAGCAATGCGTTCAGCTGAATGCGGATGTTCGCCCCAGCATAGAACAGGGATATTTCACGGTGACAGTTCCGCCGCCCTGGAATATTTCGGCACAGCTGGTGGCGCAGGCAGTACAGGAACAAATCAAAGAATGGGCGGAGCAGTACCCCAATGTGGTCTGCTACTGCTTTGACAGCTTCAGCACTTTGTTCTATGTGCTGTGATACAGGTAACGATGGCATGGAATGGGCTTTGGCCCGTCCATGCCGTTTTTTGTTTACAGAAAGGAGTTCACTATGGGATATTTTTCAGAAATGTCGCTGGGTATGCAGGAGGGACGCAAACCGTCGGCAACTGCACTCACGGGCGAAAATGCCTTTGAGGAAGAGGAAAGCTTTGACGAGCTGCCGGTGCCTCCGGTCAGCAGTTCGTCTGTCCAGCCCCTGAACGAAGCTGCACCACAGCCTGGTTCTGATGCGGCTTCCTCCGTTTCCGCTGAGATGATGGAAGCGCCGGAGGATGACCTCGTGGAAGAGGATGGCGGATGTGACGATGCGGCTGACATCAAAACGGATGTGCCCGTCGGAAATGGTGCGTCCAAGGATGCCGATGAAGAAAAGCGCCGTGCCGAGCATGAGGCTGCCGAAGCAAAACGCAAGGCTGAATGGGAGGCCAAGCAGGCGGAGAAAAAGCGGGCCCTGCAGGAGCAGATGGACCGCCTTTCCGCTATGAGCGATGATGAAGTGGTATCCGCCTCCATGCAACGTGTCAGTAAGGATGTGGAAAAGCTGACCCGTCGGAATATGAAGGAGTGCGTTTCGGAGTATATCCAGACGCTCTGCCTGGATGATCCGGCTTTTGCCCGGCTCACCATGCACCCGAAGAAAACCATGATCCATTACTTCCAGTACATCAGCCGGAAGGCGTGGGACTATGTTCAGGACGAGCTCAGGGCCAGTGGTATCCAGCCCGGACAGGGCGGCCAAGGCTATGGCTGCGATATTCCGGACGATTTGTGCTACCAGTGGGCGGAAGATTATTTCCGCGACCCGGATGCCAAGGAGGACCAGGAGCAGGAGGAAAAGTTTGTGCCGAAGCCCTATATTGGCAAGACTACCGGAAATACCGGCAAGAAAAAGAAGGCGGAAAAGAAGCCCGCCGAAAAGAAAAAGCCGGAACCAAAGCCGGCGCCGGAAAAGAAGCCTTCTACTGATGGCCAGATGTCTTTGCTGGATTTCAGCGTGGCAAAAGCTGGGTAAGGAGGCAGCGTATGATCGCGTACAAAGGGTTTCATCCTGGCATGGTTTGTATCGGCTATCAGTTCCAGATGGGATTGAACGTAACCAAAGAAGCCAACTGCCGCCAAAACGGTTTTCACTGTGCGGAAGATCCTCTGGATTGCCTGAGTTATTACAGTGATGTGGATCACTCGGAATACTATATCGTCAACGCTGGCGGCGACATTGATGAAGACGAATTTGACTCAAAGATTTCCTGCACTGAATTGACGGTTCTTAGGCGGCTGACCAAGGAAGAACTTTTCACCCTTGGCCTTGCGTTTATGGCCGATCATCCGAAACGGAAATGGAACAGCCATGTGAAGAAGGACAAAGCTGTGGCGTGTTGTGGATACGCTGTTGTGCGTGGTGTTGACCCTGTTGCACAAGGCAGCCGGAAAGGTGATGTGTTAGCGTTTGCCAAGGAAGATCCGGTCACCGGCTGTATCCAGCAGATCGTGGTGGCGACCATTGATGGGAAGAAACTCCGACCCAATGAGTGGTATGGAGCCGATCTTGAAAAAAGGACGGTGAAATGAATTGAAGAAATCTATTCTTCTGGGGATGCCAAAACTGACGGCATCCCCGGAAATGAAAAAAGTGGCACTTGAAGACGAGCCGGAAAAAGTGAGAACCTACTCCGGGTACACCCGCATTCGTCGGAAGTATAAATGCTATATGAATTGCATGGTTCAGAACGGCACTTTGAAGGTGGCGCTTTATCTGCCGGATCATCTTCGATTGGATGGGGACAATCCCGCCTATGAGGTGTTTCTTGATAAAAAGAAGCGCCAATTCCTTACCTATGACTATTTGGATAAGAAGTGGCGAGATGCCAAGCTGGACAGACTGGAATGGCCTGGACAGGATTATGATGCGGTTTGCTGGGTGAGTACAGGAGACTCAGATATGGTGCAGCAGTATTTTTCCAGCGAACGTGGCGGATACTTCGGCATCCTCGATTTTCAAAGAAAAGTGAGAGAAGAACAGCTGGATCAGCGTCATAGGCGAATCACCGACCCGTGGGACAAAGATCTTGCTCAGGTACCGGAATTGCCGAAAGACTGGGGCCGTTGGGCCGACAAGGTGGCCGTGCGGGAAAATTTTATATTTTACCACTACAAGCGCGGCGGAGCAAAAACCGGCTACTGCACCTTCTGCGGGAAGGAGGTGCCTATTTCCGGGCATCCCTACCACAACAAAGAGGGACATTGCATCCGTTGCCGGCATCCCGTTGTTTTTAAGGCGCTGGGCCGCACTGGCTATTTTCAGACGCAGAGGCATTATGCTTATCTTATCCAGCGGTGTAGAGATGGGTTTGTTGTCCGAGAATTCTGGGCGAACAGGACCTATCGAAAGCACAGTTTGCCCAATAGTGAACCTTATTGGCAAGAGATCCGGCGTTCGATTTATGACCGCAGCGGAGAAATCCGATCTTATTACTGGGGAATGTACTGCCAAAGAGAAGTGCGCTGGATCATGGGAAGCCCCTGCTATTACAACTATAGCTGGAATCAGTCTGGCCGGGTGTATGGAAAGACTTTGCCCAGCCTGGGGAAAAAAGAACTTCGCCAGACCGGCTTGGTTGAGTGGGTACGAAGCCATCCCATCACTGATCCTGAAAAATACTTGGCGGTATGGGAAAAATTTCCCCAGATGGAGCAGATCTGGAAGGCTGGATTGCCGAAGCTGACCAACGAGTGCTTCAACTCCTGTGATCGTGTGCGAAAATTGGTTCTGCATCCGAACGAGCCAGGGTTGATTCGAGCTCTTGGTCTGGATACGCCCAAATTCCGCCGCCTGCGCCAGTTGGACGGAGATACAGAAACTTTAGCCTGGCTGCAGCTTGAGAAGCGGACGGGACAGTGTATCACGAATGAAATGCTGTGCTGGAGCAAAAAAGAACGGATCAGCCCCAGGGATCTGGTGTTTATCGCAGACCGCATGAGCGTGGTACAGATCAAAAATTATCTGGAACGGCAAAAGAAGTATTTCGATGGCAGCTGCCAGCAGGCGCTGACCACCTGGCAGGACTACCTTGCTATGGCAGAACGGCTGCACTATGACACCAGTGATGAGATCGTATACCGTGTGCGCAAACTGCGCCAGCGGCACGATGAACTGGTCCTTCAGAGTGAAGCTGGGAGTCTGGAGGAGCAGGCATCGAAAATGGCGGCGAAATATCCCCATGTCAACGACATCTGCATGGAACTGCAGGGAAAATATGCCTACAGCGATGGCGACTACACAGTGCTTGCGCCTCAAAACATCTTTGCCATCATCAAAGAGGGGCGTATGCTCCACCATTGCGTCGGGAATGACGGAAGCGGCGAGCGGTATTATGAGCGCATCGAGCGCCGGGAGAGTTTCATCATGTTCCTTCGCCGGACGGATGAACCGGAAGACCCCTACTACACGCTTGAAATCGAGCCGGATGGTACTGTGAGGCAGAAACGCACCCTGTTTGACCGCCAATATGAGGACATCGAACAGGCAACGGAATTCCTGCTGAAGTGGCAGAAGGTCATTGCAGCCCGACTTACCGGCTGCGACCTGAAGCTGGCCGAGCGGAGCCGTGAGCTGCGGAATGAAGAATTTATCCAGATGCAGAAAGACCGTGTGATTATCCACACTGGGCATCTGGCTGGCCGTCTGCTGGCAGATGTGTTGTTGGCCGACTTAATGGAAAATACGGAAGTCATACAGCCGCAGGCACTCCCTGCAGTCGCGTGAGACAGGTTCAATGGCCGGGCGTCCCTTGGGGCGTTCGGCCATTCATTTAAGAAAGGGGTTTTACATTGAGCAAATTGAAATTTGAGTACAACATCCGCGGTTATCGCTATGCTCCCGAGAGCTTCCACATCTATAAGGGGCTGCCGGGACAAAAGAAAAAAGAGATTCCCTTGTCCGATGAACAGCGCCAGCAGATGGGATACCTCTGTTTGACGGAGGGGGTTAAAAGCGCCGTGGACTATGTGAAACACATCGAGCGGGAGCGGGAGCGTAAATGCCGTCAGTATATGACCTATGGCTTCATGCTCGAAGAGAACCCGCACGAATATGTGTATTGCCCTTCGCTTCGTTGCAGAGAAAGCGACACATTGAAAACTCGCCTATGTATTTTGCAGGCGGTTCGTGAAGAACTGGCCCGGGATAAAGGCCGAGTGGAGCAAAGCATTGAATGCGATTTGGATGGGCACTACCGTCCCGTCAATATCAGAAAGAATTATGCGACTGCAGACCTTCGCCGTCCCGTCATGGTTTGGCTGCATGTTGTGTGAACAAGGAGGAATTATGAAACAGCTTGGAAATTTGTCAATCGTCTGCGCCCAACGCCCGGATGTGCTGATGCAGATCTATGGTGGACAGGTGAGTGTCCATGTGGGGGAAGGGCCGGAGCGGACTTCTCTTTTTGCCGCATGGGATGATGACGAAGTGATCCAACACATCATCCATGAATTGAATTTCGGCCACTACGCTATCAAGGAAAAACGGAACAGTAAGGAGGATGCCGCATGATCGAAAATTTGAATCAGCTGAAACGCGCGCTGCGGCCCGGAATCCGTCTGCAAATTGTTGATCATCGCCGAACGGAGTGCATCAATCAACTGCGTGAGGTCACATGGATTACCTCAAATGGATTTTGCACGAAGGTGTTGAATCAGCCGGCCGACAAGATCAATGCCGGCAATAATGGCCGCGGCGCCATGCTCTGGTGGGGGCCGGCCAGCACCTGGACATTTGAAAATGGTGTGTGCAGTTCGTTCACCTACGGCGGCAACAAAAAAGAAACGCTGATCATTGCGTTTCGTGTACTGAATGAGGAGGTGGCGTGATGAATCAGGAATTGATAAGGAAGCAGCAGGATCTGACTGCCCGGCTCAACCGTTATCGCCATGAGTATTACAATCTCAATGCGCCCAGCATCAGTGATGCTGTCTATGATCGGCTGTTTGAGGAACTTCAAGACCTGGAGCGGCAGACGGGCATCCAGATGGCGAACTCTCCCACCAGTACGGTGGGGTATCCGGCAATCAGCAAGCTGGAGAAAACGAATCACCCGATTCCGCTGCTGTCGCTGGATAAGGAGAAAAACATCGTGGAGGTGTGCCGTTTCATGGGGGAACATCAGGTGATGTTCATGCTCAAACTGGATGGGCTCACCATCAAGTTAACCTATGAGGGCGGCGAGCTGCTGGAGGCTGCTACCCGAGGCGATGGGGAGGTGGGCGAAATTGTGACCCACAATACCCGCGCCATCGGCGGCATACCAGCACATATCCAGTATGAAGATCGTCTGGTGATCACTGGAGAGGCATTCATCCGGCCCAGCGATTTCGAACAGCTGAAGGCCTCGCTTGTGGACAATAACGGAGAGACCTACAAAAACGGACGCAATCTGGCGGCTGGCTCGGTACGCCTGCTGGATGCCAAGACCTGTATGGAGCGGCGTCTGATGTTCATGCCGTTTACTGTGCTGGAGGGATTTGAAAACCTGCCGCGCAAGTCGGAGCGGCTGAAAGAGCTCTCTGCGCTGGGATTTACCCCCTGCAAGTATCTGGTGACCAAGCGAACGCTGACGCAGGCAGAGGCGGAGGATGGAATCACGCAACTGCAGCAGTATGCCAGAGACAATGACATTCCCATCGACGGCATCGTTGTCACCTACAATGATGTGGCCTTCTCCAAAAGCTGCGGGCGCACAGGCCACCACTATAAGGACGGACTGGCTTTCAAATTTGAGGATGATCTGTTTGAAACAAAGCTCCAGATGATTGAATGGACGCCCGGACGCACCGGCGAGATCGCCCCGGTCGCAGTTTTTGCGCCGGTGGAGATCGATGGCTGCGAGGTGTCCAGAGCGAGCCTGCACAATCTTTCCTTTATCGAAGATCTGGAACTGACGCCGGGAAACCGCATTTTGGTATCGAAGAGGAACCTCATCATTCCGCATGTGGAAGACAATCTGGACCGCGGCGGCTTTGTGCTGGAAAGCGCATACCCCCACCGGTGCCCTTGCTGTGGAGAACCTACCCGTATCCACGAAACCAGAGGGCGCAATGAGAACGGCGAGGAACGCACGATCAAGACGCTGTTCTGCGACAATGCTGGCTGCGAGACGAAAAAGCTCAAGCAGTTTGTCCATTTTGTCGGCAAAAAGGCGATGAATATTGAGGGACTCTCCGAAGCAACGCTGGAAAAACTGATTGGCCGGGGGTGGATTCACAGCTATCTGGACATCTACTGCCTGGATCAGCATAAAGACGAGCTGGTGCGTATGGACGGCTTTGGAGAAAGATCCTGGCAGCGCCTTTGGAGCGCCATTCAGCAGAGCCAGAATACGACCTTTGAGCGGTATGTGATTGCCATGGACATCCCCATGATCGGCAACACCGCCAGCGGCGTTCTTTGCCAGGTATTCCACGGTAATCTGGACGAGTTCCGGGATGCCGTTTATGCCGGGTACGACTTCCGGCAGCTCCCGGACTTTGGAGATGCGCTGCACAATAATATTCATGAGTGGTTCAGCAAAGAAGAAAATTTCTGTATTTGGGAGGAATTGCAGATGATGATGAAGATCCAGAAGCCGGTGCAGCCGGTTGCGGAAAACAACACGCAGGACAATCCCTTTGCCGGGAAAACCATTGTGGTGACCGGAAAGGTGGAACCCTACACCCGCGATGAGATGAACAGCCTGATCGCCTCGCTGGGGGCGATTGCTGGCAGCTCGGTGACCCGTAAGACCCACTATCTGGTCTGCGGCGAGAAGGCCGGCAGCAAACTGTCCAAGGCGCGGGAACTGGGTGTCACTGTGCTGGAACCGCAGGAGTTTTTCCGTATGGCAGGCGTGGCCTGAACACCAGGCCAGTCAATAACAACAGGGAGAGCACCATAATTCGGCGCTCTCCCCCTGTTTTTATGGAGGAATTGATATGGATAGAACCTATATCACGCCAATCGTGAACCAGACTTATACCAATCGCAACGGCAGTGAATATCGCTGCACCAGTGTTGCCGAAGCAATCCGGCCGTGTGAAACGACGGCGCTCTTCACGCGAGTGCGCGATGGCTGGAGCCTGCAGGCGCATGGAATTCTCCAGTACGACGATGGAACCATCGAATGGAACTACTCCACTGGGGGCCACTGGCCCAGGTAATCACGAAAGGAGGGACAACTGTGAATCAAGAAATCATGCCGGCATACGCGGCCTATCAGAAAGCCATTGATCTGACATTGTATCATGCTTTTGCCGAACTGGTGGTACAGACTTCTCAGGACGACAAGGCAAGGATGCACTATCGCCAGATTGAAGCTGCCCAGATTTGGCAGCAAGATGTGGATGTCTCTATCTATTTTGAGCAGTATAGCCTGCGCTATCCTGGAGAGGTGCTGGAGCGGTTTGCGAATAAGCTGGGCACAGATATCCGTATTGTCCGTGCATTGGCACTGGCACTTGCCGTTACACGCACACTCCACGCAGACCAGATGTTTGTGGGCAGTCAGCGTAGTGGCTTTCTCCAGAAAATCCGGCGAATCGCTGATGGGGATGTGTACCTGAGCGGTGCTCTGTATCATCTGGAGGAAGATACTGTGCGCCAGCGTGCCCTGTTGGATGCCCTGGCAAAGACGGAATACACCAAGACAGAAGAAGCCTTGTTTGTCCTTTCTCTGTTTGATGACCGGGAAGAAGGATATCAGGCGATGCACGCACAGCTGCTCCGGTTGCTTGGTCCGGAGCGAACGATGCCGCTGGCTTTTAACTGTGGTGTGCTGGAGTGGTTTATCCGCACTTACGCCGAGCGGGTAAAAGCCTACCGGTCAAAGGCAGATCTTGTATTGCGAACACTGGTAAAGCTTCCTTGTATGAATATGAAACAGGACAGCCGGGAGTTTGCAGTTTTGACCGCAGCTGGGTACGGAGCAGATGAAATCATTCTGACAAACTCACTCGCAATGTGGATGGATAGAATTCCGTATCGGCTATCCTCTAACAGCATTCCTGCCGAGAAACTTGCGGCGGCGTGCTGCAAGATGTTGCTCAACTGCCCGGAAGCATTGCCGGATTCGCTCTATGGATATGTTGGCTGGCTATTTACCCGCTACAAGGATTTCTCCATCAAATATGAGGGCAATCGGGATTTGTGGGCGGCTGTAAATTCAAGCCTTTCACCGTCTTCCCCCAAAACTATCCTTTGGATGAACCGAAACATCAAGCAGTCATTTAATTATCGGTTCGATTTGTTTGATCCGCAGTATGACTGCCTGGCAGTCGAGTTAAAGCGGGACACCTATTTGGAATTGTTCACGATGCAAATGCTTCGCTCGCTTGGATCGGCAACTACTGGACAGTGGCTTGCCCGGTATAAGCAACTGACCGGTGCCGACTACATGGAGTATTTCACTTGCTTTCGGCAGCACACCGAGGAGGCGTTTACCCTTCTGGTGGAAACGAAGAAAATTGACCTGTGGGCTTTTTTTGAGAAACACCGAGCGGAGGGTGAATACGCATACCCTTTGAAGCTTCTTCGGGACTATGCCCTGCGTATTTCCAGCTGGAAATGCTATCGGTTTGTCGAAAAGTTGCTGAACCAATACAGATTTACACAGCTGCAGGAGATTTTCGGAGATCGGTTCTATTTTCACCGCTCTTTCTGCGAGAATACTGGTGGTTACGGAAACGAGAATTTTCGCACCATAATTGCCCGGCCTTTCCTTGGCCCGGAGGAGCACCGAAAGCTCTACGAATGGGTGGACTCTTCGTTTTTTCAAATGGAGCCGGAACACTATACGGCATTTGTCTGGAGCGCACTGAAGGACCCGACGATTCAGCGGCTCTACGACAGGCCCACCCTGGCCTCTGTCCTGCGGCAGCTGATTGCCAGGGGCAACAGCGGAGGCTATGATGGCAACTGCCTGAAAAAGCGGTTCTATTCCAAAAAAGAACTCGAAGCCGACCGAAAGGCCGCTGCAGAGAAAAAAGAGCAGGAGCAGATGCTGCAAAAGCAGCAGGAATTTTTGAAAAGAAAGGAAAAACTGGCGCAGATCTATAACGGAAGTGCGATGTCTTTGGTTCAATTTGCAGACAAGTATTATTACAAAGAAGATAAACAGCAAGCCATGAATATGGTCTATGAAAAACTGTTAGAATGGCCTGCCGGCTGTGTGCAGGAACTGACGCCGATAGACACACAGAATTTCTTTGTGCTGTGCGGAATGCTGGCAAAGTACGAGACTAGGCCAAAACAAGAACTATTGGATATGGTGAAAAACATGATCGAAGGAGGTGCAGCAGCATGACCAATACGATGAAACATTTGTCTCTGCTGGGCCGCATGGAAACTGACGGCCTGATGCTGAGCCTAACGGGCTTGTTTTCTGAGAACGAGTTGGACGGGGCCTGCGAAAAGGTCGAACGGCTGGAACTGCAGGCGCGGCTGAAGAAAAACAGGAGCTCCCAAATTCAGCAGGAGCTGGTTGAATGCGGTGAGTTCGCAGATTTGTACCATGCTTTGTGTACCTGTGAGATCGAGGATGACAGGATCGAACCGATGCTCAAATCGGCAGATGACTGCCATGAGAGCCTGACACAGTATCCGACGGAACAGGTACTGGAGGCAGCGTCTTTGAATGTTCCAACGGCGCTGACTTTTGAGTATTTGAAATACTATTTGCCCTATGTCAAGTACGAAGAAGAGGAAAAAGCTATTCTGGATAATCTATGGCTTTTTCCTGTTGCAGATTGGAAAGGGCTTTCTTCACTGACCGCACATCAGCGGGACCTGATGCGCTTTCCATTTCTTGGCGCCTGCCTGTTCAACTGGCATAGCAACGAAAAAGAGACGCTGGTACTTCTGGAGCAGAATACACCGCTGCAGAAGATCCTCGGCCTGCTGTACCAGCAGGGCGTGACCGTGTTTCTTGATTCTGGCCGGCTGAAAGCGCTTCAATGGCTGCGGGAAACCGATATCGGGAAGTTTCGCCAGCTGCTGGAGGTCTTTGAACATGATGCAGATGATTTGAGTATCTTTTTCCAACGCTGGTTTGAAAACCGTGCGGGACAGTATGATCTCAACTGGTTCATCAGACAGGAAGCACCGCTGAACAAAGAACAGCGTGAAGAGATCTTGTGCAATCAGGTCAGTTACCTGAATGCACTGTATGCCGGTTGCCTCCATCTGGATTTCGGTGCGATCCGCTCGTATCAGTTCCCGATCCTTGTCTATGCGGTGGAACACCGGAAAAAGCACTTTTTACAGTTGGTGGATCAGAACAGTGAGATTTTCCTTTCTCTGAGCCGCTATGCGCTCCTGTTTGAAGACTGCTTTTGTGAGCACTGCAATATCAATTCCCTGTCAGAAAAGAATTTACAGGATTGCGATGCTGCAAAGCGCACAGACAGCTATTTTGACTGCCTGGAGGAAGGACAGCAATACACCTTTGAAGAGATGCGGCTGCTGTGGCAGCAGGACCAAATCTATGTCCGCCTGTATGCAAAGCTGACCCCGCTCCCGGTAGACCAGCGTATGCTCATGCTTCGCCAACTCCTCAAGCGGGATCTGGTCAGCCGATACACGGAGGATGAGCAATTGACTCAGCTGGCTCAATGCCTGCTGGAGCAACCGTTCAGCGAATGGTATCGGAAGCGATTCGGTCATATTCGCGGGCTGACGAGGCGGACGGCTATGCAAATGCTGTTTCATTACACCCAGCTTTGCCCCTTTGTCCCGGATCTCCGGACGGAAACGGATGCGGTCTTTGCGACCAGAAACCTGCCCTTGCTTGCCGGGTGTGAAAATTGGCCGCAGGTTCGCGCCTCTGTCCTGACCACGGATATGGATTGGGCCCAGTTAAAAGAAAGCCTCTCCATTTCAGACGAGTTTGTGAAACAGAACCAAAATCGTATCACAGACTTCCTGCTTCGAGGAGGCAGTAGCTTGGTGACTCCGCTATATAACTACCTGCAGGGAAATGATGCGGCTATTGAGGCACTCAGAAGAATCGTGCAGGCTGAACTGTTCTATGTGCTGAAATATTTCGCAGACGATCTGCGCCGGGAAATAAACCACCCAATCAGTGAGCAGCAGGAGACCGCATGGCAAAAGAATCTTGCGTTGGAGCGAGGCAAGTTTATTGCCGAAGAAGCGGATGATTTCTACCACACCATTCAGATAGGTGAGCTACCCTATGGTACCTGCTTGTCTTACCGAACGGGGAGCCAACGAGAGTGTCTGCTGGCGGCTTTTGATTCCAACAAGAAAATCATCCTGATCAGAAAAGGTGATGAAATCGTGGCCCGCGCCTGCATTCGCCTGACGAAAGGGGCGTTTCAAAAGCCGACAGAACTGATGCTTTCTTTTGCTGATTTGGCCGGAGAGAATACAACCGAGAGCGGTCATATTGTCAGTGAGAAGCTGGTGCTGTTTCTGGAGCGCATTTACACCTCCGGCATCAATGACGATGAGCAGCAGGTGGTCATGGAGATGGCCGTCGCTCTGGCAACGCAGAAGGCTGCGGATCTGGGGGCAGTCTCTGTTCTGGCAAGGAGGTATGTCAACTGTTATGCACGGGATCAGTATGTCAGCAGCCCGTTTTATGTGTATATCTCTAAATCTAAGAACGGGCAGCAGTATCTCGATTCCCTGGGCGGCGCAGCAACGACCTCCCGCAAAGAAAAATATGTGGAAGGTGCATTTTTGGTAGAACGGGCGGCCCTGCATACCGCAGGGGCGCTCCCTGAAAAGGAGGAATGAACATTTGAATGACCGGACTATGATAAAAGTGCGGTGCGACAAGGAACTGCTTTATATTCGCACCATTTCATGGGAGAAAAAGTCCCCGCATCGGTTTGCCATCCTGCGCAGCGAACTGCAAAAGTTGGAGCAGGAGCCGAATAAAAGGGTACTGACGAGTGATTGCGGTTCCTTTGCCAGTCTGCGACTGACAAAGGGGCCAGATGGTACGCAGATTCTGGAGATCCGGTTCACATGGCTTCAGGAAGATGGCAATGACAGGGTGCATGGCTGGAAAGAGGATGTGCGGCTTCCCTATGAGCCATTCCGCGCTTTTGCAGGGGCCGGAGAGGATATGGATGGTTCCGAGTGGCGCCAGCTCTCCATCCCGGAACTGGTAACACGCCGATATGAATTCCGCTGCCGGAAAAATCTCCAGGAGGTTACCGGGTGCCGGCTTCTGCGTCACAAATTCGGAAAGATCCTGGAACAGCATTTCCAGTGGCGCGGTACGGAAAAGATCGTCCTCTATGATGACAGCCAGCCGTACAGCTTCTTTTTTGAGGAGTATACGCCTTATGGCAGAGGGATCTGCGGCGCCGTCATCCTGCATGGAATAGAAGACATAGCAAAGGCTCGATACAGCGTACACACATAAAATATATACTGATTTACATCGGATGGATGAGATACCGCCGGAGAAGAAAAAATTCTTCTCCCGGCGGTATCGTTGTATAGGCTTTGTGTTTTTTGCCCTCCTGTTGAGAAAGGCGTCATCCAGGCGTAAAGGATATGTATAAAGCAAAAAAGGAGGCAACTACCTATGTTGATTGGTGTCGATCATGGCAACAAGCAAATCAAAACCGTCCACTGCAGCCCCTTTGTTTCCGGCCTGCAGCAGAGCATTACAAAACCCTTTGGCCAGAGCCTGCAATATCGGGGCAATTACTACACGCTCTCCAGTGAGCGCATCCCGTTCCGCAAGGACAAGACGGAAGATGACCGCTTCTTTGTACTTACGCTGATCGCTATCGCAGAGGAATTGGAGGCGCGCCAAATCGGCAAGCAGGAACTCTACAATATCCAGCTTCCGGTAGGACTGCCGCCGGCACATTTTGGCGCCCAGGCAAAAAAGTTTTCCGATTATTTCAAGAGAGATGGGATCGTGGAGTTCGTGTACCGGGATAAGCCCTATGCCATCCGCATTACTGATGTAGTTTGCTACCCGCAGGCGTACGCGGCGGCCGCTACCATGCTTCACACGCTCATGGATGACCTGAAAGCGGTGGTGTTGGATATTGGAGGCTTTACGGCGGATTATCTTCTCCTGAAAAACGGAAAAGCTGATCTCACCTCCTGCGATTCGCTGGAAAACGGCGTGATTCTGCTCTACAATAAGATCAGGTCCAGAGGAAACTCGGAACTGGATCTGCTGCTGGATGAAAGCGATGTGGATGCAATTCTTGCTGGCAGGAAGACCTCGTATCCGGCTGAAGCAGTGCGCCTGGTGGAGCGGCTGGCACAGGAATTTGTAAACGACCTCTTCAGCACGCTCCGTGAGCGGATGCTGGATCTTCGTTACAGTAAGGTGGTCTTTGTGGGCGGCGGCGCGATCCTGCTACGCCGACAGATCGAATCCTCCGGTAAGGTGGGGACGCCGCTGTTCGTCACGAACATCAATGCCAATGCGGCCGGCTTTGAATACCTCTATCGACTGGAAACGGCGGGTAGGTGATGGGAATGGCGGCCAAAAAGGAACGGGGGCGATTTTCTCTGCGGTTCAATATTGGCGACCCCGTACAGCGAGCTGCCGTTGAACTGTTGGAACTTCAGCCGCCTCATAGCAAATCCCAGTATATTGCCAATGCAATCACATACTATAATGCGAATTTTGTAGATGACCCGCAGCCTTTGAAAG
The DNA here is from genome assembly GCF_002159175.1 of Flavonifractor sp. An92. Classification (GTDB taxonomy): domain Bacteria; phylum Bacillota; class Clostridia; order Oscillospirales; family Oscillospiraceae; genus Pseudoflavonifractor_A. Next base: position 70,073 of record NZ_NFGZ01000009.1, on the reverse strand, counting down.
CAATGGCTCCGGTCATTGACAGAGCCGCCATCGAAGCCATTGTGCGTGAGATCATGCGGCAAGAGACAGGACAAACCGAAAAGCCTGCCCCGGCCTCGGGCACCTGCCGAGTGGAAGAAGAGAAAGCGGCTTCGACACCAAATGTGCAGGCGCAGGAGCCAGAGTATATGCCGGAAGTGGGAGAAGCACTGGAGATTGATGATGTGACCCGAAACCTGATAGCCAGCACAATGGCTGAATTCCGCAGATAATAAAGAAAGAGGTATAGGAGAGACAGATAAAGCCTCGTCCTATACCTCTTTCTGTTCTTGAATGGCAGCAATATAACTGTCAATAATATCTTCCAGATGGCGGTACTGGCTGGGTGTCAATGAAGAAATCTTTTGATGAAGCAGGCGTGCATCGTCTTCTATGACCTGACCGCGCAGCAAATAATCTGTGCTGATGTCCAATGCTTCACAGACATTCAATATAGTTTCAGGCCGCATGGCTTTTGTTCCCAGTTCAGCAGTTGAAATAGTTTGCGGGGTTACATGTGCCATTTTAGCCAGAGTTTCTTGTGTTAATCTCAGTTGTTTGCGGCGATCCAGCATTCGCTGGCCCATCTCTTTTAATAATTCACCCATTGGCAGCCCTCCATGCTATAGCTATATTTTATCCGCCATGGCACGAAAAATTAAGCGGCCATAGTTGAACTTATTCAGCCATAGTAGGTATAATGAGCTATATTACTGTACTATTGAAAAAAGAGGAGATGAGATGGACAAGTTTTATTCGTGTGCTGTTGTTAGTCAACGGCCCACGCAGTTTAAATTCAAATATCAAGAATATATGACTTCGTGCAAGCGTCTGAAGAAGCGGTTGCATGATGTTTTTATGGAATTGTATCGGCGTGGAGTACGTCGGTACTATGTCGGTGGAGCTCTTGGTGTCGATCTATGGGCCGGTGAGATCCTGTTGGAAATGCGATGGCAGGAAGAATGCCCGGAATTGAAAATTGTGCTTGTGTATCCCTTTCCAGGTCATGACGAACGATGGGACCCAAAAAGTCGTGAAAGGTTGCGTCGCCTAAAGGAGAACTGCGACCAATTTGTAATGGGTAGCAGGGGAGTGGGAGCGCAGGGGTATAAAGAGCGCACAGCTTACATGGTGGAATGCGCCGACTACTTGGTGGCAGTGTATAATAATGATCTGCAGAAAGCTGGTAGCATACGAATAGCAATGCGGATTGCAGAGACGCGCAGACTGCCGCTTGTGCTAATTCATCCAGATACGGGGAAGATTAGCAGAATAGTCCAATAAAAGCATATCGCACCCTACATTGGGTGCGATATGCTTTCAGATACCGTACATAGATTTAGCTATTCCTCGTGGCGCGGACCAGGGAGACTGGTTTCTTTCACTACAGTTCCAACAAAAACAACAATACCGGTACGTGTGGGATTTTAGATGGACTCTCCGGAGAAAGAGCGCCTAATTGACGGTGGTCTCGCCATCTAATACCACTTAGTCCACGGAGATGATGCCGCTTGCCTAGACCGCCGTGGATCTACTGGTTGGATTAGGACATAGGGAGTACCACCTGCCCTGAGCTGTGCACCACCAGACACGATCCATATTCAGGAACATACATTGAGTCAAATCAGCAACAGATTTTTCCTTCTCCACTCCTCCAGTGGTTATTCGGTAGCATCAAAGGATAAAAAACCAAAAGGAAGCTTGTATAAACTGTCTGCGCGGGCGGGAGACAAGATTCTCAGGCCTATTTTAAATAATAGAGGAAGGAGTTTAGGCGGGACCAGGAACTCTCATCCCAGTCGCTGTCCATAGCCAGATGGAAGTGAGAGGTTCCGTCTAGTGCGCCAGTCATATCAAGCACTGTTTCTGTGTTTTCATACCGGGGAGCCAGAGTTAGCACACCAGCCGATGTTCGGCCAAGTTCCCGTGCCTTAGCCAAACGGTACCGACCATTGGCCCCGGCAAATCCCGGCAGTAGCTGATCCGCTGCAGTACGCATCCCTTCCGGATCTTTTGAGAAGCTGCTCCTCTCCCTCAATAGACGGCCCAGCTCTGTCATTTGCTCTGTCCAGGAAGCGGCTATAACACTCCCGGAATCCCGCCAGAGAAACCAGAGGTACTCGCTCAAGGGGGCACGATACAGAGACCGGCCCTGCTGCTCCAGCGTTTCCAGCACCCCGTCATTCAGAGCAAACAGCGTAAGGGGTTCTCCCACTGCGGCTAGAGGCTGGCTCTTGACGGGGATGTTTCCGATTTGCGATGCCAGCGCATTCAGACTGTCCCAATCTGGAATATCGTGTGGACTTAGTGCGCTGCGCTGCTCAGGCGGGGCACACAGTATGAGATCTCCTGTCAGTACAGCCCGGAACAACAGGTCGGGATCTGGAACATGTTCCGGCAAGGTTTCCAGTTCCGGGGAAACCAGGGTCACCCGCCCTAGTCCCCGGTTGGCAAGCACTGCCTCTACTGCCCACGGGTACTGGCCGTCAGCCTCCGCGCCTTGGGTGGATGGAATCAGCATCTGAAAGGAATCGGATTCCTTCTCTGCTGCGTTCAGAATACCACCCAGCAAGGCGGGGAAGGGAAGGTACTCTTTGGAACTGGTCTCCGCCCGGCCCAAAACCAGGGAAGTGTCGCTCAGAGGCATGGTACGGGCCTCCACATTCCATACCATTTCCGCATATTTCCTAAGATATGTGGTAAACGGCGGCAGATCCAAAACATATAGAGGGCCGCGACTTGGTTCCAGGGTATCAACGACTTTGGTGGAGCAGCGTTCCACAGCTGTAAGCTGAAAGTGCTCCGGCAGTGGCTGAGAGGGACGGCTTTCCAGACTCTGGAGAAATGCCTCAATGCGAGTAATAACGCCCACTGGTGAGAAGTGCTCATCTACTTCGATGTGCAGATAGGGTTTTTCGCCCATCTCCTTTCGGAACAGATAGGAGAGCATCGTGTCCGGTCCACAGCCGTGATTGGTCAGATAGACGGCGTATAGATTGGGGTGATGGGCCACGAGTTTCGCCCCGGAGAGGATGTGTTGTCCGAAGGGCCAGTACAGATTGGGGTAGTCCGCTGACAGATCCAGGTCGTGAGCAGGCAGATGGGAGAGCGTAATTACCTTATGCCCCCGTTCCAGCAGCAAACGAGGGACCCCCATATTCAGCACGGGATCGGAAAGGCCGTAGTTTCGGGTAATCAGTACAAGTACTTTGTCCTCAGGATTTAGAGAGGAAAGCAGTTCACGGCCCTGCCGCTCTACTGCTGTTGTATGCCGGCGTACTGCTTGGGCACCTGCCATCAGGGCGGGGAGACACCGCAGTTTTGGGATACCAAGCTGTTTTCCAAGGCCCAGCATAGCTGAGGCCATCGCTTCCTGCCCAAAGTCCAGATCGAACACAGGATTGAGCAACTCAATGCCCTGCTCTGCCAAACGAAGGGCACGGGCGGCTAATTGGGGTGCAGTCTGCATATATACACAGCCGTAGTTGTGCTCAACCTGAGAGGTCTCATGCCTCATGGTGTGGATGGAGGGGAGAAAGATGTAGTCAACACCGTGCTCTGCCAACCAGGCCATATGACCATGGATCAGCTTTACCGGGTAACAGGTCTCCGCCTGGGCTGTCTGTTGGGAGAGGCGTATGATCTCCTCGTTGGTAGACGGCGAGAGCAGTACATTGAATCCCAACTGCCGGAAGAAGGCATTGGCCATAGGAAAGAACTTGTGGATCATCAGGGCGAAAGGTACACCCACCGTTTTCCGTCCGGAGACGGGTGTTGGATCATAACCCTCCAACAGCAGCTGTGGGCCGCGCTGGTAAAAGGCAATGTTGCGCTGGACCTCCGCGGACAGGGCGACCTCCTCTTCCGGCTGCCTGTCGAACCCATGAAAGCGGGAAGGGCCTTTCGTGGATTCCAGTGCCAGCAGGGCGGCGCCGTATGCTCCACTGATGGAGAAGCAGGGAGAGACTGTGAGCCGATCTCCAAATTCCTGGCGGAAAGCGGCCACGATGCCGGGGTTGTAGGCCACACCACCCTGGAGCACAATATGGTGTCCTACTGGCTTGCTCCCAACTACCTTGTGAAGATAATTTCGGACAATGGACTGGCACAAACCGGCTGCGACCTCTGCCTGGGTGGCTCCCTGTGCCTGGGCAGATTGGATAGCGGTCTCGATAAACACGGTGCATCGCTCTCCCAATTCCACAGGGGCCTTTGCAGTAAGAGCCAGGCGGCCGAAGTCCTTCAAAGGGATGTTCATGCGTGCGGCCTGCTCCTCCACAAAGGAGCCGGTTCCGGCAGCACAGATTTTGTTCATTTGAAAGTCTGCAACCTGTCCATTCTGAAGGGAGATGTATTTAGAATCTTGACCGCCGATCTCAAAGACGGTATCTGCTTTGGGCATACAATGGATGGCAGATCTTGCCTGGGCTGTAATCTCATCTCGTACAGCATCCGCACCAATGAGTCGGCCGATCCGCTCTCGTCCGGAACCGGTGACGCCAACTGCCAGAAGGGGAATCTGCCCAAAACGGGAGCGGATATTCTCCAGGCCCTTTCGCACTGCAGCCTCTGGGTCTCCGGCGGTGCGTAGATACTGGAAGTCCACCAGTTCTCCGAATGGATCCATGAGAACCAGGTCTGTGCTGGTAGAACCTACATCAATGCCCAAAGCGCAGCCCTGAGGTGGGATATGGCCAGAAACAGGCGGATCGGATACAAAAACCTTGGGATCAGGATCCAGTGGCTGACGACGGTGCAGCCGGTCTCCCATGTTTGGATCCTGCCCGCACAGAGAGGCCAGCAGTTCCCCCATGGAACAGGTGCCTGCCTCCTGAGCAGCCAGCGCAGCCCCGGTGGCGCCAACATAGAGGAAGTTTTTTGGTAAAATCAATTCTTCTTCCGTGAGGGCAAAAACATCCCGGATAGCCCGAAGAACCCCTGCATTGCAGCCAACTCCGCCACATAAAGCCACAGGTTTCTCCACAGGAAGTCCCCGCACGATAACCGCTTTATAGTTGCGGACCATTGCGTAGCAGAGCCCCAGCAGAATGTCAGGAGTAGGCACCCCCTCCTGCTGTCGGTGAATGATATCCGTTTTAGCAAAGACAGCACAGCGGCCGGAGAGGCGGGGGATGGAGTGGGCCTTTGCTACCAGTTCGGAATAATCCTCGATTCGCAAGCCCAGCCGGGACATTTGGTCCTCAAAAAAGGAGCCGGTGCCCCCGGCACAGTGCTCATTCACTGCAAATCTGGGAGGAGTACCACGATCCAGCTCTGTGAGGAAACGAGCACTTTGACTGCCAATTTCGATGGCAGATTTCACTTCCGGCGCCAGCAGACGGATACCGCGATGGATGGCGGGAATATCGCCCAGAGTCGAGAGTCCGGGGCAGGCATCTGAAAGTCGATCTCCTGCGCTTCCGGTGAGCATTACTGGATAGCCGCAAGCATTGCGATCCGCCTGCAGCAGTTCGCCGAGAAGCAACCGAACGGTTTGAACTGCGGCGCCGTGATGTGCGGAGGATTTGAACCATAAAAGCTCACCCTTCTGGGAAAGCATCACCAGTTTGACGGTAGCAGTTCCACAGTCTAAACCAATTCCATTCATAGTGACCCTCTTTTCTTACGTTGACATTTTATTGGCCAAGCAGTATAATAATGGTTAGTTAATGCTAACTATAAATGTGTTTTTTGTTTTTGTCGGTTGCCACAGCAACACGGAGGGGTCTCATGGGTTCGATTTTTGCAGCAATGTCCCGTTGTCAACTGTTCGACGGTATTCCGGAAGAAAAATATCAGAATGTTCTTAACTGCCTGCATGGAGAGGTGCGGACAGTTCTGAAGGACACGGTCCTCCTGCGGATCGGCGATTGCCAAAGGCGCCCCGGCGTTGTTATGTCCGGCACCTTGAGGATCTCACTTTACAGCGAGGACGGAAATCTGCTGACCATTGATCGCCTGAGTCGGGGGCGCGTGTTTGGGGAGACATTGGTTTGCTCCATGTCCCAAGACAGCCCCATTCAAATTGATGCCCTTAACGATACAGAGGTGCTCTATCTGGACTTTGACCCTTTATTGCTTCAGCAAGAAAATGGGTGTCCATACCGGATGCGGGTGACCGCCAATTTGTTGCAGGAGATGGGAAGGGGAGCCTTATTTCTCAATCAGAAAATGCGTATTTTGGCGCAGAACCGGCTTCGCAACCGGATCAAGGTCTATCTTCAAGGTTTGCCGGTTGCTCCCAATGGTGAGATACGCTTGGAGATGGGACGTGGTGAGATGGCGGACTATCTGTGTGTGGACCGCAGCGCCCTTTCCCGGGAACTGGGCCGAATGCAGAAAGAGGGAATCCTTACTTATCAGGGTCAGGTCATTCAAATTCTGGACAGTGAATTTTTAACCGCGTAGACAGAAAAATCAGGGCTATCCGTTGCCATGGCAACGGACGGTCCTGTTGTTTTATGCAATAATCCTTCCGGTGGTTAGACATAGCTAACCACCGGAAGGATTATTTTGATTCAGATTGGAGGATCTCAAATGAAACGCACCCTTGCTTCCATCCTGGCTTCTGCCATGATGCTCTTTGCCCTGGCCGGTTGTGCCGTGGGCAATGCGCCTGCAGACAATACCAACCAAAACGACACGGCAGAGGAATCCAGTCAGGCCACCGAACCGATTACCATTTCTGTAGGCGTACCCACTGCCCCGCCTGCTCTGCCGGTTCTTTACATGATGGAGGAGCAGCTGCTGGGGGAGAATGTGACCATTGACCTGAATGTGTGGAATGCCCCGGAAGAACTTCTGGCTATGGTCCAGGGCGGAGAACATGACCTGTACGCATTTCCCCTGACCGTGATATCTACCCTCTATAATAAGGGCCTGGATGTACGTCTGATGAATGTGAACACCTGGGGCGTTACATACTTCATGACCACCGATCCGAATTTCACGACCTGGAGCGATTTGGAGGGTAAGACGGTATATATCCCGCTTCAGTCCTCTCCTCCGGATGCGCTCACCCAGTATTTTATGAGTGAGGCCGGCTTGACGGTGGGTGAAAATGTCCAGGTGGTCTACGCCAGTACCGCAGAGGTAGCCGCCCTTTTGGCCTCTGGGGAGGCGGAATACGCCACTTTGATCGAGCCCCAGGTTACTTCCGCCATGGCACAGAATGAGAATGTGCGCCGGGCACTCAGCTTTGAAACCGAGTGGCAGCGCTCCACCGGCACGGATACTATGATCCCTAACGCAGGCTTCGGCACCACCCAGACTTTCCTGGATGAGAACCCTGAGCTGGCCGTCCAGTTCCAGGCTGCCTATGAGGAGAGCGTGCAGTGGGTGTTGGATCACCCGGCTGAGGCTGCTGCGCTGGCTGAGGAGTATCTGGGCATGAAAGCCGCAATTGTGGAGGCAGCGATTCCCAATATGGGCTTGACTTTTAAGAGTGCCCAGGACGCCAAAGAGGAACTGGATACCTTCTATAACCTTCTTTACAACTTTGAACCCTCTATGATCGGTGGAAAGCTGCCCGATGAGGGGCTGTTCTATGCAGGGTAAGGCGGGACTGTGGTTCCGCCGTGCCTTGGGAGTGTGCCTGCTGCTGGGAGCCTGGCAGCTGGCATCTCTCTTTTACCCGCCGCTGGTGGTGCCCCCCATTGCCCAGGTCCTTTCTACATTGGTTCGGCTCATGACGCAGTCGGATTTCGGAGCCACCATAGGAACAACGATCCTGAGGCTGATTGCCGGTCTGGCCATCGGTGTGGGCGTTGGCGCTGTTCTGGGGCTGTTGTTTGGCCTGTGTCCCAAGATAGAGGATGTGGGAACCCCACTGATCCATGTGCTCCAGGCCATTCCGCCCGTATGCTGGGTGGTTCTGGCACTGGTGTGGTTCGGATTTAACGGAAAGCCTTGCGTCTTCATCGTGGCCACAGCCACAGTTCCAACTGTGGTGATCAACCTCAGTCACGGCGTCCGCAGCGTAGATCCACAGCTGTTGGAGATGGCGCGCCTTTACCAATTTTCCCGCTGGAAGATGCTGCGCCATGTAACCCTTCCTTCTATCCGCCCTTATTTCCGCTCAGCGCTGGAAATCGTGATCGGAGGCGGATGGAAGCTGGCAGTTATGGGAGAGGTTCTTACTACAAACAGCGGAATCGGAGGAGCCATCACCACGGCCCGGCTCAACATCAAGCCCGATGCCATCATTGCCTGGTCGCTGCTGCTGGTATTGGGATGCTATCTCACACAAAGATTGCTGAGGATGGCTTTTTGTGGGAAAGAAGGTGTGACATGCTGAAACTGAGCGGAATCACCAAGTCCTATGACGGATTACCTGTCCTGTCTGACTTGTCTTTGACCCTTTCTCCGGGGGAGATCGTGGCTCTGATCGGTCCCTCCGGCTGCGGAAAGACCACGCTTCTTAACCTGATTTCAGGCCTGGCAACACCTGACACGGGTACCATCGAGGGAACCGATACTCGGCTGAGCTATATGTTTCAAAGTCCCCGCCTTCTGCCGTGGCGAACGGTGGAAGAAAACATCCATCTGGTTCGTGAGGATGCCGAGCCGGAGGCTGTGCGTACCCTCATTTCGGATGTAGGGCTGAAAGGCTTTGAGGGGTACTATCCTACGCAGCTCTCCGGGGGCATGGCCCGTCGATGTGCGCTGGCACGGGCCTTCCATTTCGGCGGAGAGTTCTTCCTGATGGATGAGCCCTTTCAGGGGCTGGACTACGGCATTCGCATGGAGATGGTGAATATGCTTCTGGAGATCTGGAAGATCAAAAAGCCAGGCGTTCTGTTTGTCACCCACGAAATTGATGAGGCGTTGACCGTGGCCACCCAGATTGCTGTCCTGACACCCAGGCCAACCACCATTCAAACATGGATCACCCTGCCTGGCCGGGAAGGCCGGGATGCCTCGGCGCCGGAACTGACGGAGATCCGGCGGGAAATTATTGGTCGCATCACAGCCTGATCGTTGTTGCTGTGGCAATGGAATGATCCCGTTTCCTGGGGTATCATATGGATAAAACGACCCATGGAGGTATGAGCAATGGACTTTTTACGCAACCTGCCCACACAGCAGCCCCAGCAGCTCACCCAGCTGATTCAGATTCAACCTGGCCGCGTGGTCAGTATGGCCATGAGCCGGCAGGAACACTGCCAAATGACTCTTTTGGCCTTTGGCGACGGGGAGAGTATCAGTGAGGAATGCTATTTTGGCGATACCCTCTACTACATTCTGGAGGGGGCGCTTGATGTCTCTGCGGGGGAGGACAGCCGCAGTCTTCAAACGGGCGATTGTCTGGCTGTTCCCGCCCATACGCCCCACGCAGTAGTTGCTCCGGATGGCTGCAAGCTGCTGCAGATCACGCTTTCATAATGATTTAGGAGGAATGACTCATGGAAACCCTGATTAAGAATGTCCCTCATGCGCAGCCCTTTGCCTTGAAGGGGCAAGTGGAATATGAAGCGGGTAAAGTTGTCAGCCTGACCCTGGCCCAACAGGCCGGTGCGGGGATCACCCTGTTTGCCTTTGATGCGGGTGAGGCCATCAGCACCCACGCTGCTCCCGGAGACGCTATGGCGACCATTTTGGAAGGGACGGCACAGATTACCATTGACGGTGTTCCCCACACCCTGAACGCAGGAGAAGCCATTATCATGCCCGCCGGCATCCCTCACGCGGTACAGGCGGTGACAGCGTTCAAGATGTACCTGGTGGTCGTGAAGACCCCGTCCTGCTGACAGAAAAAGAACGGGCTCCATAGAAGCCAAAACGCTTCTATGGAGCCCGTTTTTTATTCCAATCCAGTCAGCAATTCGGTCACACCCAGCGCATCCAGCTCTGTGGGATCATGGGTGACAAGCAGCACGGTTTTTCCCATGCATCGGCGTTGAGTATCCTCTATCACCAGCTGCTTGGTCTCCCGGTCCAAACCCTTGAAAGGCTCATCCAGGATCAGGAGGTCATAGTCAGCCAGCAGACCACGGAGAATCGCCACTCTGCGCCGCTGTCCTCCGGAAAGCTCCCGGGTGGGCTGACCGATGCAGTCGGCAAGTCCCACCGCCTCTAAAGCGTTTCTGGCTTCTGTGCGGCTCAGGGACGGTGTTACCAAGCGGAGGTTGGAAACGCCGTCCAGTTGGTCACACAGACGATCTTCCTGGAATACTGCGCTGAGGCGGAGACCATCCAGGCCGTCGATCCGGCCACTGTCCGTCTGCTCCAGTCCCATGAGGATGCGCAGCAGGGTGGTTTTTCCTGCGCCGGAAGGGGCCATCAGCCCGGTGATGCGGCCGGCTGCCAGTGTGCCGGAGACATTCCGCAACACCAATTTTTCCCCAAAAGACTTGCATAACGCATGCATCACAATATCCTGCATGGCTCACATCCTCTCCAAGTGGTGCGCAGCCTGTCTCAGCACTACCAAAAAGAACCGCTCAAATAACAGGCTTACCAGTACGATGACCAGTGTCCAGGCAAACAGATCCGGCGTATCCAGATAGACCTTGGCCTGCTGGAGCCGCTCACCGATGGAGCCTGTGGGCATACCGATGACCTCGGCAGCGATTCCCGACTTCCAGCATAGGCCCAAAGCGGAGGCGCAGGCCGCCTGAAAATAGGGCAGCACCTGGGGCAGATACACATAACGGATCCGCCGGAGCGTGGGAATCCGGAACAACTGTGCCATCTCCAGCATCTGACTGTCCATGGCACGGATCCCGCCCAGAACCCCGGAATACAGCACCGGCAGAACCATCAGAAACGAGATCAGGATGGACAGATTGCGGGAAGAAAACAGGATCAGGGATAGAATGATAAACGAGGCCACAGGGATGGACTTGATGGCCAGCAGAAGGGGGGCCAGCAGCTCCTCCACCAGGCGCAGCTTGGCAGAGAACGCTGCAAGAACGGTACCCACTGCTGCCCCTAAAAGAAAGCCGCCGGTAATCCGCAGCATGGAAAATCCCACAGCCTTCCAGAACGACCCCTGAAGGGCCAGCTCCCCCAACCGGGCCAGAACCTGTATGGGCGAGACCAGTAAGATTTGCTGATCCAGCGCCATGGCCCCTATCTGCCAGACCAGAAGCCATACAAACACCGCCCAGGGCCGTAGTATTCCGGTGCGTTTCATCTTCCTCAGCGGCTGTAGTAGAAGTCGTCAGCGGGCAAAGCGCCGCCCACAGACTTGGCGTTCTGGTCGAAGAGGACGGTCAGATAGCCGGACAGCTTGTCCTTCATCTCGGCACCCTCTACAAAGACGATATTGCAGGCGGGAATGGCTTTCTGGGCAACCTCCGCGGTGACGATGTCATAGGAACCGACCAGCTGTGCGGCATCCGCGACATTGGAGTTGACAAACTCCACGGAAGAGGCATAGTGATCCAGGAAGGAGGAGACAGCCTCGGGATGCTCCTGGACAAACTCTGCCCGGGCCACTACCACTCCGGTGACCAGAGTAGAGGGTGTTTCGCTGTCCGCCTGCAGCTTGTCCCATTCCTCCGTCAGATCCAGGGCCACCCGGATGCTGTCGCTTTTGCTCTGGGCGGTGGTAACAAAGGGCTGGGGCAGCATGGCGATGGCATTCTCCTGAGCGGTCAGCGCAGCCAGGCATTCTGCCTGTTCGCTTTTCCACTCGATGGTCACATCACTGGTGGGATCGATGCCGTTCTGGGCCAGCACATAGTTCAAAGCATATTCCGGCGTGCCGCCCTTTCCGCTGGCATAGATGGTTTTGCCCCGCAGATCTTCCATGGACTGAACGGTATCCCCGCTCTCCACAATGTACAGCACACCAAGCGTATTGATTGCCAGAACCTGTACGCCGCCCTCTGTGTTGTTATAGAGGACGGAAGCCAGATTGGCCGGAACTGCGGCAATGTCTGTGGTACCCTGGGAAAGGGCCGCAGAGACCTCATCTGTCATGGCTGTGATGGTAAAGTCGTAGTTGTTGTCGGTTATGGAGCCGTTATCCGTCTCACTCATGAACTGCACCATTCCCATGGCGGTAGGACCCTTGAGGACCATCACCTTCACATCCACAGCTTCCGTCGTGACCGATTGACTGGTGGTGGGAGTTTCCGAATCAGAGGGTGTCTGAGAGGCGGTGGGCTCCTGGGGTGTGGAGGAGCAGCCAGCAAGAAGCGCCGCAGACAGAGACAGAGAACAAATGAGAGACAAGAGCTTTTTCATGATCGTATTCCTTTCTGGGTGGTTTATTTGGTGTTGGATGGATGATAGAGCAGATCTTCCAGCTGGTCCGGCTTAATCACATGGAACAGATTCCCGTGGGACTCAATAGCTCCCATGGTCTGCAGTGCTGCCAGCTCCCGGAACAGGGCGGCACGACTGACACCCAAATGGCGGGCCAGATCCTCCCGTGAGCCCCGAAAAATTACCTCGCCGCCTTCCTTGCTATGGGCAAGGAGAAAGGCGATGACCCGCCCCCGGCAGGACTGCATGGTGAGTAGCTCGATCCGCTTCAAGAGAAACTGGATTTTCTCACTGCAAACCGCAGCAAAGCGAAGGGCAAGTGTGCCATTTGCAGCCATGACTTCCTGCAGTACAGCTTTGGGAATATAGAGGATTTCCGTTTCCACGCTGCATCTGAGCACAGTCTCCAGTTCGCACTGAGTCAGGAGATTGCAGATACCAAAGCATTCTCCAGCCGACAGCTCGTTGAGCAGGATATCCTTTCCGTCCAATGCTACGGAATAGACCTCGATCCTGCCCCTTGTGATCAAACCGATGGATGGGATCCCCCGGGGAATGTCGCTGACGATCTGTCCGCTCCGGAAAATCTGAGTGGACACCTTTGTCCCAGGCAGTGTAACATCTGCCAAAAAAGCAGAAAGTGCCAGCTTGTGAGATAGCTCAGTTTGTTCCAACACCTCACCTCATTTCAATGGGTTAGCTTTCGCTAACCGTATAATATTGTACATGCCAAATATCGCTTTCGTCAAGAAAAAAAGCTGCGCTCTCAGTCTCACTTGATACTGACAAGTGGCACAGTCAGGTGGTAAGTTAATGCTAACTGCATGACTGGAGAGGAGCACACGCATGCCAAATCACATTTTCTTGTTCTCTGGAGCTTCTGCAGTAGGGAAGACCTCTGTTTTGCGATCTCTTCTTCCGCTGCTCAAGCAGAGCGGGGCAACCCCCTGCGTTTGCAAGATCGACTGCCTGCAAAGCGGAGATGCCGCAGTCTTTGAGGAACTGGGATTACCCTGTGTCACTGGCCTGAGCGGGGATATTTGCCCGGATCACTTCCTTGTATCCAATTTGCCTGAGCTGTGGGGTTGGGCTGATGACCGGAATTGCGATACGTTAGTGATTGAGACAGCAGGCCTGTGTCATCGCTGTTCCCCTGCCACCATCCACATGGTGGCGGGATGCGTCCTGGACTGTACTGCCAGCTGCAAGGCGCCGGGACAGCTTGGTCCCATGCTCACGCAGGCGGACTTTGTGGTGCTGACCAAAACTGATATGGTTTCCCAGGCTGAGCTGGAGATCATTTCCTGGCAAATTGGGGAACTAAACCCAAAGGCAGCGTTGTTCCCGGTAGATGGTTTAGCCGGATATGGCATCGACCGCCTGGCACAGTGGCTGCTGGAGCAGCCCACCAACTGCGGCTCCGGGGAGGATGTGCTTCGGCATACCATGCCAAGCGGGGTATGCTCCTATTGTGTGGGAGAACGCCGGGTAGGCGGAGCGTTCCAGCAGGGCGTTGTGGGTAAGATCGCCTTTGGAAAGGAGGCGCCGGTATGGAGTGCCTGACCATTTTGCCGGGGCATGACAAGGGCGGAAGGGTGGAATCCTTTTTGCCCATTCATCTCAAACGTGGTCAGCTGTACACCATTGTGGGGAACACTGGGTCAGGGAAGTCCCGGCTGATCAAAGATGTGGAGCAGATGGCCCAGGGAGACTCGGTTACCGGACGCACCATTTTGTTGGATGGAGCGCCCGTATCCCGCTGTCATCGGCAGAGGCTGTCGGGTCAGCTGGTAGCCCATCTTGGACAGAACATGCGCTTTGTTCTGGACACTACGGTGGAGGACTTTTTACGCCTGCACGCCCGCTGCCGCAGCCGGGAGATCACCCCGGAAGAAATTCTGAAATTGGTGAACGAGATCACGCCGGAACCCGTAACATTGGGTCAAAGCCTCAACCAGCTCAGCGGCGGGCAGTCCCGGGCCCTGATGATCGGGGATATCGCCCTCGTTTGTGACAGCCCCATCGTACTGATTGACGAGATTGAAAACGCCGGGATCGACAAGCAGCGGGCGCTGCATTTGCTTCGCCGTCAGGACAAGCTGGTTCTGGTGGTCACCCATGACCCCCATACAGCGTTGATGTCGGAGCGGCGGATCGTACTTGGCGGCGGCGCAATTACCGCGGTGGTGGGACGTTCTCCGGCTGAAGCGGCCCTCTATCAGCAATTAGAAGCCGAATACCAAACCCAGCGTCGCTATCAGACGTTGTTACGGAAGGGAGAACTCCTGGCATGACACATATTTTGCTCTACTGGAATCATATCTGCGTACTTCACCGACAGGAGAAGGCGTTCCTGGATGGGCTGACGCAGAAACTGCTCTCCGATGGGATCCAATTGGAAGTGCGCTATTTCGGCTTGGGATATCCGGAGCACATGTCTGAATATCTGGCCCGGCCGGATGCCGTTCTTCCCGACCTCATCGTTTCTGCCGATCTGGAGGTATTCGAAGATCCAGACATTTTCTGCAAACTGAAAGATGATCTCTATCCGGTGCGAAGCTGGATGTCCCTGCGTTCCGGTCCTATGCTGGATGCTGTGGAGCGAGGGCCGTTTCTGCTGCCGTTCCTGTCCATTCCTCTGGTCTACTATACCAGGGAACCGGAGGTCTGTGGCCATACTGCCCTGGCTGACTGGAACGGTCTGGCATTTGGCGGCATCAACAACTCGGCGGTCAAGACGGTGGTGAAAGCGGTTTGGGAACGATGGGGACATCAAGCAGCAGAAGCATTGCTGGAGCGCAGTCTGGTGACCGATATGCCCATTGGCGCCTTTCAGGCTGTGCGCCAGGGGCAGGCGTCCACTGCCCTTGTGCCTTCTCTATATGCTCTGCGGGCAGACGGACAGGAGACCTTCCTTCAGATTCCACGGGAAGGTCCGGTTCTGATCCCGTCCTACTTCTGTGCCCGCACTTCTGTTCCCCAGTCGATTGCCTGCCGTATGGTGAAAGAGATTTTGTGTCAGGAGCTTTGCTCCTTTTATGCTGCCAACGGAGATCTGATCGTTTATCCCGAGCACGCCCAGGGAAAAAGCCAGCAGGAGAGTCCCAGCGCCTGCTGTCCTTCTACTGAGTGGCTTGCATCCTTGACACACGATGAATTTTATGGACTATACTGCCAAAAACTTTCCAAAGCAACCGATTGGAAGGCTGATAACAAGTTACAAGTTTAGAAGAAAAAACAGAACTACCTCAGCCGCAGAGCACGGCTGAGGTAGTTCTGTTTTTATAGCATTTATAGGTTCCAAAGGATCGTCCTGATTTCCAAGTATGATCCAAGTAGTTTTATAGAACCTGTTTCCTCTCTTTCTGATGGGGAAGTGGACTCATACTTCTCAAACTGACCCCCAAAGTGGAAAGATTGTGCAGCGTGGCAGAGGTGGCGGGAGGAATGATCCCGGCCACGCCGAGGGCGATCAGAGCGCCGTTAAAGCCGATAACAAAGCGGTAGTTGGAATGGATGCGGGCCATGAGCGCCATAGCAATCCGGCGCAGTTCCACCAGCTCCCAAAGGCTATCGGCAGCGATGGTGATGTCCGCAATCTCCCGGGCGATGGCGGCGCCATCGCTGATAGCAATGCCGGCATCTGCCTCAGACAAGGCCGGCGAGTCGTTGATGCCGTCGCCCACCATCAGAACGGTATGCCCCTCCCGACGAAGCCGGGCCACATAGTCTGCCTTATCTACCGGGAGCACCTCCGAACGGAAATCGTCCACCCCCACCTGGGCGGCAATGGCTGCAGCGGTACGGTGACTGTCTCCGGTGAGCATGACTGTGTTGGAAATTCCCAGAGCGCGGAGTGTGGCGAGCACATCTTTTGCTTCCTCCCGCAGCGGGTCGGAAATACAGATCACAGCCGCCAGCTGTCCACCCACTGCCAGATACAGGTGGGAATACTCCGGCGGGAGCATGTCAAAGCGTTCCTGCTCACCTTCGGGGACCTGGCAGTGCTCATCCTCAAATACAAAGTGGGCGCTGCCGATGAGCACCCGCTCCCCGTTGACGGTACTGGCAATGCCGTGGGCCACCAGATACTCGACCTTGGAGTGGAACTCATCATGGGTTAGTCCCTGCTGCCTGGCCTCCTCGACCACAGCGTTAGCCATGGAGTGGGGAAAATGCTCTTCCAGACAGGCAGCCACCCGCAGCATCTCTCGTTCGTCTTTGCCGCCGAAGGGGATGATCTTTGCCACCTTGGGGCAGGCATGGGTCAGGGTGCCGGTCTTGTCAAAAACGATGGTATCGGCTGCGGCCACTGCCTCCAGGAATTTACCGCCCTTGACGGTGATATGTGCGTCTCCAGCCTCCCGCATAGCCGAGAGCACTGCCAGCGGCATGGCCAGCTTCAGGGCGCAGGAGAAATCTACCATCAGCACGGAAAGCGCTCTGGCCACGTTGCGGGTGAGGACGAAGCTCAGTAGGCTTCCTGCAAAGGTATAGGGAACGAGCTTGTCGGCCAGATGGGCAGCCTTGCTCTCAGCGGCAGACTTCATCTGTTCCGATTGCTCAATCATGTGGACGATCTGGTCGTATCGGCTCTGTCCAGAGGCTTTCTTGACCTCCAGCACACATTCGCCTTCCTCTACCACAGTTCCGGCATAGACCGCTCCGCCGGGACGTTTGGGCACGGGGATGGATTCACCAGTCAAGGATGCCTGGTTAACGGTGATCTCGCCCTCCAGTACCACTCCGTCCACAGGGACGATTCCGCCGGCCCGCACGACTACTGCATCCCCAGGCTGAACCTGGGAAATAGGAATCAGTACCTCACCCTCGGAGGTCCGGAGCCAGACTCGATCCACATTCAGCGACATGCACCGGGCCAAGTCTTCCACAGACTTTTTCCGAGTCCACTCCTCCAGAAGCTCTCCAAGTTCCAAAAGGAACATGACCGCACCCGCAGTTCCGAAATCCCCACGGCAGGCGGAGATGGAAATGGACAGGGCATCCAGCAGCTCCACCTTGATGCGGCGGCGCAGTAGGCAATGCAGACCGCGGCGCACAAAGGGGATCATATGCCACACGATCCGGGCAATGCGAAGCGGGGAGGGCAGAAACAGTGTGCAGGCCGCCTTCATCATGACCTTGCTGACCAACTTCTCCTCAAATTCTCGGTTAAGCGCCCGGGTGCTGTGGGCGGGCAGAGAGATTTGCTGTTCTGCTTTCTCCCAGGAAAAACAGCGGACATCGTCCAGAACGGCCTGCCGGTCTCCTTCGTACTGTAAAATGATGCAGCATGTCCGCTCGTGGACCGTAACACGGCGAGCCCAGGCTTTATTCTGCAGCCAGAGTTCCAGCCGGTCGGCCTGCTCCAGCGTCATGCGATTCTGCTTCAGCCTGATTCGAATACGTCCCCGGCTTTCATGCAATATGGTTGCGTTCATAGGTTCCTCCTTCACGAAAAGAGGGAGCCGCACGGGCGGCTCCCTCTGCTGTCATCAGGCTTCCACGCTGTCCAGATTGGCAGCAGCGGCATCCTCTGCCTCTTTGGCAGCCCGCGCCTCATTCAGGTCCTTGGCAGAAGCGAGAATGTCGGCGGCATTCTCCTGCACAGTAGCAACGGTTCCCATGACGGAATCCTTCATACGCAGACCAGCAGCAGTCGCATGGACATATGCATTCTTAGCATCCTTGCTGGACAGCAGCTTGATTCCGAAAGATCCAAACAGTGCGCCGCCTACAAAGCAGGCCAATTTCGTATAGACACTCATTCTGATACTTCCTTTCTGTTATTTTCGTTTGTAGCCGGTAACCATGACCATGATCATGCAGATTACCGCGCCCCAGGCCCAAAAACGATGCTGTTTCATCGCAATCACCCCTTATATCTCAGGATAGCGTTGAGCGTCCAATCATTATAGCCAACTAAATTCACTTTGTCATCACTGAAAAAGACAATGCATCCCGGCTTTCGACATTTTTTGAACTGCCCTGGTGTTACTCCATAATAGCGCTTGAAGACAGAGCTGAACTGGTTCATTCCTGCATAGCCTACTTGCTGAGCGATCTGATAGATCGGCAGATCTGTGCAATGAATCAATTCAGCGGCCCTGCGCATACGCAGATCCGTGAGATAGCCGTGAATAGACGTTCCATATATACGTCGGAACTCTGCTTTTAGATAGGTGGGTGAGACGGCAAGAAGCCGGCTCAAATCTGCGATTGTAATTTTCTCGGACAAATGCGACTCCATATATGCCCGTGCATCCAAAAGATTTTTAGGCACTTGGTTTGCTGTTGAGTATGCGGAACTATGGTCTTTTACCGTGAGGATATAGAGCAGTTCCATAGCTTTCAAGAGGCAATATCTTCCGCATGCCTCTTTCGGCAGATGCGTCAAAAAATCAAATATGGCCTGGCCCCAGCAACGATTGCAAAGCGTGGTGTAGCCATAGTGTACGGCTAATTTGGAGGGAAGTTGACACAGGTCTATAGGGAGTCCCAAAGAGGTGAAGACGGAAAAAAGTCCGTCATGGGATAGGTTTGGTTCGATCGTAATAAGAATTCCTTGCAGGTTCCCGCTGATTTTTACTGAATCGGGCGCGCAAACACTGGAAAGGACAAGTACATCATATTTTTCGATTGTATGAGATTTTTCGTTTGGTCGCTTGGCAACGACCTGCCCGCCCAAGCAAAAAAAGATTTCGTATATCTGGCCGGGGGGGTGTGCCGGAAGCATGGAAAGGTCTTCCGGCGTCGATCCTGACAATGTGAATTGGCAAACATGCGCACCAGGGATATCATGGAGCCATTGCACATATTCCGGATATTTGGTTTGCAAATACTCGATCAACATATCCAACACCTATTTTCAGAGAGAAGGCCTGCAGTCAAAAATAAGATCGATCGTATCCGGTATTCCTCGGATCTAACACAACTCGTTTGACCAGATTCTATGATGAAAAAGAGTGCATGACTCATTGAGTCAGCGATTTCAGGGCGCGGAAGCTTTCATCACTGATCGCGTGTTCCATCCTGCATGCGTCATTGGAGGCAATATCGGCACTTACACCAAGCCCTATCAAAAGGTCGCACAAGACCTGATGCCGTTCCTCCACTATTTGAGCAAGCTCAAGCCCTTTGTCAGTTAAATGAAGCGCTCTTTTGTCATCCATATAGAGAAGGTCAGCTTCACAGAGCGCTTTGACGGTAACAGAAACGGTGGGGCGGGAAACGGATAGACATGTAGCCAGTTGATGGCAACGCACATCTCCTTTTCGGGATAAAATGAAGACTGTTTTTACGTAATCTTCCGCTGTTCGTTTTAATGTCATGGACGATTACCATCCTTTTGGTCTGCGTTTCGGGAGACTGGTGTTACAGTTATGAACACTGCATTCTTTTCTCTTGTAGACAGTGGAAGGCTTTTAGTGAACAAGACGATACCAAAAAAGGATTGCGGCCCTTCCGCTGGAAAAGCCGCAATCCTTTGCTCATGTGTTATTTATGATGATGGTTTCCGCAGCTGCAATGTGTATCGTCATGTTTCGAACTGCAGGAGCAGCCGTCAGGACAACCGATACACTTTTTTCCACTTTTTTTCGCTTTATAAACATAGAACGCAGCGGCGGCAACAATAACCACAAGGATTGCGATCACAATGTAGTCGATCATCAGGATTTCGCCCCACTCAGCGCATACTCACGCTTCAGGTCCTTTTCTGTTTTCATGCACAGGTAGACCAGGACCGCAGCAAAGGCAACCACTGCAATCAGGCCGGGGAGGAAGCCAGCGCCCACCGCGCCGGTGGTGACCAGAGTGCCGATCTGATAGACCAGATAACCGACCGCATAGCCGGTACCCAGCTGGAGACCAATACCGGCCCACAGCCACTTAGCGCTCTTCATCTCAGAGTTCATGGCGCCGATGGCCGCAAAGCAGGGAGGGGTGTAGAGGTTGAACATCAGGTAGGCCAGGGCGGCCACCTTGGTGATGGCGATCACGCCCGCCACCTCAGCGCCCGCGCCTTCCAGCATTTCCAGCGCGTCGGTGTCAATGAAGTTCTCCAGACCCACGAAGCACACGGCCAGGGTGCCAACCACATTTTCCTTGGCGATGAAGCCGGTGACAGCAGCGGCGGCCAGCTGCCAGCTGAGGACGCCCACGATGGGCACCAGCAGGTAGGCGAAGGGGCCGGCAATGGAAGCCAGGATGGAGCTGTCGGCGGTTTCAGCCACCTGGAAGCTCCAGTTGAAGGTCTGCATGATCTGCACGGCAGTGTTGCACAGCAGAATGATGGTGGCAGCCTTTACGATGTAGGCCCAGCCCCGGGCACACATGGCCTTCAGGGCAAAGAGCAAAGAGGGGATCTTGTACTCGGGCAGCTCAATGATGAAGAAGGACTTGCGGTTCTTGTAACCAGCAATCTTGTTGACCAGCAGAGCGCCCAGGAAGATCAGAACGATACCGGTAAAGTACATGGTGAAGCTCACCCAGCCTGCATCATCAAAGAAAGCACCGGCAAAGAGGGCGATGACAGGGATCTTGGCGCCGCAAGGCATGAAGGGGGTCAGCATAGCGGTGGCACGGCGCTCACGCTCATTGCGGATGGTGCGGCTGGCCATGACGCCGGGGATAGCGCAGCCCGTACCGATGACAAAGGGAATCACGGACTTGCCGGAGAGGCCTACTTTTTTGAAGATGGGATCCAGCACCACGGAAACACGGGACATGTAGCCGCAGTCCTCCAGCAGGGCAATCAGGAAGTACATGATCATCACCAGGGGCAGGAAGCCAACCACAGCGCCCACGCCGCCGATGATACCGTCGGCCAGCAGAGCGGTCAGCAGGGGGTTGGCATCGGCCAGGGAGTCGGCCACAGAGCCCTGGAAGGTCTCGATCCAGCCCACCAGTGTGTCCGCAATCAGCGGGCCTACCCAGGTTTGGGAAATCTGGAATACCAGGAACATGACCACGGCAAAAATAGGAATACCCAGGAATTTGTTGGTCAGCACAGCGTCAATGGCATCGCTGGTACCCTTCTCTTTCGTGAGGACTTTCCGCTTTTCCACCTGGGATACCAGAGAGTTGACAAAGGTGAAGCGCTTGCGGTCCGCATCCTCCACGACCTTCTTGTCGGTCACGTCGATGTCACCCTGGGAGTAAGGAGCCTTCTGTGCCTTGCCGTTCAGCTCGACAGCAGCGTCTACCACTGCTTTCAGGCCTTCAGCGGAAGTAGATACGGTTTCCAGAACCGGGCAGCCCAGCTTGGCGGAGAGGGATGCAGTGTCAATGGTGGTCTGCTTCTTGGCGTTGATGTCACTCTTGTTCAGAGCGACCACCACCGGAATGCCCAGCTCCAGCAGCTGGGTGGTGAAAAACAGACTGCGGCTGAGATTGGTGGCATCCACGATGTTGATGATGGCATCCGGGTGCTCATGCCGCACATAGGCACTGGTGATGCTCTCCTCCGAGGTAAAAGGGGACATGGAGTAGGCACCGGGCAGATCCACTGCGATCAGATCTTCAGTCCCACTGTAATAGGCTTTCTTGATGGGGTGTTCCTTTTTCTCCACCGTCACACCGGCCCAGTTGCCCACTTTCTCGTTCCGCCCGGTAAGGGCGTTATACATGGTGGTTTTGCCGGAGTTCGGGTTGCCTGTCAAGGCAATACGCATGGGTAGTTCCTCCTCTTTTTGCTATTCTCTCTATTACAACACATGGCGGTTGCTGTTGGCTAACCGATATGTGCAGTAAACACACATATATTTTAGAAACAGGGGGTGGAGGCAGCTCAAATCAGAATTGCCTCCGCCAGTTGATTGTCAATATTATAGCGGCCATCTTTGATAGAAACGACGCAGCCGCCCTTTAAATGGGAGATTACCGTGATCGGCTCTCCTTCGTAGCATCCAAGCGAAAATAAAAACGCATTCAACTCTTCATCGTCTGTATCGATTCGCTGGATTTTGTACTCCGTTCCTTCTAGGGCTTCTTTCAAAGTCATATTCTTCACCTGTCAATAAAATGGTAGCCTTGGTTAGCGTATAACAACCAAAACTCATTAAAAAAGGTTAGACAACCCTAACCACTGCATCGCAAATAAAATATCATCAAAACGCCTTTGTCAAGACCAAATTTGAAAGTATACTCACTAGTATAAATCAGAAAAAAGATAATCAAATTGGAACTTGCTGGTTTTCTGTGATATAATAAAAAAAACAGTATCGTCGGAGGTAGCTATGTCGATTTATGAGTCTGGCCAGATGTATCTGGAAACGATTTATATCCTCTCTCAAAATAAAAGTTATGTGCGAGCTATTGATGTCGGAGAACATTTAGGATATTCCAAGCCCAGTGTCAGCAGGGCAATGTCTATTTTGAAGAAAGACGGATATGTTCTGGTGGATACAGACGGCGCAATCACATTAACGGAAAGTGGTATGGAAGTTGCACAGACTATGTATACTCGTCATATTGTCCTATCAGAAATGTTGATGCGATTGGGTGTGGATGAGAAAACGGCAACGGAGGATGCATGCCGAATTGAGCATGTCATCAGTGAAGTGTCTTTTTCAGCCATTCAGCAACATTTGAAATGGACTTTGGAGCAGACGATGGAGGAATGACCAATGGGTATTGATCATTGTTTTTTACAAGAAAACATGATGGGGCCAAATGCATGGATACTTGCTGAGGAACTCACATCTAATTTGCCCAGAAAAAAAGGAATGCGGATTTTGGATTTAGGATGTGGTCGAGGTATTTCGTCCATATTTCTTGCAAAAAAATATGAGGCTGAGGTCTTTGCTGTAGATTTATGGATCTCCGCTACTGAAAACTTTGCCCGATTCCAGCAAATGGGCGTAGCACAACAGACAGTTCCTCTGCAATTCGATGCCAGACAGCTTCCGTTTGCGCAAAGTTTTTTTGATGCCGTAGTCAGCATAGATTCTTACCATTATTTCGGCAACAATAATACCTATTTTGAAAAGATTCTGAGACCTATCTTGAAAAAGGGGGCTGTGGTCTCACTTGCTTTTCCCGGTATTAAAAACGAAATCCATGAGAATATCCCGGAAGAGATGAAGCCGCTGTGGGATGAAGAAGCGCTGCAGATGTGGCACTCCATCGACTGGTGGAAGCCTAAATTTGAAGCACACCTTGAAGATTTTAACATTTGTGAAATGGATTGTTTTTCCAGAGCGTGGGATGATTGGCTTGCTTGCGATAACCCATACGCCTCCGAGGATAGATTGATGATCGAAGCGGATAACGGCCGATTTATGAATTTAATAAAGCTTACTGGTACTATTCGTTAGATGAAAGCACAAAACAATCGGACAGCTGCTATGCTGTCCGATTGTTTTTGTAACTTGAGTTATAGAGTATTAGGTTAGAACCGCTTGGCTGCCAGTTTCAGACCAGAGAAGCACCCAAATTACGGCATGCAGCCAGACCATCGTCATCCGGAGTTTCATTGCAGATCACACTGTCACAGGCCAGATTAGCGCCGTCATCATTGCAGCGGGCCTCCCAACTGCGCATCCACTCGCCATCGCCCCATCCGTAGGAGCCGAACAGAGCGATGTTTTTTCCGCTCAGGCGGTTTTCGCAAGCGGAAAACATGGGCTCAAATTCCATCTCCTCCAACTGCTCAGCGCCCATAGAGGGACAACCGAATGCTATGGCATCAAAGCTGCCCATCTGATCCGCCGAAAATTCAGAGGCGGTCAGAACCGAAACCTCGGCGCCCTTCTCCTTGGCACCCTCTGCCACGGCCATTGCCATGGCTTCGGTATTACCCGTACCGCTCCAAAAAACAACTGCAACTTTACTCATAAGACACAACAACCTTTCTTCGTAATTTATTATGGCAGAAACATCAACCAGCTACTGTGAGCTGCTCAATGGACTTCCCTCGCAGCCACTGCCGGGAGTAGGCTTTGCTGCACATATCGTACTTTTCAAACGTATTCTTTGCTGTTTGTTCGTCGCCGTAGACCTTCCAGCATCCCACACACTTGTGCTTGCAGGCTCCATTTTGGATAAAACCTAACACGTCTTCCGGCGGATAGCTTAAAAACAGGCCGATCTCATGAGGAAATTCCTCTTCTGCGCAAAGGCGACGGATTAAATGAACCACGCAGCAGTTCGGATTTTCCGGCGCGTATCCGTACTTCAGCAGAAGAGCTCTGGCACGTTGATCGGCCAAGTCGCACTCCAGCGCATGGGGCCGATAAACATAAATCAGGGCACGTCCTCTGCGGACTCTGAGCGGCAAAACTCGGATTCCTTTCGGAACCAGCTTTTTATTCAATCGGCACAATTCTTTTGTCAGGTCTGTTCGGGAGGTACAGGGGCATGAGAACAGATTCCCTGTTTTGATTCCTGCCAGTGTAGGGGAACAATGGCGAACCAATAAATCCTCTGACATGGAAGCACCCCATTTCTCGGTCGAGAATGATTCTTCTAAGTGGTATGTTTTGTACGATAGTTAGCAAAGGCTAACTGTTGCGAAAAAAATAATTTGCTTCACCAGGTTAGTTATTGCTAACTGATTGGTGTGGTTATATATGACTGGGATGAATTTGTCAAGATAATTTGTTCAGGCAAGGATGATGTAACTTCCGTGCCCCAGCAATCCAGAGGGGAAATCACATTTTCTTGTATGAGAAATGTAGTAGGCGCATCGATTAGTGGTGCATTTCAGTAAGCAAAATGCAGAAAGAGAAAATGCAGTCACGCTCTTTGCGTGACTGCATCAGCATAAAAAATCAAGTGTTTCGGTTGTCCAAACTATGGATGATACAGGCGATGCCTGAAATTAGTGCAAACAGGATCATCCCGCCAATGGCGTTGTTAAACAGCGCACCGAAAAACATACCCCCAATGCTGGCTGCCACCATAATGATGACGGAAACAACAGTCCTGAACATGTAAGACCCTCCTTTTGCAATCAATACATACAACAAGATAAGTATAGGGCCAACAGGGAGAGAAGTAAAGAGCAACGTTATCTCAGGAATGAAGTGGAGGAAATCTGACCTGTTTCTGCAAGAATGATTTTTATAAAAGATCTGCTCTGCTCAATAGTTAGCAAAAATTCACTTTTGTGAAACAATATGAGTGCTTCCTGGGATGAATTTCTCAAGAGGAAAAGCATCAATCCGTGGTGAGTAGTCCATAACAATGACGAGATCCTGAAAAAAATATTATGCTTTTTTGTTCTTCAAAAATGTGCGGATTGCATGAATCAAGCAGAGCGCGGAAATAAGGAGCTGTACCACAGCAAACCCCATGTTGCCTTCTGTATAATTGATCCATGAGATAGTAACCCAAATAACGACCGCGGCCAGCCAGCAGATGGGACCAATGTATTTTTTCATTATCTGCTCCTTTTAGCACATGAAAACTTGACTGTGGGTAGCACAAGAAAGAAGATAAACTAACCTTCTGCGGAAGGGCTCTCGCTGAGACATACAAATTCTCCGATCTCAACACCTTCTTCCAATACGGTGAATGTTGAGCCATCGTCATTTAATTGCAATTTATACCCGTATACCTCTTTCTTGCCATCATAACTATATTGATACCCCGAAATATAAACAAGAGGGTCGCTGGTAATAAAGCCGCCGGTAGTCAATAAGATCTCATATTGGGAAATACCCTCTTTTGAGAGCATGGATGCAAAGAGCTCGTTTGTGTATGCCTCGGCCATAACGCTTGTATCAAAAGCATCCTGTAATGCGGAGGTTGTATCACTGCTTTGGTCCACGAAGGAAGCTGTGTTGCCGTCACATCCGGTAAGGATAGACAATAAGGCTGCGGTGAGAAAGAATAAGATGATTTTTTTCGGCATGATAAATCACACTCCTTCATTTTCCTTGCCGGAGCAGGTCTTGTGGCCCTCTCGGCGAGCGGCCCGCCGCGCAAGGTTTTTGATTTTCTGACACCCAAATACAAGTGCTGCACAAAACAGAAAAGCGGTCAACCCATAGCAAAAAGACTGCATATCGATGCCTCCAAGCATAGTCCACAATTCCTAAGTAACAGCAAAGAATTGCAGGATGTCTTCTGTGAGAAGCTGGGGTGTGAGCTCTATCACTCCCAAATTTCTCGCGGCTGACTGATGGACTACAAACGGTCCAGCGGGAGTTTTCGGGCAATTAGACAGCATAGTGGCGCATATTTGCTGCCAAAAAGCTGGTGGTGTATGATGGCATATCTGTGCTCAGACAGGTATGCCATCAGTTCACCTGCGTTCCATGGATGATAGACGCGAAATCCGGATAAACCCATGACCCAGAGTCGAAACCTGGCCCAAGGGCCTTTTCCCCAGACAAAGGTGGGAGCAAAAAGGAACCCGCCTGGCTTTAGTACCCGCCAGGCTTCTGATAGAGCCTTTTCCGGCTGCGGTATAATATAGAGCGCATTGGAAATCACCACCGCATCAAAGCTTTCAGGACAATAAGGCAGCTTTGTGGCATCCTGGATTGAGAAATGCAGACGTGATGTGTGGAGTTGCTTTTTTGCCTGCTTTACCATCTCAGGTGAGAAATCTGTGGCTTCCCAGTTGCGAACATACGGTGATAGTGAAATTGATAACTCGCCTGTACCGCAGGCAAGTTCCAGTACATCCATATCACGCGTCAGGAAAGGACGGATCGCTTTGTGGATCTGCCGGTAGGTCTTCTTTGAGTGACGAATAAAACCAGGATAATACTTTGAACATCGGTTCCAGAATCGTTTGTTATCCATAAAATGTATGCTCCATCTCGGTTAGATATGGCTAACTGAATATTACTACAGAATAACGGTAATTGCAAGGTATACATAAAGGAAATTTATATTAGTTGTCTGTCGCCCCGGGAAGGTAGGATGGGAAGGCGAAGGAATGATATGAAGGTCGTCCGTCAACAGCTGATCAGCGGTGCCATATTATCCCACAGGCTTTAAAGAATAGGCTTGACATACTGCCTGCCTCATGCTATCTTAACTTGCAAATGATTCGCAAATGTTGGGAGGCTTGGGATGAAAAAGTATGATACCCGTCAGCGGGATTATCTGATCAGCTTTCTCAATGAGCATCCGGATCAGCTGCTGTCGGTACGGCAGATCGCCCAGGAGCTATGCGCCCGGCAGATCAGCCTCAGTGCCGTCTACCGGAATCTGTCCCAGCTGGAGGCGGAGGGCCTGATTCGCAAATCAGTAAAACCTGGAAGCAGAGAGGCCTATTACCAGTATGTGGGCGCGGAAGACTGCCACTCCCATCTGCACCTGTCCTGCACCCGCTGTGGGAAAACCTTCCACATGGATGCGGAGCATACCGCACAATTGACCCATGCCATGTCGGAGCTGGATGGGTTCGACTTGGATATTCTCAAGACCGTCCTATATGGCGTTTGCCAGGACTGCCACCGCACATAACATTTCCGTATCCATTGAAAAGGGGGGAGAAGAACATGACGAAAACAACACGCTTTGCCGCCGCCTGCGGGGCAGCGCTGCTGGTGTTTGCCCTGTTCTTCTCCGTATTTTTTGTCGTTGCTGAGGCTGACCACGATTGTGGCGGTGAACACTGTACCATCTGCCATCAGATCCAAAGCGTCCAAAAGCTTCTGGAACAGCTCTCTGCAGCCCACACCGCTTCTGTTGGAGCAGCGGTGCTGGGCGGCTATATGCTGCTTTGCGTCCTGTGGACGCAGAACATCTTTGTCGCATCTTCTCCGGTTTTGTGGAAGGTAAAACTACTGAATTAAACAGAATGAAAAAGGACAAGGGGACGGGTCTGCCTATTTGAGGCAGGCTCTCCTGGCGCATGCCCGGAACCCCTTGTATTTTTGCGCCCATTTTTCAGTTTCTGTATGAATTCGGAGGTTTTATCCCATGAAAAAAGAGATTTCCATCCTTCTTTCCCTGGCGCTGACCGCCGGGATCCTGACCGGCTGCAACGGCGTATCTACCTCAGAAAGCGGCAGCGAAAAGCTGCGGATCGTCACCACCATTTTCCCGGAGTACGACTGGGTGCGGGAGATCTTGGGGGATCGGGCCGACCATGTGGAGCTGACGATGCTCCTGGACGATGGCGTGGATCTCCACAGCTTTCAGCCTACTGCTGATGATATGGTCACCATCTCTAACTGTGACCTGTTTCTCTACACAGGAGGAGAGTCGGACTCCTGGGTGGGGGATGCCCTGGCCAACGCCACGAATCCCGATCTGGTGGCCATAAACCTGATGGAGGTGTTGGGAGACGGCGTAAAAGCAGAGGAAGTGGTTGAGGGAATGCAGGAGAGCGAGCATCATCACCACCATGAGGAGAATGAAGATCACGAGGATGCCCATGAACACCACGAACAACACGACCATGAGCATGATCATCATGAAGATTGTGATCACGCCTCGGAATGCACCCACAGCCATGATGATGAGCATATCTGGCTGTCTCTGAAGCATGCCGCACTGCTCTGCGGCGCCATTGCGGACACCCTGGGTACCATTGACCCTGAGCATCAGGATGCCTATGCCGAAAATGCCGCCGCTTACATCGGGGAACTAACTGACCTGGATGGTCAGTATCAGGCTGCCGTGGACGCCGCTTCCACCCACACCCTGCTTTTTGCCGACCGGTTCCCCTTCCGGTATCTGGCGGATGATTATGGACTTACCTACTATGCCGCCTTTTCTGGTTGCTCGGCGGAAACGGAGGCCAGCTTTGAAACGGTGGCCTTCCTGGCCGGTAAGGTGGATGAGCTGTCCTTGCCCTGTGTGCTGACCATTGAGGGGGCCACCCATCAGATCGCCCAGACGGTAGTCGGCAATACCAGCACCAAAAACCAGGAGATCCTGGTGCTGGACTCCATGCAGTCGGTGACGGTTGCTGATGTGGAGAGGGGAGCCACTTATTTGGGCATTATGGAGCAGAACTTGGAGACCCTGAAAACCGCGCTGGGCTGAGAGGAGGGCCATCACATGATCCAGATGAACTGCCAGGGCCTGGCCCTGGGCTATGATTCTGCCCTGGTGCGGGATTTGAGCTTTACCGTGAGCACCGGGGACTACCTGTGCATCCTGGGGGAAAACGGCGCTGGAAAATCCACCCTGATGAAGACCATCCTGTGCCTGCTGACGCCCCTGGAGGGCTCGGTGACCCTGAGCGGTGGGGTGGGCGCCAATGAGATCGGATACCTGCCCCAGCAGACCCAGGCCCAGCGGGATTTTCCCGCCACTGTCTGGGAAGTGGCTCTGTCCGGCTGCCAGGGGCGGTGCGGCCTGCGCCCCTTTTACACCAGGGCGGAAAAGGAGCTGGCCCGGCAGTCCCTCCGGCGCATGGATATGGAACGATTCTCCAGGCGATGCTATCGGGAGCTGTCGGGGGGCCAGCAGCAGCGGGTGCTGCTGGCCCGGGCTCTTTGCGCCGCCCGGAAGATGCTGCTGCTGGACGAGCCAGTGGCCGGACTGGATCCGGCGGCCAGCCGGGAGCTGTATCAGGTCATTGCCCGGCTGAATCAAAAGGATGGCATGACCATCCTGATGATCTCCCACGACGTGGAGGCCGCTCTCCACTACGCCAGCCACATCCTCTATCTGGGGGAGCAGGTGTTTTTCGGAACCCGGGATGCCTTTGTCCGATCCACTCCCGGTCGTGGAATTCTGAAACCGAGAGGAGGCAGCGACCATGGAATTGCTGATTGAGAAGCTGGTCCAATACTGGGCCTATCCCTTCGTCCGCTACGCCCTTGTGGTGGGCGTGCTGGTGGCCCTGTGCGCATCGCTGCTGGGGGTCACGCTGGTGCTCAAGCGGTTTTCCTTTATCGGGGACGGGTTGTCCCATGTGGCCTTCGGGGCCATGTCGGTGGCCTCTGTTTTGAACCTGATCAATGACATGCCGCTGGTCATGGGCATCACGGTGCTGTGTGCCATCCTTTTGCTGGGGGCGGGTCAGAATTCCAAAATCAAAGGCGACGCCGCCATGGCCATGCTCTCGGTGGGCGCGCTGGCCATAGGCTATTTGATGATGAATGTATTTTCCACCTCCACCAATCTGACGGGGGATGTCTGCACCACCCTGTTCGGCTCCACCTCCATTCTCACTCTTACCCAGACCGAGGTCTGGATGTGTGCCGCACTATCGGTGGTGGTGGTGCTCCTGTACCTCTTTTTCTACCACAAGATCTTTGCCGTCACCTTTGATGAAAGCTTTGCTTCGGCCACTGGAACCAGAGGCAGGGTGTACAATCTGATTCTGGCGGTGGTGACGGCGGTAGTCATTGTGATGGCCATGAATCTGGTGGGATCTTTGCTGATCTCCGCCCTGGTGATCTTCCCGGCTATGTCCGCCATGAGATTGTTCAAAAGCTTCCGGGCCGTTACCATCTGTGCCGCTGTTCTCTCTGTATTTTGTGCCGCCGCAGGAATCATTACCTCCATTCTGGCCGGTACACCGGTGGGGTCCACCATTGTTGCCGTGCAAATTGCACTGTTTGTCCTTTGCTCCCTTGCAGGATGGATAGGAAGGAGATGACCGATGAAACGCCAAGCAATTTTGTTTCTGGCGGGGATGTTACTCTTGGCCTGCTCCGCATGTGGAAAAAATGAAGGCTCTGGGCAAGCTGAGAATCTGACACCGCCCACTGTTTCTCAACAGGCGGAAGCAACTCCGGAGGGTACACCATCCGCCGAATCCGAATTGCCCGGGGAAGAACCGCTGCCGGCAGAAGGCGGGGATGGGCAGGGAGACGGCCCGGCGCCTCCGGTTGTCGGTTTCGCGCCGGAAGAGGGAGAGACAGAAAACCCGGCTGCGGATTTGCAGCCGGATTCTCAGGAAGTGACCACGGTGTCCGTGGATGTGGATCTGACCACCCTCAGCAGCACCATGGTCTACGCGGAAGTGTTCAACATGATGATGTCGCCGGATGGCTATATCGGAAAAACCATCCGCATGACGGGAATTTTCACGGTATATCAGGACCCTGAGACGAAACAGGTCTACTGTGGCGTGATTGTACAGGACGCCACTGCCTGCTGCGCTCAGGGATTTGACCTTGTCATGCCGGAAGAACGTTCTTATCCTCAGGATTACCCAGATCCGGAATCGGAGATAACCGTGGTGGGAACGCTTCAGGCGGATCGCACGCTGGAGGAACATGGGATCATCTTTCTAAGATTGGAAGATGTAACCTTTGAGTAGGAGGATCATATGCCATAGACTATAATACCAAGCCCGGCGGATAAGGCAATGAGCCCGAAGGTGCCTCCCGATAAGAAAACATCGTGGGGCAAGAGAGAACGGTATAGCTTCGGCTATGCCGTTTTTCTCATTCTTGCCTTGATGAAGTGACTTTGGATACTTCCAGGGCTCCAATGCCCTTATAGTAGATGTCAATTTCCTGGGTGCGGTTCTTTCCCTTCGGATCGCTGGCAGCATGGACAACAATCTTCTCGACAAACTCATGCAAGATACATGGGGTCAATTCGGGAATTTCCGTATACCGTTCTACAACGGAGAGAAACCTTTCCACATTGGCGCTTTTGCGTTCCTCTGCCTCGATTTCATCCCGGAGGGTAATCACTACATCTTGAAGCTGATGCTGCTCTTTCTCATAGTCAGTGGAGAGCTTTTGAAAACGCTCGTCAGAAAGTTTTCCCGAAATGGTATCTTCATAGAGCCGCTTAAAAATGGTGTCCAGTTCGGCAATCCGCTTTTCAGCATCAGCCAGTGTTTTCTTCCGCTTTGCCAAACCTCGGTTACGTTGGCGCAAATCCGCATCCATAACCATCTTTACAAAATCGTCTTTGCGCTGTGATGCAAAGGAAACGATCTCACGCAGATTTTGCAGAACCAATTCCTCCAGGATAACAGTTCGAATGGAATGTGTCTGCCCGTATACATCACGGCTTTTCCGATAGCCCGAACACAGGTAATATTCCTGATCGCGCCGGAAATTGGTTGCCCTGCATTGATACATGATGGAGCCGCAGTCGGCGCAGAACATCATGCCGGAGAACATCCCCATTTCTCCCATCTTTGTGGGTCGGCGCCGCGTCTGCCTTGCAAGCCTTGCTGCATCGGCAATCGCCTCCGTCCAGATGGCTTCATGAGTATTCTCAAAAATCTTCCACTCCGTTTCTGGATTGAGAAGGGTCTTTTTACTCTTGTAGGATTTTTTGCGGGTTTTGAAATTAACCGTGTGCCCCAGGTATTCACGCCAGCGGTCCATGATGTCGGCAATCGTAGAAGAATCCCAGGCATAAGGAGAACCTTTCTTTGTGACATTGGTCGTCCTGCCTTTACTCTCATAGTAAGCAGCCGGAGTAAGGATTTTTCTTTCCGTCAGCTTTCTTGCGATCTGCGAGGGTCCCAATCCGTCCATGATATAAAGACCGATTTCATAAACCACCTGGGCTGCTTCTTCATCCTTCACCCATTGCTTTTTATCATCAGACGATTTCATGTATCCATACGGAGGCATGGTAGCCAAATGCTCCCCCGCATTGCCTTTCACTTTCATAACGGCACGGATTTTTTTGCTGGTGTCTTTGGCGTACCATTCATTGATGATATTGCGGAAGGGCGTAAACTCGTTGTCGCCCTGAGTGCTGTCTACACCATCATTTACCGCAATAAAGTGAATATCATGTTCGGGAAACATGATCTCCGTATACATGCCGACTTGCAGATAATCACGTCCGAAACGTGACATATCCTTGATGATGACCCTCTTGACAAGGCCAGCCTCAATGTCTGCAATCATCTGCTGAAAGCCTGGGCGGTTGAAGGTCGTACCTGAGATGCCATCATCAACATAGAATTTGAAATTGCTGTATCCATGCTCACGGGCATACTTTTCCAGGATTTTTCTGGTTTACAATGCTATTGCTGTCACCCTGCAATTCATCGTCACGGGATAAGCGACAATAAAAAGCCGTAAGTTTTTCGGAGTTCATAGCCGTGTAAGGGAATTGAAGCGCGGCAGCGGTGTTTGACTGGTAATACATAAATACCTCCTATCTGGCAGTCAAACACGATATTGAAGTCCAACTTCATTATACCGCGCTTTCTTTTCCCTGTCTGCCTGTTAGGAGGTTTTCAAGTCACAGTTTGTTTCTGAACATCGGCTTTTATCAGGTTCTCCAGTTTGGAGGCTATCGTCTGACTTCCCGTTTGAGGGAAAAAGGAATTGATGATAAAGGTCGTGTTGCTGATTTTCTTTTTGCTCCGCATAGGCGGGGCATATTTATTTTCAGATTGATTTTTCTGCATGTCTGCATGATAAAGCCCCTTTCATGCCATTACATTAAAACCATAAAAGAGGCAAAAAACGGATGGCTGCTGGCCGCAGCTCCACGGGAATCTCACCCCGGCCCATACTGATGGGTGCGCCGCGCAATGCTTTGAGGGCGTTCAACGCGGGAGTCTCATTATCCTGTCTGTGTATCCTCGCCCACAGGCTGCCACACCTGTTTCGCGGCCTGGTTTTGTCGCTCACCTGTTTGGTAGGGGTCCCGTCCTGCGGACTTGCAACAGGGTCATGGCGCACCGGCTGACCGGCTCCACACAGACAGATCGTATCCGTCTGCCCTATGCTGCACCGGTGGTCTCCCGCCGGGCTTTCTTTTTCAAGGTGGCACCATGCGGAAAGGGGAACACATGGCGGCGAGCCAAAATGTTAATTCAGCTCAAATTTCAGGATTGCGACGATCAATTTCGTTTCCAGCCGGTGGCGCAGGTCCTCGTCCACTTGGGTACGATAAACGCCCTGTGCATCATAGCTTGTCCGTGTGGACAATGTAGCTATGTAACCGGAGTAATGCCGTACCACCTGGTTTACCGCATCGGGATCACCATTGACAGCGGCAGCAATAACCGGATATGGAAGCAGGGCTGACCGCGTGTTCACGGGTTTAATCATCCGCTTCACCTCCCATCAGCTCAATCAGCAGCCGATAGGCCTTCCGCTTGTGGGTGTTGACCGTTCGACGGGCCATGTGCATGATCTCGCTGATCTCGCGGTCCGCCATTTCCAAAAACCAGAACATTAGGAAGATGTCCCTGTCATTTGGCGGCAGAGCGTTCAGCGCATCGGCCAGCCGGTCATCTTCAATCAGAATCACATCATTTCCTACCGGGAAAGGTGTGTATTCCCAGGGATACCGGTCCCACGCCGCAAGCTGCTCCATCGACTCCTCCGGCAGTTCGCTGAAAGGAACTTCCCGCTTCTGTCTGCGGCTAATCTCTCGATAGCCATTCCAGGCTTCGCATTTCAGAACCTTTTTGCAATAGCTGTCAAAGGTATGCTGCTTATGCTCGTAGTGGCGTTCAGGTGTCATAATCTCACCTCCTTTCGTCCCAGGAGGGAGGTCATTTCTTCCCCTTTCGCCCACTACTCGTTCACCAATGGGGGCTTTTGGCAGCCCTAAACGATATTTATCAGAAAAAATTTTGTTCTCCATACTTGCTCCTTTCACTTCGCGCGGTTGATAGCCGGATTGAAGTGAAGGGTGGAGAACGGCAACCAATAGGGAAACAAAAAAAGTGGCAAAAAACGCCCGCCCGCAAGTTGCGGACAGGCGTTAGAGAATTATAAATAGTATTTACATGAATTGTATGTTCATCTTTATGGTCGCAGCATCCCGGCGATGGATGAAGGCTTTTTTTGACAGGTTAGGTGGTTGGAGAATAAAAAAGGACACAGCGATACCTCCCGGCCCCCGCCGTATCCTTAGAAAAGGGCGACTTTAACACACCCCCCGTGTTCTCTTTTTTCCAAAAGAAAACGGCGGCTTGAATTTGCTATTTCAAAACCGCCGTCTGTGCCGCAAGGCCGATTTCAACGGTCTTGTTGTATGGTGCAAATGAGCGCCGGCACAATCTGCTATCAAAAGAAAAGAGCCGATAATCCGTGCCTAATGGCTAACGGGTTATCGGCTCTGCGTCTGTGCGTCTGGCTCTTTGATAACTTTCGTATTGAATTGTTTTACATATATCAGAGTTTCTTGCTTGCATTTGGGGCAATAGAGCGGGAAATATTCTAGTACTGTATCAGAGCGCAGCCTGATTCTGGTTTTATTTTTGCAAATCGGACAGAGCAACCATTCCATTTTACATGCACTCATGCAATTTAGTTCTGTACGCACTGGCTAACGATCTCACGGGCCTCGCTCTGATTCATATTTCCCAACTTGACCTGATCATTGCAGAAAGACTCTACTGCCGCATGTAATTCGCTGTGCGTTTCATAAGGCCCAAAAAGTTTTTCTTCACCATTCTCCAACGTCACAAAAAGTTCATAGCCAAAGCTGCTCGAAATGTATTTCGGATCATACCCCACCATAATATCTGTTTCGCCATCAACAGTTCTGGAATACATCATACCGTCCTTGATGTCCTGGAGCATCTTTTCATATTCGGCAATCGTTTCATCGACCATTTCCTGTGTCCAAACAAACTCGCCCTGACTAGCGGTCCAGCTCTTTTCACCGATCATCTCCTGGAGCGATTCTCTCTCGTTATCCAGCCAGTTTTTGTATTCGTCGTAGGTCCACCACTCGATGACCGGGGAAGGGTGCTGCCGTTCGAATTCTTCCGCGCTCATCGTCCATGTTGTATTTTCGTCCTCAAAAACATAGTACATATCTCCGTTGTCATCGGTATAGGAGATCAATAAACCTCCGGAGGTTTCTGCATCATAATAGTTTGTGTTCATGGAGTCTTTACTCTCGGCGAGAGCGGAGGTCGCAAAGACCGTTGTCGTTCCCGCAACGATCACCGCTGCAAGGACCAGAGATACAACTGTTGTTTTTCGTGTTTTCATAATTGCTGTTATCCTTTCTTCAATCGCATTTCTGCTGAAATTATTACAAAGAGGGGTGAAACCACTCCTTGTTTCCTCCATGCTGATCAGGACTTTGGCGTAAGCTGCTCTTGTATTTTCTCCGAACTGGCGAATCACGGTCTCGTCACAGGAAAGCTCAATATCTCTATTTGCCAGAACATACATAACCCATACCAGAGGATTAAACCAATGGATACAAAGAGCAACCGCCAGCACAACTTTTGTTATAATGTCAAATCGCTTGATATGCACAAGCTCATGTGTCAAAACATAATGCAGCGTCTCTTCGTTATTCCAGACTGTGGTTTTCGGCAGTAAAATGACGGGATGAATCACGCCGTAGGTCAATGGAGAAGATACCAAACTGGATTGGCGCACGGTAATAGTTCGTCTCGTTGGATGAGTTTCCAGCCACTTCTCAATCCCATCATTTCTGACAGGCAGGGACATTTGGAACTCCTTATACGATTTCCAGTAGGCTGCCACAAAGAAGAAAGCACAGAGAACACATCCAAGAATCCAGATGATTTCCGGTGCTGAGACATTCGCCATAGGGCCGACAGTATTGTGCGGCGTGGCAGCCTGATATCCCGCCGGTATTACAGGTATTAACGTACCCGCCGCCGTATTCATTCCCTCTGTGGGCATTTCTCTGTTCCAGAGAGAGTAGATGCTAAACCATGAGGGCAAAGAGAACGGTATCATTAGCCGCACCAGCGCGATCCCCCAAAGTACCAGAAATGTCTTTTTCGGGACTTTGTTAATTGCAAGAGCACGAATGACCGTAACAGCCAAAATCATTACAGCACCCGTAAAACTCATTTGGAGCAGGTTCATTATCACCACCTCATTCCAGATCGCCAACAATTTGTTTCAGCTTTTCGATTTGTTCCTCAGACAGTTTTTTTCTCCCAAGCAACGCAGCGAACAGTTTGTCAGCAGAACCGTCGTAGATTTTGTTGATCAATTCATCAGTTTCGGCTTCTTGAACAGCGGACTTGGAAACCAAGGCATGGCACATAAAGCCCGGCTCGGAACGCGCAATCGCCCCCTTTTTCATGCAACGCTTGATAAGCGTATATGTCGTGTTGACATTCCAGCCCAATTCATCTGTCAGTACCCGGGCTATTTCCCTGGCGGGTGTATCCCCCTCCTTCCAAAGAACATCCATTACCTTTAGTTCGGAATCAAACAATTTAATTTCCAAGGCGGCTACCTTCCCTTCATAAGACCGCAGTATTATCGTCACAACAGCATAATACCACAGTCTTATGTCTTTGTCAATACTACTGCGGTCTTGCTTATATCACTACTAAACTTCGCAACAATAAAGAACTTATCAACACCAAGACCGTAGCCAAAAAAACTGAAAGCTCCAAAGAAATAGAAGTTCCACAAGGCTTTCTTTGGCAAGGTATATGGAAAATGGATTATATAGCTTGTTCAAAATCAGTTCAGATCAAATCCCAGAATAGAAACGATGAGCTTCATTTCCAGCCGCTTGCGTAAATCTTCATCCACCTGGAAGCGGGGAAAGCCATTTGCATCATAGCTTGTCCTCATAGATAATGCGGCTATGTAACTGGAATAGTGCCGGATTACCCTTGCTATCGCGTCGGGATTTCCTCCCACCGCAGCGGCAATAACGGGGTAAGGGAGCAGCGCCACCCGCATATTTGCAGATTTAGTCATCCGCTTCACCTCCCATCAGCTCCTTCAGCAGCCGATAGGCACTTTGCCTGCGGGCATTGACCGTCCGGCGAACCATGAGCAGATGTTCAGCGATCTCACGGTCTGCCATTCCCAAGAACCAGTACATCAGGAAGATGTCCCGATTATCCGGAGGCAGCGCGTTCAACGCCTCGGCCAGCCGGTCATCCTCGATTAGAATGACACCGCCTCCCACGGGGAAAGCGGTGTATTCCCAGGGATAGCGGTCATAGACCGCAAGCTGGGCAAATTCTTCCTCTGACAACTCGCAGAACGGTGTTTCACGCTTCTGGCGGCGGCTGATCTCTTGATAGCCGTTATACGCTTCGCACTTCAACACCTTCTTGCAATAGCTGTCAAAGGTGTGCTGTTTGTGCTCATAGTGGCGGCCGTGTCTCAATTCCTCACCTCCCTTCATGCCAGGAGGCAGATCTTTTTGTTCCCTTTCGCCTATGACTTGTTCACTAAAGGGTGTTTTTTGCAGCTCTAAACCACATTTATCAGAAAAAATATTCTTCTCCATGACTGCTCCTTTCGCTTCGTGCGTTTGATGACCGGATCGAAGCGAAAAGGTGGAGAACGGCAGCCGACGGAGAAGCAGAAAAAACAGCAAAAAACGCCCGTCCACAAGTTGTGGACAGGCGTTAAGGAACAGCAAGATATATTTATATGATTTATTAGTTCATATTTATGGGTAAAATATGAGCTTGATATGCAAAGCCTTTTTTAACCAGTAAACACCGGGAGGATTATTGTATACAACAAACAGCATGGTAAAACCTCCAACATACCGCCATGCCGTCTGTTAATATGGCGGCAGATTTGATCTCAAATCAAACCTACCGCCGCAAAGTGGAAGCAAGATAAAGCCAATATGGAGTGTATATGAAATGGCCGGTTCTCGTTGAGAGAACCGGCCAAAGTGAGAAACTTATTATTCAACGGAACCATTGTTGAGCAAATTGTCCGCTTCTTCCTGTGATATATTTCCCGATGAGACTTGCTGCTCCAAGTATTCCTGCACAGCTTTTGTAGCAGCGTCGGCGGTATCAAAGTGGCCCAAATCAACTGTCGAACCGTCAGGTAAAGTAATGACTGTCGATCCGAGGGCAGACGCTGGTTCAGCGTTCCATGTTTCAGGGTCAAATGCGCCAGAAATGACACCACCGTTGGACAATTCCATAGATTTAGTAAAGTGATACCCCTCTTTCATAAGTGCAAGCTGATCCTTCCAGCTTTCATACAGACTATCTACATCTTCCTGTGTCCATTCGCGACACACATAGCTGCCGTTGTCATCTTTGTAATAGAAGGATTTATCCTTATTGTCCGCCAGCTTTTGAATTTGGTCTCGCTGTTGCTCCATCCAATCTTCAAATTCATCAATCTCCCAATACTCCAGTTGGGTATCGGATGGGCCTCCTGGCAAGCAGTTTTCATCTGCTATCACGTCAGATGAAACTTGGGTACTGGTGTTCATAGGAGCAGCTTGATCCTCTCCCGAATTACTCGGTATCTCTTGTGTGGAAGTGGCGTTTGCAGTACACGCGGCCAAGGTCAAGCAGCTAAACAAGGCAAGTGAGATGGCTGTAAACGTTTTTTTCATAATATGACCTCCATAGTGATTATTACACATACCCTACTGTGCAACGATAATCTACCATCCGTGCATGGAGCGTATATGAAACCAATATGGAGTATCTTTTTATTTCTGCATAGCAAGGGGGATCTCGGAATCATCAAAAAGTGATGATAAAGCGCATTCCCAATGGTTTTTGCATGGGTTCTAATGAGTAAGTAAGTTTCAGAGAATCTAAAATGGAGGCCACTATGTATAGCCCAAGGCCATTACCGCCATCATTCTGGTTACGGGCATAATCGGGGCGATAAAATGGTTCAAATATATGTTTTAGATGCTCTGCCGAAATTGGCTCACATTCATTTTCGACTATCAGCTTACGACCATCAGTATAAACAAAAATAGAATGTCCAGGCAAAGTGTAAGCAACAGCATTGGAGAGAATATTGGAAAATGATCTTGCAAATGTTTTTGGGGGCAAGGTAATTGTAAAGGTTTCAGGGAAATCCTCTTGAAAGGAAATTCCATTTGCCTGAGCAATCAAGCGATATTGTTTGCACAACTCTGATAAATAGCAGTCTACGGCTAATGCTTGTGGTTCCTCCGCCGCCGTTGTGCCAAGTTTGGATGCGTCCAATACCTCTGAAATCATTTTACTGAGTCGTTCCGTTCGTTCTTTGCACAATGGCAGATATTCTTCATAATCGCTGTATTTACCAACTTTTAAGATCATATTTTCCAACATGGCATTCAATGCTGTAACCGGAGTTTTGAGCTCATGGGATGCCGAACGTAGGAAGTCGATTTTTTGCTTTTCAGCTTCACTAACCTTATCTTTTTCCTCTTGCAGATGTTCAATCGTGCTCAATAAATTTTGATATAGTTGGTTGATTTGATTTGCTAATATTCCAATCTCGTCATTGGTTGCAGTCTTACACGCTGCTTTGCGATCCAAAACAGCCATGTGATTAGTTGCATCTAAAATACCCTTGATGGGATTTGTTATTGCTTTTGAGAAAAAGTAGGCACATAAAAGTGAAACCACAATACAAATTGCTACGGTATGGGGTAATGAGCGCAATATTGTGTGGGCTATTTCTGTATTTCTTGGAATGGCAGCAGTCTTAATTGCTGATGACATCCCATCGATATAAGTTCCCTCTGATAAGACTGAATTTTCTCCCATCATCGGGGCGAAAAGATAAATCGTTCCGCTGGCAAGCATTGTTATGAGCAATAATAGCGCCAAGGTATAAATAAATATTTTGGGAAAGAGCTTTAACTTTTTCATGTTTCTACCTCAAATTTATACCCGATCCCTTTCACCGTAACAATACAATCAAGGCGAAGTTTTTTGCGTAAGTTCTTAATGTATGTATCAATGGTACGATCAATAATAGGGTAATCGTCCCCCCATAGACTATCCAGCATTTGAGAGCGGGTAAGCACTAAACCTTTGTGTTCAACCAGGAGCTTTAGCAAATCAATTTCTTTTGGGGTAATGTCAATTTTCCCCTCGGGGCCTTTAGCTGTGTATCCAGAAAAATCAACTGTTACATCCCCAAAAGTCATAATATCAGGTGAAACCGTTTGCCCGCTCCGCCGTAGGAGGGCAGTAACTCGCCGCCCAAGAAGAACCATTGAAAAAGGTTTTGTAATGTAGTCATCAGCCTGTTCATCGAAACTTGTAACTTGAGTATATTCATCACCGATTGCGGTGAGCATGAGGATTGGCACAGAGCTTTTTTGTCTAATCGTATGCAACACAGCAAGTCCCGTCTTTTTAGGGAGCATAATATCCAGAATAAGCAGATCGATTTTACTGCG
Organism: Flavonifractor sp. An92; assembly: GCF_002159175.1. GTDB lineage: Bacteria > Bacillota > Clostridia > Oscillospirales > Oscillospiraceae > Pseudoflavonifractor_A. Next base: position 28,889 of record NZ_NFGZ01000009.1, on the reverse strand, counting down.
CTCAAAAAGTTGTAATGCTTCATCACCGTCATAGGCCGAAAGCATTCGGTGTCCAAACGATTTTAGATATTCAGAAACCGCGTCATTTGTTTGTCGATCATCTTCCACAATCATTATTGTTGCCATGAAAACACCTCCTTATATAGTCTACCATTAACTTATGGAGTGTATATGAAATTAAATATCTTTTCCCTTTGCAAAGTGACTCTACATTAAGAGCGCAGAAAAGTTCTTAATGTATTATAGCGCATAGGAATTATTTGAGTCAATCAAAGGAATTGTATAGACATATCCAAGAAGAAAGGTGAATTGTAAAATGTAATTGAGTGAATTTATATGGCAAAAAGACCTGTACCAAAATATGACTTTAAGGCGTTTGGGGCAGCCATCAAAGAGGCCCGGAAAGGGCGAAAAGAAAGCCGCAAGAAAGTAAGTGACAAGATGTATATCTCTCCCCGCTATCTTGCCAATATCGAGAATAAAGGGCAGCATCCAAGCCTCCAAATCTTCTATGAGCTTGTTGCCCGTTACAACATTTCGGTGGATCAGTTTTTCTTCCCGGACAATGAGACCGAAAAATCCACACAGCGCCGCCAGCTTGACACGCTTTTGGACAATATGAGCGATGCCGGGCTCCGAATTGTGGCAGCTACCGCAAAAGAAGTGGTGGAAGTTGAAAGCGAAAAAGATTGATTTTCTGATGAATGGTTGAACGCCGTAACCTATGGTGGTTACGGTGTTTTTCTTTGCAGAATTTCCATTGCCGTTTGCCATTTTGGGTGTTGGAAATTGTAGTATTAGTAGAGGGGAAAACAGTTGGGGAGAAACGATAGCAAGCACAGCAAGCGAGTACCCGCTTGCGATTTTTGGCTTTAGGGAACCCTCCCCCTAAACCCGAAAAATGCTTGTTGGGAACATCCCAAACCCTGATACGAAAAGAGGCGAGATACCACGATGGCAAACCGAAAACGAAATATCCAGGTGAAGTTCTATGTGACCGCCGAGGAAAAGGAACTGATGGAACAGAAGATGGCCCAGCTCCAGACAAAGCGGATCGGCGCCTACCTGCGGAAGATGGCGATTGACGGATATATCATCCAGGTGGACACCAGGGACATTAAGGAGATGAACAAACTTCTGTCCGCCATTGGCCGGAACATCAATCAGATTGCCAAGCGGGTCAACGCTGGAGACCCCACCTATCAGGCCGACATGGAGGAAATCCGGGAAAGGCTGGATCAGATATGGCAGTTACAAAGACGCATCCTATTAAGTCAACTCTGAAAGCTGCGATTGACTATATCTGCAATCCTGACAAGACGGACGGGAAGCTGTTGGTGTCCTCCTTCGGCTGCGCCGCCGAGACCGCCGACATTGAATTTGAATGGACACGCCGCCATTCCATCGACAAGGGCACACACCTGGGCCGTCACCTGATCCAAGCCTTTGAACCTGGGGAGGTCACGCCAGAGGAAGCCCACCGGATCGGCATGGAACTGGCACGGGAGGTCCTGGGCGGCAAATATGAATTTGTCCTCACCACTCACATTGACAAGGATCACGTCCATAATCACCTGATTTTCAATGCGGTCAGCTTCACCGACCACAAGCACTACCATTCCAACAAGCGCAGCTATCACGAGATACGCCGGGCCAGCGACCGGCTGTGCAAAGAACACGGCTTGTCCGTCATCGTCCCTGGCCGGGATAAGGGTAAGAGCTACATTGAGCATCAGGCCGCACAGAACGGCACCAGCTACAAGGCAAAGCTGAAAGCCGCCATCGACCGGCTGATCCCCGTATCCTCCAGCCTGGAAGATTTGCTTGCCCGGTTACAGCGGGAAGGGTACGAGATCAAGCGAGGAAAGTATATCTCCGCCAGGGCGCCGGACCAGGAGAGGTTCACCCGGCTCAAAACCCTGGGCGCCGATTACACGGAAGAAGCCGTTGTCTCCCGCATTGCCGGAGGCCTCCGCCCCTCCAGACAGCCCCAGCAGCGCAGCGGGAAGGTCAGCCTGCTCATTGACATTCAGAACAATATCAAGGCCCAGCAGAGCGCCGGATACCAGCGGTGGGCGACCATCGAGAATCTGAAACGTGCGGCCGCCACTATGAACTTTCTCACCGAACACGGCATCGGCAGCTATGAGGAATTGGTAGAACGGTGCGACGCCGTTGCCGCCGCCTCCATCCGTACCAGGGAAAGCCTGCGGGATACGGAACAGCGGATCGCCGACCTTGCCCTCCTGGGAAAGCAGCTTAACACTTATCGCAAGCTGAAACCTGTCTATGACCGATACAAGGCATCAAAAGACAAGGAAAAATTCCTGCGCGGCTTTGAGAGCGAGATTATCTTATTCGAGGCGGCAGCCAGGGAAATCAAAAAGGCCGGGCTCGCCAAACTTCCTTCCTCCGAAAAGCTGAAAGCAGAATTGGACGGACTCTCCGCCCGCAAGACCGCCCTGCAAACGGACCTTCGGAAGATACGGCGGGAGGAAAAGGAGTATGACACCCTCCGCCAGAATGTGGACGCCCTGCTGGAAAGGCCGGAGGAACAGGAACAGCAGCGGCAGCGGAGCAACGACTTGGAGTAACGGGGATTGGGCGCTTTTTACAGTCTTTGCAAAACCCCTGGGCGCATGGTTATCCGGCTGATATAATGGAACCAGGAATGGAGGTGCTGACTGTGACGAAATCCGAAGTAATCAAAGAGTTTTTCAAGAAGAGCGTGTTGCCCGTGGCGGTGGCGGCTTTGCTGTACTGCATTTTCAAATCCGCCTGCACAAAAGATGGAGTCACCGACTATGTATGGCTGTTCATCCTTTGCGGCCTGCCTTTTGGCATCCCACGGATGTTTGCCTGGATCGTGCCGGGCGGCTCTTTGGGAACCGCCCTTCCGTTGTTTCTGCTGAACTTTATTATTGGCGGAGTGATCGGCGGTTTCGTCCTGGTCTGGCGACTGCTGGTGGCTGCCTGGTATATTCCCTTGACCATCTATCGCCTATGGGACTGTGCAAGGAAAGTCCCCATGCAAAGGAGCGTGTACTATGAAGAATAGAGCGTGGAAATACTGTCGCCAGGCAGGATATGATGGAGATGACTGCGGAATACGGACACAGGAACTTTGGATCAATCAGTATATCTCCAAACATGGGCTTGTTTCTGTTGGTGAAAGCAAAGTTTTTGAAAGCGGAACAACCATAAACCGCCCCAGCCTTCAGGAGCTCATTCAAAAGGCGAGGAACGGGCTTATGATATTTTGGTCGTATCCGCTCTTGACCGTTTGGGGCGGGATTTATGGTCCGCTATGGAATATACAAAAAAGCTCCTGCGTATGGGGATCAGAATAATTTCCGCAAATGACAACACCGAAATCACCGAGAGGGATTTTGAAGAGATGGACAATTTTATAAAATCCATTTGCGAATGATCCACTATGGAAATGTGGAAAACGGCCGCTCCACCGATGGAAAACAAATATTTACGTCCCGATGGAAAAGCTGTCAGCTTTCCCACAGCCCGCAAACACTGTTTCCCACAGCTCCGCCCCTTTGACCGTTTACACACATTCCCACAGCGCCTACTACTGCTGCTGAAAATGAGCGCCATCACCGAAATGATGATGGCGCTCATTCTTTATCTCCGTATCCTTCTTCAGCAAGATTAAGTATATTCTTTTTTTCTTTCTGCGCATAGCGCATGGTCCAAGTGGCATTCAAGAATCTGTGAAAATCCAGTAATATCAACGGCTTGTAAGCAAGGCTTTTATCCAAATACTACTTCAGCGGTGAGTAAATGAGGCCACAACGAGATAAACCGTGTCAAAGGCCAGCAGCATCCACAGGGCGGGATTGCTCCACACGCCGCTACTCCCGCCGGCCTGACTTCTCTCGCGCTTCCGTCCCCGTCTTTTCAGCAGCAGGCGGATCCCTCCTGTCACTGCGATCACCACCGAGACAAACACCAGAGCCAAGGTAGCCAGGGCACCAGGAGTGCCCGCCTGGCGCAGTAGCGGCAGCGCCACAGCAATGCTGTTTCCGGCGATGTGCAGTCCGATGGACGTCCCCAATCCGTAGTGCAGGGCCGCATAGCCGAAAATCAATCCGCACCAGAAGGCGGACAACCCCTGATAGAGATCGTGGTGCATCAGCCCGAAGCACAGGGCCGACAGTAAAATGGCCTGCCGCGCACCCCCTGGCAGCAAGCGGCGCAGCACCACTCCTCGGTAGATCAGTTCCTCAAGGACAGGACCGACTATACAAATATATATTGCCAGCAGCGGTGTGGCGATTTCTTCTCCCACTGCCGCCGCTTGGGCGGTGAAGCCAACCAGGTTCCACACCCGCTCTAGAACCGGAGTAAGTACCATGACGGCAAGATTTCCACTCAGCGCCACACTTATGAGAAAAACCAGCGTGCCCAAAGAGGCCTTCTGGGAAGAGAAGTGAGGGGCTTCGCCGCTCACTAGTGAGGACCAGAGCAGGGGGATCGCCGATGCCACCGCGCAGCTAAGGAGCAGCACGATACCCTCCGGCAAGCCGGGAACAGAAGACAAAAGTTTTTGCAGTAACCCAAACAGCACGCTGTATGCGAATAAGCTGCACCACAGCCATGTCAAGCTGTGTAGCGGGGGAATCTTTTTGTTCATAACAACCTCCCATGCGGCCTTGGCCGCAAAATTTGGCCTAATTATAGCATATTCCCGTCGATTTGCGGGCAGCTTTAACAAATTTTAAGCTTTTTTTAAAATAGCTCCATCACCAAACGCACGGCTGCCGAGCTCATTCAGTACATCGAGGTTTATCCTGCGGTCAAGGAGAACAGAATCACCAAAACTGCATTGGATCCTTTGAGGTACCGGATTGCCGGAAAATCCCCGAGCGGGACATTCTTTTGGAAACGAGAAAAGGCGTAGCATTAAGCTACGCCCCCGCACAGATCTCTATAATAAACTTGGAAATAAAAAAATGCGGAGTATCATCAGCAGACCTTTTCAGATCCTTTAATGATACTCCGTATGGTCTGATAAGCTCCACCGCCTGTATGATCCACATAGAATACAACGAGATTGCTTCGCTTCACCATCTGCCGATTGCGAATTTGGAAAGCACCTTTCGGGTGGCTGCTGGCCGCGTTGCCGCATATTTCGATTTCATCATAATAGGCTTCAAAGTTTTCCATATTGTTGCGCAGCTCCGCCGTGGGATATGGCAGTATCCAAATCAAGGAACTGTTGTCATCCCGAACAAGCCGCTGCTGGCGTTTGACAGTGGAGGAAACGATCTGGTCAAAATCTCCGTCCCGTCCGACCAGGAACTCCACATACTCCTTTTCCAAAAGCAGCGCATGAACCAGCGCCTCCACACGATCCTCCGCCTCACGAAACTCCGGGATGATCCGGTGTCCAAAAAAACTAACGGTAAATATGTTCACGGTTTTATCTTCGCCATTTTCAAGCCAGCCTCTCCAACAAAGTAAATGATCTACTTCTCATTATATGCATATATTGACTTAAAGTAAATAATCCTCTAATTTGTTTCAATTATAATTTACCTGCTTTGTTGGTAGCATAATATCAGGAGGTGATATTATGCAGACGGAGTTTCCAGAACGCTATATCACTCTGGGCTTGAAGATCGCATATTACAGGAAAAAGGCGGGGCTGACACAGGAGGTCCTTGCGGAGAGGATCGGGAAAAGTGTCAACTTCGTTGGTCAGGTAGAAGGGACGGGTACGATCCGTGGCGTATCTCTTGAAACACTGTTCAAGATCGCCCAAGTGCTGAAAATCTCGCCCTCCAAGCTGTTAGAGGATGACTAATCGACTGCGACGCAGCCAGAACAAAAAAAGAATGGGAGCGCCAACATCGGATAACTGCATCCGATGTTGACGCTCCCATTTTGCTTGATAAAAGGTGAAAATCCGGCGTTTTTCCTATGCAGAAACGCCCTGCCGCTCCACATAGGAAATCATACTGCCCTTACACGGAAAAGCCACTACAGGCGGTTTCTTCGCCTATTTTGAACCCTAATTCCCGCACTTTTTGGAACGGAGGGAAAGATAGTGCGGGCAGGACACCACCACCGCCCGGAAACTCTGCTTGCAGGGATGGACGCAGCCCTTGCAGAGCTTGTTATACTTGCGTCTGCCGTTCTCGCCCAGGAAGAACGCCCATTCCAGACGCCATTTTTTGCTTCGGCTCATAAGTCATGCTCCGGGGGCTTTTTCTGATGAGCCTTGTCCGGGGGCTTGCGCTCGCCGCACTCCCGTTTTGCGTCCTCCAGCCGTTCCCGGATAGAGGGCTTTTTCTCCGGTGTGGTCCTGCGCGCCTCATCCTGGGCTTTCTCCAGTTCCTCCCCACGGCGGCCGTTGTTGATGATCCCGTCAATCATCCCATAGTCGTCCTCCAGGGTCATTTCAGCGGTACGGAGAGGGTTCTCCGGCTCCACCGGCAAGGCGACGATCTGGCCGTTCAGGTTGATGAACTGCTCCGGCTGCTTGAAGTGCTCCATGTACTTTTGTGCCAGTTCCGGGGGCAGAGAGGTGAAGGACTCCTCGCCGAGGCCCACCACCAGGAAGGTGCCTGCCACAATGTCGTAAATCTCCCCATGCTCGTCCCAGAGGGAACGGTTCAGGTCCAGACCGATGAGCTTGCCCTCGTCGTTCAGCACCAGCCCCACCGGATCGTCAAATGCTGTCCACTCCATCCAGGCATATCCGGGCAAGGCCTTTGGTGGTGTAGTCCCAATCCTCCGGCAAGGATAGCATGAGGGACAGCAGCCCCTTCGCTTTCAGCGACAGTGCCGTGTTCCGCAGATGATGGTTTGCCATCACCGTGTAGTCGCGGGTTTTCTCAATGCGAAATACCGCCATAATCTCACCTCCCTCCGGCGGTCTGGAAAAGTGTTCTTTTTCGGAAAAAATTCAATTCTGTGCCCATTTGCTTTTCCATGTGGGAAAACCTATGGACACTTGATTTGCATTCCCTACATGAAGAAATACCTTCGATTTCTCACCCCTTTCAATACAGTTTCCGTGTACTTGATGGAAAGTAAAAAACGCCATAGGATTTCCTATGGCGTTTGGGACAGGAAAAGGGTGCTGATATTTCACATCAGCACCCTTTATCCTGCCAGTATTAAAATTTTTGTCTTCACATCGTGTTCCTTGCCTCTGAAAACATTGATTTTACTGGACTATCTCATGTTTTCTCATTAGGAGGCGGGGGATGGGGGAGAGCTTTTTCCGGAACAGGAAACCGCTCCCTAACATAGCAAAGGCAAGGAGCAGCGTGATTAGGAAAGAGTGCATATCGAGTTCCAGATGCTCGCCGAAGGATACGCAATGGCTGCATACCATGTAAATGCCGGTAACGAGTATAATGCCGGCCATACATGGCTTTACGCCGCGCAGGACCGCCTGCATCCAAGGCTGCTGAAGTACGTTTTTCAGCAACACCATGATCAGCAGGATCACAAAGAACGAGGGCAGAACCACCGCCAGTGTGGAGATCATGGCGCCAAGCAGCCCGGCCTGACTGCTTCCCACATAGGTAGCCAGATTGACCATGATCGGTCCGGGCGTACTTTCACTGACGGCAATCATATAAGTCAGCTTTTCTTCTGTCAACCAACCGTTGGCCAGAACCACATCCCGGATTAGAGGGATCGCACCATAGGCGCCTCCAAAGGCAAAACATCCCACCTGTAAAAAGCCGATAAAAAGCTGCCAATAGATCATTGCTTGCTCTCCTTCTTTGTTTTCATGGTGTTATGGACAAAATACAATGTTAAACTAAGTGCTGCGGCTACCAACATCAAAGTGATGGAGGAAATGTTCAAGGAGAAAAAGCTGATGCACAGCATCATCAGAGCGGAGCATATCAGGATGCCCTTGGGCAATCTTTTGGCAGGCATCTTTTGGATGATGCGTATGGCTGCCTCCAATATCAGCAGTCCTACGGCGATTTTTATGCCCCGAAATGCGTTGGCTACCACAGGATACATTAAAAAACCATCCAGAAAAAGGGAGAGAAGATAGAGGATTACAAAGGAAGGAAAAACGATGGCAAAGGTAGCGGCGACTGCGCCGGGAAATCCAGCCTGCCGGTACCCCACGAAGGTCGCGCAGTTGATGGCGATCGGCCCCGGCGTAGATTCTGCGATCACAGTAACGTCCATCATTTCATCTTGGGAAATCCACTTCTTTTGGTCGACACAGTAATGCTCCATCATGGAGATCATGGCATATCCTCCGCCAAAGGTAAAAAGCCCGATTTTGCAAAAGGTCAAAAAGAGATCGGTATAACGGTGTCCTTTCATAGCAGCCTCCTCATGTCTTTCATGTATCCGTTCGGCCTGTGCTGGTCCTGTCGGCAAGATGGCAGTGCTCCGCCTCTTTCATCATACAGGCACCGTGTTCGGGGCAGCAGGTATCACATGGAATGGCTGCCCAGCTCTCCAGTTCTTTTGCCGTGTCTTTCAGAAGCTGACGATTGACGCTGTAGTGCATGAAATAGCCGTTTTTTCTCCGATAACCAGCTCTGCATCCCGTAAAATTTTCAAATGTTGAGAAATGGCTGCTTCTGAAAGATCCAACCGTCTTGCCAATGCGCGGACACAATAACTACGGCTTAACAGCAATTTCAAAATAGCTCTGCGGGTTTCATCCGACAATGCCTTCCATACTGTGACAGACTTCACTTCTTCACCTCAAGCAGGATATGATTAAGCGTACACTTAATCATATCCTGCTTTTTACAAATGTCAATCTTTTATTGGAACGTAGAGCTTGCCGTTGACATACCATGAGGAGAGTGATAGAATCAGCGTGGTTAGTCATGGCTAACCAAAAACAAACAAGGAGGTTTACTTTGGACTATACTGTTTTGCTTGCTTTTTTTCTGACACTGCTGGCTGGGCTCAGCACCGGGATCGGCAGCTGCATCGCGTTTCTCTGTCGGCACACCAACCGAAAATTTTTGTCGGTTTCCCTGGGCTTTTCCGCGGGTGTCATGATCTATGTCTCCATGATCGAGATATTTTTCAAAGCACAAGATGCGTTGATCGCCGAAATGGGGACCCGCCCCGGCAGTTGGGCGACAGTTGCGGCGTTTTTTGGCGGCATGCTGGTGATTGCTGTCATTGATAAGCTGATTCCCTCTTCGGAGAATCCCCACGAAGTAAAGCTCATGGAGGAGACGGAGAAGGGTGCCCCTCAGCCGGGGCGTTTGATGCGCATGGGTGTCTTTACGGCACTGGCCATCGCCATCCATAATTTTCCCGAGGGACTGGCCACTTTTGTGTCTGCACTACAAGAGCCAAGTGTGGCCATCCCAATTGTTGTAGCCATTGCCATCCACAATATCCCGGAAGGTATCGCGGTGTCTGTGCCCATCTACCAGGCAACAGGATCCCGGCGCAGAGCGTTCTGCTACTCCTTCCTTTCGGGTCTGGCGGAACCTCTGGGGGCTCTGCTGGGGTGGCTGGTGCTGCGCCCGATCATGAGCGACACGGTGTTCGGATTGTTGTTCGCTGGAGTAGCCGGCATTATGGTGTTCATCTCCTTTGACGAACTGCTCCCGGCAGCCCGGGAATACGGAGAGCACCATCTGTCCATCTACGGCCTGATCTCCGGCATGGTGGTCATGGCGATCAGCCTGCTGCTCTTTTTGTAAGCCCCAAATTGTAAATATTCTCAATAAGGAGAGGACGGCGTGCTGGTCCTCTCCTTATTTGCTTATTTCAAGAATAATTCCACCACGGAAATTGATTTCAGGCCTGAAATGGAGTATAGTGAATATGTGGTTAGCGATTGCTAATCAAAAAGAACTATGAGAAGAACGGAACTTTGATACCCGGCGGCAAGGAGGGACGTCATGCATCCGTATTATCAAAAAAATAAGAGCAAACTCAGGCGGGAAATGGATGGATATCTGAAGCTTATCAGAACGGAGATCGAGGAGATCTTCGGGAAGCCCTATCCCCAGGTTTTCTCTGAAATCTGGAATGAGTACGAGCAAGAGATGCTGGAGCATCTCCCCTTTATTGGCGGGGACAGCAGCAGTGGCACCAGAAATCTGACCGGTTGTATGTTCTTTGTTTCTATCGGGGTGGTTGGCAAGCAGTACGGTCTTTCCACCCGCGACTGGGGACGATTGGTCACCACGCTCTATGAGCGGTATTTTGAGACAGTTCCCAAGCTGCTGCGCCGGTTAGTCGGCGGACTATTCAATTGCTGCCCTGATCTTATCAACAAAGTGTTGCGGCGAAAAGACAGAAAGAATGCGGAAAACGCCGCAAAAAATCCGGGCAGCTTTGTGACACAGACCATGACGCCCACTGTCGAGTATCCCGTTATCTACCACAATCAGGTTTGCCCGATTTACGAATTCTGCAAAGAACGAGGATACATGGAGTATTTGCCCTATATGTGTAACCTGGACTATGTGATGTTCCGGGCTTTTGGTGTTGCCCTGTACCGAGAAAAGACCTGTGCGACCGGGGATGGACTATGCGACTTCAAGATGAAGCGGGGTGTACCCATTCCCGGTGTGTGGCCGCCTCATATTCTGGATGAATCGGATCCGCTGAAGTAATGGTGGCACCGTAAACGAGATGCCACTCGCTTCAAAGAAAAACATGAAGGAGGCAAAATCATTATGAAAAGACTGATGAAGGGTGGATTTTTGACATTGAGTGGTACCGTTGGAATTACAGGAATGATATTGACTGCAATGCAAAATCCGTCAAGTGCGTGGGTAACACCACCAGGAAGGATGATCACGAGTATTTTAGAAAACGGGCTGCTGATTCCTGCGATTCTGTTTTTTCTCCTTTTGGGCTGGGGATTATGTATTCTCCTGACGGAAAATAAAACAGATTAACAGATTTCTACATATCAAAAATTGAGCTATATGTTAAAAAAGCAGAGCCGATCGGCATGACCCTGACGGTTCTCCTGGTGAGGGTTATGGTTCCAGAGCTGCCGTGCATCTCGATACCTAGCTGAGTTTTCCCGCGTGGAATGCGAGCAAATGATAGTAATGGGGGATGTATATGAACTGGACGCGCACTTTTTTAGACGGGCTCGCTATGGCGGCCTACTTTAACCTGTTCGCCGGGCTGGTGGCGCTGTATCGCCCCAGGCTGATGTTCCCCTGCTATCCACCCGCCATCATCAAGGCGGCGAAAGAGCCGCCCACCAGGGCAGAAAACCGCTTTTACTGGCTTTGGATCTGCTTTGGAGAGCTACTGCCCCTCCTTCTTTATGGTGCGATCAGCGCTTTGGATGGCGGGACAACCGGATTCTGGGTTCTGGTTCTGACGGCCTACATCCAGTGGATGATGGTCGATTTCTGTGACCTGTTTTTTCTGGATTTCTGGCTGATTCAGAGGAAGGCGAAAAGCCGGTTTATCATCCCTGGAACGGAGGGACACCCCGGTTATGTGTTCAAAGCATGGATGAAAGACTACGCTCTGCCGGAGCACCTGCTCCAGTGGCCGTTTTTAATGTGTCCTATCATGGCGGCGGCCCAAGCAGGGCTGGGGCTGCTCATCGATATGTTTTGGTGAACTGTTTTGGTGAACTGTAAGAAAAGAAGATGTGCCGCATAAGTATTTGTTTTCAAGTCGTCAGACTGGTAGTCAAGATGATGGGGATGCCCTTGCCCAAAAGCTGCGGGACATGGGCTATCAGGATGTCCGACTCATGGATACTCTGGAAGAAGCCTTTGGCTTCCACACCCGGGCGGTAATGATGATGCTGGAAAACAGGAGGGATGTTGTTATGTCTAAGTTAGGCGTCGTGGAAGACACACTGTTCGTCCCCATGCTGGGCAGAATCTATGCCAGCGAGCATTGCCAGCGGATCTTATACGATCAAAAGGCGCTGGAGCTGAAGGAGAATCTGCCGTCCGATCTGCTGAAGTCGAATGACCAGAGTCAGTATACCCTGCTGGCCTCCGCTGTTCGCTCGGCCAATATGGACCGGTTCATCCGGGCATTTCTGGAGCGCAGGCCGGATGGTATCATTGTCCAGCTTGGATGCGGTTTGGAAACGACTTATTATCGCTGCGACAACGGTCACACTCGCTGGTACGCCGTGGATCTGCCCCGTGTGGTGGAATACCGGAGGGAGCTGCTGCCGGAGCCGGAGCGGGAAACCTACCTTGCTGGGGATGCCTTTTCCGAGGACTGGATCAGGCGGATCCGCGCCGATGTGCCGGATGCTCCTATCCTGGTTACTGCTGGCGGGCTGTTCCACTATTTTGAGGAGTCTAAGATTGTGGGGCTGTTCCAAATGCTGCAGCAATTCGGAAAGATCCAACTTGTCTTTGATGCTGTGAGCAAAAGTGGTATGTCCATGATGCGGAAGAGGTACATGAAGCAGGTAGGTCACGCCGATGCCCGGATGTTTTTCTATGTGGATTTAGCGGCGGAACTGGCCGGGAAAATCGGCGGTGGGGCCGAAGTTCTTGTCCAGGAACCGTACTATTGCCATATCCGCAAAGACGGTCTGCAATTTTTCACAAAGGTCAGCATGGCGGTTTCGGATCGTTGGTGTATGGTGAAGATGATACAGCTCAAATTGTAAAAAGTGGGGGAATCAACCATGAATATAGCGGAATTTCGCCAAATATACCCGACAGACACACTGTTGTTGCCCAGCGGAAAATCCTTTCCCTACCGCTACTACAAGAACCCACAGGCAAAGGTGACCATTGCTTTGCTGACAGGAGGACTGGGTTTGTCCGATCTGTTTTATTTTCATTTTGATCGCCTGGCCAAGGAGTTTTCTGTCCTTACCTTCGACTATCCCATCTGCTTTGCTGACAACAAGGCTCTTGCGCAGGCAGTGGCTGAACTTCTGCATCACCTCGGAGAGAAAGTCTGGCTTGTGGGACAATCTCTTGGAGGCGTTGTGGCGCAGATTATTGCTGCCCGTCATCCGGAGGTAGTGGCAGGTCTGGTTCTTTCCAACACCTGTTCTCTTTCCCAAGACATGAGTCCTTCTGCCCATGCCCATCTGATGAACATGATCAAAAGCCAGGAGAAATTCAAAAAACTGCTCTCAATCCTGCCCCTTTCCACGGTCAAACAATCCATCAAACGGGTCGTTATGGATCATAAAAAAGGTGAATTGACCCCGACGGAAAAAGCAGTTATGGAAGAATTATGCGATATCATGATGGAACTTCTGACAAAAGAATATGAACGCCACATGATAGACCTGCTGATCGACGCACAAAACCATTTGGGAATGACGAATGAGACCTTCGTCCCATGGGACAACAGGGTTTTACTGATGTTGTCCGAAGACGATACCACATTCACACAGGACTGCAAGGACGCCCTGATTGCGGTGATGCCAAACCCCACTGTCGTTACCAATCTGACCGGAGGACACCTTGCCCTGCTGTTTCGATTGGAGGAACATATAAGATGCATCACCGAATATATTTCTGAGCGCACATAGGGAAGAAGATTATAAATGGGCGGCAGAATTCAACAAAACTGAGAGCTGCACCGAGCAGCTCTCTTCCGGAACCCAAGATATCCTTGTGATACGAAAATAAATGGCTTATGGGACAATTTAATTCCTCAGACTGACAATAGGAGCGTCATCGTCGGATATTTTGATCCAACGATGACGCTCCTGATTTCGCTTTTAATCGAGCAAAAAGTGCTTAAACGCCCCATCCGTCTACTAGGGAAATTTTATAGTATTCAGTATCTTTGGTCATGAAAGAATCCGGAGATCACAAATGGCTCCTCCTGCAAAGAAATGCCTTTCCCTATAACTGGCGCTTTAGACGATGCACGCAACCTGCTCGGCCATACGCTTGCCATAGATGCGGAACAGGTCTGCAAAAGCATCTAGATCCGGAGCGATAGCCACCGGCCCCAGATGGATGACGGGCATTCCCTTAGCCTGTCCGCTGGAGTACACCATCATGCCGTCCACCAGAAGATGCGTGAGGATGCACTGAATAGCCAGATCTCCACCGCCATGAATAAAGGCGGCGGTAGCGTAGGCACCGCCCAGCTTGCCCGCAACATTCAACTTGGCAGGCGTGCTCTCCAGCCAGGCCTTCATCCGAGCGGTCAGGTAGCCGTTATAGGTCGGTGTGCCGACGATGAGGGCATCGCTTGCTTTCACATACTCCTCATCCACTGCGGTAATGGGGAAGGCCTTTGCTTCCGCGCCGTCCACAGCAGTAAAGCCTTCGATGAGATATTCTGCCATCTTGGCGGTGTTTCCGGTCTTAGTATCGTATACAATAGCCAGTCGCATGAGAAACATCCTTGATAAGTTCTAAATATCTGGTATAATTTATGTACCTTTTTTATTATACAGCTCTCAAGCACTTTATCAATAACGCAGTTTTTTTGTACATGGTATACTTTTTCTTACCTGAGGAGGTCCAGCACATGAACACAGAGCAGTCTGAGATTTGTCCATTGCGCCTGGCCATGGATGTGGTGGGTGGAAAATGGCGTTTGAGTATTATTTGCCTATTAAAAGATGGAAAGCCGCTACGCTATAATCAGATTAAGAGGGGTGTTCCGGGTATCACCAATGTGATGCTGTCCCAATCCCTCAAGCATCTTGAGGAATACGGAATTGTTAGTCGACGGCAGTACAGCGAAGTTCCGGTGCGCGTGGAGTATCAGCTGACGAACAATGGCAAAACCCTTCTTGATTTACTAGAGCAGTTCAGCGAGTGGGGAAACCAATACATTAGCCGACACCAGGAATATCGCTCCCACTGTATAAACTGTCTTTTTCGGGATGGAGAAGACTTTTGATCGTCCGGTCAATGCTTCTTGGATGTAAATAGAGAGGCAGAGAGGAACGGCTTCCTTGAGGTTCTTCTTGACGGATAACCCGGTGGAATGTATAATTGTCCTGTGGTTAGCGATGGCTAACCACCAAAATATTGAATGGAGGTACTATCCTATGTCCCTGATTCAGAAAGAAATTGCCGATTTTACCGTTCAGTGCTACCAGAACAACGCCTTCCGCGCTGTCAGCAAGGCGGATGTGCGGGGTAAGTGGAGCGTGTTTTTCTTCTATCCCGCTGACTTCACCTTCGTCTGTCCCACGGAGCTGGAGGATCTGGCCAACCTCTACGAGAAGTTCCAGGCGGTGGACTGCGAGATCTACGCCGTCTCCTGCGACACTCATTTCGTCCACAAGGCCTGGCACGACGCCTCGGAGCGCATTCAGAAGATCCAGTATCCCATGCTGGCCGATCCCACCCATTGCCTGTCCAAGGATTTTGAGGTCTACATTGAAGCCGACGGCCTGGCAGAGCGGGGCAGCTTCATCGTGAACCCGGAGGGGAAGATCGTGGCCTATGAGGTCAACGCTGGCAACGTGGGCCGCAATGCCGACGAGCTGCTGCGGAAGGTCCAGGCCTGCCAGTTTGTGGCGGAGCATGGGGACGAGGTTTGCCCCGCCAAGTGGCAGCCCGGTGCTGAGACCCTGAAGCCCAGCCTGGATCTGGTGGGCCAGCTGTAAGCCATGGAACAGATGGAACATCTCTATGACGTGGTGGTCATCGGCGGAGGCCCGGCGGGACTGACTGCCGCCCTCTACCTGGCTCGTGCCCGTTATCGTGTGGTGGTGGTGGAACAGGAACGCTTCGGCGGACAGATCACCATTACCTCGGAGGTGGTCAACTACCCCGGCGTGGAGCGCACCAGCGGCGCTGAACTGACCGAGACCATGCGCAGACAGGCGGAACGCTTCGGCGCGGAATTCCTGCTGGCAGAGGTCACCGGCCTGGAGCTGGAGGGCGATGTGAAAACCGTCCGCACCAGCCGTGGGGCGTTGAGTTGCTTCGGTGTGCTGCTGGCCACCGGCGCTCACCCCCGCATGGTGGGATTCAGGGGTGAGGAGCAGTTCCGGGGCCGGGGTGTGGCCTACTGCGCCACCTGCGACGGAGAGTTTTTCACCGGAAAGGATGTCTTTGTGGTGGGCGGCGGCTTTGCCGCAGCGGAGGAGAGCGTGTTTCTCACCAAGTACGCCCGGCATGTGACCATCCTTATCCGGGGAGATGATTTTACCTGTGCCCAGGCCACGGCGGACGCTGCCCGGAACCATGAGAAGATCACCATTCTCACCAATACGGTGGTGGAGGAGGTTTCAGGAGATACTGCGCTGCGCAGCATCCGGATGCGTAATGCCAAAACCGGACAGGAGACGGAGCATCAAGCAGCGGACGGGGAAACCTTCGGCGTGTTTGTGTTCGCCGGCTATGAGCCGGCTACCGAGCTTGTCAAGGGTCTGGCTGAGCTGGACGGACAGGGCTATATCCTTACGGACCGCAGCCAGAAAACCACGGCGGATGGTCTGTATGCCGCCGGCGATGTGTGTGTCAAGCCTCTGCGCCAGGTGGTCACCGCTGTGGGCGACGGTGCTCTGGCCGCCACCGAGCTGGAGCGGCTGTGCGCTGCCATGCAGCAGAAAACCGGTCTGCGGCCCCAGGCTCCCAAGAGCCGGGCGCCGGAACCGGAGGTCCAGGTACAGGCGAAAAGCGGTCTGTTTACTGGGGAGATGCTCTCCCAGCTCCACACGGTATTCGATCGGATGGCTTCCTCCCTGATTCTGCAGCTCTGCCTGGACGAAACACCTGTCTCCGCCGAGCTGGAGCACTATATGCAGGAGTTGGCTGCCCAGAGCGACAAGCTGTCGGTGGAGCAGGGCGATCCGTCCAAGGTCGAGCATCTTCCCTGTGTCCAGATCTGCCGCTCCGACGGTAGCTGGACAGGCCTGGCCTTTCACGGCGTGCCCGGCGGCCATGAGTTTACCTCCTTTGTCCTGGGGCTCTACAATGCGGCCGGGCCGGGCCAGGCTCTGGATGAGGAGACTGAGGCGGCTATCCGGGCCATCCGGAAACCGGTGGAACTTCAGGTACTGGTGTCCCTCTCCTGTACCATGTGCCCGGAACTGGTAACGGCGGCGCAGCGTCTGGCGGCGGCCCATCCTGATATTTCCGCTCAGGTGTATGATCTGAACCATTTCCCTGATTTGCGGGAACAATATCAGGTGATGAGCGTGCCCTGCCTGGTGGTCAACGGCGGGGAGCAGATCTCCTTCGGAAAAAAGAATATCCGGCAGCTGCTGGAGTTGCTGATGCCATAGGTACTAGGCGTGCCGCACAAACCGTGCGGCAGGCTTTAGTAATACGGTGGTATAGATTTGAGAGGAGTTGTCTTTATGAAAAAACATTGGGGCATTGGCGGTATAATTTTAGGTTTATTGTTTCTTTCAGCCGAATTGTACTGTCTTAAAGTAATACAATCCTTGGAGATGCTTCACGGCACATGGCTCCTCAATGCTTGGGAGTACATGAAAGAACCACAGTGTCTGATTGCTATTCTCATTACTATCGGTGTCATTATTTACTCCTGCTACCTTGCCTTTTTCTCAAAAAAGTAAGTGCCGGAGGATACTTGAAGAGGGTTTTATACAAGGGTATATTCATAGAATATAATAAAACAGAGCTAGTCAACATTAAAACGTCGCTATTTCTTCGTGAAAAGCGACGTTTTTTATGGCCGGGACTAAAAAAGGAGTGCTGCTGATCATATATCTTGAAAAAGGAAGGGGAAAAAATTTTAAAGTTGGACGGGTTGAGGGGCTGACTTTTTTCATTTCAAAACCGCTGCAGAAAAATAAAAAAGGCGCTCAAATTACCTGCCGTATCAGCGTTTTTCTTTCCCTGATAGGGCAGAATAATTTGAACGCCTATTGAAATTAAAAGTTTGAATGGACAGGAAGATTACCTTGCCCGTTTTTCTGTTTGCTAATGTTTATTTTCTTATCTCCCAAACAAATAATGGATGAGATAAATTGTCCAGCCCATCACAGCCATGACAGTTTTTGCACTGTCCACTACACCCCGTCATGCTTGTCTGTTTAATATATCCCGTTTGCTCTAAAAACTCGATTGCGGCTCTTACCCGGCTTTCTGATGTGTTTAACTTTTCGGCTATGTCAGAAATGCTCCACATGTGCCCTGCGCGCATAAGCGCCATAATTTCATTCAACATTTCAGAATATCAACAATCCTATATGATATGCGATAGTGGACAAAATCAAAGTGACAAAAATGTAATACAAGATAATCTTTATTGTCCACTTCCAAGAATGAATTTCCTGAAATGCGCTACCCATAGCCGCAATACAAGGCACATTGAAGAAAAATGCAAAAATATAAGCAAGAGCTTCTGGCTTGCTCACCATAGTCAAAAGTGTGCCGCTCAAAGCGGCGCTATCTGTAACTCAGCTTGAAAACATAGCGCCCCAAACGCCAGAGTTGCCGGCGGACGAGCCGAGATCAAATAGCGCCGCTAATACACCAAGAGTTATAGGCTCAATAGCAACACCAATTTTATAAATAAAGCTGTTAGCAATGTTTCCGTCTGGTGTATAGGAGAGCAACCAGAAGAATACGGCAACAAGAACAATAATCTTCATAGCCCGTTTAAATACATCGCCTAATCTTTTCTCAACGAAGCGGAAAAGATTTTTCCACTTCGGTTTATGGTAGGGCGGTAATTCCATAATCATACCGCACCGATCATTTTCTTGTAAAAGTTTTCTTCCGAATATTCTGGAAGTAATCATAATGTGTAAGAGAGCCGCAGCAAATAGAGCAATAATGACTAAAATTGCTCCTGCGCCAAAAAAAGTCCCGCACATTAGACCGATAACACCCCAGGTAGCAGAACAAGGTACAACCCATGATGTAGCGATCGCCGTTACCCTTTGCCCCCAAGAGTCTAATACTCTTGTGCCAGATGAGCCGCCAATATTACACCCCAAGCTCACCAAGAACGGCATAATGGCCTTTCCTTGCAATCCTAATTTTGACATTGTTCCATCAAATACATATGATATACGAGCCATGTATCCGACTTCTTCAATAAATCCGAAGACGAAGCTGACACCAAAAACGAAACAAAGCATTTGCAAAGCAAATTTAGTGGCACTAAGAATAGCATCGCACAAAAGTGCATCAATAAAAGCAGGCACTCCTATTGAAGCCAGCCCAAAAGATACCCCAGACTGTATTGCGCTCATTACAACATCCATTATTTTGATAAGGGGCAACGCGATTACCAGTGAAGCAATAAGCCCCGCTAAAATAATTCCAATCGCTAAAGGCTTTCCCCCAGCGGCGGCTGGTAGCAAGACGATCAAATTTGCTTTGTATTTCTTTTTCTGTTTGTGGCTCGGAAACCGATCCAGCCAAAATAGTATCGATCCATTGAAATTTGCAATCTCCAGTTAATAAGTTTCCTTTATTGATAGCGGATAGCAACGCATCTATATCTTCCCAAGCATTTTCCGATACAAGAGCAGGTACCTTGTCTTTTATTACGCTATCATTTTCGATCAATTTGACAGCAAGCCACATTCTGGAATAGGCATCAATACCATTATCGGGGAGCAAATCTATTAGTGATTGAAAGTTCTCCCCGATCCGGGTTCTATATAGGGAAAAAATGTTACTTACGTCTAATGTTCTGGGAGACTTTAATGCAGCTTCAAGCCCTTGATAAAAGGCTTCATAGTCTTTCAAATTAGCGGCCGACATTCCGATTACAGGAACATTAAGTTTCTGTGCGATTGCATCACAATCAATTTGTTTTTTTGCTGTGCGGCAACATCCATCATATTTAATACAACCATGACGGGAGTTGTTATTCCAGCAAAATCCGCTAACATAAATAAACTCCGCTCTAATTGTGAAGCATCGGCCAAAATACAAACAAGGTCGGCATTTCCAGACGCGATATAATCTCTGGTCACGATTTCCTCGTTGGAGTTTGCTGAAAGGCTATATGTACCAGGAAGGTCGATAATCGTATAGCTTGTTCCATTATGTGAAAAATGCCCTTCCTTTTTTTCAACCGTTTTTCCGGGCCAATTTCCAACATGTTGTTTTGAGCCTGTTAAGCCATTAAACAATGTTGATTTAACGGCGTTAGGCTGGCTTAATAACGCGATAGTTGTCTGTTTGGACATTTCAAATCACCTCCACAACTATTTTTTCACTTTCCTTGCGGTTTACAGCAATCAAAGTATTTCTGCTATAAACCAACAAAGGCCGCTTTTTTTGATTACTAACCATCTGAACAATGCCTCCGACGGTCAAACCAATAGAGGTGATACGAGTTAAAAATCGTGTATCTCCATCAATAGAGGTGATTTTAACTTTTTGGTGTTCTGCAACATCACTCAGCTTTCCCACTTTCTAATCCCTTCTTCCTTTCTTCAAGCCTATGTAAAAGCCCTTTTTGATAGATTGACTGATACAAACACTTGAAATAAAATGTAAAATCTGTTATACATAAAAGCAATGGTTAGACATAGCTAACTTCTAACAATTTACTTTACAGCATTGAAACAGTCTGTACAATAGCTTTGAAGGAAGTTTGCTGAAACGTGATATAAATTTGTTGAATAGGGATAGTGAGGAATAAGCGATGGCAGATCCGATTAAAGAATTGATGTTGCCTTGTCTTTCACAATGGGGATTTTATCCCTCTGATAATCCTGGAAACCTCAATAGAGAAGGGAAGTATTATGAATTATCTTCCCATTTAGGGGAAGGGTATTATTGGTACTATGAGCGCGAAGGAATGTTTGCGCTGGCCGTGATGGATTTACGGCTCAAAGAAGATACGGTGATAGAGTACAAACAACCTGATTTTATGTCCATTGCATATTATGATACAGTATCTGCAGAACAACTGACCACGTATAAAAGATTAAATGCAAATTGTGTTAGGGGACATGTTTCTGATCAGCAGATTTTCCGTGTAAAGTATCATAAAGATATTCCAATTCGGGGAATGCAACTAATGCTCGTACCAGGATATTTTTGTAATTACCTAAACTTAAAATATCCTGATAAGTTTCCAGATCCAAGAGCGGCCTTTCTTAATATAGACGGCAGTTCCGATTTTCCAGAACTATTACTCCTGATGAGACAAATACAGGCATTTCAAGGAGTTGGTGCCACAGCACATTTATTCTATGAAAGCAAAGTTGCTGACGCTGTTTCTCTTATCCTTGAAAAGACAACTGTTTCTAAAACTTCATATCAAGTAAAAAGGGAGTTGTCTTTTGAAGATATACAAAATTTAGATACTGTAAAATCTTATATTGCAGATCACTTTGCTTTTGACTTGCGTATAGAGCAATTAGCAAAAATTGCTTGTATGAGCCAGTCAAAGCTCCGATATTGCTTTAAGAGATGTTGCGGATGTACACTCACCGAATATATCCAAAATAAAAGGATCGCACAGGCAGAATACATGCTACTTAAAACTGATTTATAAATAAACCAAATAGCTAAAGCTGTTGGGTATAACCATGCCGGACACTTTTCAAGTCTATTTCAAAAAAGTACAGGACTTTTACCAGAGGAATATAGGCACTTAATGAGACGAACATAATAATTTGTCGACCACTTCTGGACATTTTGTTCCGGGCTAACCCGCTTTTCCTGCAGCCGGTTACCAACAGAGGTGGGGTATTTACCTATACTAAAATCTATGAACAGTTTTGGGGACTTTCCTATAGGAGATAAAAGTAACGCGATAGATTTTCTAAAGGGGTTGCTGCATTATTTTTATGCAGTAACCTCTTTTATTGAATGCTTCATGCACTGGTCCTTGACAAACTACGCTACTTATCTTATTATAACAGTGTTATATAGCACTGTTATATGGAGGGAGACACATGGAAGAAAAGTCTACCGCCACGCTGGAAAAAATCCAGCGGGCTGCCATAGAGGAATTCTCGGAGAAAGGCTTTCAGGGTGCCTCTCTGCGGCAGATTGTGAAGCAGGCTGGTGTCACCACCGGCGCATTTTACGGCTATTTCTCCAGCAAAGAGGCGCTCTTTGCATCCATTGTGGAGCCCCATGCCGCTGCACTGATGGGCCGATTCATGGAGGCCCAGACCTCCTTTGCCGAGCTGCCAGAGCTGGAACAGCCGGAACACATGGGGCTGGAGTCCAGTCAATGTGTGCATTGGATGGTGGACTACATCTGTGACCACCGGGAGCAGGTGAAGCTGCTGCTGTGCAAGGCTGAGGGCACCAGCTATGAGCATTTCGTCCACAACATGGTGGAGGTCGAAGTGGAATACACCCTCCAATACCTGGAGGTTCTGCACCGTCTGGGGCATGAATGCCCCCAGCTGGATGCACAGCTGTGTCACATCATCGCCAGCGGGATGTTCAACGGCATCTTCGAGATCGTCGTCCACGATATGCCAAAGGAGCAGGCCGTGCGGTATGTGGACCAGCTGCGGGATTTTTACACCGCTGGATGGCTGAAGCTGATCGGCCAGTCATGAGCCGCACCATTTTTCAGTAAGATAGGGGCTGCTCCCCTTTCTTTTTACACCAATGGTTAGCAATAACTAACCTGAAAAGGAGGAATATTTGTGAAGCAAAAGAAGCAAAACGCTCTGACCGTCCTGCTGGGATATGCAGGCAGCCACCGGCGGCTCACCTTTCTGGGGTTGGGGCTGTCGGCGGTGTCCATGGTGTGTAGCATGATCCCGTACCTCTGCATCTGGCTGGCAGCACGGGATCTGATCGCTGTGGCGCCGGACTGGACGCAGGCCCGGAGCGTGACGGACTACGGCTGGATCGCCTTCGCTTTCGCGGTGGGCGGCATCCTCATCTACTTCCTGGGTCTGATGTGCACCCATCTGGCGGCGTTCCGCACGGCGTCCAACATTCGCAAACAGGGCATGGCACATGTGATGCAGGCGCCGTTGGGCTATTTTGACGCCAATGCCTCCGGTTTGATCCGCAGCCGGCTGGATGCAGCGGCCGCCGATACAGAAACGTTGCTGGCCCACAATCTGGCGGACATCGTGGGTACGATCACCCTGTTTCTCGCCATGCTGGTGCTGATGTTTGTATTTGACTGGCGTATGGGCGCGGCCTGCCTGCTGGCGGCGGTGATCTCCATCCTTGCCATGTTCAGCATGATGGGCGGCAAGAACGCCGGGCTGATGGCGGAATACCAGGCGGCCCAGGATCGTATGACCAAATCCGGCACAGAATATGTGCGCGGTATCCCGGTGGTCAAGATCTTCCAGCAGACTGTGTACTCTTTCAAGGCATTCCAGCAGGCCATTGAGGACTACAGCACCAAGGCGGAGCACTATCAAGGTGATGTGTGCCGCGTACCGCAGTCCATCAACCTGACCTTTACTGAGGGCGCCTTTCTGTTTTTGGTGCCGGTGGTGCTGTTCCTGGCTCCCGGCGCGCTGGCTTCCGGTGATTTTGCGGGGTTTGTCACAAATTTCGCCTTCTACGCTGTATTCTCCGCCATCATTTCCACCGCACTGGCCAAAATCATGTTTGCGGCTTCCGGTATGATGCTGGCCGACACCGCTCTGGGCCGTTTCCAGCCAGTCATGGACGCGCCGATGCTGGCGGTGCCGGATCATCCACAGTCCCCCAGGGACAACCGGGTGGTATTCTGGGATGTGAGCTTTACCTACAACGGCGCGCAGTCTCCCGCCCTGTCCCATGTCTCCTTCACTGCCGAGCCCGGACAGACAGTGGCGCTGGTAGGGCCTTCAGGCGGGGGCAAGACCACAGCCGCCAGTCTGATTCCCCGGTTCTGGGACGCAGACACCGGCACTGTCGAAGTGGGCGGCGTGGATGTACGTCAGATCGACCCCCATGTGTTGATGGATCAGGTCGCTTTTGTGTTTCAGAACAACCGTCTGTTCAAGGCCAGCATTCTGGAAAATGTTCGGGCTTCCCGCCCCGACGCCAGCCGTGAGCAGGTGCTGGCTGCCCTGGAAGCCGCACAGTGCGGCGACATTCTGGAAAAGCTGCCCCAGGGACTGGATACTGTGATCGGAACCGAGGGGACTTATCTTTCCGGCGGCGAGGCACAGCGCATCGCGCTGGCACGGGCCATTTTGAAAGATGCCCCCATCGTGGTGCTGGATGAAGCCACCGCTTTCGCTGATCCGGAAAATGAGGCGCTGATTCAGAAAGCCTTCGCACGGCTGACAAAGAATCGTACGGTCATCATGATTGCCCACCGGCTCTCCACGGTGGTGGGTGCGGATAAGATTCTGGTGCTGGAGGGTGGCCGGGTGACAGAGCAGGGTACCCACGGGGAGCTGATTGCGGCAGGCGGATTGTACACCCGGATGTGGGCCGACTACAATCGGGCGATCCAGTGGAAAATGGAAAGCGGCAAGGAGGGGAAATAAATGTTCGGAGCAAAATTTCAACGGAAATATGCCCTGACGGATCAGGGTGTACAGAACACCAAAAAGGGCACCTTCTGGACGGTGGTCGTCAATCTGGTGGTCATGGGCGGAGTCAGCATCCTGTACCTTGTGATGTCCGGCCTGATGGCGTCTCTGACCGACGGTGTGTCCCTGACCGACTCCCTGCCTGTACTGGCCGGACTTTTAGTGTTTGCGCTTCTTTCCTTTCTCACCCATCTCCAGCAGTACAAAGCCACCTATGGCCTTGTGTACGGCGAGGTGAAAACCACCCGGCTGCGGCTGGCGGAACGGCTGCGCAAGCTGCCCCTTGGATTTTTTGGCAAGCGGGATCTGGCCGACCTGACGGAGACCCTGATGGGCGATGTCAACCGCATGGAACATGTCTGGAGCCATGTGCTGGGCTACTTGTACGGCTCCTACATTTCCACCGCCGTGATCGCAGTCTGCCTGCTCTGGTATGACTGGCGGCTGACTATTGCCTGTCTTTGGGGAGTGCCGGTAGCGTTTGGCCTGCTGTTTGGAAGCCGGAAGCTCACCGAACGCCAGGCCGAGCAGACCAAGCACGCCGCCGTGCGGGTTTCGGATGGGATGCAGGAGGCGCTGGAAAATGTGCGGGAGATCCGTGCCACCAATCAGGAGGAGCGGTACCTTGCCGGGCTGTACCAGAAGATCGACGACCATGAACGGATCATGATCCGCGGCGAGCTGGTCACCGGCCTGTTCGTCAACGGGGCCAGCGTTATCATGCGGTTGGGCGTGGCGACCACGATCCTTACGGGCGCGGGGCTAATTTTGTCCGGACAGATCGATTTCATGCTGCTGTTCTTGTTCCTTATGGTCATTACCCGGATCTATGCCCCCTTCGATCAGAGCCTTGCGCTGATTGCCGAGCTGTTTGTCTCCCAGGTGTCGGCAGACCGGATGAATGCTCTGTTTGACACCCCGATTGCCGAAGGGGCGGAAACCTTTCATCCCAAGGGACACGACATCGTATTTGACCATGTGGAGTTTGCCTATGACAAAAAGGCCGTCCTGCACGATGTCAGCTTTACTGCAAAGGAAGGCGAGATCACCGCGCTGGTGGGCCCCTCCGGCTCCGGCAAAAGCACATGCGCCCGGCTGGCTGCCCGCCTGTGGGATGTCACCGGGGGCGCTATCAAAGTGGGTGGGGTGGATATTTCTACCGTGGATCCAGAGGTGCTGCTGACAGATTACTCCATGGTTTTTCAGGATGTGGTGCTGTTTGACGACACGGTGATGGAGAATATCCGCCTGGGCAGGCGAGGTGCCTCCGACGCAGAGGTGATGGCCGCGGCCAAAGCCGCCAACTGCGAGGAGTTTGTCAGCAAACTACCCCAGGGCTACCAAACGCCCATCGGAGAAAACGGCGCCAAACTCTCCGGCGGCGAGCGGCAGCGCATCTCCATTGCACGTGCGCTGCTCAAGGACGCTCCCATCGTATTGCTGGATGAGGCCACTGCCTCCCTGGATGTGGAAAACGAGACCAAGGTGCAGGGGGCGCTCTCCCGGCTGCTGACCGGCAAGACGGTGCTGGTCATTGCCCACCGGATGCGCACTGTGGCCGGGGCGGATCATATCGTCGTGCTGAAAGATGGCCGCGTGGAGCAGCAGGGTTCCCCGCAGGAGCTGATGGCGGAAGGCGGACTGTTCCGGCATATGGTAGAGCTCCAGACCGAAAGCGCCCAGTGGCAGTTGAGTGGGGCAAGGCCATAATTCTTTGTACAATAGAAATGAGAGAAGCCCACAGTTCCGGATAAAAAGAACTGTGGGCTTCTTTCTGGGCTGAAAGTCTGCGTTAATTGCCATCAGGTAACGAAAGCCGCGCCCTGCGATGAATACCCCAGCAGTGGGCAGCCGAAGTGCCGGACAAAGACCGCCGTAAATTTGCTTTGATTTTCGTAGCCTACTTACGCTCGCTGCAATTTCCGCCTTTCGCAAATCGCTACTCTACAGCAATTCTGCTGCTCTGGGCATCCTCACCTCCTGAAAAAAGGGGATCCTGAGAAATCATAGGTCAACAGATGAATCAAAAAGGGAGAATAAACCCTCTAATAATTCGTCTATTTGACAAAAGCGCAGCTTACAGATAAAATATATAAAACCACATTCGCACAATATAAAATGGAGGATTTCCAATCTATGGCCATTGTAGGTAACGCTCGCATGGATGCCAGCAGACAGGCAGATGAAAACTGTCTGAAAGCCATCCTAATGATTCATATTGATAAAGGCCGTGCTTATGTAAGCGACTTGGCTGAGGCCCTGGGCGTTGCTTTGACGACGGCATATTACTCCGCCTACCGCCTTGCGGATGCCGGTTACATCCAGCCGCTGGAGCGCCGGGGCGGACGGAAGTCCAATAAGCAGACTTTGGTGCTAACGCCTGAAGGGGAAAAGCTGGCGAGCCAGATCCTGGAGAAGCATCAACAGATCCAGCGATGGTTGACTTGTCTGGGTGTCCCAAAAGAGGAGGCTGACGAAGAGGCCTGCCATTGGGAACACAGTATCACAGACAAGACAATGGAGGCTATTCAGCATCACGTTGAAATGGCTGCCCGAATCCGGGGCTGTGATGCCAATGCGGTAGATGTGATGAATGCCATGGCACGCGCCTTTGGACAGGGAAATAATCAGACGATTAGCGGAAACCTGATCAGCATTATTGACCAATACGGCGGTGCTGAGGGGATCCGCCGCAAAGGAGAGTTGTCCGCCCGAGCGGGTGGTGATGATCAACTGGAAGAGACTTTGGTATTCTTGGAGGAATCCGGCGGCATTGATAAGGTGCGTGCTGACCTGCTGTCGTTCTCCCGGATTAAGAAAATGACAGACCGGAATGGTGGCGAGGATGGGATGGCCGCACTCTTTGCTCTTTGCGAGGACTTGGGCGGAGTGAGAAGACTGAATAAGCTCAAAACCCTCGCAGATGCAATGGGTGGGATCGATCAGATTTTGCGGATCCTTGGACAGAACTATAAACTTTGGTCTGCTGCTCTGCAGGCCGATCATCATGAAGCGTAAAGCGCAAAAAGCCAACCTAATGCGGCTGGCTTTTTGTTTTTTACATTTCTGCATCTTGAATTTTGCTTTATATGCAGGTATAATCAATGGAAATGATTCCCTCTAATAGTAAGCGGGAGTTTTTAATTTGAATAAAGGTTAGTATTTGCTAACCATTGGGGGTGCAAGGGTTGCACGATTCTAACGGCAGAAAAATAAATTATAAAAATATATTGACATTCTGTGAACAACATTATATTATCATTACAGACCACTAATATTTCTTCCAATCAAAAAGCATTGGAAGCTTTTTTTAAGAATAGAGGTTAGCGACAGCTAACCTTCGACAAATATTGACACCTGATTCTCTGTTTGACTTCGGTCTAATCCTCTCGATCGGCCGGCGGGAGGTTTAAGACACCATTCGTTTCTCTTGAGACGGAAGGTCGTTCATATTCACCTTATTACATGCCGCCATCCATGGCGGCAAAGCGAAAGGAGTATTTTTATGACTGCTACCAAGAACAACAGCATTTTCAAGAAGCTGGGCGCCCTGGTGATGGCCATGTGCCTGATCTGCGCCCTGGCTGTCAGCGCCAGTGCTACGGAAACCGCTGATGTTTCCGGCGAATATAGGGTAGCTTTCCTGAAAGAGGGGACTACCACAGCCTCTATGGCTCAGGATGCGGTGAACGGCAATGCAACCGTTTCCGAAAACGCCGATGGCTCCGTTACGATCCTCATTCCCATCAAGCCGATTGAAGATTACAAGCCTATGGGTTTTTTGTGGGCAGCAGATGGCTTTATTCAGGGACTGACTGTTTCCGGCGGCACGGCAGTTCTGCAGAACATCGTTGGTGATCAGGTGCGCTACGACAGTGCGAATCTGGTGATTACTCTCCCGGCCATGCCCAGCGACGGGACACTTAGCGGAGTGACCGCGTCTCTCAAATTGTTCTATGCAGACAGTGCCACGGAGTATCCTTTTGTATCGCAGATGGATCCGACCTTTGACATTCAGTTGACCAAGGTGGCGTAAAGCAATGCAGGCAGAGAGTCGGTGAACAATACCCACTCTCTGCCTGCGTTTATTTTTGGAAAGGCGGAAAATGAACTGGTATGAGACTACGTGAGAGGGTTATCTCAATTTGTTTAAGTGTGGCGATGCTGCTGTCAGTTGCACCGTTCCAAGCTAAAGCGGCAGAGAATACTACACCCTTAATCGAAGTGACGGTGACGGAAACGACCGAGACCGGCGCGACGATCCATATTAAAAACAATAAGGATTACGGAACGAACCAGATCGGTTTTTATAAGGTGCTGAAGAAGAGCGAGCAAGGCTTTGACAGCGCACAGGCGCTCATTACCTCTTTCGGGGATATTACTGACAGCACTACCATGATGGCAGCGAGCATCCCGGAGTTTTTGGCAGGGCCGCCGACCTTTACGGCACAGACGGAAGCGACGAAGACGGTGAGCGATCTGGAGGCCGGGACTGAGTATGTTGTGTATGCGGCGATCGGCGATTATTACGCTATGGCGACCTCCAATGATTACTCCGGTTGTA
>NZ_NFGZ01000008.1 GCF_002159175.1 Flavonifractor sp. An92 | reverse complement strand
GGGCGGCCCCATAAAAGGCCGCCCTTTTGGAGGGGAGTGGAGAGGGGAACGAGAAGTTCCCCTCTCCTTCTTTTCTTTCCCCGATTTCTTTTCGAGAAAAGAAATCGGGCGCTGTCCGCGCAGGACGCCCGCCCGGCGAGGGCAACCCCTCCGGGCTCCCCGGACAGCGAAAGAGCCGTTGCAGAGCATCCCGCCCTGCAACGGCTCTTTTAGTTCGGCTTAAAACTCCACGCCCTCCCGGGCGGGGGTGCCGCCATCAAAGGGGTGGCGGCGCTTGACCATCTCGGTGATATAGTGGGCCCGCTCGGAGAGCTCCGGGGCGGGGTCACGGCCGGTGATGACCACCTCGGTGTCAGGCGAGAGGCTGTCCAGCCCGGCGAGTACGTCGGAGAGGGGCACCATGCCGGTGCTGAGGGCGGCGCACAGCTCGTCCAGGATCAGAAGGTCCGCCGAAGCGCCCCGCCGGAAGGCGGTGTGCAGCAGTTCGGTCTGCCGCAGGCGCTCGGCGGCCTTCTCCGCCTCCGTCATACGAAAGGTGAATTTCATCGTCTCCGGGATGGGGAGAAGCTCCACAGTGGGAAGAGCCGCCAGCGCGGCGCGCTCACCGCTCATCCCGCTTTTCAGAAACTGGGTGATGACCACCCGCTTGCCGTGCCCGGCGGCGCGGAGTGCCAGGCCCATGGCGGCGGTGGTCTTGCCCTTGCCGTCGCCGCAGTAGAGATGGATCATAATTAGCGCTCCATGAACCGGGACAGGAACTCCCGGGTGCGGTCCTGCTTGGGATGCTCGAAGAGCTCCTTGGGCTCACCCTCTTCACAGATGACACCGTCGGCCATGAACACCACGTGGTTGCTCACGTCCCGGGCGAAAGCCATCTCGTGGGTGACCACCAGCATGGTCATGCCCTCCTTGGCCAGATCCCGCATGACGGAGAGCACCTCGCCCACCATCTCGGGGTCCAGGGCGGAGGTGGGCTCGTCGAAGAGGAGCACCTCCGGCTCCATGGCCAGGGCGCGGGCAATGGCCACGCGCTGCTTCTGGCCGCCGGAGATCTGGCGGGGCTTGGCCTTGATGTAGGGGGCCATACCCACCTGCTCCAGATACTTCATGGCGTTGGCCTTGGCCTCCTCATGGCTCTTTTTCAGCACCTTGGTCTGGCCCACCATGCAGTTTTCCAGCACGGTCATGTTGTTGAAGAGGTTGAAGGACTGGAACACCATGCCCACCTTGGAGCGGTAGGAGTTGGCGTTCACTTTTCCACCGGCGATGTTCTCCCCGTGGAAAAGGATCTCGCCGCTGGTGGGGGTTTCCAGCAGGTTGATGCACCGCAGCAGGGTGGACTTGCCGGAGCCGGAGGCGCCGATGATGGAAGTCACATCGCCGGGGCGGACGGCAAAGTCGATGTCTTTCAGAACGTGGTTGCGCCCGAAGGATTTGGAGAGGTGTCGGACCTCCAGAATGGTATCGTTCATTTAGCGGTCCCCCCTGTTCCGTCCGTACTTGAGCTCCTGCTCGGTGCGGTTGCGCTGTTCCTTGCTCCGCTCGTCAAAGGGCGTGCCCTTGGACGGGTGGCTGTAAGTGCCTGCGGCCATGATGAGCTGGTCGTTCTGCACCAGCTCGTAGCTGTCCGAGCCGTCCATGACCTTCTCCAGCAGCCGCAGCAGGAAGGAGGCGATCAGCGTCATGGTGAGATAGGCGATCATCTCGATGGCGGCGGAGGGGAAGTACATCAGATTCACGCCGGTGATGTACCGGTGGGCGGCGAAGAGCTCGGTGAAGCCGATGATGAACATGACCGAGGTGTCCTTGATGTTGATGATGAAGTTGTTGCCGATCTGGGGCAGAATATTGCGGAAGGCCTGGGGCAGGATGACACTGGTCATGGTCTGGAAGTGGTTCATGCCGATGGCCTTGGCGCCCTCGGTCTGGCCGGGGTCGATGGACAGGATGCCGCCGCGCACACTCTCGGCCATGTAGGCGCCGGTGTTGATGGAGACGATCAGGATGGCGGCGGTCCAGATGTTGTCAAAGCGCATGGTGTTGCTGGAGAAGTATGGGAGGCCGTAGTAGATGAACACGGCCTGGAGCACCATGGGGGTGCCGCGGAACACTTCCACATAGACCCGCACCAAAATGCGGACCAGCTTGAGCAGGAAGCGCTTGGGCAGGGGGTCGTAGCTGGTGTAGGGGATGGTGTTCAGGATACCGCAGGCCAGGCCGATGACGCAGCCGATGATGGTGGCCACCACGGCCAGCAGGACGGTGCTGCCCATGCCGCCCAGGTACGACTTCCAGTAGGCGCCCCACAGAAGGGCCATGTCCTGGCCCAGGGCAAGAAATCGATCCATGGTTTAAACCTCAGGCTGCACGGAGATGGCCTGGTCCATGATGGCGTTGAAGTCATCCACGGTCATGGTGGAGAGCACGCTGTTCATGGCGTCCAGGAGCTCGGTGTTGCCCTTCACGACGGACATGCCGATGTTGACGTTCTCAGCCCGCTCCTCCTCAGAGGCGAACTGGAAGTCGCCGTCGGTGCCGGAGAAGTTCAGGACCACCAGGCTGTCGTCCTTGGCCAAAGCGGCGGTGGCGGTGGGCAGGTCGGTGCAGACGAAGTCCACGGTGCCAGTCTGGAGCTGCATGATCATGGCGGGGGCAGTCTCCGCGGCGGCCTGGATCTGGGCGTCGGGGATCTGGGGCAGACAGGTGTCGTACCAGATGGTGCCGCTCTGGGCGGTGCACTTGCCGCCGGCCAGGTCGGCAATGGAGGTGGCGGAGGCGTAGGTGCTGTCCTTGGTGGTCACGCAGACGATCTCAGCGTAGTAGTAGGGGCCGGCCATGTCCACCTGAGCCATACGGTCGGCGGTCATGGACTGACCGGCGATGGCCACGTCGATGGTGCCGCTCTGCAGGGAGGGAGTCAGGGAGTCCCAGGCGGTGGAGACCACTTCCAGCTCCCAGCCGTTCTCCTCGCAGATCTTCTGGGCAATCATCACGTCATAGCCGTTGGCGTAAGAGCCGGGGACGTTCTTGATGGGCACGGCGCCATTGGAGTCGTCCATCTGGGTCCAGTTGTAGGGGGCGTAGGCGCACTCCATGCCCACGGTGAGGATGCCGTCCTCCACGCCGGAGCCGGTGACAGCGGCGGAGCTCACGGGAGCGGAGTTCTCAGGGGCGGTGGAGTCCTGGGGAGTGGTGGCGGTGCCGCCTCCGCAGGCGGTCAGGGACAGGCCCAGGGCGGCGCTCAGGGTCAGAGCTGCGATGCGATTCTTCTTCATGTTCTGTTCCTCCAGTCAGTTGTTACGGCTTTTTCTGCAACAAAAAAGCCACGAACCTTCCTGGTGGAAGCGTTCATGGCGACAAGAGCGATCCGCAGGAACTGCGGCGCTCAGGCGGTCAATGATAGCGCTCCACACCGTTTGTGGCAGTCCGTGAGATATTCTCCCACGGCCCAGGCTACCGCACCCCAGGCAGGAATACGGCCCTTCGGCGGAAGGCCCTTTCACCGGCCGGGTGCTCTGCCCGTGTGTGCCGGTTACTCATGCGCGTCCGCGCCTCTATCATTGCAGCGGGTTTCCCCGCGACAATCGGTTCTGGGGCGCATTATATCACCCTTATCTGTCAGCGTCAAGGCTTTTGGCTAAAATGAAGGAAAATTTGAACGGAATGGAGGCTTTTGAAGGAATTCCACCGCGGGAAGGGGTCAGGACTGGGGCGGGAGGAGGAGCGAGGTGCGGGTGAACCAGCCCTGGGGCTTGCGGCAGACGGGGCAGACCGCCGGGGCGGCTGTGCCCTCCACGATGTGGCCACAGTTGAGGCACATCCAGCGCTCCTGCTTCTGGGAGACGAAGAGGGCCTCCTGCTCCATGAGCTGGGCCAGGGTGGAGAAGCGCTCTCCGTGCTCCTTTTCCACCGAGCCGATCTGGCGGAAGAGGTGGGAGACGATGGGGAAGCCCTCCTCCTCGGCCTTGGCGGCGAAGCGGGCGTAGTCGTGCTCGTACTCCTGGAACTCGTTGTGGACGGCGGCGCGGAGCTGCTCCAGCACGTCGGGGAACAGGTCCACCGGGTAGGTGCCGTCCACCCGGATGGTCTGGCCGGAGAACTCCTGGAGCTGGTCGTAAAAGACCTTGGCGTGGGCCTGCTCCTGGTTGGCGGTGAAGGTAAAGACCTGCTCCAGCACGTGAAGGCCCTGCCGCTGAGCCAGCCCCGCGGCAAAGGTGTAGCGGTTGCGGGCCTGGCTCTCCCCGGCAAAGGCCCGCATCAGGTTCAGCCGGGTCTCGCTGTTGACAAATGTCGTGGACATACTGTTTCCTCCTGTAGGTTATGGATGAAAGCAGTATGCACACTTTTGTTTTCGCCTATACCCGGGGAGCCCGGAGGATTTGCGCTCGCCGCGCGGGCGTCCTGCCCGGACAGGGCACCGCTTTCTTTGCGAAGAAAGCGGTGGGAAAGAAAGCCCAGAGGGGGGATACCCCCCTCTGGACTCCCCCAAAGCGCATCCCGGCTTTCATTCTTCTGCGGCGGTGTTTCCTCAGCTGGGCGTGGCCAATTCCAGGCTTTCCGCCTATCCGGAAAGCGTTGTACCCTGGCATTCGGGGCGGCCGCAAAAAGGCCGCCCTTTTGGAGGGGAGTGGAGAGGGGAACGAGAAGTTCCCCTCTCCGCCTTTTCTTTTCCCCATTTCTTTTCGCGAAAAGAAATGGGGCTCCCGCCGAGTAGGCGGCCTGCGCGGCGAGCGCAACGATTCCGGGCTTCCCGGAAAAAACAGCCCCCCGCTCCGGAACTTCCGAAGCGGGGGTGTTCATGTTCAATAGGTGGACAGGGCCGGGTAGCGCACGCCGTTGAAATCCCGGTTGAGCCAGAGCGGGATGGGGGCACCGGTCTGGGCGGCATCCAGATAGGCGCAGATCTGCTTGGCCGTCTCAGGCACCACCCCCACCAGACGGCGGAGGATCTGACGGCTGGACTCTTCCGTCCCGGGGGCGGGCTCCCGGCGGAGGATCACCCCATCCAGACCCCGACAGGGGGGGATGTGGCGGAAGGCCCAGTTCATGAGCTCACCCCGGCGTTTGCCGTAGCCCATGGCGAAGAGAAGGCTGTCCCGCCGCATGGCCTGATAGCCCCGGCGCAGGTGCTCCGGTCCGCTGACGGCGAAGGCGGCGGCCGCCACTTCAAACACGGCGGGGTCGTCGATGGCGGGGAGGTACACCCGCCCGTGGACGGGGAGCCCCCGGCTCTCCATAAGCTTGCGGTCCAGCTCGGCCTCCATGGGGATGTGCTCCACTGGCCCTACGGCGGCCCGGGCGTTGATATAGCCGTGACAGGCGCTGTCCAGCGCCAGATGACAGAGGAAGCCTGCGGCGTAGCTCCCCGCCTGGGGCAGCCCCTCCCGGATGGCCAGGGCCAGGCGCTGGAAGGCGGGGGCGGCGTTCTCCCCGTGCATCTTCATGCCCTCCCGGCGGTAGGGGTTGGGCAGGGCCGGACGGTAGAAAAACAGCGGGTCGGGGCCCAGGCAGCCCAGGTGAAAGGCGGCCCGCTCCTCCCGGATCTGAGCGGCCAGGGGCTGGGGCAGGGACTGAAGTACCTTTCCGCCAAAAATGAGATGGGCAAAGTAGTTGGGCATGGAAGCTCCTTTCTGAACGGGGAACGCGGAGGGATAAGAGGCGGGATACCGCCTCTTTTTTAGTATACCACATGGAAGGAACGGTGAAAAGTGGGGAGACATCCCGGCGGTGCGCGGCATAGGATGGGCGGAACGGCGGGCCGCCCCAAACGGCCCGGAGCGAAAGGAAGGATGACATGGAGTGGATCGCTGGTCTGGCCGCGGCGCTGTGTTTTGCCCTGGCCTGCAATCTGGATACGGTGCTCCTGGCGGCGGGCTACGGGGCTAGGGGAGTGAAGGTGACATTGGCCCAGTCTCTGGTGCTGGCGGGGGTGACCACGGCCGTCACCGCCTGCTCCCTGCTGCTGGGGGACGCGGCGGCGGCGGTGCTGCCGGAGCGGGGGGCCCAGGTGCTGGGCGGCCTTGCCCTGGTGGGCATCGGGTGCTGGTTCCTGCTGGACTGGCTGCGGGGGGTGGTCCAGGGCGGGACATTGCCTCCACCCCCGGGCATCAGCGGCTGGGTGGCGCTGGCGGCGGCCCTGGCGGTGAACAACGCGGCGGCGGGCGTGGCCGCCGGAGCCGCCGGAGTGGGCGTGGCCGCGGCGGCGGGGAGCAATTTTCTGGTGACGCTCCTGGCCCTTCCCCTGGGGCGGCGGCTGGGGAACAGCGCCGGCGGGGGCTGGGCGCTGCCGGTATCGGGGGCGCTGCTGGTGGTGCTGGGGAGCGTTACGGTGCTGGGTTAGCTTGCGCAGCGGGCCGCGGACTGATACAATCAAGAAAACAAGTCCGAAAGGAAGCGGTACCTATGAACTGGACGGAGCGCCTGGGCGGAGCGGAAGCGGTCACGGCGGGCATTGTGGAGGAGTTCCGGGGCCTCTCGGCCCGGCCCCACGGCTCGGGCAATGAGGAGGGGGAGTGCGCCTATCTGATGGAGTGCCTGAAGCGGCTGGGCCTCGCGCCGGTGCGGGACGGCGCGGGCAACGTCATGGCCGACGTGCCCCCCACCCCGGGACGGGAGCAGGCCCCCCGGCTCATCGTGCAGGGACACATGGACATGGTGTGCGCCGTGGCCCCGGGGAGCGGCTTTGACCCCCTGCGGGACGGCGTGACCGTGATGACCGAGGGCGGGTTCCTCCGCAGCGACGGCCGCTCCTCCCTGGGGGCGGACAACAACCTGGGCAACGCCGTGGTGCTCTACCTGTTGGAAAAGCAGGTGCCCCACGGGCCGCTGCGCCTTCTCTTCACGGTTTCGGAGGAGGTGGGCCTAAAGGGCGCGTCCCAGGTGGACCCGGCCTGGCTGGCGGGGGCGGAGTATTTGCTCAACACCGACGGCTTCCACCTGGGTCTGGCGGTCACCGGCTCGGCGGGCGGACGGCGAGAGACCTACACCCGCCCCCTGGCGTGGGAAGCGCCCCGGGGGACCGAGGCCTTTGAAGTGAAGCTGTCCGGCGGGCTGGGGGGCCACTCGGGGGACGACATCCACCGGGGGCGGATGAACGCACTGCGGGCCCTGGCGGAGCTGCTGGAAGAGCTCCCCGCCGAGGTGGCCGACTTCTCCGGCGGCGTGACCCACAATGTTATCCCCGGTGAGGCCCGGGCGGTGGTGGTCCTGCCCGCGGGAGAAGAAAAAACGCTCCGGGCGCGGTGCGATGCCTTCCGGGAAGAACTCCTCAAACAATTTGAGACGGCGGAGCCCCATCTCTCCCTCACTGTCACCCCGGTGCCCTGCCCGGAGCAGGTGTGGAGCGGGGAGACCCGTCGGGCGGTGTGCGGCCTCTTGAAGAATCTGTTCCACGGGGTGTGGGCCATGCACCACGCCTTCCCGGAGGTGGTGGGGGCCTCGGCCAACGTGGGGCAGCTCTCAGTGGAACAGGGCGCCGCCACGGTGCGGGCCTTCGTCCGCTGTGCCCGGCAGGAGGAGGCCGATGCGCTCTTCGCCCAGCACGACGGCGCCGCCCGGGAGGCCGGCTTCACCCTGGCCCAGGTCAGTTCCTACCCCGGCTGGCCGGGGGACGGGGACAACCATCTGGTGCGCACCCTCTGCCGGGCCTATGAGGCGGAGACCGGCCGGACCATGGCGGTCACCGCCGTCCACGTGGGGCTGGAGCCCTCAGTGCTGGGGGCCAAGAACCCGGCCATGGCAATGGCCTCCACCGGCCCCGACATCCTGGACGCCCACGCCGTCACCGAGCGGGCGCCCCTGGCGGGCCTGCCCGACTACGCGGCCCTCCTGGCCGGGACGCTGGAACATCTGTAAAAAGAACGCCGCCCTTCCGAACCGGAAGGGCGGCGTTTGTATCAGGATTCCGTGGTGGGTACAGGACTTTCCACGGGGGTGTCACTGGTCTCGGGCTGGACGGAGACCTGCGCGGAGGGGTCCACCGACGGGCTGGCGCTGGCCTGGGCCTGCGCCTGGGCGATATACTCGTCCTGAACGGCGGTCAGCTTCTCGGAGAAGTCCTTGGGGTCGATGGAGACGAAACGATCGGCCTCCACCTTCACGTCGGCCTCGGCCACCCACTGCTCCACCAGCTGGTTCATCTTGTAGTTGGGGAAGTAGGAGCGGGTCTCCTCGGTGTCGGGGTCCACGCTCATGATGATGTGGTAGCCGAACTGGGTCTTGACCGGGTCGCTGATCTCGCCCTCCTCCAGGGCCAGGGCGGCGGCCAGGAAGTCGGCGTCGAAGGAGGCGCCCTCGTAGACCAGATAGCCGTCGGGAGCGGCCAGATCGCCGTTCTCGTCCCGGCCGTCCTCGCTGAGCTCGTTCATCTTCTCGTCGAAGAGAGCGGCGGGGTCGGAGGCGGCGCGGATCTCCGCCACCAGGGCGTCGGCCTTGGCCTTCACCTGGGCGGCCTCCTCCTCGGAGAAGTCCTCATACACAGGGTAGCCGTACTCATTGGTCTCCCCGGTTTCACGGCGGGTGGAGAGCAGGATGTGCTTGACCTGGTGGAGGCCCTCGGCCTCCAGGAAGGCGTCCATCTCCTCATCGGTGGGCACCAGGGGGCCGCCGTCCTCGGAGAGCTTGGTCATCAGGTTACTGGGGGCGTAGTTGAGCTTGCCCATCATGTCCCGGAAGCCCTGCTCCGAGATGGCCTGCATGTCCAGATACTGCTGGAGGGTCATGTTCTGGCTCTCCATGGTCTGGGCGATGGAGTCGATCTGGTCGTTGAGGTCGGTGGCCTGGTCCTCGGTCATGGCCTCCACGCCGTACTCCTTGGCCTTGGAGGCGATGACATAGTAGTACTTCAGGGTCTCCATGGCGTCGTCCTTCACGTACTGGGCAGCGGTCTTGCCGTCGGTCTCGGTCTCCCAGGCGGCGTCGTCGGCCAGGTTGCCGTACTGCTTCTGCATGGCGATGCTCTGGTTGAGCCAGAAGAGGTACTCCTCGGTGGTGACCTTCTGGCCGTTGACGGTCATGAGGGTGGTGTCCCGGGCGATGCCGGTGAGCTTGTAGGCCATATCGTCCGCGGCGGGCTTGCTCTCACAGCCGGTGAGGGCCCCGGTGAGCAGGGTCAGCACCAGCGCGCCGCTCAGGATGCGTTTCGCACAGTTCATGGATGTGGTATCCTCCTTTTTAAGCTTTCAGCTTTTCAAACTATACCACGCTTTCCGCTTGGGTACAACCAAAAATTGACGCGGTATCTTTTACGCGGAGACGGTCTTTGCATAATTCTCCACCAGCTTGCGGCCCCATTTGAGGGCGTCCTCCCCCTTCTTGAGGCGCAGGGTGATGCAGGGTTTGTCCCCCGGCGCGAAGAGCAGGCGGCCCCGGTATTTGAGGTCGGCGCACAGGGCACTCACCCGCTCCAGCTGGAACTCCCGCAGGAAGAAGCGCAGAGAGTCCCCCTTCTGGGTGATCTCGGCGATGCCGTTCTCCGAGGCGTCGGAGCGCAGCAGGGCCACCGAGATGAGGTTGTTCACGTTGCGGGGTGGATCGCCGTAGCGGTCGATGAGCTCGTCGATGAGGTCGTCGGCGTCCGCCTCGCTGCGGATGGCGGCGATGCGGCGGTAGAGGTCCATCCGCTCCTCCGGAGAGGGGACGTACCGGTCGGGGATGGAGGCCGACACCGTGAGGTCGGCGGAGCACTCGGTATTGCGGGGGATGGGCTCGCCCCGCTCCTCCAGCACCGCCTCCTCCAGGAGTTTGAGGTACATATCGTAGCCCACGCTGAGGAGGAAACCGCTCTGCTCGGGCCCTAAAATGTTGCCCGCGCCCCGGATCTCCAGGTCCCGCATGGCGATCTTGAAGCCGGAGCCGAACTCGGCAAACTCCCGGATGGCGGAGAGGCGCTTGGAGGCCACCTCGCTGAGGACCTTGCCCCGGCGGAAGGTGAAGTAGGCATAGGCCCGCCGGCTGGACCGGCCCACCCGGCCGCGGATCTGGTGGAGCTGGGCCAGGCCCATCTGGTCGGCGTCCTCGATGATGAGGGTGTTGGCGTTGGCGATGTCGATGCCGGTCTCGATGATGGTGGTACACACCAGCACGTCCACCTCGCCCTCGCTCATGCGGGTCATCACGTCGTTGAGCTCCTCCTGGCTCATCTTGCCGTGGGCTACGCCCACCACCACGTCCTCGCCCAGCATCTCTTTGATGCGGGCGGCGGTGCGGGTGATGGTGTCCACCCGGTTGTGGAGGTAGTAGATCTGGCCGCCGCGCTCCAGCTCCCGGCGCATGGCGTCCCCCAGCACCCCCCAGTCGTGCTCCAGCACGTAGGTCTGGACCGGCTGGCGGTCCATAGGGGGCTCCTCCAGGGTGCTCATGTCCCGGATGCCCGAGAGGGCCATGTTCAGGGTGCGGGGAATGGGGGTGGCCGAGAGGGTGAGCACGTCCACCTGGCGGGAGATCTCCTTCAGCCGCTCCTTGTGCTGTACGCCGAAGCGCTGCTCTTCGTCGATGACCAGAAGGCCCAGGTCCTTGAATTTCACGTCCTTCTGGAAGAGCCGGTGGGTGCCGATCAGAAGGTCGATGCCCCCCTGCTCCACCCGGCGGAGGGTCTCCTTCATCTGGGCGGGGGTGCGGAAGCGGCTGACCACGTCGATCTCCACCGGGTAGCGGGCAAAGCGCTGCTTGGCGGAGAGGAAGTGCTGCCGGGCCAGAACGGTAGTGGGCACCAGGATGGCGGCCTGTTTGCCGTCCAGGACGCACTTCATGATGGCCCGGAAAGCCACCTCGGTCTTGCCGTAGCCCACGTCGCCGCAGAGGAGGCGGTCCATGGGGCGGGGCTCCTCCATGTCGTGCTTGATCTCGGCGATGCAGCGGAGCTGGTCGTCGGTCTCGGCGTACTCAAACTGCTCCTCAAACTCGTGCATCCACTCCGAGTCGGGGGAGAAGGCGTAGCCCGGCTGGCGCTGGCGCTGGGCGTAGAGCTGGATGAGCCCCTTGGCCAGGTCCTTCACCGCCTTCTTGGCCCGGGTCTTGGCCTTCTCCCAGTCGGCGCCGCCCAGCTTGGAGAGCTTGCGCTTCTCCTGGGCGTCCTCGCCGCCGCCGATATACTTGCTCACCAGGTCCAGCTGGGTGGCGGGGACGTAGAGCGTGTCAGTGCCGGCGTAGGCGATTTTGAGGTAATCCTTCTCCACCCCGTCCACCTGCATCTTCACCATGGCCTGGAAGCGGCCGATGCCGTGGTGCTCGTGGACCACCAGGTCGCCGGGAGAGAGGTCGGCGTAGGACTTCAATTTGGAGCGGTTGGTGACGCTCTTGCGCTTTTTCTTGGCCGGAGCGCCGCCCCCCTCCGTGAGGATGGCAAAGCGCAGGTCGGGGAACTCCAGACCCGCCGACAGACCGCCCACCGCGATGACCGCCTTGCCGGGGGCGGGGAGCTCGTGGAGTTTGGTGTCCAGGGCGGTCTTGACCCCCTGCTCCCGCAGGAGGGTCTGCAGATTCTCCGCCCGCTGCTCACTGGCGCACAGCACCACCGAGCGGTACCCCTCGTCCATGTAGTGGGAAAGGTCGGACACCGCCGTCTCCAGGCTGGTGCCGTAGGAGGGGAGCTGCTTGGCCAGCACGGAGAGGAGCGTCTTGGGCCGCTGGGGGTAGGAAGAGGAGGTAAAAGAGTCCAGATAGACCACCGGCCAGTCCAGAAGGGTCTCCATCCGCTCCTCCAGGGGGGCGGCGAACTCCTCCACGTCCCCGGCCAGGGTGCCGTTCTCCACCAGGGCGGCCACGTCCTCTCCCAGCTGCCAGAGGTAGTGCTTGCCCCGCTCGGCCACCCGGCTGCTCTCGGAGAAGAGCACCACCGCGTCGGCGGGGAAGTAGTCGGCGGCGGTAGCCAGGTCCGGGTAGATGAGGGGGAGATAGCGGTCGATGGCGGGGAAGGAGGCCCCGTTCTGGAGCCGCTCCAGGTCCTCCTCCAGGTGGCCCAGCAGCACCGACTGGTCCCCCTTACGGCGGCGGACCCGGCCAATGAGTTTTTCCAGCGTGCCGCACAGGCCGCCCAGGCCCCCGGGGGAGAGCTGGGGCAGCACCTCGGCGGCGGGGAGGATCACCGCCTCAGAGACGTTCTCCACCCGGCGCTGGGTGTTGACATCGAAAAAGCCCATGGCGTCGATCTCGTCCCCAAAGAACTCGGCCCGGACCGGCCGGTCGTGGGCGGGGGAGAAGAAGTCCAGGATGCCGCCCCGCAGGGCGAACTGGCCCACGCCCTCCACCTGCTGGCCGCGGACATACCCCGCCGCAGTGAGGAAGGCCGTGAGCTGCTCCAGGTCCTGCACGTCCCCCGGGCGGAGGACCCGGGAGGACCGGCGGAGCACCTCGGGGGGCAGGGTGCGCTGCAAGAGGGCCTCCGCCGTAACGATGGTGACCGGGCTCTCCCCGGCGGCCAGGGCCCGCAAAGTGCTCAGCCGCCGGTGCTCCCACGGGCGGGACACCACCGCCGCGTGGTGGAAGATGAACTCCCGGGCGGCG
The DNA here is from genome assembly GCF_002159175.1 of Flavonifractor sp. An92. GTDB lineage: Bacteria > Bacillota > Clostridia > Oscillospirales > Oscillospiraceae > Pseudoflavonifractor_A. The sequence continues at coordinate 114,329 of NZ_NFGZ01000008.1, read as the reverse complement.
AGGGTGCGCACCCCTTCTCCGGTGAGGGCGGCCAGATCCCGCTCCAGCCGCTGCCCCTCCTCCTCGTCGGCGCAGAGCACCACGGTGGGCCGTCCGGTCTCCCGGCGGACGGCGGCGGCCACATAGGCCCGATGGACCGGCAGAAGTCCCGAGAAGGCCGCCGGGCAGGCCCCCGAGTCGATGGCGGCCAGCAGCTGCTGCAATTCGGGTAAGTTCTTCAAAGCCTGTACCAGAAGCTGCACAGACCGCACCTCCTTTCTGAAAGGTAAAATATGGAATCTATAACGCGCAGAAAGCCCCCGCGGCCCGGCAGAGCCGGGGGGGTCTATCTACGCAAGTATAGCCCGATTTGTCCACATCGTCAAGGGAAGTTGGGGATATCTTCAACCATTCAGGGCCCAAACGCCGTAGTTGAGGTACCCAGCAAAGGTGACCCAAAGGAGGTAGGGGACCTGGAGCCAGGCGGCGGCGTGGCTGACCCGGGCGAAGGCGCGGATCATGCCCAGAATCAGGAGCCACAGCACCACCAGACACACTAGCGCCGCCAGATAGGCCCCTTTGCCGAAAAAGAGCAGGCTCCACACGAAGTTGACGGCCAGCTGGAGGGCCCAGAGCGCGGCGGCCCGCTCCGTACCCGGGCCGCCCCGGTTCACCACCAGGGCCAGGCCCACCCCCATGAGGATATAGAGCACTGTCCACGCCACGGGGAACACCCAGTCCGGCGGCGTGAGGGGCGGCTGGTTCAGAAGGGGGTACACCGCCTCCCGGCCCGCCCGGGACAGGGAAGTGGACAGCCAGCCCACCGCCAGGGCCAGCAGGGGAAAGAGCAGGAAATTCCATTTTTTCATGACTTCGGCTCCTCTCGGCAGAGTGCGGGGGAGGATTTCCCCCACTCTTTTGTATTCCCCGAAGCGGGCGGGCAGACCCGGCCGGTTTGCAATTTTCTGCCACCCGTGGTACACTCTCTCTCAGGGCTTTTCAGCCACTTCCTCACAGAGAGGATGAACACAATGGTCATTCAATGGAACGTCACCCTGCCGGAGCTGACCGGGGACGCGGAGCGCAAGGCCTACCTTTATCTGCCCGAGTGTTGCCAGAGGGACCCGGAGCTGCGGCTGCCGGTGCTCTACATGTTCGACGGGCACAATGTGTTTTTTGATTCCCACGCCACTTATGGCAAGAGCTGGGGCATGAAGGATTACCTGGACCGGACCGGGCTCCCCCTCATCGTGGCGGCGGTGGAGTGCAACCACAGCCCGGACAACGGTCGGCTGTCGGAGTATTCACCCTTCGACTTCCAGGAGGCGGGGCTTGGCCGCATCAAGGGCCGGGGAAAGGCCACCATGGAGTGGATGGTGAATACCTTCAAGCCCTATGTGGACGCCAATTTCCCCACTCTGCCCGACCGGGCCCACACCTTTATCGCGGGCAGCTCCATGGGCGGGCTCATGAGCCTCTACGCCGTGACGGCCTACAACGCCGTCTTTTCCCGGGCGGCCTGCCTCTCGCCGTCGGTGTGGTGTTCCCCCGGGCGGCTGGACAAGCTCCTGAAAGAGGCGCCTCTGGAGCCGGGCACTGTCATCTATCTGGACTACGGCTCCCGGGAGCTTCAGAACCACCCGGGCATGGTGCAGCGCTTCGGCAAGGTGGCCAGCCGCCTCATGGAGCGGGGGGCCTATGTGGAGGCCCGCATCGTCCCCGACGGGGAGCACTGTGAGGCCAGCTGGGAGAAGCAGATCCCCTTTTTTATGGAGACCCTTTTTTACGGCCTGGCATGACAAAACGGCCCGGGCAGTCCGCAAAGACTGCCCGGGCCGTCTGTTACTTTTTCAGCGCCTTGCGGATGAGCTCCTGCCCCTCGGGGGAGCGGAGGGTGTCCAGCACGATCTGCCGCAGCAGGTCCTGCACCGGCTTGCTGGCCAGCAGGGCGTCCAGCATGGGGCCCTGGGGCTCCGTGTGCTTGGGCTGCTTGGCGGGCTTGGGGGCGGGGGTGGGCACAAAGACCGGCTCCTCGTCGGGAGAGCCCACGGCGCTCATCCAGTCGTCCTGGCGGGTGCGGTCGCTGCTCTCGCCCCGCAGATAGAAGAGGGACACGCCGAAGTGGGCGGCCAGCTTCTCCTGCTGCTCCTTGGACGGGGTCTGGCGGCCGGTCTCGAATTTCTCGATGGAGCCCTTGGGGAAGCCCAGGGCGGCGGCCAGGGCGGGGCGGCTCAGGTTGGCCTCGGTGCGCAGGGCCTCAATGCGCTGTGCCAGTGTTACCATACAGATGACCTCCTCAGATACCCGCGGGGCACAGGCGCCCGGCGGGAGTATAGATAAAGAAAAATCCCTCTCCGAAAGGAGAGGGATTTGGAGCAGGTGACGAGGCTCGAACTCGCTACCTCCACCTTGGCAAGGTGGCGCTCTACCAGATGAGCTACACCTGCGAACGACAGGTGTTATTATAGCCGACAAGGGGGGACTTGTCAAGGGAAAATCCAAAAAAATCCCCGCTCCCTCTGCTCTGTCGGGAAAGGCAGGGCGGGGCAGCGCTTTTTTGTGCAGAAAGGAACTTGAAGCGGACAACCTTTTCCTCTATAATTTTGCTGATTTTGGGGAAAAGGAGCAAAAAACATGTATCGACTCATCGCGCTGGACATTGACGGCACCACCATCGACCGCAGCGGCCGGGTCAGCGCCGAAAACCGCGCCGCCATCCGGGAGGCTCGGGCGGCGGGGGCCACGGTGGTGCTGGCCACCGGCCGGTCCTGGCAGGAGGCCGCCGACATCGCGGCGGAGGCGGGCTGTGACGCCCCCATCGTGTGTCTGGGCGGGGCGGGGCTGGCCGACCTGGGGGAGAAGCGCCTGCTGGAGCACTGGGCCATGGCGGACGACGACGCCCTGGGCATCCTGGCGCGGCTGCAGGAGGAGGATCTGGGGCTGCTGGCCTTCGCGGGGGACCGCCTGGTGGTCAACGAGCGCTGTGAGGCGGTGTTCCGCCACTACCCCTGTCCGGCCTTCCACGAGCAGCGCATCCTGGTCCCCGATCTGCCCGATTATCTGCGGGAGCACGGGATGAGTGTGGATAAAATTTTTGCCCTGGGGAAACCGGAGGAGCTGCCCCCGCTGCGCCGGGTGGTGGAGGCCTGGGAGGATGTGTACATCACCTGCTCCGGCCCCGACAACCTGGAGATCCTCCGCCGGGGGGTGGACAAGGGGACCGCCCTCGCCGCCCTGGCCCGGCGGCTGGGGGTGCCCATGGAGGAGGTCCTGTGCATCGGCGACAGCGACAACGACCGGGGGATGCTGGCCGTGGCGGGCATGCCGGTGGTCATGGGCAACGCCGCGCCGGAGATTCAGGCTCTGGGCAGGTATGTCACCGACACCAACGAGCGCGACGGCGTGGCCAAGGCCATCCGGCATTTTCTGGCGTAAAAAAAGAGCGGGGAGACCCGCTCTTTTTTATTCCTCTTTTTTCCGGAGGAAGGACTGCTGGAAATCGTCCGCCGGCAGGGGCCGGGAGAAGTAGTAGCCCTGGACCATGTCGCAGGGCAGGCCCTCCAGCGCGGAGAGCTGCACCTGGTCGGAGATGCCCTCGGCCACGGTGGTGATCCCCAGGCGGTGGGCCATCTCCAGCACCGACTGCACCACCGTGCGGGTCCGCTCCCGGCGGGCGTCGTCCCGCAGGCCGTCAAAAAGGGATTTGTCCAGCTTCAGCACGTCCACCGGTACCTGCTGGAGCATGTGGAGGGAGGAGTAACTGCTGCCGAAGTCGTCCATGGAGCAGCGGAAGCCCGCACAGTGGATCTGGGCCACCAATTCCGCGAAGTAGGCAGGATTTTCGCCCACCAGCGTCTCGGTGAACTCGAATTCCAGCAGCTCCGGCGGGACCTTCCACCGCTGCTGGAGCAGGCGATACTGGGGCAGGGCGTTGTGGCCCAGGTTAGCCCGGGAGAAATTCACCGAGATGGGCACCGGCTCCAGCCCCAGGTCCAGCCAGCGGCGCAGCAGGATGCAGCTCTGCTCAAACATGTAGGCGTCCAGACGGGTGATGAAGCCGTTGCGCTCCAGCACCGGGATGAACACGTCGGGCTCCACAAAGCCCTGCTCCGGGTCGAACCAGCGCACCAGCGCCTCGGCCCCCACCACCTGCCAGGTGCTCAGGGACACCTTGGGCTGGAGGTAGACCTTGAAGTCCCCCTGTTCCAGAGCGGTGTTCATGCGGTTGTAGATGCTCTGGTCCATCAGCAGGCGCTGTTGGTCTGAGGGAAGGTAGAAGGCGCAGGAGCAGAGCTGGGTCTCGGGCAAGCCCTTGGCCCGCTTCCGGGCCAGATTGGCCCGGTCGCACAGCTCAGACAGGGTGGCCGGGTCCTGGGGGTCGCAGCGGCACACCCCCATGGTCAAGGGCAGATAGTAGGGGTTGGCAAGGGTGTCGTTGTAGGCGTTGAAGACGCTGGCCATGCCGGACAGGCGGGTGCGCATGGCCGCCTCCTGGTCCTGCCGCAGGAGCAGGATGAACTGGTCCTGGGCCACCCGGCCCACCAGCTCGTCGGAGCGGAGTTTCTGGCGCAGGCAGGTGTTCAGGTGGTAGAGCACCTGGTTGCCCGCCGCCTTGCCGAAGGAGCGGTTGACCAGGGAGAAGGCCTGGATGTCACAGGACACCAGGGCGTAGGTGCCGGGGGGCTGGGCGTCCAGCGCCTCCTGGGCCAGGATAAGGAAGCGGGTCTGGTTGTGGCCGCCGGTGACCGGGTCTACATAGGCGGCCTTCTCCAGGAGCACCATGCTTTGCTGCTGGCTGCGGCGGGCGTGGAGGAAGAGGAAGAGGAAGGCTGCCAGAAGGATGATGTCGCCCAGAATGGTGATCCAGAGGGCCTTATACAGCGGGGCCTGGTTGGACTCCACATCCATCACCGTGACCAGATACCAGTTGTCAACGCTGAGGGGGGCGTAGGCCAGAGCCATGCTCCGCCCGTCCATCCGGAACCGGAGGGCGCCCTTTCCGCCGGAGGCCATGGTGTCGGCCATTTCCTCCAGTTCCAGGGGGTCGGCGCCGTACTGGAGCTTCAGTGCGGTAAAGAGGTCGGGGGAGAAGAGCACCTCTCCCTCCTGGGCCAGCACGGTTCCGTCCGGGTCCACCACCACCGGGGCGTTCTGGAAACCGGGGAAGGGCTCGGGGATCTGGAGGGGGAGGGAGGCCCGGACGCGGCAGAGCACGCCGCCCGGCTGGGAGGAGAAGGGGACCAGGTAGATCAGGTCATTTTCCCCGTCCGGGGAGAGCGTGTTGGAAAAGCGAATGGTGGGCACGCCCTCCTGGCTGGCCCGCAGCAGCGCGCCGGTGAGCATGCTCCGGTTGCCGTCGGTGAGAAAGACCTCCCCCTCGCCGGTGAACAGACCCAGGGCGTCCACACCGCTCTGTTCCACCAGCGTGGTCAGATGGTCCAGACGGTCCTGGTCGTCCGGCATGGCGGCGCAGACCGAGGCGGTGAGTTGAAGATCCGAGAGCCCCTGCTGCAATTGCAGGTCCACCCGGTGGACATTGTTGGCGGCAGCCGAGACCAGACTGGCCTCCGCGTCCGAGCGCAGCAGAGCGCGCAGCCGCACCGCGGTGAAGCTGCTGAGGACCAGGCACAGCAGGGTGAACAGAGCCAGAAAGGCCCAGGTCCAATTGAAGTGGAAAGGCAAAAAACGCTTCATATCAGCCTCCGGTAATGGAAATGGCCGGAATGGCGTGGGGCTTATGGGACAGCTATGGTACGAAATTCATTTTATCATGTCGAAACGGAGGGGGCAAGGAGAAACTTGGCGGACGGTCGGGCGGCCAAAATGGCCCTGGGCGGTTGCATTTTCCGGGGGGAGCGGCTATAATCGGAGTAAGATTTCATGCGAAACCGGAGGTGCGACTATGAAAGGAAAACGACTGCTGGCCGCGGCGCTGGCCCTGACCACGACGCTGACGCTGCTGACCGCACCGGTCTCGGCGGCGACCTTCAAGGACCTGCAGGGACACTGGGCCCAGCAGGATGTGGAATATCTGGCCGGACTGGGCCTGGTGAAGGGCTACGACGACGGCAGCTTCAAGCCGGACGCCAATATGAGCGCGGTGGAGGCCCTCCTGTTCTGCGCCCGGGTGGCCACCGTGGACACCAACACCAAGAACGCCATCGTGGAGGACTGGGCCGACGTGCTGAAGGGCATCATCGGCGAGGATATGTACTCCTGGGCGGCCCCGGACCTGTCCATGTGCCTGGAGATGGGCATCATCACGCCGGAGGAGCTCTCCGAGCTGAGCCGGAACAACGGCCTGCTCAGCGCCATCCCCCGGGAGGATGTGGCCCTGTATCTGGCCCGGGCCATGCAGCTGGCCCCTGTGGCGGAGAGCCTGACGACTTACAACCTGACCTTCGCGGATAAGGACAGCATTTCCAAGGAGATGCAGCCCTATGTGTACCTTCTGAACTCCTACGGCATCCTGAAGGGAGACGAGTTCAACCGCTTCAACCCCAAGGACCCCCTGAACCGTGCCTCCATGACCTCGCTGCTCCGCCGGGCCATGGACTTCATGGATGAGCAGGGCATCACGGTGGAGCTGGCCAACTACACCACCTACGACTGGGTGGGCGGCACCATCGCCTCGGTGAACGTGCTCAACGGCGGCAGCACCCAGCTGGTGCTGACCACCGCCTTTGACGGCAACCAGAGCACCACCCTCCCCTCCGGCGTGGCCATCTATGAGAGCAACATGCGCACCACCGGCAGCGCCCTCAAGCCCGGCGAGTACGCCCGGGTGAACTTCAACAGCAAGGGCACCGCCGCCGAGGTGCGGGTCAGCGGCTCGGTGGAGGGCTTCAGCGGCAGCGTGGCCAGCCTGACCAATGATGTGCTCACCGTGGTCTCCGGCGGCCAGAGCCGCTCCTACCGGGTGGACCGCTTCACCCAGGTGAAGGTGGGCGGCCGCTCCGGCGGCATGGAGCTGCTGGAGGAGAACGCCGGCTACACCGCCGCGGTGTGCCAGGTGGACGGCCTGGGCCATCTGGCCTCGGTGGAGCTCACCGGCGGCACCCGGGAAGAGGTGGGCCTGCTGACCTCGGTGGATGTGTCCAGCTCCGGCACGGGCACCATCCAGGTCAGCGACATGAGCGGCGTCAAGACCCGCTATGAGATCTCCTCCTCCACCGCCGTCACGGTGAACAGCGCCACGGGCAAGCTCCTGTCCAGCCATGTGGGGGACTATGTGAGCCTGCGCATCTCCAACGACAACCAGGACCAGGTGTCCTCCCTCAACGTGGACACCTCCCTGCAGTATGTCCAGGCCTCCATCAAGGGGGTCAGCTATGCCCAGAGCCCCAGCAAGATCACCGTCACCCCCCTGGACAGCAGCAAGAGCGTGACCTACACCATCGCCAGCAAGTGCGACATCCGCTATAACGGCAAGACCACCACCCTCACCAAGCTGGAGAACGGCAGCTTTGTCACCCTGCGCCTCACCGGCACCGAGGTGGTGTCCATCGACGCCTACCCCGGCTCCACCACCGACAGCGGCACCATCTCTTCCATCACCTACGGCATCCCCACGGTGCTCGCCGTCACCCGGGACGACGGCAGCAGCGTCAACTATGAGCTGGACCTGAGCGATCCCCCCGAGATCTACCGGGACGGCTCCCGCACCACCATCGACCGGCTGAAAAACGGCGACAAGGTGGAGATCACCGTGCGCTACAATGAGGTCAGCGTTATCGAGGCCGAGCCCCAGAGCGCCAACGCCTCCGGTACCATCAGCAGCGTCACCATGGACACCAAGGGCACCACCATCACCGTGGAGCTCACCGGCGGCGGCACCGCCTCCTACCTCGTCACCGAGGGAGTCAGCGTCACCCAGGACGGCAAGGCCGTGGCCATCAGCACGCTGAAGCCCGGATACAAGATCTCCATGGTGGTGGACGGCGACCAGATCCTGTCCATCGAGGTGGACAAGAATACCCAGTCGGCCAACCAGCTCACCGGCACGGTGCTCTATGTGAACACCAGCGCCAAGGAGATCCTGCTTCAGACCACCGACGCCAACGGCGTCACCAACGCCGTGACCGTGAGCACCAGCGGCGCCGAGCTGCGCTCCGCCACCGGCTCCAGCCTGTATCTCTCCGACCTGGAGACCGGGGACACCGTCCTCCTGTTCGGCAGCTATGACGGCCTCACCTTCCGCACCACCCTGCTCATCCGTACCTAAGGACCCGCGCTCCGCCGGTGCAAATTGACCCTTGCAATTTGCACCGGCGGAGTATATAATACGTCTATCCATTTACTGTGAGGATTTATCCATGAAGCTGACTGCCCTCACAACTGCATCCTTTGTCTTTTCCTATGGCTGGGCTCGATTTATGGGCGCCGGCCTCTTTGACATGGAAAAAACAGGGGTGGAATAAATGGGCGGTCCCGTTCGGCGTGGACGGGAGCCGTGGATCCTCATTCAGACGCGATGCTGAAGAGCGCTCATTGATTTCATCAGTGAGCGCTCTTTTTTGCTGTGCAGAATCAGAAAGGAAGTTGTATTATTATGGTAGTCGTCATGAAACCCGGTACGCAGAAGCAGGACATCGATCGCCTGGTCGAACGCTTCCAGAAGATGGGCCTGGAAGTGGGCGTCACCAACGGTGTGGGCTGCACCATCCTGGGCCTGGTGGGCGACACCACCGCCGTGGACATGGGCAAGATCACCATTGACCCCCACGTGGAGCGGGTCATGCGGGTGCAGGAGCCCTACAAGAAGGCCAACCGCAAATTCCACCCCGAGGACACCGTGGTGGACGTGCAGGGCGTGAAGATCGGCGGCGGACACTTCAACGTCATCGCCGGCCCCTGCTCGGTGGAGAGCGCGGAGCAGGTCACCGGCATCGCCCAGGCCGTGAAGGCCTCCGGCGCCCGGATGCTCCGGGGCGGCGCCTTCAAGCCCCGCACCTCCCCCTACTCCTTCCAGGGCATGGGCGAGAGCGGCCTGGACCTGCTGCTGGAGGCCAAGAAGGCCACCGGTCTCCCCGTGGTCAGCGAGATCATGGCCCCCCGGTACGCCGAGCTCTTCGAGGAGAAGGTGGACCTGGTGCAGATCGGCGCCCGGAACATGCAGAACTTCGACCTCCTCAAAGAGGTGGGCAAGCTGAGCAAGCCTATCCTCCTCAAGCGGGGCCTGGCCAACACCTACGAGGAGTGGATCATGTCCGCCGAGTATATTATGGCCGCCGGTAACGAGAACGTCATCCTCTGCGAGCGGGGCGTGCGCACCTTTGAGACCTACACCCGCAACACCCTGGACCTGTCCGCCATCCCCGCCGTGAAGCAGATGAGCCACCTGCCCATCATCGTGGACCCCTCCCACGCCGCGGGCATGTACTGGATGGTGGAGCCCCTGGCCCTGGCCGCCACCGCCATCGGAGCCGACGGCCTCATCATCGAGGTCCACAATGACCCCGCCCACGCCAAGTGCGACGGCCAGCAGTCCCTCACCCCCGAGAAGTTCGACGCCCTGATGAAGAAGGTGGAGAGCCTGCGGGCCTGGCGGGAGAGCCAGATGTAAGGAGAGAAGCGTATGAAAACTCTGACGGTCCATCTGCCCGGACGGGACTATGACATCCGCATCGAGCGGGGGCTCCTCAGCCGGGCGGGGGAGCTGTGCCGGGAGGTACTGCCCAAGGCCCGCCGCCTGGCGGTGGTCACCGACTCCAATGTGGGACCCCTCTACGCCGGAAAGCTGGGGGAGAGCCTGAACGCCGCCGGATTCGAGGCCCGGGGCTTTACCCTCCCGGCGGGGGAGCCCTCCAAGTGCGCCCCCGCCCTGGAGCAGCTGTGGGAGGGCTTTGCCCACTTCGGCCTCACCCGCACCGACGCCGTGATCGCCCTGGGCGGCGGCGTGGTGGGAGATTTGGCGGGCTTCGCCGCCGCTACCTTCCTGCGGGGGGTGGACTTCGTCCAGATCCCCACCACCCTCCTAGCGCAGGTGGACTCCTCGGTGGGGGGCAAAGTGGCCATCGACCTCCAGCACGGCAAGAACCTGGCCGGGGCTTTCTGGCAGCCCAAGCTGGTCCTCATGGACCCGGACACCCTGGACACCCTCCCCGACGCCACCTTCGCCGACGGCATGGCCGAGGTCATCAAGTACGGCTGCATCCTGGATGAGCCCTTCTTCGACTTCCTGGCCCAGCGCCCCGGACGGGCCGAAATTACGACAGAAATCGAACACGTTTTGTATACCTGCTGCGATTTAAAACGAATCGTTGTAGAAGAGGACGAGCGGGATACCGGAAAACGGATGCTTCTCAACTTCGGCCACACCCTGGGCCACGCCTACGAGCTGGCGGGGAATTACCAGACCTGGACCCACGGCCAGGCCGTGGCCGCCGGGATGGTGCAGGCCGCCGCTCTGGGCGAGCGGTGGGGGATCACCCCCGCCGGGACGGGGGCGCGCATCGCCGCCCTGACTGCCGCCTTCGGCCTGCCGGAGACCATCCCCTGCACGGCGGAGCAGTATGACGCCGCCGTGGGCCTCGATAAGAAGGGGACGGGGGCGGACATCACCCTCATCCTGCTGGAGAAGCTGGGGAAGGCCGTTCCCCATAAAATGCCCAAGGCACAGCTGCTGGAGGAACTGAAATGAAGGTCACCATCACACCTACCCGTCTGCGGGGCGTGCTGACGCCCCCGCCCAGCAAATCCCAGAGCCACCGGCTCATCATCGCCGCCGCCCTGTCCGACGGCTTCTGTCACCTCTCCAATGTGCTCCTGTCCGACGATATCCAGGCCACCCTCCGCTGTATGCGCACCCTGGACGCCGACGCCTCCGCCGACGGCACCATCATCCGGGGGGCTGACCTGGTGGACGGCCACGACGATCCCGCCCCGGAGCTGATGGACTGCGGGGAGAGCGGCTCCACCCTGCGCTTCCTCATCCCTCTGGCTCTGGCCCTGAAGGGGAAGGGGCGCTTCACCGGCCACGGGCGGCTCATGGAGCGGCCCCAGGAGCCCTACTTCCGGATTTTTGAGGAGAAGGGCATCTCCTATGAGTTAAAGGACAACATCCTCACGGTGGAGGGGAAGCTGACCCCCGGCGTGTACACCCTCCCCGGCGACGTGTCCAGCCAGTTCGTGACCGGGCTCCTCTTCGCCCTGCCCCTCCTGGACGGGGACAGCGAGATCCATCTCACCACCGACCTGGAGAGCCGGGGCTATGTGGACATGACCCTGGACGCCCTGGAGCAGTTTGAAGTCAAGGCGGAGTGGGACGGAAAGCGCGTGTTTAAGGTGCCCGGCAATCAAATCTACCGGCACCGGGATTTAACCATCGAGGGGGACTACTCCCAGGCCGCCTTCTGGTACGCCGCCATCGGCGTGGGCAACGAGATGGACCTGGAGGGGCTCAACGCCTTCTCGGTCCAGGGTGACATGCGCATCGTGCCCTACTGGCTTCGCCTGCGGGAGGTGGGGGAGCAGGCGCTGGACGTGAGCCAGTGCCCCGACCTGGTGCCCCCCCTGGCGGCCCACGCGGTACTGCGGGCGGGGGAGACCACCCACCTGGTGAACGCCGCCCGGTTGCGGCTCAAGGAGAGCGACCGCCTGGCCACCGTGACCGAGGTCCTCACCGCCCTGGGCGGCAACGTGGAGGAGGGACCGGATTTCCTCACCTTCCACGGCAAGGAGACCCTCCCCGGCGGCGTCACGGTGAGCGCCCACAACGACCACCGCATCGCCATGATGGCCGCCATTGCCGCCACCCGCTGTGAAGCTCCGGTGACCATCACCGGGGCGGAGTGCGTCAAAAAGTCCTACCCCCACTTCTGGGAGGACTACGAGGCCATGGGCGGACAGATCGTCCGGGAGGAAGAGTAATGCGCTATACCATCTTTGGAGAATCCCACGGACCGGCCATCGGCGTCACCCTGGAGGGGCTGCCCTCCGGGGTGGAGCTGGATCTGGACTTCATCCGCTCTGAGCTCAAGCGCCGGGCCCCGGGCCAGAACTCCACCTCCACCGCCCGGCGGGAGGCCGACGAGCCGGAGATTCTGTCCGGCGTCTTTGAGGGGAAAACCACCGGCACCCCTCTGTGCGCGATTATCCGCAACACCGACACCCGCAGCAAGGATTACAGCAAGCTCCGCGACATGCCCCGGCCCGGCCACGCTGACTACACCGGACAGGTGCGCTACGGCGGCTGCAATGACTACCGGGGAGGCGGGCACTTCTCCGGGCGGCTCACCGCGCCCCTGGTGTTCGCCGGGGCGGTGGCCAAGCTGGTGCTGAAGGAGCGGGGGATCACCGTCTCCGCCCAGGTATCCAACCTGGCGGGTATCCCCGATCCCTCCGAGGAGCAGGCCCGGGCGGCCATTCTGGCGGCCAAGGGAGAGGGGGACAGCGTGGGCGGCTGCGTCCGCTGCGCTGTGGAGGGCCTGCCCGCCGGGCTGGGCTCCCCCGACTTCGGCTGTAATGTGGAGGGCATCTTTGCCCAGTACCTCTTTGCCGTCCCCGCCGTGAAGGGCATTTCCTTCGGCGCGGGTTTTGCCCTGGCCTCCATGCGGGGCAGCGAGGCCAACGACCCCTTCTGCCTGGAGGGGGACCACATCGCCACCGCCACCAACCACGCCGGCGGTGTCAACGGCGGTATCACCAACGGCATGCCGGTGGACTTTGAGGTGGTGTTCCGCCCCACCCCGTCCATCTCGAAACCCCAGCGGACGGTGAGCCTGTCCCGCATGGAGGAGACGGAGCTCATCGTGGAGGGCCGCCACGACCCCTGCGTGGTACTGCGGGCGGTGCCGGTGGTGGAGGCCGCCGCCGCCCTGGCCGCCTGTGAGGTTCTGGGGATTTAAAGAATTGGATTGTCCGGAAAAGGAGAGCGACGAACATGAGTCAACTGGAGCAATACCGACAGGAGATCGACGCCATCGACCGGGAGCTGGTGGACCTGTTCCTTCGGCGGATGGAGATCACCGGCAAGGTGGGGGAGTGGAAGCAGCAGAACGGCGTGCCGGTGCTGGACGCCGAGCGGGAAAAGCGGGTCATCGCCGCCAAGACCGCCCTCACCGACGACCCGGCCCGCCGGGCCGACCTGGCGGAGCTCTATGAGACCATCATGGCCATCTCCCGCCGCCAGCAGCGCCATCTGGTGAAGGAGGGCACCGAGGACCCGGGTTACGCCGCCTACGCCGCCGCCCTGGCTGGGGCGCGGAAGCCGGTGGAGCGTCCCCGGGTGGTCTACCAGGGCGAGCCGGGCTGTTACAGCGAGGAGGCCGCCGCCGGGTTCTTCGGCGAGGACGTGGACAGCAAGGGCTGTCCCTGGTTCTCCGACGTGTTCGCCGCCCTGGAGCGGGGGGAGGCCGACTATGCCGTGCTCCCCATCGAGAACAGCTCCACCGGCTCCATCCGGCAGGTGTACGATCTGCTGGCCCAGTACCGCTATTATGTGGTGGGGGAGTATGATGTGAAGGTGGAGCACTGCCTGATGGCCCTCCCCGGGGTGACCATGGCGGACATCCGCACGGTCTACTCCCACGAACAGGGCCTTATGCAGAGCGAGAAGTTTTTGGACCAACACCGGGACTGGCGGCGGGTGCCCACCCTGGACACCGCCGGGTCGGCCAAGCAGGTGGCCGAGACCGGGGACCGCACCGCCGGGGCCATCTGCTCCCGACGGGCCGCCCAGCTCTACGGCCTCAACATCCTGGTGGAGGGCACCAACTACAACTCCCTCAACCATACCCGCTTTGTGGTGGTCTCCCCAGTGATGGAGCTGCGGGAGCGCCGGGACAAGATCTCCGCCCTCTTCCGCCTGCCCCACCAGAGCGGCTCCCTGCACCAGATCCTGACCCTCTTCGCGGTCCAGGGGCTGAACCTTCTGAAGCTGGAGTCCCGGCCCATTCCGGGGCGGAGCTGGGAGTACCTTTTCTTCCTGGAGTTTTCCGGAGATTTGCTGGCCCCCGGCATGGACGGGGTGCTCCACGAGCTCTCCCAGCTCTCCGGTGAGATGCGGGTGCTGGGCAATTTCAAGGGGTACGAGCCATGAAGAACATCGTCCTCATCGGCATGATGGGCTGCGGCAAGTCCACGGTGGGCGCCATTCTCTCCAAAAAGCTGGGGGTGGAGCTCATCGACACCGACGCCCTCATCGAGGCCCGGGAGGGCCGCACCATCCCCTGGATCTTCCGGGAGTGGGGGGAGGGCTACTTCCGCGCCTGTGAGGAGCGCGTGGCCGGGGAACTGGCCGGGAAATCCGGGCTGGTGATCTCCTGCGGCGGGGGGCTCCCCCTGCGGGAGGGGGCCATCCGGCCCCTCCACGGGAGCGGCACCGTCTTTTTCCTCTGCCGGGACCCGGGTGTTACTTATGACTCCGGCGTGCTGGGGGACCGGCCCCTGGCCCAGGGGAGGAGAGAGGCCTTCGTGGAGCGCTTCGCCCGGCGGGAGCCGGTGTACCGCCGCTGGGCCCATCACGTCATTTCCGATCTGCCGTCCCCGGAGGCGGCGGCCGACGCCATTCTGGAGGTGCTGAAGCTGTGAAATTCCTCATCATCAACGGACCCAACCTGAACCTGCTGGGCAAGCGGGAGCCGGGCATCTACGGCTCGGAGAACTACGAGAGCCTGTGCGCCCACCTGAAAGAGTTCGCCGCCGCCCACGGCTCCACCGCCGACTGCTTCCAGTCCAACCATGAGGGGGACATCGTGGACGCCATCCAGGAGGCCGACGGGGTGTACGACGCCATCGTCATGAATCCTGGGGCCTACACCCACTACTCGGTGGCCATTCTGGACGCCCTGAAGGCCGTTTCGGTGCCCTGCGTGGAGGTCCACATCTCCAACATCCACCAGCGGGAGGAGTTCCGCCACAAGAGCGTCACCGCCCCCGCCTGTGTGGGCCAGATCTGCGGCCTGGGCCTGTACGGCTACGAGGCCGCCATGTCCTACTTTCTCTCGAGAGAGAAAGTAGGCAAAGAGAGCTTCCATTGAGCTGACTGTGGGCTTCCACAGAATATAAAAAGGAGAAGAACATGAGATATCCGGTTCCCCTGCCGCGCATCGGGATGCGGGTGGTCAAGACTGCCGTGTCGGTGATGCTGTCCTATGCGCTGTTTGTCCCCTTCGGCCTCCTGTACCGGGAGGAGCTGGGGGGCGTGCTGGGACAGCTGGGGCCGCTGTACGCCTGTATCGCCTGCATCATCTGCACCCAGAGCACCCTGGGCCAGACCTTTCAGCAGGGGATCTCCCGCCTCATCGGCGTGGTGGTGGGCGGCGCGCTGGGTACGGCCACTTTGCTGCTGGGGCCCGCGCTGGACAATCCCTGGGTGAAGGTGCCGGTGCTGGGCGCGGTGTGTGTGGCGGGCGTGTGGCTGTGCCTGCTCATCAAACGGCCTACCGCCTGTGGCATGGCCTGCATCCTGCCCTGTGTCATCCTCATCACCGGCGTCACCGGGGTGACCCGGTACTACTACGCCGCCGCCCGCATCATCGAGACCATCGTGGGGCTGCTCATCGCCCTGGGGGTGAACGCCGCCCTGCCCGACCACCGGCCGGAGCCCAAGAGGGAAGTGAAGGACATGCAAGTGGAACTGAAGAACACCACCCGCAAACTCTGTGTCATCGGGGACCCGGTGGGACACTCCAAGTCCCCCCTGATCCAGAACACCATGATCCGGGCGCTGGGGCTGGACTACATCTATCTCTGCCAGAGCGTGCCCCGGGGGCAGTGCCGGGAGTGGCTGGAGTGCGCTAAATTCGCCGGATACGCCGGTTTCAACGCCACCATGCCCCACAAGGAGGAGCTGATCCCCCTGCTGGACGAGTTGGACGAGGACGCCCGGCTCATCGGCGCGGTGAACACCGTGTGCATCCGGGACGGCAGGACCTATGGCTATAACACCGACGGCGCGGGCTTCCTCCGGGCCCTGGCCGATGAAGGCGTGGAACCCGCCGGGACAGCGGTCACGGTGCTGGGGGCCGGGGGCGCGGCCAAGGCGGTGTGCCTGAAGCTGGCCCGGGCCGGGGCCCGGGTGACGGTGTGCAACCGCTCCCGGGAGAAGGCGGAGGCCCTCTGCGCCCACGACCCGGAGCACCTGACCGCTATGGGCTTTACGCCCGAGGACCTGGCTGCCGCCGCCCAGGGGTGCCGGGTGCTGGTCAACTGCACCTCTCTGGGCATGGAGGGGACGGCGGGGCAGTTTGCGGACTTCTCCTTCCTGGACGCGCTGCCCCGGGAGGCCCTGGTGGTGGACCTCATCTACGCCCCCGCCCAGACCGAGCTCCTCCGCCAGACCGACCTGCGGGGGCACCGGACCGCCAACGGCATGGGCCTTCTGGTCCACCAGGCGGTGCTGGCGCTGGAGCACTTCACCCAGACCAGGATCGACCCCGAGGAAATGAAAGAGCGCCTGAGTGAGGTGCTCTGAGGAAACGAAACACGGCCCCGCCGTCCAGACCGGACGGCGGGGCAAAAAAATTGAAAAACCGGCGGGAAAGCTCTTGACAGACGTCGGGTTTTCAGGTATCATAATCAAGCGCCTGTAAAGGGTGCATTCTGCGATGATGCGGGAGATTGCGGCTTTCGCCGGTAACTTCCGCGGAGTATGTCCGAGCAAATCGGGCGGCTGAGAAGGTTCCGTACACGGCTCATGCCGTGCAGGGACGAAACCGGCTGCTTTTGCGCCGGTTTTCTTCGTGTCGATCCGCGACACGCACGGAAACGTGTACAGAAGATTCTCACCGTACGAAGCGTGCACGGAATACAGAACGTCACTTCGTATGTTTAAGGAGGAAACACCAATGGCAGCTCAGAAAGAAATGATCCGCATCCGCCTGAAGGCTTACGATCATCAGCTCATCGACCAGAGCGCTGAGAAGATCGTGGAGACCGCCAAGCGCACCGGCGCCACCGTGTCCGGCCCCATCCCCCTGCCCACCAAGAAGGAGGTCGTCACCATCCTCCGCGCTGTCCACAAGTACAAGGACAGCCGTGAGCAGTTCGAGCGCCGCACCCACAAGCGCCTGATCGACATCCAGAAGCCTTCCGCCAAGACCGTGGAGGCCCTGATGAGCCTGGAGCTCCCCGCCGGCGTCGAGATCGAGATCAAGCTGTAAGAGCGAACCCCCTATTTCCTTAGTTTGTACCGCAGTCCGCCGCGTTTTGAGGCGGACGGGTCAAGTTGGCCGAGCAATGAGAGCCCGATGCTCAACTCGCCCAACCAATAACCTATATAAGGAGGAAAAAACATGGAAAAGGCCATCATCGGCAAGAAGGTCGGCATGACTCAGATCTTTGACGCCGAAGGTAAGGTCATCCCGGTCACCGTCATCGAGGCGGGCCCCTGCACCGTCGTGCAGAAGAAGACCGAGGAGAAGGACGGCTACACTGCCGTTCAGCTGGGCTACGAGGACGTAGCCGAGAAGAAGCTCACCAAGCCTGAGCTGGGCCATCTGAAGAAGGCTGAGGTCTCTCCCAAGAAGGTCCTGAAGGAGTTCAAGCTCTCCAACGCGGCTGAGATGAACGTGGGCGACGAGGTGAAGGTCGACGTGTTCGCCGAGGGCGACCGCGTGGATGTCACCGGTATCAGCAAGGGTAAGGGCTACGCCGGCGTGGTTAAGCGCTATGGCGCCGGCCGTACTCCCATGAGCCACGGCGGCGGTCCTGTGCACCGTCACGCCGGTTCCATGGGCCCCGCTACCGATCCTTCCCGTATCTTCAAGGGCAAGATCGGCGCCGGCCACATGGGCTGCGACCAGGTCACCGTGCTGAACCTGGACGTGGTGAAGGTGGACCCCGAGCTGGGCATCATCGCCGTGCGCGGCGCCATCCCCGGCCCCAAGGGCGGCGTGGTGTACCTGCGCAATTCCGTCATCAACGTCAAGGCCAAGGGCGCCGCTGCTGGCATCAGCAACAACCCGCAGAAGGCGTCTGCCCGCGTCAATCCCCAGAAGGCCTCTGCGCGTAACCGCTAAAAGAAGGGAGAGATACCAAAATGCCTAAGGCAACTGTTGTTAACATGACCGGCGCTAAGGTCGGTGAAGTGGAGCTCTCCGACGCCATCTTCGGGATCGAGCCCAACCAGGTCGTGGTGCATGACGTGGTCAAGAACCACCTGGCCAACTGCCGTCAGGGTACCCAGAGCGCCCTGACCCGCGCCGAAGTCTCCGGCGGCGGCATCAAGCCCTGGCGTCAGAAGGGCACCGGCCGTGCCCGTCAGGGTTCCACCCGCGCTCCCCAGTGGACCCACGGCGGCATCGTGTTCGCCCCCAAGCCCCGCGATTACAGCTACACCCTCAACAAGAAGGTGAAGCGCCTGGCTCTGAAGTCCGTCCTGTCCGCCAAGGCGGCCGAGGGTAACGTCATCGTGGTCGATGGCCTGAACCTGGACGAGATCAAGACCAAGACCATGCAGTCCTTCCTGAACGCCGTTGAGGCCGGCAAGGCTGTCGTGGTGACCAGCGAGGTCAACCAGAACGTGGTCCTGTCCGCCCGGAACATCCCCGGCGTGACCACCACCACTGCCAAGATCCTCAGCGTTTACGACATCGTGAACGCCAACAAGTTTATCGTCGACAAGGCCGCCCTGGCCGTCATCGAGGAGGTGTTCGCGTAATGGCTACCGTCGCTTATGACATCATCAAGCGCCCCGTGATCACGGAGAAGTCCATGGCCCTGACCCAGGACCGGAAGTACACCTTCCTGGTGGCCAAGGACGCCAACAAGATCCAGATCGGCAAGGCCGTGGAGGAGATCTTCGGTGTGAAGGTCGCCAAGGTCAACACCATCAACATGGACGGCAAGCTCAAGCGCACCGGCCGCTTCCCCGCTGGCCGCCGTGCTTCCTACAAGAAGGCCATCGTCACCCTCACCGAGGACTCCAAGACCATCGAGTTCTTCGAGGGCATGGTGTAAGGAGGTAAAGAGAAATGGCGATCAAGACTTATAAGCCCACTACCCCCTCCCGCCGCCACATGACCGTGTCCGCCTTCGAGGGGATCGACAAGAAGGCCAAGCCTGAGCGCAGCCTGACCGAGGTTCTGAAGAAGAACGCCGGCCGCAACAGCTACGGCCGCATCACCGTCCGTCACCGCGGCGGCGGCAACAAGAAGAAGTACCGCATCATCGACTTCAAGCGCGACAAGCAGGGCTCCGCCACTGTGCTGCGCGTGGAGTACGATCCCAACCGCTCCGCCAACATCGCTCTGATCCAGTACGAGGACGGCGAGAAGCGCTATATCCTGGCTACCGTGGGCATGAAGGCCGGCCACATCATCATGACCGGTCCCGACGCCGACATCCTGCCCGGCAACTGCCTGCCCATCGCCAACATCCCCCTGGGCACCCTGATCCACAACATCGAGCTGTACCCCGGCAAGGGCGGCCAGCTGGTCCGCGCCGCTGGTGAGTTCGCTCAGCTAATGGCCAAGGAGAACGGCATGGCTCAGGTCCGCCTCCCCTCCGGCGAGGTGCGTTATATCCGGCCCGAGTGCCTGGCCACCATCGGCCAGATCGGCAACATCGAGCACGAGAACATCCAGATCGGTAAGGCCGGCCGCAAGCGTCACATGGGCTGGCGTCCCACCGTCCGCGGCTCCGTCATGAACCCCAATGACCACCCCCACGGCGGCGGCGAGGGCAAGAGCCCCGTCGGTCGTCCTGGCCCTGTCACTCCTTGGGGCAAGCCTGCTATGGGTTACAAGACCCGTAAGGGCAAGAACCGCACCGAGAAGTTCATCGTCAAGCACCGTAACGCTAAGTAAGGAGGTTGTAAAACATGTCCAGAAGCATCAAGAAAGGCCCGTTTTGCGCCCCCGAGCTGCTGAAGCGGGTGGACGAAATGAACCAGACCGGCGAGAAGAAGGTCCTCAAGACCTGGAGCCGCTCCTCCACCATCTTCCCCGCCTTCGTGGGCCACACCTTCGCCGTGCACGACGGCCGCAAGCACGTGCCTGTGTACGTCACCGAGGATATGGTCGGGCACAAGCTGGGCGAGTTCGCCCCCACCCGTACCTTCCGCGGCCACGCGGGTTCCAAGACCGGTAAGTAAGGAGGAGAGAATATGGAAGCGAAAGCTGTTCTGAAGTATGCCCGCATCTCTCCCCGCAAGGTCCAGATCGTCTGCGATCTGATCCGCGGCAAGAGTGTGGCTGAGGCCACCGCCATCCTGATGGCCACCCCCAAGGCCGCCTCCGAGCTCATGCTCAAGGTGCTCAAGAGCGCCGCGGCCAACGCCGAGAACAACCACCAGATGGACCCTGAGAAGCTCTACGTGTCCACCACCTACGCCGCCCCCGGCCCCATCATCAAGCGCATCATGCCCCGGGCTCAGGGCCGTGCGTACCGGATCAACAAGCGGACTTCTCACATCACCATCGGCGTGAGCGAGCGCTAAGGGAGGAGGAAAAAAATGGGACAGAAAGTGAATCCCCACGGCCTGCGCGTGGGTGTCATTAAGGATTGGGACTCCCGCTGGTATGCTCGCAACGAGAAGGTCGGCGACCTGCTGGTGGAGGACAAGAAGATCCGTGATTTCCTGAAGAAGAAGCTCTACGGCGCCGGCGTGCCCAAGATCGAGATCGAGCGCGACAACGCCAAGGTCCGCATCTACCTGCACTGCGCCCGCCCCGGCATGGTCATCGGTAAGGGCGGCGAGGACATCGAGCGCCTCCGCCTGACCCTGGAGAAGATGATCGGCAAGAGCGTGGCTCTGAACATCGTCGAGGTCAAGAGCCCCGACATGAACGCTCAGCTGGTGGCCGAGAACATCGCCCAGCAGCTGGAGAAGCGCATCGGCTTCCGCCGCGCCATGAAGAACGCCATGGGCCGCGCTATGCGCATGGGCGCCCGCGGCATCAAGACCTGCGTGTCCGGCCGTCTGGGCGGCGCTGAGATCGCCCGCACCGAGCACTATCACGACGGCACCATTCCCCTGCAGACCCTGCGCGCCGACATCGACTACGGCTTCGCTGAGGCTGCCACCACCTACGGTCGCATCGGCGTGAAGGTGTGGATCTACAAGGGCGAGGTGCTCACCCAGAGCCTGCGGACCACCCCCCGCACCCTGGACACCAAGAACTTTAAGGAGCGCCCCGAGCGTCCCCGCCGCGATCGCCGCGACGGCGACCGTCGCCAGGGCGGCTTCAACCGCAACGGCGGCTTTAACCGCAACAACAACGGCCGTCCCCAGGGCGGCTTCCGGCAGGGCGGCGCCCGTCCCGCCGGCAATGCTCAGAAGGAAGGAGGCTCCAACTAATGCTGCTGCCTAAGAGAGTGAAATACCGCCGCGTGCACCGCGGTCGCATGAAGGGCAAGGCCCTCAAGGGCAATACCGTCACTTACGGTGATTGGGGCCTCCAGGCCACCGAGCCCTGCTGGATCACCAGCAATCAGATCGAGGCCGCCCGTATCGCCATGACCCGTTACACCAAGCGTGGCGGTAAGGTCTGGATCAAGATCTTCCCCGACAAGCCCATCACCGAGAAGCCCGCCGAGACCCGCATGGGTTCCGGTAAGGGTTCTCCCGAGTACTGGGTGGCCGTGGTCAAGCCCGGCCGCGTGATGTTCGAGATCGCCGGCGTCTCCGAGGAGATCGCCCGCGAGGCCCTGCGTCTGGCTTCTCACAAGCTGCCTGTCAAGTGCAAGATCGTGAAGAAGCAGACCGCCGAGACCGAGATTGGTGGTGAAGAATGATGAAGGCAAACGAAGTCCGCAAGATGAGCGCCGCTGAGCTGGAGACCAAGCTGGGCGACCTGAAGAAGGACCTGTTCCAGCTCCGGCTTCAGCATGCCACCAATCAGCTGGAGAACCCCGTGAAGATCGCGGAGGTCAAGAAAGACATTGCCCGAGTCAAGACCATCCTGCGTGAGCAGCAGCTCGCTGGCCGATAATGTAAGAAGGAGGAATTATCATGGAGAACAGAACTTCTTCCCGTAAGACCAGAGTCGGCCTGGTGGTCTCTGACAAGATGGACAAGACCGTGGTGGTCGCCATCGCCGACCGTGTGGCCCACCCTCTGTATAAGAAGATCGTCAAGCGGACCTACAAGCTGAAGGCCCATGACGAGCAGAATGCCTGTGGCGTGGGCGACCGCGTCAAGGTCATGGAGACCCGCCCCCTGTCCAAGGACAAGCGCTGGCGCGTGGTCGAGATCATCGAGAAGGCGAAGTAAGGAGGTGCGGTCATGATTCAGCAGGAAACTTATTTGAAGGTGGCCGACAACACCGGCGCCAAGGAGATCAAGACCATCCGCGTGCTGGGCGGCTCCAAGCGTAAGTTCGGCAACATCGGCGACGTGGTCGTGGCTTCCGTGCGCAAGGCTCAGCCCGGCGGCACCGTGAAGAAGGGCGAGGTGGTCAAGGCCGTCATCGTCCGCTCCGTCCGCGGCGTGCGCCGCAGCGACGGCAGCTATGTCCGTTTCGACGACAACGCCGCCGTCCTGATCAAGGACGACAAGAATCCCCGCGGTACCCGTATCTTTGGGCCCGTGGCCCGCGAGCTGCGCGACAAGGACTATATGAAGATCCTGTCCCTGGCTCCCGAAGTGCTGTAAGGGGGGTAACGAGGCATGAATAAGATGAGCATTCGTAAGGACGACACCGTCATCGTCCTGTCCGGTAAGGACAAGGGCAAGCAGGGCAAGGTCCTGAACGTTCTCCCCAAGGAGAGCAAGGTGGTCGTGGAGGGCGTCAACGTCGTCTCCCGCCACACCAAGCCCCGCAAGCAGGGCGACCAGGGCGGCATCATCAAGAAGGAGGCCCCCATCTACGCCTGCAAGGTGCAGAAGGTCTGCCCCAAGTGCAACAAGCCCACCCGCATCGGCCACAAGGTCGAGGGTGACAAGAAGGTCCGCATCTGCAAGAAGTGCGGCGCCGAGATCTAAGAGAGGAGGAGTCAACTATGGCTAACATGCCCAACCTGAAGAAGAAGTACCAGGAAGAAGTCGCTCCTGCTCTCATGCAGAAGTTCGGCTACAAGTCCACCATGCAGATCCCCAAGCTGGACAAGATCGTGGTCAACTGCGGCTGCGGCGAGGCCCGGGACAACTCCAAGGTCCTGGAGGCCGTCGTGGGCGATCTGACCAAGATCACCGGCCAGAAGGCCATCATCACCAAGGCCAAGAAGTCCGTGGCTAACTTCAAGCTGCGTGAGGGCATGCCCATCGGCGCGAAGGTCACCCTGCGCGGCGATCGTATGTGGGAGTTCGTGGACCGCCTGTTCAACGTGGCCCTGCCCCGCGTGCGTGACTTCCGCGGCATCAACCCCAACGCCTTTGACGGCCGCGGCAACTATGCCCTGGGCATCAAGGAGCAGCTGATCTTCCCCGAGATCGAGTACGACAAGATCGACAAGATCCGCGGCCTGGATATCGTGTTCTGCACCACCGCTCAGACTGATGAAGAGGCCAAGGAGCTGCTGACCCAGATCGGCGCGCCCTTCGCCCGCTAAGGAGGAGAACGTTAATGGCTAAGAAGTCTATGATCCTGAAGCAGCAGGCGGAGCCCAAGTTCTCCACCCGCCGCTACAACCGCTGCAAGATCTGCGGCCGTCCCCACGCCTATCTGCGGGACTACGGCATCTGCCGTATCTGCTTCCGCGAGCTGGCCTACAAGGGTCAGATCCCCGGCGTGAAGAAGGCCTCCTGGTAAGAACCAAACACCCGTTTGCAACGCCGCGCCAGACGTGTATGACACGTCGGGCGCTTGCGTTGCGTGACGGGGTAACGCCGTTCCCTCACGGCGGAGCCGCCTTCGGCGGCGGCTCAGCGCACCGGCAGGTGCGAAAAACAAAATTCTCCGTTTAGGAGATAAACCCACCCGATAGTGCAAGTCGGACTGTGAAAAATGAATAAGGAGGCCCCTTTCCGGCACCCTTGGTAGGGCAATCCTCCAAAAGTTCGGAAAGAGGCCAAATTTCACTTTTCAAGCCGGGCTTTTCACTATATAATAGTTCCTTGGCAGACGGTTAAAAGGTCGGAGATTTGCGACCTCCGATACCTTGCCGCCTTAACGGGTCTTCTCACGGACTCGTAATTCAAAAAGGAGGGTAAACTCATGCATATTACCGATCCCATTGCGGATATGCTGACCCGCATCCGCAACGCGAACAACGCAAAGCATGACACCGTGGACGTCCCCGCGTCCAACATGAAGAAGTCCATCGCTCAGATCCTGCTGGATGAAGGCTATATCAAGAACTTCCAGCTGATCGACGACGGCACCCAGGGCGTGATCCGCATCACCCTGAAGTACGGCGCTGGTAAGGAGAAGGTTATCTCCGGTCTGCGCCGCGTGTCCAAGCCCGGCCTGCGCGTGTACGCTGGCGCTGATGAGCTGCCCCGCGTCATCCGTGGTCTGGGTATCGCTATCGTCTCTACGTCCAAGGGCGTCATGACCGACAAGGCTGCTCGCGCGGCTCACGTCGGCGGCGAAGTCCTTGCGTTCGTGTGGTAAGGGAGGGAGAAAGAATGAGCCGAATCGGAAGAAAGCCGATCTCCATCCCCGCCGGCGTGGACGTGAAGATCGATGGGAACGTGGTCACCGTCAAGGGCCCCAAGGGCACCCTGACCCGCGCGTTCCACCCCAACATGAACATCGCCCAGGAGGGCAACGAGCTGCTCGTTACCCGTCCCAACGATGAGAAGGAGAACCGCAGCCTGCACGGCCTGACCCGCACCCTGCTCCACAACATGGTGGTGGGTGTGACTGAGGGCTTCAAGAAGGAGCTGGACGTCAACGGCGTCGGCTACCGTGTGGCCATGGACGGCAAGAAGCTGGTCATGAACCTCGGTTTCTCCCATCAGGTCTTTATGGAGGGCCCCGAGGGCATCACCATCGAGACCCCCAGCGCTAACAAGATCGTGATCTCCGGCGCCGACAAGGAGGTCGTGGGTCAGTTTGCCGCTGAAGTCAGAGAGAAGCGTCCCCCCGAGCCTTATAAGGGCAAGGGTATCAAATACACCGACGAGGTCATCCGCCGCAAGGAAGGCAAGACCGGCGTCAAGAAGAAATAAGGAGGTGTGCCACTATGATCAATCGTCCCAATACCAAGGCGCAGCGGCTTAAGCGCCATAAGCGTGTCCGCTCCAAGATTTCCGGCACGCCCGAGCGTCCCCGTCTCAACGTGTTCCGCAGCGAGACCAACATCTACGCCCAGGTCATCGATGACGTGAGCGGCAAGACCTTGGTCTCCGCTTCTTCCCTGGAGAAGGGCTTCGAGGGCAAGGGCTCCAACTGTGAGGCCGCCAAGAAGGTTGGCCTGACCGTTGCTGAGCGTGCCAAGGCCGCCGGCATCAGCACCGTGGTCTTCGACCGCGGCGGCTATGTCTACCATGGCCGCGTCGCCGCTCTGGCCGAGGGCGCCCGTGAGGGCGGCCTGGAGTTTTAATAGGGGAGGAGAACGAACATGGCTAGATTTGAAAGAGAACCCAGCGAGTTCACCGAGAAGCTCGTTTCTCTGAACCGCGTCAGCAAGACCGTCAAGGGCGGCCGTATCTTCAAGTTTGCCGCCCTCATGGTCGTGGGCGACGAGAAGGGCCGCGTGGGCTTCGGCCTGGGCAAGGCCGCTGAGGTGCCCGAGGCCATCCGCAAGGGCATCGAGGATGCCAAGAAGAACATGTGCACCATCAGCCTGTCCGGCACCACCATCCCCCACGAGGTGATCGGTGAGTTCGGCGCTGGCCGCGTGCTCCTGAAGCCCGCCGCCCCCGGTACCGGTATCATCGCCGGCGGTCCTGTCCGTGCCGTCATGGAGGCGGCCGGCATCCGTGACATCCGCGCCAAGTGCCTGCGCTCCAACAACCCGCAGAACGTGGTGTCCGCTACCTTCGAGGGCCTGAAGTCCCTGCGTTCCCCCGAGGAAGTGGCCCGGGTCCGCGGCAAGAGCGTCAGCGAGATCGTAGGTTAAGGAGGGCCGACCACAATGGCTAACATCAATATCAAGCTGGTCAAGAGCCTGAACGGCCGCATCGCCAAGCATAAGGCGACTGCCGAGGCTCTGGGGCTGCGCAAGATCGGCGATACCACCGTCCAGCCCGACAATGTCGCCACCCGCGGCAAGATCGCTCAGATCGGTTACCTGCTCCAGGTCACCGAGGAACAGTAATGGAGGTGCGCGATATGAAACTGCATGAACTGTCTCCCGCGCCCGGCTCTGTGAAGAAGGCTTACCGCAAGGGCCGCGGCAAGGGTTCCGGTAACGGCACCACCGCCGGCCGTGGTCAGAAGGGCCAGTGGGCCCGCTCTGGCGGCGGCGTCCGCGTCGGCTTCGAAGGCGGCCAGATGCCTCTGGCCCGCCGTCTGCCCAAGCGCGGCTTCCACAACATCTTTGCCAAGCGCCTGGAGAGCATCAACGTCTCCGCGCTGAACAAGTTTGACGACGGCGCGACCGTCAACGTCTGCGATCTCCTGGAGAAGGGGATCCTGTCCAAGTGTGAGCACGGCGTCAAGGTGCTGGGCAACGGCACCCTGAACAAGAAGCTCATTGTTCGCGCTTCCGCGTTCTCCGCCTCCGCGAAGGAGAAGATCGTCGCGGCCGGCGGAAAGTACGAGGTGATCTAAGTGCTCGAGACCGTACGCAACGCCTGGAAGATTCCTGAGCTGCGCAAGAAGATCCTCTTTACCATCTTCGCGCTGCTGATCTTCCGGCTGGGCTCCGCCGTGCCTGTTCCCTTTGTGGACGGTCAGCTCTTCGCCACTCAGATGAATGCCATGAACGGCACCATCTTCGGTCTGTTGGGCGCCATGAATGGTACGGCCTTTAGTTACGCCACGGTATTTGCCCTTGGCGTGCAGCCCTATATCAACAGCTCCATCATCGTGCAGCTGCTGACCGTCGCCATCCCCGCTCTGGAGCGTCTCCAGAAAGAGGGCGGCGAGGAGGGCCGCAAGAAGATCGCTGCGATCACTCGTTACGTCACCGTCGCCATCGCCCTGCTGCAGGGCTTCGGCTACCTGACTCTGGTCCGTACCGCCGGCAACAACATCCTGGACTTCGGCGGCCTGCCTGAGGTGTGGGGCTCCATCGTGATCATCCTCACCTTCACCGCTGGCTCCGCGTTCATCATGTGGCTGGGTGAGCAGATCACCGAGTTCGGCATCGGCAACGGCATCTCCATCATCCTGTTCGCCGGCATCCTGTCCCGGGGTCCCCACATGATCCTGGCCATGATCGTGGGCGTGCAGAACTGGGCTGCCGGCAACGAGGGCGGCATGCATCCCGCCTTCATCCCCCTGATTCTCATCGGCATGCTGATCATGGTGGTCTTCATCGTGTTCATCCAGAATGCCGAGCGCCGCATCCCCGTCCAGTACGCCAAGCGCGTGGTGGGCCGGAAGATGTACGGCGGCCAGTCCAGCCACCTGCCCCTGAAGGTGAACATGAGCGGCGTTATGCCCATCATCTTCGCCCAGGCCATTGCCTCCCTGCCCGCGACCATCGGCGCTTTCGTGCCTTCGGCCCAGGTGGAGGGCTCCGGCTGGAACACCTTCCTGAAAATCTTTGACACCACCAGCGTCTTCTATATTGTGGTGTACTTCCTGCTGATCCTGGGCTTCAGCTACTTCTACTCCACCATGCAGTTCAACCCCGTGGAAGTGGCCAACAACCTGAAGAAGAACGGCGGCTTCGTGCCCGGCTTCCGGCCCGGCAAGCCCACCGCGGACTTCATCAGCAAGGTTCTGGGCAAGATCACCTTCTTCGGTGCCATCTATCTGTCCATCATTGCGATTGCCCCCATCGTCACCGGCGCTCTGGTGGGCAGCAGCACCCTGGCCATCGGCGGCACTTCCATCATCATCGTGGTGGGCGTCGCTCTGGAGACGGTCAAGGCCATGGAGGCTCAGATGCTCATGCGGCATTACAAGGGCTTCCTGGAGTAATAAGAGAGGGGTTAAGGGTAATGAAGCTGATTCTGTTGGGCGCCCCCGGCGCCGGAAAAGGCACGCAGGCTGAGATCATCAGCCAGAAGCTCGGCATTCCCACCATCTCCACCGGCAACATCCTCCGCGCCGCGGTGAAGAACGGCACGCCCGTGGGCCTGCAGGCCAAGGCCTATATGGAGGCCGGCAAGCTGGTCCCCGACGAGGTCATCATCGGGATTATCCAGGAGCGCCTGGCGGAGCCCGACTGCGCCGGCGGCTATATCCTGGACGGCGTGCCCCGCACCATCGCCCAGGCGGAGGCTCTGGAGAAGGCCGGTATCAACTTTGACGCGGTGCTCTCCCTGGAGATCGCCGACAGCGTCATCGAGGCCCGCATGACTGGCCGCCGGACCTGCCACGGCTGCGGCGCCACCTACCACATCGTGGCCGCTCCTTCCAAGGTGGAGGGCGTGTGCGACAAGTGCGGCGGCGCGCTGGAGCAGCGCAAGGACGACCAGCCTGAGACGGTCAAGCACCGTCTGGAGGTCTACCATCAGGAGACCGAGCCCCTGAAGAACTTCTATGAGACCCGCGGTATCCTCAAGACCGTTCCCGATGCGGGCGGCATTGAGGCCACCAATGAGGCCATTATGAAGCTGCTGGGGAAGTGAGCGGAATGGATCTGATTTCCCTCAAATCTCCCCATGAGATCGAGCTGATGCGCCGGGCCGGACGGATCACCGCCCAGGCCCGGGCATTGGCCGGCTCCCTGGTGCGTCCCGGCGTTTCCACGCTGGAGATCGACACTGAGGTGCGCAAATTCATCGAGAGCCAGGGCGCCAAGCCCTCTTTCCTGGGCTACGGGGGATTCCCCGGCTCCGCCTGTGTCTCGGTGAATGAGGTGGTCATCCACGGCATCCCTTCCAAGCACATCGTGCTGAAGGAGGGCGACATCGTCAGCGTGGATGTGGGCGCCTACATCGGCGGCTTCCACGGCGACTGCGCCGCCACCTTTGCCTGCGGCGCCATCTCCCCCGAGGCCCAGCGCCTCATCGAGGTGACTGAGCAGAGCTTCTGGGAGGGTATCAAGCTGGCCCGGCCTGGAAATCGGGTGTATGACATCTCCCACGCCGTGCAGAAGTATGTGGAAGCAAACGGCTGCTCGGTGGTACGGGATTTCGTGGGACACGGTGTGGGCCGCAACCTGCACGAAGCCCCCGAGGTCCCCAATTTCGGACCCGCCGGCCACGGTCCCCGGCTCCAGCCGGGCATGACCCTGGCGGTGGAGCCCATGGTGTGCGCCGGCGATTGGCACGTAAAAGTGCTCAAGGACAAGTGGACCACGGTTTCGGCCGACGGTTCCCTGACCGCGCACTACGAAAACACCATTCTCATCACCGACGGTGAGCCTGAGATCCTCACCGTGACGGGAGACTGAGCATGGAGTTTGCAAAAGCCCAGATCGTGCAATCCCTGGCCGGGCATGACAAGGGGGAGCTGTTCTGTGTCCTGGACACCGACGGCGCCTACCTGCTCCTGGCCGACGGGAAGCGCAGAAAGGCTAGGAGCCCCAAGCGGAAGAAGGGTATTCACGCCGCTTTCGCCGGGGCGTTCCGGCACCCGGTCCTGGAGAAAGTCCAGGCCGGTCAGCAGGTGTCGGACAGCGAGTTACGGAGGGCGCTGGCCGCTTTCCGAGAGGATGCAAGGAGGGTATGACGCTTTGGCAAAAGACGATATGATCGAAGTGGAGGGCGTCGTGGTTGAGTCCCTTCCCAACACCACGTTCCGCGTGGATATCGGAAACGGTCACATCATTCTGGCCCATATCTCCGGCAAGCTGCGGATGAACTTCATCCGCATCCTGCCCGGCGACAAGGTGACGGTCCAGATGTCCCCCTACGATGTGACCCGCGGAAGGATCACCTGGCGCAGTAAGTAATAAGGCGTGCCGCCGGCGGAAGGCCGGGACGCGCAGAGCGACATGAGTTCTGTCATGTCTGAGAGCCCGCAGGCTATCAGGAGGTAACGACAATGAAAGTTAGACCGTCCGTGAAGCCCATGTGCGAGAAGTGCAAGGTCATCAAGCGCAAGGGCAAAGTCATGGTTATTTGCGAGAACCCCAAGCACAAACAGAGACAAGGTTAATTAGGAGGTGCTGAAACAGTATGGCACGTATTGCTGGCATTGACCTGCCGAAGGATAAGCGGATCGAGATCGGCCTGACCTATATCTTTGGCATTGGGCGCACCAGCGCCAATAAGATCCTGGCTGAGACCGGGATCAACCCCGACACCCGCGTGAAGGACCTCACCGACGAGGAGGAGGCCAAGCTGCGTGAGTGCATCTCCCACAACTACACTGTGGAAGGCGACCTCCGCCGCGACGTGGCGATGGATATCAAGCGTCTGACCGAGATCGGCTGCTACCGCGGCATCCGTCACCGCAAGGGCCTGCCGGTCCGCGGCCAGCGCAGCAAGACCAACGCCCGTACCCGCAAGGGTCCCAAGCGTACCGTCGCGAACAAGAAGAAGTAAAGGAGGGATAAGCAATGGCTGCGAATACCAAGGGTAAGAAAGTGATCCGCAAGCGCCGCGAGCGCAAGAACGTGGAGAAGGGCCAGGTGCATATCCGCTCTTCCTTCAACAACACCATGGTCACCGTGACCGATATGGGCGGCAACGCCCTGTCCTGGGCCTCCTCCGGCGGCCTGGGCTTCCGTGGCTCCCGTAAGTCCACCCCCTTCGCCGCTCAGACCGCCGCTGAGACCGCCGCTAAGGCTGCCATGGAGCACGGCCTGAAGACCGTCGAGGTCTACGTGAAGGGCCCCGGCGCCGGCCGTGAGGCCGCCATCCGCGCTCTGCAGGCCGTGGGCCTGGAGGTCACCCTGATCAAGGACGTGACCCCCATCCCCCACAACGGCTGCCGTCCGCCCAAGCGTCGCCGCGTGTAAGAGAAGGAGGAAACTGATATGGCAAAGAATATGCAGCCGATCGCCAAGCGCTGCCGTGCGCTGGGCATTTCTCCTGCCGCGATGGGCTATGCCAAGAAGGAGAGCAACCGCAATCCCGGCGGTCAGATGCGCAAGAAGAAGAGCGAGTACGCCCTGCAGCTCTCTGAGAAGCAGAAGGTGAAGTTCGTCTACGGCATCATGGAGAAGCAGTTCCGTATGTACTACGAGAAGGCCGCCCGGATGCCCGGCAAGACCGGCGAGAACCTGCTGGTCCTGGTGGAGCGCCGCCTGGATAACGTGGCCTTCCGTCTGGGCTTCGCCATGACCCGCCGTGAGGCCCGTCAGCTGGTGGGCCACGGCCACTTCACTGTGAACGGCCAGCGGGTGGACATCCCCTCCTACCTGGTCAAGCCCGGTGACGTCATCGAGGTCCGGGAGGCCAGCCGTTCTTCCGTGAAGTTCAAGCGCCTGACCGGCGAGGACGCTCCCAACGTGCTGCTGCCCAAGTGGCTGGAGCGTGAGAAGAACTCCCTGAAGGGTACCGTGGTCCAGATGCCCGAGCGTGCGGACATCGACCTGCCCATCGAGGAGCACCTGATCGTCGAGCTGTACTCCAAGTAAGAGAGAGCGTACCCTCGATTATTGGTGAGCTGTAATACCAGGCGGCGGGCTGCCCGGCCCGCCGCTGCGAAAAGGAGGGTAACACATGGTAGAAATCGAAAAGCCGCGCATCGAATGTGTGGAAAACCCAGCCGACGGCTCTTATGGCAAGTACGTGGTGGAACCGCTGGAGCGCGGCTACGGCATCACGCTGGGTAACTCCCTGCGCCGCATCCTGCTCTCTTCTCTGCCTGGCACCGCGGTGACTTCGATCAAGATCGCCGGTGTACAGCACGAGTTTACGACCATCCCCGGTATCAAGGAGGATGTGACGGAGATCGTCCTCAACGTCAAGCGGATCATTGCGAAGCTGCACTGCGAGGGCGTCAAGACCGTCTATATCGAGGCCAGCGGCGAGTGCGTGGTCACCGCCGGTGACATCAAGGCCGACGGCGAGGTTGAGATCCTCAACCCCGACCTGAAGATTGCCACCCTGGGCCCCGACGCCAGCCTCAACATGGAGCTGACGCTGTCCCACGGCCGGGGCTATGTGCCCGCCGACCGGAACAAGCCCGCCCAGATGGTCATCGGCCTCATCCCCGTGGATTCCATCTACACCCCGGTCCGCAAGGTCAACTACACCGTGGAGCCCACCCGTGTGGGCGACCAGACGGACTTTGACAAGCTGACCCTGGAGGTGTGGACCAACGGCACCATCACCGCCCGGGACGCGGTGAGCCTGGGCGCCCGGATCCTCTGCGACCACTTCGTCCTCTTCACCGACCTCTCTGAGACCATGGGCTCCAAGTCCACGGTGGTGGAGAAGAGCGAGGCTCAGCGGGACAAGGTACTGGAGCTGACCATCGAGGAACTGGACCTGTCGGTCCGTTCCTTCAACTGCCTCAAGCGCGCCAACATCAACACGGTGGAGGATCTGATCTCCAAGACCGAGGACGAGATGATGAAGGTGCGCAACCTGGGCCGCAAGTCCCTGGAAGAGGTCATCAACAAGCTGGCTATGATGGGTCTGTCCTTGGCCAGCGAGGAGAACAACTGATCCCGGCCTGATTGGCCGGTGCGAGAGGCAGTCCGGGGGCATGTAACGTCCCCTCCCGGATACGCCAAGGCGATGCCGCCCCCAGCGGGGGCGGCGCCTCTCAGAGGGATAACCCCTCAGGACGAATTTACACTGGATTTCGCCAGGCGAAATACCGATAGGAGTTGACTCACATGTCCGGATATCGTAAGCTGGGCCGCCCCACTGATCAGCGTATGGCCATGCTCCGCGCCATGACCACCTACCTGCTGGAGAACGGCCAGATCAAGACCACCCTGAGCCGCGCCAAGGAAGTCGCCCCCATGGCTGAGAAGATGATCACCCTGTCCAAGAAGGCCAACCTGGCCTCTTACCGGCAGGCGCTGGGCTTCCTGACCAAGGAGGATGTGGCCAAGAAGCTCTTCGACGAGATCGGTCCCAAGTACGCCGAGCGCAACGGCGGCTACACCCGCGTGGTGAAGATCGGTCCCCGCCGCGGCGACGCCGCTGAGATGGCGATCGTTCAGCTGGTGTAAGAAAGCGAACAAAAATCCCCTGCCCGCGGGCAGGGGATTTTTTCGTCTCAGGACAGCAGGAGGGAGAGGAAGGCCTCCCGGTCCATGCCGTGGAAGTAGGGCTCCAGGTCCACCCCGGCCAGGGCGGCGCGGAGGGCGTCCTCCTCCAGAGGGACGCCCAGAAAGCGCCGGGCCAGCACGCAGCTGTCTCCATCGCCGAAGTAGTCGCCAAAAAAGTGCAGCGAGGTGATGGTCCCCTCCGGGTCGGTGTTCAGCCAGGCCTCCACCTGCCCGCAGTCCTCCACGGTGAGCTCCTTGTGGAAGCGGCAGGGGGGAAGGGAGCCGTAATTCCAATCCCAGCGGTCGTAGATCTCTGCCTGGATGGCCTGGACGGCGGACAGGTCGCCCTCGGTCAGGCGGTAGGGCTCCAGCCGGGCGGAGGAGAACATGGCGGAGCGCAGTACCCGCAGGAAGGAGAGGGTGTCCAGATCCCGCTCCAGACGGGGTCGGATGTTGGTGACGGGCTCGATCCGGTAGCGGGAGGCCGGATGGACCGGAAAGACCGTCAGCGCCCGCTGCCGGGCCTCCAGGTCGGTGTCGAAGAAGAGGGTCCCATGGTGGAGCACCCGGCCGTCCCGGCGGTACTGGGCGCTGCCGGAGCACTTGCGCCCGTCGATGGTGATGTCGTTGCGGCCGTTGAGCTGGGCCGGCAGGCCCATGCGCCGGAGCACTTCCACAATGGGGCCGGAAAATGTGGAAAAATCATAGGCGGCGGAGCTGTCGCCGCCGGAGATGAAGGTATAGTTGACCGTCCCCAGGTCGTGGTAGACCGCGCCGCCGCCGGAGAGCCGCCGCACCACCTGGAGCTGGTGCCGGGCTGCGTAGACGGGGTCCACGGTGGTCAGGGTGTTCTGGTGCCGCCCCACCATGACGGCGTTGTCGTTCTGGCTCAGCAGGAAATAGGAGTGCCGCCGGTCCAGACCGTGAAACACGTAATGCTCCAGGGCCAGATGGAAGCGGGGGTCGTGGCCGGAGCATTCCAGATAGTACATCATGTGGGAGGCCCCCTTTCACCGGTGATAGGGAAATTGTACCATGCCGGCGGGGCCCGGCGCAAGCGCGGGTTGGGATTTCCGTGGCAATTTGGCCCGGGGTGTGCTATCATGAAACGCAGAGTACAGCGGGGCGGAGCCCCGTACACATAGGAGTAGCGATATGAGAAAACTGGTCGTGGGCATTCTGGCCCATGTGGACGCGGGCAAGACCACGCTGTCGGAGGCCATGCTCTACGAGAGCGGCTCCATCCGCAAGCTGGGCCGGGTGGACCACGGGGACGCCTTTCTGGACACCGAGCGCCTGGAGCGGGAGCGGGGCATCACCATCTTCTCCAAGCAGGCCATTCTGCCTTTGCCCGAGTGTGAGATCACCCTGCTGGACACACCGGGGCATGTGGACTTTTCCAGCGAGATGGAGCGCACCCTCCAGGTGCTGGACTGCGCGGTGCTGGTCATCAGCGGCACCGACGGCGTGCAGGGCCACACCCGGACCCTGTGGCGGCTGCTGGAGCGCTACGGCGTGCCCACCTTCCTCTTTGTGAACAAGATGGACCTGGATGGAGCCGACCGGGACGCCGTGCTCTCCGACCTCCGCCAGCGCCTCAGTGGCGGCTGTGCCGACTTCGGAATGCTGGAGGACCCGGACACTCTGGAGGAGATCTCCCTCACCGACGAGGGAGCTATGGAGGAGTATCTGGAGAGCGGCGCGCTCTCGGACGAGACCCTCTCCGCCCTCATCGCCGCGCGGAAGGTGTTCCCCTGCTGGTTCGGCTCGGCGCTGAAGCTGGACGGGGTGGGGGAGCTGCTCGCCGGTCTGGAGCGTTTCGCCCCCCGTCCGGTGTGGGGGAGCTCTTTTGCCGCCAAGGTCTATAAAATCGGCCGGGACGCCCAGGGGACGCGGCTGACCTATCTCAAACTCACCGGCGGCGCACTGAAGGTGAAGGACAGCATTTCAGGCACCACCGGCGGCGAGGCATGGAGCGAGAAGGTGGATCAGATCCGCCTCTACTCCGGCGCGAAATTCCGCACCGCCGACCGGGTGGAGGGGGGCCAGGTCTGCGCCGTCACCGGCCTGAGCCGCACCTGGCCGGGCCAGGGCCTGGGAGCGGAGCCCGACTCTCCGCCCCCGGCGCTGGAGCCGGTGCTGACCTACCGCCTGCTGCTGCCCGAGGGGGCCGATCCACACACGGTGCTCCCCAAGCTGCGGGCCCTGGAGGAGGAGGATCCCCAGCTCCATCTGGTGTGGAATGAGGCCCTGGGGGAGCTCCACGTCCAGCTCATGGGCGAGGTGCAGCTGGATGTGCTCCGTTCGGTCATCCAGGAGCGCTTCGGCCTGGCGGTGGACTTCGACGCGGGGAACATCGTCTACAAGGAGACCATCGCCGCCCCGGTGGAGGGCGTGGGCCACTTCGAGCCTCTGCGCCACTACGCTGAGGTCCACCTCATTCTGGAGCCCGGGGAGCGGGGGAGCGGCATTACCGTGGCCACCTCCTGCTCCGAGGACCAGCTGGACCGCAACTGGCAGCGGCTCATTCTGACTCACCTGCTGGAGCGGGAGCACCCCGGCGTCCTCACCGGCTCTCCCATCACCGACCTGAAAATTACCCTGGCCGCTGGGAAGGCCCACCTGAAGCACACCGAGGGGGGCGACTTCCGCCAGGCCACCTACCGGGCAGTGCGCCAGGGCCTGATGAAGGCGGAAAACATCCTCCTGGAGCCCTGGTACGACGTGCGCCTGGAGCTGCCCGCCGCCCTGGTGGGCCGGGCCATGACCGATCTGCAGCAGATGGGCGGCCAGTGTGAGCCCCCCGAGACGGTGGGGGAGGAGGTCGTCCTCACCGGCTCCGCCCCGGTGGCGGCCCTTCGGGGCTACCAGCGGGAGCTGACGGCCTATTCCAAGGGCCAGGGGCGGCTGTTCTGCACCCTCCGGGGGTACGAGCCCTGTGCCGACCAGGAGGCCGTGGTGGAGGCTCTGGGCTACGACCCGGAGCGGGATGTGGACAATCCCCCCGACTCGGTGTTCTGCGACCACGGCGCCGGTGTGGTGGTCAAGTGGAATGAGGTGGAGGGGCGGATGCACCTGCCCGCCTGCCTGACCGCCGAGCCGGAGGAGGAGGCCCCCGCGGCCCAGCCGGTGCGGCTCTCACGGCCCGGGCCCTCCCTGGAGCAGGACAAGGAGCTCCAGGCCATCTTTGAGCGCACCTACGGCAAGGTGGAGCGGGAGGCCTTCCGGCCCCAGCCCAAGCCCGCCCGCACCAGCCTGGACGAGGGAAAGTACAACATCCGCACCCAGAACCTGGGCCCGGAGTACCTGCTGGTGGACGGCTACAACATCATCCACGCCTGGGACGAGCTGAAGGACCTGGCCCGCACCAACATGGACGCCGCCCGCAAGGCGCTGATGGACCTGTTGAGCAATTACCAGGGGTTCCGCAAGTGCGAGCTTATCCTGGTCTTTGACGCCTACCGCATCAAGGGCAACCCGGGGAGCGTGGAGAAGTACCAGAATATCCACGTGGTCTACACCAAGGAGGCCGAGACGGCGGACAACTACATCGAGAAGGTGACCTACGAGATCGGCCGCAAGCACCGGGTCCGGGTGGCCACCAGCGACGGCGTGGAGCAGCTCATCATCCTGGGCCACGGGGCGCTGCGGGTGTCGGCCCGGGCCTTCCGGCAGGAGATCGAGCAGGCTGAGGGGCAGATCGCCGACCTTATCGCCCGCAACAACCGCAGCACCCGCAAGCTGGACCAGCTCCAGTTCCGGCTGGGTCAAAAAACAGATTGACAAAGTTCGATGTGTCTGCTATCCTACACATTGATAAAAATAAATGTGTAGCGCCGCCGGGCGGCGCGGAGAGGAGCGGAACATGGAACAGGTCGCTGCGGCGTGGGACTTCTTCCAGAATCAGATTCTGGGTATGAAGTGGCTCAACGCCCTCATCGGACAGGGGATAGAGGCCCTGGGCCTCACCGGCACCGCCGGAGGGGTGGTGCAGTTTTTCCTCTATGACACGGTAAAGATCTTCGTGCTGCTGTCGGTCCTGATTTTCGGGATCTCGTACATCCAGAGCTATTTCCCGCCCGAGCGGACCAAAAAGATCCTGGGCAGGGTTCACGGCCTGACCGCCAACGCCGCCGCGGCGCTGCTGGGGACGGTGACTCCCTTCTGCTCCTGCTCCTCCATCCCCATCTTCATGGGCTTCACCAGCGCGGGGCTCCCCATCGGGGTGACCTTCTCCTTCCTCATCTCCTCACCCATGGTGGACCTGGGGTCTCTGGTGCTGCTGATGAGCATTTTCGGCGCCCGGATCGCGGTGGTCTATGTGCTGCTGGGCCTGGTGGTGGCGGTGATCGGGGGGACGCTGCTGGAGAAGCTGGGCATGGAGCACTATGTGGAAGATTTCATCCGCAACGCCCCCCATCTGGACCTCCCCCAGCGGGAGCTCAAGCGCCGGGACCGGGTGGATTATGCCGTGGGCCAGCTCAAGTCCACCGTAAAGAAGGTGGCCCCCTACATCTTCCTGGGCGTAGGTGTTGGCGCGGTGATCCACAATGTCATCCCCCAGAGCTGGGTGGAGACGGTGCTGGGCCGGGACAATCCCTTCGCGGTGGTGCTGGCCACCCTGGTGGGTGTGCCTATGTACGCCGACATCTTCGGCACCATCCCGGTGGCGGAGAGCCTCCTCTACAAGGGCGCGGGGCTGGGCACGGTGCTGTCCTTCATGATGGCGGTGACCACCCTGAGCCTGCCCTCCCTCATCATGCTGAAAAAGGCGGTGAAGCCCCGACTGCTGGGGGCGTTCATTGCCATCTGTGTGGCGGGCATCCTGCTGGCCGGGTGCGTGTTCAACCTGGCCTCGGGCTGGCTCCTATAAGACAGAAAAAAGCCTCTGTAAGCCGGCAAAACCGGTTTACAGAGGCTTTTTTGGCACCCCTGACCAGACTCTAACTGGTGGCCTACCGCTTAGGAGGCGGTCGCTCTATACAACTGAGCTACAGGGGTATGGACGGTACCTGCGGGACCTTCCCGCCGGTTCCGGGCAAAATGGGCTGGAAATTATTTTATCGCAAAGTGCGTCCGATGTCAACGGCGGTATGGGACTCTGTATAAGATGACAAAATCGGCGACTTTTGCGCTTCTCCGGTTGCGTTTTTCCGGTACCTCGTTTATAATACAAGGTTGAGATTTCGATTACTTCGATTACAGTAAGAGGTGCTATCCGTGCAGAACACGAAACTGAGAAACGTAGCCATCATTGCCCACGTCGACCACGGCAAGACCACCCTGGTGGACGAAATGCTCAAGCAGGGCGGCATTTACCGCGAGAACCAGGCCACCGTCGAGCGCGTCATGGACTCCGGCGATCTGGAGCGGGAGCGCGGCATTACCATCCTGGCCAAGAACACCGCCGTCCACTACAAGGACGTGAAGATCAACATCGTGGACACCCCGGGCCACGCCGACTTCGGCGGCGAGGTGGAGCGTATCCTGAAGATGGTCAACGGCGTCATCCTCCTGGTGGACGCCGCCGAGGGCCCCATGCCCCAGACCCGCTTCGTCCTTTCCAAGGCCCTGGAGCTGGGCCACAAGGTCATCGTGGTGGTCAACAAGATCGACCGCCCCGACCAGCGCATCCACGAGGTCATGGACGAGGTGCTGGAGCTGCTGCTGGACCTGAACGCCACCGACGAGCAGTTCGAGTCCCCCACCCTGTTCTGCTCCGGCCGGCAGGGCACCGCCTCCTACTCTCCCGACGTGCCCGGCACCGACCTGACTCCCCTCTTTGAGACCATCCTCAACTATATCCCCGCCCCCGAGGCCGATGTGGACGCCCCCTTCCAGATGCTGGTGTCCTCCATCGACTATAACGAGTTCGTGGGCCGCATCGCCATCGGCCGCATCGAGCGTGGCACCATCAAGCAGAACCAGGAGATCGCGGTGTGCAACTACCACACCCCCGATGAGCCCGCCAAGAAGGCCAAGGCGGTCTCCCTCTACGAGTTCGACGGCCTGGGCAAGGTGCCCGTCACCGAGTCCACCGCCGGCAACATCATCGCCATGAGCGGCATCGGCGACATCACCATCGGCGACACCATCTGCGCCCCCGAGTGTGTGGAGCCCATCGAGTTCGTCAAGATCTCTGCTCCCACCATTGAGATGACCTTCTCGGTCAACGACTCCCCCTTCGCCGGCCGCGAGGGCAAGTACGTCACCTCCCGCCAGATCCGGGAGCGCCTGTTCCGCGAGACCCTGAAGGACGTGTCCCTGCGAGTCACCGAGACCCCCAACACCGACGCCTTCAGCGTGGCCGGCCGCGGCGAGATGTCCCTGTCCATCCTCATCGAGACCATGCGCCGCGAAGGCTATGAGTTCCAGGTGTCCCCCCCGCGCGTGCTGTACCAGGAGATCGACGGCAAGAAGTGCGAGCCCATCGAGCGCCTGGTCTGCGACGTGCCCAGCGACGCTGTGGGCGCGGTCATGGAGAAGATCGGCGCCCGCAAGGGTGAGCTGCAGGAGATGAACCCGGTGGGCGACCGGATGAAGCTGGAGTTCCTGGTGCCCGCCCGTGGCCTGTTCGGCTACCGCAACGAGTTCCTCACCGACACCAAGGGCGAGGGCATCATGGCCTCCGTCTTTGAGTGCTACGCCCCCTACAAGGGCGACATCGCCCGCCGCTCCACTGGCTCCCTGGTGGCCTTCGAGACCGGCGAGGCGGTCACCTACGGCCTCTTCAACGCCCAGGAGCGCGGCGCGCTGTTCATCGGCGCGGGCGTGCCTGTGTACGCCGGCATGGTGGTGGGCGAGACCCCCAAGGCCGAGGACATTTCCGTCAACGTCTGCAAGAAGAAGCAGCTGACCAACATGCGCGCCGCCGGCTCCGACGAGGCTCTGCGCCTGACCCCGCCCCGCCAGCTCTCTCTGGAGCAGTGCCTGGAGTTCCTCAACGACGACGAGCTGCTGGAGGTCACCCCCGAGAACCTGCGCCTGCGCAAGCGCATCCTCAGCCACGCCGACCGTATGAAGGCCCTGAAGGGCGGCAAGTAAGAAGCCGTGATCGAGCTGACCATCCCCGGCTGGGGGGAGGTGTGCGTGGCCCATCTGGTGCTGGACTACAACGGCACCCTGGCCAAGGACGGCATCCTCCTGCCCGGGGTGGGCCCCCGGCTGGAGGAGCTGCACCGGAGGGGCGTGTCCCTCCACATCATCACCGCCGACACCAACGGCACCGTCGCCGCCCAGTGCGCCGCCCTCCCGGTGGAGGTGCTGGTCTTTGACGGCAGCGCGGTGGCCCGGGAGAAGGCCGCTCTGGTGGAGCGGCTGGGCGCGGCGGAGACCGCCGCCGTGGGCAACGGCCGCAACGACGTGGAGATGCTCCGCGCCGCCGGGCTCTCCCTGGCGGTGATGGGGGACGAGGGCGCCTTTACCGGCGCACTGCTCTCCGCCCATCTGGCCTGCCGTACCATCGAGGAGGTACTGGACCTCCTGCTGCTGCCCCACCGGCTGAAGGCCTCCCTGCGGGGCTGACCGACAAAGGAGACCGATATGCAACGAGAGCAACGCCGCCCCGACCGGGTCTGGACCGCCGAGCAGGACGACACCCTGCTCTCCTTCCTGCTGACCCACGTGACGGGCAAATCCCGCAACAACATCAAATCCATGCTGTCCCGGGGCCAGGTGAAGGTGGACGGCCGGGCGGTGACCCGGTTCGACACTCCGGTGCCGGTGGGTTCCCGGGTGAGCGTGACCCAGCATCTGGAGGAGCCCGCCCCGGCGCTGCCCTTCCCGGTGCTCTATGAGGACGACGACCTCATCGTCATCGACAAGCCCGCGGGCCTTCTCACCATCGCTAACGAGAAGGAGCGCTTCCGCACCGCCTACCGCATCCTCACCGACTACGTGCGGGAGAAGAACAAGTTCGCCCGCATCTTCGTGGTCCACCGGCTGGACCGGGACACCTCCGGCGTGGTGCTCTTCGCCAAGAACGAGGAGACCAAGCGGGCTTTTCAGGAGGACTGGGACCAGCGGGTGCTCCGCCGGGGTTACCGGGCGGTGGTGGAGGGTACCCCCGAGCCGCCGGAGGGTTATGTCCGCTCCTGGCTGCGGGAGACCCGCACCCACCTGGTCTATTCCGGTGAGAAGGGGCGGGACGCCAAGGAGGCCATCACCGCCTACCGCACCCTGGCCAGCGGGGGCGGCTACGCCCTCCTGGAGGTGGACCTGGAGACCGGACGGAAGAACCAGATCCGCGTCCACATGTCCGACCTGGGCCACCCCATCGCCGGGGACCAGCAGTACGGGGCCAAGACCCGCCCGCTGGGGCGGCTGTGCCTCCACGCCCACCGGCTGGAGCTCATCGACCCCCGCAGCGGGGAGAAGCGGGTCTTTGCGGCCCGGGAGCCCATCGCCTTCCGCCGCCTGTGCCGGGAGAAAAGTA
The DNA here is from genome assembly GCF_002159175.1 of Flavonifractor sp. An92. GTDB lineage: Bacteria > Bacillota > Clostridia > Oscillospirales > Oscillospiraceae > Pseudoflavonifractor_A. Next base: position 72,907 of record NZ_NFGZ01000008.1, on the reverse strand, counting down.
AATCGCGGGAATGAGGTGCTCCCGCGCCCCTCGGGGCAAAACCGCCTTTTTGGGCTGATGACTTCTGTGGTGACACAGGGGGCATCAGCCTTTTTTTGAGGAGAAGGAGGAATTTACATGGAGAACTGGAAGGAAACGCTGCGGGAGAATCTTCTGCCCCTGCTGGCCGCCGTGGTGATCGGCGTGTTGGTGGGGGCGGTGGACGCCCTCTTCGGCCGGGTACTGCTGGCCATCGGAGACGTGCGGGACGCCCACTTCGTCCCCCTGGTGGTGGGACTCCCCCTGGCGGGAGCGGCCATCGCCTGGGCCTACCGCCGCTGGGGCGGCCCCTGCGGCAAGGGCATGGGTCTGGTCTTTGCCGCCGGGCGGGGGGAGGAGGAGGCCATCCCCCTGAAACTGATTCCCCTCATCCTGGGGGGCACCTGGCTCACCCACCTCACCGGCGGCAGCGCCGGACGGGAGGGCGTGGCCGTCCAGATCGGCGCCACCGTGGGCCACGGCATCGGCCGCCGCCTGGACCGGGGGAATCACCGGGTCTACCTGGTCACCGGCATGGCCGCGGGCTTCGGCGGGCTCTTCCGCACTCCGCTGGCCGCCGCCTGCTTCGCCCTGGAGGTGGGCACCGCCGGGGCCCTGGATCTGAGAGCCCTGCTGCCCGCCCTGGTGGGCTCCTATACCGCCTCGGCGGTGTCGGGGGCCCTGGGGCTGGAGAAGTTCACGGTGGAACTGTCCCCCTTCACGCCGGACGGGAAGAACTGGTGTGCGCTGCTCCTGTGCGGGGTGCTCTTCGGCCTGGTGGGCGGAGCCTTTGCCAAGGTCCTCAGCTGGGCCAAGGGCGCGCTGGGGCAGAAGATCCCCCAGCCGGTGGCCCGGGCCGCGGGTGTGGGCGCGGTGCTGGCCGTCCTCCTCTTCCTGCTGGGACAGGGGCGCTATGCGGGCCTGGGCACCAACCTCATCAGTCTCTCTACCAGCGGGGGAGAGGTGTTCGCCTGGGACTGGGCGCTGAGATTCCTCTTTACGGTGACCACACTGGCCGCCGGGTTCCAGGGCGGCGAGGTGACCCCCCTCTTCTCCATCGGAGCCTCCCTGGGCGCCGTGGCGGGGCCGCTGCTGGGCCTCCCCGTGGCGTGGTGCGCCGCTCTGGGCTACGCCGCCGTGTTCGGCGGGGCCACCAACACCCTGCTGGCCCCCATCCTCATCGGCTGCGAGGTGTTCGGGTACGGCGCTCTGCCGGTCTTTTTCCCGGTGTGCGCCCTGGCCTATGTGTGCAGCGGCGGCGGCTCCATCTACGGCGCCCAGCGGACCCTCCCCGAGGAGACCTTTACCGGCAAGCGTGCGTAAATTTTCCCGCCTTCCACTGCAAGAGCGTTGTCAAATGCAAAACTTTTTGGTATACTGAAAATAAATGGGAAAGGGTGCACTGCGCCCGTCCAAATATGAGAAGAGGGAACGAACGCACATGAATACGAGATACGATGTAGCCATTATCGGCTGTGGCGAGGCGGGCATTTTCGCCGCATATGAGCTGATGCGCCTGTGCCCCGACCTGAAGGTCGTCACCCTGGACCAGGGCGCCGACATCTACCACCGCAGCTGCCCCATCGTGGCCGGCAAGGTCAAGGAGTGCATCCACTGCAAGATCTGCGACACCATGTGCGGATTCGGCGGCGCGGGTGCCTTCTCCGACGGTAAGTACAACTTCACCACCGCCTTCGGCGGCTGGCTCACCGACTTCATGGACGGCAAGGAGGTCATGAACCTCATCGACTACGTGGACTCCATCAACGTCAAGCACGGAGCCACCACCGAGGTCTACTCCACCGCCACGCCGGAGGCCAAGGCCCTGGAGAAGCGGGCCCTGGAGCACGACCTGCACCTCCTGCAGGCTCGGTGCAAGCACCTGGGTACCGAGAACAACCTGCGCATCCTCCAGAGCATCTACGAGACCGTGAAGCAGTACGCCGAGTACCGCTTCCACACCGCTGTCGCCACCATCGAGGACCTGGGCGACGAGGGCTACCGCCTGACCACCGACAAGGGGGATCAGGTGGACTGCACCTGGCTCATCGCCGCCCCCGGCCGCTCCGGCGCCGAGTGGTTCGCCAACCAGTGCAAGGGCCTGGGCCTGGAGCTCATCAACAACCAGGTGGACATCGGCGTGCGGGTGGAGCTGCCCGCCACCGTCTTTGAGCACATCACCGATGTGGTCTACGAGTCCAAGCTGGTCTACCGCACCAAGCAGTACGGCGATCAGGTGCGCACCTTCTGCATGAACCCCTACGGCCATGTGGTGGCCGAGAACGTGGAGGGCATCAACACCGTCAACGGCCACTCCTACTCCGACCCCGCTCTCCGCAGCGAGAACACCAACTTTGCCCTGCTGGTGTCCAACCGCTTCACCCAGCCCTTCAACGAGCCCTACCGCTACGGCAAGCACATCGCCTCCCTGAGCAACATGCTGGCCGGCGGCGTGCTGGTGCAGCGCTTCGGCGACCTGGTGGCGGGCATCCGCACCAACGAGCACCGGCTGAGCAAGTCCTTCGTGCGGCCCACCCTGACCGCCGCCGTGCCCGGCGACCTGTCCCTGGCCCTGCCCAAGCGGCAGCTGGACGACATCATCGAGATGATCTATCAGCTGGACAAGATCGCCCCCGGTACCGCCAACTACGACACCCTGCTCTACGGCGCGGAGGTGAAGTTCTACTCCTCCCGTCTGGCCCTCTCCGGTGAGCTGGAGACCGCCAAGCCCGGCTTCTTCGCCATCGGCGACGGCGCGGGCGTCACCCGTGGCCTCGCCCAGGCGGGCGCCTCCGGTGTGAAGGTGGCCCGTGTCATCGCGCAGCGTCTGAGCAAGTAAAGACAAAAAAAGGCCGCCCGGCATATGCCGGGCGGCCTTTTTATACTTATTTCTGGATGGGGCGGATGAGAACGAAGGGGGTGAGCTGGCGGTCCTGGCCGGCGGGGTTGTCCCGGATGAGGTCCAGAAGCTCCTCGTCGCTCTCCTTGAGCTGGGAGCAGTGGCCCAGCATCTCCACGTTCAGGTCGTTGGCGTCCACCACCATGGAGACGATGCCAGTCTTTTCATAGATCTCGTCGCACACACCGGCGGGATTCTCGGGGATGCGCACGCCCATGTGCTCATACTCGGGGATGTCCTCCCCGTAGAAGCCGTCCAGGCCGGAGACCTCCAGGCCCGCGATGCGGTAGAAGGTGCCGTGGACGCCGCGGAGCTTGTCGATGGCGGCCCGGAAGGCGGCCCACAGGATCTTGGGCAGGCCGCAGACGTTGATGGCGAACTGCATCTTGATGGGCAGGCCCATGCCGGGGCCGGCGGAGGTCTGGTGGACGAAGCGGGAGAGCACCTTGGCCCAGAAGCCGGGCTTCAGCTCGTCCTCGGTGACCACCCGCTTCTGGCAGATGGCGATGACCTTCTCGCTCATGGAGAGGATGTCACCCTCCTGATAGACCGGCTTCACATAGCGCTCCATCAGGTCAATGTAGCTCTCACCCACGGTGACGAAGTGGGTCTGGATGGCGTGGCGGGCCCAGGTGCGGCCCATGGCCTGTATCTCGACGTTCTTGCCGTCATTCGCACGGAATTCCATAAAAAATCCTCTTTTCCGTCTGGATATCGTCAGTACGCATTATTATACCCACTCTCCGGGGAAAAGGCAACGGCTGGAAGGGAAAAAAACCGACAAACCTGACCCTCAGAACAGGGCCGGAATGTACCGCGCCAGCAGGCGCTTCCAGCCGGGGAGGGACTTGCGCAGCGCCTCCCGCTGCCCTTCCAGGGCGGCAAGGAGGACTTCCCGCTCGTCCTCGCCGGGGCCGGTGCGGCCGAAGGCGGCGCGGCGGGCCTGTTCCAGTACCACCTCGGGCACGGGCGCGCCCCAGCGCGCCAGGCGGCGGCTGTACCGGTAGGCGTACACGGCGGCCCGGTCGGGGGGCAGGGTGCGCAGCCGGCGCTGCCGCCAGCGGGCGGTGAGCCTGGGCCGCAGCAGGAACAGCACGCAGAGGACCAGCGCGGCCAGAAGGACCAGGGGTAGCGTGGGGTCAGAGCCGGTGGGGTCCACCGTGCCGGGCTTGGGTGTGGACGTGGGCGCGGCCGAGGGGGCGGCCGAGGCAGTGGGCGCGGCGGACGGGGCGGCCGAGGCAGTGGGCGTCGGCGTGGGGGTGGGCTCCGTGGGGTCGTCGCCCGCGGCGGACTGGGGGGTGTAGCCCGGGGTCATCTCTACGGGATACCAGCCGTACCCGTCCAGATAGATCTCCACCCAGGAGTGGGCGTTCCGGTCGGGCACGTTGACCTCTTTTCCGGCGGTGACGTCGGCGATGTAGCCGCTGACGTACCGGGCGGGGATGCCCATGGCCCGCAGCAGCAGCACCCCGGCGGAGGCGAAGTGCATGCAGTAGCCCGACTGGCTCTCGTTCAGGAAGTAGAGGACGTAGTCCCGGCCGTCGGGGACGGCGGGGGCGGAGGCATCGTAGGTGGCGATGCCCGCCAGATACTCGGCCACCGTCTCGGCCTGCATGACGCGGACCAGGGAGGCGTCCCGGACGGTGGAGTAGTCCAGCCGCCGCTCGATGGTGCTGGTGTGGCTGCGCAGGGCCTGGGCCATGCCGTCGGGGAGCTGGAGATAGTGCTCATAGACAAAGTCGGCATAGAAGGCCTCGGCTCCCGCCGCAGTGCCGGAGAGACCCTCCATCTCCTCCAGATTCAGGGCGTCGGGGCGGAAGTAGACGGTGTGGCGGTTGACGAACTGCTCCCGGCCCAGGTAGGAGTCCTCCACATAGGCGGCGCCCCGCAGCTCCGAGGGGCTGGTCAGGATCTGGTAGGGGAAGTAGACGCACCCGCCGGGGGCGGAGCGGTTTTCCACCGTAATGGCGTAATAGGTGGAATCACTGGTGTGGGCGGGCAGGTTCAGGGCGCTCAGGCCCGAGTCCCAGGGGAGCAGGACGCCCTTGCTGATCATCCCGTAATAGGTATCCTCCGGCAGGGGCTCCCACTGGTTGTCCTCATAAATGGCGGCGCTGTGGCCGCGGAGGTACAGGTGCCCGCTCCACTCGCTCTTCACCCGCAGCACGGTGTGGCCGTCGTAGGTGATGGCGTCCCGGTTCAGGTCCACCTGGGCGGAGGAGCCGGCGGAGACCAGCTGCCCGCCGCCCAGCTCATCCAGCCCCAGCCGGAGGGAGAGGGAGGTGGCGGTGGAGAGCAGCTCCTGCCGGGCGTTCCGGGCCCAGGTTGGGAACTGGTAGTCCCGCCAGGGGAGAAGCCCCGCGTACAGGGCCAGCAGCAGCGCCGCCGCGGGCATGGCCCGCGCGGCCAGACGCACCCGGCCCTTCCCCTTCCGGGGAGTGAGGCGGAGGAAGAGCAGCACCGACCAGCCCCACACCAGGGCCAGGAAGGGGAGCATGTGGGGCATCCGGGCGATGGGGAGCCCGGGGATCAGCAGCGGCGCGGAGAGGAGCAGGGAGAGCCAGAAGGAGCGGGCGGAGCACACTGCCCACCCCAGCAGCAGCCCCCACAGCAGGGCGAAGAAGAGAGCGCCCAGGGTAAGGGCGTCCACCCAGCCCTGTTCGGAGAGCTCCATCACCGCATAAATATGGTTGATCTGGGGATAGACTTCGGCGTAGGCGTTCACCACCGCACACTGCACCGCCGCCCAGGCGGGGAGCAGCGCATCCCAGAGCCGCCAGGCCAGCAGGGCCAGGGGGCACAGCAGCGCCAGCGGCAGCAGGGGGGACCAGGGGGCGGGCAAGCGGTACACAAGGGGAAGCAGGAGGCAGAGGACCGCCGTACCCAATCCGAAGCGCACCAGGTCACAGCTCAGGCCGAAGGCAGTGGCAAAGCAGCCCAGGCCCCCCCACAGCAGGGCACACAACAGGAGCACGTCCATCCCGTACCCGGGGAGGGCGGCGCGCAGATGCAGACGTTTCAAGAGGCCTCACCCTCCTCTCCCCACAGATGGGCGGTGACGTGGAAGGCCTTGGGCGGGCCGTCGCTGCCCGGCACCGAGAGCGGCACGTCGAGAGCCGAGCGGCCGGTGCCGGGGGCCTCCTCCCGCAGGAAGCGGGACAGGGCCTTGTGGAGTCCGGCCCGGTCCTCCACCGGGCAGAGGGTGGCCGCGCCGCTCACCGGGTGGACCCAGGCGATGAGGTGTCCTTCCTCCCGGCTCAGCAGGGCCAGGGAGAGGGCCTGGAGCCGGTCCAGCGCCTCGTCCAGCTCCTCCGGCGGGCCGAAGTGGTCCACCGTGAGCACCAGGGCGGCCCGGCGGGGCTCCAGCATCTCCCGCACCACCAGCTCGTCCCGCTTGGAGGAGAGCTTCCAGTGGACGGTGCGCATGGGGTCCCCGGGGCGGTAGTCCCGCAGGTCGTAGTCCTCGGCGGGGCCGCCGCCGGGCTTGGGCTTGAGGCCCAGGGAGCGGCCCGCGTGCCCCAGCACCGGGGGAATGGGTCCGGCCGGGCGGTATTTGGGCAGCACCGGCACCTCCCCATCGGGGGCGGAGAGGGGCACCGGCAGGGCAAAGATCCCCAGCAGGTCCAGCACCCGCAGGCGCTCCAGCCGGAAAGTCAGCATGCCGCAGTGCCCGGTGGGCAGGGGGAAGGGGACCTCCAGCGGGGACCCGTCACAGCGCAGGCGGATGGTCCGGGTCCACTTCCCGCCGGTGAGGGCGTTGAGCAGCACCAGACGGCCGGTGAGACGCCCCACGGCCAGGCCTCCGGGGGGCTCCAGCCGGAAGGTGAGGGCGGCCTCCCCCTCCCGCACCACCGGTCCCTCCGGCGGCAGGAGCTCCGGGCGGAGCTTCCGGGCCAGGGGGAGGCTCAGCGCCAGGGAGACCACCGGCAGGGCCAGCACCAGCACCAGGGTAAAGAGGGAGATCCACGCCTCATAGAAGAGGAAGAACAGCGCCGCCCCCGCCAGGGCCAGCGCGTAGAGGATCCGGCGGCCGACCACGGCGCTTACCGGATCTGGGGGGCGGGCACCGCCTGGAGCACCGCCTCCAGCGGGTGGCGCAGCCCCTCGCTCTCCACCCGGGGGGAGAGGATCAGCCGGTGGGCCAGGGTGTCCTGGCACACCAGGGCCACGTCCTCGGGGATGACATAATCTCGCCCCTGGAAGAAGGCCATGGCGCGGCTCATGGCGGCCAGGGCCAGGGTGGCCCGGGGGCTGGCCCCCTGGACGATGAGGGGATGGCTGCGGGTGGCGGAGATGAGGGCCACCAGATACTCGCACACCGCGTCGCTGATGTGGACGGCGTCCACCGCCTGCCGCATGCGCTCCAGCTCGTCCAGGGTCACCACCGGCTCCACGCGCTGGATGGGGTTGCCCTGTTGCTTGCGCCGGAGCAGCTCCACCTCCGCCTCCCGGGCCGGATAGCCCAGAGACAGGCGGACCATGAAGCGGTCCAGCTGGGAGTCGGGGAGGGGCTGCGTGCCCGAGGCGCCGGTGGGGTTCTGGGTGGCGATGACCAGGAAGGGCTGGGGCACCGGGTGGGTCACCCCGTCCACCGTCACCTGCCCCTCCTCCATGGCCTCCAGCAGGGCCGACTGGGTGCGGCTGGTGGCGCGGTTGAGCTCGTCGGCCAGGAAGAGGTTGCACAGGAGCGCGCCGGGCTGGTACTCCATCCGCCCGGCGGCCTTGTTGTAGAGGGAAAAGCCCGTCAGATCCGAGGGCATCACGTCGGGGGTGAACTGCACCCGGCGGTAGCTCAGCGAGAGAGCCCGGGAGAAGGCCAGGGCCAGCGTGGTCTTGCCCACGCCGGGGATGTCCTCCAGCAGGATATGGCCCCGGGCCAGAATGGTCAGCAGGACCTTGGCCAGCACCTCGTCCTTGCCCACGACGGCCTTCTGGACCTCGTGAAGGACGGCGGCGGCTTGGTTGCGTTGGGTCATAGACGATACCTCCTGTCGGTTTGTACCTCCTATTCTAACAAAAACTGGCCTTATGTCAACGTGAACAAGAAAACCGGGGGAAAAAGCCCACTGTTTTTGCCTTTGCGGCGGACAGAAGGGGCCAAAAAGTCTTGCGCTGGTGGAGCGTTTGTGGTATAGTAAGACAGGATAGTAGTAGTGGTATGGTTAGAGTGGGGTCCGCCCCGCTCTTCTTTTTGAAAAAAATCAGGTATGGAAATATCTGGGACACACTTTTGGGAGGGGTACGCATGGCAAAAGTGACCGATACCGTGACCGCCCTGGCCGCCCCCATCGCCCAGGCGCAGGGCTGCCGGCTGTGGGACGTGGAATACGTGAAGGAGGCCGGCACCTGGTACCTCCGGGTCTTCATCGACAAGGAGGGCGGCGTGTCCATCGACGACTGCGAGGCGGTCTCCCGCCCCCTGTCCGACGCGCTGGATGAAGCCGACCCCATCGAGGGAAGCTATACGCTGGAGGTGGGCTCGGCGGGCATCGACCGGGTGCTGCGCAAGCCGGAGCACTTCGCGGCCTATCTGGGCAGCGAGGTGGAGGTGCGCCTCTACCGTAGCGTGGACGGCCGCAAGGACCACGTGGGGGCGCTGAGCGCCTACGAAAACGGCGACGTGACCATCGAGACGGCCCAGGGAAGCAAGACCTTCCCCAAGAAGGACGTGGCCCAGACCCGGCTGTACGTGAGGTTTTAAAGTAGGGGCGGCGCGGTCCGCCTGTGTGTGAGGATAAGGAGTACGATTATGCCGAAGAAAAACGCCAAAGCGCAAAAGAGCAACGAGCTGGACGGGGCGGAGTTCTTTACCGCGATCAGCCTCATCGAGAAGGAGAAGGGCATCCCCAAGGCTTATATGATCGAGAAGATCACCCAGGCCCTGGTCTCCGCCTACAAGCGGGACCACGAGAGCGTGGGGGACAATGTGACGGTGGAGGCCAACGAGGCCATGGGCACGGTGCGCATGTTCGTCAAGAAGGACGTGGTGGAGACCGTGGACAATCCCTGCACCGAGATGAGCCTGGAGGAGGCCCGGCAGACCCTGCCCCGGGCCCAGCTGGGCGACGTGCTGCGCATTGAGATCAAGCCCCGCAACTTCGGGCGCATCGCCGCCCAGACCGCCCGTCAGGTCATCATCCAGGGCATGCGGGAGGCCGAGCGCGGCATGGTGTACGACGAGTTCTCCTCCAAGGAGCATGAGATCCTCACCGGCCTCGTGACCCGCATCGACCCCCGCTCCGGCGCCGCCAGCCTGCGCATCGGCTCCGGCGGCGAGAGCACCGACGCCTATCTGGCCGCCGGTGAGCAGGTCAAGGGCGAGCCCCTCACCGAGGGCATGCGCCTGAGAGTGTATGTGGTGGAGGTCCGCCGCTCCACCAAGGGTCCCCAGGTGCTGGTGTCCCGCACCCACCCGGGCCTGGTGAAGCGCCTCTTCGAGCTGGAAGTGCCCGAGATCTACGACGGCACTGTGGAAGTCAAGTCCATCGCCCGTGAGGCCGGCTCCCGCACCAAGCTGGCCGTCTGGTCCGCCGACCCCGACGTGGACGCCATCGGCGCCTGCGTGGGTCCCCGCGGCCAGCGCGTGAACAACATCGTGGAGGAGCTGGACGGCGAGAAGGTGGACATCATCAAGTACAGCGAGGACCCCGCCGCTTACATCGCCGCCGCCCTCTCTCCCGCCGACGTCATCAGCGTCACCACCCTGGAGGAGGGCAAGAGCTGCCGGGTCATCGTGCCCGACGACCAGCTCTCCCTGGCCATCGGCAAGGAGGGCCAGAATGCCCGCCTGGCCGCCAAGCTCACCGGCTATAAGATCGACATCAAGCCCGAGAGCGCCCCCGTGGAGGAGGAGCCCGAGCTGGAGAGCGAGGACGAGGAGATCCTCCTGGACGAGGACGATGTGGCCGACGAGGAGAGCGTCCCCGCTGAGACCGAGGAATAAGCCCGGATCGTGGGCGGCTCCGGCCGCCCGCAGGGCTTGCAGAAGGAGGCGAGTGAAATGCCTAAAAAGATCCCCATGCGCCAGTGTCTGGGCTGCCGGGAGATGAAGCCCAAAAAGGAACTCATCCGGGTGGTGAAGAGCCCGGAGGGGGAGGTCTCCCTGGATTTCAAGGGAAAGAAGCCGGGCCGGGGGGCCTATGTGTGCCCCAATCCCGAGTGCCTGAAGCGGGCCCGGAAATCCAGAGCGCTGGAGCGGGCGTTTTCCGCCCCCATCCCCGACGAGGTCTACGACGCCCTGACGGCGGAGATGGAGGAGGGGAACCATGAATAGTGCCCTGCACCTGCTGGGCCTGGCCCGGAAGGGCGGCAACCTGGCCCTGGGCGAGGACGCCGTGGCCGACGCCGTGGCCCGCCGCACCGCCCGGCTCCTGCTGGTGGCCGCCGACGCGGCGGAGAACACCCGGGACCGGGGGGAGCACAGCGCCCAGAGCATCCGCGTCCCCTGCCTCACCGTCCCCTTTGACAAGGCCGAGCTGGGGGGCTCCCTGGGCCGGGAACAGTGCGCCGTGCTGGCCGTCACCGACATGGGCCTCGCCGGCGCCGTGGCCGGAGCCCTGGCCCGGATGGACGCCGAGGCCTACGGCGAAGTGGCGGAGACTCTGCGGGAGCGGGCCCGCCGGACCCTCACCCGCCAGAAGAAGAAGCGGACCCGCGCCAAGGCACGGGCTGCCGCTCAGCATAAGCCCTGGGCAGCGCCGCCCAAAGAGGGGCAATCCGGACGGAAACGCCGCCCGGACCGGCCGGGACAGCGCCGGGATGGATAGACTGTCCGGAACGATCAAGTACAGAGACAGCGGACTTGTTCCAATCAGAAAGCGCAAAGAGCCTTTGCGTTTTCTCGTTGGCACAAGTCCCGACGTGGAGGTGGCTTTATTTGCTGAACAATAAGTATCGAGTGCATGAGGTGGCCAAGGACTTTGGCCGCAACTCCAAGGAGATCGCGGATATTCTCACCGAGTACGCCAGCACGCCCAAGAACCATATGCAGGTCCTGGGCGACAGCGAGCTTTCTGTGATCTTCGACTATCTGACCCAGCACAACCAGGTGGAGAGCATCGAGAGCATCTATGCCGATGTCTACCACGAGCCCAAGGCCGCGGCCAATGCCAAGCCCGCCGCGCCCCAGGGCCAGCAGGGTCCCAAGAACAACCAGAACAACCACAACAACGGCGGCAAGCCCCAGGGCCAGAAGGCCGGCGGCAACGCCCCTGCCCGTCCCGCGGCCCAGCCCCAGGCCCAGGCTCAGAGCCAGAAGGCCAACAACAACGCCCAGCCCGCCGCCGGGAACAAGCCCGCCAGCCGCGTGCCCGAGAAGAAGATCGTGGACACCCGCAAGGCCGGCAACGTCAACCTGGAGAAGTACGACGAGCGCCTGGAGGACCTGGCCGCCGGCAAGACCAAGCAGATGCAGGCCGGCAAGCAGAAGTTCCAGGGCCGCAACGCCAACCAGCGCAAGGGCGGCAACTTCGGCAACAAGCGCAAGCAGGAGGAGCAGGACCGCATGCGCCGCCTCCAGCAGGAGATCGCCAAGAAGGCCCCCGTCAAGGTCCTCATCCCCGATGAGATCGGCGTGGGCGAGCTGGCCTCCCGCATGAAAAAGACCGGCGCCGAGGTGGTCAAGACCCTGATGAAGAACGGCGTCATGGCCTCCCTCAGCGACATCATCGACTTCGACACCGCCGCCATCATCGCCGAGGAGATGGGCTGCAAGGTGGAGAAGGAGGTCATCGTCACCATCGAGGAGCGCCTCATCGACACCGCCGAGGACAAGGAGGAGGATCTGCTCCCCCGCGCCCCCGTGGTGGTGGTCATGGGCCACGTCGACCACGGCAAGACCTCCCTGCTGGACTACGTCCGCAAGGCCCACGTGGCTGCGGGCGAGGCCGGCGGCATCACCCAGCACATCGGCGCCTATCAGGTGGACGTGGGCGGCAAAGTGATCACCTTCCTGGACACCCCCGGCCATGAGGCCTTCACCGCCATGCGCGCCCGCGGCGCCATGATCACCGATATCGCCATCCTGGTGGTGGCCGCCGACGACGGTATCATGCCCCAGACCGTGGAGTCCATCAACCACGCCAAGGCCGCCAAGATCCCCATCATCGTGGCTATCAACAAGATGGATAAGCCCGAGGCCGACCCCGAGCGCATCAAGGAGCAGCTCACCAAGTACGAGCTGGTGCCCGAGGAGTGGGGCGGCGACACCATCATCTGCCCCATCTCCGCCAAGACCGGCGAGGGCATCGACAACCTCCTGGAGATGGTGAACCTGACCGCCGAGATGCAGGAGCTCAAGGCCAACCCCAACCGCTCCGCCCACGGCGCCGTCATCGAGGCCCGCCTGGACCGCGGCCGCGGCCCTGTGGCCACCCTGCTGGTGCAGAACGGTACCCTGCACCAGGGCGACGTCATCATCGCCGGCACCGCCGTGGGCCGTGTCCGCGCCATGACCAACGCCCGCGGCCAGAAGCTCAACGAGGCCGGCCCCTCCGTGCCTGTGGAGATCATCGGCATGAGCGAGGTGCCCAACGCCGGTGACGACTTCCACGCCGTGGCCGACGAGCGCATGGCCCGCGAGCTGGTGGAGCAGCGCAAGCACGAGCAGAAGATGGCCGCCTCCGGCCCCGTGGGACAGAAGGTGTCCCTGGAGGATCTGTTCAGCCAGATCAAGCAGGGCGAGATGAAGGAGCTGGCCATCATCGTCAAGGCCGACGTGATGGGCTCCGCCGAGGCCGTCAAGGCCTCCCTGGAGAAGATCTCCAACGACGAGGTCCGGGTCCGGGTCATCCACTGCGCGGTGGGCGCCATCAACGAGAGCGACGTCATGCTGGCCACCACCTCCAACGCCATTATTGTTGGCTTCAACGTCCGCCCCGACAACAACGCCAAGGAGTCCGCCGCCCGCAACAAGGTGGATATGCGGATGTACCGGGTCATCTACGACTGCATCAACGAGATCGAGACCGCTATGAAGGGCATGCTGGCGCCCAAGTTCAAGGAAGTGGAGCTGGGCCAGGCCGAGGTCCGCGAGGTGTTCCGTATCACCAACGTGGGCATGGTGGCCGGCTGCTACGTCACCAACGGCAAGATGCAGCGCGGCGCCCAGATGCGCCTGCTGCGGGACAACGTGGTCATCTACGACGGCGCCATCGCCTCCCTCCAGCGCTTCAAGGACAGCGTGAAGGAGGTCGCCCAGGGCTACGAGTGCGGCATCACCTTCGAGAAGTTCCAGGACATCAAGCAGGGCGACGTCATCGAGGCGTTCCTGATGGAGCAGATCGAGGTCTGATCCGTCTACTTCGGTGCCCCCGGGCCGGCATAGCCGTGCCGGCCTACGCGAAACATTTGCCACCGGCAAATGTTCTTAACGCTGCGGTGGAGCAGATCGAGGTCTGATCCTCTAGCAATATCCCATTTCACACAACCAAAAAAGACCCGTTCCGTCCCCAATTCATTTGAGGAGGGGACGGGTCTTTGCTGCATGATAGGAGAACAAGTATGGCAAGTAATCGCATCGGACGCATCAACGAGGAGATCCAGCGGGAGCTGGCCACCCTCATCCGCACGGTGAAGGACCCCCGGGTCCACGGCCTGGTGTCCATCACGGCGGTGGAGACCACCCCCGACCTGCGCTATTCCAAGATCTACGTCAGCGTGCTGGATAAGAGCGACGTGAAGGAAGTGGTCAAGGGCCTCAAGTCCGCCGCCGGCTATCTGCGCCGGGAGCTGGGCTCCGCCCTGAAGCTGCGCTACACCCCGGAGCTCCTCTTTGTGGAGGACGACTCCATCGGCAAGGGCGCCCACATCCTCAGCATGCTCCGGGACCCCGAGGTGGTCAAGCCCGCCAACCCCGCCAACGCCCACATCAACCTGGACGCGGAGGACGAGGAATGAACAGCATCACCTACCAGGAGGCCGCCGCCTTCCTGAAGGCCCACGACCGCTATCTCATCCTGACCCACAAGCGGCCCGACGGCGACACCATCGGCTGCGCTGCCGCCCTGTGCGAGGGACTGCGGCATCTGGGCAAGACCGCCCACATCTGCCCCGGCACCGGGGAGACCCACCTCTTTACCCCCTATCTGGAGGGTTATCTGGCCCCCGAGGGCTATGAGCCCGAGACGGTGGTGTCCACCGACATCGCCGCCCGCAACCTCTTCACTCAGGAGGGACAGAAGTGGCTGGAACGGGGCATTGACCTGGCCATCGACCACCACCCCTCCCAGGAGTTCTTTGCCAAGGTGACCTGTGTGGACGCCGGGCGGGCGGCCTGCGGTGAGCTCATTTACGACATCCTCCACGAGCTGGGAGCGGTCACCTCCGATATGGCGGTGCCCCTCTATGTGGCGGTGTCCACCGACACCGGCTGCTTCCAGTACAGCAACACCACCGCCGGGACCCACCGCATCGTAGCGGCCCTGATGGAGACCGGCATCGACACCTTCGCCCTCAACAAGCGCCACTTCCGCACCAAGTCCTGGGCCCGGCTCCAGGTGGAGCGGCTCCTCACCGAGCGGATGCACCGCCACGACGGCGGCACCATCGCCATCGCCCCCGTGTCCCTCTCCCTCCTGGACGAGGCCGGGGCCACCGAGGAGGACCTGGAGGACATCGCCGCCTTCCTGGGCCAGATCGAGGGCGTGCTCACCTCGGTCACCATCCGGGAGAAGCCGGAGGGGGGCTGCAAGCTGTCGGTGCGCAGCGACACCGTGAACTGCACCCAGGTCTGCGCCCAGCTGGGGGGCGGCGGCCACGCCGCTGCCGCCGGGTGCAACACCAAGGGCTCCCTGGCCGAGGCTGAGGAGGCCATCGTGGCCGCCATCCGGCAGGTGCGGGACCATGGCTAACGGCATCGTCGTCATCGACAAGCCGGTGGACTGGACCAGCCACGACGTGGTGGCCCGGTGCCGCCGCCTCTTCCACGAGAAGCGGGTGGGCCACGCCGGCACCCTGGACCCCATGGCCACCGGAGTGCTGCCGGTCTTTGTGGGCCGGGCCACCCGGGCCGTGGAGTTCGCCGCCGAAGCCGGAAAGGAGTATATCACTGGGTTAAAACTCGGCGTTATCACCGACACCCAGGACACCACCGGAAATATCCTGGAACAGCGGCCCGTAAGCGTGGGCCGGGCCGAGCTGGAGGAGGCCCTGGCCCCCTTCCGGGGGGACATCCTCCAGGTGCCCCCCATGTACTCCGCCCTGAAGGTGAAGGGCCAGAAGCTCTACGAGCTGGCCCGGAAGGGGGTGGAGGTGGAGCGCAAGCCCCGGCCGGTGACTATCCACACCCTGGAGGTGCTGGAGCAGACCGGACCGGACGAGTACCGCCTGCGGGTGGCGTGCTCCAAGGGCACCTACGTGCGCACCCTCTGCCACGACATCGGCCAGGCCTTGGGCTGCGGCGGGTGCATGAGCGCCCTGCGGCGGACTAAGGCGGCGGGGTTCGATCTTTCCACCGCGGTGACCCTGGAGCAGGTGGCCGAGGCGGCGGAGCGGGGAGAGGAGCAGTCCCTCCTGCTGCCGGTAGACGCCTACTTTTCCACTTATCCGGCGCTGACGGTGGACGAGCGGCGGGAAAAATCCGCCCGCAACGGCGCCGCCTTCCCCCAGGAGGGGGAGGACGGCACCTATCGGGTCTACGGCCCCCAGGGCCAGTTCCTCCTGCTGGGGGAGCTGCGGAGCGGCCGGATGACCACAATCAAGAGCTTTTTTGAGGTGTAAACACAGTGAATCACGAACAGACGAAGCGCGTCATCGCGCTGGGCTTTTTTGACGGCGTACACCGGGGCCATGGGGCCCTCCTGAACCGGGTGACCGAGCGCGCCCGGGAGTTGGACGCCGTCCCGGCGGCGGTGACCTTCGACACCCATCCCGAAAAGTGCATCCTGGGCAGCCCCCTGCCCCTGCTCAGTTCCCCCACCGACCGGGCGGACCTGATGCGGCGGTACTACGGCGTCCGGGACGTCATCGTGGCCCATTTCGATGAGCGCATGATGCGCATGCCTTGGCGGGAGTTCATCATCGAGTACCTGGTGGCCGAGCACGGCGCGGTCCACCTGGTGGCGGGCCACGACTTCCACTTCGGCTACAAGGGGGAGGGAGACCCCCAGCGCCTGCAGGAGACCTGCCGGGAGCTGGGCATCGGGTGCGACATCATCCCCAAGGTGGAGGTGGACGGCCGCACCGTCTCCTCCACGTACATCCGCACCCTGGTGGCCCAGGGCGAGATGGAGCGGGCCCTGGAATTTCTGGGCCATCCCCACACCCTCACCAACACCGTGGCCCGGGGCAAGCACCTGGGCTCCACCCTGGGCTTCCCCACGGTGAACCTTCAGTTCCCCGCCGGGGTGCTGGTGCCCGCCTACGGCGTGTACGCCTGCAAGGTGTGCTTCGAGGGGGGCGAGACCCATATGGCGGTGACCAACGTGGGTACCCGGCCCACCGTGGACGACGGCAACCGGGTCAACGCCGAGGGCTTCATTCTGGATTTCCACGGGGATCTGTACGGGCAGAGCATCCGCATGGAGTTCTACAAGCGCCTGCGGGGGGAGCGGAAATTCCCCTCCCTGGAGGCCCT
The DNA here is from genome assembly GCF_002159175.1 of Flavonifractor sp. An92. Classification (GTDB taxonomy): domain Bacteria; phylum Bacillota; class Clostridia; order Oscillospirales; family Oscillospiraceae; genus Pseudoflavonifractor_A. The sequence goes on along the minus strand of NZ_NFGZ01000008.1, from coordinate 56,417 downwards.
GCGGGACGAGGTCATGCGCAACGCCCAGCAGACCCGGGATTATTTTGAGGACCGCCCCCAGTAACGGGAGCGGCGCAAAGGAGAGGTCGACATGAAGAAAAGCTGGATCGTCCTCGCCCTGGCTCTGTGTGTGGCCCTGGGCGGGAGCATGCTCTTCTCCGCCAGCGCGGCGGAGGAGACCGTCACCGCGGACTCCAACGCCTCCCGCGTCCTGGTGGACGGGAAAGAGGTGCAGTTTGACGCCTATACCGTCTTTGAGGGCAGCGGCGGCACCAATTACTTCAAGCTTCGGGACATCGCCTACGTGCTCTCCGGCACCCAGGCCCAGTTCGACGTGACCTGGGACAGCGCCGCCGGGAGCATCCGCATCCTCACCGGCGAGCCCTACACTGTGGCGGGCGGGGAGTTCTCTGCCCCCTCCGGCGAGGCGCGGACGGCGTTCTACAACCGGTCCCCCATCTACCTGGACGACGCCCAGGTGCAGATCCAGGCCTATACCATCGCCCAGAACAACTACTTCAAGCTCCGCGACCTGGGCAACTGGATGGGCTTTGGGGTGGACTGGGATCAGGAGAGCCAGAGCATCCTCATCACCAGTGACCCGGCCTCCCAGCCCAGCCCCACGCCGACTCCCACGCCGACGCCGACTCCCACGCCGACCCCGACTCCTACCCCGGCGGCGGATGTGAAGGCCGAGGTGGTGCGCCTGGTGAATGAGGAGCGGGCCAAGGAGGGCCTTGCGCCTCTGTCCACCCTGCCGGAGCTGGACGCGGCGGCGGATGTCCGGGCCCCTGAGGTGGCGGAGTACTTCTCCCACGACCGACCGGACGGGACCAGCTGCTTCACGGTGCTGAGCCAGTGCGGCGTCAGCGGCTACCGGAGCGCCGGCGAGAACATCGCCAGAGGCTACCCCACCGCCGAAGCGGTGGTGGAGGGGTGGATGAACTCCGAGGGCCACCGGGCCAACATCCTGAACGGGAACTTCACCCACATCGGCGTCGGCTATCAGGACGGCGCCTGGGTCCAGCTCTTCATCGGAAAATAAGCGCAGCGAGCCCGCACCAAAAGGTGCGGGCTCGTTTGTTTATGCCTTTTGAAAAATGTGGGAGAATAGAATGTAATCCTGCTCCAGCTTGGAGAGAAGTGGATAGCTCCCCTGGTGGACGATCCAGTCAATGACCACGCCGCGGAAGTGGCGGAAGAGGAAGTCAGCCATCCACTCCGGGGAGTACCCGGCGGGGAGCCGCCCCTGGTCCTCACACTGGCGGAGGCACTCCACCATGGAGCGGTAGGTGAAGCGGTGGGGGTCGATGGAGTGGGAGGGGGGCGTGCCCAGCCGCTGCTGGTAGTAGCGGGTCACCAGCTCCCAGCCCAGGGACTCCATGAAGTTGGCATAAGTGGTCAGCAGGAGCCAGAGGCGCTCCAGCGGCGGGTCGCTCTCGTGGCCGGCCAGGGCCTCCTCCATGTACCGGTCCAGGGGGGCGAAGCCCCGCAGCAGCATCTCGTCCTTGGACTTGAAGTGATGGTAGAACGCGCCGGTGGTGATCCCGGCTTTCTGGCAGATGTCCCGTACCGAGACCTTGTCAAAGGCTTTCTGCCGGGAGAGGTCCATGGCCGCCTGTAAAATGGCCTGCTCGGTCTGGCGGGCCTGCTCCTTCCGGCGCTGCTGGTATTCCACGTGCGGCGCCTCCTTTCTCTTGACATGGGGGGCTCAGGATGAGTATAATAGTCACATAACGTTGTTATGCGAAGGTATGGCCAACGGCCAATCAAATGATAGAATGGGATGATGAACTTGTCAAGCCAGTGGAGCGCCAACGGGGGGAACCCGGAGAAGATCGCCCTTCTGACCGATTCCTGCGCAGACCTGAGCGGGGTGCTGCGGGCGGACAAGCCGATTTTCGTGCTGCCGCTGAAGATCCGCTGCAAGGACGGGGAGTACTCCGACGGAGTGGACCTGTTTGCCAGCGACGTGTACGCCCGGCTGGCGGCGGGAGAGCTGCCCAAGACCTCCCTCCCCGACGGCGGCACGGTGAAGGACACCCTGGAGCGCATCGCCGCGGCGGGCTATGAGAAGGTCATCGCCATCCACCTGTCCTCCGGCCTCTCGGGGACGTACAACATGGTGCGCCTCCAGGCCGAGACCCGGGAGGACCTGGAGATCGCCGCCTTTGACTCCCTCAGCGGGAGCCTGGGTATGGGCATGATGATCCTCCAGGTGTGGGAGGACATCCAGGCAGGCATGAGCTTTGCCGAGCTCCGGGACCGCCGGGTGCCCCAGCTCATTGAAAATACCTTCCCCTTCTTCTCGGTGGACACCCTGGAGTACCTCCAGAAGGGCGGGCGCATCGGCAAGATCACCGCTCTGGCGGGGACGGTGCTGAACATCAAGCCTCTGTGCGGCTTTGCTGCCGACGGCCAGCTCTCCAGCGTGGCCAAGGTGCGGGGCCGCAAGGCGGTGCAGGGCAAGCTCCTGGAGCTGCTGGAGAGCCATCTGGAGCCCGGAAAGCGGTACAATCTGGCGGTGGCCAACGGCGGCGCCCCCGTCGAGATGAACGAGCTGGCGGGCAAGCTGCGGGAGCGCTTCCCCCAGTACGAGCACCTTTGGCCCGGCGAGATGGACGCCACCCTCAGCGTCTACATCGGCTCGGGTGTGCTGGGAGCCGCCATTCAGATCCTGGATTGAACAAAAACGCGGGTGCGTCCCAAGGGCGCGCCCGCGTTTTTTGCTTGCTCAGTTGAACTTGTAGATCTTCCGGGCCAGCCGGTAGAGGCCCACCGACAGCTTCCGGCCCTGATAGCCGGGGATGTTGGAGACCGCCGACACGGCGCGGTACTTCATCTTGTGATAGATGTGCCGGTCCACCGTGCGCAGGTACTCCCACAGCTGGGTGCGCTTGCCCAGCGCCTCGGGGGAGCCGTCGATGATGAGGAAGATGGAGGAAATGGTCATCATCATGGCCAGATAGTTGAACATGTACCGGCTCAGCTTGGGCATGGCGGCGTGGACGCGGTTCAGGTCGTGGGCGTCGATCATCAGTCGGGTGACCCGCAGCTGCTGATCCACCCGGGTGACCATGACCTTCTCGTTGACGCTCTGGTCGGCGCGGCCGATGAAGTAGCGGTACAGGTCCACATCCATGTAGTACATGGTCTTGACGTAAGGCAGGGGCTGATAGACAAAGATGTTGTCCACATAGAAGGTGTGCTTGGGCAGCTCCAGATTGCACTTGCGCAGCAGCTCCGTGCGGTAGATCACCGAGTGCATCAGCAGGTACTGGGAGGGGCGGAAGCGGCCGATCTGGGACCAGTTGAAGATACGGTCCTGGGGGAACACGTTGGTGTAGCGCATGACCTTCTGGGTCTGGTCCTCCACGTGCTCGTAGACGTAGTTGGCGATCATCATGTCCACCGGGCGCTTCATCTTGGCAAACTGGCGCAGCTTGTCCAGCACCTTTTTCAGCGCGTCCGCGTCCAGCCAGTCGTCGGAGTCCACCACCTTGTAGTAGAGGCCCGAGGCGTTGCGGATGCCCTGGTTGACGCCCTCGCCGTGGCCGCCGTTGGGCTGGTGGATGGCCCGGACGATGCCGGGGTACTGCTCGGCATAGCGGTCGCAGATGGCGGGGGTGTCGTCCTTGGTGGAGCCGTCGTCCACCAGAATGATCTCGATGTCCTTTCCGCCGGTGAGAAGGGTCTCCACACAGTGGTCCATGTAGGCCGCGGAATTGTAGCAGGGGACGGCGAAGGTGATCAGCTTCTCCACAGGGGTCACTCCTTCCGTTGCAGGAGGTCATCGCACAGCGACAGGGCGCGGGCCACGATGGCGTCCATGTTGTAGTATTTGTACTCGGCCAGACGGCCCAGCAGGTAGAACTGCCCCAGGTTGGAGCACAGCGTGCGGTACTGGGCGTAGAGGGCGTTGTTGGCGGGGTTGATGATAGCGTAGTAGGGAGTCTCACCCTCGGCGCCGGTGTAGGCGTGGGAGATCTCCTTGGCGATGGTGGTGCGGTCGGGGAGCTCCTGGCCGGTGAGGTACTTGAACTCGGTGATGCGGGTCCAGGGCTCGCTCACCGTGTAGTTCACAGTGCCGTGGGACTGATACCACTCCACCGGATGGGTCTCAAAGCGGAACTCCAGGGTGCGGTAGGGCAGGCGGCCGTAGCGGCAGCCAAAGAGCTCGTCCACCGCGCCGGTGTAGATGACGATGCCGGGGAAGGGCACGCCGTCCAGCTCCACGCCGCCCTCGTGCAGGGTCAGGCGGGTGCGGGCGTCCACGCCCAGCTCCACGGTGATGTTGGGGTGGTCCAGGAGGTTGCGGAACAGGGCGGTGTACCCGTCCAGGGGCATGCCCTGCCAGGGGTCCTGGAAGTAGCGGTCATCCCGGGAGAGGAACACCGGCACCCGGGCGGTGGTGTTGGGGTCGATCTCCTCCGGGGACTGGTCCCACTGCTTCATGGTGTAGTGGAGGAACACGTTTTCGTACACATAGTCGGCCAGCGCGGAAATTTCCGGGTCCTCGTTCTTGCGCAGGTCCAGAATGGTGACCTTCTCCTCCGCGCCGTACTGGGCGATGAGCTTCTCCTCCAGACGCTGGGCCTTCTCCTTGCCGAAGGCCAGCTCCAGGCTGGTCAGGTTGAAGGGGACGGGCATCTCCACACCGTGGACGTTGGCCACCACCCGGTGCTGGTAGTCGCGCCAGCGGGTGAAGCGGGAGAGATAGTCGTACACCCGGCGGTCCCGGGTGTGGAAGATATGGGGCCCGTACTGGTGGATGACCACGCCGGCCTCGTCGGGCAGGTCGTAGGCGTTGCCGGCGATGTGGTTCCGGCGCTCCAGCACCAGGACACGCTTTCCACCGCGCTCCGCCAGTTCCCGGGCGGCCACCGCGCCGGCAAAGCCCGCGCCGATGACCAGACAATCATAGCTTTGAGTCATGTTTGACACCTCTGCATTGGTTCGTTCACACACGGTTAGTCTCATTTTATCACAGCATTGCCGTAAAAGGAACGGCAAAAAGCATTAAAATTTCTTTAACTAGTACCGGAGCTGCCGGTAGAAGCGGAGAAAAAAGACCCGCCGCGGCACAAAAACCGCGGCGGGCGTGGAGGCGGATCAGCGGCCGCCCCGCTGTTTGAGCAGGTCCTGTTTGATGTCCCACAGGGTCTGGCTCAGGTCCACATAGTAGGTGTGGGGGTTCTCGAAGCGCTTGACCTCGTCCCACAGCAGCTCCACCTGGGAGGCGCAGTAGGAGCGCATCTCGGTGATGGAGGGGGAGGTATACACCTGCTTGCCGTTCTGGAAGATGGGCACCAGCAGCTCCTTGGCGGTGAAGTCGGTGACGGTGCTGCGCTTCCAGGTGGCGTCGGGGTCGAAGAGCTCCAGCGGGGCGCTCTCGTCCACGCTCTCGTTCCAGAGGGTGATGAGGTCGGCAAAGGCCTTTCCGGACTCGTTGTCGAAGAGGCGGTAGACCTTCTTGAAGTGGGGGTTGGTGATCTTGTCGGGGTTGGCGCTGATCTTGATCTTGGGGATGATGTTGCCATCCTTGTCCTCGATGGCGGCCAGCTTGTACACGCCGCCGAACACCGGCTCGCTCTTGGAGGTGATGAGCCGCTCGCCCACGCCGAAGGAGTCGATGGCCGCTCCCTGGAGGAGGAGGTCCCGGATGATATACTCGTCCAGGGCGTTGGAGGCCACGATCTTGCACTGGGTGAGGCCCGCCGCGTCCAGCATGGCCCGGGCCTTTTTGGACAGGTAGGTGAGGTCGCCGGAGTCCAGGCGGATGGCGCAGTTGGTGATGCCCTGGGGCAGGAGGACTTCTTTAAAGGCCTTGATGGCGTTGGGCACGCCGGACTTCAGCACATTGTAGGTGTCCACCAGCAGGGTGGCCGAGTGGGGGTAGAGCTCACAGTAGGTCTTGAAGGCGGTGTACTCGTCGGGGAACATCTGCACCCAGGAGTGGGCCATGGTGCCGCCGGCGGGGGAGCCGTAGAGCTCATCGGCCAGGGTGCAGGCGGTGCCGGCGCACCCGGCGATATAGGACGCCCGGGCGCCCAGCAGGGCGCCGTCGGACCCCTGGGCCCGGCGGGAGCCGAACTCGCTGACCGGACGGCCGGAGGCAGCCCGGACGATGCGGTTGGACTTGGTGGCGATGAGGGACTGGTGATTCAGGCACAGCAGGAGATAGGTCTCGATGAACTGGGCCTGGATGGCGGGGGCCCGGACGGTGAGGATGGGCTCCCGGGGGAAGATGGGGGTGCCCTCCGGCACGGCCCAGATGTCCCCGGTGAAGCGGAAGGTGCGCAGATACTCCAGGAACGCCTCGGAGAAGCCGCCCTTCCCGCGCAGGTATTCAATGTCCTCCTCGTCAAAGCGCAGGTCGTTGATATAGTCGATGATCTGCTCCAGGCCCGCGGCGATGGCGAAGCCGCCTCCGTCGGGCACATTGCGGAAGAACACGTCAAAGTAGCAGATCTGATCGGCCATGCCGGTCTGGAAGTAGCCGTTGGCCATGGTCAGCTCATAGAAGTCGCAGAGCATGGTGTAGTTCATATGCTGTTTCATACGGAAAACCTCGATTTCCTTTCCGCCGCCTCAGCGGTGGAGCACGGTGATTTGAAGGCCCTCCAGCACGTCCAGGGCCTTTTCGTGGAGGACGGGGTCATAGCTGGCGGTGAGGGCGGCGTCCACCACGATCTCCGTCTCGGGGAGGGCGGCCTTCACCATCACGGCGTTGGACAGGACGCAGATGTGGGACACCAGGCCGCACAGCTCCACCTGCTGGTAGGCGCGGCCCTTCAGCCACTCGGCCAGCTCCAGGGAGGGGAAGGTGGGCTTGCGGAAGCGCAGGTCGTCGGGGGAGGCAACCTTGCCGGTCTCCCCGTAGAGCTCCCACCCGGCGCTGCCCGCGATGCAGTGGGCCACGGGGAGCTTGCGCCCCTCCTGGGTGGCGGCGTAGTTGGCGCCGTGGGTGTCGTAGGTGAACACCACGTCGTTCCCGGCGGCGCGGTACTCGGCGATCTTGGCCGCGATGGGCCCGTCCAGACGCTCCGCCCCGGCAAAGCCCAGGGCGCCGTCCACAAAGTCCACCTGATAATCCACAACGATCAGTAATTTTTTCATGAAAAAATCACTCCATGAGCAGCTTTTCAAAGCAGGGATAGCGGAGCGGACGGCCGTGGAGGGAGATGTCCCCCCGCTGGACGTAGCCCCGCTTGCGGAAGAGGGCCTGCATCCGGTCATTTTTGGCGTAGGTGTCCACATGGAGGGCCTTCACGCCCCGGCTGCGGGCCAGGCCCTCGGCGTGGGCGATGAGGGCGGTGGCCACGCCCTGCCGCTGGACGGCCGGGTCCACCGCCAGACGGTGGACCGACAGCACAGGCCCGGTGTAGGCCCAGGCCACCTCGGCGTACTCGGGGGACTCGTCCCCGTTGATGCAGGCGCAGCCCAGTACCCGGCCCTCTTCATTGACCGCCACATAGAACTCCCCGGCTTCCAGGTCCCGCTCATAGTGGGCCCGGGTGGGGTAGTCCGCCCCCCACTGGGGGTTGCCGATGGCGTTCATGTGGGACACCGCCCGCTCCACCAGGGCCCACAGGGGCTCCAGATCGGCGGGGACGGCGGCGCGGACCGTGGTCATGCCAACCCCTCCTTCTCAGTCCAGAGGCAGGGGGCCCATGGCCTGGCGCAGCTCGTCGGTGATGGCGGCCTGGAAGAGACCGTCGGCGTACTGGTGGAGCCGGTCCAGCTTGGCGGGGATCTGCTCGGCGGTGATCTTGCCGGAGGAGGACAGGTCCTGATCCAGGATGAACTTGGGCTCCGGGTCCTTCTTGCCGGCGGCGCTCAGCAGGCCGGGGCCGGCGTGGACCTTCAGGCGGCAGTCACCGGCCAGCTTGCTCTCGATATCGATGCTGCACTTGCCCACTTCGGTCTCGTCCACGTCGGGCTCACCCAGGATACCAAGGTAGGGGGTCTGGATGAGGTCGTCCCACAGCAGGTCGGTGAGACCCAGGCGCTGGCGGGAGACGGCGTTGATATACCGCAGGCCGATGCGGTCGAAGAAGTCGGGCTTATAGAGGTCGATGAAGGAGGCCAGAGGCTTGTCCAGCCGGCGGGCGAACTCCTCCCACTGGGGATAGGCCACGGTGGACAGGGAGATGAAGTTCTGGGTCAGGTTCAGCTTCCAGCGCCCGTCCTCCGAGATGAAGTGGTAGTTGGTGATGGGGGGCTGGGGCTGCACGGTGGGCTTGGGGCCGGGCACCACCTTGGGAGGCAGCTGCTCCTGCTTGGCGGCGTAGCGGGGGAAGTCGTGGCGGATCAGCTCCTGGAACTGGGCCGGCTCCTGGGTCCCGATGGACAGGATGGTGGGGAAACGAAGCTGGCAGATGACCTCCACCAGAGGAGCGCGGGCATAGCGACAGCGGTCGAATTGTGCAAAGAGCATTGGTTTTACCTTCCTTCTGCAATAAAGTGCATATATTCTTACCTATTATAATGCCCCGCGCCCAAACTCACAAGAGGAAAGGGGCAGAAATCAGGTAAACGGTCCGGTTTTGGGACCCATTGTCACCCCCGTGCCCCGGCGGAATAGGATGGTACAGCCGGCGAGAACGGAGGAGTGCGCCATGAGACATGAGCTGGATTTTTGGGTCGTGGGGGGCGATCAGCGGCAGGCCTGCCTGGCCGGGCTGCTGGCCGCCGACGGCCACACGGTACATACCTATGCCCTGGAGGGGGCGGGGGACCTGACAGGGGAGGCCCTGGCGGCAGAGGGTCTGAGCGGCCTGGATCTGGCCGACTGCATCGTGCTGCCCCTCCCCATGCAGGGCGAGGGGGGGACGGTGAACGCCCCCATGGCTAAGCGCCCGGTGGCGCTGGAGGAGGTGCTGGCCGCCGCCCGGCCGGGCCAGATCCTGTGCGCCGGGCGGGTGGAGGAGGCGGCCCGGGCGGCCATCCAGCGCCGGGAGCTGGTGCTGCGGGACTACTTCGCCCGGGAGGAGCTGGCGGTGGCCAACGCGGTGCCCACCGCTGAGGGGGCCATCCAGATCGCGCTGGAGGAGCTGCCCATCACCCTTCACGGCTGCCGCGCCCTGGTCCTGGGCTACGGACGGCTGGGGCGGGCGCTGGCGCCCCGCCTTTCCGCCCTGGGGGCCCGGGTCAGCGTGGCCGCCCGGAAGTGGTCGGACCTGGCCTGGATCGAGGAGCGGGGCTTTCACGCCGAGCACAGCGGCGAGCTGCGGGGCTGGCTGTGTGCCTTTGACCTCATCGTCAACACGGTCCCCAGCCGCCTGCTGGGGGCGGAGGCCCTCGCCGAGCTCAAACCCGGGTGTCTGGTCATCGACCTGGCCTCCAAGCCCGGCGGGGTGGACCTGGCGGCGGCCCGCCGTCTGGGCGTGCAGGCGGTGTGGGCCCTGTCCCTGCCCGGCAAGGTGGCCCCGGTGACCGCCGGAAAGAGCATCCGGAGCACCATCTACAATATCCTCAATGAATTGGGAGTGTGAGCATGGAACAACAGCGCGTTGGATTTGCATTCTGCGGGTCCTTCTGCACCCACGCCAGAGCCGTGGAGGCCCTGGAGCAGGTGAAGGCCCGGTATGAGACGGTGGTGCCCATCGTCTCCGAGCGGTGCGCGGCCACCGACACCCGCTTCGGCACCGCCCACGACCTGATGCGGGAGGTGGAGCGTATCTGTGACCGCCGGGTCATCGACACGGTGGAGAAGGCGGAGCCCATCGGCCCCAAGAAGCTGCTGGATGTGCTGGTCATCTGCCCCTGTACGGGCAACACCCTGGCCAAACTGGCGGCGGGGGCCACCGACTCCTCGGTGACCATGGCCGCCAAGGCCCACCTGCGCAACGGCCGCCCGGTGGTCATCGCTCTAGCCACCAACGACGGCCTCTCCGCCTCGGCCAAGAACATCGGGGCCCTGCTGGATAAGCGCAACATCTATTTTGTCCCCTTCGGCCAGGACGACCCGGTGGGGAAGCCCACCTCCCTGGTGGCCGACTTCTCCAAAGTTCCCGAGGCCGTGGCGGCCGCCCTGGCCGGGCAGCAGCTCCAGCCGGTGCTGGTGGGCCGTTAGGGCGAATTTCTTGCCAATCCGGAGGGAACATGGTAGGATAGGGGCGACTACATACACCGCCCCTGGGCGGAGGGGGAGGGGAATGCCATGGTCCGATACATCGCCCAGCGCCTGGGGACGGCGGTCCTCGCCCTGCTGGCGGTGGCCTGTCTGGCCGTGGTCCTCACCCGCTCCGCGCCGGGGGACCCCTGGCTGGATGTGAAGCACAACTCCGGGCAGCGGGAGGCGGTGCTGGACGCCCGCTACGGGCTGGACCGGCCCCTCCCGGCCCAGGTGGGGAGCTATCTGTGGGACCTTCTGCACCTGGACCTGGGGGTGTCCCTCAAGCTGCGGCAGGGTACGGCGGTGAATACCCTCATCGCCGAGTCCTTCCCCGTCTCCGCCCGGCTGGGGCTTTTCGCCCTGGGCTGGGCGGTGCTGGCGGGGGTGCCCCTGGGGTGCCTGGCCGCCTGCCGCCGGGGGCGGGCCTTCGATAAAGGGTTCCGGGCGGTGTGCGCCCTGGGCGGGTGCCTGCCCAGCTTCGCCGTGGCTGCCCTGCTGCTGTGCGCCCTGTGCGGGGGCATACTGAAGGTGTTCCCCGCCGCCTTCGACGGCAGCGCCAAAAGCTATGTGCTGCCCTGCTTTGCCCTGGGGCTCTACCCCATGTGTACCCTGGCCCGGCAGACCCGGGCCGCAGTGCTGGAGAACCTCCAGACCGATTTTCTCCGCTCGGCCCGGGCCCGGGGGCTCTCCCGCCGCCGTCTGGTGTTCGGACATGCCCTGCGCTGCGCCCTGCCGCCGCTGCTGGCGCTGCTGGCACCCATGCTGGCCTTCGCCCTGTGCGGGAGCTTTGTGGTGGAGCAGGTCTTTTCCATCCCCGGGCTGGGCTCAGTGCTGGTGCGGGCGGTGGAGAGCCGGGACTACCCGGTCATCACCGGCGTCACCGTCTTTCTGGCGGCGCTGGTCATCGGGTGCAACCTGGCGGGGGACCTGCTCAGCCGCGCTGCCGACCCACGGGTCCGGCTGGGAGAGGAGGGACAGGCCCATGGCGGAGCCCTTTGATTTCACCCCCGTGCCGCCGGAGGGGCGGGGCGCGGCCCAGACCCTTCGGACCGCCCCGGACGGGCCCTGGCGGCGGCTGCGGCGGGACAAGTCCGCCCGGTTGGCCCTGGGGCTGCTGGCGGCCCTCTTCCTCTTTGCCTTTCTGGGGCCCCTGGTGGTGCCCTACGGATATGATGCGTTCCTCCGGGGGGCGGAAAACCTGCCGCCCCTGGGCTTTGGGGCGGAGGAGGAGGCCCTCCGGGCGGCGGGGGAGTTCGTCTTTCCCCACCTGCTGGGCACCGACCGCTTCGGCCGGGACGCCCTGGCCCGGCTGATGGCGGGCACCCGGGTGTCCCTGTGCGTGGCTCTGGCCGCGGGGGCGCTGGTGCTGACGGTGGGCACAACCTACGGCGCGGTGTCGGGCTGGCGGGGCGGCAAGACCGACCTGGTATTGCAGCGCGTGGCCGAGGTGGTGGCCTCGGTGCCGGAGGTGCTGGTCATCCTGCTGGCCTCCACCGCCCTGGGGGACCTCTTTCAGAGCTTCGCCCAGGCACATCCGGAGTCGGAGCTGGCCCGGGCCCTCCTGCGGGTGGGGCCCAACCTGTGCGCCATGCTCCTCACCTTTGCCGGGCTCTACTGGGTGAGTTTGAGCCGGGTGGTGCGGGGCGAAGTGCTGCGGCTCAAGGAGACGGAGTACGTCACCGCCGCCCGGGCCCTGGGCGCCTCGGGGCGGCGCATCGTGCTGCGCCATCTGCTGCCCAACTGCGCCGGACAGATCGCCGTCACGGTCTGCCTTCAGATCCCCACGGCCATCTTCCTGGAGTCCTTCCTGTCTTTTCTGGGGGTGGGCGTCACTGCCCCCATGACCAGCCTGGGCGCCCTCATCCAGGAGGCGCTGGGCGCACTTTATACCTACCCCTACCGCCTGATCTTTCCCACGGCGGTGCTGGGGCTTCTGATTTTGTCTTTCCAGGTGCTGGGGGACCGGCTGCGGGATGCGCTGGACCCCAGGACCGCTATTTGAGAGGAGGCCGCTATGGCGGAACATCAACGAGCACTGCTGGAGGTGCGGGACCTCCGGGTGTCCTTCTTCACCCCCGTCGGACAGGTCCGGGCGGTAAACGGCATCTCCTACACCGTGGAGCGGGGCGGGGTCATGGGTATCGTGGGCGAGTCCGGCTCCGGCAAGAGCGTGGAGGCCTACTCCGTGCTGGGCTTGCTGCCCCCCACCGGGCGGGTGGTGGGCGGATCCATCTCCTTCGAGGGGCGGGACGTGCTCTCCCTCAGCGAGGGGGAGCTGACCCGCTTCCGGGGCAATGAGGTGGCCATGATCTTCCAGAACCCCATGACCTGCCTCAATCCGGTGTACACCGTGGGCTTCCAGCTCACCGAGGCCCTGCGGGCCCACGACCGGACCGTGAAGCGGGATGAGGCCAACGCCCGGGCGGTGGAGATGCTGGAGCTGGTGGGCATCAACAACCCCCAGAAGCGCATGAAGCAGTACCCCCACCAGCTCTCCGGCGGCCAGCGCCAGCGGGTGATGATCGCCATGGCCCTCATCTGCAAGCCCAAGCTCCTCATCGCGGACGAGCCCACCACCGCCCTGGACGTGACCATCCAGGCCCAGATCCTGGACCTGATGAAGGAGATCCAGCAAAAGACCGGCATGGGCATCCTCTTCATCACCCACAATTTGGGAGTGGTGGCCGAGATCTGCGACAATGTGTCAGTGATGTACGCCGGGCGCATTGTGGAGCAGGGGGGCGTGGAGGACATTTTCTATCGCCCCGGCCACCCCTATACCCTGGGGCTGCTGCGGTCCATGCCCCGGGTGGATGTAGGGAGCCGGGAGCGGCTCATCCCCATCCCGGGAACGCCGGTGGACATGCTGGACCCGCCGCCGGGGTGCCCCTTCGCCCCCCGGTGTGAGAGCTGCATGCAGGTGTGTCTGGAGAAGGCGCCCCCCGACGTGACGCTGGGGGAGGGCCACCGGGCGGCCTGCTGGCTGCGGGTACGGGAACAGCTGCAAGCGCGGCGGGAAGGAGCCTACCATGAGTGAAGCCAATGTACTGCTGGAGGTGCAGAACCTGCGGAAATACTTCCCCGTCAAGGGAGTGAAGGGCCCCGGCGTCCAGGCGGTGCAGGATGTGTCCTTCTCCATCCGCCGGGGGGAGACCCTGGGTCTGGTGGGGGAGAGCGGCTGTGGCAAGACCACCCTGGGCCGGACGGTGCTGCAGCTCTATGAGCCCACCGGCGGGCGTATCATTTATAATGGGACCACCCTCTTCGCCCGGGACCTGGGGGAGGACGGAAAGCCCCTGGGAAAGACCACCGCGGTGGACATGCTCCCCTACCGGCGGAAGATGCAGATCATCTTCCAGGACCCCGCCGCCTCCCTGGACCCCCGGATGACGGTGGGGGAGATCATCGGCGAGGCCATCGACATCCACCATCTGGCCCGCACCCGGGCCCAGCGGACCGAGCGCATCGAGGCCCTCCTGGAGCAGGTGGGCCTGCGGCCGGAACACGCGGGTCGCTACCCCCACGAGTTCTCCGGCGGCCAGCAGCAGCGGGTGGTCATCGCCCGGGCTCTGGCGGTGGACCCGGAGTTCATCGTCTGCGACGAGCCCATCTCCGCCCTGGACGTGTCCATCCAGTCCCAGGTGGTGAATATGCTGGAGGATATGCAGAAGGAGCTGGGGCTCACCTACCTCTTTATCGCCCACGATCTGAGCGTGGTGCGGCACATCTCCAACCGCATCGGAGTCATGTACCTGGGCTCCCTGGTGGAGCTGGCGGGGAGCGACGAGCTGAGCGTCCACCCCCTTCACCCCTACACCCAGACCTTGCTCTCCGCCGTGCCGGTGCCCGATCCCCGGGCCAGCCGCAGCCGGAAGCGCATCCTCCTCCAGGGGGAGATCCCGTCCCCCATGCGCCCGCCCACGGGCTGCCCCTTCCACCCCCGGTGCCCCTACGCCACCGAGGAATGCGCCCGCAAGCGCCCTCCGCTGCGGGAGGTGTCCCCCGGACACTGGACGGCCTGCCATCAGGTGTGTGGCGCGGACCAGAACTGAATCGACGGAAAGCGGATAAAGGCGATCTTTATCCGCTTTTTTCATAAATATACGAAAATCTTAATTTTTATGTTGTGCTCGGGAAAACATGTGATATAATGAGAATTACATTTTGAGGAGAAATCATTTCGGGCACAAAAAATTTGTAACAGAGATGGGAAAAGTTACAGTGGAGGGATTGCGATGAAGAAGATCCGAGCGGCCGCCGGGCTGCTTGCGGCGGCACTCCTGGCCGGACTGCTGGGGGGCTGCGGCGGCCCTGAGGCGGAAGAGAGCGCCCAACCCGGCGGGACGGAGGCCTTTGACCTGGCGGTGAGCTTTACCTCGGAGCCCCAGACCATCGACCCCACCCTCAACTCCGCCCTGGACGGCGGTATCCTGCTCCATCACCTCTTTGAGGGGCTGATGAAGTGGGAGGACAGCGGCGAGGTCCAGGAGGAGGGCGCGCCCATCACCGGTGCCCGCCTCACCACCGGCCAGGCCGCGGACTATGAAAAGACGGTCAACGCCGACGGCACGGTGCGCTATACCTTCACCCTGCGGGAGGACGCCCGCTGGTGGGATGGCCAGGCCGTGACGGCGGAGGACTTCGCCTATTCCTGGAAGCGGCTGTGCGACCCGGAGACGGCGGCGGGGTACATCGGCCTTCTGGCCATGGTGACCAATTACGACGCCGTGGTCTACGGGCGGGACCCGGAGAGCGGCGCCGTTCTCACCGCCGCCCAGGCCGAGGACTACGCCGCCCAAGGGGTGGAGGTCCCCCGGGACAGCCTGGACACCCTTGGTATCACCGCGGCGGATGCGGATACCTTCGTGGTGGACCTGAGCTACGACTGCCCCTACTTCCTGGAGCTGTGCGCCTTCCCCAACCTAATGCCCCTGCGCGCCGATGTGGTGGAGGGGAACGACCAGTGGACCCAGAGCCCCGAGACCTATCTGTGCAACGGGCCCTACAAGCTCCAGAGCTGGACCCACTCCTCCTCCATTGTCCTGGAGCAGAACCCGGAGTACTATGACCGGGACGCCCTGGGTCCCGACACCATTACCTTCCGGCTCATGGGCGACGTGAACGCCCGGTATACCGCCTATCAGGCCGGGGACCTGGACTTCATCAATCAAGTCCCCACTGACCGGGTCTCCACCCTGCTGGAGAGTGGGGAGCTCCACCTGCTGGACTACCTGGGCACCTCCTATGTAACCTATCAGAACACCCGCGCCCCCTTTGACGACTGGCGGGTGCGCAAGGCCTTCACCCTGGCCATCGACTCGGCCTACCTCACCGAGCAGGTGGTCCAGGGCGGACAGGTCCCCGCCGACGGCTTCGTGCCCAACGGGGTCTCCGACGCCGGGGAGGGCTCCGACTTCCGCACCGAAGGCGGCTCCTACTGGACCGCCCCCACCACCGAGGCCCTCTATCAGGAGAACCTGGCCGAGGCCAACCGCCTGCTGGATGAGGCGGGCTACACCGACCGGAGCACCTTCCCGGCGGTGGAATACCTCTACAACAGCGACGAGAGCAACGAGAATGTGGCGGTGGCCCTCCAGTCCATGTGGCAGGAGGGGCTGGGCGTCCAGGTCACCCTGAAGAGCCAGGAGTGGGGCGCCTTCCTCCAGAGCTACCTCCAGGGGGACTACCAGCTCTCCCGCATGGGCTGGACCTCCGACTACACCGACCCCATGTCCTTCCTGGGCATGTGGGTCACCGGAAGCGGCACCAACACCGCCTTCTACTCCAGCGCCGACTACGACGACGCCATCCTCCGGGCCAGCCAGACCAGCGATCCTGAGGCACGGATGGAGGCCCTCCACGAGGCCGAGGACCTCCTCATCGGCCGGGACTGGGCGGTGGGACCCATCTACTTCTACACCGAACAGTACCTGCTCTCCGACGACATCCAGGGGGTGTATTACTCCCCGCTGGGCTATTACTTCTTCCAGTACGCGCAGCGCAAGTAAACACATATTCATACGCCGGGGGAACAGCCCATTTTGGGGTTGTCCCCCGGTTCCTTTTCGGAATGCGTGGCAGTTTAGCGGAATCATGGGAAAAATAGAGGGAAGTTTGTGCAGTTTGACGGATGGATATGGATTGCATAGGAACGGGAACGGGTGTATAATCATACGCGACAACCGGGGAGACATCCCCACTGAGGAGAGAATGAATATGAAATGGAATAAGATCCTTGCTCTGAGCATGGCGGCCGCCCTGTCCCTGGGCCTGCTGGCCGGCTGCGGCGGCGGCACCGCCTCCCAGCCCTCCACCCAGCCCTCCGAGGCTCAGGAGAGCACCACCCCCGACGACAGCAACACCGAGGCTACCCTGACCACCGTGGAAGAGGGTAAGCTCATCATGAGCACCAATGCTCAGTTCCCGCCCTACGAGATGGTGGCCGATGACGGCTCCTTCGAGGGCATCGACGTGGAGGTGGCCCAGGCCATCGCCGACAAGCTGGGCCTGGAGCTGGAGATCGACGACATGGACTTTGACGCCGCCCTCCTGGCCGCCCAGAACGGCAAGAGCGACATGGTCATGGCCGGCGTCACCGTCAACGAGGAGCGCCTGCAGGTCATGGACTTCTCCGACAGCTACGCCAACGGCGTGCAGGTGGTCATCGTGACGGAGGACTCCGACATCGCCACCGTGGACGACCTGGCCAACGCCGACAAGATCGGCACCCAGCGCGGCACCACCGGCTACATCTACTGCTCCGACACCCCCGAGAACGGCGGCTACGGCGAGGACCACGTCACCGCTTATGACGACGGCGCCACCGCTGTGCAGGCTCTGCTCAACGGCCAGGTGGACGCGGTGGTCATCGACAACGCTCCCGCTCAGGAGTATGTGAAGGCCAACCCCGGTCTGAAGATCCTGGACACCGAGTTCGCCAATGAGGAGTACGCCATCGGCGTGGCCAAGGGCAACGAGTCCCTGCTGAACGCCATCAACGGCGCTCTGGCCGAGCTGGAGGCCGACGGCACCCTCCAGTCCATCATCGACAAGTACATCCCCGCCGAGTAAAAACTGTTGCCTCTAAGTGGGCGGCCCATGGCCGCCCGCTTTGGCGTCTTTTCCCACCTTACAGAAACATATTCAAGAGAGGAGAATGTCCGTGAACTGGGCACAGCTCTATGCTGACCTGAGCGCGCAGCTGGCCGACCGGGTGGATCTGCCCTGGTGGCAGGATCTGTTTGTCGGCGTCTACAAGGCCTTTGTGGACGGAGGCCGTTGGAAGCTCTACCTGTCCGGCGTGCTGACCACTCTGGAGGTCACGGTGCTGGCCCTGCTGATGGGCGTGGTGCTGGGCGTCCTGGTGGCCGTGGTGCGCACCGCCCACGATCAGCAGCGCCCCGGCCGCCGCAATTTCGTCCTGGGGATCCTGAATGCGGTGTGTAAGGTCTACACCACTGTCATCCGCGGCACCCCCATGATCGTGCAGATGCTCATTATGGGCAGCGTCATCTTCGCCAGCAGCCGTGACTTCACCGTCATCGGCACCATCGCCCTGGGTATCAACTCGGGCGCCTACGTGGCGGAGATCGTCCGCGGCGGCCTGATGAGTGTGGACGGCGGCCAGAACGAGGCCGGCCGCTCCCTGGGCCTCAACTATGTGGACACCATGCGCTTCATCATCATCCCTCAGGCCTTTAAGAACATCCTGCCCGCGCTGGGCAACGAGTTCATCACCCTGTTCAAGGACACCGCTCTCATCACCACCATCGGCGGCAAGGAGCTGCTCTACGCCGCTCAGGCGGTGGGCGCCAAGACCTACAGCGTCATGTTCCCCTATCTGGGCGTGGCCGCCATCTATCTGGTGCTGGTCATGATCTTCACCTGGCTCCAGGGTAAGCTGGAAAGGAGGCTGCGTCAAAGTGATCGACGTTAAGAACCTGAGCAAGTCCTTCGGGGACCATCTGGTGCTGGATAACATCTCCGAGCACATCCATCCCGGCGAGAAGGTCGTCGTGATCGGGCCCTCCGGCTCGGGTAAGTCCACCTTCCTGCGCTGCCTCAACCTGCTGGAGACCCCCACCGCGGGCACCATCACCTTTGACGGCCAGGAGGTCACCGACCCCAAGGCCAACATCGACAAGATCCGCCAGCAGATGGGCATGGTGTTCCAGCACTTCAACCTCTTCCCCAACATGACCATCCGGAAGAACATCACCCTGGCCCCTGTGCGCACCAAGCTGATGAGCCAGGCCGAGGCCGACGACACCGCCACCGCCCTCCTCAAGCGGGTGGGCCTGGAGGAGAAGGCTGACGCCTATCCCGCCCAGCTCTCCGGCGGCCAGAAGCAGCGTATCGCCATCGTCCGCGCCCTGGCCATGAAGCCCAAGCTGATGCTCTTCGACGAGCCCACGTCCGCCCTGGACCCTGAGATGGTGGGCGAGGTGCTGGAGGTCATGAAGCAGCTGGCCGACGAGGGCATGACCATGGTGGTGGTCACCCACGAGATGGGCTTTGCCCGGGAGGTGGGCAGCCGGGTCCTCTTCATGGACGGCGGCCACATCCTGGAGCAGAACGAGCCCCACGCCTTCTTCGCCAACCCCAAGGAGCCCCGCACCATCGAGTTCCTCTCCAAGGTGCTGTAAGAGATCAAAACGGCCCGCATCCTTTTGGATGCGGGCCGTTTTTTCAGGCCAGGGGCGTCAGGAAGCAGGGCGGGACCGTCTTGGTGAGCCACACGCCGTTTTCCGAGCGGTAAAAGACATAACCCTCCCGGGCCATGGCGGCGGCGTCCACCCGAAGTACCACCGGCTTTCCGCGGCGGGCGCCCACCGCGTGGGCGGTGTCAAAGTCGGCGGAGAGGTGGCAGTAGAGCCGGGTCATGGGCAGCAGCCCCTCCCGGAAGATGCGGTCCAGGAAGCGGGTGGCGGTGCCGTGATAGAGCACCTCCGGGGGAGTGAGCTCCTCCAGCTCCACATCCACCGGCACCGAGTGGCCCTGGTTGGCCCGGATGCGGCGGTGGTCCGCGTCAAAGGAGTAGCGCCCCTTGGAATCGGTGCGGACGATCTCCTCCAGATCCTCCTGGGAGAAGGAGGGGCAGCGCTCCCCCAGGGCGGCCAGAACGTCCTCCACCTTGGCCCAGCCGTGGTGGTCGATGTACTGCGTGCTGTGGCGCAGGAGATAGGAGAGCCGCCGGCTCAGGCGGGTCATCTGATTGGGCTGCATGGTCAACACCTCCAGAAAATGGTATAAAAATGCCGCTCTGTATTTACAGAGCGGCATTTTTCAACACAGGATTACTCCGCGGAGATCAGATAATAGTACACAGGCTGTCCGCCGGAGAGCAGGGTGATCTCGGCGTTGGGGCAGGCGGCCTGGAAGATGCCCAGTGCGGTCTGGGCGCTCTCCTCGTCCACATCCTCTCCGTAGAAGATGGTGATGAATTCGGCGCTCTGCTGAGCCTCGGCCCGGGCCAGGCGGTCCAGCAGGGCGGACAGATCCTGATCGGTGCCGAAGAGCTGGTGCTCCGCCAGGGCCAGGTAGTCGCCCTGCTTGATGGCAAAGCCGTCAAAGTCAGAGTCCCGGGCGGCGTAGGTGATCTCGCTGGTGGCCACGCGGCTGATGGCCTCGGTCATGGCGGCCACGTTGTCCTCCTCGGAGCCGTCCAGATCCAGCACCATCAGGGCGGAGATGCCCTGGGGCACGGTCTTGGTGGGGAGGACCACCACCTTTTTCCCCTCGGCCAGAGGGATGCACTGCTGGGCGGCCATGATGATGTTGCCGTTGTTGGGCAGGACGAACACCACCTCGGCGGGGGTGCGGTCGATCTCGGCCATGATGTCGGCGGTGGAGGGGTTCATGGTCTGGCCGCCGGAGATGATCCCGTCGGCGCCCAGGTCGCGGAACACATCGGCCAGACCGTCGCCGGCGCAGACAGCCACCACGCCGTACTTCTTCTCCGGCGCGGCGGGACCGGCGGGCTGGGGCGCGCTGTCGCAGGCGGCCTCCTCCATGTCCAGGTCGTCGGTGCTCTGGGGCTTCTTGCCGGCGGCCATGTCCTCATACTGAGTGCGCATGTTCTCGATCTTGGCCAGCTCCAGGGTGCCGTACTTCTGGGCCTCGGTGAGGGCGGCGCCGGGGATGTCGGTATGGACGTGGACCTTGAAGGCCTCGTCGTCCTCGCCGATGACCAGGCTGTCGCCGATGCTGTTCAGGTAGGTGCGGAAGGCCTCCAGCGGGCGGTTCACCGTCTTGCGCACGATGAACACGGTGTCGAAGGTGAAGGTGATCTCCTCGTCGCTGAGGGAGGCGAAGTTGGCCTTCTCCTGCACGCCCTCGTCGCCGTCCTCCGGCATGGGCAGGCCCCGTAGCTCATCCAGCATCCCCTGGAGGATGACCAGGAAGCCCTTGCCGCCGGCGTCCACCACACCGGCCTTCTTGAGGACCGGGTTCTGGTTCACGGTGTCGGCCAGGGCCACATGGCCCTCCTGGATGGCGGCCTCCAGCACGGCCTCAATGGCGGGATTCTCCCGGGCGGCGGCCGCGGCCTGGGCGGCGGCCAGGCGGGAGACGGTGAGGATGGTGCCCTCGGCGGGCTTCATGACCGCCTTGTAGGCGGCGGCCACGCCGTAGTCCAGGGCAATGGCCAGATCCCGGCCGTCGATCTCGTCCTTGTCCTTCACGGCCTTGGCAAAGCCGCGGAAGAGGAGGGAGAGGATGACCCCGGAGTTGCCCCGGGCCCCCCGCAGCAGGGCGGAGGCGTTGGTGTTGGCCGCCTCGCCCACGGAGGAGCTGGGCTTCTTGCGAAGCTCGGTGGCTGCGGTGGAAATGGTCATGCCCATATTGGTACCGGTATCGCCGTCGGGCACCGGGAATACGTTGAGTTCATTGATCTGCTGCTTCTGGCTGTTGATGGCAGCGGAGGCGTGGACGATCATCTTGGCAAAAAGCGCCCCGTCGATGCGTTCTCTCATGTCCCTGTTCCTTTCTGTCGGTGATGGGCCTTAGCCGATGACCATGGAGTCAATGCAGACGTCCACGCTCTTGACTTCCACGCCGGTGGTGCGGCTGACGATGTAGCGCACCTCGCTCATGATGGAGCGGCTGACGGCCATGAGGTTGACCCCGTTGTCCACGATGATGTGGAGCTGGATGGAGACGGTGTCATCGTCGTTGTAGATGACCTTGACGCCCTTGGACATGGATTCCCGGCGCAGCAGGTGGACCAGGCCGTCGGTCTTGGACCGGATGGCCATGCCCTTGACACCGTAACAATTGGTGGCCGCGGCGCCGGTGATATAGGTGAATACCTCGCTGCTGATGCGGATCTCACCCTTGTCGGTCTGCAGCTTCATAAAAGGACCCTTCCTTTCTGTCCTCAAAGTTGTGTGTTCCAGGCGCATATGCGCGTACTGATATTCATTTTAATATTATATTCTATTTGCGGGTAAACTACAAGGGAAAAACTTTCAGATAATGATTGTATTTTGGACGGAAACCGTGTAAACTAGAGGTATCATTTTGGTAAGGAGGCGACGGGATATGAAAATCGCCCGTTTCGTGCTGAAAATCGTGGCCCTTTCCCTGACGGTTGCCGCCGGCGTCTGCTGTATCATCGCTTACTGGGACAAGATCGCGGCCTTTTTCCACTGCGCGAAGGAGAAGCTCCCCGGTGGGGGCTGCTGCTGCCACTCGGAGTACGACGACTACGCCGACTGGGATGACTGAGGACGCGCCGCCGCCTGCTGACCGGCAGGCGGCGCGTTTTTGCGTTTTGCGGAAATGAGGAGATACCATGCACAACGAGCTGACGCGCAAGGACATACAGATGATGCGGGAGGAGCTGGACTACCGCCGCACCCAGCTGCGGCCCAAGCTCCTGGATGCGGTGAAGGAGGCCCGGGGCTTCGGCGACCTGAGCGAGAACTTTGAGTACAAGGCCGCCAAGCAGGAGAAGAACCGCAACGAGAGCCGCATCCGCTTTTTGGAGAATATGATCCGCACCGCCGTGGTCATCTCGGACCAGGGCGCGGCGGACGCGGTGAACCTCTACGACAAGGTGACCGTCTATGTGGAGGAGGACGACGAGGAGGAGACCTACCAGATCGTCACCACCATGCGGCAGGACGCCCTCCACGGCCTCATCAGCAAGGAGTCCCCGGTGGGCCGGGCCGTGCTGGGGAAGAAGGTGGGCGAGAAGGTCCACATCCAGGTCAGCGACGACTACGGCTATGACGTGGTCATCCGCGCCATCGAGAAGGCCGCCGACGACGGCTCCATCCCCCTCAACGCCTTTTGAGGACCAAAACAAAGCGGGCCGCCCCATTCGGGGCGGCCCGCTTCTGTTATTTTTCGGAAGGCTCCTCCTCGGGGAGCACCACCACCCGGATCTCCATGACCCGGCGGTGGTCCACCTTGGTGACGGTGACGTCCAGCCCGTCGGACTGGAAGTGATCCCCCTCCTCGGGGACCCGGCCCACCTGCTCCATGACCCAGCCGGACACCGTGTTGGCGTCGCAGTCGCCCTTGATGGCGAAGAGGTCGAAGAGGTCGGTGAGGTCGGCGTTGCAGGAGATGAGGTAGCTGCCGTCCTCCTGCTTCTGGAACTCCTCGATGACCTCGTCGTGTTCATCCCAGATCTCGCCCACCAGCTCCTCCACGATGTCCTCCAGGGTCACCAGACCCTCGGTGCCGCCGTACTCATCCACCACGATGACCATGTGGGCCTTCTCCTTCTGGAGCACCCGCAGCAGGTCGGAGATCTTGGTGTTGCCGGTGGTGTAGAGGACGCTGCCGGTGATGGCGGACACGTCGTCCAGGCCGTGGTAGCGGGCGGCGTGGAAGTCCTTCTCGTGGATGATGCCCACCACGTCGTCGATGTCCCCGTGGTACACCGGCAGGCGGGAGTAGCCGCTCTCGGCGAAGGTCTTGGAGATCTCCTCCATGGTGGCGGTGTCGGGCACGGCCACGATGTCCACCCGGGGGGTGAGGATCTCATCCACCTCCAGGTCGTTGAACTCGATGGCCGAGCGGATCAGCTCGCTCTCGTGCTGGTCCAGGCCGCCCTCGGTCTCGGCCTGGTCCACCATGGTGACCAGCTCTTCTTCGGTGATGCCGTCGCTGTCGGCGCTGTGGAACACCTTGGACAGGAGCTTCTTCCACACCGAGAAGATGAAGTTGGCCGGGGTGAGGATCACCATGAAAAAGCGCAGCAGGGGCGCGGAGAACATGGCGAAGGTCTCCGGAGACTCCTTGGCCAGACTCTTGGGGGAGATCTCGCCAAAGACCAGGATCACAATGGTCAGCACCACGGTGGACACGGCGGGGCCCTTCTCGGCGCCCAGCAGGTCCACGAAGAACAGGGTGGCCACGGTGGTGGCGGTGATGTTCACGATGTTGTTGCCGATGAGGATGGTGGAGAGCAGCTTGTCGTAGCTCTCGGCCAGCTCCAGCGTGCGGGCGGCCCGGCGGTCGCCGCTCTCGGCGCGGCTCTTCATTCGGATGCGGTTGAGGGATGTAAAGGCGGTCTCGGTGGCGGAGAAGTAGGCCGACATGGCCACCAGGATGATGATTGCCACGAGCATTCCAATACTGTCACTGCCCATAGGGGTCGGATCACTCCATTTTCTTCAAATTTCATTTGGTATTTGGGCGCGAAAGGGCAGCCCTAACCCCGCCGGGGGATAAGGCTGCCCACTGAATACGGAAGATTCACTTGACACAAGGGCGGTTCATCCACTTGGGATCACCAGGTCCTTTCCGATCAAAGCTGCGGCTTCGCGCCGGCTATACTGGGGAAAAGTATAGCATACTCCCTATCAAAAAGCAAGGGCCTCAGTTTAAGGAAAGGGCCAGGGCGGGATCGTGGTCAAAGGTCCGGGAGTGGTGAAGGCCCAGCTCCACCGTGTCCCAGCCCGCCGGATCGAGGGTGAAAGTCTCCACATAGGAGTCCTCCGGGAGGTCCACCCAGTTCCCGCTCCAGTCCCGGACCGGCCCGGCGGTGTGGACGCCATGGCGGTTGATGGTGTGCTCCTGCCCGTCGGGGGTGCGGTACTGCATGGAGGAGATCTGGGCGTAGACCTTGTGATTGGATTCCTCCTGCTCCGGCAGAGGGGCCACCAGGGAGACCTCCACCAGGTCCCCGGTGGGGAAGAGGTAGCACTTCACGCCCTCGGGCAGGGGGTCCAGCGCTTCGCCGGAGGTGAGGTCTAAGGTGACCCACGCGCCGCCGTGGTCCAGCCACTGGGTTTGGGCGATGTGGAGGGTGAGGTGCTCCGGCATCTGGTAGAAGGGGGTCTCGCACCAGTAGGTGGTGCCCAGGGCGGAGAGGCCGCCGGAGGGGGCCTGGTCATAGCGGCGGCCGTCCTGGTCCTCCAGCCAGAATTTCAGGTCGGAGAGGGACGCCGTGTTCTCCTCGCTCTCCTCCACCACCAGCCGGGCGTGGCTGGGGTAGCACTCCAGGCGGACGAAGTGGAGGGACTGGCCGTCTACCTCCACCCAGCGGTCCAGCTCCAGCACCCGGCGCTGGTTGAGAGCGGCGGTGTTCAGCGGGATAGAAAAGACGAAGCTGTCCGGGAGGTCCACCGGGTTTTCCGGCATGGGCTCCAGCTCCAGGGTGATGCGCTCGGGGTAGGGGAAGGGGGTGCCGTCGGGGGTGACCGCCGAGCCCAGGTCCACCAGACTGCCGTCGGGATTCGCCGCGTGGCCGGTGGTCACCAGGGGGAGCTTTTCACCATTCTCATCCAGAAGGTTGGGGTGGAGGTGGATGAGCTCGTCCTCCATGTCCTCTTTTTCCGCCTCCATGCGGACCAGGAAGTGGAGCTGACCCTGGTCCAGGACCAGGTATTCCAGGGTGATTGTGATGCCGCTCTGTGTTTGAGACTCGCCAATATACTGAAAGTAGTCATGTTCTACCGCTTCCTTCAGGCCCTCGGACAGGGCCACTGCCCGCATCAGCTCCCGCAGGGCGGGAACCGTGGAGCAGGCCGAGGCGAAGGACATGGAGCAGTTCACCAGCACCACGAAGGCGGCGAAGAGCCCTACGAAACCTGCCGCCGGGATGCCCAGCACCCGGCGCAGGGTGCGGCGGCGGCGCCGGGCTTTGGCCCGCTGCACGGTGTATTCCAGCCGGGCCGGGGTGGGCTCCAGCTCGTGGAGCAGAGCCTCATATTCCTGCATACGGTCCATGGTCACACCTCCTCAGAGTCGGAAAGCTCCAGACGGAGCAGGGCAAGGGCCTTGCGCTGCCGGGTGGAGACGGTGCCCGGGGGCAGGTCCAGAGCCCGGGCGGTCTCGGCCAGGGTGTACCCGGCGAAAAAGCGCAGGACGATCACGGCGCGCAGCGGGGGCGGCAGGGCCTCCACCGCGCAGCGCAGGGGAAGGGAGTCGAAGGCCTCCTGGGCCGTCTCCGGTAAAACCTCCACGGGGTGCTCCTTCTTGCGGCGGCGCAGCTCGTCGTTGCAGACGTTGATGAGGATGCGGGTCATCCAGGTGTCGAAAAAGTCCGGCTCCCGCAGCTTTTTACAGCCGGTGAGCCCCCGGTACACGGCCTCGTCCACCGCGTCCAGGGCCGCCGCCTCGCCGCCCAGGTAGAGCAGCGCTGTGCGGTAGAGCCTGGCTTTCAAGGGCTCCAGGCGGGCCACAAAGTCGGATTCGGTCATGGTGTCGTTCCCCTCCTTTCACCCATTAGACGGACGGGGCGGGTCCTTTCATTTCCAGAAGAGAAAAAAAGATGTTCAGCTGCGCCCCGCTGTGGTAGAATACAAGGACGAACCAGAACAGGAGGTACTCGTGAACGAATTGACGCAACTGCCCATCCCGCTGCTGGAGTGGTTCCGGGACAACGCCCGGGTGCTGCCCTGGCGCAGCGACCCCACGCCCTACCATGTGTGGCTGTCGGAGATCATGCTCCAGCAGACCCGGGTGGCGGCGGTGATGGACTATTATACCCGCTTCCTGGCCGAGCTCCCCACCGTGGCCGATCTGGCCGCCGTGGAGGAGGACAAGCTGATGAAGCTCTGGCAGGGTCTGGGCTACTACAACCGGGCCCGCAACCTGCAAAAGGCCGCCCGGCAGATCATGGACGAATTTCAGGGGGAATTCCCCGCCGACTATACCGCCCTCCGCTCCCTGGCCGGGGTGGGAGACTACACCGCCGGGGCGGTGGCCTCCATCGCCTTCCAGATCCCGGTGCCGGCGGTGGACGGGAACGTGCTGCGGGTGGTGACCCGCATCACCGGGGACACCGGGGACATCACGAAGCCCCAGACCAAGGAGCGCATCCGCGCCGCTCTCCAGGACGTGATGCCGGTGGACTTCCCGGGCGATTTCAACCAGGCCCTCATGGAACTGGGGGCCACGGTGTGCCTCCCCAACGGCGCGCCCCTGTGCGAGAAGTGCCCGGCGGCCTCCTTCTGCATCGCCTATCAGGAGGGGCGAACCGGGGAAATTCCAGTGAAAGCCCCCAAAAAGCCGCGGCGTGTGGAAAAGCGCACCGTGTTCCTCATTTTCCGGGGAGAAAAGGTGGCCCTCCGCCGCCGGGGGAAGCGGGGGCTGCTGGCCGGGCTGTGGGAGTATCCCAACGAGGTGGAGGGGGACCTCTCCACTCTGGAGAGCTGGGGCATCCGGCCTGAGACCACCGGCCACGGCGGCACCGGCAAGCATATTTTCAGCCACATCGAATGGCACATGACCGCCCTCACCGTGGAGACGGCCTTGGAAACCCTGCCCGAGGGCTGGGTGTGGGCCGGAGCCGAGGAGCTGGAACAGGACTACGCCGTGCCCAACGCCTTCCAGGCTTTTGCCGGAACGGTGGCGGAGCGGCTGGGACAGAAGGAGTATCCATGGATTTGACCAAGCTGGTACAGGACCAGAAGCACTATTTTTCCACCGGAGCCACCCGGAATGTGGACAATCGCAAGAGAGCCCTGCGCACCCTGCTGGATGGGCTGGAGCGGCACGAGAACGCTCTGCTCGCCGCTCTGGAGGCCGACCTGGGCAAGGGACATTTCGAGGGCTACATGACCGAGGTGGGCATGGTCCGGGCGGAGATCCGCCACGCCCTGAAGCACGTGGCCAAGTGGAGCCGCCCCCGGAAGGTGCGGGGCCCCATCACCCAGTTCCCCTCCCGGGGCGAGATTCTGCGGGAGCCCTACGGCACCGCCCTCATCATCGCGCCGTGGAATTACCCGGTGCAGCTCAATCTGGTGCCCCTCATCTCGGCGCTGGCTGCCGGGTGTACCGCGGTGGTGAAGCCCTCGGCCTACGCGCCCGCCACGTCCCACGCTCTGGCCGAGCTGCTGGGCGACTGCTTTCCGCCGGAGTATGTGGCGGTGGTGGAGGGCGGCCGGGCGGAGAACACCGCGCTGCTGGAGGAGCCCTTTGACCGCATTTTCTTCACCGGCAGCCCCGCCGTGGGCCGCACTGTTATGGCCGCGGCAGCCAGGCACCTGACCCCGGTCACGTTGGAGCTGGGGGGCAAGTCCCCGGTCATTCTCACCGAGGACGCGGACCTCTCCCTGGCGGCCCGCCGCCTGGTGTGGGGAAAATTCCTCAATGCCGGGCAGACCTGCGTGGCCCCCGACCATGTGTGGTTGCCGAACAAGCTGCGGGACCCCTTCGTGGAGGCGGTGCGGGGAGAGATTGCCCGGCAGTACGGCCCGGACCCCCTCCACAGCCCGGATCTGGGCTGCATCATCAACGAGAAGCATTTCCGGCGGCTCTTAAAGCTCCTGCCCTCCGGGCGCACCGCCTGCGGCGGGACCTGGGAGGAAGAAACCCGCAAGATCGCCCCCACCGTGCTGGTGGACGTGACCGAGGAGGACCCTGTCATGGGGGAGGAGATCTTCGGGCCCATCCTGCCGGTGCTCACCTATGACGATCTGGACGAGCTGCTGGCCCATCTGGCACAAAAACCCCACCCGCTGGCGCTGTATGTCTTTACCCGCAGCTCCGAGCGGGCTCAGCGGGTGCTCACCGCCTTCCCCTTCGGCGGCGGGTGTGTCAACGACGCGGTGGTCCACCTGACCTGCTCCGGCCTGCCCTTCGGCGGCGTGGGGGAGAGCGGCATGGGCCGCTGCCACGGGCAGTACGGCTTCGAGACCTTTACCCACGAGAAGGGTATTTTGTGGCGGGGGAACCTGGAAATGTCCCTGCGCTATCCGCCCCACAAGGGCAAAACGATGGAAACATTGAAAAAATTCATGTAGAGAAAGAGAGGGCCTTGGGATGGCAAAGCTGTATTTTCGCTATGGCGTGATGGGCTCCAGCAAGACGGCCAACGCCCTGATGGTGCGTTACAACTACGAGGAGCGGGGACAGGAGGCCTTATTGGTGAAGCCTGAGCTGGACCAGCGGGACGGGGCCCGGTTCGTGGCCTCCCGGGCGGGGCTGAGCCACCCGTGCATCTACTTCACCGACTTGATGGCCATGAGCCGGGAGGAGCTGTCCACCTACGCCTGCATCATTGTGGACGAGGCTCAGTTCCTCACCCGGGAGGAGGTGCGCTACCTCACCGACCTGGTGGACGAGTGGAACATCCCCGTCATCTGCTACGGCCTGCGCACCGACTTCAAGGGGGATTTGTTCCCCGGCTCCCAGGAGCTGCTCTCCTGCGCCGACATCATCGAGGAGGTCAAGACCATCTGCTGGTGCGGCAAGAAGGCCACCTGCAACGCCCGCTTCGACGAGAACGGGAAGGTCCTCAAGGAGGGAGAGCAGGTGGTGCTGGGGGCCAATGACCGGTACATCGGCCTGTGCCGCAAGCACTGGAAAGAGGGCAATTTGGGGCCGAAGTAACTCCCCAAGGGTGATTTTGACACACCGGAACGGGTGCGTCAAGGAGGCGGTATCGGTCCGCATCACGCCGGAAGATTTGGAAGGAAGAAAAACATGATTTGTGATCTGTGTCCCCGCCGGTGCCACGCTCTGCGCACCCCCCAGCGGGGGGAGGGCCGCTGCCAGATGCCCGAGACACCGGTGGTGGCCCGGGCCGCCCTCCACATGTGGGAGGAGCCACCCCTCTCCGGTACCCGGGGAGCGGGCACGGTGTTCTTCTCGGGCTGTTCCCTGGGCTGTGTTTTTTGCCAGAATGAGTCCATCAGCCACGAGAATTTCGGCAGGCCCATCACCGTGGAGCGCCTGCGGGAAATTTTTCATGAGCTCATCGGTCAGGGTGCCCACAACATCGACCTAGTGAACCCCACCCACTTCGCCCATGTGGTGCGTGCGGCGCTGGCCGAGCCCCTCCCCGTACCGGTGGTGTGGAACTCCGGCGGGTACGACCGTGTGGAGACCCTCCTGGCCATGGAGGGGAAGGTGGACATCTACCTGCCCGATTTGAAGTACACCCGCAGCGAGACGGCGGCGCGGTACTCCGACGCCCCCGACTATCCGGAGGTGGCCAAAGCCGCCATTTTGGAGATGTTCCGCCAGACTGGGCCCTGCGTATACGATGAGGAAGGCCTTTTGAAGAAAGGGGTCATCATCCGGCACCTGATTTTGCCCGGGCGGCTCAGCGAGGCCAAGGAGGTCATGGACTGGGTGGCGGAGACCTTCCCCAAGGGGGCGGTGCTGTTTTCCCTCATGAGCCAGTATACCCCCTGGGGCCGGGCGGGGGAGTTTTCCGAGATCAACCGCACCCTCCGCGCCTCCGAGCGGCGGAACGCCCAGGCGTACATGGCCGCGCTGGAGCTGGACGGGTTTGCCCAGGACAGTGAGTCGGTGGGGAGCGGGTTTATCCCGGCCTTTGATCTCACCGGAGTTTAATATTCGAAAAAATAAGAGCCGTTGCGGAAGAAAGTCTTCTGCAACGGTTCTTGTTGTTCCCGGGGCCGGGAGGTGTGTCCTCGCCGGACGGGCGTCCTGCGCGGACAGCGCCCGGTTTCTTTTCTCGAAAAGAAACCGGGGAAAGAAAAGAAGGAGAGGGGAACTTCTCGTTCCCCTCTCCACTCCCCTCCAAAAGGGCGGCCTTTTTGGGGGCCGCCCCATATTGGCAGGGTACAACGCTTTCCGGATAGGCAGAAAGTCCGGAATTGGCCACGCCGCACTTTGGAAATACTGCCGCAGCAGAATGAAAGCCGGGATGCGTTTTGGGGGAGTCCAGAGGGGGGTATCCCCCCTCTGGGCTTTCTTTCCCACCGCTTTCTTTGCAAAGAAAGCGGTGCCCTGTCCGGGCAGGACGCCCGCGCGGCGAGCGCATCCCCTCCGGACTTCCCGGAGATTAAAAAGTTTATTCCTCGTACAGGGTGACGTACAGATCCTCCAGCGCCGGGGCCTCCTGAATGAGTCCCTCGCTGAGGAGCCAGTCTACATTCTCCTGCCAGCATGCCTCACTCTGGGAGAGGAAATAGGCGTCCTCCGTCTCCATCATGGGCAGGAGGGTTTCCATGCTCTTCTGCTCCACGGTCTGGGAGAGGGGGAAGTTCTCCTCGTTCTGGTTGTCCAGCAGGATCTGGAGCACCCCGTCCGGGTCGGCCTGCATGTCGTCAAAGCCCTTGGCGCAGGCCCGCAGGAAGCCTTCCAGCACCTCCGGCTCATTGGCGATCATCTCATCGCTGGCCAGGAACACGCCCTCGTAGTAAGTGGGCACGCCGTAGTCGTCCAGGTCGAAGTAGTTGACCTCAAAACCCTCCTCCTCCATCTGGGGGACCTCGTGGTTGACGAGACAGCCAATGGTGGC
The DNA here is from genome assembly GCF_002159175.1 of Flavonifractor sp. An92. GTDB lineage: Bacteria > Bacillota > Clostridia > Oscillospirales > Oscillospiraceae > Pseudoflavonifractor_A. The sequence continues at coordinate 25,620 of NZ_NFGZ01000008.1, read as the reverse complement.
GTCCACATTGCCCGTGGTCATGGAGCTCATCAGGTCAAAGCCCACATCGATGAGGGTGACGTCGGAGCTGTCCGCCCCCACGTTGGCCATGATGGAGTGGACCAGGGCTTCCGACAGCTCGGTGCCCGCGTAGCCCACCGTCTTGCCCACCAGGTCGCTGGGGGAGGTGATGTTCTTCTCCTTCAGGGAGAGGATGATGTTCAGCGGGCCCTGGACCACCGCGCCGATGGACTTGATGGGCACGTCCTGATTGGCCCGGGCGATGATCACGTCCTGCTGGTAATAGAGGCCGATCTCCGCCTTTCCGGCGGCCACCAGGGACATGGCGTCGTTGGCGTTAGAGGGGAACTGGATGTTGACCTTCAGGCCCTCCTCCTCAAAATAGCCCTTCTCGATGGCGTCGTACAGGAAGGCGTGGAGGGCGTTGGGGTACCAGTCCAGCACCACGCTGATCTCCCGCAAATTTTCGCCGTCCCCGGCGGCGGGGGAGGCGGAGGGATTGGACGTGCTGCCGGAGCAGCCGGAGAGGAGCAGCGCCCCGGTGAGGGCGAGAGCCGCGATTCGTTTCATAGCGTAAAATTCCTTTCTCAGATCAGGATTCACCCCGCCAGCGGACAAAGCGCCGCTCCAGCAGGGCCACCACGCCCACGGCGGCCATAGCCACAACCGAGAGCAGCACGATGGGGGCGAATACCCCCGCGCCGTCCAGCTGGGTCATCATGCGGCGGGAGAAGTAGCCCAGACCGCTCTGGGCCCCCAGCCACTCACCGATGGCCGCGCCGATGACGCTCATGGGGATAGCCATTTTCAGGGCGGAGAAGAAGTAGGGCAGGGCGCAGGGGACTTTGATTTTGAGGAAAATAGCCCGCCGGGTGGCCCCGTAGGTGGTCAGCAGTTCCACCATCTCGGTCTTGGCCGAGCGCAGGCCGTCGTACACCGTGATGGTGATGGGGAAAAAGGTGATGAGCACCGTCACCAGCACCTTGCTCCAGATGCCGTAGCCGAACCACAGCACGAAGAGGGGGGCGATGGCGGTGGTGGGGATGGTCTGGGAGACCACCACCAGGGGATAGAGCATCCGGCGGACCAGGTCGCTCAGGTCCATGGCTACCGCCAGCCCCAGCCCCAGCACCAGAGAGATCACCAGGCCGATGGCGGTGACTGTCATGGTAGCGGGGAGGTGCACCGTGAAGAGGGGCCCCCGCAGCTCCCAGAGTTTTTGCAGAATTTGCGTGGGAGAGGGGAGAATGTAGGCCGCGTCCATGCCGTTGGCTCCCGCCTGCCACAGGATGAGCAGGGCGAAGAGGAACACCAGAGCGGGGAGATTGGCCTTGCAGGCTTGTTTCATGCCTCCACCTGCTTTCTCAGGAGGGTGATGAGCCGCTCTTTCAGCTCCACCATGGCCGGGTCCTTCAGGCAGGACCGGTCCCGGGGCACCGGTGCGGGCACCGGTACGTCGGAGAGAACGTGGATGGGGGTGGACTCCACCACCAGCACGCTCTGGGAGAGGAAGAGGGCCTCCTCCACATCGTGGGTAATAAAGAGGATGGTCTTTTTGTGCTTCTGCCATTGGTCGAGGAGCCACTCCTGCATGGAGAGGCGGGTCAAGAAGTCCAGGGCGGAGAAGGGCTCGTCCAGCAGCAGCAGGTCGCTGCCGGTGAGCATGGTGCGGGCAAAGGCCGCCCGCTGCCGCATGCCGCCGGAGAGCTCGTGGGGCATCTTGTCCCCGCAGCCCGCGAGGCCCACGTCTTCCAGGGCTGCCAGGGCCGCCTCCCGGCGCTGAGCCTTGGAGAGGCCGCCCTTCACCTCCAGGGGGAGGGCCACATTTTCCCACACGGGACGCCAGGGGAAGAGCAGATCCTTCTGGGGCATGTAGCCGCAGTAGCCCTTCCGGCCCTCCACCGGCTGGCCGCCCACCTGGATGATCCCTCGCTTGGGCTTCAAGAGGCCGTTGGTCATGCGGAAGATGGTGCTCTTGCCGCAGCCGCTCACCCCCACGATGCAGTGGAAAGAGCCAGGGGCCACCCGGAAGGAGAGGTCGTCCACGATGTCGAAGTCCTCCACCGGGTACTGGTAGGACACCCCCTCAAATTCCAGCGCGCTTACCGTTCCAGTGTCCATGCCATCTCCCAAAAGCCCAGTTCGTAGCGGCTGCAATTCACGAAAATTTCCTCCAGGCGGGCGTACTGCTCCTCGGTGCAGCCCGCCGCCAGCTCGTCCATCAGAGCCACCAGGGCGTCGTTGGTCTTGTGGTACTCCTCGCCGGCGTAGCCCTGGACCCACTCGCCGTAGAAGGGGTGGTCCAGCGCGCCGGGCACCTTGGCCAGCGACCCGCCGATCTCGGCATAGCTCCAGGAGCAGGCCAGGATGGCGGCGATGATCTCCGCCGGGCCCCCGGCGGCGGCCACCGCCAGCATGTAGTGGGTGTAGGAGGTGTTGGAGAGGGCGGGCTTCACCTGGAGCACCTGCTCCTCGGTGATGCCCAGCCGGGCCATGTAGGAGCGGTGGATCTTCATCTCGCCCCCCAGAATGGCGTCCACATTGGCGGAGAAGGTGCGCATGAGCCCGGCGTCCCGGGCCTTGATGACGCCCCAGGCGAACACCCGGGCGTAGTCGAAGAGATAGAGATAGTCCTGGAGCAGGAACCACTGGAATTTTTCTTTGTCCAGAGTGCCGTCCCCGATGCCCCTCACAAAGGGGTGCTCGTGGCACTGCTGCCACACGGGGCGGGCGGCCTCATAGAGGCGCTGAGTGACCGTCATAGGGCGTTCCTCCAATCGGTGATGGTCTCGTCGGCCAGAGCGGCCAGCTCCGGCCAGCCGGCGGCGTAGGTGGGCTCGGCCACCGCCACGGTATAGAAGCCGGCTGCTTTGGCGGTGCGGGCGGCGTAGGGGGCGTCCTCAAAGACGGCGATCTCCGCCGGCTGAGCCCCCAGGCGGCGGGCCGCCTCCAGGTAGATGTCGGGGCTGGTCTTGCCCACCCCGATGGTCTCACAGCTCAGGAGGAACTCGAAGAGGTCATCCACCCCCAGCCGGGTGAGACAGGTGTGGGACAGGGGCTCGGCAGTGGCGGTGGCGATGCAAAGCCGGACGCCCCGGGCCTTTAAGGCTTCCAGATACTCCTTCATACCTGGCTTCAGCGGCACGTCCGAGCGGTAGTGGTCCTCCATGACGGCCTCCATCTCGGCCACAATGCGCTCCGGCGGGCCGGGGATGTGGAAGAGGTCCATGAAGTAGGCGGCGGCCTCCAGCATGGTCATGGGGCCGATGGGAGCCAGCTGTTCCGCCGTGGGGGTGATGCCCAGAGCGTTCAGGTAATCCTTGCCCAAGGCGCTCCAAAAGGGCATGGAGTCCACCAGGGTGCCGTCCATGTCGAAAATACAGAAGCGCTTATCCATGGGAGGCCACCAGTTCCTCCGCCAGGCCACGCAGGTGGGCGGTGGCCGCGCCGGGGTCTTTCTGGGCGAAGATGGCGGACACCACCGCCACGCCGTCCACGCCGCTGCCCTGGAGCTGGAGGAGATTTTCGGCGCTGATGCCGCCGATGGCCACCACCGGGATGGTCACCGCCTCGCAGATGGCCCGCAGGGCCTCCACGGTGAGGCTCTTGGCGTCCTTCTTGGTGGTGGTGCCGAACACGGCGCCCACGCCGATGTAGTCGGCCCCGGCTTTCTCGGCGGCCACGGCGGTCTCCACCGTGTTGGCCGAGATGCCCAGGATCTTGTCCGGGCCGATGAGAGCGCGGACGTCCTTCCCCACGATGTCGCTCTGGCCCACATGGACGCCGTCGGCGTCGCACTCCAGCGCCACCTCGATGGAGTCGTTGACCACGAAGGGGACGTGGTAACGGGCGGCCTGCTCCTTCAGCACTTCGGCCTCGGCCAGAAAGGCGTCGTGGTCCATGCCCTTCTCCCGGACCTGGAGGAAGGTGGCCCCGTTTTTCAGGACTTCCTCGGTGACTTCGGGGAGGGTGCGGCCGCCCAGCCAGGCGCGGTCGGTGACGGCGTAGAGCAGCATGGCGCTGCGGATCTCATCCCTGGTAAATTTCATAGTGTACTCCTTGTGACAATTCTTCTTCGGTGAGGTTGAACATGGCGTCGATGAGGTCGGTGCGGAAGGTGGCGTTGCCGGTGCCCTTCTGAAGGCGGAGGGCCTCCGCACGTTCCCCGGCCAGGTCCATGGCGGCCACGGCGGCCGCGGCGGCGGGGAGGGGGCGCTCCGGATTGGCCCCGCAGAAGGCACCGAGCAGAGCGGTGAGCATACAGCCGCTGCCGGTGATGCGGCTCATGGTGGCGCAGCCGTTGCGCAGGAGGACGGTTTCCGTTCCGTCGGTGAGGATGTCCACCGCGCCGGAGAGGGCCACCACCGCGCCGGTTTTGTTTGCCAGCGTGCGGCAGAGTTCCACCGCGGCGGGGAGGGTGTCCTCGGTGACGGCGTCCCCGGCGGCCACGTCCACGCCGCTGCCCCCGGCCTCATGGAGGGCCAGGGCGCGGATCTCCGAGGCGTTGCCCCGGATGACGGTGAAGCGGACCTCCTTCAAGAGGGAGGCGCAGGCCTCCCGCCGCAGGGTGGTGACCCCGGCGGCCACCGGGTCCAGAATGACCGGGATACCCAGCTCGTTGGCCTTCTTCCCGGACAGGAGCATGGCCTCCACATCGCCGATGGCGCCCAGGTTGCACACCAGGGCGCGCACCCCGGCCACCGTCTCCTCCACCTCCCGGAGGTCGTGGGCCATGGTGGGGGAGCCGCCCACGGCCAGGAGGATGTTGGCGCAGTCGTTGACGGTGACGAAATTGGTGATGCACTGCACCAGCGGGGGCCCCTCCCGCACGGCGCGGAGGCAGGAGGCGAAATCAGCTCGTTCCATGGCTACCTCAGCGCTTGAGCTGGTCCAGCATCCGGTCCAGAGCCCCGGAGCGCTTGAGCAGCAGGATCACCGCGCAGCCCATCAGGCCGCCCACGGCAGAGGAGGGCAGATAGGCGGGGATGTAGAAGAAGGGGGACTGGGCGTCCAGGCCGTAGAACTGCTTCATGAGGGGATAGGCCACCATGGCGCTGATGAAGCCGGTGCCCACCACTTCGCCCAGATAGCCCAGCCAAAGCTTCTTGGTCTTCTGGTACAGAAGGCCGGACAGGAACGCGCCGAAGATGGCGCCCACCACCGCCTGGATGGTGCGGCCGGTGAGCATCCGCAGCAGGCCGGTGAGCAGAGCGGCGGCAAAGCCGTACCAGGGCCCCAGGAACACCGCGCCGATGATGTTGCAGAAGTGCTGGAAGGGGGCCATGGAGGGGAAGTAGACGAAGGTGGACAGCACGAAGCCCAGTCCGGCCAGCATGGCGGTGAGCACCATCTTGCGCACCGAGATGCTGTTGGCCCGGGTCATGGCGGGGGTATGGGTGACCGATTTCATGATATACGCTCCTCTCTCTTACCGAAACATCAGGAATTCTGGTACTTGCCCGTCTTGTCGTCGATGGTCCAGACGCCGTCGGGCTTGTAGCTGATCTTCACATAGCTCATCACGCTGGGGGCGCCCGCGTTGGTGCAGATGCGGCAGCACTCCTTCACGATGTCCAGGAGTTCGTCCAGATCGCCCTCCAGCGTGGTCTCAAAGGGGCCCACCACATAGTGCAGGCCGGTGGAGGCGAGGTAAGCGATGACCTCGTCCACGATGCGCCGGGTCTCCTCCTGCTCCAACACCTTGGGCAGGACCTGAATGGCAACACTTGCGTTCATTGAATATTTCCTCCTTCCGGAATGGCGTAGTTGTGCTTGAGGGGGCCGCTGCCCTGCCCCAGGTCCAGCTGGGCCTCCATGGCGGCGGTGATGTAGACCTTGGCCTTCCGCACGGCCTCGGGGAGCTCATTCCCCAGGGCCAGGAAGGAGGCGATGGCGGAGGAGAGGGTGCAGCCCGAGCCGTGGTTGTTGGGGTTGTCCACCCGGGGGGCGCGGAGCCAGTGGGCCTCGCCCTTCCACCAGAGGAGGTCGTCGGCGGTGTCGGTGCGGTGGCCGCCCTTGATGAGCACGCCCCCGGACATGGTGGCGCCGATGCTCTGGGCCGCCCGGAGCATGTCGGCGTCGTTCTCGATGGCAAAGCCGCACAGCCGCTGGGCCTCGGGGATATTGGGTGTGATGACGGCGGCCAGGGGGAAGAGCTCCTCCATGAGGGCGGTGAGGGCGCTGTCCTGCATGAGACTGGAGCCGCTGGTGGCCACCATCACCGGGTCCACCACGATGTTTTCGGCCTTGTACTCCCGCAGCTTGGCGGCGATGGCACGGATGATGGGGGCGGAGGACACCATGCCGATCTTCACTGCGTCGGGGCGGATGTCCTCAAAGACGCAGTCCAGCTGCTCGGCCACAAACTCGGGCGTGGCCTCCAGCACATCCCGCACGCCGGTGGTGTTCTGGGCGGTGAGAGCGGTGATGGCGCTCATGCCGAACACGCCCAGGCAGGTCATGGTTTTTAAATCCGCCTGGATTCCGGCGCCGCCGCTGGAGTCGCTGCCGGCGATGGTCAATACTCGTTTCATAATCCTTCATCCTTTCCGCGTGGGGAGCAAAAAAGGCGGGATGTCCCAACTGGGACATCCCGCCTGAATACGGCAAAACAGGACCCGTCCGTCCGGACCGGTCGCTTCTGCGGCGGTGCATCCCTACGTTGGCATTACCCAAATCAGGTCAGGTCGAGGGGCAAAACCCTCCTCTCAGCCTTCTCAGCGAAAGCTCCCTTGCACTTGCGTTTTATGATAGGCCGTTTTGGGCCGTTTGTCAATTCCCAAAGAAAAAGAGAATGTGTGCTCGCCGCGCGGGCGTCCTGCGCGGACAGCGCCCGATTTCTTTTCGCAGAAAAGAAACCGGGGAAAGAAAAGAAGGAGAGGGGAACTTCTCGTTCCCCTCTCCACTCCCCTCCAAAAGGGCGGCCTTTTCGGGGGCCGCCCCGAGCAGCAGGGTACAACGCTTTCCGGATAGGCAGAAAGCTTGGAATTGGCCACGCAAGGCCGAGGAAATACCACCGCAGCGGAATGAAAGCCGGGATGCGTTTTGGGGGAGTCCAGAGGGGGGTATCCCCCCTCTGGGCTTTCTTTCCCACCGCTTTCTTTGCAAAGAAAGCGGTGCCCCCGCCGGGCAGGCGGCCCGTCCGGCGAGGACACCACGATGCGCGCTGGGTGCGCTTTTAAGACAAAGGTTCTGCCCGCAGATTGGGGCTGTGGCCGGTGATGCCGTAGAAGGCATACTCCTCCGGTGCCAGGTCGGAATCGGCGAGAATGTTCCGCACCTGCTCCAGGGCGGGAGGGTCGAAGCGCACCGAGATGCCGCAGCCCTTGGAGATCTCCCGCAGCACCGGCATGATCTGGAAGGGGACCTCCCCCTTCAGATACCGCTGGGCCTGGATGGCGCCGTTGGTGGAGGCAAAGGTGATGACGCAGTAATCCATAAAATTAAACCGTGATGACCTTGGCGGCCTCCTGCATCTTGGAGACGATGTCGTACATGTTGCTCACGGTGCCCACGGCCAGCTTGTCGGTGATGCCATAGAAGTTGAGGCAGGTGCCGCAGACGTGGATCTCCACGCCCTTGTCGGCCAGGACCTTCAGGTGCTCCTCCACCTGCTCGTCCCCGGCGGGCAGCTTCACGCCGGCATTCATAAAGAGGATGGAGGCGGGCAGGTCATCGGACTGGGCCAGGGTGTAGAAGAACATCCGCATCAGGTTGGTGCCCAGCTCCCGGTCGCCGGAGCCGATGATGTCCCGGCCCACGAACACGGCATAGCCGGCGCCGCAGGGAGCGGCGGCCACAGGGGCCTGGGGCACGGGGGCCTCCCCGTTGCGGGAGAAGGCCAGAGAGTAGACGCCGTCGGCCTCGCTGACGGAGACGTCGAAGCCCTGGTTGCCGGCCAGGCGCTGGAGGTTGCCCACGGCGGTGGTGTTGTCCACCAGAACGGTGAAGGCATTCTCACCGGCGGTAATGGCTTCCTTGGCCATGAGGACGGGCTTGGGACAGGCCTGACCCTTGGCATCGATGATACGAGACATAGTCATGCGCTCCTTTATCTGAACATATTTGTCCATAAAATGAGGGGGGAACACCCCCGACGATTTCTGACTTTGATTATAGAATTTGCGACTTTGCCTGTCAACGCGGGAAAGCGGCAAAAGAGGGCCATGTGCGGGGCAAAACTCCCTGTTTTTGTCCTAATTCCATGCAAAATGCGGAGGGAATCCGAAAATCCGGGTGGATGGGATACTTTATTGTAGTATTCAATATTGACGATACACTTTATAGAAAAACGCCGCATCGGAGCAGGGAGGCGTGAAAACTATTTCCGTCCGTACGAAATTCCTTGACACCGGGGCGCTCTGGCTCTAAAATAGACTCGGTGTAATATTTTGAAAAGCGAGAGGGGAAGTTTTTCAAATTTTTGTGCAGAAGGACCGAAAGGAACCTCTGCCGGACATCGTATTTTGGCTAAAATTGTAGAAATGGAGGTGTGTTCAAACCTTGATGCAGACAGTCATTGCCTGCGTGATCACAGCCGTGGTCATGCTTGCCATAGGTTTCCCCGCCGGTATCCAGTGGCGGAAGAAGGTGGCGGAGAAGGAGATCTCCAGCGCCGAGGAGGAAGCCAAGCGGATCATCAACGAGGCCATCAAGGGCGCCGAGTCCAAGAAGCGTGAGGCGCTGGTGGAGGCCAAGGAGGAGATCCTGCAGGCCCGCAACGAGTACGAGCGGGAAGTCAAGGAGCGCCGTGCCGACCTGCAGAAGCAGGAGCGCCGGCTCCAGCAGAAGGAAGAGAACCTGGACCGCAAGACGGAAAACATTGAGAAGAAGGAAGAGACCCTTCAGAACAAGCTGGGCGAGCTGGAAGCCGCCCGGGAGGAAGTCGCCACCGTCAAGAAGACCCAGATGGAGGTGCTGGAGCGCCTGTCCGGCTTCACCGCCGAAGAGGCCAAGGCCTACCTCATCAACCAGATCGAGGCCGACGTCACCCACGAGGCCGCCATGAAGGTCAAGGAGATCGAGACCCGTTACAAGGAGGAGGCCGACACCAAGGCCCGTGAGATCCTGTCCCTGGCCATCCAGCGCTGCGCTGCCGACCACGTCGCGGAAGCCACCGTGTCCGTGGTCCCCCTGCCCAATGACGAAATGAAGGGCCGCATCATCGGCCGTGAGGGCCGCAACATCCGCACGCTGGAGACGCTCACCGGAGTGGATCTCATCATCGACGACACCCCCGAGGCCATTACGGTCTCCTGCTTCGACCCCGTGCGCCGGGAGATCGCCCGCATCGCCCTGGAGAAGCTCATCCAGGACGGCCGCATCCACCCCGCCCGCATCGAGGAGATGGTGGAGAAGGCCAAGCGGGAAGTGGACGCCACCATCAAGGCCGAGGGCGAGCGCGCCGTGTTCGAGACCAATGTCCACGGCCTGCACCCCGAGCTCATCAAGCTCCTGGGCCGCATGAAGTACCGCACCAGCTACGGCCAGAACGTGCTGAACCACTCCATCGAGGTGGCTCACCTGTCCGGCCTGCTGGCCGCCGAGATCGGCGCCAACATCGCCGAGGCCAAGCGCGCCGGCCTGCTGCATGACCTGGGCAAGTCCATCGACCACGAGGTGGAGGGCTCCCACGTCCAGATCGGCGTGGAGCTGGCCCGGAAGTACCGGGAGAACGAGAACGTGGTCCACGCCATCGAGGCCCACCACAACGACGTGGAGCCCCGGACCATCATCGCCTGCCTGGTCCAGGCCGCCGACGCCATCTCCGCCGCCCGCCCCGGGGCCCGGAGAGAGAACCTGGAGAACTACATCAAGCGCCTGGAGAAGCTGGAGGAGGTCACCTCTTCCTTCCCCGGCGTGGAGAAATCCTTCGCCATCCAGGCCGGCCGCGAGGTCCGCATCATGGTCAAGCCCGAGCAGGTCAGCGAGGACGAGATGGTCCTGCTGGCCCGGGACATCGCCAAGAAGATCGAGGACGAGCTGGAATATCCCGGCCAGATCAAGGTCAACATGATCCGGGAGACCAAAGTCGTGGCCTACGCCAAGTAAAGACACGGCGAAACGAAAATCTGTTGCATCGACGGCGGACGCCCTGGCTTTTGCCGGGGCGTCCGTTTCCACAGGAGGAACTTATGGCTGCAAAACCCGAAAAGAAACCGCAGGAAGAGCCGGCGTCCGCCGGACAGATGCTCTATGGCTGGCTCCAGGCCATCGTGCCCGTGGTGGTGGGCGTGGTGCTGGTGTTCACCTTCCTGGGCCGCATCACCATCGTGGACGGAGGCTCCATGCTCCCCACCCTGGAGCACGGCGACCGGATGCTGGTGTGGAGCCTGGGTTATGAGCCGAAGCAGGGGGACATCGTGGTCCTCACCAAGGAGTTCGAGGAGGTCACCGGCCCCATCGTCAAGCGGGTCATCGCCGTGGGCGGCCAGACCGTGGACATCGACTACGCCGCCGGCACGGTCAGCGTGGATGGACAGGTCCTGGCGGAGGACTATATCCTGGAGCCCATGGAGCAGCAGTTCTGGCAGGAGATCGACCACATCACCGTGCCCGAGGGGCAGATTTTCGTGATGGGCGACAACCGCAACATCTCCAACGACAGCCGGAATCCCGCCCTGGGCGCGGTGGATACCCGCTATGTGCTGGGCAAGACCTGCGCGGTGATCTGGCCGCTGGGGTAAGTCCCGCGCAAGAAACGCACACAAGAAGGAGGCCGATTGGCCGTGAGGAAAGTGGGCAAGCAGTCCCAGAGGACCCGGAAACCCCGGAGCCGGGCGGCATTGGTGGCGGGCGCTTCGCTGCTGATCCTGCTGCTGGTGTTTCTGGGGGCCACCCTGTTCAACACCGGGCGGCTCATGGAGCAGCTCCGTATGATCTCCGAGCACCCCTTTGTGGTGGTGGACGCCGCCGGTACCGCCCAGAGCTACCTGGACCACAGCCGCATCGCCACCGAGCGCCTGCGCGATGAGAACGGCGTGGACACGGCGAAGGTGGTCCGCCAGGAGCTGGAGGACTACTACGACATGCTGGAGACCCCGATGAGCCGCATCCGGGAGCACTATCTGGGCTCCCGGGAGGACCTGGAGGTCCTGGAGGAGGCGCTGGCCAACTACAAGGCCGCCAACGAGACTCTGCTGGACTACGCCGCGGCCGGCAACCGCAGCGAGGAGGAGATCGACGCCTTCTGCGAGGAGACGGTGGACCAGTGGTACAATAGCGCCAACAGCTGCCTGGAGCTCATCATGGAGACGGCCCGGGGCAAGTTCGACTACTACATGGACTCCGCCTCCCGCATCCGCTTCCAGACCACCCTCTTCTCGGTGCTCATCACCGCGGCCACCGTGGTGGTGCTGGTGGTCTACCGCACCCAGCTGGCCCGCCAACAGCGGGAGATCCTCCAGCAGAGCCGGAGGCTGGACGTGCTGGCCCGCACCATCCAAAACGTCTTTCTCATCCAGAATGCCGGGGAGAGCAGCTGCGACTATGTCTCCGAAAACGCCGGGCGCATTCTGGGTCTGGACGCCGAGACGGTCCGCAGCCAGCCCCAGTGCATCAAGGACCATATGGCCCCCGAAGAGCGGGCCATGCTGGAGGAGGTCTTTCAGGAGCGGGAGCGGACCTACTGGAGTCTCACCTGCCGCTACCAGCACCCCCAGCGGGAGGAGGAGCGCATCCTTCTCCTGCAGACCTACCGCATCCCCGCCGACCAGGACAGCGGTATGAAGGAGCAGTATATCACCGTCTTTACCGACGAGACCGAGCTCATGGAGACCCAGCGGAAGCTGGAGGAGGCCACTGTCCGGGCCGAGCGGGCCAACCGGGCCAAGAGCGAATTCCTCTCCCGCATGTCCCACGAGATCCGCACCCCCATGAACGGCGTCATCGGCATGACCCTCATCGCCCTGCAGAACGCCGGGAACGAGGCCAAGGTGGTGGAGTGCCTCAAGAAGATCAGCCTCTCCTCCAAGCACCTGCTGGTCCTCATCAACGACGTGCTGGACATGTCCAAGATCGAGAGCGGCAAGCTGGAGCTCAAGCGGGAGGTCTTTGACTTCCGTACCTTTGTGGAGAGCGTCAGCAACGGCATCTACGGCCAGGCTGCCGCCAAGGGCATCCAGTTCGAGGTGGTCCTCACCGGCGACATCGACGAGCGCCTCAACGGCGACTCCCTGCGGGTGAACCAGATTTTGATGAACCTCCTCTCCAACGCCCTCAAATTTACCCCCCGGGAGGGAAGGGTCACCCTGCGCATCGGCTGCCTCTCCAGCGATGCGGAGAAGCAGTGGCTCCGCTTTGAGGTCACCGACACCGGCTGCGGCATCGCCGAGGAGAACTATGACAAGATCTTCGAGGCTTTCGAGCAGGAGAGCGCCCAGGTCAGCCACGTCTATGGCGGCACCGGGCTGGGCCTCTCTATCTGCAAGCGCTTTGCCGAGATGATGGGCGGCTCCATCACCGTCTCCAGCGAGCTGGGCAAGGGCAGCACCTTCCGGGTGGCCCTGCCCTTCGGGCGGGTGGCCCAGGAGCCCCGGGCCGACCGGGACAAATTCCGCCACCTGCGGGCCCTGGTGGCCGACGACGAGCCGGAGGTCTGCCAGCACATCGCCCTGCTGCTGGGCAAGCTGGGGGTGCGCTGCGACTGGACCGACAACGGCTACGAGGCCCTGGCCAAGGCCGAGCGGGCCCAGGACGAGAGTGACCCCTATGCCCTGTGCCTGGTGGACTGGAAGATGCCCTTCCTGGACGGGGTGGAGACCACCCGCCGCCTGCGGGAGGTTGCCCCCGGCGCCGCTGTGGTGCTGATGAGCGGGTACGACATGACCGATGTGGAGGAGAAGGCGAAAGAGGTGGGCGCAAGGGCGGTGCTCACCAAGCCCCTCTTCGAGTCCACCCTGGCCGACCTCCTGGAGGAGCTTTGGGCCGGGGAGCAGGGGACTGCCCCGGCCGAGAGCGGCCTGCTGGGCGGCGGCGTGGAGGGCCGGCGTATCCTGGTGGTGGAGGACAACGACCTCAACCTGGAGATCGCCGTGGAGCTTCTGAGCGCCTCCGGCGCCCGGGTGGAGAGCGCCCGGGACGGGCAGGAGGCGGTGGAGAAATTCCAGGCCTCGGCCAGCGGCTATTTCGAGCTCATCCTCATGGACGTGCAGATGCCGGTCATGGACGGCTACGCCGCCACCCGCGCCATCCGCGCCCTGGACCGCCCCGACGCGGCCACCGTGCCCATCCTGGCCATGACCGCCAACGCCTTCGCCGAGGACGTGGCCCGGAGTGAGGCGTGCGGCATGAACGGCCACATCAGCAAGCCCATCGACCTGGACGAGATGGGGCGGAAGCTCCATGATGTGCTGCGGGGGCGCTGAGAGCCTTCTTTCAATTGATTTTTGCCCTGCCATAGTGTAAAATAATACCTGCCTCGGAGCCAGAGCGCTCCGGGAGCCGACAAACCGGGAGGTGTTCCAATGGACGAGCGCGTGAAGGAGCTGTTGGAGCGTGTGAAGGCCACTGCGGTGGACCTGGGCGAGGCGGCTGGCACCACGGCCCGCTCCGCCGGCAAGTACGCCGGACAGATGGTGGACGTGGCCAAGCTGAATGTGAAGATCTTTGATCTGAAAAACGACGTGAACGACCTGCTGCGCGAAGTGGGGCAGATGGTCTACGATACCCACCACGGGAAAGAGCCCTCCGAGGGCGGTATGGACGAGCTGCTGCAGCAGCTGGACGAGAAGAATGCCGCCATCGACGAGGTGAAAGAGCGCATTGCTGTGCTGCGCAACGCCAAGGAGTGCCCCTCCTGCGGCAATATGTGCGGCCGGGACGACCGCTTCTGCAAGGAGTGCGGCGCACAACTTTAAGTCAACATCCAACCGCGAGGGGCGCCGGACGGAATTTTTGTCCGGCGCCCCGTTCCAATCAATAAGGAGGTTTCCGATGAATTTTACCTTTCAGCAGTATCAGGAGAGCGCCGACTATCTGCGCGGACGCATCGGCGATTTCAAGCCCCAGGTGGCCATGGTGCTGGGCTCCGGCCTGGGCTTCCTCGGCGACGTGGTAGAGAACGCCGTGGCGGTGCCCTATGGGGAGATCCCCCACTTCAAGGCCTCCACCGCCCCCGGCCACAAGGGCCGCCTGGTGTTCGGCACCCTGGAGGGCCGGAAGGTGGCCGTCATGCAGGGCCGCATGCACCACTATGAGGGCTACTCCTACGAGGAGGTGTCCTACGCCGTGCGGGTGCTCCGTCTGCTGGGCTGCGAGAGCCTGGTGGTCACCAACGCCGCCGGATGCGTCAACACCAACTGGAAGGCCGGCGACCTGATGCTCATCACCGACCAGATCAAGATCTTCATGGAGTCCCCCCTCCGGGGCGAGAACCTCCCCGAGTTCGGCGTGCGCTTCCCCGACGCCTCCCACCTGTACACCCCCGCCCTGCGGCAGGTGGCCCGGGACTGCGCCAAGGAGCTGGGCATCGACCTCAAGGAGGGCGTCTACATGTACTTCCCCGGTCCCCAGTACGAGACCCCCGCGGAGGTGCGCTTCGCCCGCATGGCCGGGGCTGACGCCGTGGGCATGTCCACCGCGCCCGAGGTCATCACCGCCGGACACTGCGGCATGAACGTGCTGGGCTTCACCCTCCTGTCCAACATGGCCGCCGGCATCCTGGACCAGCCCCTCTCCGAGGAGGAAGTGCTGGAGGCCGCGGAGGCCTGCAAGGACAAGTTCTCACGCCTGGTCCTGGCCTGCCTGAAGAAGATGTAAGGAGGGCGCCGGATGAAAACCCTCATTTCCAACGTGCGGGCTGTCCTCATGGACGGCACCGGCACCGTGCTCTCCGACGCCTTTGTGGCGGTGGAGGGGGACAAGATCACCTCTGTGGGTCAGGAGCGCCCCCAGGGCACCTTCGACCGGGAGATCGACGGCAAGGGCAATGTGCTCATGCCCGGCTTCGTCAACGCCCACACCCACGTCCCCATGACCGCCATGCGGGGCTACGGCGACGGCAATAACCTGCAGGACTGGCTGCACAACTTCATCTTCCCCACCGAGGCCAAGTGGGATGACCGGGCCGTGGCCTGCTGTACCGACCTGGGCCTGGCCGAGATGATCGCCTCCGGTGTCACCACCATCGCCGACATGTATATGCGCACCAATGTGATCGCCGGCCGGGTGGCCGCGTGCGGCATCAACGCCAACCTCTCCTGCGGCGGCGTGTTCTTCGGCACCGACTTCGACCCGGAGACCGTCCACGACTGCGCCGCCCAGCGGGAGCTGACCGAGCAGTGGCACGGCTACAACAACGGCCAGATCCTGGTGGACGCCTCCATCCACGGCGAGTACACCTCCAGCGCCCCCCTGTGGGAGTGGATGGCCAACTACGCCAGGGAGAAGGGCCTGGGCATGCACGTCCACATCTCCGAGACCCGCACCGAGCACGAGGAGTGCAAGGCCCGCCACGGCGGCCTCACCCCCATCCAGGTGCTGGACCGCCACGGCGTGTGGGACGGCCGGGCCATTGCCGCCCACTGCGTGTGGACCACCCCCGAGGACTGGGCCATCATGGCCGAGAAGGGGATCTCCGCCATCCACAACCCCATGTCCAACCTGAAGCTGGGCTCCGGCATCGCGCCGGTGGCCGCCCTGCGGAAGGCCGGGGTCAACGTGGCCCTGGGTACCGACGGCGTGTCCTCCAACAACTGCACCGACCTCTTCGGCGACCTGAAGATCGCCGCCATCCTCCAGAACGGCGCCAACTGCGACCCCCTGGCCCTGCTGCCCGGCGAGGCCCTGGAGATGGCCACCGCCAACGGCGGCAAGGCCCTGGGCCGCAAGACCGGAAGCATCCAGGCCGGGTATGACGCCGACCTCATCCTGGTGGACTTCAACGCCCTGAACCTGACCCCCTGCCACGACGTGATCTCCAACCTGGTCTATGCCGCCCACGGGTCCAATGTGACCATGAATATGGCCCGGGGCAAGGTCATATATGAAAACGGTGAGTTCCTCACCATCGACATCGACCGGGTCAAGCGGGAAGTGCAGGAGTACGCCCTGCCCCTGCTCTTCCGGGAATAAGGGGGACCAGCGTTGTCCAGTCAGCAGAAAAAGAATACCTTCTTCGGCGGCGTGGCCATCCTGATGGTGAGCACCATCATCATCAAGATCATCGGCGCCATCTACAAGATCCCCCTGGGGATCATCCTCTCCGACGAGGCCTATGGCGACTTCGGAGCGGCCTATAATATTTATAGCTTCTTCCTCACCATCTCCACCGCAGGCCTCCCCGTGGCCCTGTCCAAGACCGTGTCCGAGGCCAACGCCCTGGGCCGGTACAACCAGGTGCAGAAGGTCTTTAAAGTCGCCTTCTTCGCCTTCCTGGCCATGGGCACCTTCAGCTTCATCTGCATGTCGGTGTTCGCCCAGCCGGTGGCCACCTACGCCCTCCAGAACGAGAAGGCGGTGTGGTGCGTCATGGCCCTCTCCCCGGCGGTGCTGTGCACCTGCTGCTGCTCCGCCTTCCGGGGCTACGCCCAGGGCCACATGAACATGATCCCCACCGCCATCTCCCAGGTCATGGAGAACGCCTCCAAGCTCATTGTGGGCATGGCGCTGGCCCTCTTCATCGGCTCCCTGGCCCTCCAGCCGGAGGACTTCGGCGACCGGATGATGGCCGTGGGCGCCATCTTCGGCGTGTCGGTGGGCAGCATCCTGTCGGTGATCTTCCTCAGCGTCAACCACCGGCGCACCCGGCGGCTCAACCCCGGCCCCTTCACCGACCGGGCCGACTCCTCCCGGGACATCCTGGTGCGCCTGCTGAAGCTGGCCATCCCCATCACCATCAGCTCCTCCACCAGCGCCATCGTCACCCTCATCGACACCAACCTGGTCAACGGCCAGCTGCAGAACGTGTTCCAGTCCATCCTGGACAGCGGCGCCACCGTCACCAGCCAGACCCAGGGCCTCTTCGACATCGGCAACAAGGCGGTCACCATCCTCCAGGAGAACATCCAGGCCGCCGCCACCGACCACAGCGTGGTGCCGGTGCTGGACTCCGCCCGCGGTCTCTACGGCGCCTATCAGAAGTGCATGAGCATCTACAACCTGCCCTTCAACCTGATGGTGCCCCTCACCGCCAGCATCATCCCGGCGGTGTCCGCCGCCCGTGCCCGGCACAATGACCTGGAGGCCCGGCAGGTCTCCGAGTCCGCCCTCCGCTTCGGCGCACTGCTGGCGCTGCCCTGCGGCATGGGCCTCTTCGCCCTGGGCGAGCCCATCATGTGGCTCCTCACCGGCGGCAGCACCGACCACACCATCGCCGGCCCGCTGCTCTCCATCCTGGGCCTGGCGTCCATGTTTGTGTGCATCCAGCTCATCGCCACCTCCATCCTCCAGGCCAACGGCATCGTCACCCTGCCCATCGTGACGGTGGTCATCGGCGGCGTGGTGAAGATCATCGTCAACTACACCCTGGTGGGCAACCCCAACATCATGATCTACGGCGCGCCGGTGGGTACCCTGTGCTGCTTCGCCATCGCCGCGGTGCTCAACCTCCTCATCATCAAGGGGAGAGTACCCAGCGCGCCCAGCTATACCAAGGCCTTCCTGAAACCCCTCATCGCCGCCGTCATCATGGGCGGCGCGGCCTGGGCCTCCTATGGCGCGGCCGCCCGGGTGCTGAGCGGGATGTCCGCCTTCCAGAAGGTGGATGCGGCCACCGGCGCCGCCTCCCTGTCTTTCCTGGGCAACGCCGTCTCCACCGCCGCCGCCATCGGCGTGGGCGTGATCGTCTACTTCGCCCTGGTGCTGATGCTGCGGGTCATCTCCAAGGAGGACCTGGAGCTGATGCCCAAGGGTGACAAAATTGCCCGGCTGCTGCGTATAAAATAAGGGAAAGTGGAAAAATAGCTTGCAGGAGACAGAGAACTATGGTAGATTTTCAATACAAAGAATCCTATGACGTAAGTGATCTGGAGCGGATCGTCGCCATTCTCCGTGCCCCGGGGGGCTGCCCCTGGGACGCGGAGCAGACCCATGAGTCCATCCGCCGCAATTTCCTGGAGGAGGCCTACGAGGCCGTGGAGGCCATCGACGAGAAGAGCTCCGAGCACCTCCGGGAGGAGCTGGGCGACGTGATGCTCCAGGTGGTCCTCCACGCCCGCATGGAGCAGGAGGAGGGCCATTTCGACCTGAACGGCGTGGCCGACGGCATCTGCAAAAAGCTCATCTACCGCCACCCCCATGTCTTTGGAGAGGTGGAGGTTTCCGGCACCGGCGAGGTCCTGTCCAACTGGGAGGCCCTCAAGCGCAAGGAGAAGGGACAGGCGACCAACACCGACGCCCTCTCCGCTGTGGCCCGCTCCCTCCCCGCCCTGTGGCGGGCCGAGAAGGTCCAGAAGAAGGCCCGCAAGGCTGGCTTCGACTGGCCCGACGTGTCCGGCGCGCTGGACAAGATGGGAGAGGAGCTGGACGAGCTGCGCCAGGCCGTGGACCAGGAGAGCAACATCGAGGAGGAGCTGGGCGACCTGCTCTTCGCGGCGGTGAACGTCTCCCGCTTCGTCCACGTGGACCCCGAGACCGCCCTCACCCGCGCCACCGACAAGTTCATTGCCCGCTTCGCCAAGGTCGAGGCGCTGGCCAAGGCCCAGGGAAAGCCCATGGAGGAGATGACCCTGGCCGAGCTGGACGCCCTCTGGGACAAGGCCAAGCAGGGCTGAGCCCGAAGCCCCCGAGAAGGGGCACCCATCACACACAGGAGGAATATCATGAATAAGACGGAACTGATCGCCGCGGCCGCCCAGCAGGCCGGCCTGTCCAAGAAAGACATGGAGAACGCCCTGAACGCCGCGCTGGACGTCATCACCGCCGCCCTGGCTGACGGCGAGAAGGTGCAGCTGGTGGGCTTCGGCGCCTTTGAGGTCCGGGAGCGGGCCGCCCGCACCGGCCGCAACCCCCGGGACCCCGAAAAGACCATCGACATCCCCGCGGCCAAGGTGCCCATGTTCAAGCCCGGCCGTCCCCTGAAGGACGCGGTGGCCAAGTAAACAAAAAACCATCCTACGGCCCCGGGTCTCCCGGGGCCGTTCGGCATATCAGGAAAGGAGTATTACAGATGCGTTTGGATAAATGGCTGAAAGTCTCCCGCCTCATCAAGCGGCGTACTGTGGCCAATGAGGCCTGCGACAACCAGCGGGTCACCGCCAACGGCCGCCCCGTGAAGGCCTCTTATGACGTGAAGGAGGGGGACGTGCTGGAGCTGCGCTTCGGCGAGCGGAGCGTGAAGGTCCAGGTCCTCAACGTCAGTGAGCACGTGGGCAAGGCCGACGCCCCGGCTATGTACCAGGAGCTGAGCTGAGCGCATAACCCCGCCCCCGTCCGGGCATCCTAGGGGAGAAAGGATGGGATGCGCCGTGGATATGAGCGAGCAGGAATATCAGGCCTATGTACAGAAAAAATCCAGGCCCTCCCCGCTGTGGAAGGACCTGGTCTGGGCCTTTCTGGTGGGCGGGTCCATCTGCGCCCTGGGCCAGGGACTGCGGGAGTGGTACCTCTCCCTGGGGCTGGAGGAGGACGTAGCCGCCGGCGCGGTGTCGGTGAGCCTCATTTTCCTCTCCGCCCTGACCACCGGGCTGGGGGTCTTTGACCGCCTGGCCAAGCACGCCGGCGCCGGCACCCTGGTGCCCATCACCGGCTTTGCCAACGCCGTGGCCGCCCCCGCGCTGGAGTTCCGCAGCGAGGGCTTCACCACCGGCACCTGCGTCAAAATGTTCACCATTGCCGGGCCGGTGCTGGTGTACGGCATCACCGCCAGCGTACTCTACGGGCTGATCCTGGTGCTCCTGGGCGGCGGGTGACGCCCTGCGGCCCCGCTCCCTGATGGGAGCGGGGCTTTGCTTATTTTCTTATGAGAATTTCCTAAAAAGGGCTTGACAAAACCGGGTTCTGATAGTACAATATAGCCAGAAAGAAAGGAGAGAGTCCAATGTACTAAGAGGACGCGACCCCCACTTTCACAGATGACCCGGAGCTTGGAGATTTTCATATAGATCGCATGACCTAGAAGAAATCCATCCAAGAAATCCACAAAAAATTTGTTCTCCTAAAAGAGCAAAAGGGCATCTGTATCAGCGCCAAACGAAATCTGGAAACAAGCAAAAACCCAAGCGCAAAGGACCAAGGGTCCAGAGCAAACCAAAGATTCCAAAACGCGACAGGTTCCAAACTCATTCGCATGTGCGAAAATGGCGTGCCAAAGCCCCCGAAACGAAGTATCGTAAAAGGATGACTTAGCACCAAATCGAGATTCACGGAAATGTAGGTTTATGGATTCTTGGAAACCGGATTTCAAACAAGCGCAAATCTGTAGAAAGCATGAGGTTGAGACATGGTAGAGATTCAGAATCAGAAGTAACCCCCCAGTCGCGCTGGACGGCTGGGGGGTTGTGCTATGTCTGGACCTGTTTGAAAAGCGCCCGCACGGTGATTGCCGTGCGGGCGTTTCATTTAGCTGCCCCGGCGGGCGGCGGCCAGGATGGCGGAGGCGTAGGGATCCCGGGCCTCCGGCGGCAGGGCGCGGAGCACGTCGGCGTCGCAGGCGCGCTCCAGGTCGCCCTCCGCCGCGCGGAGCATCAACCACACCAGGGGATTGAACCAGTGGACCGCTGCCGCCAGGAGCAGGAGGGTTTTGTACCAGATGTCCCGGCGGCGGAAGTGGGTGAGCTCGTGGAGAAGGACGAAGGAGAGGACCTCTCCCTCCGGCGGCGGGTCGGGGAGGAGCACCGTGGGCCGGAAGAGCCCCGTCATCATGGGGCCTGACAGCCCCGGACAGCGGAGGAGCCGCACCGTGAGCGGGGACAGCTCCGCTGCCCGGGCGGCGGCCTCCAGGGATGGCTCCGGGACGGCCCAGCGTTTGATCCACCGGCGGAAGCGCAGCCAGCCCACCAGATTCCAGAGGACCACTCCCAGCGCACCCGCCATCCACACCCAGGGCAGGATCTGGGAGAGGGAGAGGAGCGGAGCAGATTCGTCAACATTCGGAGCCACAGGCGGGACCGGATTCGGCCGGGGCGTGAGGACCGGACGGGGCGAGGATGGGACAGGGGGGCTCAGGGCCGCGGTGGAAGGAGTGGGCGCGGTGCCGGGGGTCACGACCGGGGTGGTGGTGAACTCCGGAGGCGTCAGCTCCACCAGAGGCTCCGGCAGGGAGAAGTTCACAGGGAGCAGCAGCCGCACTGCCACCACTAGCCAGGCCCAGTAGCGCCAGCGTGGGACGTACCGCTTTTCCAGCAGCGGGCCCAGCAGGAGCAGTAGCAGGATCACCGGCGCGGTGGAGAGGCTCACCTCCAACAGAGTGGGGAGATCAAACATGAAGCGAAAATCCCTCCCTCAGTCGTAGAAGTTGAGGAGCCGGATGGCAGCCACCCGGCCGTTCTCCATCTGGAAGCCCAGATAGAAGCCGGGGATGGTGTCGGGGCCCACCCAGAGGTTCTTGCCGGCCGTTTCGTCCCAATCCCAGGGGGAGCCGCTGGAGGCGGCGGGGTAGAGGGCCAGGACCTCCTCCCGGGACATGCCCACATGGGCACCCCGGCGGGTGAAGAGGTCGGGCCGGGTGGTCTCCAGGCGGTAGAGCCAGGAGGTGCCGTCGGCGTGTACCAGACATTCCAGAGAGAGACCCTCCCAGCTCCGGCGCTCCCAATGGCTGCCGGGCTGGTCCGCCTCATAGGGCAGCGCCTCCACCGTGGGGGCACCGCCCAGAAGTTCATCCAGCTCCGCCGGTCCGGTCAGGCCGTACCAGGTCGACTGCGTTTCATCGGTCAAGGCGTATTCTGGGTCTGTAAGCCCCCAGCGGACTGCCAGGGCGGTCTCCTCCAGCGCCTCGGGCGCGGAGGTGCGGACGTCCAGCAGGGTCTCCTGCCCGTCAAAAAAGGCATACCAGGGGGTGTCGGCGCTGGACATGGATTGCCAGGCGTCATTGGCGTACATTTCCCAGACCACCTGATAGACTTCCAGGCCGGAGAAGGTCCCCGTCGGGGTAATGGCGGTCAGGCGGATGGGACCGGAGGCCAAAGCGTCCTGGATGGCGGCGCGGACGGCGGGGGAGACCTGCAGGTCCCGGCTGTACAGCGCGCCCTCCCGCAGAAGGGCCAGCTCTTCATTGGAAACAGTGGTCAGCAGTTCCCCGGTGGAAGAGCCGTTTTCGTCGGTGGCGTAGAGGGAGAAGCCGTCGTCGCCCAGCTCAGCGGTGCGCCCCTCCCAGTAGGAGAGGTACCACTCGTTCCCCACGTCGGGCCAGATGCGCTGCCACACGCTGCCGTCCCACAGCAGCACCCCCGCTTGGGGATAGAGGATACCCTGGTACATCTGCCAGGCGGTGTAGCGGACCTCCGCCCAGCCGTCGCCGGAGCGGAGCTGGTACTGAAACTCATCCGCGCCTACATAGAAGAGCGGCGCGGTCAGGGTGCCGGTGGTGTTGTCCACCGTTCCCACCTCCAGTGCGCCCAGGCCGTGGACGTGGGGGCCCTCCGAGCGGACCACGGCCAGCGTCTGGCCGTCCAGTGGAAGGCGCTCCGCCACGGTGTCCGTGAGCTCCTGGGCCTCCTCGCCCTCGCCGGTGCGGAAGGCGGCGAGGACCGTCTCCTCCGACAAAACGCCCCGGACATCTTCCGCCGAGAAGCACGCCGAGAAGTGCCACACGCCGTCGGACTGTTCCAGGGCAAAATAGTTGGGCACCGGCTGGCCCGCCGTGGCGCTGCAGTCCATGGTAAAGACGATGCGGTCCCCCTCCTGGGACAGGACCTGGAGGGTGTCCAGGTCGGCGGTGTCCTCACTCAGCCAGGGGGAGACATCGTAGAGGGAGAGTACCGCGCACCAGAGGCCGTTCTCCCGGTCCTGAAAGCAACCCTCCAGGTTGGAGAAGGCCTGCAAATAGCCGTCGGTAAAGACTTCGCCCAGGGCATTCCAGAGTTCTTCCTGCGAGGCGTAGTGGGTGCAGTGGTACCAGGTCTGGCCGTCTGCATCCTGGAAGGTGTCGCCGGTGTGGTCGGGGTGGTCCCCGCTGACCAAGTGGCGTGTGACGGCCAGGGCGGCCTCAAATCGCTCCCGGCAGAGGCGCTCCGTCTGCGTGGCGGTCTGGCAGGCCACCAGTCCGCCGCTCAGCGCCACCACCAGCGCCAGTAGGAGCAGCAGCACCCGCCCTCTCCGCACGCCCGGGTGGAAGAGCACCGCGAAGCGGCGGCGCAGGGACCTTGCGTCTCCCCGCAGGGAGGTGGAGAACCAGGTGCGGGGGGCTTTCATGGGTCATTGCCTCCTTTCTTCTGTTCGTCCAGATAGGCCTGGAGTTCTCGGGCCTCCTCGTCGCTCAGGCCGTCGGGGCCGGCCAGGGCGGCGAGAAAGGTTTTCACCGAGCTGCCGAAGAGCTTGTGCAGCACGCTCCGGCTCTCAAAGGCCTGATACTCCGCCAGGGACACCACAGGCGTGTAGTAGTTGGTCTTGCCCCGGCGCTCCACGGTGAGAAATCCCTTTTCTCCCAGACGGGAGAGGTAGGTGTTCACCGTGCTGGCCGTCCAGTTGTGTCCCGAGAAGCGTTCTTCCAGCCAGGAGCGGGGCACCGGCTCGCTGGCCGACCACAGGGCCTGCATCACCTCCAGCTCCGCGTCGGGCAGTCTGCGCAGCTTCATGGTCATCCCTCCAATTTGCGTCATTTGTCGTAGTTCAATTATATGCTACACTTGTCGCAAATGAAAAGCTAGTTACAAATGGATACAAAAAGGCCGCGGAACTCGATGGGTTCCGCGGCCTTTGGATCAGTTCAGCTTGGCCAGATCGTAGGGAGTGGTCTGGTACACGTAGTAATTGAGCCAGTTGGTATAGAGGAGCTGCCCCGCGCTGCGCCAGCGCACCACCGGCACCCGGTTGGGATCGTTGTCCGGGAAGTAGTGGGCGGGCACGGCGATCTCCAGGCCCTTGTTCACATCCCGCCAGTACTCCCGGGACAGGGTGTCCGGGTCGTACTCCGGGTGGCCCATGATAAAGAACTGTCGGCTATCCTCCGTCTTAACCGCATACACGCCCGCCTCGGAAGAGGTGGCAATGAGCTCCAGACCGGGGGTGGCCCGGATGTCCTGCTCCAGTACCTCGGTATAGCGGGAGTGGGGGGCGTAGAATACATCGTCAAAGCCCCGGAAGAGGGGGGAGCTGGGCTTGAGCACCCGGTGCTCGTACACGCCGAAGAGTTTCTTGGGCAGAGTATGCTTGGCGATGCCGTGGTGGAAGTAGAGCCCCGCCTGGGCCCCCCAGCAGATGTGCAGGGTGGAGTGGACGTGGGTTTTGGACCAGGTCATGATCTCGCACAGCTCTTCCCAATAGTCCACCTGATCAAAGTCCATGTTCTCCACCGGCGCGCCGGTGATGATGAGACCATCAAAATTACGGTCCTTCACTTTATCAAATGTGGTATAGAAGGAGTCCAGATGGTGCTCGTCGGTGTGGCGGGAGACATAGCTGCTGGTCTGGAGCAGCTCGACCTGGATCTGCAGGGGGGTATTGGACAGTTTACGCAGGATCTGCGTCTCGGTGACGATCTTGGTGGGCATCAGGTTGAGGATCAGCACATTCAGAGGACGGATGTCCTGGTGCATGGCCCGGTATTCCGTCATGACAAAGATGTTCTCGCTCTCAAGGACTGCCCGGGCGGGCAGAGAATCCGGAATCCGTATGGGCATGGGCCGCATCTCCCTTTTCATTGGTAATTTGATAGAGTAAGAGTAACACATTTCAGGGGGAGGCGCAACGGGCTTTTCCACCCCTGAGAGACACCCACGAAAAAAGTCAGAAGAAACTGAAAAAAGGTGTTGACAAATGGGGAGTCGGGTGGTATTCTATCTGAGCGCCTTGCGAGAGGGCACTGAAAAACAACCGAAACGAGTGAGGAGACCGGGCGGAAGCCGGACGGACCTGATTCAGAAAGTTGAAAAAAGTGCTTGACAAACGTGAGAGCGTGTGGTAGAATAAATGAGTTCGCGTGAGTAGCGAGAACGTGTTTGGGAAAGAACGAAAACGAGTGGTTTGAGGTTGAAAACCTTGAAAATCCTCGAAAAAAGTTCTTGACAAGCTCGAAAGAGCGTGGTAAACTAAACGAGTTCTGCGAGAGCCGAACAGCTTGAATGAAAGTTCTGAACTTCAAAGAAATTTGAAAAAAGGGCTTGACAAGCGAAAAAGAAAGTGCTAAAATAAAGCACTGTCAGCCGAAAGGCTGAAGCGTGTACCTTGTAAATTAAACAACGTGATCAAACACGAAGCACCAGAAGGACAAGTTGTCCTTCGCAAGCGCAAGTTTGTGAAGGGGCGACTGATTAATTTCTTTGAAGCTATGAATTAGGCTTCAATAAGATGATTTGAAGAGCGAAAGCTCTTTAGATACCATTTTATTGAGAGTTTGATCCTGGCTCAGGATGAACGCTGGCGGCGTGCTTAACACATGCAAGTCGAACGGAGTGCTCATGACAGAGGTTTCGGCCAATGGATTGAGTTACTTAGTGGCGGACGGGTGAGTAACGCGTGAGGAACCTGCCTTGGAGTGGGGAATAACAGTTGGAAACAGCTGCTAATACCGCATAATGCAGTTGGGTC
>NZ_NFGZ01000007.1 GCF_002159175.1 Flavonifractor sp. An92 | reverse complement strand
TGCGCTTCAAAAAGTCCTTGAAATCCACCTGATGGAGCATCCCCTTGATGTAGGGCATCCGAATCTGGAAGGAGGTGTGAGTGTGGCTGCCGCAGCAGGCCTTGTCCACCACATCTGCGTACTCTTTGGAGATGAGGCCCACGCCGTCAAAACAAGTGATGTCCAGATCTTCCAGTGTATCTGCCCGGTAGAAGGTTCCCGGCTCTCTGTCTTCCCGCAGGGTGATGA
This sequence comes from Flavonifractor sp. An92, assembly GCF_002159175.1. Taxonomy (GTDB): domain Bacteria; phylum Bacillota; class Clostridia; order Oscillospirales; family Oscillospiraceae; genus Pseudoflavonifractor_A. The sequence continues at coordinate 147,127 of NZ_NFGZ01000007.1, read as the reverse complement.
CAGGGGCTCGCTCCACTCTCTTGGTTGGATTGTCTATGACGATGACCCGGTGTTTTTTGTCAATGCGGATGCCGTCCACCCGGGTTCCGCTGGAAAACATGAGGCCGTTGTAGGCGTAGAGTTTACTGAGCTGGCATCGGTCCAGCTCCATGTTCAGCATGATCCGCTGGCGCATGGGCTCATACAGATCCGCCCGGATAAAGGAGAGACGGGACTGGCGGCTCATACTGGCGGAGCGCTCAAAGGCCACATAGCGGTGTGGGCCGCTACCAAAATCCAGAGTGATCCCCTCGGGGCGGAACATATCTCTGGCCTTTTCCCGGCGGGCCTGCTGCGTCCTTCCGGTTCCACGCCGGTCAAAGATCCCGGCGAAGTCCATATAGAACAGCACATCGGAAAGAGCTGTGACTTTCTCATCGCCACGCTCCCGCCAGCCCTCCCCGTGGAGTTGGTACATCAGCTGATGGAACATGGCGCAGCTGTCCTGCTCGTGCTTGGCACCCGGTACCTTGCAGTGCTCGGTGGCACTGCGGTTCAGAGCAAAGGTGTAAACGCCGTCTTGCTCCGTGGCGTAACTCATCACTGCCCGGGCAGAGAGCTCGTAGATCTGATAGGTCGCCATTGGCTCACCTCCGTCTGCTCCATTCTACCACAAACCATTTCAAAATCAAAATGAATACTACTCCCACTTCTTTTGAGGTGGGAGCTTTTTGTATTCAAATTCTTGAAATGGAGGTACCAAACATGAACAACAAAATGAACCATCCCCTGATCACAGTGGACGGCAGAACCCTGATGGATCGTCCGCTGGAACCGCCCAATTTTGTGGTGGATACCCTGATCTCTCAGGGTCTGCACATCCTGGCTGGCTCACCAAAGGTGGGCAAGTCCTGGCTTGCTCTATGGCTGGCGGTGACAGTTGCCAAGGGAGAACCGGTCTGGAACATGACCACCAAGCAGGGCACCACCCTCTATCTCTGTCTGGAGGATTCCGTCCTCCGCATCCAGAATCGACTCTTTGAAATCACTGAGGACGCACCAGACAGCGTCCACTTCTGCACGGAGTGCGCCCTCATTGGGCAAGGGTTGGAGGAACAGGTGGACGCATTTGTCGCCGCACACCCCGACACAGTGCTGGTCATCATTGACACCCTGCAGATGGTCCGTCCGATCCACGACGCCACCTACGCCAATGACTACCGGGATCTGTCTGTGCTGAAGCGGCTGGCGGACAAGCACGGCATTGCCATCCTGTTGATCCACCATCTGCGGAAAGAAAAGGCGGAAGATGTGTTCCACCGGATCTCTGGCACCACCGCTATCAGCGGTGCAGTGGATTCCAGCTTCACGCTGGTGGAAGAAAAGCGGGGCAGCGGCAGGGCCAGACTGACCTGCGTGGGCCGGGACATCGAATACCGGGAGCTGGAGTTGGAACGCAGCGAGGAAAATGTGTGGCAGTTGGTTTCGGACAGCAGAGAAGAACCCGTGCTGCGTGAGGATCGGATCGTCGTTCTCCTCTCTGCATTTATGAGCACCAGAACAACATTTATCGGCACTCCTACGGAGCTCTCCGAAAAGATCGACCCTGACAGAATCGAAGGGGTAACGCCCAAAAAGATTTCAAGGCTGATCCTGCAAAGCATTGAGGCCCTAAGAAAAAATGGGATTCAGGCAACGGTTCGCCGCAGCAACGGGAAGCGAGTGATCGAGCTGCGTCGTGCCGATAGTGTCGATTTGGAGGGTGCCGGAGAAATCGTCCCTATCGACCCTGTCGAGGCGCTGTGCGGCGATTTGCGGGCGGTTTCCAGGTGCGGCGAGTAAACTCCCGCAAAGCAAAAGAAACGCCGTGTTGGGCCGCTTGTGGCGGAAGGAGGAGCGCGGGGGTTCGGCGCGGGAGAATCACCTCCTTGGAGGTGGCCAGCATCGCGTTTGTCTGGTCACCGGCAAAGCCGCCGCCCGCCTTCCGCTTGTTTGCGGGGCGCTGCCCCACACCCCATTTTTACGAAAGACTGGAGGAAACGACATGAAAAAAGATATTAAGTTCAGCACCCGGATGGCATCCGAAGACCGGGAGGCTATCAAGGAATTGGCGAAACGCTCCGGGATATCCATGAGCGATTATGTGACGGCCTGCTGTCTGGGAAAGCAGGTAGTGGTCGTCGATGGACTGAAAGAAGTGCTCAAGGAGCTGAAGTCCATCGGCAGAAATCTGAATCAGCTTGTTACCCTGGCACACATGGGACGCGTCACGGTGATCAATCTGGACAGTGTGCGCCAGGCGTTCTCTGAACTCTGTGCTGCTGTCCGGTTGATCCTGGAACGAAAGCGGTGGTGAAAAATGGCGATCATCAGCTTCACTAACTACAAGCGAGGACAGACCACCGGATGCATGGGAGCTGTGATGCGGTACACCATGCAGAACAAGAAAACCAAGTGTGACGGTCAACAGTTGGTCACAGGCATCAATTGTCAGCCGGAATCTGTCTACGCGGACTTCATGACCACCAAGCGGCTGCATCACAAAACCGACGGCGTACTGTTCTACCACATGGTGCAGAGCTTCCCGAAAGGCGAAGCAGTCGATCCGCTCACCGCTCATGCAGCGGCATTGAAGCTGGCTGAGTACTATGAGGGGTATGAAGTTCTGGTCTGCACCCATACAGACCGGGAACACATTCATTCCCACTTTCTCATCAACTCCGTCAACTTCGATACTGGGAAGAAACTGCACATCGCAAAGGAGCAGCTCCAGGAACTGCGGCAGCGCAACGATCAAGTCTGCATGGAGTTTTCGCTCCCTGTGTTCAAGCCCACGAACAGGAAAGAGAAGACCAAGACCATGTCCATCGGCGAGTATCACACGGCCGCCCGTGGTCAGAGTAAGAAGCTGCAACTCATGAATATCATCAACGACTGTATGCGCCACGCCTCCAGCCGTGAGGAGTTTATTGCGCTGATGGAGAGCGAGGGCTACAAAGTACGCTGGGAAACCTCCCGGCGGAATATCACCTACACCACACCCAGCGGCTGGCAGTGCCGTGACCGTCTGCTGTTCGGGGAGAAATATCTGAAGGAGAAGATGGAATATGAATTCAGGATCAGAGAAGAAATTATCTATGGACGAGCTGTTGGAAAAGAACCGTCCCGCACAGATGGTACAGACCACGCCGCAGCCTCCGGCGCAGGAGCCGACAACGCCCCTCGAAGTGCATCCCACGAAAGCGGAGTGGGAGGATCTGCTGAGCAGCCTCTACACACTGGGGTACCACACCGAGAGACAGACCGGCTATCTGAAGAAGGTCAACGAACTGCTGGCGCAGCTTCCGACTCGGACGCAGATGGACGAGTTGCTGAAAGCGGTGAAGCATCTGGAGCAGATGAGCGAACAGGCTGGGAAGCGGAACGAGAAGCGTTTTTCTCTGGACGGTATCAGACTGCCCAGACCGAGTCTGCCGGACATTCCATGGACCAGTCTGCTGTTGGGGCTGGCGGCCCTGGCGCTGACTGGGCTGGTGTTGTGGGTGGTGTGGTCCAGCTTGGACACGCTCTGGAGTGCGGCCAGGGGCCTGCTCCTGTGATGGACGCTACCACTACGCACCACCACACCGACAGCAAAGCCCTCCGGAAAGAACGACAAAAGAAAATCGCCCAAGGCCACGCCGAGGACGACCACGAAGAAGAACAAACTTGGCAGCAGACCATGTAAAGGAGGATGATCACATGAGTTATCAGCAGGCAATGTATGATCGGGAGCATCCCCGATACTCTGAGCCGACAGAATATATCACGATGGAAGTGGACGGACTGATTGTTGCCCTACGCTTCAAAAACGCCGTTACACAGCCTGACACAGTATCTGCAATTGAGCAGACGCTGTTGATGGCGCAGGACTTTGAAAATCTGAACAAGCCCGCTTGATTCAGTAGACTTTTTACCAGTGGTGTGGGATACTGTGTGTGCATATGAACCTTGACAACTGAATGAACAGCAAACCATATGCACCGCAGTCCTACACCAGAAAGGACAAGGTGCAATCATGGAAAAAAACAAGAGAGTATATTGCCTCTATCGAGTCTCTACCAAAGGACAGGTAGAAAAAGATGATATCCCGATGCAGAAACAATACTGCCGTGAATTTGCGGAAAGCCAGGGATGGACGATCATCAAAGAATTTGCGGAAAAAGGTGTCTCGGGTTTCAAGGTGGCTGCCGCTGACCGCGACGCGATTCAAGAGATCCGCCAGGACGCTGAGGAACGGAAGTTTGACATCCTGCTGGTGTTCATGTTCGACCGCCTGGGGCGGCGGGACGATGAGACACCCTTCGTAGTAGAGTGGTTCATCCGCAACGGAATCGAAGTGTGGAGCGCAATGGAAGGGCAGCAGAAGATGGATGATCATATCGACAAACTGCTGAACTATATCCGTTACTGGCAGGCCTCCGGCGAGAGCCTCAAAACCTCTGCCCGAACAAAGACACGCCTTTCGCAAATCGTGCAGGAGGGGAGGTTCCGGGGCGGGATCGTCCCCTATGGATACCGCCTGGAAAAGCAGGGGCGCTTCAATAAAAAGAATCACGAAGTCAACGAGATTCTGGTTGACCCGGATGAAGCTGCGGTGGTGCGCATCATCTTTGAAAAATATGTCTATGAGGGGTTCGGCGCACAGCGGTTGTCCCGGTGGTTATATAACAACGGCTATCTCAATCGAAAGGGAACCAACTTCGCCAATACCACCATCATCAAAATGCTGAAGAACATCATGTATGTGGGAATCCTGCGCAGTGGGGAAACACGCTCAGAAATCTTTCCGGAGCTGCAAATTGTTCCGCTGGATCTGTATGAGCGAGCACAGGAGTTGATGGAGGCCAGGACAATGCACCACAATGAAGTGCCCTTTAACTCCAAGGGGAAGGCGCTGCTCTCCGGGATGGTCTACTGCGCCCACTGTGGTTCCAAACTGGTGCTGACCACCAGCAGCGGTAGACGCGCCAAGGGTGAGCCCAAACGGGAAACCCATATCCGATATGCCTGCCACTACAAGATCCGCCATCCTCAGGACTGTGACGGCCAGACCGGATACTCCGGCGAGAAACTGGACGGCATTATTGATAAGATCGTCATCCAACTCTTTGAGCGGATGAAGACTGCACCCAGGAGCCAGCTCATTCAAAAGCAGCGGGAGAAGGAACTCCAACTGGCAAACAGTTCGGTGGCCAATCTGGAGAAACTCCATGCCTCCGCAGAACGGGAGCTGGAGAGCTACAAGAAAGAGATCATCAAGACCATCAATGGGACTGGCAGTTTTGGAGCGGACATCCTCGGTGAGATGATAGAGGACACCCGAAGCAAACTGGCGGCGCTGGCACAGGAATTGGAACAGGCCAAGGAAAAAGCGGCTGATCTGAAGAGCTCTGCCGTTGCCGTCCAAAAGGAGTATGACAAGATTATGTCCTGGGCCGACCTGTATGCGGGGAGTAGTATCGAGGGAAAGAAGATGATCCTGCGGCAGCTCATTGAGCGGGTAAATATCGGGAGGAACTTTGAAATCGAAGTGGAATTCAAAATCAGTGTCACACAGTTCTTCGACTTCCTGCATCCGGAAGGGGACAAGAGTGTGTACTATCGTGCATCCTGAAAGCATGAAAAAACTCGGGAGATCTCAAAACGAGATCTCCCGAGTGTGGTGGACCTAATCGGGATCGAACCGACGACCTTACGGATGCGAACCGTACGCTCTCCCAGCTGAGCTATAGGCCCAAATCAACAGTTCCAAAAGGGGAACAGAAGAATAAAGCAATATGAAATTATAGATGAGGCAGAAAACCGAACCCTTTGCGCTCCCAGCTGAGCTACGAGCCCAAATTAGCCATTTTTCAACCGAAAAAGTTATGAAAAACGGATTTTTAAGATATTCAATTTTGAGGGGTAAGTCCGGGAAATCGGACTGCTGAATTGGAAGGGAACCTAAGCCGTGGGATGTGTCTGCATATGGATGCGAACCGTACGCTCTCCCAGCTGAGCTATAGGCCCAAATCAACAGTTCCAAAAGCGGAACAGAAGAATAAAGCAATATGAAATTGTAGATGTGGCAGAAAACCGAACCCTTTGCGCTCCCAGCTGAGCTATAGGCCCAAAGAAGAAAAGAAACGAGTGAACCGCTTGACAAGAAAAGAGCAGGCAAGAACACCCGAACGCATTATATTATAGCACGGTTTGCAAAAATGTAAAGAGCTAATTTGGCTGAAGATGACTTTTTTGCACGACAGAGCGGCGGCAGGGAAAGACGGAGGCAAGGGCTTGGCAAAAATGCTCAAACAGAGCGGAGAATCCGGGGGAGATTTGCCCAATTCTGAAAAAATAATTTCAGGCGAATGGTCCGACAACTATTTGGCCCCCAGTGAAGTCTAAGCTTTGTAAGGCTGGGCTAACTCCAGCCGTGGCACCAAAGCTGCCGCACACCGGCAGCGCAACCTACGGATACCAAGAAAGGAAATGAACATGAAGCGAACCCTATCCCTGATGCTGACTTTGATACTGGTGGTGCTGTCGCTGACCGCGTGCAGCGCGCTGCAGGGCGGAAAGGAACCCAGCAGCACGCCGACGGTCAGTACCGCCGCTCCGTCGGGCAAGAGTGAAGAAAAAGTGGTGCGGGGCATCATCAACCGCATGGACAATTTCCTCGTGCTGCTGACCGAGGATGATGAGTACCAGACCATGGACTACGGCGAGGGTGTCACTACCGACGGCTTTGCCGAGGGCGACCGGGTGGAGATCACCTACACCGGTGAGCTGGGGGAGAACTCCACGCCGGTGATCGTCCGCATGACCAAAGTGGATTGACCCTTTGGGCCGGCAGGCGGGAGCACAGAGCTTCCGCCTGCCGGCTTTGTACAACAGGGGTTGACAAACGGCCGTCGGAAGCGTATACTACACTACAACAACCAAAGAACTTGAAACCAGTGATGAAGAGAAGTACTTCATGCGGCGGATGGATAGCGAGCTCCGGACGGTGGAAGCGGAGTCTGAGGCGGTGGAGGAATGGACTTCAGAGGGCGGCTTGAACGGGCAACCAAGTAGATGCCGACGGGACCCCACCCGTTATCCATCGGGCGCGTATGATGGTACGCGAAGCGAGCGGACGTCTTTGACGTCAATTTGGGTGGTATCGCAGAAGCTGACGCTTTTGTCCCAGAAAGGGGACGAAAGCGTTTTTTTGTACCCCGGTACAAAGAGCTTCTAAACTTTGGCCGCTGGCAACGGCCCCTCCATCGCCCACCCAAACCAATTCTATTTTTATGGAGGAACCTACTATGAACAAGCTGTCTCTGAGAAACGTCCTGTCCCTGACCGCCGCGGCCGCTCTGGCCCTGTCCCTGACCGCCTGCTCCGGCGGCACGGCCTCCCAGCCCAGCACCGACCCCGCCGGCGGCGGTTCCGGCAGCGGCGAGGGCTACAAGATCGCCGTGGTGCGGCAGCTGGACCACGCTTCCATGAACGAGATCCGGGACGCCATCACCGCCGAGCTGGACGCCAAGGCCGCTGAACTGGGCATCGAAATCACCTACGGCGATTTTAATGGCAACAACGACCCCTCGACCCTCTCCCAGATCGGCGCCCAGATCATCTCCGACGGCTATGACGCCATCATCCCCATCGGCACCACCGCCGCCCAGCAGATGGCCGCCACCGCTCAGGCCACCGAGACCCCCGTCATCTACGGCACCGTGAGCTACCCCGAGACCGCCGGACTCACCGGCATCTCCTACGTCACCGGTACCAGCGACGCGCTGAACGTGGAGCTGCTGCTGGACATGATGCTGGCCCAGAACCCGGATGTTCAGACGGTGGGCCTCCTCTACTCCACCAGCGAGGTCAACAGCGCCCCTGCCATTGAGACCGCCAAGGAGTACCTGGACGGGAAGGGCATCTCCTACATCGACAAGACCGGCAACACCACCGATGAGATCGTAGCCGCCGTCAACTCCATGCTGGATCAGGTGGACGCGGTGTTCACCCCCACCGACAACGTGGTGCAGGCCGCCGAGCTGGCCATTGCCCCCACGCTGGCTGAGGCGGGCATCCCCCACTACGCCGGAGCTGACTCCTTCGTGCGCAACGGCGCCTTTGCCACCTGCGGCGTGAACTACACCGACCTGGGCACCCAGACCGCCGACCTGGCGGTGGAGGTCCTCCAGAGCGGCGAGGTGCCCTCCGACTTCGTCACCGTCTCCGGCGACATCATCACCGTCAACACCGACACCGCCGCCACTCTGGGCGTGGACTACTCCGTCTTTGAGAGCATGGGCTCCAGCCTGGTGGAGGTCCAGACCACCCAGGAGTAACCCTTCCGAATCCCAAAGCCCCCGCCGGAACACGGCGGGGGCTATCCCCGTGAAAGGAGCGATTTGCCGTGCTCACCATCGTCCAGACCGCGCTGGAGGCGGGCTTTCTCTACGCCCCCATTGCTCTGGCCCTCTTTCTGAGCTTTTCCATCCTGAACATCGCCGATATGACCACCGACGGGGCCTTCGTCCTGGGCGGCGCCGTGTCTGCGGTGTGCTGTCTGGCAGGACATCCCATCCTGGCCATCCCGGCGGGCATGCTGGCCGCCGCGGCCGCCGGCTTCATCACCGCCTTCCTCCAGACCAAGCTGGGCGTGCCCTCCATCCTGGCGGGCATCGTCACCAACATCGGCCTGTACTCCATCAACCTGATGGTCATGGGCTCGGGCAATAAGTCCCTCTTCCAGGCCCAGTCCATCTACACCCTGGCCAAGGACGCCGGCATCGGCGGCAGCTGGTACAAGCTGGTGGTCACCGCCGTGCTGGTGCTGGTGGTGTGCGCGGCATTGGTCCTCTTCCTGGGGACCCGGCTGGGCCTCTCCATCCGGGCCACCGGCGACAACGCCGATATGGTCCGGGCCTCCTCCATCAACCCCACCTTCACCATCACGGTGGGCCTGTGCGTGGCCAACGCCATGACCGGCCTCTCCGGGGCCATGGTGGCCCAGTATAACACCTTTGCCGACGTGAACAGCGGCACCGGCATGGTGGTGCTGGCGCTGGCTGCCCTGGTCATCGGTGAGACCCTCATCGGCAAGGGCTCCATGGTCCGCCGGGTGCTGGGCGTGCTGGCGGGCAGCATCATCTACCGCTTCATCTACGCCGCCGCCCTGCGGGCCAATGTGCCGGCCGACTACATGAAGCTGGTGTCCGCCGTGATCGTGGGCATCGCCATTTCGGCCCCTGCCATCCGGAACTGGGCCGCCTTCCAGGCCAAAAAGAGCAAGGCCCTGGCCGCGCGAAAGGGGGAGAAGTAAATGCTGGAACTGAAGAACATCTCCAAAACCTTCAACCCTGGCACCGTGAATGAAAAGACCGCCCTCAGCGGCCTGAGCCTCACTCTGGCCGACGGAGATTTCGCCACCATCGTGGGCTCCAACGGCGCGGGCAAGTCCACCCTCTTCAACGCCATTGCCGGAGACTTCTATGTGGACGAGGGCTCTATCACCCTGGGCGGTGAGGACCTGACGTACCTGCCGGCCTACCGGCGCAGCCGCAACATCGGCCGCCTTTTCCAGGACCCCATGCGGGGTACCGCCCCTCACATGACCATCGAGGAGAACCTGGCCCTGGCCTATCTCCGCACCACCAAGCACCAGAAGGCCTTTTTCAGCCGGGTGAGCAAGAAGGACAAGGCCTTCTTCCGGGACCAGCTCTCCCGGCTGGACATGGGACTGGAGGACCGGATGCGCCAGCCGGTGGGCCTGCTCTCCGGCGGCCAGCGCCAGGCCCTCACCCTGCTGATGGCCACCATGGTGCCCCCCAAGCTGCTGCTGCTGGATGAGCACACCGCTGCCCTGGACCCGGGCACGGCGGAGAAAGTGCTGAAGCTCACCCGGGAGATCGTGGCCCAGGAGCACATCACCTGCCTGATGATCACTCACAACATGAAAAACGCCCTGGAGCTGGGCAACCGCACCCTGATGATGAACGCCGGCAACATCGTGCTGGATATCCAGGGGGAGGAGCGGGAGGGCCTCACGGTCGAGGACCTGCTCCACCGCTTCAAGGCCGGAGCTGGAAAGGATTTGGACAACGACCGCATCCTTCTCTCGGAGGATTAAAAAAATGCCGCCTGCGGGCGGCATTTTTTTGCAGCAATTTGGCTTCGTCGCGCGTTTATAAGGTTGAAGGGAGGGAACCAAGGTGACCGATGAAACGGAACTGGAACGGCTGGTGCGCACCTACGAGCACACCCTTTACCGGGCGGCGGCGGCCATCCTGGGGGACGCCCACGAGGCGGAGGACGCGGTCCAGGACACCTTTCTGGCCTGGCTGGAGCGCCCGCCGGTCTGCCCGGACGGGGCCCATCAGCGGGCGTGGCTGTTGAAGGTGACGGTAAACGGCTGCAAAAGCCGCCTGCGCGCCCCCTGGCGGCAGCGCACCGCGCCGCTGCTGGAGAGCTTCCCCGCCGCCGCGCCGGAGGAGCAGGGGGTGATGGAGGCCATGCTGCGCCTGAGGCCCAAGGACCGGGCCGCCGTCCATCTTTTTTACTACGAGGGCTACCAGACCGGCGAGATCGCCGCCATCCTGGGTGAGCAGGAGGGGACCACCCGCTCCCGGCTGTCCCGGGCGCGGAAAAAACTGAAAGATTTTCTCGCCGAAGAAGTCTGAACGAAAGGAGTCAGCACGCCATGAAACACTATCAGACCTATATGGACCGGGTAAAACTGCCCTCCATTGCCCATCTGGAGCTGATGGAGGCCCTGGAGCGGGGCGTCCCCACCCGGAGGCAGCCCCGGCGCTACACCGGCTGGGCGGCGGGCCTGGCGGCCTGCGCTGCGCTGGCGCTCTTCCTGGGAACGGCGCTTTGGTGGCAGACCGGGGCGCCGGGGGCGGCTCTGCGGCCCGGCAGCGGAGAGCCCGCCGTGGCAGATCAGAATACCGCGCAGCCCACCGCGACCCCCGTGCCGGAGACCAATACGGCCTACGACCCCAATGCCTACGAGCTGGTGGTGCCCACGCTCCCCGAGGGATACTATTTTACTGACGAGGCGCTGGACCTGCCTGACCTGACCGGCACGGATTGCATCATGATCTGCTGGGACTATGCCCGGGATGTGGTGTACCAGGACCTGACCGCGGAGCAGATGCTCCAGATTTTTGGCACCGACGACCCCGCCACCCTGGCTACCCGCATGGCCATGGAGGGCTTTACCATCACCGGAAAGGCCATCGTCCAGGATGAGCAGCTGTTGGAGGTGGATTTGCTCGGCACCAGCGCCGACGGCCAGAGCTCCTTCACTCTGCGTTTCCGGCCCGGAGACCTTCCCTATATAAGCGAGCAGTACGAGGGTTACGCCACCTGGACGGAGAATGGCTATACCGTCAACGGCTACTCTCTCTACTACGACAGCGACGGAGACGATGTGAAGGAGTATCACGACCGGGTGTTCTTTGAGGGTTGGGACACCGGCGTGTACTTTGAGGCGGTCACGCTTGATTACACGCTGGGTCAGAACCTGACGAAAGCCGTGGTAGGGAAGGGGACCGAGCGCACCGGCGGCGGCTTTACGCTGGATCTGATCCAGGGCAAGCAGGACGCGGAGCCGACCCAAACGGCGGTGGAGCATGTCCACCCCATTCTGGGGAACCCTCAGAGCTGAGGGAGATGTGCTCGCCGCACGGGCGTCCTGCCCGGACAGGGCACCGCTTTCTTTGCGAAGAAAGCGGTGGGAAAGAAAGCCCAGAGGGGGGATACCCCCCTCTGGACTCCCCCAAAACGCATCCCGGCCTTCATCCGGCTGCGCAGATATTTCCTTAACCTGGCATGGCCAATTCCGGGCTTTCTGCCTATCCGGAAAGCGTTGTACCCTGCCAATATGGGGCGGCCCCATAAAAGGCCGCCCTTTTGGAGGGGAGTGGAGAGGGGAACGAGAAGTTCCCCTCTCCGCCTTTTCTTTCCCCGGTTTCTTTTCCGCGAAAAGAAATCGGGCTCCCGCCGAGCAGGCGGCCCATCCGGCGAGGACAAAATCTCCGGGAATACCCCGGAAGCAAAAATCCGGCCCCCCGGGAAGATTCCCAGGGGGCCGGAGCTATGTCGCTTATTCGGCGTCCTCGATGAGGCCGTAGCCGCCGTCGTTGCGCTTATACACCACGGAGAAGGCCCCGTCGTTGTCCACGTCCTTGAAGGCGAAGAAGGTGTGGTCCACCAGGTTCATCTGGAGCACCGCCTCTTCCACGGTCATGGGCTTGATGGGGAACTTCTTGGTGCGGACGATCTGGAACTCGTCCTCTTCCACCTCGGGGGCGAAGGAGGAGACCTCGTCCTCCACCGAGCGGACGAAGGCGTCCTGGCGCAGGCGCTTCTCCAGGCGGGCCTTGTTCTTGCGGAGCTGGCGCTCCACGGAGGTGACCGCCGCGTCGATGGTGGCGAACATATCGGAAGTGCTCTCGGCCACACGGATGATGGTGCTGCCGGAGCGGACCGTCAGCTCGACATTGTTGCGGCCCTTTTCAACACTAAAGACAATGGCAGCCTCCGCATCCGCCTTGAAATAGCGGTCCAGCTTGCCCACTTTCTTCTCAGCATAGGCGTGGACCTTGTTGGGGAGGTTGACCTTCTTGTCGGTAAACACGAACTTCATAGATGTCAGCTCCTTCCGCCCTCCGAAGAGGGCCATTCTCGTTGCATGGGCAAAATTGCCACAACCCGGAACCTGAAATAGAAGGTTCCTTGTATGAATTATACCACATCCCAGAGAAATTACCAGAGCTAAATGAAATTTTCTCAGACCACCCGGTTTCCGTTGATGAATACAGCCTCCACCCGGCTCTTCCAGTCCAGGGGGTGGCCGGAGGTGACCACCACATCGGCGTCCTTGCCAGGGGTGAGGGAGCCCACCCGGTGGTCGATCCCGCCCAGCTCGGCGGCGGTGGAGGTGATGGCGGCCAGAGCGGTCTCCTCGTCCAGACCGGCTTTCACCGCCATAGCGGCGCACAGGGGGAGGTACTGGATGGGGGTTTCGGGGTGGTCGGTGCAGATGGCGATCTTCACGCCGGCCTTGGCCAGCAGGGCGGGGTTTTCCAGGGTCATGTTGGCCAGCTCCGGCTTGCTCCGGTCCCCCAGACAGGGCCCGGTGATGACCCCCACGCCCTCTTTGGCCAGGAGGTCGGCCACCAGATGGCCCTCGGTGCCGTGGACGATCACATAGTTCAGGCCGAACTCCCTGGCGATGCGCACCGCAGTGGCGATGTCGTCGGCCCGGTGGGCGTGGAAATGGGCGGGGAGGGTGTGCATCACCACCGGCATCAGAGCCTCCAGACGCACGTCCAAGTCGGGGGCGTCGGTGTCCGGGTCCTCATCGGCCTTGGCGTTCTTGTCCTGGTACTCCTGGGCCTTGGCCAGATTTTCCCGGATGATGGCGGCGGTGGCCATGCGGGTGATGGGGGTCTCCTTGCGGTCGTTGTACACTGACTTGGGATTCTCGCCCAGGGCGAACTTCATGGCGGCGGGGGCCTTCACCACCGCCTCGTCCACCCAGCGGCCGTTGGTCTTGAGGGCCACGAACTGCCCGGCGATGGGGTTGGCGCTGCCCGGGCCGGTGAGAACGGTGGTCACGCCGCCCTGCCGGGCCTCCTCAAAGCAGCGGTCCTGGGGATTCACCGCGTCCAGGGCCCGCAGGTGGGGAGTGCAGGGGTCGGTGGCCTCGTTGCCGTCATCGGCCTCAAAGCCTACGGCGTTGCCGAACATCCCCAGGTGACAGTGGGCGTCCACAAAGCCGGGGAGGATGTGGCCGCCCGCCGCGTCCAGATCGTCGGGGCCGGGGGCGGGGCAGCGGTCCATGGGGCCCACTTCGGCCACTTTGCCCCCCTCCAGGCGCACAAAGCCCAGGGGCAGGAGCGGAGCGTCCATGGGGTGGACGGTCCCGTTGTAGATGAGCATAGTCGGATTCTACCTTTCGACAAAAGTTCTAATTGACAATAATTGGAAGTGATGCTATTCTATTCTTGCAGCTCGGCCAATTGGTCCGATCCCGCGTGCGGAACTTCGTGAGTAAGTTCCCATTCCATTCTCTCTTATCGACTTTGGGCGCTCTCCGCGGGAGGGCGCTCCTTTTTTTATGACTCCAGCAGATACTGCTCCACCAGGGCCACGTCTACCTCGAAGGTCTCCCCGTCCCGCCAGACGGTGAGGGAGATGGTGTCCCCCGCCTGAAGTCCGGTCTTTTGATCGTTCAGATCTTCGATCTCCAGGAGCATCTGGCCGTTGGCCCGGAGGAGGATGTCCCCCTCCCGCAGGCCCTGCTTCCAGGCGTCGGAGGCCTCCTCCACCGAGAGCACATACAGGCCCTCGATGGGCTTGTCGTCTCCCTCGTCCTTCGGGAGAGCGGAGATGGTGCACACCGTGACGCCGATGGTGGGGCGGCCGGTGACATAGCCGTGGGCGATGAGGTCATCCACGATGGTCTTGACGGTGGCGGTGGGGATGGCGAAGCCCAGGGCCTCGATGGTGTCCCAGTCAGAGCTCATTTTCAGGGTGGTGACGCCCACCACCTGGCCGTACTCGTTGAGGAGGGCGCCGCCGGAGTTGCCCGAGTTGAGGGCGGCGCTGGTCTGGATGAGCTGCATGTCGTAGCCGTCCACGTTGACGCTGCGGTCGATGTAGGAGATGATGCCGTCGGTCATGGTGCCGGGGAGCTGTTCGCCCAAGGGATTGCCCACGGCCAGGGCCAGATCGCCCACCTGGAGCAGGGAGGAGTCTCCGAATTCCGCGGCGGTGAGTCCCTCGGCCTCCACCTTCAGTACCGCCAGGTCGGTGGCGGTGTCGCTGCCCACCAGCCGGGCCTTGTAGCTGGCCGAGCCGTCCAGCAGGGTCACCGAGACCTCCACCGCGCCATCGATGACGTGGTGGTTGGTGATGATATAGCCGTCACTGGTCATGACGATGCCGGTGCCCTGGGAGCTCACCGTGGCGCTGTCCCCCTGGATGCTGACGATGGAGGGCAGGCACTTGGTATAGATCTCCTGCCGGGTGAGGGCGCCGCCGTCCGGTTCGCCCAGCAGGGTGAGGGTGGTGCCGTCGCCGGTGGGAGCCCGCTCCATCGTGACAGAGGAGGAGGGGGCAGGCAAGTCCAGCTCGCCCCAGCCGCCGTCCTCCCAGTAGGAGGGGCCAGCGAAGCCGAAGGCCAGCGCAAACTGCTCTTCCAGACGGCCGGACCAGAGGAACGCCGCGCTGACGCACCCGATCACCACCAGAAAGCCGCACAGCCGGCGGATGGCCCGCCCCATGCCCGGACGGCGGCCGGCCCGTTTCCGGCGGGCGCGGCGGCCGGTCTGGGGGGCATAGCTGCGGGTCCCGGCGGGCGGGAGCGCGGTGGGGGTGCGGTCGGTCCGGTCATAGAAATAGCTGTACATACGGCTTGCTCCCCTCAGGCCAGCGTCAGGGTGAAGGTGAACTCGGTCACGCCGTCCTCGCTGGTCACGGTGATGTTTTCCTTGTGGCTGCCCAGGATGCTTTTGACGATATACAGGCCCAGACCCACGCCGTCCCGGTCCTCACTGCGGGACCGGTCGGTCTTGTGGAAGCGGTCGAAGAGCAAGGGCAGCTCCTCCGGCGGGATGGTCTCGCCGGTGTTGCGCACCGAGATGCGGGCCTTGCCCGCCTTGGTGACCACCGTGATGCCGATGGTGCTCCCCTCGGTGGAGAATTTGATGGCGTTGTCCAGGAGGTTGTAGCACACCTGGGTAATGGCGTCGGGGTCGCCCCACACCATGACGCTGCCGTCGGGCAGGTCGGTGTTCACGTCCAGGTGCCGGGCGTTGATCTTGGGCTCCAGGCTCACCAGCACTCGCAACATGACCTCCACGGCGTCGAAGGGCTCCTGGGCGGTGACATTCTCGCTGGACTGCATCCGGGACAGGTCCAGCATCTGCCGCACCAGGCGGGAGAGCCGCCGGGTCTCGGTGGAGATGGTTTTCAGGTACTCCTTCTCCCGCTCGGGGGGGATGGTGCCGTCCAGAATGCCATCGGCAAAGCCTGCGATGGTGGTCATGGGCGTTTTCAGCTCGTGGGAGACGTTGGCGATGAACTCGCTGCGCTTGGCCTCAGCCTTGGCTAACGAGTCGGCCATGGCGTTGAAGGCCTCGGCCAGCTCGCCCACCTCGTCCTGCCGGTTCTCGCAGCCGGTGACCCGGGCGTCCAATTCGCCGTGGCCGAATTTCCGGGCCACATCGGCGATCTGCTTCAGGGGCCGGGTCTGGTGCATGGAGGTGAGGGAGCTGCTGATGAAGGCGATGAGGAGCACCACCACGGCGGTGGTGAAGTAGATGGTGGCCACGGCCCGCCACAGCTCGGTGATGCTGGAGGTGTCGGCGGCCACAAAGACTAGGTTGGACTCATAGCTCTGGCCGGTGAAGTCGCTGATGCTGACAGTGCGTCCGGCCACATAGCGCTGCTCCGGGAAGAGGCCGCCCAGGTTGGTCATGCCGCTGTAATCGCCGTTGGCCTCCAGCTCCTGGCAGATCTGTGCGGGGATAGTGGGGGCGGCGGTGCCCTCCTGGAAGGCGCCCTCACTGGCCAGGATGACCCGCCCGTTGGGGCGGCAGATGATGACGTAGGCGTCGGAGATGCGGGAGATGGAGCTGACATAGGCCTGATAGGAGGCGTCCATCAGGCTCAGGCCGCTGCTCTGCACGGCGCTGGTGAACTCGGAGATGAACTCCGCGTTGCGCTCCATGGAGTCCCGTTTGTCCTGGATGGTGTACTGGTAGGACAGGGTGATGAAGGCCGAGCCCAGCAGGGCGAAGGAGAGGAGAACCATCCCCGCCATGAGCATGAACTGGCGCTGATAAAAGCTCTTCATCCGTTGTTCACGACCTCAAATTTATACCCCACGCCCCACACGGTCTTGAGGCTCCACTGGTCGCTGACTCCCTCCAGCTTTTCGCGCAGGCGCTTGATGTGTACGTCCACGGTGCGGGAGTCGCCGAAGTAGTCAAAGCCCCACACCTCGTCCAGCAGCTGGTTGCGGGTAAAGACCCGGTTAGGGGCGGAGGCCAGGTGGAAGAGGAGCTCCAGCTCCTTGGGGGGCGTATCCACCCGCTTGCCGTCCACCAGCAGCTCGTAGGAGTCCAGGTTGATGGTCAGCTTGTCGAAGGAGAGCTTTTTCTCGGTGGAGCCCTCCTCCTCGGCGCCGAAGCGGCGGAGGACGGCGTGGATGCGGGCCAGCACTTCCTTCATCTCAAAGGGCTTTACGATGTAGTCGTCGGCGCCCATCTCCAGGCCGTTGACCTTGTCGTCGGTCTCGCCCTTGGCGGTGAGCATGATGACGGGGGTCTTGTCGTGCTCCCGGATCTTCTTCAGAACCGACCAGCCGTCCATGACGGGGAGCATGATGTCCAGCAGCACCAGGTCCGGGTGGAAGGAGCGGAAGAGCTCCACCCCCTTGCCGCCGTCGCCGGCCACGGCGGTCTCGAAGCCCTCCTTCTCCAGATAGAGGTGGAGGAGCTCGGCGATGTTGTTCTCGTCCTCGACGATCAGAATCTTGCGTGCCATGGAATTCCTTCCTTTCTATGGGCGGTCTCGCTCAGTCACATTGTACCGCAACTGGCGGCGGGGAGGGTGAATTTTCTGTAAAAAACGGATTATTCCACAAAGAGATGGTCCACCTGGATGACGGCGAAGCAGGTGGGGTCCTCGGCCTGGATGCGCTGGGCGATGGCCTGGCGCAGGTCGCTGTCGCTGAGGTGGCAGTTGTGGGGAGCCACCACGTCGAAGATCAGGTTGGTGTGGTGGGGGCCGCCGGTCATGCGGAAGTCGTGGATGGTGCAGCGGGGCTCCACCTCTTTCACCAGGCGCTCCACCATGGTCCGGCGGCGATTGACCTGCTCGTCATCGGTGGCGATGGGGTCCATATGGATGGAGGTGAGGATGTGGTATTTCTCCATCAGCTCCCGCTCCACATGGTCGATGATGTCGTGGGCCTCCAGGATGTTGGCGTCCACGGGCACCTCGGCGTGGAAGGACATCATGGCCCGGCCGGGGCCGTAGTCGTGGATGACCAGGTCATGGATGCCGGTGATCTGGGGGTGGGAGAGAACGGTGTCCTGGATGGAATGTACCAGCTCGGGGTCGGGCGTCTGGCCCAGCAGGGGATCGATGGTGTCCTTGGCAGCGCCCCAGCCGGCCCGCAGGATGAACACCGCCACGGCCAGACCCAGCCAGCCGTCCAGGGGCAGGGAGAAGAAGTGGCCGGCCAGCAGGCCCAGGAACAGCACAAAGGTGGCCACCGCGTCGGAGAGGGAGTCGGTGGCGGTGGCGGCCATGGCCGCCGAGCGGATGCGCTTGGAGAGGCTGCGGTTAAAGACGCTCATCCACAGCTTGACGGCCACGGAGAGCAGGAGAATGGCGGAGGAGAGGACTGAGAACTCCACCGCCGAGGGGTGGAGGATCTTCTCCACCGAGGACTTGGCCAGCTCGAAGCCCACCATGAGGATGAGGAGGGAGACCAGCAGGCCCGCCAGGTACTCCATGCGGCCGTGGCCGAAGGGGTGGTCCTTGTCGGCCTTCTGCCCGGCCAGGCGGAAGCCCACCAGGGTCACCACCGAGGACCCGGCGTCGGAGAGGTTGTTGAAGGCGTCGGCGGTGATGGAGATGGAGCCGGTCACCGTGCCGGCCAGGAACTTGCTGGCGGAGAGAAAGAGGTTCAGGAGGATGCCCACGATGCCGGAGAGCAGGCCGTACCGCTCCCGCACCTGGGGGTCGTCGGTCTGGTCTCCGTTCCGGACAAAATGGCGGACTAAGAATTCTGTCATAAACTCACTTCCAAAGATTAGTGTAATCATTCTATTATGACATGGATCAAATAGACCGTCAAGGCGTTCCGGGGAGGAAAACAAGTGAGAAATCTTGCGATTGCCATCTTGCCAAGGGGGTGGTTTTCGTGTATAATATCTTACTAGTCGTAGGGAAGCCATGCCGGTATGATGGAATTGGTAGACGTGACGGACTCAAAATCCGTTGGTGGCGACATCGTGTCGGTTCGAGTCCGACTACCGGCACCAGCTCGCCGCAAGCGAAATGCTTGCGGCGAGCTTTTTCCTTATGTGGGCCTTATGGAACGAAAAACAAGCTAGCCCTCTCAAGCGATTGGCTTGGGAGGGCCAGCTTTTCAACCTTTCCGAGGGACCGGCATCAGGATGCTGCCCGGCAAGATTTGCGATACCAAATGAGAAAGAAGAGAAGCCCCAGCAGACAAATGCCTCCGCCGAAGAAAAACGCTGCCGGCAAGCTCCAATCGGACAGAGCTCCGAAGATCAAATTGGTGCCGATGGCGATCCCACTGATGAGCATGGAGTGGATGCTCAGGGCGGTGGCGCGGTTTTCCGTCTGGATCTGGCGGTTTTGTATCTCCAACTGAAAGGGCTGAAACAGGGTGTTGGAGAGCCGCAGCGTCTGAATCCCCAGGACCGATGGGAGCGCCTGTGCGGTCATGGCCAGTGTCAGGCAGGAAGCGGCGGCAAGGCCGCAGAAGAGGATCAGGGAACCTTTGGTTCCCAGGCGCTTGGTGACCGCGGTGGAGTACACGCCCAGCAGGCCCAAAAGGGTGGCAACGAGATAGAAGATGCCGATGGCGGCGCTGCCCATGCCGCAGCGGGTATATTGGAGCTGATTCAAAAAGACGGTAATGGTCTGGTGCGTTTCCGACAGGAGCGCCACACCCGCCAAAAAGAGCAGGAACGTCCGGTTGCGAAACGTGCTTTGCAGGGCCGTGCGGAAGGGCTCCGGCCGGACCGCGTCCGCCGGGGCCGCCTTTACTTCTGTCAAGCCTAAGGAGAGCAGCGCCGCCAGACCATAGCTGATGACCGTGAGCCATCCGGCCAGGGAATAGTGGTCTTGTATCAGCAGGGAAAACACGGCGGCGGCGATCAACAGGCCCGCCATGCTCATACTGTTGTAGATGCCAAAAGCCTTCTGGCTGTCCCGCCCCTGACAGGACAAGTACAGGATGCTGGAATCCACGCCGGAAAAACCGGCCAGGACGACGCTGAGCAGAATCCGTTCCAGAAGGAAGTCCCCAAACCCGTCCGCCTGCCAAAAGACGATTTTGGAGACAAAATACAGCCCGGAGCAAAAAATCATGGTCCTACGGTAGCCGATCCGATCGGCGAGGACCCCCCAGGGGACCTCCAGCAGGATGCAGAGAGCCAGAGAAATGCTCTCAATGAGGGTGATCTCCAGAACGGAGACGCCCTGCGCCTGGCGATACAGGGTGGCAATGGGGCCGTAAAAGACCATGCCTTGCAGCAGGGCGATGCCGTAGAGAATGTATCGGTTCTTCTTCATGCGGAACGTCCTTTCTGAATGAAGCGCACAACAAAGGAACGCCGGCTCGCCGGCGCCTGAAATCGTATGGATCTGTTGCATCTGCGCCTGTTCTCAGATGGGACCATTCATAGGCTCGCTGCTCCTTTTCCCGGATATTTTGTATGAGTGTATCATAGAAGAGCCTGTATTTCAATCCGAACCGGCAAGGCGAAGTCTGTTTTACAAAGTGTTTACCAAAGGGACCTTGGTGTTTTTACGCTGCTTTGCTAAACTGAATGATTACATGGCTCCCGGCCGGAGCGGCGGACAGATCCGAGCGGTCCGGCGCGCCGGATTTCTTACAGGACCTGCGTGCCGGTTCTGTAAGAACGGCAGGGCTCCGGGCGGGAGGGCCGTGTAAGTTTCTTACAAGGTGAGGAGATCGCCCCATGCGGCATGATATACAGGTCCTGGACCGAGTGAAAAGCGCCTACGCCTCCCTGCGTCCCTCGGAGCAGCGGGTGGCGGACTGCATTCTCAGCGACCCGGAGGGCTGTACCCAGTGTACCATTTCGGAGCTGGCGGATCGGGTACAGGTGAGCCAGCCCACCGTGGTGCGCTTCGTGCAGGCGCTGGGCTTTGACGGCTACCGGAGCTTCAAATACTGCCTTCTGCGGGACCGGAGCGGCCCGTCCCCCCAGAACCCCTACTTTGACCACCTGGGGGACTTCGACCTGAAACCCTGGGACCGGCTGGAGGACCTCCCCCTCAAGGAGACCCGCATCGCCGGGGGACTGCTGGAGGACGCCCTGAAATCCCTGTCCACCCAGGCTCTGAGCCGGGCGGTGCGGATGCTGGCCACCGCCCGGACCATCGACATCTACGGGGTGGAAAATTCCATGACTCCCGCCAGCGATCTGCTGACCAAGCTGACCTATCTGGGCCTCAACTGCCGGATGCACACCGACGCCTATTTGCAGCAGATCTCCGCGGCCCACCTGGGCGTGGCGGACGTGGCGGTGGCGGTATCCCACTCCGGCTGCTCCATCGATACGGTGAAGGCCCTGAAGCAGGCCCGGAAGGCGGGGGCGGGTACCATCGCCATCACCAGTCCCCGGGAGCCCCTGCTGGCCAAATACGCCGACGTGTGTCTCAGCACCGGGGGACAGGCCCTGTCCATCTACGGCACGGCCATCTTCTCCCGCATTCCGGACCTGGCGGTGGTGGACCTGCTGTACATGGGGATCATCCAGAGCGACTACGAGCGATTCTCCCACAATCTGGACAAGAGTGGTGCGGTCATCGCCGACCGCGGATATGAAACCGAATAGCGGACCGGCCCCGGGGCTTTGTAAGTAACTTACAAGGCCCCGGGGCTTTTTTGAGGGATTTTTACTCAGGCCTTACCGAAACTTGAACTTTTTACGCTTGTTTCCGGGGAAATCCCTGTGGTAGCATAACGCCGTCGCCGGGAAGCACGGCGGCCATGATTCCGAATGTTCACCCCGAGAGAGGAGCGTTTCTTTATGTTGGAACTGGAACACATCCAGAAATCCTATGACGGCGTGCCGGTCCTGAAGGACATCTCCCTTCAGGTGGCGGATGGGGAGATCGTCTCCATCCTGGGCCCCTCCGGCTGCGGCAAGACCACCCTTCTGAATCTGATCCTGGGCATCGTGGACGCCGACGGCGGCGCCATCCGCTGCGACGGCCAGGACCTGACCCGCACCCCCATGGAGAAGCGGGGCTTCAACATCGTCTTTCAGGACTACGCCCTGTTCCCCAACCTGAATGTCCGCCAGAACATCACCTACGGCCTGCGCAACAAGCCGGACATCTCCACCAAGGAGGAGGTGGAGGAGCTCATCGACCTGCTGGGCCTGCGGGAGCACCTGGGCAAGCGCATCGACCAGCTCTCCGGCGGCCAGAAGCAGCGGGTGGCCCTGGCCCGAACCATGGTGATGAAGCCCCGCATCCTGCTGCTGGACGAGCCTCTGTCCGCCCTGGACGGGGTCATCAAGGAGTCCATCAAGGACCGCATCAAGACCATCGCCCGGGAGTACCGCCTGACCACCATCATCGTCACCCACGACCCGGAGGAGGCCCTCACCCTCTCCGACCGGGTGCTCATCATCGAGGGCGGCACCATCTCCCAGTACGCCAAGCCCGAGGAGATCGTCCACCAGCCCAAGAACGACTTCGTGCGCAAGTTCATCCTCAACCAGCTGGAGATCAAGCGGAACAACATCTACGCTCTCTTCGGCGAGGGCCCTACCCTGGCGGTCCAGGCGGGATAAGAGGGACCTATGACACGGACAAATCGTGAACTGAAGCTGATCTTTGCGCTCATCGTGGCCCTCTTTGCCGCCTTTCTGGCGGCACCCATCCTCATCCTGCTGGGCAAGTCCCTGTGGGACGGGGGATTCACCGGGGAGTTTTACGCCTCGGTCCTGGCCCAGGAGGGCTTCCTCACGGCGCTGGGCAACAGCTTCGCCGTGGCGGCGGCCTCGGCGGCCACTGCGGCGGTGCTGGCCTTCCTGCTGGCCTACGCGGTGCACTACACCGGCCTGCCCCGGTGGGTCAAGAGCCTGATCCGCGCCGTGGCCACCCTGCCCATGTTCCTGCCCACCATCACCTACGGCTTCGCCATCATCTACTCCTTCGGCAAGCAGGGACTTATCACCCGCCTGCTGGGGCGGCAGCTCTTCGACCTCTACGGCTTCGGCGGGCTGCTGGTGGGCTATGTGATCTACACCGTCCCGGTGGCCTTCCTGCTCATCCACAACACCATGGGCTTTGTGGACAAAAAGACCCTCACCGTCTCCAAGGTCATGGGGGACAAGCCCCTGTCCACCTTCTGGATCGCGGTGCTGCGCCCCCTGCTGGGGACCCTGGCCGGGGCCTTCATCCAGGCCTTCTTCCTCTGCTTCACCGACTTCGGCATCCCCGCCTCGGTGGGCGGGGGGTATGAGGTCATCGCCACCCTGCTCTATAACCAGATGCTGGGCGGCATCCCCGACTTCAACCGGGGGGCGGTCATCGCCATGCTCATGCTGGTCCCCTCCATCGGCAGCATCTGCATCCTCCAGATCCTGGAGCGGTTCAACATCCGCTACAACCGGATCTCCGACGCCGATTTACGGAAAAACCCCCTGCGGGACGCGGGCTGGGGCCTGTCCAGCGGCGCCATCTCCCTGGGCATCCTCTCCATCTTCGCGGTCATCTTCGTGGTGCCCCTGGTGGAGGAGTGGCCCTACCAGACCGGCTTCTCCCTGGAGCACGTCCAGACCGTGTTTTCGGACAGCAGCCTTCTGGCGGCCTACGGCCACTCCCTGCTCATGGCCCTGCTCACCGCCGCCCTGGGCACCCTGGTGGCCTATGGCGCGGCCCTCATCACCGCCCGCAGCACCCTGGGGCGGGGGTACAAGCGCACCATCGAGAGCATCGCCCTGGTGACCAATGCCATCCCCGGCATGGTGCTGGGCGTGGCCTACCTGTTCCTCTTCTCGGGGACCAGCCTCCAGAACACCCTGCTGCTGATGATTCTGTGCAACATCGTGCACTACTTTTCCACTCCCTACCTGATGATGAAAAACGCCCTGTCCAAGATGAACGCCGGGTGGGAGACCACTGCCATGCTCATGGGGGACAGCTGGCTCAAGACCATCCTGCGGGTGGTCACCCCCAACGCCCGCTCCAGCCTCATCGAGGTGTTCAGCTACTACTTCATCAACTCCATGGTCACCATCAGCGCCCTCATCTTCATCGCCGGGGCCCGGACCATGGTGCTCACCACCATGATCAAGCAGCTGCAGTACGTCAACCGCTTCAACGAGGTGTTCGTGCTCTCCCTGCTGATTCTGGCCACCAACCTGGCCGCCAAAGCCCTCTTTGCCCGGCTGGCCGGGCGCCATTCCCAATCCACCCGACACAATGAGAAGAAAGAAGGAAGCAAATCATGAAGTACCGGAAATTCCTGGCCCTGGGGCTGTCCGCCGCCCTGTGTCTGTCCACCCTGTCCGCCTGCGGCGGCGCCGGCAGCTCCGGCGGTGAGGAGCAGGTGGTCATCTACTCCAACGCCGACGAAGAGGCCATCACCGCCATGCAGAACGCCCTGGACAACAACGGCTACAAGGGCAAGTACATCTTCCAGACCTACGGCACCTCCGAGCTGGGCGGCAAGCTGCTGGCCGAGGGGACCAATCTGGAGGCCGACCTGGTGACCATGAGCACCTTCTACCTCCAGAGCGCCCAGGACCAGAACAGCATGTTCCTCCCCCTGACCTTTGACGTGAACACCCTCACCGAGGTCCCCGACTACACCGCCCCCATCACCTCCCAGGAGGGCGCCATCATCCTCAACACCGAGCTCATGGCCTCCGAGGGCCTGCCCACCCCCACCAGCCTGAAGGACCTGGCCGACCCGGTCTACGCCGGTCAGGTGGCGGTCACCGACATCCAGTCCTCCTCCACCGCGTGGCTCCTCATCCAGGCCCTGGTGGACGCCTACGGCGACGACGGCGCCCAGGAGGTCCTCTCCGGCATCTATGAGAACTGCGGCGCCCACATCGAGACCTCCGGCTCCGGCCCCCTGAAGCTCTGCCGCGCCGGTGAGGTGGCCATCGGCTTCGGTCTGCGCCACCAGGCGGTGGCTGACAAGGCCGAGGGCCTGCCCATCGACTATGTGGACCCCGCCGAGGGCAATTTCTCCCTCACCGAGTCGGTGGCCGTGCTGGACAAGGGGGAGGACACCAACCCCCTGGCCATGGAGATGGCCCAGTGCATCATCGAGAACGGCCGGGAGGAGCTGCTCCAGACCTACCCCAACCCCCTCTACGAGGGTGAGACCGCCGATCCCGCCAACCAGTCCGCCCACCCCTCCGTGTTCGGGGAACCCCTCACCTTTGAACTGTTCCAGGCCCATCAGCAGCTCTCCGAAGCGGCCAAGGGCTGATCGAAAGGAGTTTTCATACCATGAATACCTATAAACTGCTCACCCCCGGCCCCCTCACCACCACCGACACCGTCAAGCGGGAGATGCTGGTGGACCGCTGCACCTGGGACGACGACTACAAGGCCGTCACCCAGAAGATCCGCCGTCAGCTGCTGGAGCTGGCTCACGTCTCGGAGGACGACTATACCGCCGTGCTCATGCAGGGCAGCGGCACCTTCGGCGTGGAGAGCGTGCTCTCCAGCGTGGTGGGGGCGGAGGACAAGGTCCTCATCTGCTCCAACGGCGCCTACGGCGTGCGCATGACCGACATCTGCGGCCACGCCCGCATCCCCTTCGTCCACTACGCCCAGGACTACGACAAGGTGCCCGACGCCGCCCAGGTGGCCCGGCTACTGGCGCAGGACCCCTCCATCACCCATGTGGCCATGGTCCACAGCGAGACCACCAGCGGCATCCTCAACGACATCCAGTCGGTGGGCAAGGTGGTCCGGGACGCGGGCCGGACCTTTATCGTGGACGCCATGTCCTCCTTCGGCGGCGTGGACATCCCGGTGGCCGACTGGGGCATCGACTTCCTGGTCTCCAGCGCCAACAAGTGCATCCAGGGCGTGCCCGGCTTCTCCTTCATCCTCTGCCGCCGGGACAAGCTCCTGGCCAGCGAGGGCAAGGCCCGCTCCCTGTCCCTGGACCTGCTGGAGCAGTGGAAGGGGATGGAGAAGGACGGCAAGTGGCGCTTTACCTCCCCCACCCATGTGGTGCTGGCCTTCTCCAAGGCCCTGGACGAGCTGGCGGAGGAGGGCGGCATCCCCGCCCGGAGCCGCCGCTACACCGAGAACAACCGCCTGCTCATCGAAAAGATGCGCGCCCTTGGCTTTGCCACCTACATCGACAGCAGCCACCAGGGGCCCATCATCACCACCTTCTTCTATCCCGCCGGGGTCTCCTTCCGGTTTGAGGAGTTCTACGGCTACATCAAGGAGCGGGGCTATGCCATCTACCCCGGCAAGCTCACCGAGATGGACACCTTCCGCATCGGCAACATCGGCGAGATCTACCCCGAGGACATCGAGCGCCTCACCGGTATCATCGCCGCCTTCCTGAACGAGAGAAAGGAGCAGATCGCATGATCGAAGCAGTGATTCTGGACTGGGCCGGCACCACGGTGGACTACGGCTGCTTTGCCCCGGTGCAGGCCTTCATGGAGGCCTTTGCCCACCACGGCGTGCCCGTCACCATGGAGGAGACCCGCAAGCCCATGGGGATGCTCAAGCGGGACCACATCCGCACCATGCTGCACATGGAGCGCATCGCGGCGGAGTGGGAGCAGGTCCACGGCCACGCCCCCACTGAGGAGGACGTGGACGCGGTGTACGCCCAGTTTGAGCCCAAGCTCTTCTCCATCCTGGACCGCTTCGCCGCCCCCAAGCCCTTCGCGGTGGAGACGGCGGCCCGGCTGCGGGCGATGGGGGTGAAGATCGGTTCCACCACCGGCTACACCGACGCCATGATGGAGATCGTGACGCGGGAGGCGGCCCGGCAGGGCTACGCGCCTGACTGCTGGTTCAGCCCCGACGGGGTGGGCGGCAAGGGCCGGCCCTATCCCTATATGATCTTCGCCAACCTGGAGACCCTGGGGGTCTCCTCGGTCCGGAACGTGCTGAAGGTGGGGGACACCATCTCCGACATCAAAGAGGGCCTCAACGCCGGCGTCTGGACCGCGGGCATCGTGGAGGGCAGCTCTGAGCTGGGCCTGAGCGAGGCGGAGTTTGAAGCCCTGTCCCCGGAGGAGCGGGAGCGCGCCTGCCGGAAGGTGGAGGCGCGTTTCCACGAGGCGGGTGCCCAGTTCGTGCTCCGGGACCTCACCCAGCTGCCGGAGCTGGTCCGGGCATTGGGGATTTAAGAAACAATACAAGAGCCGCTGCCCTGGGGCAGCGGCTCTTGCGCTGTTCGGATGGGATTCTGAATCAAGCGGAGGGAATCTCCGCGCTGTCAGTCCCGGCATTGGGCATCCCGCTGGGGGCCGCCTGTCCGCCGCGTCCGCCGCCGCCCATCATCCCGCCTCCGTGTCCGCCGGCCATGCCGCCGGGGTTGGACTCGGAGCCGTCGTTGGTGGTCAGGTCACCGCCGTTGTTGGTAAAAGTCCCGTCGGTGTCCAGCGTGGTGTTGCCGCTGCCGTTGCAGGTGAGGTCCAGCGTGCCGCCGTTGATGGTCAGGTTGCCGTTGGAGTCCAGACAGTCGCCGGTGGAGACGATGGTGAAGGTACCGCCGTTGATGGTGATGCTGCTGGTGCTGGAGGAGGTGGAAGAGAAGGTGTCCTGGCGGGGGCCGAAGCCGGAGCCGTCCGCGCCGCCGGCGGCATTGACGCCGTCGTCGTAGGAGGTGATGTCGAAGGTGCCGTCATCAATGGTGATCGACAGGCCCTCGATGCCCTCATAGCAGTAGGATATGGTGAAGGTGCCGCCCTGGATGGTGACGGCGGCGTCGGAGTGGATGGCGTCGTCGCCGCTGCTCAGGTTGAACTCGCCGCTCGCGATGAGGATGTCGCCGCCGGCGTGGAGGCTGTCATCGGCGGTGTCGAGGGTAAAGGTGCCGCCGTTGAGGGTGAGGCTGCCGTCGGCCTTGAGGCCCTTGGTGCTGGCGGTGTCGGTCTCCTCAGTGGAGGCGGAGGAGGTCTGGGTCTGGGTCTCGCCCGGGCGGCCGGCGCCGAAGCTCTCGCTGGAGGTCAGTGTGACGGTGGAGCTTCCGCCGCCGGTGACGACGGAGAAGGTGCCGCCGTCGATCTGCAGTGTGCCGCTGGCGCTGATGCCGTCGCCCTGGGCATCCAGCGTGAAGGCGCCGTCGGCGATGTACAGGGAGCCCAGCGTGGCGTCGTCGGTGTTTTCGGCGTGCAGGGCGTCCTTGCCCGAGGTGACGGTAAAGGTGCCGCCGGCGATGGAGAGGCTGTCCTTGCCGGTGAACCCGGTGCTGGCAGCGGTGACGGTATAGGTGCCGTCCGCGATCACCAGGTCATCCTTGGAGACCACTCCGTGGCCGTCCTGGGCGTTGATGGTGAGGCTGCCGGTGCCGTTGAGGGTCAGATCGGTCTTGGCGAAGAGGACCGCGTCGATGTTGTTCTCGTCAATGGCCACATAGGACCCGCCGTTGGTGAGGGTGTTCTCCGAGCCCTCGGCCAGGGTGACGAACACCTTGTCGGCCGAGTATGCGTAGATGGCGGCGGAGGTGGAACTGGTGATGTCCGCGCCGTCCAGCACCAGCTGCACCTTGGCGGTGTCCTCGGCGGCCACCCGGATCTGGCCGTCAGTCAGCGTGCCGGAGAGGAGGTAGACCCCCTCGGCGGTGATGGTGACGGTGCCGCCGTCGATGGCGACAGCGGAGGAGTCGCAGCTGGCGGAATCGCCGGTGAGCTGGATGGCGATGGCGGAATCGGCGTCATAGGTCCCAGCCAGATCCCGCTCGCTGAACAGAGTGGTGTCGGTCTGTGCCGCGGCACTGGCCGTGACGGCGGCGTCGGAGGCCGAGGGCTGGGCGCTCTCGGAGGCCGGAGCGGCTTGACAGGCGCTGAGCAGGCACAGGGCGGACAGCGCCAGAGGTAATAAGTTCAGATTCATTTGGATCTCCTTTACAGGCCCACAGCCGACGTGTCCTGATGGCAGAGGGAGATCTCCAGATTGCCGTTGCGGCGGCGCAGCTCGTCGAGAAACGCCTTTTCCAGAGCGGGGTTCTTCAGCGTCAGGTCATAGGTCAGCTTGAACAGGCTTCCCATATTGGTGGTTTTGACTTGCTTGAGGGTGAATTGGGTGGCGTACTTCCGCAGGACGGGGTCAAAGACCCCGGTGTAATCCAGGTCCTCCGGAATGGTGATGTGCATGGTCTTGAAGCGGTCCATCCGGCCCCGCCCGCCCAGATCCAGGGCGTTGCAGAGCATGGTGGCCCCGCCCAGGATCAGGACGAACAGGAGGGCGAAGCCCAGGTATCCCATACCGGTGATGAGCCCGGCGCCCATGGCCACGAAGAGGGCGCCGATCTCCTGGGCGGAGCCGGGGGCAGAGCGGAAGCGGACCAGGCTGAACGCACCGGCCACCGCCACGCCGGTGCCCACGTTGCCGTTGACCATCATGATGACCACGCACACCACAGCGGGCAGCAGGGCCAGCGCGACGGCGAAACTCTGGCTGTAATGGGTGCGCCACAGGGTCATGGCGCACAGCAGCAGGCCGATGAGGAGGGACGCTCCCACACACAGGAGGAAGCTGCTCAGAGAGATGGTGGTGGTCCATTCAGTGTCGAACAGACCGCGGAAAAGTGTATCAAGCATAGCGGCGCGCACCTCCGGCATGCTCCAGGCACATCATCTGATAGGCCAGGCCATATTTGGAGAACGAGGTCTGGAAGATCTGGAGCCGGGAGAGGGCGTGGGCCATCCAGAGCGGCAGGCCGCCTGCCACCTTCAGCTCCATCAGCACCTGATTGGGCTGCAGCAGGGGCACGCCCCAGGTGCCCGACTCCAGGGTGAGCACCTCCCGGCGGAAGCGGATGTCACGGTCAAAGGTCACGCGGAATTCCGGGTCCTCTACCCCGCGAAAGGAGTCCCGCTCATAGGAGAGGAACACCGCCGGGGACAGGTCCCGGTAGAAAGCCATGGCGTAGGCCAGCTCGCTGCCGATCTGGGTGTCCGGCCAGGGCTCCGTTCCCTCCAGGCAGGCCATGGCCTGAGCCTGGGGGAGGGAGAGGCGGCGCTTGTACACCACCGAGCGGTATTTCTTCTTCAGCTCCACAAAGACCGGGTCCTCCCGCCCGGCGGAGCCGTAGCTGCGCACCCGCACCTTCTCTTTATAGACCGGCTTTTCCAGGCTGCGGCGGATGAGACGGTAGTCGGGGGTGTCCAGGTACAGGTTGCGGATGGAGCTGTGGCTGTATGCGTCGGGGACCATGTAGGGCCGCATGATGGCCAAAAGCGCCTCCTGTTGGCGGCGTGTCATGAGATATTTGATCTCATAACGCTGAAAGATCATCTGGTTGCTCATGGAGATGGGCCTCCTTGTCATCGAAGTGTACTGCGATTGTAAAGCCGCAACCCTAATTGAAGCTTAAAGCGGGAAAACTTTGAAAAAAGACCTGACAAGAACCGCGGACCGTGCTATCTTTTAATTTAGTTTAAAGTAGAGCGGTTATTCTGAGGAACAGTAACCATCAAAAGGGAGGCGCATAGGTGTGCGCATTTTGCTTGCTGAGGACGAGCGCTCCCTGTCCCGGGCGGTGATCGCCCTGTTGGAGCGGAACAACTACTCTGCCGACGCGGTCTATGACGGCGAGGAGGCCCTGGCCTATCTGGAGGCGGGGAACTATGACGCGCTGATCCTGGATCTGATGATGCCCAAAGTGGACGGAATGACGGTGCTGCGGCGGCTGTGGGAGGCGGGGAATCCCATCCCGGTGCTGATCCTCACCGCCAAATCGGAGGTGGACGACAAGGTGCTGGGACTGGACACGGGGGCCAACGACTACCTCACCAAGCCCTTCTCCACCCAGGAGCTCATGGCCCGCATTCGGGCCATGACCCGCAGCCAGACCGGCCAGATCAGCAGCCGCCTGACCTTTGGCAACATCACCCTGGACCAGACCACCTTTGAGCTCTCCTCGCCCACGGGGAGCTTCCGCCTGGCCAATAAGGAGTTCCAGATGATGGAGCTCCTGCTGCGCAATCCCAAGCAGCTCATCCCTTCCGAGCGGTTTCTGGAGCGGATCTGGGGCTATGACAGCGATGTGGAGCTGAATGTGGTGTGGGTATACATCTCCTACCTGCGCAAGAAGCTCACCGCCCTGCGGGCGAACATCCAGATCAAGGTGACCCGGAACGCGGGGTATTCTCTGGAGGTGCTGCCGTGATCCGGTCGCTGCGCTTCAAGCTCATCGCCGCCTCCATGTTCTCTCTGGCGGTGGTGCTGCTGGTGATTTTGGGCGGGGTGAACCTGATGAGCTATCAGAAGG
This sequence comes from Flavonifractor sp. An92, assembly GCF_002159175.1. Taxonomy (GTDB): domain Bacteria; phylum Bacillota; class Clostridia; order Oscillospirales; family Oscillospiraceae; genus Pseudoflavonifractor_A. The sequence continues at coordinate 115,875 of NZ_NFGZ01000007.1, read as the reverse complement.
TGGTGACTGACGCCGACGCCATTCTGACCGTGCTGGGGGCCAATGACGGCACCTTTCCCAAGGTGCAGCAGGGCGGCCTGACCACCGGAGAGGAGCCCCCCGCAGGGCCCATGGGGGAGAAGCGGCTGGGCGGCGGCCGGGGCATGTCTCCCGAGACGCCCTATGAGTCCCGCTATTTCTCGGTCCTGCTGGACGGGGAGGGACAGGTCATCCAGACCGACACCGTCCAGATCGCCGCCATCGACGGCGAGGACGCCGCCGCCTACGCCCAGAAGATCTGGGGCGCAGGGAAGAGCCGCGGCTTTCTGGGGGATTACCGCTTCCTCACCCTGACGGAGGGGGAGAACAGCCGCATCATTTTTCTGGACTGCAGCCGGAGTCTCTCCGGCTTCCGCACCACCCTGCTGGCCAGCGTGGCCCTGGCGCTGGTGGGGCTGACGGCGGTGTTTCTGCTGCTGTTGGTGCTGTCCAAGCGGATCGTCCGGCCGGTGGCCGAGAGCTATGAGAAGCAAAAGCGCTTCATCACCGACGCGGGGCACGAGCTCAAGACCCCGCTGACCATCATCAGCGCCGACACCGACCTGGCGGAGATGGAGTGCGGTGAAAACCAGTGGCTGGAGGACATCCGCCGCCAGGCCCAGCGTTTGACCGGGCTGACCAACGACCTCATCTACCTCTCCCGCATGGAGGAGGAGCAGCCCGAGCTCCAGTGCATCGAATTCCCCATCTCCGACGTGGTGGAGGAGATGGCGCAGTCCTTCGCGGCTCCGGCCAAAAGCCAGAATATGGACTTCACGGTACAGATCCAGCCCATGCTGGCCTACACCGGAGACGAAAAGGCGGTGCGTCAGCTGGTGTCCATCCTGCTGGACAACGCGCTGAAATACGCCCCGGCGGGGGGGAGCATCTCCGTTTCCCTGGAGCGGCAGGGCCGGAACCTGCTGCTGACCGTGTGCAACACCACCGCCGAGCCGGTGGACCGGGAGCGGCTGGAGCACCTGTTTGACCGCTTCTACCGGGGCGATCAGTCCCGGAATACGCAGACCGGCGGCTATGGTCTGGGGCTGTCCATTGCCCGGAGCATCGTGGCCGCCCACAAGGGCCGCATCCGGGCCGAGAGTCCCGACGGGAACTCCCTGCTCATCCAGGCCACTCTGGGCTGAACCGGCCCCATACCGAGCCCCGGCTCCGCGCAACATGCGCGGAGCCGGGGCTTTTTTCCATCGGGAGGAACAAAGAGGCTTTTCTTTTCGTCCAAAGATGGTAGAATAGAACTAAACCAACGGTCCGAAGTTCGGATCATGCAAATGCGAGGTGTACAATGGCAGACATTCTATACATCGTGGTCCCCTGCTACAACGAGGAGGAGGTCCTGCCCGAGACCTCCCGGCGTCTCAAGGAGAAGCTGGAGGCCCTCATTTCCGCCGGGGCCATCTCGGAGGAGAGCCGGGTGCTCTTTGTGAACGATGGCTCCCGGGACAAGACCTGGTCCCTCATCGAGGGGCTCCACCGCTCGGACAAGCGCTTCTCCGGCGTGAACCTCACCCGCAACCGGGGCCACCAGAACGCCCTGCTGGCCGGGCTCATGACCGCCAAGGACCGGGCCGACATGGTCATCTCCATGGATGCCGACCTTCAGGACGACATCGACGCCGTGGACGCCATGGTGGAGAAATACCACTCCGGGTGCGACATCGTCTACGGCGTGCGCTCCAGCCGGGAGAAGGACACCTTCTTCAAGCGCTTCACCGCCGAGGGGTTCTATCGGGTGATGAATTTCCTGGGGGCTGAGACGGTGTTCAACCACGCCGACTACCGCCTGATGTCCAGACGGGCTTTGGAGGGGCTTGCCCAATTCCGGGAAGTGAACCTCTTCCTGCGAGGCATCGTGCCCATGATCGGCTACACCACCGGCACGGTGGAGTACGAGCGGGGGGAGCGCTTCGCCGGTGAGAGCAAGTATCCCCTCAAGAAAATGCTCTCCTTCGCCATGGAGGGCATCACCTCCCTCTCCACCAAGCCCATCCGGTACATCACGGCGCTGGGCTTCCTGGTGTTTGTGGTGAGCCTTCTGATGCTGATTTACTCCATCGTCCGCTGGGCCCACGGGGCGACCGTCATCGGCTGGGCCAGCGTCATCTGCTCGGTGTGGGCCATCGGCGGCCTCATCCTGCTGGCCCTGGGGGTCATCGGCGAGTATATCGGCAAAATCTATCTGGAGACCAAGGAGCGGCCCCGCTTCCTCATCAAGGAGGTGCTGGACCGGCATGAAAAAGACTAAGCTGCTGGACGCCTCCATCTGTAAATTCCTCCTGGTAGGCGTGGGCAACACCCTCCTCTCCATGGTCATCATGTTCGCCCTGGAGGGGCTGGGCTACTGGCCCTCCACCGCCATCGCCTATGTGGCGGGCGCGGTGATGAGCTTTTTCCTCAACCGCCACTTCACCTTCCACAGTGAGGAGACCTTCGGCCGCTCGGCGGTGAAATTCGCCCTCAACGTGGCGGTGTGCTATCTCCTGGCCTACGGCATCGCCCAGCCGGTGATGGAGCTCATCCCCCAGCCGGTGTTTGTCCCCTCCATCTGGTGGGAGCGGCTGACCAAGCTGGTGGGCATGGGTCTCTATACCGTCCTCAACTACTTCGGACAGCGGTTCTTCGCATTCCAGAAACAGAGACACTAGGACCGGTCCCACAGTCCGCCGGAAAAGGAGGTTTTTATGAAACGGTTCCTGTCCATCATTACCGCCCTGTGTCTGGCATTGGCCTTGGCTGTGCCCGCTCTGGCGGTGGGCAGCGTGGAGGTGCGCCTTCAGGACGCGCCGGTCTGGCTGGGCATCCAGGACAGCGGCAACGGCTCGGTCCTGGTCTGCTCCACCGACCAGGGCAAGACCTGGAGCGCGACCACGGGTGACGTCTACCCGTTCAGCACCTTCCAGTACACCGGGCGGGATTATGTGTGCTTTGCCCCCGGTTCGTCGGCCTACACTTCGTCCGACGGCGTCCACTGGTCCCGGATGCCCGGCCGGGACTGGCTCCAGGAGACGGTGCGCTTTGATCCCACCTTCAATAGCCACCTGTGTACCCGGGAGATTGAGCTCCTCTGGACCGGCAGCGAGTACATGATGCGCCAGAAGCTTCTGGAGGACCCCCGGGACGTGGTGCCCCACTACGGCGACGGCCAGCGCAACCACATGGTCACCTTCCTGGACGAGAATTACGAGATCATCGGCGTAAAAACCTTTGACGGACAGGTGGACGCCATCGGCTATGAGAACGGCACCTACTCCGCCACCGTGGCCGGCCAGACCTATACCTTCACCAAGGCCGACTGGGATCTGGGCCAGGGCCTGGGCGACCACTACGCCGTGGGCAGCGCCGGCGTGCTGCGCAAGGTGGAGGTGGACGACCCCAACGGCGGCGGGGTGATGGCCCGCTTTGACTTCTCGGTGGACGGCCGGTCCTGGGTGACCGTGGAGAACACCCCCTGGACCACCTCGCCGGAGATGGTGCAGATCCTGCCCTCCAGCGGCGGGGACTTCTTCGTGTGCAACACCTACTCCGGTGAGATCTACACGTCCTCCGACGGCTTCACCTGGACCACCCACACCCCCGTCACCGGCACCTGGCACAGCATCGAGGGGGTGGGTTCTCCCATGCGGGCCGATTACGGCTTCCGGCTGGCGGGCGTGGGCTATCTGGTGTGGCAGAACGTGTTCAGCACCGGCGGCATGTACGGCGTCGGGGGCAACACCCAGGGGCCCCGGAACAACGTGCTGACCCTGGTGGACTGGGACTGGAACGAGATCTGGTCCTATGACTTCGGCGCTCGAGTTCTCTCTGCCGCGCTGGTCCACGACACCTGGTACGCTCTGGTCCAGGGCGAAGAGGGGCCGGTGGTCTGGGCTCTGGAGGACTACGACGACACCATTCCTCTCGAAAATTGGGCTCCCACCGAGCTTGCTGCCATCCCTATGGAAAATTCGGACATTATTGACCCCCGCTTTGAGGTGCGGGCCGGCCACCTGTGGGCCAATTTCGACGCGGACCCGGCCTACTGGGTGGACTGTGGAGAGTATGCCCTCCCTGAGGGCAGTCAGCTGTGGGTCCACAGTCTGATTTACCGCTGGAACGACCTCTACGGCGAAACCGTGGGCATCGTGGTGGAGGCGGTGGACCAGACCGGCGCGGTGCAGTACGGCACCGGCCGGGTGCTGGACGTGGCGGAGTATGAGCAGACCTTCTCCAACACTTTCCCCACGCCCCGGTACTATGTGACCCTGGACGGGGCCTACATCTCCTTCGACACCATGCCCATCGCCCGGAATGACCGCATTCTGGTGCCCCTGCGCGGCATCGCCGAGGCTCTGGACTTCACCGTCACCTGGGACCAGACCACCAACCGGGCGGTGTGCACCAAGGGTGACACCCGTATCGAGGTGGAGATCGGCACCGCCAACGCCTGGGTGGACGGCGAGGCCAAGCCCCAGGACGTCTCCTCCCTAGCCTATCAGGACCGCACCTATGTGCCTCTGCGGTTCTTCTCCGAGAGCTTCGGGCTGGATGTGAACTGGAACGCCGAGGCAAACACCGCCCAGCTGACCACCCCCGCATAAGAATAGAACGTGCCCGGCCCCCACACTGTGGGGGCCGGGCGTTTTTCTGGGCTCAAAGTTTCCAATGCCTTTCTTGCCACCAGGGAAAAAGCGTGTTACAATAATTAAATCATGAATTTTACGGCCTGCCGCCCTTCGGCGGGCCCCGAAGGAGGATGGAGGGAGCCATGATCTATCGCTGCACCAATCCGGACTGCCCCTGTGTGATCGAGCAGGAGACGCGGCCCGCGTGCTGTCCGGAATGTGGCCGGACCATGGCGCCCGTGGAGGAGGAGGCCCTGGACGGCCAGCAGTGGGTGGCCCTGGGGTCTTTTTGGGCCGAGCGGGGCGAGAGCGGCGGGGCGCGGGCCCTGACCTGTTTCCGCCGCGCGGCGGCGCTGGGCAATGTGCCGGGCATCAGCAATCTGGGCTGGTGCATGGAAAACGGCGTGGGCACCGAGGCCGACCCACGGCAGGCGGTGTGGCTCTACCGGCAGGCCGCCGAGCTGGGTTACCCGCCCGCCCAGTGCAATCTGGGCTGGTGCCTTCAGAAGGGCATCGGCGGCGTGACCGACCCGGTCCAGGCGGCCCAGTGGTATGAGAAGGCCGCCGGGGAGGGCTATCCCCGGGCCCAGCTGCTGCTGTCTTACAGCTTCCACGACGGCGTGGGCGTGGAGGCCGACCCGGTGCGCTCCCTCCAGTGGCTCAAGGCCGCCGCCTTCCAGGGGGACCCGGCGGGACAGGTGGAGCTGGCCCGGCGCTTCGTCCTGGGGGACGGGGTGGAGCGCAGCGAGGAGCTGGCCTTCCACTGGTACCAGAAGGCGGCCGAGCAGGGCTATCCCCCCGCCCTTTACTACCTGGGCTACTGCTACGACACCGGCCTGGGCGTGGAGCGGGACGCGGCCCAGATGGCCCTCTGGTACCGCCGGGCCGCCGAGGCCGGCGACATCCGGGCCCTGCGGGAGCTGGGGCTGTGCTACGAGCTGGGCGAGGGCGTGGAGCAGGACTGGGGCATGGCCGCCGAGCTCTACCGCAACGCCGCCGAGGCGGGGGACGACGCCGCCCAGTGCAATCTGGCCTGGTGCTACGAGTTCGGCCTGGGCGTGGAGCAGGACCCGGCCCAGGCGGTGGCCTGGTACCGCCGCTCCGCCGACCAGGGCAACCCCCGGGCGCTGACCAACCTGGGCGTGTGCCTGGAGAAGGGGAACGGCCTTCCCGCCGACCCCGACGGGGCCATGGACTGCTACCGCCGGGCGGCAGAGCAGAACTACGGCCGGGCCCAGTGCTATCTGGGCATCAACTCCTATTTCGGCCTGTGCAACTGCACCAAGGATGAGGAAACCGCCCTCCGGTGGTTCCTGCTGGCGGAGGAGAACGGCTATCCCGAGGGGGCCTACTGGCAGGGCCTGTGCCGCTGGAGCGGCCGGGGCGCGCCGGAAGACCGGAAGGCGGCGGTGGAATGCTTCCACCGGGCCGCCTCCGCCGGGGTGAGCCGGGCCGGGTTCTATCTGGGTCTGGCGGCGGAGCGGGGCTGGGGCGCGGAGCGGGAGCCTGCCCAGGCCGTCCGCTGGTACCGCTGGGCCGCCGAGGAGGGGGACGCCCCCTCCCAGTACAACCTGGGCTGGCTCTACGCCCGGGGCGAAGGGGTGGAGCGGGACGACAAGACCGCCGTGGAGTGGTTCCGCAAGGCCGCCGACAACGGAGACGCCGACGCCATGTGCGGCCTGGGGCTCTTCTATGAGCAGGGCCGGGGCGTGGAACAGGACCTGACCCAGGCCGCGGAGTGGTACCGGAAGGGCGCGGACAACGGGGACACCGACGCCATGTGCAATCTGGGCTGGCTCTACGCCCAGGGCCAGGGCGTGGAGCGGGACCTGGTGCAGGCGGTGAGCTGGTACTGGAAGGCCGCCCAGCTGGACCACGCCCGCGCCCAGTACAACCTGAGCCTCTGCATGGCCCGGGGCGAGGGGGTGGAGGCCAACCAGACCGCCGCCCTCCTGTGGCTGGAAAAGGCCGCCGGGCAGGACTATCCGCCCGCCCTGTGTACCCTGGGCTACCGCTATGAGAACGGCGACGGAGTGGACCGGGACTACGGCAAGGCGGCGGAGTACTACCGGAAGGCCGCCGACCTGGGCAGCGCCACCGGCATGTGCAACCTGGCCTGGTGCTGCGAGCGGGGCCTGGGGATGGAGCGGGACTACACCGCCGCCGCCGAGTGGTACCGGAAGGCTGCCGCTCTGGGCAGCGTCCAGGGCCTGAACAACCTGGGGGAGCTCTACCGCCGGGGCCTGGGGGTGGCGCAGGACTACGCCGCCGCCCTGCGGCTCTACCGCAAGGCCGCCCGGCAGAACGACGACACCGCCCTCTACAATCTGGGCGAGTGCTACGAGCTGGGCCAGGGCGTGGAGCCCGACCTGAAAAAGGCCTTCTCCTACTACCGCCGCTCGGCCAAGCTGGGTTACAGCGGGGCGCTGTGCGCCCTGGGGCGGTTCTACGAGGAGGGCATCCAGGTGCCCTCCAACCTGAGCAAGGCCCTGCAATACTACCAGGCCTCCGCCGACCAGGAGGACGCCGAGGGGATGTACCGTCTGGCTCTGTGCTACGCCGAGGGCAAGGCCGTGACCGCCGACCGGAAGGAGGCCATCCGCCTGTGCCGCTCCGCCATGGCCAGCGAGGATCTGGAGATCCAGAACGATCAGAAGCTCCGGGAGGATCTGCAAAACCTGCTGGAGCGGCTGGAAAAGTAAATCACCCCAGCAGCTCGCCCAGCAGGTCCGAGACCTGGGGATAGGAGAGCACCGCCTGGTGGATGCCCATCCGCCGGGCCAGATCCAATTTTTTGCGCAGGGAGTCCGCGTCGTCGAAGAGGACGAAGTGGGCTCCCGTTTTGCCGCCCATGTAGGTGAAGTAGCGGGCGCACAGCTCGTGGGAGAAGAACACCGACGGGCGCTCCCGCTCCAGAAGCTCCGCCAGCTCCCCGCGGGAGAGGGGCGTGCCCTCCCCGGAGGGGGAGGGGAGGGTGAAGTCCATGGCTACCCGCTCCACCCGCAGCACCAGCCGCTCGGGGCCGAAGCGCTCCGCCGCCTCCTCCAGCCGGGCCTGGAGGGACCCGCCAGACAGGGCCGAGGAGAGGAGCACCCGGGCCTTGCCCGGCCCGGCGCAGGCCTCGGGCACATAGAGGGTCCAGCCCTGGCGGGCGAGCAGAGGCTCCAGGGCGGCCAGGACCCCGCCCATCAGGCCGCCCGGCCGGGCGCCCAGGGCCAGCACCCCCTGAAAGCCCCGGGCGGAGCACTCCCGCAGCACTTCCCGGCAGAAGGGCTCCGCCGTGCCGGCGAAGGGGGCCTCCCGGCAGTCCATGGCCATCCGGCCGCCCCGGGGAGCCACCGGCGCCTCGGTGCGGTAGAGGTGAGGGCCGCCCCCCACCCGGTAGGCCAGATGGGCGGCGGAGAGCCCCGCGGCCTGGACGGCGCGCAGGTGCTCGGGCGGGGTGAGAAAGATGAGTTCCGGTATGCTGGGCATGGTGAGACCCCCTTGTTCCCGGGCGGAGGCGATGCTATAATGTTGCCTGCCGGACCGGGACGCGTGTTTTTTCCAGTCTATGCGCGCCGGACCGGGGACAGAATCAAATGAGGTGATGACCCTGAAGTTCCCCCTGTTGGCGGACCGGACCTTCCGCTCCATTTTTGATATTGAACCCTCCGCCCTCGCGGCGGCGGGGATCCGCCTGCTGCTGGCCGACCTGGACAACACCCTGGTGCCCTACGGCGTGCCCGAGCCTGACGAGGCCGTCCGCGCCTGGGAGCGGGCGCTGAAGGCGGAAGGGGTGAAGCTGTTCATCCTCTCCAACAACCGCAAGAGCGACCGGGCCAAGCGCTTTGCCGAGGCTTTGGGCGTGCCCTTCATCGGCCACGCCGGGAAGCCCAAGACCCCGTCCTTTTACCGGGCCATGGAGGAGATGGGCTGCACGCCGGCTCAGACCGCCATCGTGGGCGACCAGATCTTTACCGATATTTTGGGCGGCCGCCGGGCCGGGGTGACCACCCTTCTGGTGGAGCCCATCCGCCTGGCGGGCAATCCCGGGCGCTACCTCCGCTACGGAGTGGAGTGGCCCTTCCGCGCCCTGACGAAAAGGAGAAACCAAGCATGAGCGCCACCTTCGGACCGGCGGGCAACGCCGATTCCTTTCCCTATAAATCCTCCGCCGACGCCCCCAAGTGGCTCAGTTCCCTGGGCCTGGACCGCTACGAGTACCAGTGCGGCAAGGGTGTCAACATCAAGGAGGACACCGCCCGGAAGCTGGGGGCCAACGCGGCAGCGGCGGGGATTTCCCTGTCCCTCCACGCCCCCTACTTCATCAATCTCGCCAATCCCGATCCCGAGAGCCTTCAAAAGACCATCGGCTACATCACCGCGGCCTGTCAGGCGGCGGACTGGATGGGAGCTGGCCGGGTGGTCATCCACTCCGGGGCGCTCATGAAGCGCACCCGCCGGGAGGCCCTGGACATCGCCCTGCGCTCCATGGAGGCGGTGGTGACCGCCTGTGACGCCGCCGGGTATGGCCACATCGCCCTGTGCCCCGAGACCATGGGGAAGATCAACCAGCTGGGGGACCTGGAGGAGGTGCTGGAGCTGTGCCAGGTAGACCCGCGCCTGGTGCCCTGCGTGGACTTCGGCCACCTCTACGCCCGCTCCCTTGGAGAGCTGGAGGGGCGGAAGGCCAGCGCGGACATGCTGGACCGCATCGCCGCAGCCCTGGGCGAGGAGCGGGCCAGGTCCTTCCACAGCCATTTTTCCAAGATCCAGTTCACCCCCAACGGGGGCGAGAAGATGCACCTGACCTTTGACCAGAGCGACTTCGGGCCTGACCCGGTGCCGCTGATGGAGGAGGTGGCCAGCCGCGGCTGGAGCCCGTCCTTCATCTGCGAGAGCGCAGGCACCCAGGCCGAGGATGCTCTGACGATGAAAAAACTGTACCAGGCCGCCCTGGACGGATGAGAAGAGAGGAGAATGACCGATGAACCATCTGAAGCAAATCGCCTCCAAGCTGGAGGAGCACGGGCTGGACGGCATGCTGCTCACCAGTGAGCCCGGCGAGTTCTACGGCGTGGGCTTCCACGGCGAGGGCGCCGTGGTGGTGGGCAAGACCGCGTGCCGCTATTTCACCGACTCCCGCTACATCGAGGCCGCCGGTGAGCTGGTCACCGGCGCAGACATCACCATGACCACCCGGGAGATGAACCAGCGCACCCTGGTGAAGCAGGCGGTGGAGGAGCTGGGCATCCGGTGCCTGGGCATCGAGGAGGAGTACCTCACCCTGGCTCAGTTCCGGGCCTATGAGGAGCTGCTGCCCTGCGAGCTGGTCCCCGCCCAGAAGCTGGTGGGGGAGCTCCGGGCCGTGAAGGACGAGGAGGAGCTGGCGCGGATGGAGAAGGCCCAGGCCATTACCGACGCGGCCTTTGAGGCCATCGTGAAGTTCATCCGGCCGGGCATGACCGAGCTGGAGATCGCCGCCCGGCTCCAGTACGAGATGCTGACCCGGGGTGCGGAGAAGATGTCCTTCGACCCCATCGTGGCCTCCGGGCCCAACGGCAGCAAGCCCCACGCCGTCCCCAGCGAGCGGAAGGTGCAGACCGGGGAGTTCATCACCATGGACTTCGGCTGCAAGGTGGGGGGCTATTGCTCCGACATGACCCGCACCGTGGCCCTGGGCGAGCCTACGGAGGAGATGAAGAAGGTGTACGCCGTGGTGCTGGAGGCCCAGAAGGCGGGCATCGCCGCCGCCCGGGCGGGGCGCACCGGCCGGGAGGTGGACGGCGCGGCCCGGAAGGTCATCGAGGACGCCGGGTACGGCGACTGCTTCGGCCACAGCTTCGGCCACAGCCTGGGCATCGAGATCCACGAGTCGCCCAACGCCGCGCCGGGGTATGACCGGCCCCTTCCGGCGGGCGCGGTGATCTCCGCCGAGCCGGGCATTTACCTGCCCGGGCGCTTCGGCGTGCGCATCGAGGACGTGATCCGGCTCACCCCGGAGGGGTGTCTGGACCTGACCGCTTCGCCCAAAGATCTTCTGATTCTTTAAAAAGAGGGAGACCCCCTTGCAAAGAGCGGAATAATGGGGTAAAATAGCATAGCTATATTCTTGAAGAATTGAAATACCATATTTGGAGGATGAGTACCCATGCCTACTATTTCTGCCAGTGATTTTCGCAACGGCGTGACCTTTGAGATGGACGGTCAGGTCATGCAGGTCGTGGAGTTCCAGCACGTCAAGCCCGGTAAGGGCGCCGCTTTTGTGCGCACCAAGATGAAGAACGTCATCACCGGCGGCGTGACCGAGACCTCTTTCAACCCCACCGCCAAGTTCGAGCAGGCCTATGTGGAGCGCAAGGACATGGAGTACAGCTACAACGACGGCGATCTGTACTACTTCATGGACCCCGAGACCTACGATCTGGTGCCCATCGGCGCTGAGCTGCTGGGCGACAACTTCCGCTTCGTGAAGGAGAACATGGTCTGCAAGATCAACTCCTACAAGGGCAAGATCTTCGCCGTGGAGCCCCCCACCTTCGTGGAGCTGGAGGTCACCGAGACCGATCCCGGCTTCCGTGGCGACACCGCGACCAACGTGACCAAGCCCGCCACCCTGGAGACCGGCACTGAGATCAAGGTGCCCCTGTTCATCAACCCCGGCGACAAGATCAAGATCGACACCCGTACCGGCGAGTACCTGGAGCGCTGTAAGGGCTAAAAATCGTCTAGGGGGTATCCCATACCCCCTAGATACAAAGAGGCCGCGCCGCAGGCGGCACAGCCCCTTTGATACCCCCGGTTTCGCGCCCCGTGGCGCGGGTCGAGGTGTTTTTGGGTGAAGTGAATCCACCCAAAAACGGATGGATACGCCTGGCCCTTCGCGGCCGCAAGGAAAAAAGGAGATTCAATCCATGACGATTTCGGAAAAGGTTGCATACCTGAAGGGTCTGGCCGAGGGCCTGGACATCGACACCAGCAAGTCCAAGGAGGGCAAGCTCATCTCCGTGATGATCGGCATCCTGGAGGAGATCGGCCTGTCCCTGGAGGACCTGGAGGAGAACAACGTGGCGCTGGGCGAGGAGATCGACGCGATCTCTGACGATCTGGCCGACGTGGAGAAGGTCGTGTTCGACGACGAGGACGAGGACGACGACGACGAGTGCTGCTGCGGCGACGAGGACGACGACTTCTTTGAGGTCGAGTGCCCCAACTGCGGCGAGGATCTGGTCATCGACGACGACGTGCTGGAGTCCGGCGTGGTGCAGTGCCCCAACTGCAAGGAGAAGTTCGCGCTGGAGCTGTCCGACGACTGCTGCTGCGGCGAGGACGATGAGGACGGCTGCACCTGCGGCTGCCACCACGACCACGACGAGGAATAATCGGTTCAAACACATAAGGGCGCGCTTTGGGGGCAACCCCGGCGCGCCCTTTTGCCGCAAAGAGATGAGTGAGAAATGGAATCAAACAAGACCAAAACGGAACAGAAGCAGGGGACGCTGGAGGCCCTGAAGCCCGGTGAGCGGGGCGTCATCCTGCGCGTGGGCAACGAGCGGGGCCCGGTGAAGCGCCGCCTGGTGGACATGGGCCTCACCCCCGGAACCGAGGTGATGGTGCGCAAGATCGCCCCCTTCGGCGACCCCATCGAGGTGAACCTCCGGGGCTATGAGCTCTCCCTCCGGCGGGAGGACGCCCGGCAGATCACCATGGCCACCGGTGAGGAGGCGAAGGCCGCCAGTCTCATCCGGCGCAAGCGCTCCGGCATGGTGCAGCACATCCCCGACGAGGAGACCCTCCGCCGGATGAGCGCCGACCACGCCCACGAGGCCGCCGAGCACGGCGGCGAGCCCGACTACGCCAGCCACGACACCCGGGAGATGAAGCTGGCCCTGGTGGGCAACCCCAACTGCGGAAAAACCACCCTCTTCAACGCCCTCACCGGGTCCAACCAGTATGTGGGCAACTGGCCCGGCGTCACCGTGGAGAAGAAGGAGGGCAAGGCCAGCGTGGACGGAAAGCCCGTCACCGTGGTGGACCTGCCCGGCATCTACTCCCTGTCCCCCTACTCCATGGAGGAGATCGTGGCCCGGGACTTCATCGTGGGGGAGCGCCCCGACGCCATCATCGACATCATCGACGCCACCAACATCGAGCGCAACCTCTACCTCACCGCCCAGCTCCTGGAGCTGGAGCGGCCCATGGTGATCGCCCTGAACTTCATGGACGAGGTGGAGAAGCACGGCGACAAGATCGATGTGGACGCCCTCTCCCGCGCCCTGGGTGTGCCGGTCATCCCCATCACCGCCCGGACCGGGCAGAACATCCAGAAGCTGCTGGAGGTGGCCCACAAACAGATGCACGTGGGCGTCACGGTGGAGCCGGATGACCTCTACGACGACTTCACCCACCAGATCCACCACAAGATGGGCGAACTCATCCACGACAAGGCCTATGCCGTGTCCATCCCCGCCCACTGGGCCTCCATCAAGCTCATCGAGGGCGACGCCCTGGTGGAGAAGGCCCTGGGCCTGAGCGAGGACGAGCAGAAAAAGGTGGAGTCCATCTGCCAGGAGTACGAGGGCGCCTATGTGCTGGGCGACCGGGAGACCCTCATTGCCGACAGCCGCTACCGCTATATCCAGAGCGTGGTGACCTGCGCGGTGAAGAAAGGACAGGCCGGGGAACACCTGACCCTGTCCGACAAGATTGACAGCATCGTGACCAACCGCTTCCTGGCGGTGCCGGTGTTCCTGCTGATGATGCTGGCCATGTTCGCCATTACCTTTGGCCCCGGCCAGATCCTGGCCGACGGGGTGGACACCCTCATCAGCGGCGTCTTTGCCGGCTGGGTGCGGAGCGTGCTCCAGGCCACCCAGGTGGCCCCGTGGGTGGAGTCCCTGCTGGTGGACGGCATCATCACCGGCGTGGGCGGCGTGCTGACCTTCCTGCCCCAGATCGCCATTCTGTTCCTCTTCCTGTCCTTCCTGGAGGACTCGGGCTACATGGCCCGGGCGGCCTTCATCATGGACCGGCTGCTCCGGCGCTTTGGCCTGAGCGGAAAAGCCTTCATCCCCATGCTGATGGGCTTCGGCTGCACCGTGCCCGCCGTTATGGGCGCCCGTACCATGGAGAATGAGAAGGACCGGCGCATGACCATCATGCTGGTGCCCTTCATGTCCTGCTCGGCCCGGCTGCCGGTGTACGGCCTGATGACCGCCGCGTTCTTCCCCCGCAGCGGGGGACTGGTGGTCTTTTCCCTGTACATCCTGGGTCTGCTGTTCGCCATCGGCTCCGGCATTATCCTGAAAAAGCTGGTGTTCAAGGGCGAGCCCGCCGCCTTCGTGCTGGAGCTGCCGCCCTACCGCCTGCCCACCGGGAAGAATATGGCCCTCCACGTGTGGGAGAAGGTCCGCGGCTTCCTGGTGAAGGCGGGCACCCTGATCCTGGCCATGAGCGTGCTGCTGTGGTTCCTGAAGTCCTTCGGCTGGGACGGCGGTGTGGTGATGGTGGAGGATACCTCCCGGTCCTTCCTGGGCGCGGTGGGCAGCTTCATCGCCCCGGTCTTTACCCCCATGGGCTTCGGCACCTGGCAGGCCGCTGTGGCTCTGCTCACCGGCCTGGTGGCCAAGGAGATGGTGGTCTCCTCCATGAGCCTCTTCTACGGCGTGTCGGTCACCGCCAGCGGCGCCACCATCGCCGCCGCCCTGTCCGGCACCTTCGCCTCCCCGGCGGCGGCCTATGCCTTCCTGGTGTTCGTGCTGCTCTACGTGCCCTGCGTGGCCGCCGTTTCCACCATCTACCGGGAGATGAACAGCCTGAAGTGGACTCTGGCCTCCATCGCGTGGCAGCTGTGCGCCGCCTTCCTGGGCTCTTTCCTGGCCTATCAGGTGGTGTCCCTGCTGCTGCGTTAAGGGAGGAGAAAGATGGATATCCTGATTTACGGGGCCGTAGCCGTACTGGTTGTGTGGTCGGTGTGGTATGTGGCCCGGCACATCCTCCGGCAGCTCCGTGGCAAGGGCTGTGACGGCAACTGTGCCTCCTGCGGCTGCGGCTGCAAGAAACGGAAGTGACCCCGGGCGTTGGAGAGGCCGGCGGCGGAAGGAGGATTCGGATGGAACCCATCCACTTGCTCATGACCCTGGACGAACACTATGTGCCTCAGCTGCAGGTGCTGCTCACCTCGCTGCACATCAATAATCCGGGGGAAGCATTCCAGCTCTGGCTCATGCACCGGGGACTGCCCCCGGCGGCGCTGGAGGCCATCAAAGCCCAGTGCGGGCGCTACGGCTACGGGGTTTCCCCGGTGGAGGTGGACGGCAGTCTCTTCGCCGGGGCTCCCGTCACCCGGCAGTACCCCCAGGAAATGTACTATCGCCTGCTGGCCCCCCACCTGCTGCCGGAGAGCCTGGAGCGGGTGCTGTACCTGGACCCGGACATCCTGGTCATCAACCCCCTGCGCCCCCTGTGGGAGCTGGATCTGGCGGGGCATCTCTTCGCTGCGGCGGCCCACACCGGGCACACCGAGCTGGCCAACAACGTCAACCGGGTGCGCCTGGGCACCCGGCACGACTACTACAACTCCGGCGTCCTGCTCATGGACCTGAAGGCGGGACGGGACCATATCGTGCCGTCGGAGGTATTTCAGTATGCCGCTGACCACGCCAAGGAGCTGCTGCTCCCCGATCAGGACATGCTCAACGCCCTCTACGGCGAGCAGGTGCTGGAGCTGAGCGATGCGGTGTGGAACTACGACGCCCGCAACTACAACACCTACTACCTGCGCAGCGGCGGGACCTGTGACCTGGACTGGGTCATGTCCCACACCGCCATTCTCCACTTCTGCGGCAAGTCCAAGCCCTGGAAGCGGGGATATGCCCACCGCTTCGGCCTGCTCTACAAGCACTACCGGAGCCTGACCTGGCGGGAGGGCTTCCGCTACGGCGTGAAATAAGCAAAAACCGGCCGCACCCATTTGGAACGGGTGCGGCCGGTTTTTGTATTCAGGTCGCCGGGACGCGGGCGCGGCGGCGGTCGTAGGCGCGGCTGGAATAGCGGCGGCGCTTCTCCTCGTACATTCTGGCGTCCATGCGGCGCAGGAAGGAGTCCTGGTCGTCCTGGAGGGGGTCGAAGAAGGTCTCGCCCATGGAGAGGGAGAGCTCATAGGGCAGGCAGCACTCCCGGCTGCAGGCGGCGGCCCGGAGCCGGATGCCGTCCATGAGGGCATGGAGCTCCTGCTCATCCTTCACCACCGCCAGCACGATGAACTCGTCTCCGCCGTACCGGGCGGCAATGGCCCGCGGGGGGAGGGCCTCCGTCAGCACGCGGCCCACCAGACGCAGCGCGGCGTCCCCCTCGGAGTGGCCGTGGGTGTCGTTGATCTCCTTGAAGGAGTTCAGATCCATCATCAGGCCCGCCAGACGCCCGTCTGCGGGGGGACGGTGGGCCATGGAGCAGAGGTAGCGGGTGAGGTAGTCCCGGTTGTAGAGCTGGGTGAGGGAGTCCACCAGGGAGGCCTCGTTCTGGAGGTTGATGTACAGGGAGGTGACCCCCAGGGCCACCGAGACCCAGATGAGGGTGACGCCGTAGAAGAAGAACTGCAGGAGGCTCCCCAGAAAGATGGGAGCCAGAAAGACCACCACCGGGAAGAAGAGGCACTTGCCCACCTTCCGCCGCAGGCGGATGACCATGATGGCCCCGGCGATGAGATACCCGTAGGTCACCAGATAGGTCACCAGCACCAGCGGGGTGCGGCGGTAGAGGTTCTCCGGGGTGACGGTGAAAAAGATGTCGAAAAACAGGTTGGCCGCCGCCATCAGCGCCACGATCAGATCGGGGATGGCCACCAGGGGATAGAGGCGGCGCAGGCGCTCCACCTCCCCGAAGAGTTTATAATCCACATACACCGTCCAGAGGAAGGCGAAGAGACAGTTGCCGATAAAGAGGAGAGCGTTGAGCAGCCGGATCAGGAAATGGGCCCCCTGGAAGAGCAGACCGTCCAGACAAAAGGTGGCGATCTCCACCAGGCACAGGCCCAGGGTGAGCAGACACATGGTATAGAAGAGTTTCTCATCCAGAAAAACGCTGCGGACGTCCTTTCGGTTGCTGAAGATGAGCATCAGCATCAGCGCCGAGCCAAGTCCGTTGGCAATGAGGATCGCCGGAAGGTTGGTCATGAACAATGCCCCCTGAAGAGTACAACATCAGAATACTGGAATGCCCACGCGGGGGGAAATCATGCAGGCAGCGGCCTGAGTCGGGTCCCATTATAGCATAAGGGCGGCAAAACAAAAGAGAAAGTTACACGAAGTTCGAAACTTTGTAAGGAATGATAAAAAATAATACCATAGCAGGGGCCGGTTCCCGATATCTGGAACAATTGGGAACGGCGATACAGCGAAAAACCCTCCGGTGTTGCGGTCACCGGAGGGCCTTTCGCTGCATTTGCGCTGCTTTTGGAGAAAAGAGATGTGAGTGAAGTAGAAGGAGGATGCGCGGAACGGGCGAACCGAAGCCCCAAGGCTCGCCCGCTCCGGGCATCCCACTTCCGGAGGAAAGTGGGATGGGGAGAAGCCTGTTTCCAGGCAGGCTGCGGGAAAGGTCAGAGAGAGGGGAAGAAAATCAGGACTGGGCCAGAGCCTGTCCCAGGGCCTGGCAGGCGGCCAGGGCGTCGGCATCGGGTACCTCGTGGGCCATCAGGCCGTCCTGGCACAGGAGGGCGCCGGCGTTTTCGGCCCGCTCCTGCCAGTCGCGCATCCACTGGCCGTCGCCCCAGCCGTAGGAGCCGAAGAGGGCCAGCTTCTTGCCGCCCAGCTTGGGCTCCAGGTCGGTGAAGAAGGGCTCAAACTCGCCCTCCTCCAGCACCTCGGCCCCCATGGCGGGGCAGCCCAGGGCCAGGGCGTCATAGCCCGCGGCCTTGGCGGCGTCCACCTCGGACACCTGGAAGAGGTCTACGCCGGCCCCGGCGCTCTTGGCGCCCTCGGCCACCGCGGCGGCCATGGCCTCGGTGTTGCCCGAGCCAGTCCAATAGATCACTGCGATTTGCATGGTAGAAAACTCCTTTCTGTCAAGGGCGTCACGCCGCCATCGGCACGGCGCCCAGAAGCTGCAAGAGGGTGCGGCCCTCCGCCAGGCCCTGACACAGAGCCGCCCGGCTCTCGTCAAAGCGGCGGAAGCACCGTTTGGCGTAGTCCACGTCGCCGTAGACCTTCCAGTGGCCGCTGAGCTTGGCGCACTCGCCGCCCAGGGCGCAGAAGCCCACCACATCGGCCAGGGGATAGCCCAGAAAGAGGCCGATCTCGTGGGGGAAGTCCCCGCCGCCGTTCAGCCGCCGGCGCAGCACCTCCAGGCAGGCATCCAGGCCCTGCGAGACCGGATAGCCCAGGCCCGCGAGATACCGGGCGGCGTGGCGCTCTTTCAGGCGGCTGTCCAGGAAGGCCGGCCGGTACACCAGCAGCAGCACCCGGCTGCGGCACTGGCACAGGGGGGTGAACGCCAGGCCCTTAGCGCTCAGGCGGGCGTTGTAGGCCTCCAGCAGTCCGGACAGGCCGGGGAACTCCGCCGCCGGCAGGGAGACCAGATTGGCGGGGGCCAGTGCGGTCAGCGCCGGGGCGCAGTGGAGGGCCAGAGCCTGTTCAAATGCGGCGGCCTGTGCACACATAGGGATACTCCTTTCGAAGTTAGTCAAAGCTAACTGATGACGTTTAAAAATGGGAGGATAACCTCCGGTGTTTTGCGGTTAGCTTCAACTAACCTGTGCGCTTAGGATAGCACAGACGCCCCGCTTTTGTCAACCCCTTTTTGCGCGGAGCGGGAAATTTTTCGTCCTTTTGAATCAAAAGAAAAAAACGCAAAAAAACAGTTGCATTTTTTCCAACTTCGTGCTAATATAACAGTTGCGTTTATGACGACAAGTCCCCTGGGAGAAAGAGGTGAACACACAATGAAGGAAGGCATCCATCCCAACTACGAACAGACCACCATTAAATGTGCCTGTGGTAATGTGATCGAAACCGGGTCTACCAAGAAGGACATTAAGGTTGAAGTTTGCTCCAAGTGTCACCCCTTCTTCACCGGCAAGCAGAAGATGGTGGATACTGGCGGACGCGTCAGCCGCTTCAACAAGAAGTTCGGTCTGGACAAGTAATTGTGCCACAAAAAACCCGTACCGGTTTCGGTACGGGTTTTCTGCATGTCTGGGAGAGAACAGACCCGGGCAGAGTACAAGATACAAAGACCCCCGGGGCCTCCGCGGCCGATCCCGGGGCACGGAGGTAATATGATCGAACAGAAGAAAATGTGTATCAACCGGGCAGTGCTGGTGGGGCTCAACGCCTTCTGCCTGGGGCGGGAGGAGAACGCCACCGAGGCCACCATGGAGGAGCTGGAGGATCTGCTGAAAACCGCCGGAGGCGAGGCGGTGGGCATGGTGCTCCAGAATAAGGACACCCCCGACCCCCGCACCTTCATCGGCGAGGGCAAGGTGGAGGAGGTCCGGGAGCTGGTGGAGAACGGCGGGGCCGACATGGTCATCTTCGATAACAGCCTTTCTCCCTCCCAGCAGCGGGTGCTCTCCGAGACCCTGAAGGTGACCGTGCTGGACCGCTCGGCCCTGATCCTGGACATCTTTGCCCAGCGGGCCCGCACCCGGGAGGGCCGCCTCCAGGTGGAGCTGGCCCAGTACCAGTACCTGCTCCCCCGGCTGACCGGCATGTGGACCCACCTGGAGCGGCAGGAGGGCGCCATCGGCACCCGCGGCCCCGGCGAGACCCAGCTGGAGACCGACCGGCGGCACATCCACCGGAAGATCGCCAAGCTCAAGGAGGAGCTGGAGCAGGTCCGCCGGGTGCGGGGCGTCCAGCGGGAGCGGCGCATCAAGAACGAGGTGCCGGTGGTGGCCCTGGTAGGCTACACCAACGCGGGCAAGTCCACGCTGCTCAACCGCCTCACCGGCGCGGACATCCCGGCCAATGACCGCCTCTTCGACACCCTGGACACCACCACCCGCACCCTGGAGATCTCGGACACCTGCACCGTCCTCATCTCCGACACGGTTGGATTCATCCGCAAGCTTCCCCACCACCTGGTGGAGGCCTTCAAGGCCACCCTGGAGGAGCTGAGCTACGCCGACCTCCTCCTCCACGTCATCGACTCCTCCAACCCCGAGTGGCGGGAGCAGGCCGAGGTGGTGGAGAAGCTCATCCACGAGCTGGGGGCCAGTCAGACCCCCCGCATCGACGTGTTCAATAAGTCCGACCGCTACACCGGAGAATTGCTGCCCCACGGGGCGGACCGGGTGATCCTGTCGGCCAAGACCGGCCGGGGGGTGGACGAGCTGCTGCAGGCCATCGGCCAGCGCCTGGACACCGGCGCCCACCGGGTGGTGCTCCACCTGCCCTACGACCAGGGCGGCATGCTGGAACAGCTCTACCGGGACGCCAAGGTGGAGAGCGTGGAGTACGCCGAGAGCATCGTGGTCACCGCCGTCCTCACCCCCATCCTGCTGGGGCGGCTGAAGGACTATATCGTGGAGGGCTGGACGCCCCCCAAGGAGCCCTGGGAGGACTGAGATGGAACTGTATACCAAGCGCCTGCTGCTGCGGCCCTTCACCGAGGACGACGCGGAGGACGTGTACGCCTACGCCCAGGACCCACGGGTGGGCCCCGCCGCCGGCTGGACGCCCCACCGGAGCGTGGAGGAGAGCCGGGAGATCATCCGCACCGTTTTTTCCGAGCCCGGCGTGTTCGCCGTGGTGGAGAAGGAGAGCGGGAAGGTGATCGGCTCGGCGGGCTTCACCGGCCGCCACCGGAAGGAGCTGCCCGGTCCCGACGACGAGATCGGCTACTCCCTGAGCCCCGCCTACTGGGGCCGGGGCCTCATCCCCGAGGCGGTGGAGGAGCTGCTGCGCTACGGCTTCGAGGATCTGGGTTTAAAGACCATCTGGTGCGACCACTACGACGGCAACCAGAAGTCCAAGCGGGTCATCCGCAAGTGCGGCTTCCCCTTCCGCTTCCTGCGGATGCAGAAGGTGCCCACCCTGAATAACGAGATCCGCCTGGCCCTGTGTTATGCCCTGACCCGGGAAGAGTGGAAGAAAAGAGAAAGCTGAGGGACGGCTCATGACGGAATATTTCATCCCCACCGCCTCCTCCGAGACGGAGTTTACCGAAAAACGCTCCCGCTTCATCGGCCACGTCTGGCGGGTGGAGAGCGAGGAGGAGGCCCGCGCCCACATTGAGGAAATGAAGAAGCGCTACCACGACGCCCGGCACAACTGCTGGTGCTACCTCATCCGGGAGGGCGGCATCGTCCGCTACTCCGACGACGGGGAGCCCCAGGGCACCGCGGGACAGCCCATGCTGGGGGTGTTCCAGAAGGAGGAGATCACCAACGTCTGCTGTGTGGTGACCCGGTACTTCGGCGGGGTGCTGCTGGGGGCGGGAGGTCTGGTACGGGCCTACACCCGCTCGGCCAAGGACGCCCTGGACGCTGCCGGTATCTCGGTGGTGCGCCGCTGGGCCGAGGTGGCGGTGCCCTGTCCCTACGCCCTCTTCGAGCGGATGAAGCTGGAGGTGGAGAGCGCGGGCGGCATGCTGGGGGAGACCGAGTACGGCGCCGATGTGACCATCCACGCCCTGCTCCCCGAGGGAGCGGTGGAGGACTTCACCGCCCGGGTCACCGAGCTCACCGCCGGCGGGTGTGCTGCCCAGGTGGTGGGGGAGGCCTTCCGGGACGTGCCCTGGAAAGCGCCCTCCGCCGGGAGCGCAGAGGAATCCCTGTAAACGAAACAGCCCCGCCTGTGGTTCCGCGCGGAACCGCAGGCGGGGCTGTTGATTTAGGGAAACGGGATGACTTCCTCAAAGAGGAAGTGCAGGCGGTCCACCGTCTTGGAGGTGTGGTAGTGCCCGCAGTACCAGCTCTGGTACCGGAGGCGGTATTCCAGGGAGCCCAGCCACATCTCGGTGCTTTTGTCCACGCTCCGCTGGTCGATGGAGGGGAGGAACACCTCGGTGGGCTCGTAGCAGATGGGGCAGGTGTGGCTGAACACCACGTCCGCCTGCCAGTCCCGGTCCTCCAGGACCCCTTCCACCCGGGTCTTTACGGCGTCGTCGGGCTGTTCGTCGGGCCACCAGCCCAGGCCCAGGGCCAGGCGGTAGTCCTTGTCCACGCTGTACGCGCCGCCCACCGCCAGACAGGAGCGGCCCGCCAGGTCGTACACCGCCCCGTCCACGGCGAAGAGCAGGTTGCGGAAGGGCTCCTCCACCCACACCGCGCCGCCCCGCCAGAGCTTCTGTTCATAGCCCAGCTCCGGGGAGGGACGCTGCTCGTGGTTACCGTGGATGCACAGGAGGGTGATGGGGAGGGCGTCCAGCTCCCATTTCAGGGCCTGGTCCCGGGCGGGGCCGTAGTAGTTGATCCCCGCGTCCCCCAGGATGACCAGTACGTCCTTCCGGGTGGTGTGCTCCCGGCGGCACAGCTCCTCGATGCGGCCGAAGCAGCGGTGGGTGTCACCGGTGAGAAAGATACGGCCAAGTTCCGGTGTAACTGACATGAAAATGCCTCCTTTCCGTCAAAAGGGCTCTTCTTCCTCATCTTCCGGGCAGAGGAGGGACTCCAGCAAGTGGGGAAAGAGCTGGGGCAGGGGGAGGGAGGGACCGTCCCGCTGGAGGGGGTCCATGCGAAAGACCGACAGCAGCAGCCCCAGCAGGGTGAAGTCCACCACCATGGAGGTGGGGCCGTAGGAGAAGAAGGGGAGGGGCAGCGCCGACCCGAAGGGGAAGAGGGCGGCGTTCTGGAGCCAGCAGGCCCCGGCCTGGAAGAAGAGGGGGAGGAAGAGGCTGAGGGCCAGGAGCTTTCCCGTGGTGCTGCGGAGTTTCCAAATCCGCCACAGGCACAGCCCGGCAAAGAGCAGGATGCCCGCCAGGGCCGCCAGCATCACCGGACGGCCCAGCTGGGCGCTGAGGGTGAGGAGAGTGTAGCCCGGGTCCTGATAGAGGAAGGAGGCGTTATACACCTCCGCCGCCTCGGCGCTGCCCTCCCACAGGAGGTTCCGGATGAGCAGCGTCTGCCAGCCGTAGCCATTGGGGTCCAGCTCCGGGTGGAAAAAGTAGCGCATGCGGTCGGAAGAGGCCAGAAACTGGACGGCCCAGGCGGTACACAGGGCGGTGGGGGCCCACAGGCTCACCAGCCCCACCCAGGGCTTTCCGCGGAACCAGCCCGCCATCACCGCCGCCGAGGCGGTGAGCAGCATGGTCCCACCCAGAAAGAGGGCGGTGGTGAAGCTGGGGACCAGTGCGGCGGGGGCGGTCAGGAGGAACATCAGCGGCGTGAGCGCGCACAGGCACCCGCCGTGCATCCCCCGCAGGGCCAGCAGCACCAGGGCAAAGAGCAGGGGGAGGAACAGGCTGGGGTAGAGCAGCCACATGGGGGCTGCGCCGGTGGAGAGCCGGGGGGCGGCGTAGTTCAGCGCCATCAGCAGGAAGGGGAGCGCCACTGCCAGGGGAATGGCCCACTTGCCCATCCGGCGGGCCAGCGTCCCCAGGTCCACCAGTCGTAGCAGGGCCATGGCCGCCAGCCCGAGCAGCAGTCCCGCCCAGTAGCGCAGGGGGGAGCCGCCGGTGAGGGCGGGGATCAGGGCGGCCCCGGCCAGGCTCACCGCCAGGGCAAAGACCGCCGGAGCCAGGGAGCGGGCGGGGCGGTGGAGGGCGTTGAGCTCGTCCCCCACCGGCTCCGGGTCCCCCATGTCGGCCACGGCCCGGCGCTCCGCCTCCTCGGGCGGGACGCCCGCGGCCTCCAGCGCGGCGCGCTGGTCCTCCAGGTGGCCGGAGAGCTCTTTTAGAAGATAAGTACGGGCCCGGGGCCAGCGGATGCGCGCCCCCACCCGGTCCAGATAGTCCGCCATCTCACGCGCCACAGAGGACACCCCCCTCCAGTACGCCTTCCACCGCGGCGGCATAGTTCTTCCATTGGGTCCGCTGTTCGCCCAGCGCCTTCCGCCCGTCGTCGGTGATGCGGTAGTACCGCCGCACCCGGCCGCCGGGGGCCTCCTCGTCGTAGGCCATGACCCAGCCCTGGCGCTCCAGGGTGTGGAGGAGGGGGTACAGGGTCCCCGCCTTCAAATCAAAGACGTGGTTGGAGCGGTTTCGCAAGGTCTCGATCATCTCGTATCCGTACCGGTCCTGCTCGGACAGGAGAGAGAGCAGCAGCATCCCCAGCCCGCCCGGGGCGGAGCGTTCCTTCGGCATTGAGAGCCCACCTTTCATAGATAGATTATCTACACATCATTATAGATAGATGGTCTATCTATGTCAAGAGAAAATCCGGGTCTTACAAAGACTGCGCCCGGATCGGGCCGGAATTCGTGGAAAGCGGCTCTGGTCAAATGGCCTGAAGTTGAGTATAATAAAGGATACAGCCCCGCGGACACGCCTCCGCAGGCCGTCCCCCTTTGGGGAGAAAAGGAGTTTTCACGACATGGCGGAAGAACTGAGAACCATTGCCTATATCTGTCCGGACTGCCGGCAGAGCGTCATCGTCCAGCGCAGCGTCTTTCAGCTGGCCGCCGCCCCCAACACCCTGCCCTGCCCCTGCGGCAAGTCGGCGCTGAAGGTGGAGCTGATGGGGGACTGGGTGAAGCTGGAGGTGCCCTGCGCCTACTGCGGCGAGAGCCACACCGTCAGCTGCCGCACCCACGACTTCCTCCACCGGAAGGGCCTGGCCTTCTCCTGCCAGAAGTCCGGCCTGGACTGCTGCTACGCCGGAGACGAGGACACGGTCTACGCCGCCGTGCGCCGCCTGGAGGAGGCCATGGACAAGCTGGAGACCGAGGGCCCCCAGCGGGGGAGCTTCCTGGATGAGGTGGTCATGCGGGAGGTGCTGGAGGAGCTGCGGGACATCGCCCAGCGGGGCGGGATCTCCTGCTCCTGCGGGTCCAAGGAGTGGAAAATGGCCATCCATTACAGCTCCGTGGATCTGATCTGCGCCCAGTGCGGCGGGGACCTGCGCATCCCGGCCGCCACCCAGAGCGACCTGGCCGACCTCTGCTGCAAGCAGACCCTGCGCCTCCACGGGACGCGGGGTTGAGAGGGGGCCTATGCGTGTACTTTGAGTATCCATACACCGTGAGCGTCCGGGACACCGACCCCTTCGGCCACTGTCGTCCCTCGGCGCTGCTGGCCATGTTCCAGGAGGCCGCCACGGAGGCGGCGCTGGACCTCCACGTCTCCCGGGAGGAGATGTTGGAGCAGCACAACGCTTTCTGGATGCTGGCCCGCATGTGGTACCGGCTGGACCGGCCCCTCCACTGGAATGAGAGCTTCACCGTCCGCACCTGGCACCGGGGCGGCAAGGGCGCGTCCATGTACCGGGATTTCGACCTCTTTGAGGGGGAGACGCGGGTGGGCGAGGCGGTCTCCACCTGGGTCCTGGCCGACGCCGACACCCACAAGCCCCTGCGGCTGTCCCGCCTGCCCGAGTTTCAGGGCACGTCGGGGGAGGGCCTTTGTAAGGACAAACTCCTGACCAAGGTGCGCCTGCCGGAGGGGATGACCCTGGCGGAGGAGCGGCTGCTCCATTACAGCGACGCCGACATCAACCGCCATGTGAACAACTGCAAATACGCCGATTTCGCCTGCGACGCCCTCCATCTGGAGACGCTGGGGGAGGGGAAGTTCGTCTCCTCCCTCCAGGTGGGCTTTCTGGCCGAGTGCCGCCCCGGGGAGACCCTGGAGCTCTACACCGGCCAGGCCGACGGCGTGTGCTACGTCCACGGCACCGACGCCGGGGGAAAGAGCCGCTTTGACGCGGCTCTCACCCTGGAGCCGTGGGCGGAAAGCCGCTCTTGACAAGGAGCGGAAGGGATAGTAAAATAGGAAAAATTTTAGAGATAGGAGATGCACCATGGTCAACACAGACGCCAGCCAGAAGTTTACCAAGCAGGGGCTCACCTTCGACGATGTGCTCCTCGTCCCCGCCGCGAGCAGCGTGCTCCCCGCGGACATCGACCTGACCACCAAGCTCACCAAGAAGATCACGCTGAACATTCCCTTGATGAGTGCCGCCATGGATACGGTCACCGAGTCCCGCATGGCCATCGCCATCGCCCGTGAGGGCGGCATCGGCATCATCCACAAGAACATGACCATCGGCCAGCAGGCCGAGCAGGTGGATATGGTCAAGCGCTCGGAAAACGGCGTCATCACCAACCCGTTCTGGCTGGCGCCCGGACACACTCTGGCCGAGGCGGATGAGCTCATGGCCAAGTACCGCATCTCCGGCGTGCCCATCTGCGACAACGGAAAGCTGATCGGCATCATCACCAACCGGGACATGAAGTTCGAGACCGACATGAACCAGCTCATCGACAACGTGATGACCAAGGAGAACCTGGTCACCGCCCGGGAGGGCATCACGCTGGAGGAGGCCAAGGACATCCTGCGCCGCCATAAGGTCGAGAAGCTGCCCATCGTGGACGAGAACTTCCACCTGAAGGGCCTCATCACCATCAAGGACATCGAGAAGGCCACCGTGTACCCCAACTCCGCCCGCGACGAGAAGGGCCGCCTGCTGGTGGGCGCCGCCATCGGCGTCACCTCCGACGTGCTGGACCGCGTGTCCGCTCTGGTGGACGCCGGCGCCGACGTGCTGTGCCTGGACTCCGCCCACGGCCACAGCCACAACATCCTGGAGTGCGTCAAGCGCATCAAGGCCCTGTATCCCGACGTGCAGCTCATCGCCGGCAACGTGGCCACCGCTGAGGGCACCCGCGCCCTCATTGAGGCGGGCGCGGACTGCGTGAAGATCGGCATCGGCCCCGGCTCCATCTGTACCACCCGCGTGGTGGCCGGTATCGGCGTGCCCCAGATCACCGCTGTGTATGACGCCGCCTGCGTGGCCGCCGAGTACGGCGTGCCCGTCATCGCCGACGGCGGCGTGAAGTTCTCCGGCGACATCGCCAAGGCCATTGCCGCCGGCGCCAACGTGGTCATGCTGGGCTCCCTGCTGGCCGGCTGTGAGGAGTCCCCCGGAGACACCGAGGTCTACCAGGGCCGTCAGTTCAAGGTCTACCGCGGCATGGGCTCCCTGGGCGCCATGGCCAAGGGCTCCAAGGACCGCTACTTCCAGCAGAACAACAAGAAGCTGGTGCCCGAGGGCGTGGAGGGCCGCGTGCCTTACAAGGGACTCACCGGCGAGACCATCTACCAGCTCATGGGCGGCCTGCGCGCCGGTATGGGCTACTGCGGCTGCCCCACCATCGCCGACCTGCAGCAGAAGGCCCAGTTCATCCAGATCACGGCCGCTGGTCTGCGTGAGAGCCACCCCCACGATATCTATATCACCAAGGAAGCGCCCAACTACACGGTCAATCCCCAGTAACCGGGGAGAGAGAACAGGCCCGCGCCAGACAGCGCGGGCCTGTCGCGCGTTCTGTACACCGTCCACGAGAGGAGGACCTGATTCCTATGCTGAAACTGCTCCTGGGGCGCTCCGGCGCGGGAAAGAGCGACGCCCTCTTCGCCCGCATCGCCCAACATGGACCGCAACGGCCCCAGATCCTGATCGTGCCCGAACAGCACTCCCACGACAGTGAGCGCCGCCTGTGCGCCCAGGTGGGGCCGGAGGCCTCCCGGTTTGCGGAGGTGCTGTCCTTCACCCGGCTGGCCGGGCGGGTGTTCGACGTCAGTGGCGGGGGCGCCGCACCCACCCTGGATGCGGGCGGACGGCTGCTTTTGATGTACGCCGCCCTGCGCCAGGTGTCCGAGCAGCTCTCGGTCTACCGCCGTCCCTCCCGGAAGCCCGCCTTTCTGGCCGGGCTTTTGTCCACAGTGGACGAACTCAAGAGCTGCCGCATCACCCCCCAGGCCCTGTGGGAGGCCGGGGAGGAGGCCGGCGGCGGCGAGGGGGACAAGCTCCGGGACATCTCCCTTCTCTTCGGGGCCTACGAGGCTCTCACCCAGCGGCAGGGGGCCGACCCCCGGGACCGGCTGACCCGCCTCTCCGCCGCCCTGCGGGAGAGCCGCTGGGCCGCGGGGATGGACTTCTACCTGGACGCCTTCACCGACTTCACCCCCCAGGAGCGGGAGGTGCTCTCGGTCCTGCTGGGCCAGGCGAATTCGGTGACGGTGGCCCTCACCTGCGACCACCTGGAGGAGACCGAGGGGGGAGGGGGCGTCTTTTCCCCCGCCCGGCGCACCGCCCGGCAGATCCTCCGTCTGGCGGAAGAGGCCCGCACCCCGGCCCAGGTGGAGGTGCTGGAGGAGATGGCCCGGCAGCGCCTTCCCGCCCTGGCGGCGGTGGAGGCATCCCTCTTCGCCCCCCAGCCCGCCCCACCGGTGGAAAACAGCGAGGGGCTCGCCCTGTACGCTGCCCACAGCAGCGCCAGCGAGGTGGAGTGGGCGGCCAGCGAGATTTTGCGCCTGGTGCGGGACAAGGGATACCGCTTCCGGGACATCGCGGTGACCGCCCGTTCTATGGAGGACTACGGCCCCCTCATCGAGACCATCTTCCCCCGCTACGGCGTGCCGGTCTTTCTGGGGCAGATGAGCGACATCCTGCAAAAGCCGGTCCTCGCCCTCATCACCTCCGCCCTGGCGGCGGTGGCAGGGGGCTACCGGTATGAGGACATGTTCCGCTATTTAAAGACCGGTCTCACCGACCTCTCCGAGGAGATGCGGGACCGGCTGGAGAACTATGTGCTCACCTGGGACATCCGGGGGAGCCGCTGGACCCGGGAGGCCCCCTGGGACTTCCACCCCGGCGGCTACGGCCTGAAGTGGACCGACGAGGCCCACGCCCAGGTGGAGGAGCTGGACCAGGCCCGGCGGCAGGTCATCGCGCCGCTGGAGAAGCTCCGCGCCGCCGGGACCCGCACCGGAAAGGACCACGCTGCCCTTCTGTACGACTTCCTGGTGGAGGTGGGGCTCCCCCAGCGGCTGTTGGAGCGGGAGAACGCCCTGCGGGAGCGGGGCGAGCCCGCCCTGGCCGACGAGTACCGGCAGCTCTGGGACATCCTCTGCGACGCCTTGGAGCAGTGCGCCCACACCCTCAGCGAGGTGGTGATGGACCAGGAGGAGTTTGCCAAGCTCTTCCCCATGGTGCTCTCCCAGTACGACGTGGGCACCATCCCTGTGTCCCTGGACCGGGTCCACGCCGGGGAGATGCCCCGCCTGGCCCACAAGCCCTGCCGGGCGCTGCTGGTGCTGGGGGCCCACGACGGGGCCATCCCCCAGGCCGCCCCCGCCCCCGGGCTTTTGAACGACGACGACCGGAGCCTGCTGGCCTCCTTCGGGCTGGAGCTGGCGCCCACTCTCTCGGATAAGCTCTACCGGGAGATGACCATTCTCTATGAGACCCTGGCCATCCCCTCGGACTACTGCGCCATCAGCTGGCCGGAGGGGGGGAGCGGCGGCGAGGAGCTGCGCCCCTGCTTCCTGGTGGGGCGGCTCAGAGGGCTCTTCCCCGCCCTTCGGCCCCGGCGGGAGGGCCCGCCGGTGTTCCGGCTCTCCGCGCCCCGGCCCGCCCTGCTCTGTGCCGGGCGGTGGAGCGACGTGGGGGCCACCCTCCGCGCCATGCCGGAGTACGCCCCCCGGGTGGAGCGGATGGAGCGGGCGGCGGCCCTGGAGCGGGGCCATCTCTCTCCGACGGCGGTGGCCGCCCTGTACGGCCGCCGTGTGCCCATGTCCGCCTCCCGGATGGATAAGCTGAAGTCCTGCCACTTCGCCGATTTCATGCAGTTCGGCCTGAAGGCTAGGGCCCGGAAGCCCGCAGGCTTCCACGCGCCGGAGTACGGCGAGTTCGTCCACTTCGTGCTGGAGCAGGTGCTCCGCACCCTCACCGGCAACGGCGAGTACGCCGTGGAGGCCCCCGAGCGGGAAGAGCTCCACGCCCTCACCAAGACGGTGGTGGACCGCTATGTGGCCGAGCGCCTGGGCGGCCTGGAGGGGGAGACCCCCCGCTTCCGCTACCTCTTCCGGCGTCTGCTGCGGACGGTGTACGCCGTGGTGGACAACGTGGTGGAGGAGCTGGCCGTCTCCGACTTCCAGCCCATCGCCTTCGAGCTGGGCTTCGGCAGCGACAAGGACCTGCCCCCGGTGCAGATCACCGTGGACGGCGTGACGGTGAGCCTGTCCGGCTTCGTGGACCGGGTGGACGGCTGGGTGGAGAACGGCAAGCTTTATCTCCGTGTGGTGGACTACAAGACGGGCAAAAAGTCCTTCGACCTCACCGACATCTGGAACGGCCTGGGGACGCAGATGCTCATCTACCTCTTCACCCTGAAAAAAGAGGCCCGGGACCGCTTCGGCGGGAAAGAGATCGTCCCCGCCGGCGTGCTGTACCTCCCCGCCCGGGACGCGGTGGTGGCGGGCAGCCGGGCCATGACCGAGGCTGAGCGCCGCCGGGCCGTGGACCAGGAGCTGCGTCGCAAGGGCCTCATCCTGGACGAGGAGCCGGTGCTCTCCGCCATGGAGCACCCCGGGAGCGCGGGCATCCGCTTCCTCCCGGTGAAGGTGTCCAGCCGCACCGGGGCCATCACCGGCGACGCCCTGGTGTCTGCCGAGCGCCTGGGCAAGCTGGAACGGCACATCGGCCGCCTCCTGCGGGACGTCGCCGGAGAGCTGGCCGCCGGAAATATCGCCGCCGATCCCTTCTGGCGGGGCCCGGAGCGCAACGCCTGCCTGTGGTGCGACTACTCCGCCGCCTGTCACTTTGAGGACGGCTACGGCGGCGATCACAAGCGCTATCTCCCCACCGTGCGGGGGGAGGACTTCTGGCGTGCGCTGGAAGAAACGGAAAACGTATAAAGGAGTTTTGAAAACATGACGTGGTTTGGCGCCATGCTGAGCAATTTAAGTAATTTCCTCTACACCTATATCCTCATTGGCCTGCTGGTGGTCACCGGTCTGTGGTTCACCATCCGCAGCGGCGGCGTGCAGTTTCGCCTCTTTCGGGAGGCCCTGCGCATCCTGGGCGAGAAGAAGAAGGACGGCAAGGACATCTCCTCCTTCCAGGCCCTGATGATCTCCACCGCCTCCCGGGTGGGCACCGGTAACATCGCGGGCGTGGCCACCGCCATCGCCGCCGCCACCGCCATCGGCGGCTACGGCGCGGTGTTCTGGATGTGGCTGCTGGCGGTGATCGGCTCCGCCTCCGCCTTCATCGAGAGCACCCTGGCCCAGCTCTATAAAGAGAAGCACGGGGACGACTGGGTGGGCGGCCCGGCCTACTATATCCAGAAGGGGCTGGGCAGCCGCAAGTGGGGCGTGGTGTTCGCCGTGCTTCTGATTGCCTGCTTTGCTTACGGCTTCAACGCCCTCCAGGCCTTCAACGCCGGCTCCGCCCTGGAGTACTACCTGCCTGGATACAGCGAGAGCATCTGGCCCGTGGTGGTGGGCGGCGTGCTGGCCCTGCTGACGGCTGTGAGCATCTTCGGCGGCGTGCAGCGCATCAGCGCCATCACCTCCGGCCTGGTGCCGGTGATGGCCGCCATCTATATCGCCCTGGGCCTCTTCATCACCATCAAGAACATCGGCCAGGTGCCCGCCATGCTGGGCCTCATCGTCTCCCAGGCCTTCGACCCCAAGGCCATGTTCGCCGGACTGGGCGCCTCCTGCATCATGCAGGGCGTGAAGCGGGGCCTCTACTCCAACGAGGCGGGCATGGGCTCTGCCCCCAACGCGGCGGCGGCCGCCGACGTGTCCCACCCGGTGAAGCAGGGTCTGGTGCAGATGCTCTCGGTGTTCATCGACACCATCCTCATCTGTTCCACCACCGCCTTCATGCTCCTCCTGTCCGGGGTGCCCATCGACCCCAATCTGAAGGGCATGAACTATGTCCAGGCCGCCGTCTCCGCCCAGGTGGGAGAGCTGGGGCCCCTGTTCATCACAATTTCCATTTTCCTCTTCGCCTTCAGCTCCCTGGTGGGCAACTACTACTACACCGAGAGCAATTTCAAGTTCATCAAAAACTCCCGTCTGGGGCTCAACATCTTCCGCTGGACCTGTGTGGCGGCGGTGTTCGTGGGCGCCCAGATGGACTTCTCCACCGTGTGGGACCTGGCCGACGTACTCATGGGCCTGATGGCCCTGGTGAACCTGGTGACCATCCTGCTGCTGGGTAATCAGGCCCTCACCGTGCTGCGGGACTACTGCGCCAAGCGCAAGGCCGGGAAGGACCCGGTATACCGGGCCTCTGAGGTGGGCCTGGGCAACGCCGACGTGTGGAATGAGGCCCACGCCCAAAAGTGGGAAAACTGACAGCCCCTTGATCGAAGGAGGACGACAGCCATGGCCTTTTCTCTGACAGACGAACAACAGGATGTAGTGGACAACCGGGGGGGAGGCCTCCTGGTGTCGGCGGCGGCGGGCTCGGGCAAGACCCGGGTCCTGGTGGAGCGCCTGGTGGACCGGGTGGAACAGGAGGGCCTGGATGTGGACCGCTTCCTGGTCATCACCTATACCCGGGCGGCGGCGGCAGAGCTGCGGGGCCGCATCGTGGAGGAGCTGACCGAGCGCCTGGCCCGCAGCCCGGAGGACGGCCACCTGCGCCGCCAGGCCACCCTGGTCTACAAGGCCCAGATCTCCACCATCCACGCCCTGTGCGCCCAGATTTTACGGGAGCAGGGGCACCTGCTGGACCTGGAGCCCGACTTCCGCCTTCTGGACGAGGGGGAGGCGGGGCTCCTCATGCAGGACGCCCTCACCGACGTGCTGGAGCGGCGGTATGAGACCATTCAGGAGGGGGACGACTTCTCCCTCCTGGTGGACACCATGTCGGCGGGCCGGGATGACAGCAAGCTGGAGCAGATCGTGCTGGACGTGCGCGGCCGGGTGCAGAGCCACCCGGACCCCGCCGCCTGGCTGAACGAGCAGGAGCAGACCTTTGCCCTGGAGGGGGTTACCGACGCGGGAGAGACCGTGTGGGGCCGCCTTCTCCTGAAAGACGCCGCCCGTCAGGCCCGCTACTGGGCCGGACAGATGGCCCGGGCGCTGGACCTGTGTGAGTGTGACGACACCTTTGCCGCCAACTATTCTCCCAGCCTGTCCGCCACCCTGGATGGGCTCAACGGCTTTGTGAAGGCGGCGGAGACCGGCTGGGACGCCGCCTGCGCCGCCCTCCCCATTCCCTTCCCCACGCCGGGGCGCAAGCGGGTGAGCGGAGGCTGCACCGAAATGGATCAGGTGAAGGACCTGCGCACCCGCTGCAAAAAGCGCATGGAGAAGCTGGCTGAGGGTTTTCAAGACTCCAGCGCCGACCTGCTGGAGGATCTGCGGGCGGTTTACCCGGCGGTGAAAGCCCTCTTTGATCTGGTGCGGGACTTTGAGGCGGCGTATACCGCCGAAAAGCAGCGCCGGGGCGTGCTGGACTTCTCCGACCTGGAGCACCTCACGGTGCGGCTCCTGGCGGGACCGGAGGGCCCCACCGAGCTGGCCCGGCAGCTCTCCGGGCGGTATGACGAGATCATGGTGGACGAGTTCCAGGACACCAACGCCGTCCAGAACGCCATCTGTACCGCCCTCTCCCGGGACGGGAAGAACCTCTTCATGGTGGGCGACGTGAAGCAGTCCATCTACCGCTTCCGCCTGGCCGACCCCACCATCTTTCTGGAAAAATACCGCACCTTCCGCCCCTACAAAGAGGCCAAAGAGGGGGAAGAGCGGCGGATCACCCTCTCCCGGAACTTCCGCTCCCGGCCTGAGGTGCTGGAGGGGGCCAACTACCTCTTCCGGGGCCTCATGTCGGAGGAGTTCGGCGAGATGGACTACACCGACGACCAGGCCCTCTACCCCGGCCGGAAGGTGGACGAGCCCCTGGACCCCAGGTACGCCGTGGAGCTCTCCGCCCTGGACCTCTCCGACGAGGCGGAGGACGAAGGGGAGAAGTCCAAAGAAGAGCAGGCCGCCAAGGTCCCCAAGGATCTTCAGGAGGCCCGCTTTGCAGCCCTGCGCATCCGGCAGCTGCTGGACGAGGGCTTCCCCATCCCGGAAAACGGCGAGGACCGCCCGGTGACCGAGGGGGACATCGTTATCCTCCTGCGCTCTCCCGGCACGGTGCTCCACCACTACGCCCGGGCTCTGGGCGAGCGGGGCATCCCCTGGGAGGCCGAGGGCGGTAGCGACTTCTTCGCCTCCACCGAGGTCCACGTGGCCCTCTCCCTCCTCCAGGTGGTGGACAACCCCCGGCAGGACGTGCCCCTCATCGCGGTGCTCCGCTCGCCGGTGTACGGCTTCACTGCCGACCAGCTGGCCGCCATCCGGGCCGGACATAAAGACCTGGACTACTTCGGCGCGGTGGAGGCGGCGGCCCAGGAGGGAGATTCTGCCTGCGCGGAGTTCCTGGCGGAGCTCTCCGCCCTGCGCTTCGGCGCCGGGGACTTGAGCTGCTATCAGCTCCTGTGGAAGCTCTACGACGGGGCCAACCTGATGGGAGTTTTCGGGGCCATGTCCGACGGCGAGGAGCGGCAGGCCAACCTGCACCTTCTGGCCGATCTGGCCCGCCGCTTCGAGGGGGCCGGGCACAAGGGGCTCTTCGGCTTCCTCTCCTACCTCAGCGGGCTCCAGGCCCGGGGGGAGCGCATTGCCGCCCCCGCCGCCGGCGGAGGGAGCGGGGTGCGGATTCTCTCCATCCACCGCTCCAAGGGCCTGGAGTTCCCGGTGGTGCTGCTGTGCGGGCTGTCCCGGCGGCTCAACCGGGAGGACGTGCAGCGGCCCATCCTCTTCCACCCCAAGCTGGGCGTGGGCCCCAAGCGGCTGGACCTGAGCCGGGGCGTGGAGTATCCCACCCTGGCCCGCCGGGCGGTGGCCCGTCAGCTGGAGTACGAGATGATGGCCGAGGAGCTGCGCCTCCTCTATGTGGCCATGACCCGGGCCAGGGAGAAGCTCATCCTGTCCGTGGCCCTCACCGGCGGCGGGAAGGACATCGCAAAGCTCCTCCCCGACGCGGGCTGTCCCGCCGCCCCCCAGGCTCTGGCCGACTGCGCGTCGGTGGGCCAGTGGGTGCTGCTGCCGGTGCTGTGCCGGAAGGAGGCCGCCCCCCTGCGGGACGCCGCCCTGGGCTCCGCGCCCCCGTCCTTTGTGGACCCGGGCCCCCAGTGGGACATCCGCTGGGTGAAGGGGAGCACCCTGGCCGCCCCGCCCGGCCGCCGGGCGGCGGAAGAGGAGGCCGCCCTGGGGACGGTGGATCAGGAGCTGCTGAGACGCCTCTCCTGGACCTATCCCCACGCGGCCGACGTGGCCATCCCCTCGAAAATCACCGCCACCCAGCTCAAGGGCCGGGAGCGGGACAAGGAGGCCGCCGACCAGGCGGGCAACGGGACGGCTGTGACCTCCACGCCCGACCTGCGCCGCCCCCGCTTCGCCCAGGAGGAACAGGGCCTCACCCCCGCCCAGCGGGGCTCCGCCCTTCACCTGGCGCTGCAATACCTGGACTTTCAGCAGACGAAAACCACCGCGGAGATCAAAGCGGAGGTCCAGCGCCTGGTGGACCGGGCCTTCCTCACCCCCGAGCAGGGCACGGCGGTAGACCCCCGGCCCATCGCGGCCTTCTTCGCCTCTCCTCTGGGGAAAGAGGTGCGGGAGGCCCCCGATCTGCGCCGGGAATTCAAGTTCTCCCTCCTGACCCCCGCCCGCCGGGTGTGGCCCGAGGCCGGGGAGGGGGAGGAGGTCCTCCTCCAGGGCGTGGTGGACCTCTTCTTCGAGACGCTGGAGGGCATCACCGTGGTGGACTTCAAGACCGACCGGGTCAGTGAGCAGACCGTGCTCGCCCGCGCCGAGGAGTACCGCGCACAGATGGAGACCTATTCCGGCGCTTTGGAGCAGATCTTTGGGAAAAAAGTGGTCCGCCGGGTGCTGTGGTTCTTTGCCCTGGGCCGGGGCGTGGAGGTATGAAAAAAATTTTTTGAAAAAAGAAGGATTTTTCCGACCGGCGGCGTATAGAGTATATGAGCCTATCTTTCCGGCGAAAGGGGGAACGGCCCATGACCGTGCGGGAACGCACCGAACAGTGGGAGAAGGAGCGCCTCTCTCCCGGAGCCTGCCGCGCCGCGGAGAGCCGGGGAAGGGCACGGCCGCTGGAGCCCTGCCCCATGCGCACCGCTTTCCAGCGGGACGTGGACCGCATCGTCCACTCCAAGGCCTTCCGGCGGCTCATGCACAAGACCCAGGTCTTTCTCGCCCCCGAGGGGGACCACTACCGCACCCGCATGACCCACACCCTGGAGGTGACCCGCATCGCCCGCACCATCGCCCGGGGCCTGGCCCTCAACGAGGACTTGACCGAGGCGGCAGCCCTGGGCCACGATCTGGGGCACACCCCCTTCGGCCACGCCGGGGAGCGGGCGCTGAACAGCATCCTGCCCGGGGGCTTTGAGCACAATATGCAGTCCCTGCGGGTGGTGGAGCGGTTGGAGGGAGACGGCGAGGGATTGAACCTCACCTGGGAGGTGCGCAACGGCATCCTTTGCCACACCGGCGAGGAGCAGCCCGCCACCCTGGAGGGGAAGATCCTCCGGCTCGCGGACCGCATCGCGTACATCAATCACGACATCGACGACGCCATCCGGGGCGGCATCCTGTACCCCATGGACATCCCCCTGAAGCCCTGTCAGGTGCTGGGGTTCACCCATGGGGAGCGGATCGACACCCTGGTCAGCGATGTCATCACCCAGAGCGCCGGGAAAAACGACATCGAGCAGTCGGAAGAGTGCCATACCGCCATGGCGGAGCTGCGGGCCTTCCTCTTCGACGCGGTGTACCACAACCCGGCGGCAAAAGGGGAGGAGGGCAAGGCGGAGGATATGCTCTGCCGCCTCTTTGAGACCTACCACGCCGACCCTGACCGGCTGCCCGACGAGTTCCAGGACATCCGCTGGAACGAGGGGGTGGACCGGGCGGTGTGCGACTACATCGCCGGGATGACCGACAAGTACGCCGTGGAGCAGTTTATGGCTCTGGCGGTACCCAGGGCGTGGACGGTAAAATAACGGACCTAGGGCCGACAGGGGAGGTGAGACCCGATGGCCATACCCGAGGCCTTTTTGGACGAGCTGGTGGCCCGGAACGAGATCTCCGACGTGGTCTCTTCCTATGTCCACCTGACCCGAAAGGGCAACAATCTGTGGGGCCTTTGCCCCTTCCATAACGAAAAGACCCCCTCATTTTCGGTTTCCACCGACAAGCAGATCTACCACTGCTTCGGCTGCGGCAAGGGCGGCGGGGTGATCTCCTTCATCATGGAGATCGAGAACCTCCCGTTTGTGGAGGCGGTGCGCCTCCTGGCCCAGCGTTCCGGGATGGAGCTGCCCGAAAACGGGGAGAATGAGGGGTACCGGCGGAGAAAAGAGCGGCTGCTGGCTCTGAACAAGGAGGCGGCCCGCTTTTTCCACCAGCGGTTGCTGTCCCCCCAGGGGGCGGCGGGGGCGGAGTACCTCTTCGGGAAGCGCAAGCTCTCCAAAGGGGTGGTCACCCGCTTCGGGCTGGGCATGTCCCCCGACGGCTGGGACGGCCTCATCACCGCCATGATCGCCAAGGGGTACACCAAGCGGGAGCTGCTGGACGCGGGCCTCGCCGTGGACAACAAGAAGGGCCGCATCTATGACCGCTTCCGCAACCGGGTCATGTTCCCCATCATCGACCTGCGGGGCGAGGTGATCGGCTTCGGCGGGCGGGTGCTGGACGGCTCCGAGCCCAAGTACCTCAACTCCCCCGACACCGTCATCTACAACAAGAGCCGCAACCTCTTCGCCCTCAACCTGGCCCGCAAGAGCAAGCAGGGGCGGATCATCCTGACCGAGGGGTACATGGACACCATCTCCCTCCACCAGGCGGGATTTGACTGCGCGGTGGCCTCCCTGGGCACCTCTCTGACCCAGGAGCACGCCCACCTGCTCTCTCGCTACACCAAGGAGGCGGTGATCGCCTACGACGGCGACGGCGCGGGTGTGAGCGCCGCTCAGCGGGCCATCCCCATTCTGGAAAAGACCGGCATCCAGGTGAAGGTCCTCCAGGTCCGGGGGGCCAAGGACCCGGACGAATTCATTCAGAAATACGGCCGGGAGGCCTTTCAGAAGCTCATCACCGGCAGTGAGAACCATATCGAGTACCGCCTGCGGCAGATCCAGACGAAATACAACCTGGAGGACGACACCCAGCGGGTGGACTTCCTGCGGGAGTGCGCCGCCATGCTCGCCACCCTCCCCAGTCCGGTGGAGCGGGAGGTGTACGGCGGCCGGATGGCCGCCCTGGCCGGGGTGAGCCCCGAGACCATGGCCCAGGAGATCAAGCGGGAGGGGGAGCGCCGGCTCCGCCAGGCCAAAAAGCAGCAGGAGCGGAAGGAACTGACCCCCGCCATCCAGCTCCAGCCCAAAAACTACGGCATCCGCTACGAAAATCTCCGCTCCGCCCGGGCGGAGGAGGGGGTTTTACGGCTGATGCTGCTGGAACCGGACCTGTTCCGGGACATGCCGGATCTGAAGCCGGAACAGTTCTCCAGCCCTCTGCTGGGGAAGGTATACGCCCTGCTCCTCCGGCGGTTGGAGGAGGGGAGAAGCATCCAGCTCTCCACACTGGCGGCGGAGCTGGAGCCCCAGGAGATGAGCCATCTGGCCTCTATCCTGGAGCAGCCAGAGTCCCTGCCCAACAGCCGGCAGGCGCTGCGGGACTACATCGCGATCATACAGACCGAGGCCCTCAAACGGGGCGGGGACGGGGAACTGGACCCGCTGCTGGCGGCCCGGAACAAATTCAGAGAAAAAAAAGCCTACGGAGGAAACGGACATGAGTGAGAAGAAAGCAGCGGTTTCCAAGAGCGAAAAGATCACCCCCAGCGAAGCGCAGCTGGAGGCCGGACGCCAGGAGATCATGAAGGTGGTGGAGGGCGTCCCCGGCGCGGAGAAGCTCAGCGAGCTCATCGAGCGGGGCAAGAAGAAGGGTAAGCTGTCCGCCGGCGAGCTCATGGACGTGCTGGAGAACCTGAATCTCGAGACCGACCAGATGGACAAGATCTACGATACCCTGGAGAACCTGGGCATCGACACCGCCGGCGAGGACTACCTCCCCGACCTCAACGACGACGTGGTCCCCCCTATGGAGGAGCTGGAGGAGATCCCCGAGGAGGAGATCGTGGACCCCAACACCCTGGTGGACTCCTTCGGCATCGACGACCCGGTGCGCATGTACCTGAAGGAGATCGGCAAGGTGAACCTGCTCTCCCCCGACGAGGAGGTGCGGCTGGCCCAGGATATGGGCGCCGGCGCCGCCGCCGAGGAGCAGTGGGCTGAGATCGAGAAGGCCCGCAAGAACGGCGAGGACTACCCCCTCACCCCCGAGGCCGAGGCCGAGATCCGCAAGGCCATCAAGCGGGGCAAGGCCGCCAAGCAGCGTCTGGCCGAGGCCAACCTCCGTCTGGTGGTGTCCATTGCCAAGCGCTATGTGGGCCGCGGCATGCTGTTCCTGGACCTGATCCAGGAGGGCAACCTGGGCCTCATCAAGGCCGTGGAGAAGTTCGACTACACCAAGGGCTATAAGTTCTCCACCTACGCCACCTGGTGGATCCGGCAGGCCATCACCCGTGCCATCGCCGACCAGGCCCGCACCATCCGCATCCCCGTCCATATGGTGGAGACCATCAACAAAGTGATTCGGGTCTCCCGCCAGCTCCTCCAGGAGCTGGGCCACGACCCCACTCCCGAGGAGATCGCCGCCGAGATGAACATGCCGGTGGACAAGGTGCGGGAGATCCTGAAGATCGCCCAGGAGCCGGTCTCTCTGGAGACCCCCATCGGCGAGGAGGAGGACTCCCATCTGGGCGACTTCATCCCCGATGAGGACGCCAGCGAGCCCTCCGAGGCCGCCAGCTTCACCCTGCTGAAGGAGCAGCTGGTGGACGTGCTGTCCACCCTGACCCCCAGGGAGGAGAAGGTGCTGAAGCTGCGCTTCGGCATCGAGGACGGCCGCACCCGCACCCTGGAAGAGGTGGGCAAGGAGTTCAACGTCACCCGTGAGCGTATCCGCCAGATCGAGGCCAAGGCCCTGCGGAAGCTCCGCCATCCCTCCCGCTCCAAGAAGCTGAAGGACTTCCTGAACTAAACAAAAAAGACCGGCGCGCCCGAAGGCGCGCCGGTCTTTTTATGCTTTTCAGAGGAGAAAGAAGTGCTTATTCCAGGCCCTTGCCGCCGTTCCACTTCCAGTTGCGCACCTCGGGCAGGTCCACGCCGTTGGTGGTGATATACTGCCGGTGCTCCACCAGCTTGTCCTTCATCTCCTGGATGAGGAACGCGCCGCGGTTGCCCAGCTGGGGCAGACGCTTGACGGTGTCGATGACCAGATCGAAGCGGTCAATGTCGTTCTGTACCCGCATGTCGAAGGGGGTGGTGATGGTGCCCTCCTCCTTGTAGCCGCGCACGTGGAGGTTCTTGTTGTGGCGGCGGTAGGTCAGCTCGTGGATGAGGGTAGGATAGCCGTGGAAGGCGAAGATGATGGGCTTGTCCACGGTGAAGAGGGCATCATAGTCCTCGGCGGTGAGGCCGTGGGGGTGCTCGGTGTGGGGCTGGAGCTTCATCAGGTCCACCACGTTGATGACCCGGATCTTCAGCTCGGGGAGATACTTGTGGAGGATGGTCACGGCGGCCAGCGTCTCCAGGGTGGGGGTCTCGCCGCAGCAGGCCATGATGACGTCAGGCTCCTCGCCCTGGTCGTTGGAGGCCCACTGCCAGATGCCGATGCCATGGGTGCAGTGCTTGATGGCCTCGTCCATGGTCAGCCACTGGGGCCGGGGGTGCTTGGAGGTGATGAGGACGTTGATATAGTTCCGGCTGCGGATGCAGTGGTCAAAGCAGGAGAGCAGGCAGTTGCCGTCGGGGGGCAGGTAGAGCCGCACCACGTCGGACTTCTTGTTGGCCACGTGGTCCAGGAAGCCGGGGTCCTGATGGGTGAAGCCGTTGTGGTCCTGCTGCCAGACGGTGGAGGAGAGGACATAGTTCAGCGAGGCGATGTCCTGCCGCCAGGGGAGCTGGGAGCAGACCTTGAGCCACTTGGCGTGCTGGGCCACCATGGAGTCCACGATGCGGCTGAAGGCCTCGTAGCTGGTGAAGAAGCCGTGGCGGCCGGTGAGGAGGTAGCCCTCCAGCCAGCCCTGGCAGGTGTGCTCGGACAGAAGGGCGTCCATGATGCGCCCATCGGTGGCCAGGAACTCGTCCCGGTCGGAGCACTCGGCGTTCCAGCACCGACCGGTCTCCTGGAACACGGCGCCCAGGTCGTTGCTCATGGCCTCATCGGGGGCAAAGACCCGGAAGTTGCGGGCCTCGGCGTTGCGCTTGATGACGTCGCGGACGAACTTGCCCAGCTCCACCATGTCCTGGCCCATCACCTCGCCGGGGGCGGGGACGGACACGGCGTAATCCCGGAAGTCGGGGATGCGCAGGTCCCGCAGCAGGAGGCCGCCGTTGGCGTGGGGGTTGGAGCCCATGCGGCGGTTGCCCTTGGGGGCCAGGGCCTGCAGCTCGGGGATGAGGGCGCCGCTGCGGTCAAAGAGCTCCTCGGGGCGGTAGCTCTTCAGCCAGTTCTCCAGCTGCTTGAGGTGCTCCGGATGCTCCGCATCCATGCTCAGGGGCACCTGATGGGAGCGGAAGGAGCCCTCCACCCGCAGCCCGTCCACCTCCTTGGGGCCGGTCCAGCCCTTGGGGGAGCGGAACACGATCATGGGCCAGCGGGGCCGGGAGGTGTCGCCGTTGGTGCGGGCGTTCTGCTGGATGCGCTCGATCTCGCGCACCGCCCAGTCCAGGGCGGCGGCCATCTGCTGGTGCATCTTGATGGGCTCGTCCCCCTCCACAAAGCGGGGGGTCCAGCCGCAGCCCTTGAAGAAATCCTCCACCTCGTCGTGGGTGATGCGGGCGAAGAGGGAGGGCGTGGAGGTCTTGAAGCCGTTGAGGTGCAGAATGGGCAGCACCGCGCCGTCGGTGAGGGGGTTGAGGAACTTGTTGGAGTGCCAGGAGGCGGCCATGGGGCCGGTCTCGGCCTCGCCGTCGCCCACCACGCAGGCGGCGATGAGGTCGGGGTTGTCGAACACCGCGCCGAAGGCGTGGGACAGGGAGTAGCCCAGCTCGCCGCCCTCATTGATGGAGCCGGGGGTCTCGGGGGCGGCCTGGCTGGCGATGCCGCCGGGGAAGGAGAACTGCTTGAACAGGCGCTTCATGCCCTCGGCGTCCTGGCTGATGTTGGGGTAGATCTCGCTGTACGTCCCCTCCAGATAGGTCTGGGCCACCAGGGCGTTGCCGCCGTGGCCGGGGCCGGAGATATAGATCAGATTGAGGTCGTACTTGGTGATGATGCGGTTGAGATGGGTATAGATGAAGTTCTGACCCGGAGCGGTGCCCCAGTGGCCGACGATGGTCTTTTTCAGATGCTCCGGCCGGAGCGGCTCCCGCAGCAGGGGATTGTCCAGCAGATAGAGCTGTCCCGCAGCCAGGTAGTTGGACGCGCGCCAATAGGCGTCCAGCTTGCGCACGGTCTCCGGCGTCAGGGGACCCTTTTTCGACATGCGGGTGGACGTTTTAGAGATGGCCTTGGGGGTGGCGGATGCCTTTCGAGCCAAACTAACGACCTCCTTTTTCATTTTAC
The DNA here is from genome assembly GCF_002159175.1 of Flavonifractor sp. An92. Taxonomy (GTDB): domain Bacteria; phylum Bacillota; class Clostridia; order Oscillospirales; family Oscillospiraceae; genus Pseudoflavonifractor_A. Next base: position 73,651 of record NZ_NFGZ01000007.1, on the reverse strand, counting down.
TACGCTGTTATTATATTCTTAATCACAGGAAAGTCAAGCTAAAACGGAAAAAAAGGGAAATGTAACCACAGAATAGCCCGTTAAAGCGACAGAAATGCGTTAAGCGTGGCATAAGAGAAAAGCCGGCCCCCGAAGGGCCGACTTTTTCACTATGCGCCGTAGAGGGTCTCCAGTGCTTCCAGGGTCAGGGCCGGGCCGTCTGCGCCGAAGGTGAGGGAGCAGATGGCGTTGGCAAATACCATGGACTGCCCGGAGGAGTTGAGGCTCAGGGGGAGCACCGCGGTGATGGCGGTCCCGCTGCGGCGGAAGAACACGCTCTCTCCCGCCGAGAGGGGGTTGGCGCTGAGAGGGGCGTCCAGCTCCTCCAGATAGGCGGAGGTGGAGAGGGCGCCGCAGGTGACCTGGACCATCCCGCTGTCCGTATCAAAGGTACAGGTCATGTCCGCCAGCAGCGCCTCCACCTGGGCGTCCAGGTCCAGGGCCTGGTCCTCCCAGCCCGCGCCGTCGGGGGAGTAGAAGTGGGGCTGGACCAGATGCTGCTGGGCGTGGTTGACCAGAAGGTAGAGCACGGCCAGCTCGTTCTCCCCGTCGCCGTCAAAGTCGTCCCACCACAGCTCGGGGGCGGCGGGGTTCTCCGTGGCCAGATAGGGCTGGTCCAGATGGGTCAGGTCCTCGCCCCGCCGGAGCAGCACGCCGGTGAGCGTGTCGCTGCCGTAGCCGTAGAGGGCGATGTCCTCCTCCGGCAGCTCCGAGAGGAGGTACACCGCACCGCTCCCGGCCACCACATCGGCGGCGTCGGTGACTTCGGCGGGCAGGTCCTCCGCCGTCAGGTCCGCCCACCAGTGTTCCGTGGGAGTGCTGGCGGGAGAGGCCTCCGGTGCAGCGGAGGGGCTGTCCGGGGCCGACGGAGCGGGTGAACCGGCGGGCTGGGCGGAGCAGGCGGTGAGCGCTCCCAGCAGGAGCAGCGCGGTCAGGATGCGTCTCATACCGCGCCCTCCCCACCGGGGTGGGCGGCCAGCGGGGCGATGCGCTCCCGGTAGAGCCAGCGGTACAGAGCCAGCGCCACCACCGCGCCCAGGCCGTCACAAATGGTGAAGCACAGCCAGATGTAGCGGGGGCCGGCCAGATAGCCCAGCAGCAGAGCCACGGGGAAGAGGAGGATCACCTGCCGCACCAGGGTAAAGATCAGGCTGAGCATGGGGGCGCCCAGGGCCTGGAAGGCGGAGCACAGCAGGATCACGATGCCGGAAAAGACGAAGCACAGGCACAGCAGCCGCAGCGCCGGGATGCCGTCGGCCAGGATGGCGGGGGTGGCATCAAAGATGGAGAGCAGCGCCCCCGGGAACACCAGGAAGGGGATCATGCCGACCAGCATGATGCCGGTGCTGAGCATCAGGGCGAAGCGCACCGCGCCGGTGATGCGCTGGGGCTCCTTGGCGCCGTAGTTGTAGCTCACCACCGGGGTGAGGCCGTTGTTCAGGCCGAACACCGGCATAAAGACGAAGGACTGCACCTTGAAATAGGCGCCCATGATGAACACGCCGGTGTCGGAGAAGATGGCCAGGATCTTGTTCATGCCCAGGTTCATCAGGGTAAAGAGGGACTGCATCACGATGGCAGGCAGGCCGATGCGGTAGATGGATGCGATGGTGGCGGCCCTGGGGCGGAAGCCCCGCAGGGAGAGGCGCACCACCGGATTGCGGGAGACCAGGAAGATGCCCACCAGCATGCCGGCCACCTGGCCCAGGCCGGTGGCGATGGCCGCGCCGGCCACGCCCATCTGGGGGAAGGGGCCGATGCCGAAGATGAGCAGGGGGTCCAGGATGAGGTTGGCCACCGCGCCCACGCCCTGCACGAACATGGGGCCCACCGGGTTGCCCGAGGCCTGGAGCACCCGCTCGGAGGCAAACTGCATGCAGGAGCCCAGGGAGAAGAGGACGATGATGCGCAGGTAGGTGACACCGTACTCAATGACCACGGGATTTTTGGAGTAGAGCTCCAGGAAGGGCCGGGCGAAGATCCAGCCCAGCGCCCAAAAGACCAGCCAGGACAGGGCATAGAGGAAATAGCCGTGCTCGCCCACCGAGGCGGCCTCTTCCGTCCTGCCCTCGCCCAGGCGGCGGGAGAGCATGGTGTTCACGCCCACGCCGGTGCCCGCCAGAATGGCGATCATCAGGCTCTGGATGGGGTAGACCAGCGCCAGCGCCTCAAAGGCGTCCTGGCTGATCTTGGCCACGAAATAGCTGTCCACCATGTTGTACAGCGCCTGTACCAGCATGGAGAGCATCATGGGCCAGGACATGTGCAGGACCAGACGGCGCACCGGCATGGTCCCCATTTTGTTACTTGGATTCACACACATCTTCCTTTCTCTTTGTGCCCCGGGCGAAAAAACAGCGGGCTTTCCCGAGGGAAAACCCGCTGTCCAGGATCGTACAACAGCTGCGCAGGGGGACGACGGGGCAAAAAGCAACGCAGCCGGTGGGCGCCCGCAGGCGCACCAAAGCAGGACTATTATAAAGCCTGGGTGTAGCGTAAGTCAATACAGACCATGTCATGGGGGAAAGGAATGTCCACCTGGGTGCCGTCCCAGGCAAAGCCGTGGCGCGCATAGAAGCGCCGGGCCCCCTCGTTTTCCCGCAGGACCAGGACGAAGCAGGCGGGATAGCCCTCCGCCCGCAGGCGCCGAAGGGCCTCCTCCATCAGAAGAGAGCCGTAGCCGTGGCCCGTTTCGTCCGGGTCGGCGTAGAAGGTCCACAGCTCCGCCCAGCCGGGGTAATTGCCTCCCTCGGGGCCCTGGACCCGGGCCGCGCCGTAGGTGCAGCAGGCCACCGGGACCTCGCCCCGGCAGAGCATCAGGCCGTGCCAGTTTCCGGCGGAGCGGTTGTCCGAAAAGATGGACACCCAGTGGTCGTCGGTGATGACCTCCCGCATGTAGTCATCGGGGACATAGCCCGGATAGGTCTTGCGCCAGCCCCGGGCGTGGATGGCGCTCATGGCGCGGAACTGGTCCTCCGTCTCGGCCTCCACAAACCGGAGCTCCTCCATCTCAGACCTCCGCGGGGCTCTTGGCCTCCTCGGCGTGGCCCTCCCGGGCCAGCTCCCGGGCGTTGGCCAGCATGAGCTTGATGCGGTTCTCCTGGTTGATCTTGGTGGCGCCGGGGTCGTAGTCGATGGCTACGATGTTGGAGAAGGGGTAGTCGTCCTTCAGCTTGCGGATCATGCCCTTGCCCACGATGTGGTTGGGCAGGCATCCGAAGGGCTGGGTGCAGACGATGTTGGGGGTGCCGGAGTGGATGAGCTCCAGCATCTCGGCGGTGAGGAGCCAGCCCTCGCCCATCTTGTTGCCCTCGCCCAGGTAGCCGTGGATGAGGTTACGCAGGTCGTCGAAAGTGCCGGGGGCCCGGAAGCCGCCGGCGCTCATGGCCTCGATCATGGCGCGCTGGCACTTCTTGACATAGTCCTCAAAGATCTGGCAGACCTTTTTCTTCACCCACTTGCCGCCGTAGAGGTCCACGTCCACCTCGCGGTTGTTGATCTTGAAGATGATGAAATCGGTCAGGCCCGGCACCACCGGCTCAGCCCCCTCGGAGAGGAGGAACTGCTCCAGGTTGTTGTTGCCCAGGGGGGAGTATTTGATGTAAATCTCGCCCACCACGCCCACGCGGACCTTGGGCTCGCCCTGGACGGGGATGTCCCGGAAGGCCTGGACGATCCACTTGAAGTTCTCCTTCATGCTCTCATAGGAGAGGCCCTTGCCCTGGTTCATGCCGTCCAGCAGGCGGCGCATGCAGTTTTCGATGACCTCGTCGGTCCGGCCGGGGTTGACTTCGTAGGGGCGGACCTGGTTGGAGGTCTGCACGATGATGTCGCCGTACATCATGGCGAACACCGCCTTGCGGATGAAGGGGAGGGTCAGCTTGAAGCCGGGGTTCTTCTCCAGGCCCGAGAGGTTCACCGACACCACGGGCACGAACTCCAGCCCCGCCTTCTTGAGGGCCTTGCGCAGCAGGTGGATGTAGTTGGAGGCGCGGCAGCCGCCGCCGGTCTGGGTGATGAGGAGGCCCACCTTGTGCACATCGTACTTGCCGCTCTGGATGGCGTCGATGAGCTGGCCGATGACCAGCAGGGCGGGGTAGCAGGTGTCGTTGTGGACGTATTTCTGTCCCGCCTCCACGATGCTCTTGCCGCTGGTGTTGAGCATCTCCACCTTATAGCCCTCCGTCTCCAGGAGGCGGGCCATCATGGCGAAGTGGACGGGGAGCATCTGGGGCATGAGGAGGGTGTACTCCTTCTTCATCTCCTCGGTGAAGAGGAGGCGACCCGTCTTGTCATATACTAATTCAGCCATAGGTATGTTCCTTTCGATGGGGGACCGTCAGCGCTGCTTCCGGCGCGCCTCGATGGCGGCCATGAGGGAGCGGATGCGGATGGTGACGGCGCCCAGGTTGCTGATGTCGTCGATCTTCAGCTGGGTGTACAGCTTGCCGCCGCTCTCCAGGATGTCCCGCAGCTCATCGGTGGTGATGGCGTCGGTGCCGCAGCCGAAGGAGACCAGCTGAATGACCTGCATGTCGTCCTGGGTGCAGACATAGCGGGCGGCGTTGTACATGCGGGCCTGGAAGGTCCACTGGTTGAGGACCTTCCGGGGGGCGTAATCCTCCAGATAGGCCAGGGCGTCCTCAGTGACCAGCACGAAGCCGAAGGAGGTGATGAGGTCGTTGATGCCGTGGTTGATCTCCGGGTCGATGTGGTAGGGGCGCCCGCAGACCACGATGATGGGCATCTGATAGGCCCGGGCGTACTCGATGTACTCCTTGCCGGTCTCCCGCAGCACGTTCACATAGCGGTCGTAGGCCTCATAGGCCAGCTTCACGGCCTGCTTGGTCTCGCGCTTGGGCACGCCGAACTCCTGCTCCATGAGCACCGCGATGCGCTTGGCGAAGTCCTTGTGCCGCCACAGGCCCACATAGGGGTCCAGGAAGCGGGTCTTTTTCAGGTTGGGCACGTTGACGGCCAGCAGTTCCGGGTAGTAGGCCACCACGGGGCAGTTGTAGTGGTTGTCGCCGATGCCCTCGTCGTTGTTGTAGGACATGCAAGGGTACCAGATGGCGTCCACCCCGGCCTCCACCAGGGCCTCCACATGGCCGTGGAGGAGCTTGGCGGGGTAGCACACCGTGTCGGAGGGGATGGTGCGCTGGCCCTTCAGATAGAGCTTGCGGGAGGACTCGGGGGAGAGGACCACCTCGAAGTTGAGGCGGGTGAAGAACTCGAACCAGAAGGGCAGGTTCTCATACATGTTCAGCCCGAAGGGGATGCCGATGCGGCCCCGGGAGCCGTCGCCCTCGCCCACGCCCTCCATGGCGCGGAGCTTCTTATACTTATACTGCATCAGGTCGGGCAGCTGCACCTTCTCCTTGCCCAGGGGGCGGGAGCAGCGGTTGCCCGAGATGAACTTCCGCCCGCCGTCGAACTGGTTGACGGTGAGGGAGCAGTGGTTGGTGCACAGGCCGCAGGTGACGGGCTTGGCGGTGTGGGTGAAGGAGGCCAGATCCTGCTCCCGGAGGAGGCCCGAGTGCTCCAGATGGAGGTCCCGGGCGGCCAGGGCCGCGCCGAAGGCGCCCATGAGCCCGGCGATGGTGGGCCGGGTCACGCCGCGGCCCAGCTCCTGCTCAAAGGCACGGAGCACCGCGTCGTTGAGGAAGGTGCCGCCCTGGACCACGATGTGCTTGCCCAGGTCGTCGGCGCTGGCGGCGCGGATGACCTTGTAGACGGCGTTCTTCACGATGGAGATGGACAGGCCCGCCGAGATGTCCTCCACGCTGGCGCCGTCCTTCTGGGCCTGCTTCACGCTGGAGTTCATGAATACGGTGCAGCGGGAGCCCAGGTTCACCGGGTGCTGGGCGAAGAGGCCCAGCTTGGAGAAGGCGGCGATGTCGTACCCCAGGGCCTTGGCGAAGGTCTCGATGAAGGAGCCGCAGCCGGAGGAGCAGGCCTCGTTGAGCATGATGGAGTCCACCGCGCCGTTGCGGATCTTGAAGCACTTCATGTCCTGACCGCCGATGTCGATGATGAAATCCACGTCGGGGTTGAAGTGGCGGGCGGCGTTGTAGTGGGCCACGGTCTCCACCAGACCCAGATCACAGCCGAAGGCGTTCTTGATGAGGTCCTCGCCGTAGCCGGTGACGGCGGCGCCCTGGATGGTCACCCGGCCGCCGCAGCGCTTGTAGATCTCCTTGAGCTGTTCCAGCACCACCGAGACGGGGTTGCCCTCGTTGGAGTGGTAGTAGGTGTACAGCAGACCGCCGTCGGCCTTGATGAGGGCCATCTTGGTGGTGGTGGAGCCGGCGTCGATACCCAGCCAGGCGGGGCCTTCGTAGGTGGCCAGATCCGCCTCGGGGGGGTGGTTGGCGTTGTGGCGGGTGAGGAAGGCGTCGTAGTCGGCCTGGTCGGTGAAGAGGGGGGGCATGGTGTCCACGGTGGTCTTGGCGTCCACGCTCTCCTCCAGCAGGCGGAGGAACTCTTCAAAGGGCCGGGTCTGATACTCTCCGGCGCACAGGGCCGCGCCGATGCCGGCGAAGCAGTCGCCGTCCTCGGGGAAGATGGCGTGCTCCTCGTCCAGCTTCAGGGTGTCCACGAAACGCTCCCGCAGGCCCATGAGGAAGTGGAGCGGACCGCCCAGAAAGACGATCTTGCCCTTCAGTTCCCGGCCCTGGGTGAGGCCGGCCACGGTCTGGTCCACCACGGCCTGGAAGATGGAGGCGGCCACGTCCTCCTTCCGCCCGCCCTGGTTGAGGATGGGCTGGATGTCGCTCTTGGCGAACACGCCGCAGCGGGAGGCGATGGGGTAGATCTTTTCGTGCTTCAGGCTCAGGCGGTCCAGCTCATCCACACCCACGTTCATGAGGGTGGCCATCTGGTCGATGAAGGCTCCGGTGCCGCCGGCGCAGGAGCCGTTCATCCGCTCCTCCAGCGCGCCGCCGAAGAAGATGATCTTGGCGTCCTCGCCGCCCAGCTCGATGACGGCGTCGGTGTCGGGATAGTACTCCCGCACCGCCGCGGCGGTGGCGTAGACCTCCTGCACGAAGTCGATGCCGGCGGCCTTGGCCACGCCCAGGCCGGCGGAGCCGGTGATGACCAGTTTCACATCCTGGCCTTTGAAGCGGTCTTCGATGGAGTGGAGGGTCTCACAGGCCCGCTCCCGGGTCTTGGAATAATGCCGCTCGTAAGAGCGGAACAGGAGCTTGTTGTGCTCGTCCAGCACCACCACCTTGACCGTGGTGGAGCCGATATCGATACCGATGCGTAGGCTCATTGTCGTCGTCCCCTTGTAAAAGGCGGGCCCCGGCGGGGTCCCACCTATTTAAATAGAAAGGCATAAAATTGTATTCTACATGATAGTACACATTTTGCGATTTTTCAAGAGCAAAAAACAGGATACTGGTTGTTCCGTTTTTGGAAATAATCATAATTTGGGCAAAATGGACAAAAGAACAGGCGAATGGGGCGGGATTCCTGGATAAGCGACGGGGCGGGAGATTTTAACAGAACTTTAATGGTCCATGGGTGGGAAATTCAATCCGGGGGCGGTATACTGACCCTACCAACAAGAGGGAGGGAGCGCCATGGGGCGGGAGGAATATCTGGAACGGCTGCGCCGGGCTCTGGCGGGCCGGATGGCGGCGGAAGAGGTGGAGCGGACGGTGGCCTATTACGCCGCCTGTCTGGACGAGGCCGGACCGGAGGGCGAGGAAGCCCGGATGGCCGACTGGGGCACGCCGGAGGAGCTGGGCGCGCGGCTGCTGGACGACCTGGGCCGGAAAACGCTGAGCCCCCGGGGCAGAAAGCTGCTGTGGGGCGCCATTGCCGGGGTGCTGGTGCTCTCGGCGGCGCTGTGGCTGGTGCGGCTGCGGCCCTGGGCCGCCCCAAGCGGAGACCGCGGCAGCAGCGACCTCACCGAGCCCTTCACGGCGGTGGACGTGGACCTGGACTGGGGAAATGTCACGCTGCGGCAGGAGGGGGACCTCTGCCGCTGTGAGACCGACTGGACCGGCGCAGACTATACCATCAACGCCTGGGTGGAGAAGGGCGTGCTCCGGGTGGAGGGCCGCCAGCGGGGCGGGCTGCACCTGGACTGGAGCGACGATCACACGGCCCAGGTGACCATCACGGTGCCCGAGGGGGCGTCTCTGACCGCCCTGGAGGTGACCAACGACGCGGGAGACGTGGTCCTCACCGGCGGGGCAGAGGGCCTGAGCGTGGGCCCTCTCACGGTGGAGAGCGACATGGGCAGTGTGACGGTGGAGCGCCTGACGGCGGAGGAGAGCGACTTCACCCTGGACCTGGGGGAGCTGACCGTGTCGGACTGCGTGCTGGGGGACACCCAGGCGGAGAACAGCTCCGGCGGGGTGACCCTCACCGACAGCCGCGCCGGGGAGCTCTTCTGCGCGCTGGACCTGGGGGATCTGCGTCTGGAGCGGGTGACCGGAGCGAGCGCGGACCTGGCCGCGGACCTGGGGAATATCACGGTGAAAGATGGCACCCTGACCGGCGGCACCGTCACCTGTGACGGCGGGGAAGTGGAGCTGTCCGGCGGCCTGAGCGGCGTCTGGGAGGTGACCAACTCCATGGGGAGCATCGCCTTTGACACCACGACCAGCGGGTGGGTCTACGACCTGGAGGTGGACCTGGGCGGCATCACCCTCAACGGCGCGGATCAGGGGACACGGGCGGCAGGGGGCAGCGGCTCCCATCAGCTCACCGCGTACAGCGACCTGGGCGATGTGAACGTCACATTCGGTTGACAAAGGGTGAAAAAGCACATACAATAGAACAGTTCTGACCCATTTCGACCTTTCCGCCGGCGCGGGGGAACAGCCCCGTGCCGGCGGCCTTTTTCTGGAAGGAGCGCTCCCCCTTGGATCTTCGCCGCCGTCTCGCTCAGCTGCATACCGCCGCCTGGCGCACCCAGCCCTGGCTGCGCCTCCCCCTGACGGGATGTTTCCCGCTGGCCGTCCTGTTCCTGGTCCAGCTCATCACCTTGCAGGACTGGGGGAAGGCCTGCGCCTGGGTGGACGGCCACACCGCCGCCGTGTTCTTCACCTGGCTGCTCCTGTTGGGGGCGGAACTGCTGGTGGTGGTGCTGACCGGGCGGTTTTTCCCGGCGGCGGTGGTGGTGACCCTCCCCACGGTGCTCTTCGCGGTGGCAAACCACCTGAAAGAAGCCCTCAACGGTGAGCCCATCCTGGCCAGCGACCTGGTCCTGGCGGGCCACGCCGGGGAGCTCACCTCCTTCCTCCGCCCGGGCATGGAGCTTGGGACGGGCACCGTCACGGCGCTGTGGCTGGCGGTAGGGCTGCTGGTGCTGGCCTTCCTCTTCTCCCGCGGGAGAGGTCCGCGGCTGTCCTGGACCAAGCGGCTCTTCCTGGGAGTATTGACGGTCTCCCTGGTGCTGAATGTGGCCTGGTCCCCGGCGGCCTCCGCCCTTCTGAAAGGGGCGGATGGCGAGAGCCAGGGCCAGCGCAACGACCGCCTGGGCCTGCTGGCGGGGATGTACACCGCCCTCCAGCAGAGCGCCATGGAGGAGCCGGACGCCTATACAGAAAATAACCTCAACCGCATTTTGCTGGAATTGAAGGAGCGGCAGAGTGCGAATGAGACTTCCGACGGGGAGCAGCCCAACGTGGTGCTGCTGGTGTCGGAGAGCTTTTTTGACCTGACCCGCCTGCCCAATGTGGACTTTCAGGAGGACCCCATCCCCAATTTCCACGCCCTGAGCGAGGAGTACGGCGGCGGGCGCTTCCTGTCGGGGGCCTACGCCGGAGGGACCGGGAACGTGGAGATGGAGCTCTTCTCCGGCATCCCCTCGGCCTTCCCCGGCGAGACCGAGAGCCTCACCTCCCTCAGCGGCAGCGGCATCTACGACCGCATCCCCTCCCTGGTGAAGGCCTTCGCCGGTCAGGGGTACGAGACGGTGATGGTCCACTCCTACAACGACAGCCTCTACAACCGCAGCGCCAACATGCCCGCCATCGGCTTTGACGAGGTGGTCTACGACCGGGATTTCACGGTGGACAAGACCTACGCCGGGGGTTATATCTCGGACGACACCTGGGCCGACGAGCTCATTTCCCGCTTTGAGGCCAAGGGGGACGGCCCTATTTTCCTCTACGGCCTGAGCATGGAGAACCACCAGCCCTATTTCAACGGCAAATTCGACGCCCACTCCGGGGTGGACTACACCTGTGACCGCCTCTCCGGCGACGACCTGGGGGCCTTCGACGCCCTGGTCCACGGCATCCATGACGCCGACGCCGCCTTGGGCAAGCTGGTGGACTACTTCTCCAACTGCGGCGAGCCGGTGCTGCTGGTGTTCCTGGGGGACCACCTGCCGGGGCTGTACCTCTCCGGCTCGGACACGGTGTACTCGGTGCTGGGCTGTGTGGACTCCCCCTCTACCGAGGACTGGGACGCCGAGACCTTGAAGGAGATGCACAAGACCGATTATCTGGTCTGGAACAACTACGGCGCGGAGCTGGAGAGCCCCGAGGTGGTGAGCGTCACCGGCATGGGCTCCCGGATCCTCGATTGGGCGGGACTCTGGAAGCCCCTGTGGTTCACCTGGGTGGACCAGGCCATGGAAGATATGCTCCTCTACCGGGAGCGCCTCTTCGTGGACGCCGAGGGCAACGCCTACGACGCCCCGCCGGAGAGCTGCGCCGAGACCGTGTCGGTCTACCAGACCCTGGTATATGACCTCCTCTATGGAGAAGGATACATCGCGGAAGAGCTCACGACCTACCAACCCGACTGACGCTTCCCGCCTCTCTTCGTCGCTTTGCCCAAAGCGCGGCGGAGAGAGGCGGGATTTTATCTGCGCCGTGAAAGGATTTTCCCTTGACAGCGGGGGAAAAATATTGTATCATTCTCCATGTTGTAAAGCTGCGGAGCTTTACAAAGCCGGTCAGGCAGCTCCGCAAGGGTCCGGGAAGGAGAGCGGCATGAAGAATCAGGCGTATCGGATGGCGCTGCTGTATGATTTTTACGGCGATATGCTCACCCCGCGCCAGAAGGAATTCTACGATCTCTACTACAATGAGGACCTGTCTCTGGCTGAGATCGCCGAGAACTACGGCATCACCCGCCAGGGCGTCCGGGACGTGATCGTCCGGGCGGAGGCCATCCTCACGGAGCTGGAGGACAAGACCGGCATTATCCAGCGCTTCCACCAGATGCAGCGCCAGTTCGACAGCATTCAGGCCGAGGTGGACCGCATCCGGCAAATCAACGAGGAGCGCCGGTACTATGACAACCAGATCGACGTCTGCTGTAACCACATCCAGGACGTTCTGGACCAGTTGAAACAGGAGTAAAGCACATGGCGTTTGAAGGACTGACCGAAAAGCTCTCCGCCACATTCAAGCGGCTGCGGGGCAAGGGTAGGCTGACCGAGAGCGACGTCAAGGAGGCCATGCGGGAGATCCGGGTGGCCCTGCTGGAGGCCGACGTCAACTTCAAGATCGTCAAGCAGTTCGTGGCCACCGTCACCGAGCGGGCCGTGGGCGCCGACGTTCTGGAGAGCCTCACCCCCGCCCAGATGATCGTCAAGATCGTCAATGAGGAGCTCACCGCCCTCATGGGCAGCGAGAGCGCCAAGCTGGCCGTCAACCCCAAGCCCCCCACCGTGGTCATGCTGGTGGGCCTCAACGGCGCGGGCAAGACCACCAACGGCGCCAAGCTGGCGGGATTCATGAAGAAACAGGGCAAGCGGCCCCTTCTGGTGGCCTGCGACACCTTCCGGCCCGCGGCCATCACCCAGTTGGAAGTGGTGGGCGGCCAGGTGGATGTGCCCGTGTTCCAGATGGGGCTGGGCGACCCCGTAGACATCGCCAAAGCGGGCATCGAGCACGCCCGCAAGCATGGAAACGACCTGGTGTTCATCGACACCGCCGGCCGGCTCCATGTGGACGAGGAGCTGATGAACCAGCTCAAGGACATGAAGGCCGCCATCAACCCCGATGAGATCCTCCTCATCGTGGACGCCATGATCGGCCAGGACGCGGTGAACGCCGCCAAGACCTTCGACGAGGCCCTGGACATCACCGGCGTCATGCTCACCAAGCTGGACGGCGACGCCCGGGGCGGTGCGGCCCTCTCCATCCGGGCCGTGACCGGCAAGCCCATCAAGTTCGTGGGCGTGGGCGAGAAGCTGGATCAGGTGGAGGTGTTCCACCCCGACCGCATGGCCTCCCGCATCCTGGGCATGGGCGACGTCCTGTCCCTCATCGAGAAGGCCCAGGAGAGCTTTGATGCCAAAAAGGCAGCCGAGCTGGAGCAGAAGCTCCGTAAGAATAAATTCACCCTGTCCGATTTTTATGACCAGCTGGTGCAGGTCAAGGGCATGGGTTCCCTCAGCGACATCGCCGGGATGCTCCCCGGCATGAACGGCAAGGCCCTGGAGGGGGCCATGGTGGACGAGAAGGCGCTCAGCCGCACCGAGGCCATCATCCTCTCTATGACCCCGGAGGAGCGGGAAAATCCCAGCATCCTCAACAACAGCCGGAAAAAGCGCATCGCCGCCGGGTCCGGGACCCAGGTGGTGGACATCAACCGGCTGCTCAAGCAGTTCGACCTGATGCAGCAGATGACCCGCCAGTTCTCCGGCGGCAATCTGAAGCGCAAGGCCGGCCTGTTCGGTAAGATGAAGGGCGGCATGAAGCTCCCCTTCTAAGTGTTGGTTGGTACACGCACTGCGTTGACCATAGAGATGTTTTAGAGATTTATGGAGGTGAATCACCATGGTTAAAATCCGTCTGCGTCGTATGGGCGCCAAGAAGGCTCCTTTCTATCGTATCGTGGTCGCCGATTCCCGTTATCCCCGGGACGGCCGTTTCATCGAGGAGATCGGCACTTACAACCCCCTGACCAATCCCGCCGAGCTGAAGGTGGACGCCGAGCGCGCCCAGGCCTGGATCAAGACCGGCGCTCAGCCCACTGAGACCGTGAAGGCTCTGCTGAAGAAGGCCGGCATCTAATGGAGGGCCCTGGCCAAATGAAGGAATTGCTCACTTACATCGCCCGGAATCTGGTGGACCACCCCGACGCGGTGGAGGTCACCGAGCATCCCGGCGATGGCGGGACCGTCCTGGAGCTCCGGGTGGCCCCTGAGGACATGGGCAAGGTGATCGGCCGTCAGGGCCGCATCGCCAAGGAGATCCGTGCGCTCATGCGCGCGGTGGCCCAGCGCCAGGGGACCAAGGTCTCGGTCGAGATCGTCGACTAAAAAGCGGCGGGGAAGGTCCCCCGCCGCTTTTTGCATCCCACGGGACTGTGGAACGGAGGATTTGTTATGAAAAACCAATTTCTCGAGGCCGGGGAGATCGTCAACACTCACGGCATCCAGGGCGAGGTGAAGATTGTCCCCTGGTGCGATACGCCGGAGTTCCTCTGCGGCTTTGATACGCTTTATATCGACGGCGCGCCGGTGAAGGTCCGCGCCGCCCGGGCCCACAAGGGCAATGTGCTGGCCCGGCTGGAGGGCGTGGACGATGTGAACGCCGCCATGCGTCTGAAGGGCAAGCGGGTGTCCATCGACCGCACCGGCGTGGAGCTGCCCGACGGGCGGCATTTCATCGCCGACCTCATCGGCCTCACCGTCATCGACGATGACACCGGCGCCGAGCTGGGGGCCATCGCCGACGTGCTCACGCCCCCCGCCCACGAGGTCTACGTGGTCCGGGGCAAGGGCAAGGAATACCTCATCCCCGCGGTGGACGCCTTCCTCCGTGGGACCAATGTGGAGGAGGGCTGGGTCCGGGTCCACCTCATCGAAGGGATGTAGAGCTGATGTACCGCATCGATATTCTCACCCTCTTTGACGAGACGGTGGGCGACATGATGAACGAGTCCATCCTGGGCCGGGCCCAGGAGCGGGACCTCATCTGCATCGAGGCCCACCAGATCCGGGACTACACCCTCAACAAGCAGAAGCAGGTGGACAACTATCCCTACGGCGGCGGCCGGGGCGCGGTGATGCAGGCCGACCCCCTGTTCCACTGCTGGGAGCACGCCAAGAGCCTGGGGGAGGGCCCCACCCGCACCATCTACCTGTCCCCCTGCGGCAAGACCTTCACCCAGGCCGACGCCAAGCGGCTGAAGGCGGATTATAACCATCTCATCCTGGTCTGCGGCCACTACGAGGGCATCGACGAGCGCTTCATCGAGGAGTGTGTGGACGAGGAGATCTCCCTGGGCGACTTCGTCCTCACCGGCGGCGAGCTGCCTGCCATGTGCGTGGCCGACGCGGTGGCCCGGCTGGTGCCGGGGGTGCTGCCCGACCCGGAGTGCTTTGAGGAGGAGAGCCACTGGAACGGCATGCTGGAGTACCCCCAGTACTCCCGGCCCGAGGAGTGGCACGGCCGGAAGGTGCCCGCCATCCTCCTGTCCGGCCACCACGCCAACATCGCCCGCTGGCGGCGCAAGCAGTCCATCCTCCGCACCCGGGACCGCCGGCCCGATCTGTACGCCAAGCTGGACCTGAGCAGCAAGGCGGACCAGAAGATTTTGCGGGAGATCGCCGAGGAAGAGGCTCAGCGGTAAGAAGCGACCGGTTCCGCTTTACTTTCCGATGCGGACGTGTTACAATAGCAGCACAGCCCTATCTGATTTTGAGAATCACATCGAAGGATGATTGAAATGAGTTTTAAGATTATCGTGGATAGCTGCTGCGACCTGACCCCCGCCATGCTCAGCGATCCCTGCTTCGTGTCGGTGCCTCTGACCATCCGGGTGGGGGAGGAGACCATCGTGGACGACACGACCTTTGACCAGGCCAGTCTCCTCTGGAAGATGAAGCAGTGCCCCGACGCGCCCAAATCGGCCTGTCCCGCTCCGGCGGACTACCTGAACGCCTTTGAGGAGAGCGGCACGGACGATATTTACGTGGTGACCCTGTCGGCGCTGCTGTCCGGGTCCCACAACAGCGCGGCCCAGGCGCGGCTCCTCTACCTGGAGGACCACCCGGAGGCCAACGTGCACATCTTCAACTCCTGCTCGGCCTCCTCGGGCGAGGTGCTCACCGCCCTGAAGGTGCGGGAGCTGGCCCAGAGCGGGATGCACTTCTCCTCGGTGGTCAACCAGGTCTCCCGCTACATCGACGAGATGCAGACCCTCTTTGTGCTGGAGACCCTGGACAACCTGCGCAAGAACGGCCGCCTGACCCGGCTGCAGAACATCGTCACCAGCACCCTGCGCATCAAGCTCCTGATGGGCTCCACCCCGGAGGGCGAGATCTGCAAGCGGGGCCAGGCCATGTCCATCCGCCAGGCCCTGAGCAAGATGGTGGACATCATGGCCTCCGACCCCAGCCACAAGGGCAAGACCCTGTGCATCACCCACTGCAACTGCCTGGAGCGGGCCTTCCAGCTTAAGGAGATGGCCCTGAAATCCTGCCAGTTCTCCGAGATCCTCATCTGCGAGACGGGAGGCATCTCCACCGTCTACGCCAACGACGGCGGCATTGTGGCGGCGTTTTAATCGTTTTGGTCCAAAGTCCCCGGAAACAGGACGTTTCCGGGGACTTTTTTGCCTTTTTCATAGAAAAGGCGAGAACCATAGGTTTTTTTAAAGACTTCTTAATAAAAATTCTAGGTTTGGGTAAGGGGGTTTAAATCTTTATCCGGTATGCTGTTCTTACAACGAAAAGGAGGGAGCAGCATGAAGATCCTGATTCTGACCGGACGATTCGGCATGGGACACTGGTCGGCCTCCCAGTCTCTGTGCCAGCAGCTCACCCGGGCGCTGCCCCGTGCACAGGTCCAGGTGACCGACTTTTTCGCCTACGCCATGCCCAACCGCTCCGAGGCGCTCTATAAGGCGTTCCACCTGCTGGTGACCTACGGCAGCGGACTGTTCAATACCTACTACAAGGTGACCGAGCACCTGCCCACCGACCTCAACTCCCCTCTGGACCGGCCCATGCTGGATAAGCTGGGGGAGCTGCTGGCGGAGGAGGCCCCCGACGCCGTCATCGCCACCCACCCCATCTGCGCCGGGCTCACCGCCCGCTGGAAGGAGGAGGCGGGGGATGACCTGCCGCTCATCACCTGCGTCACCGATCTCTCCACCCACAACGAGTGGATCCACGCCGGGACCGACTGCTACCTGGTGGGCAGCCCCGAGATCCGCCGCCGCCTTATGGCCAAGGGCGTGGAGGAGGGACGCATCCTGGTCACCGGCATCCCGGTGAAGGAGGAGTTCCGCCATCTGAGCCGCCGGCAGGGAGGGGCGTGCCGCCGCCTGCTGGTGATGGGGGGCGGCCTGGGGCTGCTGCCCCGCCGGGACAGCTTCTATGAGGCCCTCAACGCCCTGGAGGGCGTGGAGACCACCATCCTCACCGGCAACAATGAGCGGCTCTACCGGCGTCTGGCGGGACGCTATCCCCACATCGAGGTGGTGCCCTTCACCGACCGGGTGTGGGAGTACATGGCCCGGGCCGACGTGATGCTCACCAAGCCCGGCGGCATCACCGTTTTTGAGAGCATCTTTGCCGAGCTCCCCCTGCTGCTGTGGGAACCCTTCCTCCAGCAGGAGAAGAACAACGCCCGCTTCCTGCTCCGGGAGGGGCTGGGCCGCGCGGCGGCCAAGGAGCCGGAGGCCTGTCTGGAGGCCATCCGGGACCTCATTTACGACGACGAGGCGCTGGCCGAGATGGGCCGGCGGATGCGCCTGGCCAAGAGCCAGCTGAAGGCCGAGAGCGTGGCGCGGCTGCTGTCCGCGCTGACTGCACAGCGAGAGGAGGTGAGGGCATGAGAGAGGATCGGAAGACCCGCCGTCTGGGCAAAGTGCTCCTGGTGAGCACCGTTCTGGCGGTGTGCGCGGCGGCAGTGTGCCGCCGGAAGGGACGAAAGGGGTGTGATTGGCTGTGAGCGGACGGAAACAGCTGTTGGGCACGGCGCTGCTGCTGGCCCTGATGGGCGTGACCGGCTTTTTCCTCCTGCGGGACCAGCCCATCTCCAGCTTGCTGGGGGTGCTGCGCCAGGTCAACGGGGGCTATGTGCTGCTGGGCCTTGCCCTGATGCTGGTCTTTGTGGGCTGTGAGGCCATGCAGACCCGCCTCATCCTGGGCCGCCTGGGCTATCACAACCCCTACCGGAAGTGCCTGGGTTACTCCTTTGTGGGCTTCTACGTCAGCTCCATCACCCCTTCGGCCACCGGTGGACAGCCCGCCCAGGTCTACTGCATGTCCCGGGACGGGGTACAGCCCGCCCACGGAGCCCTCAACATGCTCCTCATCGCGGTGTGCTACCAGGTGGCGCTGCTGGGCTACGCCCTGACCGCCTGGCTGGCCCTGCCCGGCCTGCGCCACGCCCTGGGGAAGGGCATGGGCGTGCTGGTGCTCTACGGCGGAGGGGTCATGAGCGCCCTCACCGTGGGGATGCTGTCCTTCCTCTTCCTGCCGGGTCTGGCCCGGCGGGCGGCGGTGGGTGTGCTGAATCTGCTGGGCCGAATGGGCCTGAAGGGCCTGCGGGAGCGGGGCCTTCCCCGGCTGGAGAAGCAGATGGCGGAGTACGCCGCCGGAGCCGCCTGCCTGAAGCAGAACCCCGGCCTCTTCCCGGCGCTGCTGGGCCTGTCGGCCCTCCAGCTCACCGCCCTGTTTTCGGTGCCCTTCGTGGTGTACCGATCCTTCGGGCTCAGCAGCTACGGTCTGGCAGTCTTTCTGGGCACCCAGGCGGTGGTGACGCTGGCGGTGTCCGCCCTGCCCCTGCCCGGCGCGGTGGGCCCGGCGGAGGGCGGCTTTGTCACCGCCTTCACCCCGCTCTTCGGCGCGGCGCTGGCCACTCCGGCCATGCTGGTCAGCCGGGGCATCAGCTTCTACGCCTTCCTGCTGGTCAGCGGCTGTGTCACTCTGGCCGTCCACCTGCGGGGGAGAGCCCCTTTTTTGCGCGCCCCGGCCGTCCGTGACCCGGCGGCCGCGGGAAAACCCTCTTTTGCCCGGGCGCGATCTGTGGTACAATAACCCCAGACATTTGCCGTGCCGGGCAGGCGTCCGGCAGCGGAAGAAATGGGGTTTGAATATGTATTATCTGGGTATCGACTTGGGCGGCACCAACATTGCCGCCGCCGCCGTCAGCGAGGCGGGCGAGATCCTGGGCAAGGCCAGCATCCCCACCCCTCACGCGGGTGCGGAAGCCGTGGCCGAGGTCATGGCGCAGGCGGCCCGGGCCGCCGCGGAGAATGCCGGCCTGAAGCTGGAGGAGGCGGCCTCCCTGGGCATCGGCTCCCCCGGTACCATCGACCCGGAGCGGGGGGTCATCCAGTACTGGAGCAATCTGGACTTCCAGAACGTGCCGCTGGCCGCCCTTCTGCGGGAGAAGGTGGAGGCGGAGCTGCCCATCTACGTGGAGAACGACGCCAACGCCGCCGCGCTGGGCGAGTTCGCCGCCGGCGCGGGCAAGGGCAGCCAGTCCATGGTGGCCATCACGCTGGGCACCGGCGTGGGCGGCGGCGCGGTGCTGAACGGCAAGCTCTACACCGGCTTCAACTACGCCGGCCTGGAGGTGGGGCACTTCGTCATCGAGCACGGCGGACGGCCCTGCACCTGCGGACGGCGGGGCTGCTTTGAGGCCTACTGTTCCGCCACCGCCCTCATCAAGCGCACCCGGGAGCTGATGCAGGACGCCCCCGACTCCAAGCTGTGGGAGCTGGCGGGCAGCCTGGAGGGGGTCAACGGGCGCACGCCCTTTGACGCCGCCGCCCTGGGCGACCCGGTGGCCGGCAAGGTCATCGACGAGTACGTGGACTATCTGGGCTGCGGCGTGGCCAGCCTGGTGAACATCTTCCAGCCGGAGGTGTTCTGCATCGGCGGCGGTCCCTCCGCCCAGGGGGAGACCCTGATGGCCCCGGTGCGCTACATCCTCAACCGGGAAGATTACGCCCGCAACAGCGTCCACCGCACCCGCCTCATGCGGGCCCAGCTGGGCAACGACGCGGGTATCATCGGCGCGGCCCTGCTGCCCAAGTTCCGTTGATCGGGACTCAGTTTGCATAGAATGGAGCGGCCCTTCTCACGGGAGAGGGGCCGCTCATATTTTTGCCTTTCCCCGCCTATACTGTGGGGAGGGGGTGGAGCCATGGCCGAGGAGAGGGAGGACCGCGCCCTGCGTCTGACGCTGTGCGTGCTGGTGGCCGCCGCCCTGTGCTACGGCGGGGCGGCCTGGCTGCGGGAGCACCCCGTCCCGCTGTGGGAGAAATACGGGCCGTGGCTGGAGGAACACCCCACCCAGGCGGTGGCGGCGGTGACTGCGGCGCTGTATCTCCTGTCCCGGGGGCTGGGTCAGCCCGAGGAGGGCGGGGAATAGGCAAAAAGGCCGGACGGTCCCGAGTACGGGGCGGTCCGGTCTTTGTGCGTTCAGCTCTCCATGTGCCGGCCGAGAAAGCCGGAGATGGTCTGCAGGAGCTTGCATTCCAGCTCGCCGGAGGACAGCTCCTCGCTTCCGGCGAAGAGGACGCAGCCCAGTACGTCGCCCTCCGACAGCACCGGGGCGGCGCAGGCGATGCAGAAGCGGCTGTTGTCCTCACAGACGGGCAGCGCCTCCTGGCCTTCGGAGTGCTGATACATGCCCCGCTCGTCCAGGATCTGCTCCAGCGCGGCGGAGATGTGCTTGTCATTCAGCTCCCGGCGTCCGCTGCCGGCGGCGGCCAGACAGGTGTCCCGGTCGGTGATGACCGCGGTGCGCCCGGTGGTCTTGTTCAGCGCCTCGCACATCTGGCCGGCAAAGTCCCCGAGCCCGCCCATCAGGGAGTATTTTTTGAAAATGACTCCGCCGTCCTTGTCGGTATAGATCTCCAGCGGGTCGCCCTCCCGGATCCGCATGGTCCGGCGGATCTCTTTGGGAATGACGACCCGGCCCAGATCGTCGATGCGGCGCACGATGCCTGTGGCTTTCATCTCTTGAACTTCTCCTTTGCGTCTCAGGATGGTTTTAATATATGTAATTTATAGCCCTCTATACAAAATGTTACTGTGTCCGCAAGGAATATCGCGCCCGGCAGCTCAGAGTCCTTCCTATTGGACATAATAGGGCAAAATGGGGTCGAAAACCGTCAAATCGACGGAGAATCCCTTGTAAAAGTGCGGGACATTTGCTACAATGACGGCAAATATCTTGTGTGTAAAGGACGGGACGACATGCTGCAGGCCGACCTGTTGGAATCGATTTCGGAGACCAAATACCTGTCCGCCGAGCACTACACGGTCTACCGCACCATCATGCGTATTTTCTACCTGGAGCACCAGAAGATGCGCTACCAGATGGACCGGGACGGGGTGCTGGCGCTGCTCCGGGCACAGCCCCTCTTTGCGCAGTACTCCCCGGAGCAGCTGACCCTGGATCTGCAACAGCTGGTGAAGTGGAAGAACCTCACCCCTATCCAGGATCCCCGCAAGCCCCGCACCATCGCCGAGTTCAAAAACCGCCAGTTCCAGTACATGATGTCCCAGGCCGCCCTTGAGGTGGAGCGCATGACCATCACCCTGGAACACCTCTCCACCCGGGCCGCCGGCCTGTCGGCCAGCCCCTTCCGGCGCATCCGGGCGGACCTGCGCCGGGTGGAGACCCTGGACGAGCTCCCCCTGCGGGAGGTACAGGCCTGGTGGGAGGATTTGCAGGAGGACTTCCAGCGCCTGAGCCAGAACCACCAGGACTATCTGCGGGAGTTCTACGGCCCGGGCATGGAGATGCAGATGAAATCGGTGGATTTCATCACCTACAAGCAGCATCTGGTGCGCTATCTGGAGGAGTTCATCCAGGACCTCCAGCGCAGCGCCGCCCAGATCGGAGCCCAGCTGGAGCAGTTCACCCCGGAACAGACCGCCCACATCCTGGACCTGGTGGAGCGCAGCGAGCGGGAGATCCCCCGGCCCCAGGCGGAGCGGGCGCCCGGCTGGGAGGGGGAGCTGCACAGTCGCTGTCAGGGGGTGTGGCAGTCGCTGCTGGACTGGTTCACCGGCCCCAACCCTACCGCCCGGCAGGTGCTCAACGTCACCAACGAGGTGATCCGCCGGGTGGTGCAGAACGCCGCGCTGCTGGTGCAGATGGAGAACATGGGGGTGAGCAACAAGGCGGAGCTGAAGCATCTGCTCACGCTCTTTGCCGGGATGCCATCGGTGGAGGAGGCCCACCGGCTCTCCGCCCTGGTGTTCGGCGTGCAGCAGGTCCGGCATTTCGCCTGCTCCGTCCCCCGGGAGACCGAGCGGGTGGATCTGAGCCCCTACGACGAGCCGCCGGCGGAGCTGCTCTTACAGCCCCGGACCCGGACCTACCGGCCCCGCATGGACCGCACCGGCTTTGCGGACAAAAGTGCCGAAAAGGCCGCACATCGGCAGAAGATCCTGGCGGCGGCGGAGACCCTCCGCCGTGAGGTGACGTCCCACATCCGGGACGGCGTTCTGGACCTGGCGGCGCTGGAAAAACCGGTCTCGCCCCAGGTGCGCACGGTGTTTCTCTCCTGGATCGTGGAGGCCAATCTCAGCCCCGACCACCGGGGGCGGACCCAGTACGGGCAGTCCTTCCGGCTGAAAAAGCGGGGCAAAGTGACCTGCCGGATGGTCTGTACCGACGGGACGCTCACCATGCCGGATTGTGTGCTGCTCTTTGAGGAGGACGGACATGGATGAATTTCGCACGCTGCTGGACCGGTTCTGGATCACCCGGGCCGGGGACCGGGAGCTCTATTTCGCCCTGAAACGGGCCCTGCCGGACTACCGCCGGCTGGTCCATGAGTGCCTGGGCTGGAACCTGATCGTCCACGAGTCGGTGGTGAAGCTGGAGAAGGTCCCGCCCCGGGCCATGCCCTGGATGGGGATCGCCTCCTTCCAGGAGCCCCTGGACTACTGCCTGCTGTGCGCCCTGCTGCTGTTTTTGGCGGACCTGGACGACGGCGCGCCCTTCCTGCTCTCGGACCTCACCCGGGCCATCGAGACCTTCCTGGCCGAGGTCCGCCCGGTGGACTGGACCCAGTTCACCCACCGGAAGGCACTGGTGCGGGTCTTGCTGTACGCCCAGGACATGGGTCTGGTGGTGGCCTACGACGGCAGCAGCGCGGGCTTCGGGAGCAACCGGGACCAGGAGGTGCTCTATGAGAACACCGGCCTGTCCCGGCAGTTCCCGGTCCACTTCGGCCGGGACATCCTGGAATGCCGGACGATTGAGGATTTTGAGGCCCTGGCGTGGGAGGGGGAGAACACCGAGGGCCGTCGCCACCGGGTCTACCGGCAGCTGGCTCTGGCCCCCGGCTTCTACGCCACGGAGGAGAACCGGGGGGACTTTGAGTATGTCAAGAACCAGCACCGGACGGTGAATGACACCCTGTGCCAGGCGCTGGACGGGGAGCTCCACCTCCACAAGACCGGGGTCTTTTTCCTGCTGAACGAGGGGGAGCGCTGCGGACAGCTCCACCCCAATACCAAGGCCCTGTCCGACGCGGCGCTGCTGCTGTGCGCCCAGCTGCGGGAGCAGATCCTGCGGGGGACCTATCCCAGGCGGGAGGACGACACGGTGGTGCTGACCCGGGGGGAGTTCCGCCGGGAGGTCCGGCAGTGCCGGGAGAGCTGGGGAAACGGCTGGGGCTCTCAGATCCGGGCCATGTCCCTGGACCGGGTCGTCCAGGAGCTGACGGCCTATCTGGCGGACTGGATGCTGTTGGAGGAGCTGGACGGGGACCTTTTGCTACGCCCGGTGGTGGGCAAGCTGGTGGGGCGCTACCCCGCCTCTTATCAGAATACATGGTGTGAGGAGGAGGAAGATGAGCCGCTGGAAGATGCATAAACTGGGGTTTGTCAATTTCTGGCTGTACGACCAGGAGGAGTTTCTCCTCCGTGACGGGCATATCCTGCTGCGGGGCAACAACGCCGCCGGTAAGTCCATCACCACCCAGAGCTTCATCCCCTTCCTGCTGGACGGGGACCGCCGGCCCGAGCGCCTGGACCCCTTCGGCTCCAAGGACCGCAAGATGGAGTTCTACCTGCTGGGCGACAACGATCGGGCGGAGTCCACCGGCTATCTGTATCTGGAATTCCGCAAAAGCGGCCTGGAGGAGTACCGCACCATCGGCGTGGGCATGCGGGCCCAGCAGGGGAAGGGGATGGACTTCTGGGGCTTCTGCCTGGCGGATGGGCGGCGGATCGGACCGGATGGGCTGGCGCTCTATGAGAAGGTGGGCAAGCAGAATCTGTCCCTGAGCAAGCAGAAGCTGCGCAACCTCATCGGGGACCCCGCCTGCTGGGCAGAGAGCCCCACCGAGTACAAGAAAATGGTCAACGCCCAGATCTTCGGCTTCCGGGACATCCGGCAGTACGACCAGCTGGTGCAGCTGCTCATCTCGGTGCGGGCCCCCAAGCTCTCCAAGGATTTTCGCCCCACGGCGGTGAAAAAGCTGCTCAACGAGTCCCTCCAGGTGCTCACCGACGAGGACCTGTCCGCCATGGTCAGCACCATGGAGCAGATGGACAACCTGGAGGACACCCTGAACAGCTATCAGACTGCCATCCAGGACGCCCGCATCATCAGCCGGGAGTACACCCGGTACAACCAGTACATCCTGGGCCAGAAGGGCCGGGCCTGCCTGACGGCGTGGAACCGGACCCGGAGCCTGCGCCAGCAGCTCCAGGACGAGGAGGCGCGCCGGCAGGAGCTGGAGCGGAGCTGGAAGGAGCAGGAGCAGCGACGGGACCAGTCGGGCCTCCGCCTCAAAGAGGCCCGGGCCCAGCGTATGGCGCTGGGGGAGGATGAGCTCTCCGCCAAGCAGGAGCGGCTGCGGCAGAGCGAGGAGGAGTGCGCCCGCCTGGAGAGCCAGCTTCGGCAGGACGAGGAGCAGCTCCAGAGGCTTCAGGAGGGCCTGGCCCGGCACGAGACCATCCTGCGTCAGCTGACCCGGGAGCGGGAGGACGCCCGGGGCGTTCTGCGCGGCGCGCTGCGGGAGCTGGAGGAGGAGAACGAGCGGCTGGAGCTGGGGGAGGAGCACCGGCGCTTTGTCCAGGCCCTGCGGGCGGAGCGGGTGGAGGAGGACAGCGGCCCCCTGCTGGATGCCCTGCGGGAGCGGGAGCGCAGGATCGGCGCGGCGCTGGAGAGCCTGCGCCGGACCGAGGCGGCGCGGAGCTTCTATGATACGGCCTGTCAGAACCTGGACCGGGCCGAGGAAAGCGTGCGGGAGGCTGGGATCGTGCTCCGGGACGCCCAGAACCAGGAGCGGGAGGAGCGGGACACCCTCCTGGAGGCCTTCGCCCGCCGCCGGGAGGCCAATGTCCAGCTGGACATCCCCCAGGACACCTGGCTGGAGCTGCGCCGGGCGCTGGCGGCCTACCGGGTCCCGGCGGACTGGAGCCCCATCCGCAACCGGCTGGACGCGTGTGCCCGAGCGGTGGAGTCCACCCTGCAGGCCGAGCACGTGCGGGCGGAACATACCCGCGCTGCTCTGGAACGGGAGCGGGGCGAGCTGGAGCGGCAGCTCCGGCAGCTCAAGGACCAGCCCGACCCCATCCCGCTCCGCCGGGAGCAGACCATAGCCACCCGGGTCCAGCTGGCCATGAGCGGGGTGCCCTGCGCGCCCCTCTACGAGCTGGTGGACTTTGCCCCCGGCGTGCCGGAGGCGCGGCGGGACCTGCTGGAGGCCCAGCTCCTGGACGCGGGGCTGCTGGACGCCCTGGTGGTGCCCCGGGAACACCTGCCCCAGGTACAGGAGCTGTTGGCGGAGTACCCCGACTGCTTCCTGCTGCCCGGACCTGCCGCCGCTGAGCCGGTGACCGACCTGGTCCCGGACGCTGCGGGCCGCTTTCCGGCCGAGGCCGCCGCCTGTCTGCGCGCCATCTCCCGGAGCGACTGGAACGCCGAGACCGCCCTGCTGCCCGATGGGCGCTACTGCTGCGGGATGCTCCGGGGCCACAGCCGGGCGGACCGCCCTGCAGGATTCATCGGCGCCGCCGCCCGGGCAGCCAACCGGCAGCGTCAGCTGGAGGCGCTGGAGGAACAGCTGGAGCGGCTGGGCGAAAAGCTCCGCGCGGCCCGGGCCGAGGAAGAGAACTGCGCCGCGCGGCTGGAACAACTGGAGCTGGAGCGGGCCCAGATGCCCACGGCGGAGGAGCTGGACCAGGCGCTGGCTCTGCTGGAGCAGGCCCGGAACGCCCTGCGCCGGGCGGAGGAGGAGCAGGCGCGCCGGCAGGACGAGCAGCAGCGGGCCAAGGCGGCCTGGGCGGCTCTGGACCAGGAGAGCCGGAGCTGCACCACGGGCCTGCCCTACGCGCGGACCACGACGGCCTATGAGGAGGCCAGGGAGGCTGCCGCCAGCTACCGGGAGGCCTACAACCTGCTGAAGGAGAAGCAGCAGGCTTTAGGGTACGCCACCCTCTCCATGGAGCGGGAAGAGGACACCATCGCCGAGCAGCGGGACCAGGCGGACGACAAGCGGAAGGCCAACGACCGCCTCCGCGGCACCCTTTCGGTGCAGCAGGCCGCGGCGGGGGAGCTGCGGGCCTTCCTGGAGCGTCCGGAAAATCAGGCCCGGGCCCGCCGCCTGACCGAGCTGGAGGAGGAGATCCGGCATCAGGACGCGGAAAACCGGGACGCCGAGAAACAGTGCATCCGGCTGGAGGAGCAGGTGAAGCAGGCCGGAGAGGCCATCGAGGGCCGGAAGCAGAGCCTGACCAGCGCCGTGATGGAAGAGCAGGATTTGGAGACCTACTTCCGGGAGGATTTGGCGCTGGGCTTTTCCGGCCTGGACGGGGGCCAGGGCGTGGAGGAGCAGGCCCGGCAGGCGGCGGACAAGCTGCCGGCCTCCGCCCGGGGCCGCACCTTCGCCGAGATGGGAGAGGCTATCGCGAGCAATTTCCAGCGCTACCGGGGCAGTCTGTCCGGCTACCACCCGGAGATCAAAATGGTCTTTGATGCCCCCAATCAGCCCGCCCAGCTCCGGCAGCGGTATGTCATCACCCTGAAAAAAGGCGGGCAGGAGCTCTCCCTCTACGAGTTCATCCAGGCCCTCCAGACCGACATCGACCTCACCGGGACCTTGCTGGAGGACCGGGACCGGGAGCTCTTTGAGAACATCCTCACTGAGACCATCAGCCACACCCTGCGCGCCCGCATCGAGGAGAGCGCCCAGTGGACCCGGAACATGTCCAACCTGATGGCCGGGCTCACCACCTCCATGGGGCTGACCTTCCGCCTGGACTGGAAGGAGAAGAAGTCGGAGGGGGCGGAGGAGCTGGATACCGCCCAGCTGGTCACCCTGCTGAACAAGGACAGGGCGCTGCTGGCCCCCGAGGACAGCCAGAAAGTCTCCGCCCACTTCCGCAGCCGGGTGAAGCGGGCCCGGGAGGAGGCCCGGCTCCGGGGCGAGGCGGTCAATTACGCCGACCTGATCCGGGGGGTGCTGGACTACCGGAGCTGGTATGAGTTCCACCTCTTCTACCAGCGGGGAGACAGCGGGCGCAAGGAGCTCAACGACCGGGCGTTCAACCGCTTCAGCGGCGGCGAGAAGGCCATGGCCATGTATGTCCCCCTCTTCGCCTCGGTGTCCGCCCAGTACCAGAAGGGGGGCGACTCCTGCCCCCGGATGTTGGCTCTGGACGAGGCCTTCGCCGGTGTGGACGACCAGAACATCGGCGCCATGTTTGAGCTGATGGGCATTCTGGATTTTGACTACATCCTCAACTCCCAGGTCCTATGGGGCTGCTACGCCTGCGTCACCGACCTGGACATCGCCGAAATGCACCATCCCCCCAACGCCCCGGTAGTCACCATCCTGCACTACCACTGGAACGGGACCCAGAAGAGCCTGGAGGCGGACCTATGACCGGGGCGGTGCGGGCCTGCGCGAACTATTTCCGTGTCCACCCCGGGTATCACCGGCTTTTGACCGCCCTGATGGAAAAGTACCGGCGCAGCGGCCGTCCGGCGGGGTGGGTGACTCTGTCCGACGCCTCCACGGCGGAGTGCGAGGCCGCCCGCGCCCTCTTTGGAAGGCCCTTCGAGCCGCCGCTGCGCTTCCGGGCGGACCAGTTCGAGGAGGCGCTCCAGCAGACCCGCTTTCGGGGCGTCTCCCTGAAGGCGGTGCTGGAGGACTACTTCGGCACGGAGCTCAAAACCCGGCGGGAGGTCCGGGCGGGATTGGAGGACCGCTTTGCCGCCGTCCTGGACCGGGCCATGGAGGGCCGTGGGGAGACCACAGCTCGGTGGCTGGAGGACCTGAGGGCAGGGCGGGGGAGCGGGTATACGCTGCTCCGCCGGGAGGCAACCCGGGACCCGGGACAGACCGGGACCGGCCTCATGGGGGCCTGCGCCGCTCTGGACCGGCTGGAGCGGGGAGACGGCAGGCCGGTCCGGCTGGCGGTGCTCAGCGCCGGGGCTACCTCCGACCCCCACGCCCTGGACAGCGGGACTCTGGGCGGCAAGCTCTTTCTGCACCTGCTGGCCTACCGCTCCGGCCTGGACTACCCGGCGAGCGCGGAGAAGCGGGACGCGCTGTACTACCAGAACGGCATCCTCTGCGACAGCATTTCCAGTCTGGTCACCCAGGTGGGCCTGATTCTGGAGACGGAAGGCGGGGAGCACCCCGGATATGCCCTCTTCCGGCAGCGGCGGGAGCCGGTGACGCTGTCCCTGGCCAGCCTGTCGGCTCTGACCGGGGTCCGCAGCCCCTGTGGACGGGCCTTCCTGGTGGAAAATGAGATGGTGTTTGCCCAGCTCTGTGACCGCGCTGACCACTTCTGCGCGCCGCTGCTCTGCACCTCCGGGCAGCCCTCAGTGGCGGCGCTGCGCCTTCTGGACCTGCTGACGGCCAGCGGCACGGCGCTCTTCTATTCCGGGGATTTCGACGGGAAGGGGCTGTCCATCGCCGCCCAGCTGTGGCGGCGCTGTCCGGATCGGCTCATGCCCTGGCACATGGGACCGGAGGACTATGAGAAATGCCGCTCGGAGGTGGCGCTGAGCGCCGCCAGCCGCGCCCTGCTCCAAAACTGCGCCGGGACGCCCCTGGAGCCCGCCGCCCGGGCCGTGGAGGCGGGGGGAACGGCCGGGTATCAGGAGCTCCTGCTCCCGTGGCTGGAGGAGGAGCTGCTGAAAAAGCCGTGATGGGACGCAGAAAAGAACGGTTTGGAAAACGACAACGGGCCGCCGCTGGGCGGCCCGTTGTTTCATCGGCGGGAGGATGCCTCACCCTATGCAGACAGCATAGTAGACAAAAAAGGGGCGAAATACTATAATAAAAAGGATAAAATCGACAATTTAAAGGACTGAAAAATCAGGAGGGACCAACATGAGCGGCAATGCAGAGTTTTCCATCCGTACATATACGAAAAGACGCGTTTTGACCAAGTACAATGGCCCCGGCGGGGATGTGGTCGTCCCGGCCGGTGTGACAAAGATCGGCGGGTCTGCCTTTGAGGGCTGCACGGGCGTGACCAGCGTCACCATTCCGGCGGGTGTGACCGAGATCGGCGAGAGCGCGTTCTCCGGCTGTACAGGCCTGACCAGCGTTACCCTGCCGGACGGCGTGACCGTGATTGGCAGCGCTGCTTTCTCCGGCTGTACGGGCCTGACCAGCGTCACCCTGCCGGACGGCGTGACCGTGATTGGCAGCGCTGCTTTCTCCGGCTGTACGGGCCTGACCAGCGTCACCCTGCCGGACAGCGTGACCATGATTGGATGGTCTGCCTTTGCGAACTGCACGGGCCTGACCAGCATTACCCTGCCGGACAGCTTGACCGTGATTGAATGGTCTGTCTTTGCGAACTGCACGAGCCTGACCAGTGTCACCATTCCGGCGGGTGTGACCGAGATTTACGGGGGAGCTTTCTCTGGCTGCACGAGTCTGACCAGCATCACCCTTCCCCTCGGGCTTCAAAGTATGTCTAACCGGACATTTCCGGATCTGATCCGCGCCGGGCAGGACTGTCCGCAAAGCCTGGAGGTCAAAAACCTGGCCCATGTGCTGCTGAACGGCTGCAAAATCCGGATGGCCATGGAGTCTGTGTACGAGTGGCCGATGGGGAGCACTCCGGCGGCAGCCGCGATCTACCTGACCTCCGGCTCACAAAAGGTCCGGGCATTTTGTGAGCGGCAGCTCTACCAGGATGAGAACGAGAGCGTGGCCGCCATGACCGGGATTCTGACGACGGAAAAGGTCAAACCCACGATCTGCAAGCGGGCGGCGGAATTTGCGCTGGCGTGTGGGAGTACGCTGAAAAACGAGACGCTGTTTGCCCTCTACGATGCACTGACCGCGGCCAGAGCCAAAAAGGCGGCGGAGCTCCTGGAACCGGCGGTGGCCCAGCGAAAGGCGGCGGGCGACGACGGCCCGGAGGAGACCAGCGCCGCGCATCCGGTGGAGGCGTTCTGCCGGGCGCACTACACGGAAAGCAATGTGAAACGCCTTCTGAACACCTGCGGGCTGTCGCTGGAGGATCTCCCCGCCGTCCGCTATGGGGACAGCGAGGAGAGCGCCCCGCCCTTTGTGCTGGGGTGTGTGCTGGCCGATTATCTGGATGTGGGAGAGGTGCGGAAGGGGTACACGCTGGAGCTCTCCTACCACCGGAACGCCGATCAGATCGCCGCTGCTCTGGATTCGGCGGCCTTCCGGCAGGCGCTGGAGACGGTATATGACACCCTGGAAAACCGTCCGCTGGAGATCACGAGGCACTACCTCTACGGAACCAAGGTCCTGCAGGTATCCGGTATCCTCCGGGATCGGACCTTTTTGGTCCCCTACTGTCGGTTTGGCTCCCCGCAGCAGGTGCGCAAGGTGCTCTCCAGCCTGAAGGACTGGCATGACTGGAACCGTTACGAGAAGCCCGGACGGCAGACGGAGTATCTGGCCCAGTACGCCCTCTGTCTGAGCGACTGCCGGGAGGCCCTCCTGTGGGCGGACAAAAACGGACTCCTGCCGTTCGCGGCCAAACTGCGGGGGACCGATGCGGATGTCATCCGGGACACGGTCCTGACCGAGTTCGGGCTGGACGGAGATGGCCGCAAGACCTACGACCTGGGAGGGCGGCAGGTGACGGTGTCCATGGCGCCCGACCTCTCGCTGATGTTGTACGATGAGACGGCGGGGAAGGTGGTAAAGTCCATCCCCAAGAAGGACGCCGATCCGGACCAGTACGAGGCGGCCACGGCCGATCTGGCCGATTTGAAAAAGAACCTGAAAAAGGCGGTCAAGGGCCGCTGTGACCAGCTCTTTGCGGCATTCCTGCGGGGGAGCGAGCAGGATGCCGCCGGTTGGAAGGCGGCCTATCTCACCAACCCGGTGCTGCGCCAGGTGGCCTCCCTGCTGGTGTGGGCCCAGGGGAAGGCGACCTTCACCGTGACGGCCCAGGGGCCCGTGGATTCCGCGGGGCAGCCCTACGAGGTGAAGGACAAGGCGGTGAAGGTGGCCCATCCCATGGAGATGGACCGGGACGACCTGGCGCGCTGGCAGAAGTACTTTACCTCCCACGCCCTCAAGCAGCCCTTTGCCCAGGTGTGGGAGCCGGTGGTGGACTTCTCCCAGGTGAAGGAGGACCGGTACAGCGGCATTGAGCTCCCCGCCAACCACCTGCGCAGCCGGGACAAGCACGGCATCCGCTTCCACTATGACAACGCCACCAGCGAGCTGGAGACTTCTTTTGCCGGACTGAGTCTGGTGTGCGAGTTTACCCAGTTCCAGCGCCACTGGATGGACCAGGACGCCCAGGTGGTGTTTGGCAGGCTGAAGGTGAAAACCCCCGGCCGGGCGGCCAACCACGTCCTGTCCCTGCTGGACAAGTGGACGGTGGAGGGGCGCATTCTGAAGGACGATGCCAGCGCGGTGGAGTTCCTGGACTCCTTCACCCTGGCCCAGGTGACGGAGCTTCTGAACCTGGCCATTGAGCACAACTGTACCAACTGTACCGCCGCCCTCCTGGCGTACAAGAACGACCATTTCGCGGATTTTGACCCCATGGACGTATTTACTTTGGAGTAAGGAAGGTGTCTTTATGAGCGAAAATGCGGAATTTGTGATTGAAAACGGCGTTTTGAAGAAGTACAGCGGCCTTGGTAAGGAGGCCGTCATCCCGTATGGGGTGACCAGGATCACACGGGAGGCGTTTGCGGATGCCACGGGCCTCCAGACGGTCCGGTTTCCTGAGACCATCACCGAGATCGACGACGGGGCCTTCGACCACTGCACCCTGATCCGTGTGAGCGTGGAGCAGGATATCGCCGCACTGGGGCCGGAGGCCCAGTGGGGCGGATCACAGAGTACCGGCCGGTTCGGCGTGTTTACCACCACCATCCATCAACGATATGTACGGAACAAGAGGGGCGGTATAGAAGAGTTCGGATGGATCTATGAATTGCAGACTGCAACAGGCCGCCTTCTCATCCGCAATCAGGCGGTCTGCACTGAAGACGGGATCTATCTGCGCCTGCTCTCCAATGTGGCAGGGGCGTATGTCCTGCCGGACGGGCTCACCGAGATCGGCGCCTATGCCTTTCGCGGCCAGAAAAGGCTGACCCAGGTGACCATCCCCGAGGGGGTCACGGCCATTGGGAACGGGGCATTTCTCCACTGCACCGCCCTGTCCGGCGCGACGCTGCCGGAGAGCCTGCATACCCTGGGGGAGCGCGCCTTTGCCGGCTGCAAACGCCTGCAAGAGATCTCCATTCCCACGGGGATGGAGAAAATGGGAGATCAGGTCTTTGAGGACTGTCACGCCCTCCAACAGGTCGCCGTCCAGGAGGGCGTCGCCGACCTGGGCAGTCTGCCCTTCCAGGGCTGCACCCGGCTGAAGGAGGTGGTCCTCCCCCGCAGCATCCGCAAAATCGGCGACTTCAGCACTGGGATGTTCGGCGGCCCCTGGGACGAAGCCACCCTCAAAAAGCACAATCAGACCTTGTACAAGACCATGCCCCAGGGGCTGTGCGAGGCGGAGGACCGGCTGAACAAGAGCATCGCCATCCAGATCGACCTCCTCTGGAACCGGCAGATGAGCGCCCGGGACTGGGCGGGGCTGTACCTGATCCAGAGCTCCTCCCCGTTCAAAGACCTGTGTGCCCGGTACATGATGCCCCCGTACGATGACTATGTGGCCGGTATGGCGGAGATCCTGGCCGAAGGGGGCAAGCCGTCCAAGTTCCAGAAGGCGGTGGACTTTGTTTCGGAGCACCAGGAGGAACTCCGGAGCGAGACCATCCAGGCCCTTCTCACCGCTGCCCAGGGGCGGAAGGCCAAAAAAGCGGCGGAACAGCTGGCCCAGCTGCTCCAGGACGAGCCGGAATACGCGCCGGACGACCCCAATGCCGATCTGCGCGCGGCCTTCCGGGAGGCGGACCTGATGAAGTGCTACAAGGCCCGCAAGGGGACCGCGGCGGCCCTCAAGGTGGTGAAACAGAACGGCTCGGAGGAGGCTGCGCCGGAGTTTCTGGTCCTCTGCGCCATTGTACCCTACGCCGAGCAGTACACCTATCGCCCGGGCTACGCGGACAACCGGCACGATTTTGAAAACGCCGACCCGGTGGAGCTGGCCGACCAGGCCGCGGAGCGGCTGGACCGGGACTCGCTGCTCGCCTGTCTGGAGGCTCTGAAAAGCCGGCACGACGCCTGGGTCATCCCCTACTGCCGCTATGGCCGGGGGGCGGAGATCGCCAAGGTGGTGGCAGAGATGAACCGGAACGCCCGCGGCGGCCTGTCCACCCGGGGATTCCTGCTCACCGCCCGGGGCGCGCTTATGCTCAGCGACACCCGGGAGGCCGTCTTGAAGCTGGACAAGGACGAGGTACTCCGCGTCTACGCCCAGCGCCACGGCACGACGGAAGAGGCCCTGCGGGACCGGTGCTTGATGGAGTTCGGGCTGGACGGAGAGGGCCGCAAGACCTACGACCTGGGGGGCCGGCAGGTGACGGTGGCCATGGCGCCCGACCTCTCTCTGTCGCTGTACGATGAGACGGCGGGGAAGGCAGTGAAGTCCATCCCCAAGAAGGACGCCGATCCGGAACAGTACGAGGCGGCCAAGGCCGATCTGGCTGACCTGAAAAAGAACCTGAAAAGGGCGGTGAAGGGCCGCTGCGATCAGCTCTTTGCGGCATTCCTGCGGGGAAAAGGGCAGGACGCCGCCGGCTGGAGGGCGGCCTATCTCACCAATCCGGTGCTGCGCCAGGTGGCCTCCCTGCTGGTGTGGGCCCAGGGGAAGCAGACTTTCACCGTGGCGGCCCAGGGGACCGTGGACTCCGCGGGACAGCCCTGCGAGGTGAAGGACAAGCCGGTAAAGGTGGCCCACCCCATGGAGATGGACCGGGACGACCTGGCGCGCTGGCAGAAGTATTTTACCGCCCACGCCCTCAAACAGCCCTTTGCCCAGGTGTGGGAGCCGGTCATCGACTTCTCCCAGGTGAAGGCGGACCGATATGAGGGCCTGGAGCTGCCCGCCAATTACCTGCGCAGCCGGGACAAGCACGGGATTCAGTTTGAGTTCGACATCGGGACCAGCGAGCTTTGGACCTCCTTTGCCGGTCTGGACCTGGAGTGTGATTTCACCCAGTTCCAGCGCCACTGGATGGACCAGGATGCCCGGGTGGTCTTTGGCAAGCTGAAGGTGAAAACCCCCGGCCGGGCGGCCAACCACGTCCTGGCCCTGCTGGACAAGTGGACGGTGTACGGCCGCATTCTGCGGGACGACGTGAGCGCGGCGGAGTACCTGGACAGTTTCACCCTGGCCCAGGTGACGGAACTGCTCAACCTGGCCATTGAGCATCAGTGTACCAACTGCACCGCCGCCCTTCTGGCATATAAGAACGCCCATTTCGCGGACTTCGACCCCATGGATGTGTTCACCCTGGAATAAAGAAGGTGTCTTTGTGAGTACTGACTTGGATTTTGTGATACAAGATGGTGTGCTGGAGCAGTACATCGGCCCAGGCGGGCATGTGTCCATTCCGGACGGGGTGAGTAAGATCGGATGGTCTGCCTTCTCCGGCTGCACGGGCCTGATCAGCGTGACCATCCCGGAGAGCGTGACCAAGATCGGCGGCTCGGCCTTCTCCGGCTGTACGGGTCTGACCAATGTGACCATCCTGGCGGGGATGATTGACGGCTGGCATGCGTTCTACACATGCCCCGCATTGACGGAAGTCACCGCGTTTCAACCCCTGCGGAGTGCGGATCTCTTTCCGGAACAGGCATGTATCCGGCTGGACGCCGCGCTTCCCTTCCCGGAAAAGCCTCCTGTGGAGTTTGCATGGAATCTCGTTCTCACACCGGCCCAGGCGGCCCAGTGTTTGATGACCCAGAGTCAGAAGGCGTGGAAGGAGGCCGTCTGGCGGAGCGTCACGGCGGAGACGGCTCAGGAGACGGCGGAAGCGCTGGCGGCGCTGTGTGTGGGGGAGAAGAAGAATAAAGCGCGGGACGCCCGCCTGGTGGAGTTTTTGGCCCGCTATGGGTACCATCTGAAGGGAGAGACCGCCGATGCACTGAAAAAGTGCCTCACTGCGGCGGGGAACCTGAACAAGCGGGAGTGGGTGGCCGAGGACAGCGTTGTGACCGGCCCCGCGAGTGCTTTTCGGGAACTGACGTTCCCGGACGCCGTACTGGTGGCACCGGACGCGCTGAAACAGGCAAGCGGGAAGGTTGTGCGCATCGGACCGGAGAACGTCGGCATTGGGCTGGACTGGCTGGTCCGCGCCCGGATCTCCCCGAAGGTGAAGAAACTGTGTGTCCCGGCGGCCTGGCTGATTTCCAGGGTGGGGGAGGAGGGAGAGCTGCCCGCCCTCAGCCCGGATGTGACGTCCCGCCTGGTGATCGAGCAGGCGGAGAAGCTGCGGAAAACCGCGGACATCGGGCGGATCATGGCTATCGCACAGGCCTATTGCGGACTGTCGTTCCCGGAAGCGCTGGAAACCTATGGGGGCGATCTGAGTACCCCCCGGAAGGTGGAGGTGTGCCGCGCCGCCCTGGTGGCCGCTCTTCCGGCCCTTCCGGACGACTGCCCCGGAACCGAGGAGGACTTCCGCCGGCTGCTTCCGGAGGAGCAGGACCGCGCGGTATACCGTTTGGTGACCGCTCTGCTCTTTGGAGTGGAGGAGGTCACCGGCCTGACCTTTGCCGCCAGCGGCGCCCCCGCCCCGGCGGAGGCGGTGGAGACCCTGCTGTTCCGCCTGTGCTTCGGCCGGGAGGACACCTGGATGGGAAGCGCCGAGCTCCGGCTGCTCCAGCTGCTCAACCGCAGTGAACTGACGCGCTTTCTGGAGACCCAATGCAAGGTGGAGGGGGACGGCTCCTGGGACGCGGTGGCCGCGCTGCCCGCCGTGTGCATTCTGTGCGGGGGCCGGCAGGCCGAGCGCCTGGTCCGGATCTACCACGACCTTTGCGGCCGTGAGCTGTACGACGCCAGCGTCCGGGACCAGATCAAGAAGGGCATCGAACGCTGGCTGCCCTACAATGAGAATCCGGACACTCTGCGGGCGCAGCTGAAGAGCCAAGAGCTGCTGTGCCGGGCGGCGAAGCTGCGGAAGATGCCGCCGGAAGAGCTGCGGGCGCTCCTGCTGGAGCAGGCGGAGACCGGGCTGGACGACCAGGGGCGGATGGAGCTGGACTACGGTGGCCGGACCTTCCGGGTGGAGCTGCTCCCCGACCTGACCGTTTCCATCCGGAACG
The DNA here is from genome assembly GCF_002159175.1 of Flavonifractor sp. An92. Taxonomy (GTDB): domain Bacteria; phylum Bacillota; class Clostridia; order Oscillospirales; family Oscillospiraceae; genus Pseudoflavonifractor_A. The sequence continues at coordinate 37,990 of NZ_NFGZ01000007.1, read as the reverse complement.
AGGCCACGGGAAAGACGGTCAGGCAACTCCCAAAGGCGGGAAAAGAGGACGACGCCCTTCATGCCAAGGCGGCCAACGAGACCTTCAAGGAGCTGAAAAGCACCGTTGAGACCCTGCTGCGGGCCCAGAAGGACCGACTGTTCCAGCTCTTCCTGAGCGGCGACAGCATCCCGGCGGAGCGATGGAGCGGCGCGTACCTCCGGAATCCCGTCCTGCGGAAAATCGTCGTCCTGCTGGTGTGGAGCCAGAACGGGACCTGCTTTACCCTGACGCAGACGGGGGAGGCGGTGGAGGCAGGCGGCGGGCCGTACCAGCTGGGGCCGGACCCTATCGGGGTGGCCCACCCCATGGAGATGGAGCCGGGGGAGGCGGCCGCCTGGCAGCGGTACTTTGCCGCCCACGGGCTGAAACAGCCCTTTGAGCAGGTATGGGAGCCGGTGGTGAAGTTCAGCGCCGTCCGGGAGGAGCGCTACCAGGGCATGAAGATCCCGGCTTACCGCTTCAAAGGACAGGAGAAGCACGGGATCTCATTTGCGTTTGACTACGCCGCCAGCGAGCTGGACATCACGCTGGACGACTGCCGGCTGGACTACGACGGCTGGGGGAGCGCGGTGGACCGGCATGCGCTGAACCTTCAGGGTCAGCTGACGCTGGGGGCCTTCCGGCTGGAGCGCCGCAGCCGCCGTGCCAACCACATCATCGGGCTCTTGGACAAGTGGACGGTGGAGGGGCGCATTTTGAAGGACGATGCCACTGCAGTGGAGGTCTTGGACTCCTTCACGCTGGCCCAGGTGACGGAGCTCATCAACCTGGCCATTGAGCATCAGTGCACCAACTGCACCGCCGCCCTGCTGGCGTACAAGAACGACCATTTCGCCGACTTCGACCCCATGGACGTGTTCACCCTCGAATAAACAGCAAAGGAGCCTGGATACCGGCGGTATCCAGGCTCCTGTTTACTTCAGCTTGCGGTACGTCTCGTCAGACACGGCCTCCAGCCACTCGTTGGAGGTGTCCTCGCCGGGGACCTCCAGGGCCAGGTGGGAGAACCAGCTGTCGGCGGCGGCGCCGTGCCAGTGCTTCACGCCCACGGGGATGTTGACCACATCACCGGGGTGGAGCTCCCGGGCCTCCTGGCCCCACTCCTGATACCAGCCCCGACCGGCCACACAGATGAGCATCTGTCCGCCGCCCTTGGAGGCGTGGTGGACGTGCCAGTTGTTGTGGCAGCCCGGCTCAAAGGTCACGTTGAACACCCCCACCTGGCTGGTGGAGAGGGGGTGCAGATAGCTCTGGCCCACGAAGTACTGGGCAAAGCCATCGTTGGGCGCGCCGATGGGGAACACCATCTCCCGCTGGTGGCGGGCCTTGCCGTCCTCGGCGGCGTCCTCTGCCCAGACCTCCTTGGCCATGCGGAAGGCCGCCCAGGCCTTGGGCCAGCCGGCGTAAAAGGCCGCGTGGGTCAGGATCTCAGCGATCTCCTCCCGGGTGATGCCGTTCTGTTTGGCGGTGGAGAGGTGGTACTGGAAGGAGCTGTCCACCAGGCCCTGGGCCATCAGGGCCACCACCGTCACCAGGGAGCGGTCCCGCAGGGAGAGCTTCTCCTCCCGGCTCCACACCTCACCGAAGAGCACGTCATCGTTCAATTCCGCAAATTTGGGGGCGAAATTCCCCAGGCCGTCCCGGCCCGCCGTCTGTTTGACTGCCATATGAAAAACCTCCTATGCGAGAGAAAAGGTGACCTGTACCGTTCCATCTCCCAGCAGCTCCCGCAGTCCGCTGGGATCGTCGATCCGGGCCAGCCGGGTGAAGGTCCAGGTGTTGGTGTCGTAGTAAATGGTGATCTGATCGCCCTGATAGAGGATGATGTCCCCGGGCTGGGTGGTGATGCGCTCATCGCTGCGGGTCAGGGTCGCGCCCAGGGGTCCCACCTTCTCAAAGCCGCCGTAGTCCTCCATGGTCACGGTCACCGGACCCTGGGCCAGCAGCGCGCGGAACTCCTCGGCCGAGGGGTTGTCCGCGAAGGTGGCGGTCAGCGCCTGATCACCCACGGTGATGTACAAAACCGATCCCTCCTCGGCAGAGGGCTGGGGGGCGGTGATCTCCTGGCTGGGGACCGCCGAGGGGGACGGAGAGGGAGAGGCTGTGTTCCCAACCGTCCCGCAGGCGGTGAGCCCCAGGACAGCCAGGAGCAGACCGAGAGCTTTTGTCATGAAACCCGCCTCCTGCCGTCTTTTATTTCAGATTCGCCTCAAAAAACTGCTGGATCTTGTCGAAGGGGATGATATCCTTCCGGTCGTAGAGGTCGGTGTGGACCGCGCCGGGGATGATGACCAGTTCCTTGTTTCCGGCCCAGGGGCTGTCCTTCACCATGTCGGCGTAGGCATCCCGGCTGAAGTAGCAGGAGTGGGCCTTCTCCCCGTGGATCATCAGCACGGCGCTGCGGATCTCGTTGCTGTACCGCAGGATGGGCATGTTGAGGAAGGACAGGGAAGAGGTGGTGTTCCAGCCGTCGTTGGAGTTGAGGGACCGCTCGGTGTAGCCCCGCTCGGTCTTGTAGTAGTCATAATAGTCCTTCACGAAGAAGGGGGCGTCCTCCGGGAGGGGGTCCACCACGCCGCCCGCCCGGGCGCAAGTGCCGCTCTGATAGTCGGCGGTGCGCTGGGCGTTGAGGGCCTGCTTGGTCTCGTACCGGGCGTCGGCGCTGTCGGCGGAGTCAAAGTACCCCTTGGCGTTCACCCGGGTCATGTCGTACATGGTGGAGGTCACCGTGGCCTTGATGCGGGTGTCCATGGCCGCGGCGTTGAGGGCCATGCCGCCCCAGCCGCAGATGCCCAGGATGCCCACTTTCTCCGGGTCCACAAAGTCCCGGGTGGCGAGGAAGTCCACGGCGGCACAAAAGTCCTCGGTGTTGATGTCGGGGGAGGCCACATTGCGCACCGCGCCGCCGCTCTCCCCGATGAAGGAGGGGTCGAAGGCCAGGGCGGCAAAGCCCCGGCTGGCCAGCTCCTCGGCATAGAGCCCGGCGCACTGCTCCTTCACCGCGCCGAAGGGCCCGGCCACCGCCACAGCGGCAAAGGGGCCGGACGCCCCCGCGGGCAGGTACAGGTCGCCGCACAGCTCGATGCCGTAGCAGTTGTGGAAGTGGACCTTCTCCCGGGTGACCGTGTCCCGCAGGGGGAAGGAGTAACCGTTGTATTTGGACTGCATAGGGAGACCTCCTTAAATCCGTTTGCCCAGCTCGTAGGCGGCCTTCTGCTTCTCTTCCGGCATCTCGCCGGGATCGTTGGCGCCGCCGCCCCGGACCACACCGGCCAGGCGGGCCTTCTCAAAGCAGGCGATCCAGCCCTCCAGCCCGTGGATGGGGCCGTCGGCGGAGCTGTCCTCCTCCTCGGCGGAGGAAGTGAGCAGGTAGATGTCCCGGAAGGCGTAGTCGGCGGAGAAGAGGGGATTGGCCCGGTCCAGCAGAGTCTTCATCTGGCCGGACATCTCGTAGTAGTACACCGGGGTGGCAAAGCAGATCACGTCCGCCGCGCCCATCTTCTCCACGATGGCGTTGGCGTCGTCCTGGATGACGCAGTGGGGGGCCTTCAGACAGGCCATGCAGCCGTTGCAGAACCGCAGGTCCTTGCCCCGCAGGGAGAGGACCTCCACCTCATGGCCGGCCTCCCGGGCGCCCCGGGCAAATTCCCGGGCCAGGACGTCGGAATTGCTGTTGGGACGCAGACTGGTGGAGATCACCAAAATCTTTTTGCTCATTGTAGTTCCTCCTCACTGAGATGGCGCAGGACCCGGGCGGGCACGCCGCCCACGATGGTGTTTTCCGGCACATCGTGGGTCACCACCGCTCCGGCCGCCACGATGGCCCCGTCCCCGATGGTCACACCGGGCAGGACGGTGGCGTTGGAGCCGATCCAGACGTGTTTGCCGATGCGGATGGGGGCGGGGAGCATGCTGCTCCGGTCCTTGGGGGATTTGGCGTGGTTGAGGGTAGCCAGCACCACATTGTGGCCGATGAGTGCGCCGTCCCCGAGGTAAATGCCGCCCTGATCCTGGAATTTGCAGCCCATGTTGATAAAGACGTTTTTCCCGATGTGGATGTTTTTGCCGCAGTCGGTATGGAAGGGCGGGAAGAGCCCGAAGCTCTCGTCCACAGGCTGGCCGATGAGCTGGGAGAAGAGTTTCCGCAGCTCCTCCGGCGTGTGGTAGCCGGTGTTGATCTCGGCGGTGATGCGCAGGGCCTCCTGGCTGACGCCGTGCATGAACTGGTGGGCCTCGCCGCCGCCCTGCACCGGCTTTCCCTGGTTGAGATGATCCAAAAATGCCTGTAAATCCATCGTTCGCTCCTGATCCATTGATTTTCTGACCCTATTGTAGCACCTGCCCGCTTGAATAACAAATACCTATATCGAATAGTTTATTATGCTTGAAACCTATAGTTAAGCTGTGCTATGCTGTTCCTGATCGGAGGTGCGTGGTATGGAATTGCGGGTACTGCAATACTTTCTCGCGGTGGCACGGGAGCAGAATATTTCGGCGGCGGCCCAGTCCCTCCACCTCACCCAGCCCACCCTCTCCCGGCAGCTCAAGGAGCTGGAGGAGGAGCTGGGCAAGCAGCTGATGGTCCGGGGCAACCGGAAGATCACCCTCACGGAGGAGGGGATGCTGCTGCGCAAGCGGGCGGAGGAGATTCTGGAGCTGGTGGACCGCACGGAGCAGGAGGTCATGCGCTGCGACGAGACGGTGAACGGGGACATCTACATCGGTACCGGCGAGACCGACGGCGTGCGGCAGATCGTCCGGACCGCCAACCAGCTTCAGGAGCACTATCCGGGTATCCGCTTCCACATCGTCAGCGGGGACGCCGTGGACGTGTGCGAGCGGCTGGACAAGGGTCTTCTGGATTTCGGGGTCCTCCTGGGGGACATGGACAAGACCAGATATCACTACATGGAGCTGCCCATGAAGGACACCTGGGGGGTCCTGATGCGGCGGGACAGCCCCCTGGCCCAGCGGGAGACCGTGTCGCCCCGGGATCTGTGGGACAAGCCCCTGATCCTCTCCCGCCAGGTGGACAACAAGAGCGGTCTGTACCGCTGGCTGCGGCGGGAGCCCTCGGAGCTCCACACCGTGGCCACTTACAATCTGATCTACAACGCATCCCTGATGGTGGACGAGGGGATGGGCTACGCCTTCACCCTGGACAAGCTGGTGAACACCACCGGCAGCCAGCTCTGCTTCCGGCCTTTGAAGCCCAGGCTGGAGCTGGGGATGTACCTGGTGTGGAAGAAGTCGCAGATCTTCTCCAAGGCGGCGGAGCTCTTTCTGGAGCGGTTGCAGACCCAGCTGGACGCCTTCCCCGGGGGATGATGCAGACAGCCGGAGACCAGTTCTGGTCTCCGGCTGTTCAAATTCAGATTCCATTTTAGAGGTAGAGTTCGCCCTCTTTGCGGTCGGAACAGGCCTTCTTCAGGGCAAAATTGGCGGCCATGACCAGCAGGGGACTGAGTTTCCGGGCCGACCGGGGGCAGATGGCCGCGCAGCGCATGCAGGAGATGCACCGCGTCTTGTCGGTCTGCTTGGGGTCCTTCCGGTCGATGGCCTGTACCGGGCACTGCTCGGCGCACAGGCCGCAGCGATTGCAGGCCCGGGTGGGCTTGGGCACCATACCCATGCTGCTGAATGCGCGGTAGGGGTGATTGCCGGGGAGGTCGGGCTCCGTATCCACCCCGGAGGTCAGCTTCTCCCGGATCTGCCCGGCAAACTGCCGCAGCTGCTCCTCATCTTGGGCGTCGGGGCGGCCGGCGGCATAGCGGTGGGCGATGGAGTGCTCCGCCAGAGCTGCCACGGCGGCAGTGATGCGAAAGCCCGCCTGTCGGGCCGTGTCTCCCAGCTCCAGAAGGGTGTCCTCATAGGCCCGGTTGCCGTACACGCACATCAGTACCGCCCGGGCGCCGTTCCCCTTCAGCGCGCTCAGCCGCTCCACCGCCGGGCCGGGTACCCGGCCGCCGTAGGAGGGCACGGCGATGACCGCCACATCCTCTGGGGTGAAGGTCAGGGCGGAGAAGTCCGCCCGATGGTCCGTGAGGTCCACGGCGGTAGACGCTCCGCCCAGCGCCCGGACCAGCATGCCGGCGGCCTTTTTCGTCCCGCCGGTGGGGCTGAAAGTGATCTCGTAAAGCATGTTCCATCGCTCCTTCCCGCGCGGCGTCCCTGCGCCGCGCCCGCCCCGGGGCGCGGTGTGCGCTTGCCTTCGGGCGGAAAGAATCGTAAAATGTAAGGACAGTGTAGCACCGACTTAATGTAATGTCAAGAATTACATCAAAGGAACTCACACAGAAAGGACCATCACCATGCAGCTGAGTATGAAATGTTCTGTGGCTGTCCACTGCCTGATCTTCATTCACGAGGCCGGGGGTACGGGCAAGGTGACCAGCACGCGGCTGGCCCAGAGCACCGACGTCCATCCGGTGGTGATCCGGAACATCCTCAGCGCCCTGAAAAAGGCCGGGCTCATCACGGTGGCCCGGGGGACCGGGGGCGCGGAGCTGTGCCGGGCGCCGGAGGAGATCACCCTGTACCAGATCTACGATGCGCTGGAGCCGGACGGCCTGACCGCCCTCATCGGCATCCACCCCTGCGGCAAAAGTCCGTGCCCCGTGGCGCAAAACATCAAGGCGGTCCTGAAAGGGCCGTACCACAAGATCGAAAACGCCATCCGGGAGGCGATGGAGAGCGTCACCCTGGCCGACATGCTGGAGGATTACCACGCGCGGACCGCGGAGCAGGCGCCGTGACCGTCCGCCGGCGGAGTGCATATCCTGTGAGAGGAGAGCACTTTATAGAAGAATCAGATAATTGAAAACATAAATATTTTAAATAAAAATAATAGAGTAAATTTGTTGACACCCGCATTTTAAAAACCTATACTCGGAAGGAGAGTGAAGAAAAAAAGGCCGGTTCCGGCCTGAATATGGGAAAGGAAGAGGCGTTATGGCGAAACTGCCCCAGAACTTTGAGACGTATAACGAGATCCGACAGAAGGGCTTCCTCCGCATGAAGGAGCTCAAGGATCAGGGCGCCCGCGTGGTGGGTATTTTCTGCACCTTCGTGCCGGTGGAGCTGATCTACGCCGCCGGAGCCATCCCCGTGGGCCTGTGCGGCACCAGCGAGGACCCCATCCCCGCCGCCGAGGCCAACCTGCCCCGCAACCTCTGCCCCCTCATCAAGTCCAGCTACGGCTTTGCGCTGACCGACACCTGCCCCTATTTCTACTTCTCCGACCTGGTGGTGGGCGAGACCACCTGTGACGGAAAGAAGAAGATGTTTGAGCTGCTCAACGAGATCAAGGAGACCTATGTGATGCAGCTGCCCCACGTCCGCACCGAGGAGGCCGTGCAGTTCTGGAAGGGCGAGATCCTCCGCTTCAAGGAGAAGCTGGAGGAGAAGTTCGGCGTCACCATCACCGAGGACGACGTGCGCCAGGCCGTGCGCCGCAAGAACCACGAGCGGGACGTGATGCTCGGCTATCTGGAGCTGGGCAAGCTGAACCCCGCCCCCATCACCGGCTACGAGCTGGGCACCCGGGTGGATGCCAGCAGCTTCTCCTTCGACCTGGAGGAGCGCTGCGCCCAGGTGGAGAAGCGCACCCAGGAGGTCCGGACCGACTGGGAGGCCAACTACAAGGGCAAGAGCAGCGACCGGCCCCGCATCCTCCTCACCGGCTGCCCCTACGGCGGCGTGCGGGATAAGATCGTCAAGGCCGTGGAAGAGCTGGGCGCCGACGTGGTGGCCTTCGACAGCTGCAGCGGCACCCGGGAGAAGCTGGAGAAGATTGACCCCGAGGCCCCCGATATCTACGAGGCTCTGGCCCGCAAGTACCTGAACATCAACTGCTCGGTGATGAGCCCCAACGAGTCCCGCACCCAGTACGTCTCCGACATGATCGACGAGTACCAGGTGGACGGCGTCATCGAGATCATCCTCCAGGCCTGCCACACCTACAATGTGGAGTCCTTCTCCATCAAGCGCTGCGTCACTGAGAAGGGCCTGCCCTACCTGAACATCGAGACCGACTACTCCCAGTCCGACAAGGGTCAGATCAACACCCGCCTGGCGGCCTTCCTGGAGACCATCGAGAAGTAAAGGAGAGCAGCCATGTACTATACGGGGATCGACATCGGCTCCACCGCCTCCAAGGTGGTGGTGCTCAATGAGGAGACCATGGTGGACCACTTTGTCCTGCCCACCGGCTGGAGCAGCAAGGAGACCGCCACCGCCGTGGCCCAGCGCCTGAAGGACGCCGGGCACCCGGTGGACGGGGGCGAGATGAAGGTGGTGGCCACCGGCTACGGCCGCATCTCGGTGGACTACGCCGCCAAGACCGTCACCGAAATCACCTGCCACGGCCGGGGCGGCTATGCCCTGCTGGGCCACGACTGCACCATCATCGACATCGGCGGCCAGGACACCAAGGTCATCACCGTGGAGGGGGGAACTCCCTCCAGCTTCCTGATGAACGACAAGTGCTCGGCGGGCACCGGAAAGTTTCTGGAGATCATGGCCAACCGCCTGGGGGTGGACCTGACGGAGCTCTTCGCCCTGGCGGAGGCCGGCCACCCGCTGGCCATCAGCGCCATGTGCACCGTCTTTGCCGAGAGCGAGGTCATCAGCCACATCGGCGCCGGTGAGCGCCGGGAGGACATCGCCGCCGGCGTGGTGGAGTCGGTGGTCACCCGGGTGGTGGGCCTGTGTACCCGCCACGGCCTGAAGGGCGAGGTGTTCCTCACCGGAGGGCTGTGTGACAGCGCCTACCTGCTGGGCCGCCTGAGCGAAAAGCTGGGCGTGCCCGTCCAGTCCCACCCCATGGGCCGGTACGCCGGAGCCCTGGGGGCGGCCCTCATTGCCCGGGGCGGAAAGAAGAGGACGATATGATCTATCTGTCCTTTTACACCACCACCCACAGCATGCAGGGGGAGGCGGAGGCCAAGAAGCGGGGCGTGAACGCCGCGCTCTGCCCCACGCCCCGGCGCATCGGGGGGAGCTGCTCCCTGTCCCTGCGCTTTGACGGCCCCGACGCCGAGAGCGCGGGCCGGGCCTTCTTCGACTCCATGACGGTACCCTGTACCCTCTATCGGATGGAGGGGGAGGAGCCGGAGCGGCTGGCTCACCGAGACGCATAAAAAAGAACCAGGCCTGTGCCGTGCGCACAGGCCTGGTTTTTTTATCAGCGGTGGTAGAGCTTGTTGGTCTCGTACTGGGGCTCGGTGGTGAGATGGACCCCCAGCTTGGAATAGGTACCGTTGTCCACCTGAGAGAGGATGACGGTGGAGTGGGCCTCGCAGCCACGCAGCTTGGAGAGCTGGTCCAGAGCCTTGGCGGCCACCGGGTCGGTGGAGGCCGAGATGGCCAGAGCGATGAGGGTCTCGTCGCTGTGGAGCCGGGGATTGTTGGAGCCCAGCTGGTTGACCTTGATGCGCTGGATGGGCTCGATGGCCTCGGGGGAGATGAGGTGGTAGGAGTGCTCGATGCCGGCCAGCACCTTCAGCGCGTTCAGGAGGGTGGCGGAGCAGGCGCCCAGCAGCTCCGTGGTCTTGCCGGTGACCACCTGGCCGTCGGGCAGCTCGATGGCAAAGGCGGGGTTGCCGGTCTCCTCGGCCACCGCCAGGGAGGCGGCGATGACGGGGCGCTGCTCGGCGCTGGCCTTGGCCTGCTGCATGAGGAGCTCCAGCTTGTAGATGAGGGTGTCATCCGCCTTGCCCTGCCGCCGGTCAGCGAGACCCGCGTAGTACCGGCGGATGATCTCCTGCCGGGCGGCGGCCTGGACGGCCTCATCGTCGAAGATGCAGTTGCCCGCCATATTCACGCCCATGTCGGTGGGGGACTTGTAGGGGCACTCGCCCATGATCTTCTCGAACATGGCGGAGAGGACGGGGAAGATCTCCACGTCCCGGTTGTAGTTCACCGTGGTCTCGCCATAGGCCTGGAGGTGGAAGGGGTCGATCACATTCACGTCGCCCAGGTCGGCGGTGGCGGCCTCGTAGGCCAGGTTCACCGGGTGCTGGAGTGGGAGGTTCCAGATGGGGAAGGTCTCAAACTTGGCATACCCGGCCTGGATGCCCCGCTTGTACTCGTGGTAGAGCTGGGAGAGGCACACGGCCATCTTGCCGCTGCCCGGTCCGGGGGCGGTGACCACCACCAGGGGGCGGGTAGTCTCCACATACTCGTTCTTGCCATATCCGTCGTCGCTGACGATGAGGGCGGTGTTGTGGGGGTAGCCGGCGATGGGGTAGTGGAGGTACACCCGGATGTCCAGAGCCTCCATACGCCGCTTGAAGGCGTCGGCGGCGGGCTGTCCGGCGTACTGGGTGATGACCACGCTGCCCACATAGAGACCCTGGCCCCGGAAGGCGTCGATGAGGCGGAGCACGTCCACGTCGTAGGTGATGCCCAGGTCGCCCCGGACCTTGTTCTTCTCGATGTCGCTGGCGCAGATGGCGATGACGATCTCGGCCCGGTCCCGCAGCTCCTTGAGCATGCGGATCTTGCTGTCGGGGGCGAAGCCCGGCAGCACCCGGGAGGCGTGGTAGTCGTCAAAGAGCTTGCCGCCGAACTCCAGATAGAGCTTGCCGCCGAACTGGGCGATGCGCTCGGCGATGTGGGCCGACTGCATTTCCAGATATTTGTTGTTGTCAAAACCGATTCGGTTCATGCCAAAGTCCCCTCTCCGTTGGAATCCATTCAACTATTCATTATAGCACAGCCCCCCGTCCGCCGTCCAGCCAAATTCCCCCCTTGACTTTTGGGTCCTACATGTGTAGTATGAATATAGGATACTACAAGTGTAGGAGGGATGGACATGAAACTGGAACAGCTTTCCGACCGGGAGTGGGAGGTCCTCACCGCCCTGTGGGAGCGGCCGGAGGGGGAGACCCTGGGTCCGCTGACCAAGGCGCTGGAGCCGGGCACCGGCTGGAGCCGCAACACGGTGCACACCTACCTCACCCGAATGGAGACTAAGGGGCTGGTCTCCATCGACAAGGAACACACGCCCCACCGCTACCGGGCGGCGGTGACCCGGGAGGAGTGTACCGCCCAGCAGCGGCGCAGCCTTCTCCAGCGGGCCTACGAGGGCTCGGCGGGGAAGCTGGTGGCCGCCTTTTTGCAGGAGGAGCCCATCACCGCCGCCGAGCGGGAGGAGCTGCGGCGGCTGTTGGACGAGATGGACGTGTAAGGAGGGGAGAGCCATGACCGACCTCTGGTGCTTTTTGCAGCAGACCCTGGCCGCGACTCTGGCGGCGCTGGTGCTGCTGGCGGTGAAGCGGATTCTGGGCGACAAGCTCTCCCCCCGCTGGCAGCTGGCGCTGTGGCTGCCGCTGGCGGTGCGCCTGCTGCTGCCGGTGGGCGCGCCCCGGGCGGGCGGGCCGGTGGACCTCACCTATCCGCTGACCTTTCTGCGCAGCGCGGTGGAGCTGCACCTGAACTCCGCTTATACCGACCCCTACGCCCCCATCGCCTGCCTGAGCCCGGTGCCCTGGCTCACCGGGGCCCCGGTGAGTGTCACCGACTGGCTTTTCGTGATTTACGCCGTGGGAGTGCTGGTGTGCCTGGGGTGGTTCTTGCTCTCCTATGTCCGGCTGCGCATGGCGGTGGGGAAGGGAACGCCAGCCGGGGCGCGGGCAGAGCAGCTTTCCCGGGTGGCGGAGACCTACGGCCTGAAACCCTGCCGGGCGTTGGAGGTGGAGGGCGTCCAGAGCGCCTTCCTCTGCGGCGTGTTCCGCCCCGTGCTGGTCCTGCCGGCGGGGCGGGAGGTGGATGACAAGGTGTTCCTCCACGAGCTGCTCCACCGCCGCTACCGCGATACCGCTCTGGGGGCCGTGCTGTGCCTGCTGCGCTGCCTCCACTGGTGCAACCCCATTCTGTGGTACTGCTTTGACCGGGTGCAGAACGACTGCGAGGCCCTGTGCGACCAGCGGGTGCTGGAGCGGCTGGAGGGGGAGGACCGGCGGGATTACGGCCACATCCTCCTGTCCATGGCCAATGAGAAGTACGCCCGGGCGCCGGGCACCTCCTCCATGGCCAACGGCGGGAAGAACATCCGCCGGCGCATCCAGTGCATCGCCCGCTTCAAGCGCTACCCCGCCGGGATGGCGCTGGGCGCGGTGTGCTGCACCCTGGTACTCACCGTGGGGTGTGTGGCCGGACGAGCGGAGGCGGGCACCCTCAGCGCCAGTCCCGCCTGGGGGAGCAGCCCCGCCAAAGTCCTCACCCTGGTGCTGGACGGGCGGCCCACCACGGTGGCCGGGGCCCTGGACACCTACGTCAAGGGCCTGGTGGAGCGCAATCCCCTCTGGCTGGCCGTCGCCGCCCCGGCGGAGGAGCTGCCCGAGACGCTGGAGGTGGTCTCCTCCGGCGTGAGCCCCGACTGGCCTCTGCCCGAGGAGCCCCTGGACTGGAAGATCCATAATCTGCGGGACACTGGGGCGGGCTATCAGGGGACCCTCTGCCTCCAGAACTATGAAACTGCCGGGAACGGGGAGGGCGATTCGCCGGTGTATACCCAGGAAGTGCTGGTGGTCCCCCAGTACCAAGGCTACGCCGTGGAGCCTCTGGGGGAGTTTGAGACGGTAGACGGCGTGAATCTGATCCAATACCCCAACGTCAAGCTGCCCTCGCTCCACTATACCGGCGGCGACGGGGAGCTCACGGTCCGGCTGGACATCCAGCGGGTGCTGGGGGCCAAGACCACCGAGGACCAGAGCGCCTCCAATGGAGTGTTCGGCTCGTTCTTCTCCTCTGGCCCCAGCCTCCGCGTGGAACCCCTGCCCCATGGGCCTTTTGTGAGCCGGTGGAAGAGCGAGGGCGGCGTGCTCACCGCCGCAGACGACCGGGACCTCCACCGGACCCTCGCCTTCGTTCCGGTGGAAGAAGGCGACTGGACCACCGAGGAGCTGAAAGCGGTGCTGGACCGCCAGCACAACGACCATGTAGACCTTCCCGCTCAGGTGGGAGATGGGAGCGGCGGCGTTACCGATGAGTATCTGGGACTGGACTGGGACGAGTGCCTGGCCCCCACCGCCTTTGCCGCCTCCTGCACGGTGGACGACGTGGAGCACTTCTTTTTGCTGACGCTGGAGGGGGAGTGGTAAATGGAACGGAATGAGATCTATCGCGGCCTGGTGTGGGTCATGTGGGCCCAGCTCTTCCTGTATGTGGACTTCACCATCGGGGGACTGAATGTGCTGCCCCGCTGGATCGGCTATGTGTTCCTCTGGCGGGCCATCCGCCTGCTGCGGGAGGCCCGGCCCACCCTGGGCTTGCTGGAGGGACTGTGCGTTCTGCTGGGCGTGCGTGCGGTGTTCCAGACCAATCTGGCCAAGGCATGGCTCGCCACCCTCCCCGCCGCCCTGGAGGGGGCGGGGACCCTGCTGGGGGTGGTGCTGCTGGCCCTGGACGTGTACTTTGAGTACCAGCTCCTCACCGACCTGGCCTCTCTGGCCGGGGCAGTGGGGGAGGACGGAGTGGAGGCCTCCCTCCGGCACAGCCGGGACGGCCTGACGGTGCTGTATACCCTCTCCTGTCTGGTGGCCGGGTTCGCCACGCCGCCGGATTGGCTGACCGTGCTGTTGGTGGTGGGTACCATGGGCGCGTTGGTGTGTGTGGTGTGGAACCTGAACCGGGTCCGCCGCTGCTACGCCCCGGAGGCGCCCGGCGAGGCATGAAAAAACCGCCCGGGACCGTATTAAAAAACGGTCCCGGGCGGCTTACTGTCTGCGTACCGGATTCAGGGGAGGGAGTCGCTGTCCACCAGGATGTTGTCGGTGCCGTGCTGGTCGAATTCGGCGATGTAGGCGTCGATGCGCCGGGTGAGCTCGTCATAGTTGCTCTCGTCGATGGGCACGTCGTCCATGTCCCGGCGGGCCAGATCCTCGGCCAGGATGTCGAAAAACACATTGTTCTCATATTCCATAATGGCCTCGTGGATGCCGCCCTCGGCGAAGGCCCGGGAGGGGACCACTTCCCCCTGCCAGTCCTCGGCCAGAATGCCCATGCCCTCTTCCCGGGCCTTGGCGAACAGGAGGCTTTCCACCTGGTCATAATCCTTGAAACGGTCGTCGCCCCGGGTGGAGTTCAGGATCCAGTTCCCGATGTAGGCCATATCCAGCAGACGGCGGAATTGCTTGGTCGTCAGTTCCAGCTTCATACGCAAAAACCTCCTCGCTGTCGTGACGTTGGCGCGGCGGTGCGCGCTCGTTTATATTATAGTATGTTTGCCCCGGTTGTCAAACCGTGGAAGAGCAAATTTCCCGAAAATCAAAAAAATCCTTGTCTTTGCCGCCGGTTTCGCATATCATGGTAAGGATAAGGGGCTGCCCGCACCGGGGCGGCCGGGCGGGGCGGAAGCTCCGCCGGAAAACGACAGGCCGGAGACGGCCGGGAGGGACCGAATTTTGGACCAGAAACCCATCGGCGTGTTCGACTCAGGGCTGGGGGGGCTCACCGCGGTGCGGGAGCTCAAGCGCCTGCTGCCCGGGGAGGACATCGTCTATTTCGGAGACACCGGGCGGGTGCCCTACGGCAGCCGCTCCAAGGATACCATCATCAAATACGCCCAGCAGGACGTGGCGTTTTTGCGTACCTTTGATCTGAAGGCCATTATGATCGCCTGCGGCACCGTGTCCACCACGGCGCTGGACCTGCTGTCGGCCGAAAACCCCATCCCCATCCTGGGGGTGGTGGAGCCGGCGGCGGTGGCGGCGGCCGGTTCCACCCGCAACGGGAAGATCGGTCTCATCGCCACCCAGGCCTCCATCCGCTCGGGGGCCTATGAGCGCTACATTGCCCGGGAAAACCCGGAGGCTCAGGTGTTTGCCAAGGCCTGCCCCCTGTTCGTGCCGCTGGTGGAGAACGGGCGCATCCACCGGGGGGACGTGGTCATCGAGACGGTGGTGGCCGAGTACCTTGCGCCGCTGAAAGAGGCGGGGGTGGACACCCTGGTGCTGGGCTGCACCCACTACCCCCTGCTGGGGGAGGTCATCGGGGACTTCATGGGCCCCGATGTGGCCCTCATCAGCGCCGGAGGCGAGGGGGCCCGGGCGGTGGCCCGGCGGCTCACCGAGGACGACGCCCTGGCCCAGCGGGACAAGGGGAGCGCCCGCTACTTCGTCAGCGACACGGTGGACGACTTCGCCCGGCTGGCCACCGCCTTCCTCCAGGAGGAGGTGGCCGGACAGGTCCAGCAGGTGGACATCGAGAAGGAGATCCTCAACCACCGCCTGGGCATCCGCAACCACGCTGTGTGAGCGCCGGGGAAAAAGGGCTTTACAGCGCCCTTTCTCCCATATATAATAGTTGCTACTTGTAATTCAGCGCAAAGAGGTAGCGGAAGCATGAGCGAAAACAACGTCATCATTTCCATCAAAGGGGTGCAGACCAACCCGGAGCAGGAGGAGGAGACCATCGAGCTGGTCACCGAGGGGCGTCTGGAGTCCGACGGCGAGGCCGGCTATACTCTCAGCTACCAGGAGAGCGAGGTCACCGGCCTGGAGGGGACACTCACCACCTTCCAGATCGAGAAGGACCGCATCACCCTGCTGCGCCTGGGGGAGTTCAACTCCCAGATGGTCTTTGAGCAGGGCCGGCGGCACCTGTCCATGTACAACACCCCCTATGGGGCGCTGTCGGTGGGGGTGAACACCCGGGAGATGGAGGCCCACATGGGCGAGCGGGGGGGCAAGATCCGCATCGCCTACGACGTGGAGATCGACCACGCCGTCACCGGTATGAATACCTTTGAGATCCAAGTGCGGGAGGCCAAGCGGGATAGCGCCTCCCAGATTCTGAACAGATAAGAGGGAACGAACTATGTCCAATTTGATCCAGGCGGCCCGGGAACAGGTGTCCGCCCTCACTCAGTCCGCCTACGAAAAGGCCGCCGCCGAGGGGCTTCTCCCCGCCGGCGTGGAGGTCAAGGCCACCGTGGAGATCCCCAAGGATGTGAAGAACGGCGACTACGCCTCCTCCTTCGCCATGGCGGGCGCCAAGGCCATGCACAAGGCCCCCCGGCAGATCGCCCAGATCATCGTGGAGCATCTGGACCTGGAGGGGAGCTATTTTGAGCGGGCCGAGATCGCCGGCCCCGGCTTCCTGAACTTCTTCATGGGCTCCAAGTGGTACGGCGAGGTTCTCCGCGACATCGAGACCGAGGGCATGGAGTACGGCAAGAGCGACGAGGGCAAGGGTAAAAAAGTGATGGTGGAGTTCGTCTCCGCCAACCCCACCGGCCCCATGCACATGGGCAACGCCCGCGGCGGCGTGCTGGGCGACTCCCTGGCCAACGTCCTGAAGCGCGCGGGCTTCGACACCTGGAAGGAGTTCTACGTCAACGACGCCGGCAACCAGATCCACAAGTTTGCCGAGTCCATCCACGCCCGCTACATGCAGATCCTCCTGGGGGAGGAGAACTTCGAGTTCCCCGAGAGCGGCTACCACGGCGACGACATCAAGGAGCTGGCCCAGGGCTTCTATGAGGCCCACGGCGACGCCTACAAGGACGCTCCCGAGGAGAAGTGGCTGGAGGACATGAGCGCCTACGGCCTGGAAGTGAACATCCCCAAGATGAAGGCGGATCTGTCCCGCTATCAGATCGAGTACGACCAGTGGTTCTTCGAGTCCGAGCTCCACAACAGCGGCTATGTGGCCGAGACGGTGGGCATGCTGGCCGACCACGGCTGGACCTATGAGAAGGACGGGGCCCTGTGGCTCAACACCACCGAGCTGCTGAAGAAGAAGTTCCTCGCCGAGGGCAAGACCCAGGAGCAGGTGGACAAGCTGGACCTGAAGGACGATGTGCTCCGCCGGGCCAACGGCTTCTACACCTACTTTGCCGCCGACATCGCCTACCACCGCAACAAGCTGGAGAAGCGGAATTTTGACCTGGCCATCAACATCTGGGGCGCCGACCACCACGGCCATGTGGCCCGCCTCCAGGCGGCCTTGGACGGCCTGGGCCTGGACGGCTCCCACCGCCTGGTGGTGGTGCTGATGCAGCTGGTGAACCTCCTCCAGGACGGCAAGCCCGTGCGTATGTCCAAGCGCTCCGGCAAGGCCATCGCCCTCTACGACCTGCTGGACGAGGTGAGCGTGGACGCCGCCCGGTACTTCTTCAACTCCCGCGCCGCCACCAGCCCGGTGGACTTCGACCTGGACCTGGCCGTCCGGGAGGACAGCGAGAACCCGGTGTACTATGTCCAGTACGCCCACGCCCGCATCTGCTCTCTGGTGGCCCGTCTGGCCGAGGAGGGCGCCGCTGTCCCCGCCGCCGCCGACGTGGACGCATCCATCTTCACCACCCCCGAGGAGAAGGCCCTGGTGAAGAACCTGGCCCAGCTCCCCGAGGAGATCCATCTGGCCGTGCGGGATTACGACCCCAGCCACATCAACCGCTATCTGCTGGCCCTGGCCGGCGATTTCCACCGCTTCTACAACGCCTGCTACATCCGCGGCGAGGCCCCCGAGGTCCTCTCCGCCCGGCTGAAGCTGGCCGATACCGTGCGTCTGGTCATCGCCAACTGCCTGGCCCTCATCGGCGTCAACGCCCCGGAAAAGATGTAAAAAACTGTCTCAGACCCGAAGATCGAGCCCTGAATATGGGATTGACCTTCGGGTCTGTCTTTCTTACTGTCTCTCTTGTAAGGACGCGCGGAAAGCGGGAAAAAGGAAAAAGTACACCCCTAAGTTCGAAAGGGAACGAAATAAATCACATGGATTTCACAATGACTCAGAAATTTTTTGCTTGACGAATGGCTTAATATGGTCTATGATAATAGCACGACATGGGAATATCGGAAATGTCCGTTCTGCAAATGGCTTTAGGATTTGCTTAAGGAAAGCGATCCGCTGTGGTGTGTGCCATGTGAGGACAGAACGGAGCGTGGCTCTGGAGAAGCCCGCCGTGTGCGGGGGCCGAAGGTGTAGGGAGGAGGACCTCCCGATCTCTCAGGCAAAAGGACAGAGTGGACGCCCCGGCGGGGGAGACCCGCCTGAAATGGGTGACAGGGCCAGACCGAACGGTTTGGCCTATTTTTCGTTCGGGAGGTGCATGGGGGAAGAAGCTGAAGAGACAACGGGACGGGGCGAAGGTGTGTTGGGCCTCTCCCAAAGGATCGTAAGCGCCCCGGAAGGGGACATAAGGGAGGAATTTGTGATGCAAGCATTCATCGATACTTTGACTGTGTGGGCCGGCAACGCGGCCGACTTTGTGTGGAACAGCATTCTGCTGTTCGTCCTGGTGGGCACCGGACTGTACCTGACCATCCGGCTGGGCTTCGTCCAGATCCGGAAGTTCGGTACCGGCTGGCGGAGCATGTTCGGTGGATTCAGCCTTTCCGGTAAAAAGGCGGACAAGGACGGCATGAGCTCCTTCCAGGCCGCTGCCACCTCCATCGCCGCCCAGGTGGGCACCGGCAACATCGTCGGCTGCGCCACCGCCATCCTGCTGGGCGGCCCCGGCGCGGTGTTCTGGGTCTGGGTGGCGGCCTTCCTGGGCATGGCCACCATCTACTCCGAGGCCGTGCTGGCCCAGAAGTTCAAGACCCGCGACGAGGACGGCAACGTCATCGGCGGCCCCGTGTACTACATCCGCGCCGCGTTCAAGGGCGCGTTCGGTAAGTTCCTGGCCGGCTTCTTCTCCGTGGCCATCATCCTGGCCCTGGGCCTGATGGGCAACATGGTGCAGGCCAACGCCATCAGCAGCGCCTTTGCCACCGCCTTCCACGTGCCTCCCCTGGCCGTGGGCGTGGTCCTGGCTGTGGTGGCCGCCTTCATCTTCATGGGCGGCGTGAAGCGCATCGCCTCCGTCACCGAGAAGCTGGTCCCCGTGATGGCCATCTGCTACCTGATCGGCAGCGTCATCGTCATTCTCTTCAACATCACCACCATCCCCGGCGTCATCCGCGACATCTTCGTGGGCGCCTTTGACCCCGAGGCCATCGTGGGCGGCGGCATCGGCATCGGCATGATGCAGGCGGTGCGCTACGGCGTGGCCCGCGGCCTCTTCTCCAACGAGGCCGGCCTGGGCTCCACCCCCCACGCCCACGCCATGGCCAAGGTGGAGAAGCCCCAGGATCAGGGCCACATCGCCATGGTCTGCGTGTTCATCGACACCTTCGTGGTGCTGACCCTCACCGCCCTGGTCATCCTGACCACCGGCGTGAACGCGGGCTACACCGGCGACGACAGCATGGCCGACTCCCTGGCCCAGATGGCGTTCAGCACCCTGCTGGGCCAGAATGTGGGCAGCATGTTCGTGGCCATCTGCCTGTTCTTCTTCGCCTTCTCCACCATCATCGGCTGGTACTTCTTCGGCGAGCAGAACGTGAAGTACCTCTTCGGCGTGAAGGCCGTGAAGGTCTACTCCGTCCTGGTCATCATCTGCGTGGTCATCGGCTCCCTGATGAAGGTGGGTCTGGTGTGGAACCTGTCCGACTTCTTCAACGCGGTGATGGCGCTGCCCAACCTGATCGCGCTGCTGGCCCTGTCCGGCGTGGTGGTGCGCATCACCAAGGGCGAGGAGGAGCCCGCCCGGCTGAAATAAGCAAACATCCCTGCAACACATTGCGGGCCCGCGCCAATCGGCGCGGGCCCGCTTTGCGTTTTCATTCACTGCACCAGGGTGCCGCTCTCGTCCTCGAGGAGCAGCAGGATCTGCTCCTGTTCTCCGGTCTGGGCGTTGACGTAGATGAGGCAGTGCCGCCCCTCGGCGTCCTCACACTGGAACTCGTGGCAGAGCACCTCGCCCTTTCCGGCGGTGGGGGTGAGGGCCAGACGGTGGGAGAGGATGGTGAGCTCCCCGCCCACCTTGCCCTGGGCCGTCTCGGCGGAGACGGCGGGGGCGGTCAGCGTCCGGGCGGTGTGGTTCATCAGGTAGTTGTGGGCCTCATACCCCACCACCGCGCCGTTGTCCAGCGCGATGGTCACCTTGATGAGGTCGGGGTAGCACCGCACGCCGTCCTGGGTGTAGGCGAAATTGACGGTGAGCCGCCCGCCCTGTTCCATGGAGTAAGTGGCCTCCATGCCGGGGATGCCCAGCCGCTCCAGAAGGGCGACGGCCTTGGCGACGCCCTCCTCGTGGCTCAGCTGGGCCGGACCCACCGAGCGGGAGTTGAGGACCTGCAGGACCTGACCGCCGGTCTTGGTCACCTCCACCCACAGCTCGCCTCCATCGGCCACGGCGGAGAAGCCGTAGGTGGGGAGGGCGCCGGAGCTCTCGGCGGCGGGGGTGAAGAGGGTGGGGGAGAGGTCAAAAAAGGCGGCGGCCTTTGCCCGGGCCTCATCCCGGGTCACCTCTGTCAACCCCTCCAGGCACTTGGGGGAGGCGTTGACCAGGTGGTCGGAGAAGGGGCCGTCGTAGATGAGGGTGGGCAGGTCCGAGCAGCCCTCCTCGATGTCCTGATAGGACGACCCGGCCAGCACGTCGCCGCCGTCCTCCACCGCCCGGGACAGCCGCTCCTCCACGGCCTCCAGGTTCTCCAGCGTGGCGGTACCGGCATACAGGTCGCTCTGGAGGGAGTCCAGGGCGGCGGAGAGGGCGCTGGCACGCTCCGAGAGGGCGGTAAAGCTCTCCCGCTGTTCTTCCGTCAGCTCGGATTCCCCGCTCCGGGACAGGGACAGAGCGTAATCTCCGGTCTTGGCCAGAAAGGCGGCGGTCTGTTCCAGCTCTATGTTGCCGTAGGGGAGGGCTCCCAGGGCGGTCTGGGCGGACAGGGCCTCCTGAAAGACCTGGGAACACAGGGTGGAGAAGAGGCTGGTGGAGGTGGCATACAGGCTCTTTTGCAGGGTGGTGTCCAGCTCGTCCACGGCGGTGGCGAGCTCGGAGAAGGCGTACTCATAGTGCTGGGCCAGCAGGGCCTCGCTGGCGGCGGCCCGGAGCTGCCCCTGGAGGGCATAGCCCCCCAGGACCACGCCCCCCGCGGCCAGGAAGGTGACCGCCCGGATCTGGCGGCGGCTGAGTGGACGGTGATTCATGTTCTGCGCCCCTTTGCTCAAAAAGTAACCCTAGCTTGTCCGGAGCCGTGGCCCTTCAAACGCCGCGGTTCCATGCAATTTTTACCGGCTCAAGCGTGGCCGCACCGGCAAGGCGCACTTGCGCCGACGGGAATCTGTGTTATACTGAGTGGGAAAGGAGGGGATGCCGTGGAATCGCTTCCCATGTTTCTCAGCGCGCCTTTGGAGGCTTTTTTGTCCTTTCCGGCCGAATATCCGCAGATCGCGGCCTGGTATACGACCATCGTGCGCTTTCTCTTCCCGCTGCTGGCCATCGCCATCCTGGCCGGGGCCATCCGCTCGATGTGGCGGGTAAAGCATTTGCCCGAGGTGTGGGCCTATCTCACCCTCCCCAACGGGGCCAGCGAGCCCCTGACCCACTGGGAGAACATCCTGGGGCGGGGCAATTCCTGTGATGTGGTACTCAATTACCCCGTAGTCTCCCGCCAGCACGCCGCCCTCATCCGGGGGGACGACGACAGCTGGACCGTCCATGACCTGGGCTCCAAGGGGGGCGTTCTGGTCAACGGACGGGAAGTGGAGGGGAGCGCCAGCGTCTTTTTCGGCGACGTGGTGAGCCTGGGCGGCGTGGAGACGGTGCTTCTCCCGGTGTCCGCCGAGGAGCAGGAGGACCGCCGCAAGCGCCGCCGGGTGCTGGAGCGCCCCGCCTCCCCCTGGGGACCGTTGATCCTGCTGACCGCCTTCCAGCTCCTCACCGCCATGCAGCTGGTGGTGGCCGCCGAGGGCGAGGCAGACGTCTTTCTGCCCCTCTCCTTCTGGTGCCTCACGGGCGTGATGTGGGTCTACTTCCTCCTGCTGCGCTGCCTGCGCCGGGTGGGCTTTGAGATGGAGCTCATCGCCTTTTTCCTCTGCACCCTCTCGTTAGCGGTGACCGCCTCTTCCGCGCCCCAGGCCCTCTTCAAACAGCTCGTGGCCATGGTGCTGGGTTTGGTGCTCTTCCTGGTGCTGGGGGTGTTCCTCCGGGACCTGGAGCGGGCCCGAAAGATCCGCTGGCTCATGGCCGGGGCGGCCATCGTGCTGCTGGGCATCACGCTGGTCATCGGCAACATCAAGTATGGCGCGGCCAACTGGATCAGCATCGGGGGCATCTCCTTCCAGCCCTCGGAGATCGCCAAGATCTGCTACATCTTCGCCGGCTCGGCCAGTCTGGAGCGGCTCTTCCGCAAGCGGAACCTGGGCCTCTTTATCGTGCTCACCGGCGTATCCATGGGGTGCCTCGCCCTGATGAGCGACTTCGGCACCGCCGCCATCTTCTTCGTCACCTTCCTGGTCATCGCCTACCTCCGCTCGGGAGACTGGGCCACCCTGTCCCTCATCTGCGGCGGAGCGGTGTTCGGGGCCTTCGTCCTCTTCAGCATGAAGCCCTACATCCTCCGGCGCTTCGCCACCTGGGGCCATGTGTGGGAGGACGCCTCCAACACCGGCTTCCAGCAGACTCGGTGCATGTCCGCCGCCGCCTCCGGCGGCCTGGTGGGCGTGGGAGCTGGAGAGGGCTGGCTCCACAACGTGGCCGCCGCCGATACCGACCTGGTGTTCGGCATGCTCTGTGAGGAGTGGGGCCTGATCATCGGCATCCTGGCGGTGTGCTGCATCGTCACGCTGGCGGTGTTCGCTGTGCGGGCCTGCCGGGCCAGCCGGTCCAGCTTCTACCTCATCGCCGCCTGCGCCGCCACGTCCATGATGGTGTTCCAGACCGCCCTCAACGTGCTGGGCGCCATGGATATTCTGCCCCTGACCGGCGTCACCTTCCCCTTTGTCTCCAACGGCGGCTCGTCCATGCTGGGGTCCTGGGGGCTGCTGGCCTTTTTGAAGGCCACCGACACCCGGCAGAACGCCAGCTTCGCCATCCGCCTGCCGGATAAACGGCGGGAGCGGCAGAACGACCCCCTCTCCCGCCGCACGGAGGAGGGCGCGCCCCTGACCGACCTGGACGGGGACGAGTGGACCGAATAAGGAGGAAACCATGCGGAAAATCGAAAAACGAGCGGTGGTGTGCCTCTTTCTGGTGGCGGCCATGCTGCTGGGACTGGGGATCTATGTGATCCAGTACCTGCGCTTCGGGGGCAAGTGGGCCTCCTTTGCCGCCAACCGGCACCTCTACAACAGCCAGGGCCAGCTGGCGGTGGGGCGCATCCTGGACCGGGACGGGGACCTGCTGTCCTGGCCGGATGAGAACGGCAACCGCTGCTACTACGACAACGCCACGGTGCGCAAGGCCACCCTCCACGCGGTGGGCGACGCCCAGGGCAAGATCGGCACCGGCGCGCTGGTGGCCTTCGCCGACCAGCTCTCGGGCTACAACCTCATCACCGGGGCGTACAGCCTCACCGGCACCGGAAACGACCTCTACCTCACCCTGGACGCCCGCCTCAACTACATCGCCTATGAGGCCCTGGGGGGCAAAAAGGGCGCGGTGGGGGTGTACAACTACGAGACGGGGGAGATCCTGTGCATGGTCTCCTCGCCCACCTACGACCCTCTGGACCCGCCGGTCATCGAGGACGGGGACGAGCGGTACGACGGCGTGTACCTCAACCGTTTCCTCTCCGGCACCTTTGTGCCCGGGTCCATCTTCAAGACCATCACCCTCACCGCCGCCATTGAGAACCTGCCCGACCTCTTCAGCCGCACCTTCACCTGCACCGGCTCCACCCAGGTGGGAGACGGCGTCATCACCTGTCCCCACGCCCACGGCGAGATGGACATTTATGGTGCGTTCGCCAACTCCTGCAACGGCGTGTTCGGCCAGCTGGCGGTGGAGCTGGGGGGTGAGACCCTGAGCTCCTATGTGGAGAAGGCGGGGCTTACCAGCCGCTACAATGTCAGCGGCCTCAAGTCGGCGGCCGGGTCCTTTGACGTCACCGGCGCCACGGAAAACGACCTGGGCTGGGCCGGCGTGGGTCAGGGCAACGACCTGGTCAACCCCTGCGCCATGATGGTGTGGATGGGCGCGGTGGCAAACGGCGGCAAGGCCGCGGTGCCCCGCATCATCCTCAAGACCGAGAGCTCCAGCGGGCTGCCCGCCTCGCTCCAGCTCACCCACCGCACCGATACCCTCATCGACAGCACCACCGCCTCCACCCTGGCCCAGATGATGGCCAACAACGTGGCGGAGACCTACGGCGCCAGCCGCTTCCCCAACATGGACATCTGTGCCAAGTCGGGCACCGGCGAGGTGGGCGGGGGCAAGGCCCCCAACGCCTGGTTTGCCGGGTTCCTCCGCAATGAGGACGCCCCCTACGCCTTCATCGTCCTGGTGGAGGAGGGCGGCAGCGGCGCCGACGTGGCCGGAACGGTGGCCGCCAAGGTGCTGGACGCTCTGGTCAACGGCTATTGATTGGAAAACCGCCCCGTTTCCACCGGGGCGGTTTTTGCTTTACCTCTTTTTCGCGCCATGTTATAATAGGACCTGACCGCCTTGCCCCCATGCGGCGGGGCCGGATCTTTCGCAGGAACGGGAGGAAACGCCGTGAGACGCCGTACCTGGGCGGCCTGTCTGCTGGCCGCCGTGCTGCTGGTGCTTGTGATCCCGCTGGCCGACGCCAGCGAGCCCACGGTGTACCAGCTGGCCCTCAACGATACGTTTATGGATGAGGACGCCCTGGTGACCTCCAACATGCCCGTCTCGGTGAGGGGGACCATCTATGTGCCCTACTCCACCTTTGACCGCTATGCCACCGGCGTGGACCTGGGGGTGTCCTACACGGAGAACTGGGACAACGGGGAACACACCCTGACCCTCTTTACCCTCAACGGCCTGCTGTGCTTCAACCTGACCCAGGGGACCTGCATCGACCAGAACGAGGAGCCCCAGAACATGTCGGCCGTCATGCGCAACAACAAGGTGTATGTCCCGGCTTATAGTGTGTGCCAGTTCTTCGGCCTTCAGTACAGCTACATCCCCACCCGGACGGCGGGGGTGCTCATCCGCATCAAGAACCAGAACGCGGTGCTCAACGACGTGAAATTCCAGCAGTCGTCGGCCTCATTCATGCAGAACCGGTACAACAAGTACATTCTCAGCCTGACCCCCAGCGCCACGCCCAGCATTACCACCCCACGCCCGCCGGTCACGCCCACGCCCACGGCCACCGCGACCCAGCCGGTCACGGAGCCGGAGGAGGGCAAGACGGTGCGTCTGGCGGTGTCCTGCACCACCGGTGAGGCGGGCGCGGACATTCTGGAGACCCTGAGCGGGCGGGGCGTCCAGGCCCTGGTGCTCTTCCGACCGGCGGAGCTGGAGGCGCGGGCCGACCTGGTGCTCCAGGCGCTGGCGGAGGGCCATACCGTGGGCCTCCTGGTGGACGGCTCCGACGCCCAGGACGCCCTGGAGGAGCTGGAGGCGGGCAACGCCCTTCTGGCGCGCCTGGCCTGGACCCAGACCCACATCGCCTGCGTGGAGAACGGGACCGACGAGACCTTGGAGACCCTGCGCCAGGCGGGCTGGCGGCTTTGGGAAGGAGAGGTGGACGGCCGCTCCGGCAGCGGAGAGCTGCCCATCGCGTCCATCCTCAACCAGGTGGGTCGGCAGCGCACCAGCGCCCGGGTGGACCTGGATGACAGCGCCGCCACCGGCAACAGCGTGGGGCGGCTGATCTCCCGCCTTTTGAATGAGAAACATACCCTGGCCGCAGTCCTGGAAAGCGACCTGTCTTAAACAACATACAGTGAGGAGAGAGCGAAATGCGAAAGGTGTACATGGACAACGGCGCCACTTCCTACCCCAAGGCCCCCGGCGTGGGGGAGGCAATGGCGGATTACATCATCAATGTGGGCTGCAACATCGGCCGCGGCGGCTATGAGGCGGCCTACGACGCGGCCTCCCTGGCCCTGGAGACCCGGGAGCAGGTCAACCGTCTGGTGAACGGCCCCGGGGCCCGGAACGTGATCTTCACCCCCGGCTCCACCCACTCGCTGAACTACCTCATCAAGGGGCTCCTGAAGCCCGGAGACCGGGTGGTCACCTCTCCCATGGAGCACAACGGCGTCCTGCGCCCCCTCACCCAGCTCCAGAAGGAGGGGGTGGAGGTGGACTGGTTCCCCTGCAACGACAAGGGTGAGCTGCTCCTGGATAAAGTGGAGGAGAAGCTGACCCCCAACACCACCGCCGTCATCCTCACCCACGCCTCCAACGTCTGCGGTACCGTTATGCCCATCGGCGCGGTGGGCGAGCTGTGCGCCCAGCGGGGCATCCCCTTCCTGGTGGACGGCTCCCAGACCGTGGGCGCGGTGGAGGTGGACATGAAGGCCATGCACATCGACGGCCTGGCTTTCCCCGGCCACAAGGCGGTGCTGGGCCCCCAGGGCATCGGCCTCATGGTGGTCACCGACGAGCTGGCCCACCGGCTCACCCCGCTGGTGGCGGGCGGCACCGGCAGCTTCTCCCACGAGCTGGAGATGCCCGACATCCTCCCCGACCGCTTCGAGGCGGGCACGCTGAACCTGCCCGGCATCTACGGCCTCCACGCCGCCCTCACCTATCTGGAGAAGGAGGGCGCTTCTCTCCGGGAGAAGGAGCACCAGGTGGCCAAGCACCTCTGGGCCCGGCTGAAGGAGCTGGAGGAGGACGGCATCCGGGTGGTGGGCACCGACAACCTGGACATGCATACCGGCGTGGTGTCCATCCACTTCCTCCACGCCGACGACGGCGAGATGGCCTTCCGCCTGGAGCAGGAGTACGGCATCGCCACCCGCTGCGGGCTCCACTGCGCCCCCACTGCCCACCAGACCCTGGGCACCTTCCCCCAAGGCACGGTGCGCTTCTCCATCGGTCCCTTCACCACCTTTGAGGAGGTGGACTACGTCCAAGGCGCGGTGGAGGCCCTGCTGAAGGACCAGGGCTGATGTCGTTCCACATCGTTCTGGTGGAGGATGAGCCCGCCATCCGGGTGCAGCTCGCGGCACTTCTGGAGCGCAGCGGGTACACCTGCACCGCTCCTGACCGTTTCGAGGGGGTGGCGGAGCAGATCCTCGCCTCCGGGGCCCATCTGGTGCTGCTGGACCTGAACCTGCCCGGCTGCGACGGGCAGCAGATCTGCGCCGAGCTTCGCCGCTCCTCGCCCCAGCTCCCCATCATGGTGGTGACCAGCCGGGACAACCCCCTGGACGAGCTTTTGAGCGTGCAGTTGGGGGCGGACGACTTCCTCACCAAGCCCTATCACCCCCAGATCCTCCTGGCCCGGATGGCCCGGCTCCTCCAGCGGGCCTACCCGGCCGCCGCCTCCCCCTGCCTGCGACGGGGCGGGTTGGAGCTGGACCTGGGGCAGGGGGAGGCCCGGTATGAGGGACGATCCCTTCTCCTCACCCGCAACGAGGCCCGCATCCTCCAGCGCCTGATGACAGGGGAGGGGGACATCGTGTCCCGCTCGGCCCTCATGGACGCCCTGTGGCAGTCCGACGCCTTCGTGGATGACAATACCCTCACCGTCAACGTCACCCGCCTGCGCAAGAAGCTGGAGGAACTGGGCTTAAAAGACTGCCTGCGCACCCGGCGGGGACAGGGGTATCAGCTATGTCTCTGAAACGGTATCTGAAGGACCGCTGGCGGCTGCTGCTGGGCATGGTTCTGGCCCTGGCGGTGAGCGGAGCGGTGCTGTGCGCCCTCTGGGTGACGTGGCAGGCGGTGGTGTTCCTGGAGGGGGCATTACTGCTGTGCTTTATTCTACCCCTCCTGCTGGACTGGGGGGAGAAGCGGAGCTTCTGGGATCAGGTGGCCCAGGGCGTGGAGGACGACGAGCGGATCTGGCTGCTCCCCAATGACCTCGCCGAGCCCCCCTTCCGGGAGGGGGAGCTCTTTTGCCGCGCCCTGGAAGGGGTAGCCCGGGACCGGGCCGACCAGGTGGCCGCCGCCCGGCGGGATAACCGGGAGTACCGGGAGTACGTGGAGACCTGGGTCCATGAGATCAAGACCCCCATGGCCTCGGCCCGGCTGCTGCTGGCCAACCACCCGGGGGAGCTGTCCGACGCCCTGGAGGACGAGCTTTTCCGGCTGGAGGAGCACGTGGAGCAGGCCCTCTACTACGCCCGCAGCGGCGCGGCGGAGCAGGACTACCTGGTGCGGGAGCTCTCCCTCAGCGCGGTGGTGCGCGCCGCCCTGCGCCGGCAGGCCCGGCCCCTCATCGCTGCCGGCTTCCGAGTGGAGCCGGTGGAGTGGGACGCGGCGGTGTACACCGACGGCAAGTGGCTGGAGTTCATCCTGGGCCAGCTCATCTCCAACGCCGTCAAATACCGCGGGAAAAATCCGGTCCTCTCCTTCCGCTGCCGGGAGGAGGAACAGGCGGTGGTCCTCACCGTTGCCGACAACGGGGTGGGCATCCCGCCGGAGGACCTGCCCCGCATTTTTGAAAAGGGCTTTACCGGCCAGAATGGCCGCCGACTCTCCCGCCGGTCCACCGGGCTGGGCCTGTATCTGTGCCGGAAGCTGTGCCGACGGCTGGGCATGGAGCTCACCGCCGTGTCCGAGCCGGAGCAGGGGACCGAAATGAAACTGTGCATCCCCCGGGGCCAGTTCCACGCGGTGGCCCGGGAGACGCTGTAAGGAGTGGTTGTTATGCGCGAGATCTTGCCCGCGCGTCTGAAGGGGTATGCCGTCTGCACCGCCGTCCTCTCCCTGGCGGCCTGGGCGGTGTTCTGGCTGGTGTGGAACGGGCTGACCTTCTTTTACTCGGATCTGGCCCTGGTGCTGCCGTGGGTGATCGCACTGGTGCTTCACATCCCCGCCGGGGCGATGCTGGCCCGCCGGAGGGGCCTGCCTGTGCCCAGCGTCCAGGAGGGGGTCCTCTTTCTGGCGGTGGCCGGGACGGTGTACGCCGGGGCGGCCTCCTTCCTGTGGGACGGGCCCTTTTACAGCCTCTATTTCCTCTACGAGGGGCTGCTGGTCCACCTCAATCCGGTGATGGGCGCCCTGGAAGAGGTGGGATTTCTGCTCCCCTTCTCTTGGTATGAAGCGCTCTTCCTCCCCGGCGGATTTTTCCTCGTGCACCTGTTCTGCGCCCTGCTGTCGGCGGGCGCCTTCCTGCTGGGCATGGTGTTTTGGGAAAAATGGCGGTTGACAAGGGACAAAACTGTGGTATAATCGCTTTATCAAATAACGCAAGCAAGGCTTTGACGGAACTAAGCGGCACCCGGAGGTCAGGAGCGAGAGGGAAGAGTGAGAGCCCTCGGCCACGCCGGAGCCGCGCGCCACTCCCGAGCCGTCTGCGATGAGCAGACCGCCCCGCCCCCGTTACCGGGCGACATGAGATGCCCGCCCGGATTCGGGGCGGGATAATCAGGGTGGTACCGTGGAATCTTTCCGCCCCTGGCAGTTGCCAGGGGCGGTTTTTTCTTGCGTTGCAGAGAAATTTGGAGGTCAGGAATCCATGCACAAGAAGTACGGAGTCAACGAACTGCGCGAGATGTTCCTCAAGTTCTTCGAGACCAAGGGCCATCTCCGCCTGCCCAGCTTTTCCCTCATCCCCCAGAACGACGCCTCTCTGCTGCTCATCAACAGCGGCATGGCGCCCATGAAGCCCTGGTTCACCGGCGAGCAGGAGCCCCCCCGCCACCGTGTGACCACCTGCCAGAAGTGCATCCGCACCGGCGACATCGAGAACATCGGCCACACCGCCCGCCACGGCACCTACTTCGAGATGCTGGGCAACTTCTCCTTCGGCGATTACTTCAAGCGGGAGGCCATCCACTGGGCCTGGGAGTTCCTGACCAGCCCCGAGTGGGTGGGTCTGGAGCCCGACCGCCTGTACCCCTCCGTGTTCGCCGGCAACGAGACCACCCCCGCCGACGAGGAGGCCTTCCGCATCTGGAACGAGGAGATCGGCATCCCCGCCGAGCGCATCTTCAAGTTCGGCAAGGAGGACAACTTCTGGGAGCACGGCTCCGGTCCCTGTGGCCCCTGCTCCGAGATCTACTACGACCGCGGCGAGCAGTGGGGCTGCGGCAAGCCCACCTGCACCGTGGGCTGTGACTGCGACCGCTATATCGAGGTGTGGAACGTGGTGTTCTCCCAGTTCGACAACGACGGCGAGAACCACTACACCGAGCTCAAGCAGAAGAACATCGACACCGGCATGGGCCTGGAGCGCCTGGCCTGCGTGTGCCAGGACGTGGCCTCCCTCTTCGACGTGGACACCGTCATGAACATCACCAACAAGGTGTCCGAGATCACCCACGCCCACTACGGCGAGAGCCATGAGAAGGACGTGTCCCTCCGGGTCATCACCGACCACATCCGTTCCGCCACCTTCATGATCTGCGACGGCGTGCTGCCCTCCAACGAGGGCCGGGGTTACGTGCTGCGCCGCCTGCTCCGCCGGGCTGCCCGCCACGGCAAGCTCCTGGGCGTCAATGACCCCTTCCTGTACGAGGTCTGCGACACCGTCATCCACGAGAACGAGTGCCACTACCCCGAGCTGCGGGAGCGCCAGGACTATATCACCAAGGTCATCCGCACCGAGGAGGAGAACTTCGCCCGTACCATCGACGGCGGCATGAAGATCTTTGACGACATGATGGCCGGCCACAAGGAAAAGGGCGAGACCGTGTTCTCCGGCGCCGACGCCTTCAAGCTCTACGACACCTACGGCTTCCCCATCGACCTGACCATCGAGATGGTGCAGGAGCAGGGCATGACCGTGGACCAGGACGGCTTCAAGGCCCTCATGGAGGAGCAGAAGGACCGCGCCCGGAAGGCCCGCGAGGCCCTGGGCGACCTGGGCTGGGCCGGTGTGGAGTTCGGCAAGGACGTGCCTGAGACCGAGTTCATGGGCTACACCGAGAAGACCGTGGCCGGCGCCAAGGTGGTGGCCCTGGTGGTGGAGAACGAGCAGGCCGAGGAGCTCATGCCCGGTGTGGAGGGCATCGTGGTCCTGGACAAGACCCCCTTCTACGCCGAGATGGGCGGCCAGGTGGCCGACCACGGCGTCATCACCGCCGCCAACGGCGCGGAGTTCCACGTCCACGACGTGCAGAAGAACAAGGGCGGCAAGTATATGCACTATGGCAAGCTGACCGGCGGCGTCCTCAAGCTGGGCGACACCGTCACCGCCGCCATCGACCAGGAGCGCCGCAAGGCCGTCATGCGCGCCCACTCCGCCACCCACCTGCTGGACAAGGCCCTGCGCACCGTGCTGGGCGACCACGTCCATCAGGCCGGCTCCCTGGTGGAGGAGGACTACCTGCGCTTCGACTTCACCCACTTCTCCGCCCTCACCGCCGAGGAGCTGGGCAAGGTCTCCGCTCTGGTGAACAACGCCGTGCTGGAGGGCTACCCCGTCCACACCGATGTGCTGCCCATCGAGGAGGCCAAGAAGAAGGGCGCCATCGCCCTCTTCGGCGAGAAGTACGGCGACGTGGTCCGCGTGGTGGACATGGGCGGCTGGTCCGTGGAGTTCTGCGGCGGCACCCATCTGGACAATACTGCCAAAGTGGGCGTGTTCCACATCGACAGCGAGTTCTCCGTGGCCTCCGGCGTGCGCCGCATCGAGGCCACCACGGGCCTGAAGAGCCTGGAGACCATGAACCGCAACCAGGAGAAGCTCTTCGAGGCCGCTGCCGTCCTCAAGACCAAGCCCAGCGAGCTGCGGGAGAAGGCCGAGCAGACCATCGCCGAGCTGCGGGAGCTGCGCCACATGGTGGAGAAGTTCAAGGCCAAGGAGGCCGCCGGTGAGACCGACCGCTTCCTCATGGGCGGCCACGCCGTGGGCGACCTGAAGGTCCTCACCGCCACGCTGCCCAACGCCGACGCCCAGAAGCTGCGCCAGATGGGCGACATGCTCCGGGACAAGCAGCCCAACGTGGTGGCGGTCCTGTCGGCGGTCAACGGCGAGAAGATCACCTTCCTGGCCGTCTGCGGCAAGGAGGCCGTGGCCAAGGGCCTGAAGGCCGGCGACCTGGTCAAGCAGGTGTGCTGCTGCTGCGGCGGCAAGGGCGGCGGCAAGCCCGACTCCGCCATGGGCGGCGGCTCCGATCTGCTGAAGCTGGACGACGCGCTGGCCCAGGTGGACGACTTCGTGGCCGGAAAGCTGGGGCTGTAAGATGCTGCCTCAGGACCCGTTTATCCTTTTCAGCGTTGTGAACACCAAGCTGCGGGACCAGTACGGCAGCCTGGAGGATCTGTGCGACGACCTCCAGGCTGACCCTGAGGCGGTATGCAAAACGCTGTCCGCCGCAGGATTCCAGTACGACCGGGACCGCAACCAGTTCGTATAAACCACATCAAAAGGAGGGTAACAACATGAGCGATTGTCTGTTCTGTAAGATCGCGGCGGGGGAGATCCCCTCCAAGAAGGTCTACGAGGACGAAACGGTCTATGCCTTTTATGACATCGACCCCCAGGCGCCCACCCATTTCCTGGTGATCCCCAAGACCCACATCGGCTCTGTGGCGGAGATCACCCCGGAGAACGCCACCGTGGCCGCCCACATCTTCGCGGTCATCGCCAAGGTGGCCAAGGACCTGGGCCTGGAGAGCTACCGTGTGGTGTCCAACATCGGCGAGCAGGCCGGCCAGAGCGTCCATCACCTGCACTTCCATGTGCTGGCGGGGAGAGACATGACCTGGCCTCCGGGCTAAATGCTTCGTACGTGGCAAACCCCGGCGGCATAGCCGCCGGGGCCTGCGCGGGAAACATGCCACTGGCATGTTTCCGGATCGCTGCGGTGACTTGGCCTCCCGGCTGAGTTTTCCGGCAAAGAAAGAGAGTCGTTTGAGTAGCTCAAAATGACGGAGAAGCGCCCTGCCGGCGCAAAATGCTCCGGCAGGGTGCTTTTATACCCATTTTGCGAAGAGGAGGAGAATCCATGGAGGGATTCGTGCAATTTTTAGAGCAGCTGGATTCATTTATCTGGGGCGTTCCCATGATGGTGCTGCTCTTCGGGACCCATCTGTTCCTGACGGTCCGCACCGGTTTTATCCAGCGCAAGACCTTCACCGGCATCAAGCTGTCGGTGACCCGGGATGACGACGCCCCCGGCGACGTGAGCCAGTTCCAGGCCCTCACCACCGCGCTGGCATCCACCATCGGCACCGGCAACATCGTGGGCGTGGGCACCGCCATCTTCATGGGCGGACCCGGCGCGGTGTTCTGGTGCTGGATCACCGGCATCTTCGGCATCGCCACCAAGTACGGCGAATCCCTCATCGCCGTGAAATACCGCGTGCGCACCCCCGACGGCAAGATGCAGGGCGGCGCCATGTACGCTCTGGAGCGGGGGCTCAACATGAAGTGGCTGGGCGTGCTCTTCGCCCTCTTCGCGGCGGTGGCCTCCCTGGGCATCGGCTGCGGCACCCAGATCAACGCCATCGCCGAGGTCATCGAGGGCAATCTGTCCTTCCTGTCCATTCCCCGCATCGCCATCGGCGTGGTGGGCGGCGCGCTGACCGCCATCGTGATCCTGGGCGGCATCCAGTCCATCGCCCGGGTGTGCGAGCGCCTGGTGCCCTTCATGTCCATCTTCTATGTGGTGGGCTGTATCGCCATTCTGGTCATCAATTACGACTACCTGATCCCCGCGGTGGTGGCCATCGTGAAGTCGGCTTTCGTGCCCCAGGCGGTGGCGGGCGGCCTGGTGGGCCGCGGCATCATCGCCGCCGCCCAGGCCGGTATGGCCCGGGGCCTCTTCTCCAACGAGTCCGGCCTGGGCTCGGCTCCCCTGGTGGCCTCCGCCGCCCAGACACGCAACCCCGTGCGGCAGGCCCTGGTATCCGCTACCGGCACCTTCTGGGACACCGTGGTGGTGTGCCTGATGACCGGCCTGGTGCTGGTGTCCACCGTGATGAAGAACCCCGCCGTGGATATGGCCCACATTGAGAACGGCGGCCAGATGACCACCGCCGCCTTTGCCCAGATCCCGGTGCTGGGCCCGGTGATCCTGGTGTTCGGCATCATCACCTTCGCCTACTCCACCATCCTGGGCTGGTCCTACTACGGCGAGCGCTGCGCCCAGTACCTGCTGGGCTCCAAGGCCGTGCTGGTCTACAAGCTGGTGTTCGTGGCGGTGGTGGTGGTGAGCCCCGTGGTGGACCTGAACGTCCTGTGGACGGTGGCCGACATCCTCAACGCCCTCATGGCCATCCCCAACCTGGTGGCGGTGCTGCTCCTCTCCGGCGTCATCGCCAGCGAGACCCGGCGCTACATCGACCACCTGGACGACATCGATCGCTCCGAGATCCCCCTGGTCAAACGGTAAGAAAAAACCTGCGGTTTCTTAGAAACCGCAGGTTTTTTTATTCGTATTGCTTCCGGCCGGAGGTGTTTGGGATGTGCAGCTCCTCCCGGTACTTGGCCACGGTACGGCGGGAGATTTGACAGCCCTCGGCCTCCATTTTTTCGCAGAGCTTCTGGTCGGAGAGGGGGTGGCGTTTGTCCTCCTCGTCCACCAGGCGGCGCAGCAGGGCTTTGGCGGAGTCGGCGGTGGCGCCGTCGCCCTCCTCGCCCAGCTTGCGGGAAAAGAAGTAGCACAGGGGGTATACGCCCCGGGCGCATTGCAGGTATTTGTCCTTGATAGCCCGGCTGACCGTGGACTCATGGACGCCCACCTCGGCCGCCACGTCGGACAGGAGCATGGGGGTTAGGTGGCCCGGCCCCAGACGGAAAAAGGGCTCCTGCCGCTGGAGGATGCACTTGGCGCAGGAGAGCAGGGTGGCCTGCCGCTGCTCGATGGCGGACATGACCCACTTGGCCTTGCGCAGCTTGTCGGTGAGGTAGGCCTCCACCTCCTGGTCAGGCTGCTCCTCCAGCATCCGGGTATAAGTGCCGCTCAGGTTCAGCTTGGGAAAGAAGCGGTCGTTGGGCACCACTTCGAAGTGGTCGTACTGCTCCACCACCAGCAGATCCGGCGTGATGTACGAGGGGGCCTCCGTGCTGGCGAATCCGGCTCCGGGCCGGGGGTTCAGGGCGCGGATGCGGTCGCAGGCGGCGCGCACGTCGCCCACATCGGCCCCCATCCGGCGGGCCAGAAGGCCGTACTGATTGCGGGCCAGCGCCTCCAGCCCGTCCCGGGCGATGCGCAGGGCCAGCATATCGGTGGGGTTGTTCCGCTGTAGCTGGAGGCACAGGCACTCCGACAGGTTCCGGGCGCCCACGCCCACCGGGTCCAGGGATTGGATGAGGCGTAACCCCTCCTCCATGACCTCCGGCGGGAGGTTGGCCGCCCGGCCCAGCTCCTCCAGGGTCTCGTCCAGCCAGCCGCTGGGGTTGAGGCTCTCGGCCAGAAAACGGGCCGCGGTGGCCGCCGGCTCCGGGGCCTGCAGGCCCTGCAGCTGGAAGAGCAGGTGCCCGTACAGCGTATCCTCGTCGTTTTCCGCCACGCCGAAGGGGGCCAGAGGACGGTCTTCGTCGTCTTGCTGGTAATAGACGTGGTTCTGCCGGTCGTTGCTCTCCAGCCACTCCAGACGGCGCAGGTCCTCCCGGTCGTCCCGCTGGCGCTCATAGTGGTCCTCGGCCTCCAGCACCGGATTCTCCTGCAAGCTGTGTTCCACAAATTCCAGCAGCTCCTGTGAGCTCATCTGCAGCACTTCCATGGACTGGATCAGCTGCGGAGAGAGGACCTGCATCTGCTTTTGCTCCAGTTTTAGTTCCATTCTAGTCCCTCACTCTGGGCGGTCCCGCCCGAAACTTGGAAAAACCGCCCCTTTGGGAGGCTTACTGCCCGGCCCAGAGCTCCTCGGGATAGAGGCCCTCTTCGGTCATCCGCTTCAGAGCGGCCACCACGGAGGGCTTATCCTCGTGATAGGTCACGCCGTACCACTTGTCGTGGCTGGACAGGACCTTGACCTGGGCCTTGCCCTCGGCGATGAGCTGGCTGACCACGGCGGGCAGGTAGTATTCACCCTTCATGGGATTCTCCTGGAGCGCCTGGTCCAGGAAGGCGGGGAAGCGCGCCCAGGCCTCGTCCAGATAGCTGCGGGTGAAGCCCCACAGGTTCATGGACACCAGGGTGTTCCCGTCCAGATCGGTCCAGGTCTGGCCGCCGTCCTCGGTGAAGCGGGGCTGGACCTCGCCCTTCTCGATGTGGGTGTGCTCGGTGACGCTGACCAGATTCCCGGCTCCGTCCGCCACGCACACGCCGCGGGAGACGTGGCCGAACTCGGTGACGGTGTTTTTGAGCAGGTATCCCACCATAGCGAAGGAGTAGTGCTCGTCGGTGTCGGGGTGGGTGGTGAGGTACTCATAGAGGACCCGGAACCCCTCGGGGCCGTAGTAGTCGTCGGAATTGATGATGGCGAAGGGGCCGTCCACCACGTCCCGGGCGGCCAGGGCGGCCTGGGCGGTGCCCCAGGGCTTCACCCGGCCCTCGGGGACGGAGTAGCCCTCCGGCAGGTCATCGGAGCGCTGATAGACGTAGCGCACCTCCATCACCCGGGAGAGCCGGTCGCCGATGGCCCGGCGGAAGTCCTCCTCCAGCTCGGGCTTGATGACAAAGACCACCGTGTCGAAGCCGGCCCGGTGTGCGTCGTAGATGGAATAGTCCACGATGAGCTGACCATGGGCGCCCACGGGGTCCAGCTGCTTGAGTCCGCCGTAGCGGCTGCCCATACCGGCGGCCATCACGACGAGAACGGGTTTTTTCATAAAAAGACCTCCCTGTTGAGTGTGGGGAACTGCCATAAAAACCAATAAAAAAGATTCTCGTTTTCAATAAAGAAATGGGAATACCTCACACATTATAATACACCTTTCCCCGACACGCAATGACAAAAACGGCTAGAGGTAAAACTCCACCTTGACCACCTTGCCCAGCACCTGGATGGGGGTCTTGGCGGGGTCGTAGATCTGGGGCTGGTGGATGGGGTTGGTGGACTGGGGCATAAGGGTGACCGTGCTGTCGGTGGCATAGAAACGCTTGACGGTGGCGTCCTCATTGCCCACCATCACCACCGCCACCTCGCCGTTTTCCACCTCATCCTGCCGGCGGACGATGATGAGGTACCCGTCGTTGATGCCGATGGCGTTCATGCTGTCTCCGGACACCCGCAGCGCGAAGTACTCCGCGCCGCCGTTCAGATCGGTGTAGGTATAGCCCTCGATGTTCTGCTCCGCGTAGATGGGGAGGCCCGCGGCGATGCGCCCCAGAATGGGGATGGAGCGGGTGGGGTGGTAGGGCTGGGCGGAGTGGGGGAGGGAGGGCTCCTCCAGGCCCAGCAGAT
The DNA here is from genome assembly GCF_002159175.1 of Flavonifractor sp. An92. Taxonomy (GTDB): domain Bacteria; phylum Bacillota; class Clostridia; order Oscillospirales; family Oscillospiraceae; genus Pseudoflavonifractor_A. The sequence continues at coordinate 783 of NZ_NFGZ01000007.1, read as the reverse complement.
AGCCCGGCGTGGTGCCCAGCGCCTGGGCCAGCTTACTGATGGTGGCCTGCTTCAGATTGACGACCAGGCCGTTTTCGTACTTGTGGATGGCGGCTTTCTGCACGCCCACCCGGGCGCCCAGCTCCTCCTGCGAGAAGCCCTTGGCCAGCCGCAGCTGTTTGATGCGCTCGCCCATGGTCATGGCAAATACTCCTTTCCAGAATCCGATAGTATCTTACTAGAATACACCTTGGGGGTATTGTATCCCATCAGCCCCAAAAAAGCAAGAAAAAATATCTTGACAGGAAATCGAACATTTGTTATACTCTGAATATCTTAATAAGATACCATAAAGCAAAAGAATCTCAGTGAGATATAAGGAGGGGATATGATGGGGACACTGGCAGAGCTGTCCGGGCGCTATGTAGAGGAGGCCGCCCGGTTGAAGGTGGAGATCCGGGTGCGGGAGGGGCGGATCCCGCAGCTGGACGAGCCTCGCCGCCGGGCGGCGGAGCGGGACCTGGCCCTTTTGCGGCAGATGCTCCGGGAGACGAGGGAGGTCGGGGACCTGGTCCGGCATTACTACGACCCGGCCTACTGGCGGGATGAGCGGTACATCTGCTGAGAACGAGTACCGGGCCGACCTGGCCCGGCTCCGGGAGAAGGAAGCGGCCCTCCTCGCTCAGCTGGAGGGAAGCCCCGCTGCGCCCTACCGGCTCCGGTACGAGCTGGAGCTGGTGCGGGAGATGATCCGGGACACCCGGGCGGCCCTGCGGCGGCTCAGGCCATCCCGGCCACGGACCA
>NZ_NFGZ01000060.1 GCF_002159175.1 Flavonifractor sp. An92 | reverse complement strand
TGGCTCAGGCCCCGGCGAAAGTATTCCTGCTGGTATGTTTCATCGGCACGGAAGTTATAGTAGGCCGTCTCGGTGGCCTTGGTCAGCCACTGCCGGGGATCGTCCTCCGGGCTGTGGTCCCAGCCCTCCGGCAGGTCGGCAGGGCGGAACTCCTCCGGCTGGATGGAGAGGGTGGAGAGAAATTGGTAGTTGAGCTCCACCAGCTTTTCCGGCTCCGTCTTGCTCAGGTTGGTGATGTACAGGGCGTGGTTGTAGTCCCGAAAGGCGTCCCAGTAGTCCTCCCAGGTCATATTGTTCTCCCGCAGCCAGCCGTAGGCTTTGAACTGACTGCGGGTGAGGATGATGTCCACACTGCGGACAGGGTGCGCCTTGCCCCAGATGTCCACAATGCTCTGGGTGCCGCTGCGCTTCAAAAAGTCCTTGAAATCCACCTGATGGAGCATCCCCTTGATGTAGGGCATCCGAATCTGGAAGGAGGTGTGAGTGTGGCTGCCGCAGCAGGCCTTGTCCAC
>NZ_NFGZ01000006.1 GCF_002159175.1 Flavonifractor sp. An92 | reverse complement strand
GGTGAGGAGGGCGCAAATGCTGATGGGGACAGGGCTTGCGCCCTCTGGGAGGGGTTGTGTGAGGGGGTTCTTTCCAGCACAAAATATGGGTTGCAATTTCAAAAGGGACACTATATAATGTACTCCGTCAAGAGCACACCGTTTTCTCGCCGCCGGCGGGGAAATGGTGCGTCTCTTTGTTATAGAATATTGAAGGGGCGAGAAGATATGAAGATCATGAAGCGCAGCGGAGTGGAGGCCCAGTTTGACCGAAGCAAGATCGAGGCGGCGGTACGCAAAGCCAACCAGGCCACCGACGGCGCGCCGGAACTGACCGAGGCCCAGATCTGTGCCATCGCCGCGGACATCGAGGCCGATTGCCAGCGGATGGGCCGTGCCCCCTCGGTGGAGGAGGTCCAGGAGCTGGTGGAGACCGGCATCATGGAGGCCGACGCCTTTGAGACTGCCAAGCGCTACATTCGTTACCGTTATAACCACAACCTGATGCGGGAGGCCAACACCACCGACAATCAGATCCTGTCCCTCATCGAGTGCAACAACGAGGAGGCCAAGCAGGAGAACTCCAACAAGAACCCCACCGTCAACTCGGTGCAGCGGGACTACATGGCCGGTGAGGTGAGCAAGGACATCACCCGGCGGCTCCTCCTGCCCCAGGAGATCGTGGAGGCCCACGAGGCGGGCATCATCCACTTCCACGACATGGACTATTATGCCCAGCACATGCACAACTGCGACCTGGTGAACCTGGAGGACATGCTCCAGAACGGCACCGTCATCTCGGGCACCATGATCGAGAAGCCCCACAGCTTCTCCACCGCCTGCAACATCGCCACCCAGATCATCGCCCAGGTGGCCTCCAACCAGTACGGCGGCCAGTCCATCTCCCTGACCCACCTGGCCCCCTTTGTGGATGTGTCCCGGCAGAAGATCCGCGCCGAGGTGCTGGCCGACATCGCCGTATGCGGCGGCTCCACCGACCCCGAGGTCATCCACAAGATCGTGGAGAAGCGCCTGCGGGAGGAGATCCGCCGGGGCGTGCAGACCATCCAGTACCAGGTGGTCACCCTGATGACCACCAATGGACAGGCCCCCTTCATCACCGTGTTCATGTACCTGGGCGAGGCCAAGAATGAGCAGGAGAAGAAGGACCTGGCCCTCATCATCGAGGAGACCCTGAACCAGCGCTACCAGGGCGTGAAGAACGAGGTGGGCGTGTGGATCACCCCCGCCTTCCCCAAGCTCATCTACGTGCTGGAGGAGGACAACGTCCGCCCCGGCACCCCCTATTACTACCTGACCAAGCTGGCCGCCCGCTGCACCGCCAAGCGCATGGTGCCCGATTACATCTCGGAGAAGGTCATGCTGAAGAACAAGGTGGACAAGAACGGCGAGGGCCACTGCTACACCTGCATGGGCTGCCGCTCCTTCCTGACCCCCTATGTGGACCCCGAGACCAACCAGCCCAAGTACTACGGTCGCTTCAACCAGGGCGTGGTGACCATCAATCTGGTGGACGTGGCCCTGTCCTCCGGCGGCGACGAGGAGAAGTTCTGGAAGATCTTCGACGAGCGGCTGGAGCTGTGCTACCGCGGCCTCATGTGCCGCCACAACCGCCTGAAGGGCACCCTGTCCGACGCCGCCCCCATCCTGTGGCAGTACGGCGCCATTGCCCGCCTGAAGAAGGGCGAGCCCATCGACAAGCTCCTGTATAACGGCTACTCCACCATCTCCCTGGGCTACGCCGGCCTCTATGAGTGTGTCAAGTACATGACCGGCAAGTCCCACACCGACCCGGAGGCCACTCCCTTTGCCCTGGCGGTGATGGAGCACATGAACGAGGCCACCGCCCGCTGGAAGGCCAAGGAGCACATGGACTTCTCCCTCTATGGCACCCCCATGGAGTCCACCACTTACCGCTTCGCCAAGTGCCTGCAGAAGCGCTTCGGCATCATCGAGGGCGTCACCGACAAGGCCTACATCACCAACAGCTACCACGTCCACGTCACCGAGGAGATCGACGCCTTTACCAAGCTGTCCTTTGAGGCCCAGTTCCAGACCCTGTCCCCCGGCGGCGCCATCAGCTATGTGGAAGTGCCCAACATGCAGAACAATCTGGAGGCGGTGCTCCAGCTGATGCAGTTCATCTACGACAACATCATGTACGCCGAGCTGAACACCAAGAGCGACTTCTGCCAGGTGTGCGGCTACGACGGAGAGATCTCCATCGTGGAGGACGAGGACGGCAAGCTGGTGTGGGAGTGCCCCAACTGCCACAACCGCAACCAGGACAAGATGAACGTGGCCCGGCGGACCTGCGGCTACATCGGCACCCAGTTCTGGAACCAGGGCCGCACCCAGGAGATCCGGGAGCGGGTCCTGCACCTGTAAGAGAAGAGGCGGACATTTATGAATTATGCCGCCATCAAGCGCCGGGATATCGCCAACGGCCCCGGCGTGCGGGTGTCCCTCTTCGTCTCGGGCTGCACCCACCACTGCAAGGGCTGCTTCAACCAGGAGGCCCAGGATTTCTGCTACGGGGCGCCCTTCACCCAGGAAGTGGAGGACGCCATCCTGGCGGACCTTGAGCCCAGCTACGTCAGCGGGCTGACCCTGCTGGGGGGAGAGCCCTTCGAGCCGGACAATCAGCGCGCCCTGCTGCCCTTTCTGAAGCGGGTGCGGGAGCGCCTGCCGGAAAAGAACATCTGGGCTTTCTCCGGTTATGTCTACGACACCCAGCTTTTGCAGGAGAGCCGTGGCCGCTGTGAGGTCACCGACGAGATGCTCTCCCTCATCGATGTGCTGGTGGACGGTCCCTTCGTGGAGGAGCAGAAGGACATCACTCTTCTCTTCCGCGGCTCGGCCAACCAGCGCCTCATCGACCTGAACGCCACCCGCGCCGCCGGTACGGTGGTGCTGTGGCAGAATCCGGATTGAGTGTCCTCGCCGGACGGGCCGCTTACTCAGCGGGAGCACCGCTTTCTTTGCAAAGAAAGCGGTGGGAAAGAAAGCCCAGAGGGGGGATACCCCCCTCTGGACTCCCCCAAGGCGCACCCCGGCTTGTGTTCCGCTGCGGAGGGATTTCCAAAGCGTGGCGGAGCAAAAACCAGGCCCGGTGCCTATGAAGAAAGCGTTGTACCCTGGCAATCGGGCGGCCCCCAAAAAGGCCGCCCTTTTGGAGGGGAGTGGAGAGGGGAACGAGAAGTTCCCCTCTCCTTCTTTTCTTTCCCCGGTTTCTTTTCGAGAAAAGAAATCGGGTCCCCGCTGGATAGGCGGCCCGCGCGGCGAGCGCAAACTCCCCCGCCGCAGCGGGGGACAACTGCATCTCGATTGCTCACTCTTGAAATCCTAGTATTTCTATCGTATAATGATGGGTAATGAGAGGTGATAGACTTGAAAATTTCCACCAAGGGGCGCTACGCCCTGCGTGTGATGATCGATCTGGCCCAGCACCGGGATGAGGGGCTCATCCCCCTGCACGAGATCGCCCAGCGCCAGGGGATCACGGTAAAATATCTGGAACAGATCATCTCTCTGCTGGGGCGCGCCGGCTTTTTGCAGAGCGTCCGGGGGAAGAGCGGGGGCTACCGCCTGGTGCGGGAGCCGGAGGAGTACACCGTGGGGGAGATCCTGCGGGCCACCGAGGGTAAACTGGCCCCCACCCTCTGCCTGGAGCTGGGCCCCGAGCTGTGCGAGCGGCAGGGGAGCTGCCCGGCCCGGAGCTTCTGGACCGAGTTCTACGACACCATCAACCACTTTCTGGACAGCAAGACCCTCCGGGACCTGATGCCGCCGGAGGAATGAGGCATATCTCCCGCCGGGATGGCATAGACTGGCCTGTGGACGTATTTCGCATCCCGGGAAAGGGGGGAGAGCCATGCCGGAGGAGGAGCGCCGGGAACCCAGGAGCGGCGCCGGAGGCCAGGAGGATGTGGACGATCTGATCTTCCACACCGAGCCGGAGTGGTGTGCCAGCCAGCGATGAGGCGGGTTTTTGCACATTTTTCTTTACATCTCTCTATGGATTGTATATAATGGAGCGATGAAACAATCAAAGTGAGAGTGTATAGTATGCTTCAATTTGACGAGTATAAGGTAAAACTGAACAACATCCTGCCCGACCTGGAGGACCTGAATCAGGCTCTGGGCCTGGAGGCTGCCGCCCGGGAGGCGGATATGCTGGAGTCGGAGAGCGCCTCCGAGGGCTTCTGGAACAACCTGGAGAAGGCCCAGAAGGTCCAGCAGCGCCTGTCCCAGCTCAAGGCCAAGCTGGACGGCCAGAAGAGCCGCATGGACACCTGGTCCGACCTGATGACCCTGTGCGAGATGGGCAATGAGGAGGAGGACGAATCCCTCCTGCCCGAGCTGGAGGAGGGCTTTGCCAAGCTGGAGAGCGACATCGAGGAGGCCCGTCTGTCCTCCCTGCTCACCGGCGAGTATGACAACTCCAACGCCATCCTGAACATCCACGCCGGCGCCGGCGGCACCGAGGCCCAGGACTGGGCCCAGATGCTCTACCGCATGTACACCCGCTGGGCCGAGCGCCACGGCTATGCCTGCAAGACCATGGATTATCAGGACTGCGAGGAGGGCGGCATCAAGAGCGCCACCATCACCATCTCCGGTGAGAACGCCTACGGTCACCTGAAGAGCGAGCACGGCGTGCACCGCCTGGTGCGGGTGTCTCCCTACGACGCCCAGGCCCGGCGGCAGACCTCTTTCTCCGCGGTGGAGGTCATGCCGGAGCTGCCCGACGACGTGGAGGTGGACATCCGGCCTGAGGACATCGAGATGCAGGTCTACCGCTCCTCCGGTGCGGGCGGCCAGCACGTCAACAAGACCTCCTCCGCCGTGCGCCTGATCCACAAGCCCACCGGCGTGGTGGTCTCCTGCCAGACCGAGCGCAGCCAGTTCCAGAACCGGGACAACTGTATGCGGATGCTCCGCTCCCGCCTGGTGCAGCTGAAGATGGAGGCCCATCTGGAGAAGATCTCCGACATCAAGGGCGTGCAGCTCAAGATCGAGTGGGGCAGCCAGATCCGCTCCTATGTCTTTATGCCCTACCAGCTGGTGAAGGACAACCGCACCGGCTACGAGACCAGCAACATCAACGCCGTCATGGACGGCGACCTGGACGGCTTTATCAACGCCTATCTGAAGGCCAGCGCCACCGGCAACTGGGCCAGCAAGTAAAGAAAACGACAGACCGCCCCCATCCGGATTCCCGGATGGGGGCGGTCTTTTGCACGGTGTGAGAAATTTTGCACCAAGAGTGCTTGTATTCTCGTAACTCTTTTGTTACTATTATGATGTCAAACTCCGGAGACATCATCCGGATGAAGTGTGACGAAAGGTGGAATGTTTGAAATGAACTCCAAGAAGATCCTCTCGCTGTCTCTGGCGGCGGCCCTGACCCTGGGTCTGGGCGCTCCCGCCCTGGCGGCGGACGAGACTGCGGCCAAGGAAGACGGCAAGATCGTCATCCTCCACACCAACGACGTCCACTGCCAGATCGACCAGGCCAAGGACGAAGAGTCCGGTGCGGTCACGGCCATCGGCTACGCGGGCGTTGCCGCCTACAAGGCCGAGATGGAGGCCCAGTACGGCGCTGACAACGTCACTCTGGTGGACGCCGGCGACGCCATCCAGGGCGGCGCCATCGGCACCCTGTCCAAGGGCTCCTACATCGTGGACATCATGAACGAGGTGGGCTATGACCTGGCCATCCCCGGCAACCATGAGTTCGACTATGGCATGGACAACTTCCTCACCCTGGCCAAGGAGAAGGCCAACTACGACTACCTGTGCTGCAACTTCACCGACCTGAACGGCAAGGCCGTCCTGGACGCCTATAAGCTGGTGGACTACGGCGATGTGACCGTGGGCTTCGTGGGCATCGACACCCCCGAGTCTTTCACCAAGTCCACCCCCACCTACTTCCAGAACGACAAGGGCGAGTACATCTACAGCTTCTCCCAGGGCAATGAGGGCAAGGACCTCTACGCCGCTGTGCAGAAGGCCGTGGACGACGCCACCAAGGCCGGCGCCGACTACGTGGTGGCCCTGGGCCACCTGGGCAACGAGGGCTCCACTGATGTGTGGACCTCCAAGTCCGTGATCGCCAACACCACCGGCATCGATGTGTTCATCGACGGCCACTCTCACGAGACCTATGACGAGACTGTCCAGAACAAGGACGGCGAGGACGTGACCCTGGCCCAGACCGGCACCAAGCTGGCCAACATCGGCAAGGTGGTCATCGACACCAAGACCGGCGAGATCACCTCCGAGCTGGTCACCGGCTACGACAAGCAGGACGAGGCCGTGGCCTCCTACGTGGCCAAGGTCAACGAGGAGTTCGACGCTGTCCTCCAGGAAGTGGTGGCCAAGAGCGACGTGGATCTGACTACCAAGGACCCCGCCACCGGCAACCGCGCTGTCCGCAACGCCGAGACCAACCTGGGCGACCTGTGCGCCGACGCCTACCGCGTCATGCTGGACGCTGACATCGCCTTCGTCAACGGCGGCGGCGTCCGCGCCGACATCGCCGCGGGCGAGATCACCTACGAGGACATCATCAATGTCCATCCCTTCGGCAACGAGGCCTGCCTGGTGGAGACCAACGGCCAGGACATCCTGGACGCTCTGGAGATGGGCGCCCGCCTGTGCCCCGAGGAGAACGGCGGCTTCCTGCAGGTCTCCGGCCTGACCTACACCATCGACACCACCATCCCCTCCTCCGTGGTCCTCAATGACGAGGGCGAGTTCGTGAAGGTGGACGACGAGTACCGCGTGAAGGACGTCATGGTGGGCGACGAGCCTCTGGACGTCAACAAGACCTACACCCTGGCCTCCCACAACTACATGCTCAAGAACGGCGGAGACGGCTTTGTGATGTTCAAGGACGACACCGTGCTCAAGGACTGCGTCATGATCGACAACGCCGTGCTCATCAACTACATCGTGGACGAGCTGGGCGGCGTCGTGGGCGAAGCCTACTCCAACCCCACCGGTGATGGCCGCATCACCATCATCAAGGACGCCCTGAGCGCCTACACCGACGTGGATACCTCCGCCTGGTACGCTGAGGCCGTCCGCTCCGTGGTCACCGACGGCTACATGAACGGCACCTCCAGCACCACCTTTGCTCCCGCCACCACCGTGACCCGCGGCATGGTCTATCAGACCCTGTACAACATGGCCGGCAGCCCCGAGGTGGGTGAGACCACCTTCACCGACGTGGAGGGCAAGTGGTACGCCAATGCCGCCGCCTGGGCCGAGGCTGAGGGCCTCACCAGCGGCGTCAGCGCCGGCGTGTTCGGCGGCGACCGCACCATGAGCCGCCAGGAGCTGGCCAAGGTGTTCGCCGACTACGCCGCCAAGCAGGGCGTCACCGCCGCTGAGGGTGACCTGAGCAGCTTCACCGACGCCGACCAGGTGGCCTCCTGGGCGCAGGACAGCGTGGAGCAGGCTGTGGCTATGGGCATCATCGCCGGCAGCAACAACAAGCTCAATCCCACCGGCACCGCCTCCCGCGCCGAGCTGGCTCAGATCCTGGTGAACTTCGAGAACGCCACCACCCAGACCGGTGAGAGCACCGAGGCGGCTGCGTAAGTTCCCTTCCGTTCCAATCGATCCAGACCGCGGGGGCCGGCCAACAGGCCGGCCCCCGTTTTACTTCCATCGAAAGGTGTGTTTCGCGTGAAGAAATCGCTCGCTCTGCTGATGGCCGGTGCGCTGGCTGTCAACCTGGCCGTGCCCGCCCTGGCGGCTGAGGCCTCCTTCTCTGATGTGCCGGAAAACGCCTGGTATGCCTCTGCGGTGACCGAGGTCACCGCCCAGGGCATGATGGCCGGCATCGGCAACAACAAGTTCGACCCCACCGGCACCGTCACCCGCGGCACCGTGTTCCAGACCCTCTACAATCTGGCCGACCCCACCGAGGAAGTCGCCGCCACCACCTTCGTGGATGTGGAGGGCAAGTGGTACGCCGACGCCGCCGCCTGGGCGGAGGCGGAGGGTCTGGCCGCGGTCCCCGCGGACAAGACCTTCGCCGGTGACCGGGCCATCACCCGGGCCGAGATCGCCGTGATCCTCGCCCGCTATGCCGAGCTCACCGGCGTGACCAGCGAGGAGGGCGGCATGGCCATGCGGGAGGCCCCCGACTATGACCAGATCCCCGCCTGGGCGCTGGAGGGCATGTCCTTCTGCTACTACGCCGACGTGATGAAGGGCGACAGCCAGGGCTATCTGAACCCCAACGGCACTGCCACCCGGGCGGAGCTGGCCCAGATCCTGGTGCAGTTCACCGCTCTGAGCCCTGAACAGTCCGGCGAGGAGTACATCGCCGCCCATGCGGAGGACTTCTTCCTTACCGGCAAGACCGAGTACACCATCCAGGGTATGATGGTCTCCAAGGACACCTCCTTCCACAACGACCTGGAGAATGTGGACTACACCGCCACCGACGACGGCGAGAGCGTGGTCCTGAAGGGCACCGTGGGCGAGCAGTGGGTCACCAAGCTGAGCAAGGTGCTGGAGACCTACACCAAGGCCGACGGCTCTGCGCTCACCGAGAAGGATTTTACCGAGAACAAGGATACCTTTATCGACCTCAAGACCAAGGCGGAGCCTGACACCAACTTCGCCTGCTTCGTGCCCGCCGACGTGCGCCTCACCGTGAACACCGCCTGGGGCGATGTGCTCCACGTGAACGACCCCGCCTCCGAGCACGGCTATGGCGACTATCTGGTCTGCCCCAACAAGGACGGCAAGCCCGACTTCTCCGACGTCTGGGTGGTCAACGGCGCCATCTTCGCCAACACCTATGACACCACCAATGCCCCCGTGGTGGGCAGCGTGGCCGCGGTGGAGAAGTACGGCAACCTGGACCTGGACATCAAGCCCGAGGCCCTCTACACCGCCGGTCTGGAGCTGGGCGACGTGCTGGAAGTGACCGTCAACGGCACCAGCCTGGACATCCCCTTCTGCACCTCTTACAGCGACGTGAACACCGGTGAGAACGTGGTCCGGGACAACCAGGAGAGCGACCTCCTGGTGGTGGCCATCAACATGGGCAACTTCTCCACCACCTACGGCGTGGAGGAGGGTGACATCGTCACCTTCACGCTGGCCGAGAAGGCGGGCTATCTGGCCCAGTATGAGGCCCATCAGCTCCAGCGCACCAACGAGCGGAGCGACTACGCCTCTGACGAGGTCTTTGCCAACTTCCGCGCCATCACCGTGGGCGACATTGCTGAGGGCGTCCTGTACCGCACCAGCAGCCCCGTGAACCCCGAGCTGGGCCGCGCTTCCTACGCCGATGACCTCATCGAGAAGGCCGGCGTCAAGACCGTCGTGAACCTGGCCGACGATGACGCCGCCATCCAGGGCTACATTACCGCCGAGGGCTTCGATTCCCCCTACTACCAGAGCCTCTATGAGGCGGGCAATGTGATCGCTCTCAACATGGGCGTGGACTACAAGGCCGAGGATTTCCAGACTAAGCTCAAGAGCGGCCTGGAGTTCATGATCGCCCACGAGGGCCCCTACGCGTTCCACTGCACCGAGGGCAAGGACCGCGCCGGCTTCACCGCCATCCTGCTGGAGGCCCTGATGGGCGCCACCCAGGACGAGATCGTGGCCGACTACATGGTGTCCTATGAGAACTACTACCACGTGGAGAAGGGCTCCGAGCAGTACCAGCTCATCTCCGAGGTGGCCGTGGGCATGCTCCGCGACATGGCCGGCCTGGAGAAGGACGCCGACCTCACCGGCGTGGACCTCCAGAAGGCCGCGGTGGACTATCTCACCGGCATCGGCATGACCGCCGACCAGATCACCGCCCTTCAGAACCGCCTGTCCACCCCCGTGGCGTAAGCAAATATACCGCAAGGGCCGCCCGGAAAGAGACCGGGCGGCCCTGTTCACGCAGAAAGGAAGTGGCCCTATGCGCCATCCCATCGTCACCATTGAGCTCTCCAACGGCAAACAGATCGTCTGCGAGCTCTACCCCGAGGAGGCCCCCAACACGGTCAACAGCTTCCTCTATCTGGCCCGGCTGGGCTGTTTCGACGGCCACACCGTGGAGCGCCTGGTGCCCGGCTATGTGGCCGATATGAGCTTTACCGCCTTCGGCCGGGAGGAGGCCAAGTACCTCATCCCCTACGAGGCCCAGACCCACGGCTTCCCCAACCACCTGGAGGTGGTCCCGGGCACCATTGCCATGGGCGGCTATGAAAACGGCATCGCCGGGGGAGAGTTCTTCTTCCCCCTGGCGGAGGACCCCCGGCTGGGCTTCCACTATCCGGCCTTCGGCAAGGTTATCGAGGGCATGGAGGAGATCCGCCGCTGGGACAGCCTGGAGGTGCGCCCGGTGGAGATCCACCTGGGTCCCGGCGTCACCGTCACTGCCCCCGTGGAGCCCATTGTCCTGAAGAAGGTCCGGGTGGAGACCTTTGGGGAGGAATATCCGCCCCCGGCCCGCCTGGAGGGGGCAGAGCTGCCGGAGAACTGGCACTGAGTGTCCATAAAAGAAGGAGGCGTCCGCAGTATGCGGACGCCTCCTTTGCGTTTTCAGCAGGCCGGTCAGCGGGTCTGGCCGGTGCCGTAGATGATGAATTTGCTGCTGGTCAGCTCCTCCAGGCCCATGGGGCCACGGGCGTGCATCTTCTGGGTGGAGATGCCGATCTCGGCCCCCAGGCCGAACTCGCCGCCGTCGGTGAAGCGGGTGGAGGCGTTCACATACACCGCCGCCGCGTCCACCTCATCCAGGAAGCGCTGGGCGGTGAAGTAGTTGTTGGTGACGATGGCCTCCGAGTGGCCGGAGCTGTGCTTGGCGATGAAGTCGATGGCCTCGTCAGGGCCGGAGACCACCTTGCAGGCCAGGATGTAGTCCAGAAACTCGGTGTCCCAGTCCTCGGCCACGGCGGACTTTACCCAGTCGCCCAGGATGGCCCGGGTCTCGGGGCAGCCCCGCAGCTCCACGTTCTTGGTTCTCAGCAGCTCCCAGGCCATGGGCAGGAAGTCGGCGGCCACCGCCCGGTCCACCAGCACGCACTCGGCGGCGTTGCACACCGAGGGGCGGGAGCACTTGGCGTTGAAGAGGATGCGGCCGGCCATGTCCAGGTCGGCCTCGCCGTCCACATAGATGTGGCAGATGCCCACGCCGGTCTGGATGACGGGGACCCGGGCGTTCTCCACCACCGAGCGGATGAGCCCGCCGCCGCCCCGGGGGATGAGCACATCCAGGTATTCCGTCAGGTTCATCAGGGCCGTGGCGCTCTCCCGGCTGGTGTCGTGGACCAGGGCGATGCAGTCCCGGGGGAGGCCGGCCTCCTCCAGGGCGTCCCGCATGATGGCCACCATGGCGCAGCTGGAGCGGAAGGCCTCCTTGCCGCCCCGGAGGATGACCGCGTTGCCCGACTTGAGGCAGAGGGCGGCGGCGTCCACGGTGACGTTGGGGCGGGCCTCGTAGATGATGCCGATGACCCCCAGGGGGACCCGGCGCTTGCCGATGGTCATGCCGTTGGCGTGGTTGAACATGCGGGTGACCTGTCCGATGGGGTCGGGGAGGGCCTTCACCTGGCGGACACCGTCCACGATACCGGCCATGCGCCCCTCGTCCAGGGCCAGGCGGTCCAGCATGGCGGGGCGGAGCCCGGCGGCGCGGGCGGCGGCCAGGTCCTCGGCGTTGGCGGAGAGGACCTCCTGTTTCCGGCGCTCCAGCGCGGCGGCGATGGCCTCCAGCGCGGCGTCCTTGCGGGCCGAGCCCGCCACGGCCAGGACACGCCCGGCGGCCTTGGCGGCCAGGCCCTGGGTTTCCAGCTGAGTCATAGTGATCCACTCCTTTTCAGTTTGAATGGGGACCGCGTGGAGCGGTCCGGGTCAGGTTTTGGCGGAAAAACGGGTGCCGATATTCTTGCCCGCCACGATGTCGTAGAGCTCCTCCATCCGCGCACCGTTGGAGATGACCATGTCGATGCCGGCGTCCAGGGCCAGCTGGGCGGCGTGGAGCTTGGTGGCCATACCGCCGGTGCCCCGCCAGGTGCCCGCGCCGCCCGCCATGGCCCGCAGCTCCGGAGTGATGGCGGAGACGTGGTGGATGAGCTTGGCGTCGGGGTGGGTGCGGGGGTCGGCGTCATAGAGGCCGTCGATGTCGCTGAGCAGCACCAGAAGGTCGGCCTTGCACAGCCGGGCCACGATGGCGGACAGGGTGTCGTTGTCGCCCAGGACCTTGCAGCGGCCGGTTTCGATCTCGGCGGAGGAGACCGAGTCGTTTTCGTTTACCACCGGGATGACCCCCAGCTCCAGCAGCGCGGAGAAGGTGCTGGACAGGTGCTCGGCCCGGATGGGGTCCTCCACATCGTCGCCGGTGAGGAGGATCTGGGCCACCGTGCGGTTGTATTCGGAAAAGAGCTTGTCATAGAGGTGCATCATCATGCACTGGCCCACAGCGGCGGTGGCCTGCTTCATGCGCAGCTCGGTGGGGCGCTCCTCCAGGCGGAGCTTTTTGGTGCCCACGCCGATGGCGCCGGAGGAGACCAGGATGATCTCGTGCCCCATGCCCTTCAGGTCGGCCAGGGTGCGGGTGAGATGCTCCATGTTCTGTAAATTCATGCTGCCGCTGGAACGGGTGAGGGTGGAAGTGCCCACCTTCACCACGATACGCTGCGGCTTGAGATCCGCGTTCAAATCGTTCACGCTCCCGGTCCGGCCCCCTACGGGGGCCGGTGTGTTGAGATGAAAAAAGTATAACATAAAAACCCGAATGAATAAAGACTGAACTTTGCAGTTAAGCTGAAATGGGGATAAGAGGGGCCTAAAGTTGAAATTTTTGTGCGTTTTTCCCGTGTTTTATTATTGAAATTCCGGTTAAATTGGAGTACAATATGCTCCGTCAATGGAACGGAACTGTCAAAGGGGTGAGTGGATCGCGTGCTGAATATCGTTTTGGTGGAGCCTGAAATCCCCATGAATACGGGCAATATCGCCCGGACCTGCGCCGCCACGCGCAGCCGGCTCCATCTCATCAAGCCTCTGGGGTTTGACATCAGCGACAAGGCGGTCAAGCGGGCCGGCCTGGATTACTGGCATATGGTGGATCTCCATGTGTATGAGAACATGGAAGATTTCTTCGCGCGCACCGGAGCCACGGATCTCTGGCTGGCCACGGCCAAGGCCCCACGTCCCTATACGGAGGCGGAGTTCCGCCCGGACTGCTGGCTGCTGTTCGGGAAGGAGACCGCCGGTCTGCCCGAATCGCTGCGCTCGGCGTTCCCGGAGCGGTGCATTCGCATCCCCATCCGGAACGGGGCGCGCTGTCTCAACCTGGCCAACTCGGTGGCCGTGCTGGCCTTCGAGGCCCTGCGCCAGTGGGGCTTCCCCGGGCTGGGCCTGTCCGGCACGGAGGAGTGAGACCGGCAGTCCGTACCATTCTTCTCCGAATTTCCATTTTATCGGAATCTGAAAGGAGTCAATTGACATGAACTACAATAAGAAGACCGTCAAGGACATCGACGTGAAGGGCAAGAAGGTCCTGCTGCGCTGCGACTTCAACGTGCCCATGGCCAAGGACGGCAGCGGCGTCATCACCGACGACAAGCGCATCCGCGCTGCCCTGCCCACCATCCAGTACCTGCTGGAGCAGAATGCCGCCGTCATCGCCTGCTCCCACATGGGCAAGCCCGTCGCTACCTTCGACTCTTATGTGAAGAAGCAGGCTGAGAAGGGCAAGGACCCCGCCTCCATCACCGAGGAGCAGTGGAAGAAGTCCCTGGCTCAGCTGTCCCTGAAGCCCGTGGCCAAGCGCCTGAGCGAGCTGCTGGGCAAGGAAGTCATCATGGCCGACGATGTGGTGGGCCCCGATGCCATGGCCAAGGCCGCCGCTCTGCAGCCCGGCCAGATCCTGCTGCTGGAGAACACCCGCTTCGAGAAGGGTGAGACCAAGAACGATCCCGAGCTGGCCAAGAAGATGGCTTCCATGGCCGAGGTCTATGTGTCCGACGCCTTCGGCGCCGTGCATCGCGCTCACGCCTCCACCGCCGGCGTGGCCGACTACCTGCCTGCCGTCAGCGGCTTCCTGATCCAGAAGGAGCTGGAGATCATCGGCGGCGCTCTGGCTAACCCCAAGCGTCCTCTGGTGGCCATCCTGGGCGGCAGCAAGGTCTCCTCCAAGATCGGCGTCATCAACAACCTCCTGGAGATCGCCGATACCATCATCATCGGCGGCGGCATGGCCTACACCTTCTCCGCCGCTCAGGGCGGCAAGGTGGGCGACAGCCTGCTGGAGGCCGACTGGGAGGAGTACGCCAACGACATGGTGAAGAAGGCCGCTGAGAAGGGCGTCAAGCTCCTGCTGCCCGTGGACACCGTCGTTGCCAACGCCTTTGCCGCCGACGCCGAGAGCAAGGTGGTCAAGAATGGCGAGATCCCCGACGGCTGGCAGGGCCTGGACATCGGTCCTGAGACCGTGAAGCTGTACTGCGACGCCGTGAAGGGCGCCGGCACCGTGATCTGGAACGGCCCCATGGGCGTGTTCGAGTTCCCCGCCTTTGCCAAGGGCACCGAGGCTGTGGCCGAGGCTCTGAGCCAGACCAGCGCCATCACCATCATCGGCGGCGGCGACTCCGCCGCGGCCGTGCAGCAGCTGGGCTATGCCGATAAGATGACCCACATCTCCACCGGCGGCGGCGCTTCCCTCGAGTTCATGGAGGGCAAGGAGCTGCCCGGCGTGGCCTGCCTGCTGGACGCTTAAGAAGCGCGCAGGGTAGGCGCATAGGGAAGCCAAGGAAGGGCACAGACGAAAAAACAGGCGACGGGCGCAGCCCGGAGCGGCATTTTTCGCGGAGCCCGCATTTGGCGACCCGGCCATGCGCCCAACCCGAAGCGTGACAAGAAGCGCAGAGCGCCCCCAAGCGGAGGGCGCGGCGCGTGACAAAGAGCGCGCAACCCGGCGCTCGCGGCAGCGTGGGCGCCGCCCAGAATGCGCACAACCTGCCAAATCCGGTCGGACCGCGGACGGTTTGAGCCGTTTTCAGACCTGATTTTACGAAAAGCGCGGAGAAATTGCGGGAAAACGCTTGACAATCCAAGCGGATAACGTAAAATAATTGAATTGGGCCGGAAGTGCATACCTCCGGCCCAATTCGTGAAACCGTTTGACCGTGCCGCTGCAATACTGCACGAAGAACCATGAGGAGGCAATTATCCAATGAACAGAAGATACCGCAAGACCATCATCGCCGGCAACTGGAAGATGAACAAGACCCTGTCTGAGACCCGTGCCTTCGCCGAGGAGCTCAAGCCCCTGCTGGGCAAGCCCAAGTGGTGCGAGGTGGTGCTGTGTGTGCCCTACGTGAACATCCCCTCTGCCGTGCGCCTGTTCAAGGAGTGCCGCGTGGCCATCGGCGCGGAGAACGTGCACTATGAGTCCCACGGCGCCTACACCGGTGAGGTTTCCGCCGACATGCTCAAGGAGCTGGGCGTGAAGTACGTCATCATCGGCCACTCCGAGCGCCGCACCTACTACAACGAGACCGACTTCACCGTCAACAAGAAGGTCCACGCCGCCCTGGAGGCCGGCCTGTACCCCATCGTCTGCGTGGGCGAGAGCCTGGAGCAGCGCGAGCTGGGCGTCACCATGGACCTGATCTCCTACCAGGTGAAGGCCGCTCTGGCCGGCGTGCCCGCCGAGAAGATGCGCCATGTGGTCATCGCCTACGAGCCCCTGTGGGCCATCGGCACCGGCAAGACCGCCACTGCTGAGCAGGCCGGCGAGGTCTGCGAGGCCATCCGCGCTGTTATCCGCAAGCTGTACGGCGCCCGCGTGGCCCGCTCCGTGACCATCCAGTACGGCGGCTCCATGAACGCCAAGAACGCCCACGAGCTGCTGGCTCAGCCCGACGTGGACGGCGGCCTCATCGGCGGCGCTGCTCTGAAGGCCCCTGACTTCGTGCAGATCGTCAACGCGGCCAATCAGGAATAATCAGAACCGAGGTTTCTCTATGAGTAAAACTCCGACTACTCTCATCATTATGGACGGCTTCGGCCTGAGCAGCGAGGAGAAGGGCAACGCCATCCGCAGCGCCCGCACCCCCTTCCTGGACAAGGTGTTCTCCACCTGCCCCGGCTGCCAGCTCTCCGCCTCCGGCCTGGATGTGGGTCTGCCCGAGGGGCAGATGGGCAACTCCGAGGTGGGGCACACCAACATCGGCGCCGGCCGAGTGGTGTTCCAGGACCTGCCCCGCATCACCAAGGCGGTGCAGGACGGCACCTTCTTTGAGAACGAAGCCTATTGCGAGGCCATGGACGACTGCAAGGAGCGGGGCACTGCCCTGCACCTGATGGGCCTTCTGAGCGACGGCGGCGTCCACAGCCACATCACCCACGTCTTTGCCCTGCTGGAGATGGCCAAGCGCCGCGGCGTGAGCAAGGTCTATGTCCACTGCTTCCTGGACGGGCGCGACGTGCCCCCCTCCTCCGGCAAGGGCTATGTGGCCCAGCTGGTGGAGAAGTGCAAGGAGATCGGCATCGGCCAGATCGCCACGGTGATGGGCCGCTTCTATGCCATGGACCGCGACAAGCGCTGGGAGCGCCTGCAGCGTGCCTATGACGCCATCGCCAACGGCGAGGCCCCCTTCGAGGCCGACCCCGTGGCGGCCGTGCAGAAGTCCTACGATGCCGGCGTCACCGACGAGTTTATGGAGCCCGTGGTGTGCACCGAGAAGGCCACCGTCAACGAGGGCGATTCCGTGATCTTCTTCAACTTCCGCCCCGACCGGGCCCGGGAGATCACCCGCTGCTTCGTGGACCCCGCCTTCACCGACGTGGTGCGCAAGAAGGGCTACTATCCTGTCACCTATGTGTGCACCACCGAGTACGACGCCACCATGCCCAACGTGTCGGTGGCCTTCCCCCACAAGGAGCTGCACAACATCTTTGGTGAGTATATCAGCCAGCTGGGCCTCACGCAGCTGCGCATCGCCGAGACCGAGAAGTACGCCCATGTGACCTTCTTCTTCAACGGCGGCGCCGAGCAGGTGTTCCCCGGCGAGGACCGGGTGCTGATCCCCTCCCCCAAGGTCGCCACTTATGACCTGAAGCCCGACATGAGCGCCCATGAGGTGGCCGATGAGGCCGTCAAGCGCATCGAGAGCGGCAACTACGACGTCATCATCCTGAACTTCGCCAACTGCGACATGGTGGGCCATACCGGCGTGTATGAGGCCGCCCGCCTGGCGGTGGAGACGGTGGACGAGTGCGTGGGCCAGGTGGTAGAGGCGACCTCCAAGATGGGCGGCATCTCCCTCATCACCGCCGACCACGGCAATGCCGACCGCATGCTGGAGCCCGACGGCACCACCCCCTACACCGCCCACACCACTAACCCGGTGCCCTTCTATATCGTGGGCGCCGACGTGAAGCTGCGCAACGGCAAGCTGGCCGACATCGCCCCCACCATGCTGGACCTGATGGGTCTGGAGAAGCCGGCGGAGATGGACGGCACCACCCTGATCGAGAATTGATCGACGCGCCTGTGGGCGCGGAAACCAAGTCAGCCCCCCGGCCGGCCTTCGGGCCGGCAGCTCTCCGCCGCCTGCGGAGGGTGGGCACAGATAAACCAAAGGCCTGTCCATCCGGGCGGGCAGCCGGCTCAGCCGGCGGAGGGTATCCTGCCCTCCCATTTTGAAAGGAGTAGATTTCCCATGAAGCAGATCATCGAAATCGTTGACGTTGTCGGGCGCGAGATCCTGGACTCCCGCGGCAATCCCACCGTTGAGGTCGAGGTCTATCTGGAGGACGGCGTTGTCGGCCGCGCTTCCGTGCCTTCCGGCGCTTCCACCGGCGTGCACGAGGCCTGCGAGCTGCGCGACGGCGACAAGAGCCGTTACCTGGGCAAGGGCGTGCTGAAGGCCGTCGAGAATGTCAATACCGAGATCGCTGAGTGCCTGGTGGGCATGAACGTGCTGGACCAGACCGCCATCGACAAGGCCATGATCGAGCTGGACGGCACCCCCAACAAGAGCCGTCTGGGCGCCAACGCCATCCTGGGCGCCTCCCTGGCCTGCGCCAAGGCCGCTGCTGAGAGCCTGGGCACCAGCCTGTACAACTATATCGGCGGCGTCAACGCCAAGACCCTGCCTGTTCCCATGATGAACATCCTGAACGGCGGCGCTCACGCCACCAACAACGTGGACATCCAGGAGTTCATGATCATGCCCGTGGGCGCTTGCTGCTGGAAGGAAGCTCTGCGGATGTGCGCCGAGGTCTTCCACACCCTGAAGACCGTCCTGAAGGAGAACGGCACCCCCGCCGCCGGCGTGGGCGACGAGGGCGGCTACGCCCCCAACCTGAAGAAGGACGAGGACGCCTTCAAGTGCATCGTGGCTGCCATCGAGAAGGCCGGCTACAAGCCCGGCGAGGACTTCAAGATCGCCATCGACGCCGCTGTGTCCGACTGGTACAACGCTGAGACCGGCTGCTATGACCTGCCCAAGGCCAAGAAGACCATGACCAAGCAGCAGATGGTCAACATGTGGAAGAAGTTCGCCGACAACTACCCCATCATCTCCATGGAGGACTGCATGGGCGAGGACGACATCGAGGGCTGGCAGATGCTGACCAAGGCTCTGGGCAATCGCGTGCAGCTGGTGGGCGACGACCTGTTCGTCACCAACACCGAGCGCCTGAAGATGGGCCTGGAGAACAAGATCGCCAACGCCATCCTCATCAAGGTCAACCAGATCGGCACCCTGACCGAGACCCTGGACGCCATCCAGATGGCCAACCGCGCCGGCTACACCGCCGTCGTGTCTCACCGCTCCGGCGAGACCGAGGATGCCACCATCGCTGACATCGTGGTGGGCACCAACGCTGGCCAGATCAAGACCGGCGCTCCCAGCCGTACCGACCGTGTGGCCAAGTACAACCAGCTGCTCCGCATCGAGGAGGAGCTGGGCGACGTGGCTCAGTACCTGGGCAAGGACGCCTTCTTCAACCTGAAGTAAGCGAAGGAACCACAAGGGGCCGCTGCCAAAGGCAGCGGCCCCTTTTTTTACTCGTTCATCTCGAAATTACCACTGCATTTCCCACAGATCATCCATGGTAATGACAGGCTCATCCTCTCCAGGGGCAGTGGGTACGGTCTTTTGCGTGGGGACCGAGGAGGTCTCCCAGGAGCCGTCCAACCGGCCCAGATAGCGCCCGGCGACGGACAGAGTGCCGGAGCCGCTGAGGCCGTTAGACGCCATGGAGAGGGTAAATTCCACCGGTGTGGTCCCCGCCACGGCCAGGCGCAGGTCCAACCCGGCCTGGGTGAGAGCACCGTCCTTCACCGCAGCCGTAAAGGAGAAGGAGAACTCCGGCAGGTCGCCCGCCAGACCCAGCAGGTCGCTGAGGTCCATCTCGTCCAGCAGCCCCAGCTTTTGGGCCTGGGCGGCCAGGGTGGCCCAGCTGTGCTTGACCTGATAGGTGGTGGTGCCGCCGCTCTCTTTGACGGTGAAGCAGTTGTCCCCCAGCAGGACCTGGAGGAACAGCGCCGTCTCCTGAGCATTGGTGCTCATTCCTGTATAGCCGCTGCCGGAGTACAGAGTGGTCAGAAGGGTACCCACGGTAATATCGGATGTCTCAGACAACTGGAAGCCATCCAGCACCAGCCAGGTCTCCGCGTCCATCAGGCCATCGGTGAGGAGGGGCATCAGAGCGCCCCGCAGGTAGCACACGCCCTCCTCCCCGTTGAGGATGAGCTCCAGACCCGCGCCGTTCAGGTCCGTCAGAACCGTCTCTGCGTCCTCCGGAAGCTGGGAAAAGAGGGTGTCGGCCATATCGCCGGCGTCCAGGTCCAGCTTCACGCTGGCGCTGACCATCCGGCCATCTCCACGGGTGAGGCCCTCGCCGGTGAGGGTAAATGCGGCGGTGTCGTTCTCCTTCTCGCCATAGAGGGTACCGGACAGCTGGAAGGTCTCGCTGCTCTGATAGACCTGCTCCGGGTCCACAGAAGCCATGGAGGCGGCCAGCAGGGCGTTGAGGTGGGTGAAATTCTGGTCGATATCCGCGGCCATGGCGTCCCAGTCGGTGAGGTAGGCCACTTCCAGATAGTCATTCCACGCCACTTCCAGGCCCATGGCCTCGGCGGCAAAGCGCACAGGGATGTACACCCGCCCGTTCTGGGCGTAGGGGGTGAGGCCCATGTCCACCTCATGGAGCTGATCGCCCTCGTTCCAGGTGAGGACCGTGCTGTCCACATCCAGCTCCAGCACGTCGCCGCTCTCCAGTGCGGCGGTGATGTGGCCCTTCTCATAGGTCACCTTTGCGCCCATAGCCTCGAAAAAGGCCCGGAAGGGCACCATGGTCCGCCCCTCCACCGCCAGGGGGGCGGCGTCGCCGAAGGTCATCCACTCGCCGTTGAGTGAGACATTGATGCCGCTGGGGTAGGGCATGCCCAGCTCGGTTTTCAGCTCCTCCAGATAGGCGTCGTCGTCCCACTGGTCGGGGTAGTAGACCTCCATCCAGGCGGTGAGATCGGTGTCGTACCGGTCGATCAGGGACCAGACGTCGTTCTCGTAGGCACTCCAGTAGGCCCACCACTGGTCCTCGGTCCAGCTTTCAGCGGCCTGGGTCTGCTCGGCGGTCCAGCTGTGCCAGGGGCCCGCCGCCTGATAGAGGGCCTCGCCCTCGGAATTGTTCGGCTCCTCCGGAGAGGCGATGACGATGGTGGTGGGACCGTCGGCGCCGCCGATGATCCCCAGGTCGTAGGCGCTGGCCGATGCCGGGACCAGACCGGCCAGCACCGCCACGACTACGCAAAGACTTAGCAGTTTTTTCACAAAAATCAACCTCTTTTTCAAAATGGTTTTGTGCTTAATTCCAGTATAGCGGATGGAAGGCCCCTTGTCCAGCCCCCGGACGCCACCATCCGACGCTTCCACCTCTGGACGGAAGCGGGCCTTTTGGAGTACAATGGAGACAACTGTGATACAAAGGAGAAACCTCATGGATCAGATCATTTCCATCCTGGCCCGGGAGCTGGACCGCAGCGAGGAGCATGTGGCCAACGTGGTGCAGCTCATCGACGAGGGCAACACCATCCCCTTTATCGCCCGCTACCGCAAGGAGCTCCACGGCGCCATGGACGACACCACCCTGCGCACCCTGGCCGACCGGCTGGAGTACCTGCGCAACCTGGACAAGCGCCGGGAGGAGGTCAAGACCTCCATTGAGAACCAGGGCAAGCTCACCGAAGAGCTGGCCGCCGCCATCGACGGCGCGGTCACCCTGGCCGAGGTGGAGGACCTCTACCGCCCCTACAAGCCCAAGCGCCGCACCCGCGCCACCGTGGCCCGGGAGAAGGGGCTCCAGCCCCTGGCCGACCTCCTCTTTACCCAGGGGAACGACTGCCCCCAGCCGGAGCAGGCGGCGGCGGACTTTGTGGACCCGGAGAAGGGCGTGGAGACCGTGGCCGATGCCCTCCAGGGGGCCAGCGACATCATCGCCGAGGCCATTTCCGACGACGCGGAGGTACGCAAGCGCCTGCGCTCGCTGTACTGGGCCCGGGCTGTGCTGGTCTCCCGCAAGGCCAAGGAAGACACCCCCGACAGCGTCTACCGCCTCTACTACGACTTCCGCACCCCGGTAAACAAGGCCCAGGGCCACCAGGTCCTGGCCATCAACCGGGGCGAGCGGGAGGAGTTTCTGAAGGTGTCCATCGAGCTGGACCGGGAGGAGGCCCTCATCGTGGTGCGCCGGGCGGTGATCGTGCCCGGCTCTCCCGCCATGGCCTTCATCCGCACTGTGGCCGAGGACGCCTACGACCGGCTCATCGCCCCCAGCATGGAGCGGGAGACCCGCAACCTCCTCACCGAGCAGGCTGACGAGGGCGCCATCCACATGTTCGGCATCAACCTGAAACCCCTCCTGATGCAGCCGCCGGTGAAGGGCTTCGTCACCATGGGCCTGGACCCCGGCTACCGCAACGGCTGCAAGGTGGCGGTGGTGGACGGCACCGGCAAGGTGTTGGACACCGCGGTGGTCTACCCCACCTTTAACGAGCGCCGCGAACGGGAGGCCATGGACACCCTGAAAGCACTCATCCAGAAGCACGGCGTGGCCCGCATCGCCATCGGCAACGGCACCGCCAGCCGGGAGACCGAGCAGATGACCGCCCAGATGCTCAAGGAGCTGCCCGCCGGGAGCGTCAGCTACATGGTGGTCAGCGAGGCGGGCGCTTCGGTGTATTCCGCCTCCAAGTTGGCCGCCGAGGAGTTCCCCGACTACGATGTGAACCTGAGAAGCGCCGTGTCCATCGCCCGGCGGCTCCAGGACCCCCTGGCCGAGCTGGTGAAGATCGACCCCAAGGCCATCGGCGTGGGCCAGTACCAGCACGACATGCCCCAGGCCCGGCTGGACGAGACCCTGAAGGGCGTGGTGGAGGACTGCGTCAACGCCGTGGGCGTGGATGTGAATACCGCCTCGGCGCCCCTTCTCACTCAGGTGGCGGGCCTCAACAACACTACCGCCAAGAACATCGTGAAATACCGGGAGGAGAACGGCCCCTTCACCACCCGCAAGCAGATCCTGAAGGTGCCCAAGCTGGGCCCCAAGGCCTTCGAGCAGTGCGCCGGCTTCCTGCGGGTGCCGGAGAGCAAGAACATGCTGGACCACACCGGCGTCCACCCGGAGAGCTACACCGCCGCGGAGAAGCTGCTGGCGCTGTGCGGCTATACCCTCAGCGACGTGGCGGCGGGGAATCTGTCCCAGCTCAGTGCGAAAGTGGCCGACTACGGCGAGGAGAAGGCCGCGGAGGAGTGCGGTGTGGGCGTGCCCACCCTCCGGGACGTGGTGAAGGAGCTCCTGAAACCCGGCCGGGACCCCCGTGACGAGCTGCCGCCCCCCATGCTCCGCACCGACGTGATGGAGATGAAGGACTTGAAGCCCGGCATGGAGCTTACCGGTACGGTGCGCAACGTCATCGACTTCGGCGCCTTCGTGGATATCGGCGTCCACCAGGACGGCCTGGTCCATATCTCCCAGCTCAACGTGAACCGACGGGTGAAGCACCCCTCCGAGGTCCTCTCGGTGGGGGATGTGGTCACCGTCTGGGTGAAAGAGGTGGATGTGCCCAAGAAGCGCATTTCCCTCACCATGCGGCCTCCCAAGGCCTAAAAACCACCGTGCAACCTGAGGTTGCCTGAAATTTTCCACAAAGAACCCCCGGGTTGGTGGCCTTTTGGCCCTCTGCCCGGGTAGGATAGGGGCAGAACGGAGGAATGGATATGTCGATATTTTCCCAGAATCTGCCCAAGCTCCGCCGCCGGGCGGGCTACACCCAGGAGGGGCTGGCCGAGGCCCTGGGGGTGTCCCGCCAGGCGGTGGGGAAGTGGGAGGCGGGTCAGACCCTGCCCGAGGCGGCCACCCTGCTGGAACTGGCGGAGCTGCTGGACTGCTCTCTGGACCAGCTCATGCGCTTTCCTCTGGAGGAGGAGCCGCTGCCGCCGGAACCGGAACCAGAACCGGACGGCGGCGAGGAGGTGTGGCGGGTCTATGAGCGCCACATGAACCATTTTGCCGTCCAGATCTCCTCCGGTGTGGCCCTGTGCCTCATGGGCGTGGCGGCGCTGCTGGCCTTGCTGGCAGTGGGGGGACCGGTTCCGGGGATTATGGCGCTGTTCTTTTACCTGGCGGCGGCGGTGTTCCTCTTCGTGCGGGGCGGCATGGAGCACGACGCCTTCCGCCGGAGCCATCCGGTCATCCCGGACTACCGGGATGTGGAGGAAATGGAGCGCTTCCGGCGCATCTTCGGAATCGGCATAGCTCTGGCCATCGCCGCCATCCTAGCCGATGTGGCCCTGCTAGTGGGGCTGGTCGCCATGGCCCTCCGGGTGGGCTGGAAGCCGGTCTGCCTCCCGGCGGCCCTCTTTTTCCTCATCCTGGGCGGCGCAGTGGGGACCATCGTGCTGCTGGGGCTTTGGATGGAGAAGTACGACCTGGAGGGCTGGGCCCGGGAGTCCCACGGCCAGGCCAAGCTGGAGCAGCGGGTGGAGGAGCAGGTACAGCGGGAGCTGGAACAGGCTCTGACCGGCCAGGGAAGAGACTGGAGCGGCGCTATCATGCTCACCGCCACGGGTATTTTTTGGGTGGCAGGATTTCTGTTTGACGCCTGGGGCACGGCCTGGGTGGTCTTTCCCCTGGGGGGCATCCTGTGCGGCATCGTGGAGGTCCTGCAAAGAAAGCGCTGACTTTTTTCTGACAACAAAAGGTAAAGTGTGGAGCACCAATTACAATCCGTATTGCGCGATCCCCTTTCCTGGGAAAAGGTACTTGACTGTCAACCGGGTTCATCCTTTACAATGGTGTCAAAGGAGGGGATACCATGACGATCAAGGAGCTGGAGCAGCGCCTGGACCTGCCCCGGGCCAGCGTCCGCTATTACGAACAGGAGGGCCTCCTGCACCCGGGCCGCGGGGCCAACAACTACCGGGACTACACCGAGGAGGACCTGTGCACCCTGGAAAAGGTGAAGCTGCTGCGGCAGCTCCACCTGGAGGTGGACACCATCCGCCGCATCCAGGCCGGAGAACTTAGCCTGAAAGAGGCCCTGGACCGGCAGCTGGGGGAACTCTCCGCCGACCAGACCGCGCTGGAGCGCTCCTTCCGGGTGTGCCGCGCCCTGCGGGCGGAAGGGGAGAGCTACGACGCCCTGGACCCCCGGCCTTGGCTCCGGGAGCTGGAGCGGGACGTCCCGCCCCCGGCCCCTCATTTCCCACAGCCCCGGGAGACTCAGCCGCCCCCGTCGGTGGCCCCCAACCCCATCCGGCGCTGGGGCGCCCGGTTTCTGGACCTGTCCATCTGCGCCCTGCCCTGGGTGATCCTCTCCACGGCGCTGCACATCCAACTGCCGGACAACCTGATTGTCACCTGGCTGAAGAGCTATCCCGCTTACCTGCTTCTCCTGCTGGTGGAGCCGCTGCTCCTCCACACCTGGGGCTATACCCCGGGCAAGTGGCTGCTGGGCCTGAAGGTCCGGGACCGGAACGGGGAAAAGCTGACCCTCCGCCGGGCGAGACAGCGGGCGTGGCGGCTCTTCGGGAGGGGCGAGGGCTACAACATCCCCATTTACAACATCATCCGGGAGTGGAAGAGCTACCGCGCCTGCCGGGACGGGGAGCCCATGCCCTGGGACAGCGACGACGCGCTGCCGGTGGAGGAGGACCTCTCCTATGTGGCCGAGGAGCTGAAGGTCCGGCAGTTCGTCGGCTGGGTGGCGGCCGTGGTGGCGATTCTGGTCCTGACCGTACAGGTGGGATTCTTCGCACTGCTGCCCCCCTGCCGGGGAGACCTGACGGTCACCGAGTTTTCACGCAATTACAACTATTACGCGAGCCTTCTGGACCAGGACGTCCCTGCTCTAGATGAGAACGGCGTGGCCGACTCCACCTGGAGCAAGCTTCTGGACAGCGCCCTGGGCTGGTACCAGCCCAACCTGACCCTGGAAACCGACGAGACGGGGAAGGTCACCGGCTTCACCGTCACCTGGGTGAGCCGACCGGACGCGGGGGTCTACGGTGTCCCGGACCAAGCTATGGTCAACGTCCTGGCGGCGTCCCTGCTGGGAGCCCGGGAGGGCTGGTGGGCCCAGGGCTTCATGGACGACATCCTGGACTTCTCCGGTCAGCTCTCCGACCTGCCTATGGAGGGGAGCCTTTCCATAGAAGGTCTGAGCCTGGAGCGGAAGCTGGATGTGCGGGCCGGAAAATTGACCGATGTGAGCACCAACCACGATTTCTATAAGCCGGTGGGAACAGAGGACGTCCACGCCCTCCTGACCCTGACGGCCCGGATCCCGGAATAAGGAGACAACATGGACATTCTGACCTTTGACCAGGCGGGCGACCTCCTGGATGAGTTGGCCGAGGAGTTCCCGCCGGAGTTTTACGAGGACCTGAACGGCGGCATCTCCCTGCTGCCGGAGGCCATGCCCGACCCCGACTACCCGGAGGAAAACCTCTTCATCATGGGGGAGTACTGCAACGACCAGATGGGCCGGTACATCAACCTCTATTACGGCTCCTTCCTGGCCCTGGCCCAGCAGGAGCACTGGACGCGGGAGGACTGGGAGGACGAGCTCTACGACACCCTGGCCCACGAGTTCACCCACCACATTGAGGGCCTGGCCGGGGAGCGGGGCCTGGAGATCAAGGACGCGGCTTTTCTGGAACAGTACAAAAAGAAATGACAAAACCCCCGCCGGAGAGAAAACCATCTCTCCGGCGGGGGTCTTTTTGCGCCTTATGCGTCGCCTTCCAGGGCGGCGCGGTAATTTTCATAGTCGGCCGCCCAGGCTTCGTCGTCCGACTGGGCCATCAGGTCGGGCCAGCGGCGGCTGAGCTGGATGCTCAGGTAGTTGGTGAACTTCACCGCGCCCGAGCCGGTCAGATGCCGCTGGTCATAGAAGTCGTCCAGGGTCAGGCCAATCTCATCGTAGCAGTCGTTGAAGTCGTCAAAGGGCACGCCGTAGGCGGCGGCCAGGGCCTCCACAGCATCCATCCGCAGGGCCTGGGTCTCCTCCAGGGCGGTGTTGGAGGGGGACTTGATGAGCCAGAGGTCGATGTCCTTGGCCTCGCACAGGGCCACGATCTTGGCCAGGTACTCTACATTCTTGTCCAGCAGCTCCCCGCTCTCCCCCTCTTCCATGGGGATGACCTCGGGGGTGACCACCTGCTTGTCCGGCAGGAGCACATAGCCCTTGTAGGGGTCGTGGAGGTCCGAGCGCTCGGTGTTCCAGTCCGCGTCCTCCAGCTCGTCCCAGCGGCCGTGGTACTTCATAAAGTTCCAGATCAGCGGAGCCCGCTCCCCCTCGGGGGCGGAGGCGTAGGCCAGCTGGATCTTATTGAGGGACAGGGGAATGTCGTCCGTGAAGGAGAAATTCACGCCGTCGTCGTAGTACTCCTGGTCGCCCCCCATCATGTTGCACTCCACCACGATGAGCTGGGGGTCCTGGGTCTTGAGGGCCTCCTTGATGTAGTGGTAGGTGGCCCACATGGGCTGGAGCTGGGTAGCGAACACATAGCTCTTGATGCCGGTGTTGGCCCAGAGCTGGAGGGGGGACACCGAGGCGTACACATGGGAGGAGCCGAAGAACATCACGGAGAACTCCCGCTCCGGCTCGTTGTAGAAGCCGCCGATCTTCTCGGTCATGTCCCAGGGTCCCTCCAGGGACTTGCGGGCGAAGAGCCAGGTGATGGGCCCGACGGTCATGAGGAAGATGAGGGCGAACACAAACACACTGAGGAAAAACTTTTTGTTGGCTGTCATGGGTCCACCTCAGAACTGGAAATAGATGAACTGGGACTCGGAGAAGCCGGGTCCGTAGATGCCGAAAATGAGAATGAGATAGATGCACACCAGATAGCACACCCACCGCACCGGGAGGGGCAGGCGCAGCAGGTAGTCCCGCACCTGGATATGTGCGGCATTCAGCCCGTCCACCACCACCAGGGCCAGGAGGGAGAGGGCCATCACCTTCAGCTCCGGCGCGTCCAGACCCAGCGTAAACTCCGGCCCGGCGGCCACGCCGCCGGAGAGAGCCACAGCCAGGATGTCCAGCGCCGTGGAGAAGGAGGGGGCGCGGAAGAAGAGCCAGGCGAAGTCGATGAAGAGGAAGGTCACCACCACCCGCACTCCCTGCCAGACGAGGGTCTTGGTGGGGATGTGGAGGGCGGAGCAGAGCTTCTCCCGAGCGGGGCGGAGGATGTCGCCGATGACCTGATAGAGGCCGTTGAGCCCGCCCCACACCACATAGTTCCAGCTGGCTCCGTGCCACAGGCCGGAGGCCAGGAAGGTGACGAGGTTATTGAGGTACTTCCGGACCTTTCCCTTCCGGTTGCCGCCCAGGGGGATGTAGAGGTAATCCCGGAACCAGGTGGACAGGGAGATGTGCCACCGGTGCCAGAACTCCCCGCAGGACCGGGACAGGTAGGGCTGGCGGAAATTCTCCATCAGGCTGAAGCCCATGACCTGGGCCGCGCCGATGGCGATGTTGGAGTAGCCGCCGAAGTCGCAGTAGATCTGGAAGGCGAAGAGGAACACCGCCAGAACGATGGCCCAGGCGGGCATGGTAGTGTACTGGTTAAAAACGGTGTCCACCACCGTGGCCACCCGGTCGGCCACCACCATCTTCTGAAAGAGGCCCCACAGCATGAGCAGCAGGCCCGACCGGGCCCACTGGGCGTCAAAGGTGTGGCGCTCGTGGACCTGATGGAGCAGATTCTTGCTCCGCTCGATGGGGCCGGCCACCAGCTGGGGGAAGAAGGAGACGAAGAGGGCGTACCGGAAGGGGTTGCGCTCGGCCTCCACCTCGCCGCGGTAGACGTCCATGGTGTAGCTCAGGGCCTGGAAGGTGTAGAAGGAGATGCCCACGGGGAGCACCACATCAAAGACCGGCTTGTGGAGAGCGATGCCCCCCAGGGCCAGCACGGCCTCCAGGTTGTTCCAGAAAAAGTCCCAGTATTTGAAGCAGAAGAGGATGGCCAGGTTGCTGGTGAAGCTGAGGGCCACCCAAAGCTTGCGCAGCCGCGCCCGCTTGACCGCATCGCTGACCTGGTTGGCCCGATGGATGAGCAGACCGCTCAGGTAGGTGATGAGGGTGGACAGGGCCATCAGCAGGGCGTACCGGGGGTTCCAGCACATATAGAAGTAGTAGCTGGCCACCAGCAGCCACACCCACCGCACCCGGTGGGGCAGTACGAAGTAGAAAAAAGTGACCAGCGGGAAAAAGATCAGGAAGTCCAGTGAGTTGAAGAGCATCGCGCTTCCTCCTGCGCCCGGGAGCACCCGGGGTGATTGAGCAAAGGCTATTATATCACACCCGTCCACGGAAACGGAAGTACCGGCGCGTATAAAAAAGCGGACCTTCTCTTAGAGAAGGTCTGCTTTTCGAATCAAATCAGGAAGACAGGTTCACCAGAGCCTCGCCGGCGGTGTAGATGTCGCCCGCGCCCACGGTGAGGATGAGGTCCCCCTCCTGGGCCAGGTCCGCCAGAGCCTGGGTGACCTCCGGCAGCGTGGCGTAATAGCGGCTGCCGGGGATGACCTTGGCCAGGTCCGCCGAGGAGATGCCGATGTCGTTGGTCTCCCGGGCGGCGTAGATCTCGGCCAGAATGGTGATGTCGGGCTCCTGGAGCACCTTGGCGAAGTCGTCGAAGAGGGCCTTGGTACGGGAGTAGGTGTGGGGCTGGAAGGCGCAGATGACCCGCTTGTAGCCCAGGCCCTTCACCGCCCGGAACAGGGCCTCCAGCTCGCCGGGGTGGTGGGCGTAGTCGTCATAGACCTCCGCGCCGTGGTAGGTCCCCTTGTGCTCGAAGCGGCGGCCCGCACCCAGGAAGGCGCCCAGGCCCTCCTCCACGGCGGAGACGGGGAAGTGGAGGGCGATGGCCGACGCGGCGGCGGCCAGGGCGTTCTTGACGTTGTGGACGCCGGGGACCTGGAGGGCCACATGGGCGAACTTCTGGCCCTGAAGGATGATATCAAAGGCGGGCAGGCCGTTGGTCCAGGTGAGGTTGGCGGCGTGGACATCGCCCTCGTCCAGGCCGAAGGTCATCACCGGACGGGTCTCCCCCTCCAGGGTGTGCATGGTGTTGGCGTCGTCCCGGTTGGCGATGATGAGGCCGCCCTCGGGAATCCGGTCGGCGAAGGCCCGGAAGGAGTGCTCCACGTCCTCCAGGTCCTTGAAGAAGTCCAGGTGGTCGGCCTCCACGTTGAGGATGACGGCGATGGTGGGGTAGAAGTGGAGGAAGGAGTTGCAGTACTCGCAGCTCTCCAGAATGATGGTGTCTCCGTGGCCCACCCGGTGGCCGGCTCCCAGCAGGGGGAGGGTGCCGCCGATCATAACAGTGGGGTCGGCGGCGGCGGCCATGGCGATGTGGGTGCACATAGAAGTGGTGGTGGTCTTGCCGTGGGTGCCCGAGATGCAGAGGGCGTTGCGGTAGCCCCGCATGATGGAGCCCCAGGCCTGGGCCCGCTCGTAGACGGGGATGCCGGCGGCCCGGGCGGCGGCGATCTCCGGGTTGGAGTCGTGGGCGGCGGCGGTGCGGATGACGAGGTCCGCCCACGCCACGTTCTCCGCCTTCTGGCCGATGGCCACCGAGATGCCCAGGGAGCGCAGGTGCTCCACCGCGGCGCTCTCCCGCATGTCGGAGCCGGTGATGGTCATGCCCGCGCCGTGGAGGACTTCCGCCAGGGGGGCCATGGATACGCCTCCGATGCCCACTAAGTGGGCGTGGCAGCCGGGTTTCAGATAGTCGTGAATGCTGCTGTCAGTCATGGGTCATACACCCTTTCCAAATATCAAAAAATCAGCTATATTAGCCCTGTTTCGCTTCTTCGGATTTGGCGGCGTCCAGGCGGGCCTGCGCGGCCTCCCGGCGCGCCAGCTCCTCGGCCAGGGAGCGCTTGGGGCGGGCGTTGATGGTCTCACTCCACTTTGCCACCCAGGCCCGCAGCTCCTCCAGCCCCTCCTCCGAGAGGGGAAAGCTGGTGTGTTCCTCCACCTCGCTGAGGGCGTAGCCGTAGGGCCCCTCCCACACCTGGGCGAACAGGGTATTCTCCACCGGGTCCACCCGATAGCGCATCCGGCCGGCGCTGGCGGTCCAGAAATTTTCGTTTCGGAAATGGGAGAGGACGGGCAAATAGATCTCTTCCATGGGGGTCTCCTTCCTGAGGGCGGTGATCCGCCCTGAGTTCGTTCCATTATATCACAGAACCGGCGGGAGGAACAGCGGAAAAAGAGCCCCCGCCCGGAAAAAAGGGCGGGGACTCGTGGGATTCAGTTGGCGTCGGCGTAGCGGGAGAGGAACTGACGGGTGCGCTCCTCCCGGGGGTGCTCGATGACCTCCCGGGCGGGTCCCTTCTCCACAATAACGCCGCCGTCCATGAAGATGACCTCGTCGGCCACATCCCGGGCGAAGGCCATCTCGTGGGTGACGATGATCATGGTGGTCTTTTGCTCGGCCAGACTCCGGATGACCTTCAGCACCTCGCCGGTGAGCTCGGGGTCCAGGGCGGAGGTGGGCTCGTCAAAGCAGAGAATGTCGGGGTGGAGGGCCAGAGCCCGGGCGATGGCCACCCGCTGCTGCTGGCCGCCGGAGAGCTGGCTGGGGTAGTGGTTGCATCGCTCGGCCAGACCCATCTTGGCCAGCAGGGCCTCGCCCTCGGCCTGGATCTCGTCCAGAATGGCCTTCTTGTTCTGCTTGAAGTCGGGGCGCTCCTGGCTGAGCAGCTCCTTGGCCAGGGTGACGTTTTTCAGGGCCGTATACTGGGGGAAGAGGTTGAAGGACTGGAACACCATGCCGAAGTGGAGGCGCTTTTTCCGCACCTCGCTCTCCCGCTGGGTGGCGGGGTCGGAGGCGTCGAAGATCACATTGCCGTTTACCGCGATGGAGCCCTGGTCGGGCTTTTCCAGAAAGTTCAGGCAGCGCAGCAGCGTGGTCTTGCCGCTGCCGGAGGAGCCGATGATGGCCAGGGACTGGCCCTTTTCCAGGGAGAAGCTGATGTCCTCCAGCACCCGGGTGGAGCCGAAGTGCTTTTCGATGTTATGTACGTCCAAAATTGCCATGTTTGCTCCTCCTAGTTACTGAAAGAAGGCCAGTTTGCGCTCCAGCTTGCCCAAGAGCATGGTGACGATGCCGCTGAACACCAGATAGTACACCGCCGTGAAGAAGAGGGGCCACACGAGGCCAGAGATGCCGGAGTTGCCCTTCATGAAGGACTCGCCCATCCAGATGACCTCCTGCAGCGCAATGACCCGGGCCAGCGAGGTGTCCTTGACCAGGGTGATGATCTCGTTGGACATGGGGGGGACGATGCGCTTGATCATCTGGAGCAGGGTGATGTGGAAGAAGATCTGGGACTTGGTCATGCCCAGCACCTGACCGGCCTCCTGCTGCCCCTTGGGCACGCCCTGGATGCCGCCGCGGTAGATTTCCGAGAAATAGCAGGCGTAGTTGATGATGAAGGCCACACATACCGCCGTCATTCGGCCGCTCTCACCGCTGGGCCAGGTGAACCACTTCTGAATCCCGGGCACATAGAAGAGGGCGATGATCTGGAGCACCAGAGGGGTGCCCCGGATGGCCCACACCACCGTGCGGGTGACCCAGCGCAGGGGGGTGAAGCGGCTCATGGAGCCGAAGGAGATCACCAGACCCAGGGGCAGCGCTCCCACCAGGGTGAAGAAGAAGATCTGGAGGGTTTTCAGAAAGCCGCTGTTCAGGGCGGCCAGGACGGTCTGGAAGGTATCGGATGTGAAAAATTCGATCATGGTATCGTCCTCTCGAGGTGGTATGGTGGAAGAAAACCGTGGAAAGGCAGAGCGCGCTCACGGCGCGCTCTGCCTTGGGGATAGAACAGGCCTTACTCCAGGATCACGGCATCCTGAAGGCCGTAGGTGGTGGCGATTTCCAGGGCGCTGCCGCTGGCGACCTCATCGGCCCAGAAGCTGTTGAAGGCATCCACCAGATCGGAGCCCTGACGGAAGCCCACGCCGTACTCCTCAGACTCCAGACCCTGAGCGTCGTTGAGGTTCAGGCTGTAAGAGAGGTCGGCATAGCTGGTGCCCTCGCCGGTCATGGCGGCGGCCATGAGCACGTCAATGACGGCGGCGTCGGAAGTTCCGGCGGCCACTTCCATCAGGGTGTTGGCCTGGGACTGCACCGGCACGGTGGTGGCGCCCAGGGCCACGGCGGCATCTTCACCGGCGGAGCCGGATTCCACGGCCACATTCAGGCCCTCCAGAGAGGTCAGGCCCTCAAAATCAGCGGCCTTATCGCTACTATAGACCAGGACCTGATAGTTGGTGCAGTAGGGGTTCGAGGTGCCCATGGCCGACAGGACCTCGTCGGTGAGGGTCATGCCGTTCCAGACACAGTCGATGGCCTTGGAGTTGAGCTCCTCCACCTTGTAGTCCCAGGTGATCTCCTGGAACTCCACGGAGACGCCCAGGCTCTCGGCGAATTCCTTGGCCATGTCGGCATCGAATCCGATCCACTCGTCGCTGCCTTCGGCCTTGTAGTCCATGGGCTCGAAGTAGGTGATGCCCACCACCAGGGTGCCCTTGTCCTTGACATACTGCAGATCGCTCTCAGTCTGCGCGGCGCTCTCCTGCGCATCGGAGGGCTGAGTGCTGGGGTTGGTGCTGGGCTGGGAGGTGGTACCGCCGCCGCAGGCGGTGAGAGAGAGGCCCAGCGCGCCGGCCAGGGCCAGAGAGAGCAGCTTCTTGTTCATATCATTCTTCCTCCATCCGTTCTGGCAGCGATACAGTGCTGCACTGTTGCTTTAGTATATTAACACAATAAAGTCTTTTTGTGAAGGGGGGAATGATAAAAATTTTTCAGGAACGAAAAAGCGGCGGAGCCAGAGAGGCTCCGCCGCGGGAACTTGGATTTAGATGCGGGCCACACCGGAGTCCCGGGCGGCCTGAGCCACGGCCTGGGCCACGGCGTCCTTGACGCGGGGGTCGAAGGCGGCGGGGAGGATGTAGTCGGCGTTCAGCTCCTCGTCGCTCACCAGCCCGGCGATGGCCCGGGCGGCGGCCACCTTCATGGCGTCGTTGATGTCGGAAGCACGCACATCCAGGGCGCCGCGGAAGATGCCGGGGAAGGCCAGAACGTTGTTGACCTGGTTGGGGAAGTCGCTGCGGCCGGTGGAGACCACAGCGGCGCCGCCGGCCTTGGCCTCGTCGGGGAAGATCTCAGGCACGGGGTTGGCACAGGCGAAGATGATGGCGTCCTTGGCCATGGTGGAGACCATCTCCTTGGTGAGGGTGCCGGGGGCGGACACGCCGATGAACACGTCGGCGCCCTGGATGACCTCGGCAAGGGTGCCCTTCTCGTGGTTGAAGTTGGTGATCTTGGCCATTTCCTCCTTCACGGGGTTCAGGCCCTCACGGCCCTCGTAGATAGCGCCGGTGCGGTCGGTCATGATGACGTTCTTCAGGCCCATGCTCATCAGGAGCTTGATGATGGCGATGCCGGCAGCGCCCGCGCCGGAGGTGACGATCTTCACGTCCTCGATCTTCTTGCCCACCACCTTCAGGGCGTTGAGGAGGCCCGCCAGGGTGATGACGGCGGTACCGTGCTGGTCATCGTGGAAGATGGGGATGTCGCACTGCTCTTTCAGCTTCTTCTCGATCTCAAAGCAGCGGGGAGCGGAGATGTCCTCCAGGTTCACGCCGCCGAAGGAGCCGGCCAGCAGGGCCACGGTGTGGACGATCTCGTCCACGTCCTTGGAGCGGACGCACAGGGGGATGGCGTCCACATCGCCGAAGGCCTTGAAGAGGACGCACTTGCCCTCCATGACGGGCATTCCGGCCTCGGGGCCGATGTCGCCCAGGCCCAGCACGGCGGTACCGTCGGTGACCACCGCCACGGTGTTCCAGCGGCGGGTGAGGTCGTAGCTCTTGTTGACGTCCTTCTGGATCTCCAGGCAGGGCTGGGCCACGCCAGGGGTATAGGCCAGGGAGAGGGCCTCCTTGCTGTCCACGGCGGCCCGGGGGGTCACTTCCAGCTTGCCCTTCCACTCATAGTGCTTCTTCAGAGATTCCACTGCGTAATCCATGGGGATTCCTCCTTTGATCGTCCGGCGGGGCGGCTCACCGCTCCCGCATGCTTGGTAGCTCAGTATTCAGTATACCGGATTTGTGGGGGCGGGAAAAGCCCCCGCGTATTTTTTTTCGGCAGGAGAAAAACCGGTATGCCCGGAGGACTTCCCAGGCATACCGGTTTTTTGCAGAATTACTCCGCCTTGGCAGCGCCCGCAGCGGCGGGAGCGGCCTTGGGGGCGGCGGGCTTCACCTCGGGGACCTTGCCGTCCACCGTGATGAGCTTGCGGGGGCACTTCTGGGCACAGATGCCGCAGCCCACGCACTTGTCGTAGTCGATGACGGCCAGGTTCTTCTCCACCGTGATGGCCTCCTTGGGGCAGGCCTTGGCGCACAGGGAGCAGCCGATGCAGCCGTTGTCGCAGACCTGGCGCACCACCACACCCTTGTCCTTGGAGGAGCAGGTGATGGCCACGTGGCGCTTGGTCTTGTAGGGGGCCAGGAGGATGATGTGGCGGGGGCAGGCGTCGATGCACTTCTTACAGGCCTTACACTTGTCCTCGTCCACCTTGGCCACGCCGTCCACCACGTGGATGGCGTCGAAGGGGCACACCTTCTCACAGGTGCCGAAGCCCAGACAGCCGAAGGAGCAGCCGGCAGGGCCGCCGCCGGGCAGGCGGGAGGCGGCGGAGCAGTCGGCGATACCGGCGTACTCGTACTTCTCGTGGCCGCGGCAGCCGCCGGTGCACTGCACCTGGGCGATCATCTTCACACCGGCCTCGGCCTTCACGCCCATGATCTCAGAGATCTTGGCGGTCACGGCGTCGCCGCCGGCGGCGCAGCAGTTGGTGGCAGCCTTACCGGCAGCCACAGCGGCGGCATAACCGGCACAGCCGGGATAGCCGCAGCCGCCGCAGTTGGCGCCGGGGAGCACCTCGGCGATGGCCTCTTCCCGGGGGTCCTTCTCCACGGCGAAGGCCTTGGAGGCGAAGGCCAGGATCAGGCCGAACACACCGCCCAGGACGCCCAGCACCAGCAGGGCATAAATCACAGTCATATCCATGTAAAATCCCCCTTAAAAGACACTCAGGCCGGAGAAGCCCAGGAAGGCCAGGGCCAGCAGGCCGGCGGTGACCAGCGCGATGGGGAAGCCTTCAAAGGACTTGGGGCACTCGGAGAACTCCAGGCGCTCCCGCACACTGGCGAAGAGCACGATGGCCAGCAGGAAGCCCACGCCGCCGGTGACGCCGTAGACCACGCTCTCGATGAAGTTGTAGCTGTTCTGGGTGTTCTGGAGCACCACGCCCAGCACGGCGCAGTTGGTGGTGATCAGGGGGAGGTACACGCCCAGAGCCTGATAGAGGGAGGGCATGGCCTTCTGGAGGAACATCTCCACGAACTGCACCAGGGAGGCGATGACCAGGATGAAGGTCACGGTCTGCATGAACTTCAGATCCAGGCTCAGCAGCAGCTGGTTGATGGGCCAGCACACGGCGCTGGCCACGCCCATGACGAAGATAACGGCCATGCCCATGCCCAGGGCGGTGTCGATCTTCTTGGAGACGCCCATGAAGGGGCAGATGCCCAGGAACTGGGAGAAGATAAAGTTATTGACCAGGATCGCGCCCAGGGCGATGCTGAACAGTTGTGCGAAATCCATTACTTGGACACCTCCTCTTTCGTGTCAGCGTTCTTCTTGGGCTTGTTGAGGAAGTACTGCATGGCGGCAATGACGCAGGCCAGGGTGAGGAAGCCGCCCACCGGCAGCACCATGCCCAGGGCGGGGATACCCTCGGGGAGGATGCGGATGCCGTCGCCGCCGTTGAGGATGCCGCCGCCGAAGGTGCCGTTGCCCAGGAACTCACGGACCACGCACATGATGACCAGGATGACGGTGTAGCCCAGGCCCTGGAACACGCCATCCACAGCAGAGGCAGCCACGCCGTTCTTGGAGGCGAAGGACTCGGCACGGCCCAGGATGATACAGTTGACCACGATCAGGGGGATGAACAGACCCAGGCTCTCACTCAGGTCGGGGAGATAGGCCTGGAGCAGCAGATCCACGATGGTAACGAAGCCGGCGATGACCACGATGTAGCAGGCGATACGCACCTTGCTGGGGATGATCTTCCGCAGCAGGGAGATGACCACGTTGGCGCAGGTCAGGATGACCAGAACCGACAGGCCCATGCCGATACCGTTGAAGAGGGTGGTGGTGATGGCCATGACGGAGCACATGCCCAGCAGCTGCACGGTAACGGGGTTCTGGGTAATGAGGCCCTCTTTGAATTGCTTTTTGATATCCATGATGACCCTCCTTAACCCATGCTGGCCGCGGCGGCCACAGCGCTGTTGACGGCGTTGCACACCGCGCGGGAGGTGATGGTAGCGCCAGTGAGGGCCTCGATGGTGCCGCCGTCCTTGGTGACGGAGGCGGTGCCGGTCAGACCCTGGAACTGCTCACGGAAGTAGTCCTTGCTGGCGTTGGCGCCCAGACCGGAGGTCTCGCTGGTCTTGACGATGGAGATGCCGGAGCAGGCGCCGTCGCTGGTGACGCCCACCATGACGGACAGGGTGCCGCTGAAGCTGCCGGAGGGGGAGACCTGGACCACATAGCCCGCACCCTCAGCCTCATAAATGGTGTCCACGGTGGCGTCGCCGCCGGCATAGGACGCGGTGACATCGGTATAGGCGCTGGCGGGAAGGACCTCGTTCATGGCCTTCTCGATCTTGGCCTGCTGGTTGGCGGCGATGGCGTCGGCGGTCAGGCTGTTCACCAGGCCCAGAAGCAGAGCGGTGATGGCGCTGATGGCGAAGAGCACCAGCACCAGCTGCGCCATGCCGGCTCCTTTTTTCTTGGTTTCATTCATGGCGCTTAACCCTCCTTTTTCGCGGCTTTTGCCTTGGCCTTCATCTCTTTGGTGACGCCAAAGCGAGCGGGCTTGCCGGCCTTATCCAGCAGCCACACGCAGATGTTCATGATGAGGATGGCGTAGCTGACGCCCTCGGCGTAGCCGCCGAAGTAGCGGATGAAGATGGTCAGCAGGCCGCAGCCGATGCCGAAGTAGATCTCACCCAGCTTGGTGACGGGGCTGGTCACATAGTCGGTGGCCATGAAGAAGGCACCCAGCATCAGACCGCCGCCGCAGAGGTTGTAGAGCATCCAGTCCACACGGTCGATGCCGCCCTGGGGGAAGAGGAAGCACAGCACCGCCACGGTGCCCAGGTAGGCCACGGGGATGCGGAAGCGGATGACGCCCCGCCAGATGAGGTAGATGCCGCCCAGGAGCAGCAGCAGCGCGGAGACCTCGCCCACGCAGCCGCCCACGTTGCCCACGAAGAGGTTGGCCAGGCCATCCTCCGGCAGGGTGTGGACCTTCAGGCCGGAGGCCACGTCCAGATGGGCGTGGAGGGAGGCCATGGGGGTGGCGCCGGTGGTGGCGTCGGCGGCGGAGAACACGCCCGCCCAGTTTTCCACACCGGGGCGGACCCAGGTGGTCATGGCCACGGGGTAGGACATCATCAGGAAGGCACGGCCAGCCAGAGCGGGGTTCATGAAGTTCTGACCCAGGCCGCCGAAGAGTTGCTTGACCACCACGATGGCGAAGAAGTCGCCGATGAGGAGGACCCAGTAGGGCAGGGTCACCGGGCAGACAAAGGCCAGCAGCACGCCGGTGACGGCGGCGGACAGGTCGCCGTTGGAGCAGGGCTTTTTCAGGAGCTTGCGGTAGCCCCACTCGAAGAACTCACAGCCCAGCACCGACACAGCGGTGAGGGTGAGGGCGCGGGGACCAAAGACGTACACCGCCATGCACAGGGCAGGCAGCAGGGAGATGAGCACGTCCAGCATCAGCCGCCGGGTGTTGACGGGGGAGCAGACGTGGGGAGAGGAAGCCACGGTGAGCTTCAGATTTTTCGTGTCGATCATGCCTTTTTGGCCTCCTTCTCTGCCTCGGCCTTGCGCTTCATGGCAAGGGTGCGGATCTCAAACTTGGCCATCCGGAAGGACTGGACCAGGGGCACCCGGGCGGGGCAGATGTAGTTGCAGGAGCCGCACTCGATGCAGTCGCCCACATGCATGGCCTCCGCCTCGTCCCACATGCGCTTCTCGGCGTACAGGTGCATGTACACGGGAGTCAGGTGCATGGGGCAGACGTTGACGCACTTGCCGCAGCGGATGCAGGTGGGGGTCTCCACATGCTCGGCGGCCTCGCCCTTGGTCATGCACAGCAGGGCGTTGTTGCCCTTGATGGTGCAGGCGTTCAGGTCGTAGAGGGCAATGCCCATCATGGGGCCGCCCACCAGGATGCGGTCGGGCTCCTCTTTGAAGCCACCGGCCTCTTCCACCAGGTGGGACATGGGGGTGCCGAAGGGCACCAGCACGTTGCGGGGCTCCTTCAGCGCGCCGCCGGTGAGGGTGACGATGCGCTGGGTGAGGGGGATGCCCTTCACCACGGCGTCATACACCGCAGCGGTGGTGCCAGCGTTGAAGACGGCGCAGCCCACGTGGGCGGGCAGACCGCCGGGGGGCACCTCGCGGCCGGTGATGCGCTGGATGAGCTGCTTCTCAGCGCCCTGGGGGTACCGGGTGCGGCAGGCCACGACCTCGATGCCGTCCTTGGCCAGGCCCTTCATGTGCTCAATGGCGTCGGGCTTGTTGTCCTCGATGGCGATGTAGCCCTTCTGGAGGCCAAAGGTGTGCATGAGGATTTTCAGGCCCTCGATGATCCGCTCGCCCTGCTCCAGCATGAGCCGGTGGTCGGCGGTGATGTAGGGCTCACACTCGGCGGCGTTGACGATCACCGTGTCCACCTTGCCGAGGCCGGAGCTGATCTTCACATGGGTGGGGAAGCCGGCGCCGCCCATACCGGTGAGGCCGCCCTCCCGGACGATCTCCACGATCTGGTCGGGGGTGAGCTTCTCATAGTCGGGGTGGGGGGTCAGCTCGGAGCCGAAGGTGTTCTGGAAGTCATTCTCGATGACCACCGAGTTCATCATGCCGCCGCCGCAGTAGGGCCGGGGCTCGATGGCCACCACCTTGCCGGAGACACTGGCGTGGATGGGGGCGCCCAGTCCGGTGGGGGCGGCGATCTTCTGACCGACGGTCACCGTATCGCCCACCTGGACCACGGGCGCGCAGGGCGCGCCCAGGTGCATGGACATGGACATGACGACCTGGGCCGGGGCTTTGCGCAGAGGCTCCACCGCCTTCCCGCAGGTCGCATCCTTCCGCTCGTCCGGATGCACACCGCCATAAAAGGATAGTTTCATAGGTCCACCTCACAAATCAGGCCCCTGACGGGGCCAGTGTTGGACGGATGCCGGAGGCATCCGTCCCGTCGCTCTCTTCTCTGCGCCGGATCGGCGCGATTTGACAACCCCTATCATAACGCAACCTGTGATAAATGTCCAGCGATTCTTCAATAATATTCCGCATTTTTATATAAACTGGCTAGTATAGTCAAAAAGAGCCTCAGATTGTTCGAAAATTGACGATCTTGGGCTGGGACCGGAACGGGGGGCATTTTTTCAATTTAGTGCAGTAGCACGCTATTGTCCGTAAAAAAGCGGTTGACAAACGGGGGGAGTGAGAGTATCATAATCAATAATTTCACGGTTTGCCGGGGCAGAGAGGCCCGGCAGATTCCATGATGGAAAAGGCGATGACTGGAACAGTACGCACGGCCTGACCGGCGCAGAGAGGGAGCGGCTGGTGGGAGCTCCTGCGGGGGCCGAGGGCGGAACATCAACCAGGAGCAGCCGGGCTGAACGCGGGGGACCGCCCCTGAAAGTAGGCCGGGCCGGAACGCCCACCGTTACCAGGGCAAGAGTGCACGGCGTTCTTGCGCCGTGAAATTAGGTGGTACCACGGAGTAGAGGCTTCGT
The DNA here is from genome assembly GCF_002159175.1 of Flavonifractor sp. An92. Taxonomy (GTDB): domain Bacteria; phylum Bacillota; class Clostridia; order Oscillospirales; family Oscillospiraceae; genus Pseudoflavonifractor_A. The sequence goes on along the minus strand of NZ_NFGZ01000006.1, from coordinate 113,384 downwards.
CCTATTTGGGACGAGGCCTTTTGCGTTTGTGGGGAGAAAAAGGAGGACATACGCCTATGTTGATGAAAAGCCCTCAGATCCTGATGGAGTGCCTGCTGGAGCAGGGCGTGGACACCGTGTTCGGCTATCCCGGCGGGACCATCCTGAACATTTATGACGAGCTGGAGCTCCACGGATATAAAGAGAAGATCCGCCATATCCTGACCGCCCACGAGCAGGGGGCCTCCCACGCCGCCGACGGCTACGCCCGCGCCACCGGCAAGGTGGGCGTGTGCTTCGCCACCAGCGGCCCCGGCGCCACCAACCTGACCACCGGCATCGCCACGGCTTACATGGACTCCTCGCCTGTGGTGTTCATCACTGTCAACGTGGGCGAGAGCCTCATCGGTAAGGACTCCTTCCAGGAGGTGGACATCACCGGCATCACCATGCCCATCACCAAGTGCAACTACCTGGTGCGCCGGGCGGAGGATCTGGCCGACGTGATCCGGGAGGCCTTCGCCATCGCCCGCTCCGGCCGGCCCGGCCCGGTGCTCATCGACATTCTGAAGAACGTCACCTACGATTCCGCGGAGTATGAGTACCTGCCCGTGTCCGAGCACGGCCGCCACGGCCGCCTGGCCGCCATGCTGCGCCGCTCCAGCCACGACCTCAAGACTCCCGAGCCCGACCACGGCGACATCGACAAGCTCCTGGCCCTCATCGAGGAGGCCCAAAAACCTCTGGTGCTGGTGGGCGGCGGCGTCATCCGCTCCAAGAACGCGGTGCCCGAGTTCCGCAAGTTCTTCGAGACCCTCAACGCCCCGGTGGCCTCCACCATCATGGGCGGCGGCGCCTGCCCGGGCAACCACCCCCTCTTCACCGGCATGATCGGCATGCACGGCTCCCACGCGTCCAACATCGCCTCCAGCCAGTGCGACCTGCTCATCGCCATCGGCTGCCGCTTCTCCGACCGGGTGGCTACCCATCCCGCCACCTTCGCCAAGCAGGCCAAGATCGTCCAGATCGACATCGACCGCGCCGAGATCGACAAGAACGTCAAGACCTACCACCACATCATCGGCGACGCCCGCCGGGTGCTGGAGCTCCTGAACGAGAAGCTGCCTCAGCATGACTACCCCGAGTGGAAGGAGTTCGTGTTCTCCCACAAGGAGGTCCCCCTGAAAAAGGACGAGATCCTCCACCCCCACGAGATCCTGGAGACCATCTCCGACGTCACCGACGGCCAGGCCATCATCGCCACCGACGTGGGCCAGCATCAGATGTGGTCCGCCCAGTACTACCACTTCTCCCGTCCCGGTCAGCTCATCACCTCCGGAGGCTTCGGCACCATGGGCTTCGGCCTGGGGGCCGCCATGGGCGCCAAGGTGGGCAACCCCGACCAGGTGGTGGTCCTCTGCACCGGCGACGGCTGCTTCCGCATGAACTGCCATGAGCTCTCCACCGCGCAGTACTATAAGATCCCGGTCATCATCGTGGTCTTTGACAACCGCACCCTGGGTATGGTCCGCCAGTGGCAGCACCTCATCTACGGCGAGCGCTACTCTCAGACCGACCTGGACCGCGGTCCCGATTTCGTGAAGCTGGCCGAGGCCTACGGCCTCCACGGCGCCCGGGCGGCCAACCAGGAGGAGTTTGAGGCCGCCTTCCGCAAGGCGGTGGACAGCGGCGAGAGCTGGGTCATCGACTGCGACATCGACAAGGACGCCATGGTCCATCCCATGGTGTCGGCCGGCGCTCAGACCACCGATTTCCTGCTGGACTAACGATAAGGAGGGTAAGACTATGACGACGAAAGACAGCATGAATCCCGTCACCCGCCACACCCTCTCGGTTCTGGTGGAAAACTCTGCCGGCGTCCTGTCCCAGGTCTCCCGGCTCTTCTCCCGCAAGGGGTATAACATCGAATCTCTGGCGGTGGGCACCACCGACGACCCCACCGTCTCCCGTATCACCATTGAGCTGCTGGCTGACAACATGAGCACCGAGCAGATCATGAACCAGCTGCGCAAGCTCTTCACCGTCTACTCCGTGCAGGAGCTGCTGCCCGAGCGGTCCATCCGCCGGGAGCTGGTGATGTTCAAGGTCAAGGCCGAGAGCCACGACATCCGCAACGAGGTCATCCAGATCGCCAACATCTTCCGGGCCTCCATCATCGACGTCTCCCTGAAGTCCCTGACCCTGGCCCTCATCGGCGACGAGGACAAGGCCGAGGCCATGCAGGGCCTGCTGGACGCCTTCGGTATCCTGGAGCTGGTGCGTACCGGCATGGTGGCCCTGGAGCGCGGTGCCTATACCATCGGCGACGAGACCAAGGAAAAGACCGAGTTCAACCTGGGCAAGAACGTGCTGTAAGGGCCACCAGCCGCCAAGTTCAACCTGGGCAAGAACGTGCTTTAAGGAACCGGAAATCTTTTTTGAGATTGTATCACAGGTATCATTCTTTTCCCCGCGCCTGTGGTATCATAGGACGAAACAAGGAACCAACCACTTTTGTTTATATAAAGGAGTGCAGAACTATGGCTAAGATGTATTACGAGAAGGATTGCGAGCTGAGCTATCTGGACGGCAAGAAGATCGCCATCATCGGCTACGGCTCTCAGGGCCATGCTCATGCCATGAACCTGAAGGATTCCGGCTGCGACGTGTGCGTGGGCCTGCGCGAGGGTTCCAAGAACTGGGCCAACGCCGAGAAGGCCGGCCTGCAGGTCAAGACCGTGGCCGAGGCCGCCAAGTGGGGCGACATCGTCATGATGCTCATCAACGACGAGGTCCAGGCCGAGGTCTATAAGAAGGACATCGCTCCCTACATGACCGAGGGCAAGGCCCTGGCGTTCGCCCACGGCTTCAATATCCGCTATCAGCAGATCGTCCCGCCCGCCGGCGTGGACGTGTTCATGGCCGCCCCCAAGGGCCCCGGCCACACCGTCCGCTCCACCTACGTCAACGGCAAGGGCGTGCCCTGCCTGGTGGCCGTGGAGCAGAACGCCACCGGCAACGCCTATAAGATCGCCCTGGCCTACATCGCCGGCATCGGCGGCGCCCGCGCCGGTGTGATGGAGACCACCTTCCACGACGAGACCGAGACCGACCTGTTCGGCGAGCAGTGCGTGCTGTGCGGCGGCGTGGTCGACCTGATGAAGTGCGGCTTCGAGACCCTGGTGGAGGCCGGTTACGAGCCCGAGAACGCCTACTTCGAGTGCATCCACGAGATGAAGCTCATCATCGACCTCATCAACAAGGGCGGCGTGGCTGCCATGAACTACTCCATCTCCGACACCGCGGAGTTTGGCGAGTACGTCTCCGGTCCCCGCGTCCTTCCTTATGAGGAGACCAAGAAGAATATGCGCAAGGTTCTGGACGACATCCAGGACGGCACCTTCGCCGGCCGTTGGATCGCCGAGAACAAGAACGGCCGCACCTTCTTCAACTCCAAGCGCGCCCAGCTCAAGAAGCACCAGATGGAGATCGTGGGCGAGGAGCTGCGCAAGAACATGATCTGGGGCGGCGACAAGGACCTGGACACCGCTTCCAACTAAAGAAAACGCAAACAGAGCCGCGGGACCCTTTCACGGGGACCCGCGGCTCTTTCTTTTAAGGTAGCAGGGCGGCCATGTCGGCGGGGAGGGGGGCCTCCAGGTCCAGCGCCGCGCCGGTGATGGGGTGGATCAGGTGGAGCTGCCAGGAGTGGAGGGCGGCCCGGCCGATGAGGGTACGGTCTTCCACCCCGTAGAGGAAATCCCCGGTGAGGGGACAGCCCAGATAGGCCATGTGGACCCGGATCTGGTGGGTGCGCCCGGTGTCCAGCTCCAGCTCCACCAGGGCCCGGCCTCCGGCCTTCCGGAGCACTCGGTAGTGGGTCCGCGCCTCCGCCCCGTCGGGGCGGACCTCCCGCTTCAGCACGGAGCCCTCCGCGCGGCCAATAGGGGCGTCCACCACGCCCGAGGGCGGATTTGGCACACCGTCGCAGACGGCCAGATAACGCCGCCGGAAGCCGCCGGTGTGGAGGCGGCCCTTCAAAATCTCCTGGGCGTGGGCGTGTTTGGCCACGCACATCAGCCCGGAGGTACCCCGGTCCAGCCGGTTCACCGACCGGAACTGGATGGTCTGGCCGGTCTTTAAGTAATAATCCGCCAAGAAATTACCTAGCGTATCGTCGTGGTGGTCGGGGCTGGGGTGGACCGCCACACCGGGGGCCTTGTTGACGATGAGCAGGTCCTCATCCTCGTACACAAGGTCCAGCGGCCCGGGCCGGGGGACCACTCCGCTCTCCACCGCCATATCCCCCACCAGCACCGAGAGGACCTGCCCCGCCCGGGCGCGGGCGGTGACGAACACCGGCGCACCGTCCAGCAGAATGCCCTCCGGCTCCCGCTTGGCCCTCTTGACCACGGTGCCGGAGAGGCACAACGTCCGCCGCAGGAGGGTGTCCACGCTCTGGCCGTCCTTCTCCGGCGGCACGGTCAGCGTCAGCCGCCGGGGTGTCCGTTGTTCCATAGATCTCTCCTTTCTCAGTGCGTGTCAACAGCCAGCAAGATTACCACAAGAGCCAGCCATAGTAGGGCAAAACAAATCAGCGCCGTTCCAAAGTATTTGGAAATATGAGGATATTTTTCCCGCAGTGGATGGTGGAACCGGGCAAACAGGTCCCGTTTCCAGCACAGCAACCCAGCTATGCACAGGATGAGGGCGATGATGACGCACAGCAGAGGTGTTTTCTGTTCCATGGCTTCTCCTCCTGCTCGAGCGGGATTTTTGACTATTATAGACCATACTACGGCGGATTGCAAAGCCGGGGCCGACGGTTTGTCCTTCACAGAAAATCCTCCTATTTTCAAGTGGGGAAAAAAGGGGTATAATAATAAAATCAATCTTGGCACAAGAACGAGGTGGAACCCATGCCAGGAAAACTCGGCATTTACATCCATATCCCCTTCTGTCGCCGTAAGTGCGACTACTGCGATTTTTACTCCCTGGCCGGACGGGAGGACCAGATGGACCCCTATCAGAAGGCCCTTCTGGCCCACATCAAGGAGACGGCCCCCCTGGCCAAGGGCTATCAGGTGGACACCGTGTACTTCGGCGGCGGCACCCCCAGCTATTACGGTGAAAAGCGCCTGCGGGAGCTGCTGGGCGAGGTGAACAAGCGCTTTGACGTGGCCCGGGACGCGGAGGTCACCGTGGAGTGTAACCCCGACAGCGTGGACAAGAAGATGCTCTGCAAGCTGCGCCGGGCGGGCTTCAACCGCATCTCCCTGGGCGTCCAGTCGGCCTGCGACCAGGAGCTGCAGAGCATCTGCCGCCTGCACACCTTCCAGCAGGCCAAAGAGGCCGTGGCCGCCGCCCGGGAGGCCAAGTTCAAAAACCTGAGCCTGGACCTCATCTACGGCCTGCCCGGCCAGGACCTGGACTCCTGGAAGGAGAGCGTGGAGCAGATCCTGGCGCTGGAGCCGGAGCACCTGTCCTGCTATGGTCTGAAGGTGGAGGAACACACCCCCCTGGCCCTTCGGGTGGCGGGCGGACTGCCCCTTCCCGATGACGACGCCCAGGCCGACTGCTATCTCTGGGCGGTGGAGCGCTTGGAGGAGGCGGGGTACAAGCAGTACGAGATCTCCAATTTCGCCAAAAGCGGCTTCCAGTCCCGGCACAATCTGAAATACTGGATGGGCAACCCCTACATCGGCTTCGGGCCCGGGGCCCACTCCGACTTTGGCGGGCGGCGCTACTCCTTCGTGCGCAGCCTGGACCGCTACATCGACGGCGTGCTCCACGGCGGCTCCATCGTGGATGAGTCCGACCTGATCCCCCAGCGGGAGCGGGGCAGCGAGTACCTGATGCTCCGCCTGCGCACCACCCGGGGTATTGAGGAGTGGGAGTACCGCCGGGAGTATTTCATGAACTTCGACCCCATCGAGCAGCGCATGGAGGAATACGAGCGCCAGGGCTGGGCCGCCCGGCAGGACCGGCGGTGGTATTTCACCCCCAAGGGCTTCCTGGTGTCCAATCAGCTTATCGGCGAGCTGCTGGAGATCCAGGAGAAGGCCGCCCTGGAGCAGCTCCTCCCCAAGCTCCGCCAGAATCGGGGTAAAACCAACGGGGCGGAAGGCTGATTCAGGGACCTTAATGGGAAGAACAGCGCTTTTTTTGGCATTCCTGCCGGTTTACAATCACAACAGATTGTGTTAACATAAATGCAGTTTCCTGGGCGCCCGGCCGCGCAGTGGCCGGGCGCCTTCGTCTGTTATCCGCCGGGACCCCGGCGGGCGCTATCACCTATGGGAGGATTTTTACCTATGACAACTCTTCGTAAACGGCTTGTCGCGGCAGCCGTGGTCCTGGGCATGACCAGCTCCATGGCCTCGGCCTCCGTGGCACTGGGACACGACCTCCACCAGGGAAATGTGGACCTGTCGGTGGGGACCGACATCACGCAGCAGATCTTCTGGAGTGATACATATTCCGATCTGCGCACCGAGCACTATCTCACCTACACCCCCAACAGCGACGTGCTCCCCACCGTCGCCTATGGAGACACCATCCTCTCCCGCGCCACCCTCACCTCCATGGCCCAGTCTCTGGAAAACCAGGGCAAGCGTGTGGTGGGCGGCATCAACGGCGACTATTACGCCCTGTCCACCGGCTCCCCGGTGGGTGTGGTCATCACCGACGGCGTGATCGAGTCCGCCCCCTCGGTGGACAGCACCGCCAGCGGCTCCTGGTACGGGGGCATCGGCTTCCGCAGCGACGGCACCGCCTTCATCGGCCAGCCCAAGATTGCCATCCAGGCCTACTGGGGCGGTACCGGCCACAACATCACCGGCGGCCTCAACAAGGTGCGCACCAGCACCGGCGGCTACACCCTGCTGAACAGCTCCTTCAGCTCCACCACCCAGAACACCAGCGCCGGCGTGGACGTGGTCCTCAGCCTGGTCACCGACCAGGTGGGGGAGACCGTCACCCGGGCTGACGGGGTGAACCTCACCATCACCGACGAGCCGATCATCGGCGGGCGCATGGTCTTCCAGGTGGAGCAGGTGCTGGAGTCCACCGGCTCCATCTCCATCCCGGAGGGCAAGTACGTCCTCACCGTCAACAACCAGTGCGGCGCGGCCTGGACTGATCCGCTCAAGGCCCTCAAGGTGGGCGAGACGGTGGAGATCGACTTCACCAGCCGGGACACTGCCAACGACTGGTCCCAGGCAGTGGAGGCCATCGGCGCGCCCAGCAGCCTGGTGACCAACGGTACCGTCAATTACAGCAGCTTCAGCGGTGACAGCAACGCCAAGTCCACCCGGGCGCGTACCGCCATCGGCATCAAGTCCGACGGCACCGTCATCTTCTACACCCTGGACGGCGGCCAGTCGGGGTACAGCGTGGGCTGCACGCTGGAGCAGACCGCCATGCGGCTCATCGAGCTGGGCTGTGTGGAGGCCATCGCCCTGGACGGCGGCGGCTCCACCACCATCGGAGCCACCTATCCCGATGAGAGTGCCCTGGGTGTGGAAAACAAGCCCTCCGACGGCCAGCAGCGCTCCAACAGTACCGCCATCTTCCTCACCACCGATCTCCAGCCCACCGGCGTGCTGGACCACTACTATGTGACCCCCAGCTCCAGCCTGCTCCTCTCGGGCGCCAGCGTGCAGTTCAGCGCCACGCCGGTGGACACCTCCTATTACACCATGCAGAACACCGGTGACGCGGTGACCTACTCCATCCAGAACGGAGACGGCGCCATCACGGTGGACGGCCTCTTCACCGCCAGCGGGGAGAGCGGCACGGCCCAGATCGTGGCCACCGGCGCCACCGGCCGGACCGGCGTGGCCTCGGTGACGGTGGTGAACAGCCCCGACTCCATCGCCGTGACCAACCAGAGCAGCGGCCAGGCGGTCAGCACCCTCAACCTCAGCCCCGGCCAGCAGGTGGACCTGCAGGCCAGCGCCACCTGGCGGAAGCTCTCCCTGCTCTCGCAGGACACCTGCTACACCTGGACCTGTGACAGCGCGGTGGGCACCATCGATGAAAACGGCGTCTTTACCGCCGGCATGGACAGCGCCAGCGGCAACATCACCGTCAGCTACGGCAGCAAGAGCGTGACCATCCCGGTGACGGTGGCCGGTCACGTCAAGACCCTGGAGACCTGTGAGGGTGACCTGTCCGCCTTCACCAACACCGACAGCGCCACCGCCTCGGCGGAGACCAACCTGACCTATGTCCACAACGGCCGCCAGAGCCTGAAGCTGGACTACGACACCACTGACTCCGGCACCGCCAGCCTGGCCGTGAACCTGCCCCTGCCGGAGAACGAGAGCTACCTGGGCGTGTGGGTCTACGGCGATAACTCCGGCAACACCCTCACCGCCACCGTGGCCGACCGGAATGGCGAGACCAGCAACATGGCCATCACCGCCCTCAACTTCACCGGCTGGAAGCATGTGGTGGCCGCACTGCCCGCCAACGCCGCCACTGTCCTGACTCTGTCGGTGGTCTACGGCGGCGGGGAGAACGCCGCCAGCGGTTCCTTCTGGCTGGACCACTTCACCACCTCCAATGAGAACATCAGCGACGTGACGCCCCCGGTCATCAAGCTCTCCCTCTCGGGGAACCAGGTGACCGCCACCGTCACCGACGACGTGGACCGCAACCTCAGCGGCGACGGCGTGACCGTGCTCTATGACGGCAAAGCGGTGGAGAAGAGCTGGAATGAGGCCACCGGCGTCCTCAGCGCCACCCTCCCGGCCTCGGACGGCTACGCCCACCGGGTGACCGTGGAGGTCTCTGACGCCAGCGGCAACCTGGCCCGTGCCTCGGCCGACGTGGCCCCCAGCGCCGCCAATCAGAACGTGTTCACCGACATGACCAACCACTGGGCGGGGCTGTACGCCACCTACCTCTACCGCTCCGGCGTGACCCAGGGCACCGGCGAGCCCGGCGGAGCCCTGGTCTACTCCCCCGACCGGAACATCACCCGGGCGGAGTTCTTCGCCCTGGTGGCCCGCTGGCTGGAGCTGGACCTGACCGCCTGGGAGAATGTGGAGCTGCCCTTCGCCGACGCCGACCAGATCCCCTCCTGGGCGCTGAGTGAGATCAAGGCCATGTACGGCCTGGGCATCCTCTCCGGCAGCGATGTGGGCGGCGTCCTCTACGCCAACCCCAACGCCAACATCACCCGGGCCGAGGCCATCACCATCCTGGGCCGCACCCAGGCCAAGGGCTATGCCTCGCCCGAGCTCACCGCCACCGACGCCGCCAGCGTCCCCTCCTGGGCGCTGAGCTACATGCAGATCCTCTCTGCCCAGGGCGTGGTCAGCGGCTACAACGGACAGATCAGCCCCAACGCCTCCATCACCCGGGGCGAAGTGGCCGTCCTCCTGTACAAGATGCTCTGATGAATCGAAAAACACCCCCCGCCTTCTCAGAAGGCGGGGGGTGTTTTTTCCGCCGGGGAGCCCTGTCCAAGGCGGGCGGGGTCTGGTATACTGAGAAAAAGACCGATGTGTCCCGAACTGACACAGAGAGTACAAAACTTTAGCTTATCTTTCAGGTGAAAGGGGGGAGGCGGTATGAAGGACCGCATCCTGATCGTGGAGGACGAGGGGAAGCTCCGGGAGGTGCTGTGCGACTACTTCCGGAGCAAGGGGGCGGAGCCCGCCGAGGCCGCGGACGGCCTGAAAGCCCTGGAGCTTCTGGGGGAAAACTCCTTCGACGCGGTGCTGCTGGACATCATGATGCCCGGACTGGACGGCCTCTCGGTGTGCCGGGCGGTGCGGCGGGAGAGCGACGTGCCCATCTTGTTCCTCACCGCCCTCTCCGACGAGGAAGACAAGCTCCTGGGCTACGAGCTGGGGGCGGACGACTACATCACAAAGCCCTTCACCCTGTCGGTGCTCTACGCCAAGACCATGGCCCTCATCCGCCGCAGCCGGGGGGCCATGCGCACCGGCGACCGACTGGAGGCGGGGGGCATCTCCCTGGACCGCTCGGCCCGGCGGGTGACGGTGGGGCGGCAGGAGATTTCCCTCACCCCCAAGGAGTACGCCCTGCTGCACTGCCTGATGGTGAACAAGAACATGGTCCTGAGCCGGGAACAGCTGCTGGTGAAGTGCTGGGGCTACGACTACGAGGGGGAGTCCCGGGCGGTGGACACCCACATCAAGCGTTTGCGGGAGAAGCTGGGGGATGCCGCGGGGTGTATCAAAACTGTCATCAAAGCGGGTTACAAACTGGAGGGGTGACTGTGAAAAAGCTGCGCACACCGGGCGCCATGGCGGCCACCACCGTCCTGGTGGGAGGTCTGGCACTCCTGATCTGGCTCGCCGGAATGTACTGCACCACCTCGGTGACCGCCGAGTACGCCGCGGAGCGCTGTTTGCAGGACTATGGGGAGCGGGCCGACGAGCTGATGCAGGGGAATATTGCCATCCGGATGGACAACATCGCAGAGCTGGACGCCGAATATGCCAATTACAGTAAAAATCTGATCTGGACGGCGGTGGACTACGATTTGTACCGCCACGGGTCGCCTCTGACCGAGGGAGAGGGCGGTTTCCTGCCACGGCGGGATGGGAAGGAGTATGTCTGGCAGGCCACCGCCGCCTTTGACGCCCAGGGCAATTTGCTGGCGGGGAGCTGGGAGGACTATATCTATTTCGAGTACCTCACCGAGGAACAGTGGCAGACGGGGGAGGAGCGCTCCCACAGCAGCGCCCGGGCCCTCTTCGACCGACAGTACCTCAATGAGGCGGGAAGGGAGGCGTTGAACAGCAGCTTTCACTTCAACGCGGAGGCCCTGCGCCTGACCGGCTCCTTTGACGGGGAGACCTTCACCCCGGTGACCATGGAGTGCATTGATCGGGGTGCGTTCTGGACCGCCCTCACGGAGCAGGGGGGTGGCAGCTATACCGTCTCCGGCATCGTGGAGAAATACGATCTGCCCTGGATCACCTTCTATGAAAACCCCGACGCCCTGCCCCCGGGGACCGAGACGGTCACTTTTTATTCCGACTGGTTCGACGTCTGTTACAACGAACCCTCCCCGGCCCTCTCGTACCGGGGCGAGCGGTATGAGAATGTCGCCGCGCTGGTGTCCGCCCTGGGCCCGGAGCTGAAAAACGGACGGCAGAACCTGAGCAAATTTGAGGGTTGGAAGCAGATTCTGGCCAGCATGAGCTACTGCTACGAGTACGATGGAACCATCTACTGCACCCCCTATTATTACGGCCCGTTCAACTACGAGGACGGGGGCGAGACCCTGCACTTTTACCTGGTCAGCGTGGTGTATGCCTCCCCCTGGCGCACCGCCCTGGGGGAGCTGCGGTGGTTCTATGTGGTCACCTTCCTGCTGGGGGCGGTGCTGACCCTGTTGGTGCTGCGCATCCTCCGGCGTCAGCTCATCCGGCCGGTCCGGCTGGTGGAGGAGGCCCTCCGGGAGCGGAAGAGTCTTCTGGACCTGGCACCGGGGGAGGACTGGTCCTGGCGGGAGGGGGAGGCGCTGAAACAGAGCTTCTACCTGGCCGCCGACCGGGGCCGGAGCGATCAGAACGAGATCACCCGGCTGAACACCGCCCTGGACTTCGCCAAGACCGCCGAGGAGAACCGACGGCAGATGACATCCCACATTGCCCACGAGCTGAAAACGCCCCTGGCGGTGGTGCACAGCTACGCCGAGGGGCTCAAGGAGCACATTGCGGAGGATAAACGGGACAAATACCTGGACGTGATCCTCTCCGAGACCGAGCGGATGGACGCCATGGTGCTGGAGATGCTGGACCTCTCCCGCCTGGAGGCGGGCAAGGTGAAGCTGGCCCGGGACACCTTCTCCCTGGCGGAGCTGACCCGGTCCATCTTTGAAAAGCTGGAGCGGGCGGCCGAGGCGAAAGAATTGCAGCTGACCTTCCGCTTCCCGGAGGATACCACCGTCACCGCCGACGAGGGGCGCATTGCCCAGGTGGTGGAGAACTTCGCCACCAACGCCGTTAAATACACCCCCGTAGGGGGCAAGATCACCGTTTCCATTTATCGGCGGTGGAACAAGACCACCTTCGCGGTGGAAAATGAGTGCCCACCCCTCTCCGACGAGGCGCTGGCCAAGGTGTGGGATACCTTCTACCGGGCGGACGAGGCCCGCTCCGGCGGCGGCACCGGCCTGGGACTGGCCATCGCCAAGAGCATCATCGAGCTTCACGGCGGCAAGTGTGAGGCACACAACAGCCACAACGGCGTTTACTTTGCCTTCACCATCTGAACCGTGTCCACCCATAAGAAAAACCGGCCCCCGCTCATCGAGCGGGGGCCGGTTTTTGGGGTTACTTCAGGTAGTTCATGAACATCTGGGCCACTTCCGCGCGGGAGGCGGTGCCGGTGGGGTCCAGCAGGCCGCTGCCCTTGCCGGAGAGGATGCCCTCGGACACAGCCCACTTCAGGCTGTCCACCGCCCAGGCGGAGGCGCTGGAGGCGTCCGTAAAGGCGCTCAGGTCAGCCTTGGCGCTGACGTCGTCCCCCTTGTAGGCCGCGTAGCGGTACAGGATGGAGGCCAGCTGTTCCCGGGTGATGGGGTCGTTGGGGCCGAACTTCTCATTGGAGTAGCCGCTGACCAGACCCTCCAGGCGGGCCCAGTACACCGCGTCGGCATACCAGGCGTCCGCGTCCACGTCGGCGTAGGGGTAGCCCAGGACCTCGTTGTCCAGGCTGGGCTTGCCCTCCAGGTTGTAGAGGATCTGGGCCATCATGGACCGGGTCAGGGTGGCGGTGGGGGCAAAGGTGGTGGAAGAGGTGCCGGTCATCAGGCCCTTCTCCACGGCGTAGGCCACCGCGTCGGCGTACCAGGCGTCGGGGTCCACATCGGTGTAGGGCAGGTCGCCCAGCGGGGTGTCGGGCTCTTCAATGTCGGTGCCGCCGCCGGAGGAGGAACCACCACCGGAGCTTCCGCCGCCGCCGGAACCACCGGAGCTCTCCCGGGTCACCTGGATGGTGAAGGGGGCGGAGCTGGTGTCGCCGGAGGTGGAGACATCATCCAGAATGGTGACGATCTTGGAGTGGCCCAGCGTGATGGACACATCCGCGCTGCCGGAATAGCTGAAGGTCAGACGGGCCACCTGATAGGAGCCGGAGAACTGGTTTTTCGTGTCATAGAAGCCGAAGAAGTACCGGTCGTCTTTGGTCAGCTGGGGGCTCTTGGAGGCGTTCTGGATGGCCTCGTCCAGGAAGGTGACGCCGGTGACCGTCACGCCCTCCGGCAGATCCACGCCGAACTCCGCCCCGGCAAAGGCCTCCTTCTGCGAGAGAGAGACATCCACCGTAAAGGTAGTCTGGTTCTCCGACAGAGTGACCTTGGTCACCGAGGGGGTGATGGTGGCCGCCTGGGCCGCACCCATCAGCATGAGCGCACACAGAAGGGCCAAACCGGCCTGTTTGATGATTCGCTTCAAAGTTGGGTCCTCCATTTCGGGGCGGGGATACCGTGGATTTCCAACGGTATCCCCGCCAATTCACTTAGGCTGTCGGGGATCAGGCGTTCAGAATGACGGTGGCCAGCAGGACCAGGTCCTCCAGATCCACGATACCGTCGCTGTTCAGGTCGGCCTTCTGGGCCTCGGTCCAGTTGCCGTCGCCCTCCTTGGCCTGATAGAAGCTCTGGGCGATGGCCAGGTCGATCTGATCCACCTTGCCGTCGTTGTTCAGGTCAAAGATGTCCACCACCTGGGTGGTAACGGTGGCATTTTCGATTTCCACGGGGATGATTTCGGTGGTGTTGCCGAAGGTGACGTCGCTGAGCTTCACGGTGATGTCGCCTTTCTGGTCGGCGGAGGAGCGGACGAACACCTGCAGGGCGTCGATGGTGTCGGACAGGGTCTGCACATCAGACAGGCCGTAGGCGAGAATAATTTCATGGGTGACGGAGCCGTCCTCGTTGTGGGTCTCCTTTTCTTCGAGCTTGGTAAAGCCGTTCAGAGCCTGAAGGTCCCAGCCGGTGCACAGGCCGCTGACCGTGATGGAGAGCTTCACATTGTCAATTTTGGACATATCGCCGCCGATGGAGACGGTGTAGGGCACGCGGACGTTCTGGCCGACCGTGGCGGGACCGGTGAGGGAGGCGATGGAGTCCGCCTGGAATCCCAGATCAGAGGCGGGGATGACCTCAAAGACGCTCCGGCTGCTGGCACCCTCGTACAGCAGGGCGATGGAGCCGTCGGCCATCTCGGTCAGGCTGGAGTAGCCGTAGGACACGCCGCTGGCGGTGACCTCGTAGGTGTTGACCAGAGTCAGGGTCTTGTCCTCGTTGACCACGAAGGTGTAGATCTTGCCGTTGGTGCGGCTGTTGGCATTACCCGCAGCGGTGGACAGCAGGATGACGTCCTTTCCATCCAGCTGCTGGGAGTACTTGATGGCGGAGAGCTGGTTGTTGTAGGTCTTGTGGACACCGGTGTCCACCGGGTCGCCGGCCACCCACTTCTCGCCGTCCCAGGTGTGGTCGGTGTAGTACAGGGTGGAGTAGCCGTCGCGGTAGAAGTGGCGCACGGTGGTCTCGTCGATCTGGACCAGGCAGCTCTCGCTGGACCAGTGGTCAGAACCGGTGGCGTCGTCGGAGCGGGTCCAGGTCTTACCACCGTCGGTGGAGTAGATGAAGCTGGCGATCTGGTTGCTGTTGGCGATGCCGGAGGTGAAGGTGTAGGCGGGCAGCATGATGGTGCCGTCCTCCAGGCAGAGGCCGGCGCCGGGGCCCACGCCGTAGAACTGGTCTTCACCGGTGCGGATCTGGGGGTTGAGGATGGTGGGGGCGGACCAGGTCTCGCCCTCGTCGGTGGAGGTCAGCAGCCACAGGTAGGTGGCGCAGCGCACATGCAGGTCAGCGTTGTAGAAGAACAGGTTCTGCTGGATGTACTTGCTGCTGCCCAGCTGCTGGCAGTAGATCTTCTGGGCGTCGGGGTCGCTGCCGTCGCCCTGGTAGAGGTAGTAATACTCGTCCACATAGTAATCGGTGACGGAGCCGTCCACGTCATAGATCTTGGCGTAGCCGTCCTCAAAGTCGCCCACATAGGAGACGTAGTTGCTGTCGTTCTGCTGGGAGGCGGTGCCGGAGGTGTACAGCACCAGGCGCTGCACGCCGTCGATCTCCACATAGCCGCTGGACTTGGTCGGAGCCATGGGGGCGGTGTTGAGGGCCACACCGCCGGGGAAGAGGTCCACCATCAGGTAGATGGTGCCGTCGTTGCCCTGGACCATCACCGGGTCGATGAAGGCAGTGGCGTAGCTCTGCTTGGAGTCCACGCTGTCCTCAAAATAGTTGGCAAAGGAGTAGTTCCAGGTCTTGCCGCCGTCGTCAGAGTAGCTGACGATGGTGTCCAGGGCGCAGGCGTCGCCCAGGTGGTTCCAGCGGGCGTCAATGGCGGCCAGAATGCGGCCGCTGTCCAGGGTGATGATGGAGGGGATGCGGAAGTTGTTGCTGCCGCCGGTGCCGGGGGCAAAGGGCTCGTCCTGGGTCGTGCCGGGCTGGGGGATCAGGTCCTCCCGGTCCGCCGTCTCGGCGGGCACCTCGGTCTGCTTGAACAGACGCAGGGCGTAGCCGGTGCTGCCGGTCAGGAAGGCGGTGTTTTCGGTGGAGTTGAAGGAGAGGTAGCTGTCGCCGGAGGCGATGGTATACAGCCCAGCCTCCTCGTCAAAGTCGATGGTCAGGACCACGGCCTCGGCGGAGGTGTTCAGGTTGGAGATGCTGGACTGGGACAGGTCCAGATAGCGGCCGCTGTCCACGCTCCGGACGGTGTAGCCGCCCTCCACGGCGGTGATGGTCCACAGCTGGCGGGAGGCGGCAAAGCCGCCGTTCAGGGCCAGCTCATCGCCGGAAACGGAGGCGGTGACCTTGTCGGTCTTGCCGCTGCCGGTGTGGTAGAGGATGCGGTTCTGGTTGCCGCCGTCATCCTCGTTGGTATAGATGGCGTACACGGCACCAGAGTCCACCCCATCGGTATCCCGGATGTAGGCGGTGGCGGTGGGCACAGCAGCCAGGGCTGCCGGGCAGAGGGCAAAGAGCATGCACAGGGTCGTCAGGACCGCTGCCAGCTTCCGAACTGTGTGTTTCATAGAATCTTCCTTTCTCTGATGTGAACATCTGTCGTCCAACAGAGTATCTTTTGACAGTGTATACCCTCCTTTTTGACCAGATTCCGGATGGACGTACTCCGGTTGACGGGCTTTTCCGACGGATTCTGTCCGCCGGCGAACTGCGTTGATTCTATTGTAGCACCGATGAAATTTATTTTCATTGCATGTTTTAGATGAAAAAATATTTAAAATACTGTACATAATTGCCAAAAGAATTGTCAAATAATCTCATATTTTGGTTTGGGTGACTGACAGAAAATAAAAAACGCGGACACCAGATCTGGTGTCCGCGCGAGGGTGTGTGGGCACTTATTCGGGCTGTTTCAGAAGCGCCAGAACATCGCCGGCATTGGCGTCCGGCTTCACCTTGGGCATGGCGTGGCGGATGATGCCGTCGCCGTCGATGACGTAGGTGGAGCGCACCACGCCCATGGAGGTCTTGCCGTAGAGCTTCTTCTCCTGCCAGACGCCGTAGGCCTGGAGGGTGGTGAGCTCCGGGTCAGACAGAAGCCGGAAGGGCAGGTCGTACTTGGCGGCGAATTTCTGGTGGGAGGCGGTGGAGTCCTTGCTCACGCCCAGAACCACCGCGTCCAGGGCCTGAAAGTCCGCAAAAGCCTGGGCGAAGGCGCAGGCCTGACGGCTGCAGCCGGGGGTGTTGTCCCGGGGGTAGAAGTAGAGCACCACGGTCTTTCCGCGAAAGTCCGACAGAGACACCGGGTTCCCGTCCTGGTCCGGCAGGGTGAAGTCCGGCGCTTTTGTTCCGATTTCCAGCATATCAGGATTCTCCTTTCAGGAATACAAATTCAGTTGAAGTAGAGCGAGCGGGGGAGAAGGAAAAACTCAGCTCACAAAAGCTCTGGATGTCCTCCACTCCGGAGCCGCCGCACTGGGCCAGCCAGCGCACCATGCGCCCCCGGGCCATTTTGCACATGGTCCCCTTTTCCACCACCCGGCCGTCCTTCTCCTCGCCAAAGACACAGGTGATGTGCCGGACGGAGGGGGGCAGGTGGGGGAGTACCGCGCGGCTGTACTCCTTGGAGGCCAGGTCCAGCACCAGATCGGTCTCAGCCGCCAGGGCCAGCGCCAGCCGCTCGCCCCAGAAGGCGTACAGATCCCGGCAGCCGTCCACCGCCAGCTTTGCTTGCATCTCCAGGCGGTAAGGGGTCACCCCGTCCATGGGCCGCAGCAGGCCGTAGAACCCGGAGAGGATGCGCAGATGCTCCTTTACATAGTCCAGCGCCTCACGCTCCAGCACGCCGGGGGCCAGATACTGGTACTGGATGCCCTCATAGGCGAAGAGAGCGGGTGTCAGGCCGCGCTCCAGGTCCATGGTCCGCAGCCGCTCCACGTTTTCCCGGGCGATGGCGTCGCTGCACTTCCACAGGGTCTGGAGCTGTGCGGGAGAGAGGGCCTCCAGCGCGGAGAGGACCCGCCGGGTCTCCGGCAGGAAGGCGGGCAGCCCCTCCGGGGCAAAGCTGTCCGTGTCCCGGTTCATTTTCTTGGCGGGTGAGATGATGATGCGCATGGAAGTTCCTCCGATCCACCGTTTACTCGTCCAGCTGGTCCATCAGGTCGTCCAGCCGGTCCTCCAGTTCCTCGTGCCGGTCGCCCCACTGCTCATACGCTTCGCTCTCCATGTCCTCCGGTTCCTCTTCGTCCAGCCGTGCCAGCTCAGCCCGCAGAAACTCCACCGCGGCCAGGAGCTGCTCCCGGTCGGGGTCCGACCCGTCGGGCCCGTCAAAGAGCCATACCACATCGCCCATGGCGCTCCCTCCTTTCGTTAGGCCCATTCTACCAGAGCGGCGAAAAAAAGAAAAGAGGGATGGAACCGGGCGGCGCGCTGGTGCATCTATAAAGTGTCCGGACAAAAGATGAGGTGAGTGCCATGAAGGAACAACAGATCACCGCGCCGGAGCGCCGGCTGGCCTTCGCCGCCCTGGTGACCGAGCACAGCCGGGCCATGTACCGGGCCGCCCGGTCTCTTCTGCCCAGCGACGCCGACGCCGAGGACGCGGTGGGAGAGGCGGTGCTGCTGGCCTGGCAGGCCTTTCCCAGGCTGCGGGACCAAAATGCGGCCCGGGCCTGGCTGGTGAAGATCACGGTGAACTGCGCCCGGGCCCAGCACCGCCGCGCCGGGCGGGTGACCTGCCTGGAGGACCTGGAAGAGGTGGCGGGGGAGTACCACGACCCGGCCCCCACCCTGTGGGACGCGGTGTGCCGCCTGCCGGAGGAGCAGCGGAGCGTGGTGACCCTCTTTTATTATGAGGATTGGACGGTGGCGCAGATCGCCCGCCAGCTCCACGTCCCTCAGGGGACCGTGAAGTCCCGGCTCAGCCGGGCCCGGGAGAAGCTGCGCACCATGCTGGGAGAGGAGGAATCCCCATGAAGCTGGAGGAAACACTCAGAATGCGCGCCCGGACGGAGGAGACGCCCCTGCCGCCGGGATTTGAGGACCGTTTAAAGGACAAACTGGACAGCCTGCCCGCCCAGGCCCGGCCCACCCGACATGTGGGCCGGACGGTGTTGGTGGCCGCGGCGGTGTGCGCCCTGTGTATCGCGTCGGCCCTGGCGCTGTCCCCCACTCTGCGGCAGATGCTGGAGGCGGTACAGGGGAAATACACCGACTACGCCAAGCCGGTGGAGGCCTCTGCGGTGGAAAACGGCATCGAGATCCGGATCATCTCCGCCCTGGCCGACCACACCAAGATCCAGGTGTACGCCGAGGCCCGGGACCTGGAGGGGGACCGGCTGAGCGGAGCGCTGGATGTGATTGGGGTCATCCAGCCGGAGACGTTCCGAGAGGGCAGTGGATTAAGCAGCTGTACCCATGAGGCCCGCTGCGTAGGATATGACCCGGAGACCGGCACGGCCCTTCTGGAGTTCACCACCTGGGGACTTATCCCCGGGGAGGACACCCGTCTGGAGCTGGTGGTACCCTATCTGGCCGCCGGTTCAGAGGGATTGAGCGAGGAGAGCTGGCGCATTCCCTTCGACCCAGAGCGGCAGGAGGTGCGCAGCATTGCCCTGAGCGGCACCGTCAACGGCCTGCCGCTGGAGCGCCTGGAGCTGTCCCCGCTGGGGGCGGCGCTCTACACCAGGAAAGGCAGTTACGACGGAGATTTGGCGGTCCACCTGTCCGACGGAACGGTGCTGCATCCCGAAAGGGAGGGAGGCGGTGCCACCAACGGAATGGAGGGACCGGTCAGCCGCTACTGGAGCTTTGCCGAGCCGGTGGACCCGGCGGAGATCACCGGCATCTCCCTGCAATACTGGTTCATCCCCCTGGACGCCGACGACACCGCCGCTCCGGGCCGCTGGCTCAGCGAGCTCCCCGCCTGACTCCATGCCCCAGGCTGCGCGCCCCGCAGAAGCGGGGCGCGCATTTTTTGTGCGGATGTGGTAACCTTTCGGAGAGGCGGAACGTGTATAGAGTAGAAGGGACAAGGAGGTGACGGCGATGGACCGAGAGGAGGCCCGGCAGGTGGTGGAGCGGTACGGCTCCATGGTGTACCGTCTGGCCTACGCCCGGACGGGCCGGAGGGATGACGCGGAGGACGTGACCCAGGAGGTCTTTCTCCGCCTGGTGCGCGCCGCCCCGGCCTTCCGGGACGAGGAGCACCAGAAGGCGTGGCTGCTGCGGGTGACGGCCAACTGTGCCGGGGACCTGTTCCGCTCTCCATGGCGAAAACGGCACCGCCCGCTGGAGGAGGCGGACGGCCTCATCAGCCCGGAGCCGGAGGAAAATGGCGTGCTGGAGGCGGTGCTGGCCCTGCCGGAGCGGTACCGGACGGTGGTACACCTTTTCTACTATGAGGAGCTGAGCGTGGCGGAGATCGCCGCCGCCCTGGGCAAGAGCGAGGGGGCGGTGCGCACCCGCCTGAGCCGGGCCCGGGGGATGCTGCGGGAGCTGTTGGACGAGGAGGGTGAGACGGATGTTTCGAGATGACTACCGAAAGGAGATGGACGCGGTGAAACTGAGCGAGCATCAGAAGGAACAGCTGGCCGGGCTCATGGCGGCCCAGCCGGTGCGGAAGGCCCGCCGGGCGGGGCGGACGGTACTGGTGGCGGCCGTGGCCTGTGCGCTGCTGGCGGCCACCGCGGCGGCCTATGTCACCGGTGCGCTGGACTTCCTGAAGGGCAGAGAGGAGTATCAGTTCCTGGGTCAGGCGGCCTTATATGAGGAGTACGCCCGTCGGGTTGACCTGTCCGACACGGCGGACAACGGGGACACTCTGACCATCGAGTACACGGCCATGGACGAAAATTTTTGCACCGTGTTCTACACCCTCCATACGGCCAAGCCTATGGAGGCCTGGTCCCAGCGGGAGCACCTGCCCATCTCGCCGGACGCGCCCGACCTCTGGCAGGCCATGGGCCTGGAGCCCACCTTCACCCTGGAGGCGGACGGGGAAACACTGACCGGCGGACAGGACGGGCAGCAGTACCTGCTGAATGCCAACACCCTGGTGGGCATGGCCCGGCTGCCACTGAACCGGGCCGGGGCCCTGGTGGACGGAGAGACCGTCACCCTGAGGGCGGAGGCCCCACTAACGGACTGGGATGGCGGATTGGAACGGGCGGAGACCGGGCGGTGGAGCTTTGCCCTGGAGGCTGAGCCACTGGAGGCGTGGACTGATACCCTCTCCGCACCGGCGGCGCTGGGGGAGCGGCAGGTAGAATCCTTGAGTGTCACGATCTCTCCTCTGGGCACGGTGCTGCGGGCCCGGGTGGCGGTGCCCGAGGAATACCGGGCGGAGCCGGACCTGTGGGGTGGCCTGGGCTGGTTCGTGGTTCGGGATGAGGATGGCAGGTACTACCCCTACGACGTGCTGACCTCGGCGCTGTCGGAGGACGGTACGGCCTGGGAGGAGTCCTACCTTCTCTACGGCCTGGAGGACGCGGAGACGCTGGAGCTGCTGCCGGCGGAGCTGGAGGGCGAGTTTGTCACCATAAATCTGGAGGACCTGCCCTGGCAGGGGAAAGGTGGTTACACCTTCGCGTCCTTCACGGTGGAGGAGGGGCAGATGACCCTCCGGATGGAGCCGGACGGCGTGGTGGGCAGCACCGGCTACTGCGGCAGCGTGGCCTACTTCCTGAGCCGTGCAGCCGAGCCGGATGATTCTCAGGAAGAGGGGAGCGGGAAGCTGTTCTACGGCGACGGAGCCCCCGACATCTACCAGAACAGCTTCACCGATTGGCGGGACGGCAGCGTCACCATCACCTGGTCCCTGGATGAGGCGGGACAGGCACAGGCGGAAGAGCTGGCCGGGTTGGAGCTCTATGTGGAGACCTATGTGCCGGAGGAGGGGACGGGCGTTCTACTCCCATTGACCGACTGAAAGAAAACCAAAGAGCGGTGCCTGCCGAATATGCGGCGGGCACCGCTCTTTCCTGTGGAACCTCTTGAAATCTGGTCACTTTTCCAGTATAATATGACAGATTGAACCAAGGCCGCCGCGGTCTGCTATGATATCATAGGAAAGCGTGAGAGATTTGAAGTACGATTTTGCAAGCATCGAGCCCAAGTGGCAAAAGAAATGGCAGGAGACGGGCGTCTACAAGACCCCCGATCACAGTGAGAAGCCCAAGTTCTACGCTCTGGTGGAGTTCCCCTATCCCTCGGGCCAGGGCCTGCACGTGGGCCATGCCCGCCCCTACACCGCCATGGACGTGGTGGCCCGCAAGCGCCGCATGGACGGGTACAATGTGCTCTTCCCCATGGGCTATGACGCCTTCGGCCTGCCCACCGAGAACTACGCCATCAAGAACCACATCCACCCCGCCAAGGTGACCCACGACAACATCGCCAACTTCACCAAGCAGCTGCAGATGCTGGGTTACTCCTTCGACTGGGACCGGGTCATCAACACCACCGACCCCAGCTACTACAAGTGGACCCAGTGGATCTTCCTCCAGCTCTACAAGCACGGTCTGGCCTACAAGACCACCATGCCCGTGAACTGGTGTACCTCCTGTAAGTGCGTCCTGGCCAACGAAGAGGTGGTGGAGGGCGTGTGCGAGCGCTGCGGCGCCCCCGTCATCCGCAAGGAGAAGAGCCAGTGGATGCTCAAGATCACCGAGTACGCCCAGCGCCTCATCGACGACCTGGACGACCTGGACTTCATCGAGCGGGTGAAGATCCAGCAGAAGAACTGGATCGGCCGCTCCACCGGCGCCGAGGTCACCTTTAAGGCCACCACCGGCGAGGATATCGTGGTGTTCACCACCCGGCCCGATACCCTCTTCGGCGCCACCTATATGGTCCTCTCTCCCGAGCACGAGCTGGTGAAGGGCTGGCTGGAGAGCGGCAAGCTGGCGAACGCCGACGACGTGAAGGCCTACCAGGCCGCCGCCGCCTCCAAGTCCGACCTGGAGCGCACCGAGCTCAACAAGGAAAAGACCGGCGTGTGCCTGGACGGCGTGAAGGGCATCAACCCCGTCAACGGCAAGGAGATCCCCATCTTCATCTCCGACTACGTTCTGTCCACCTACGGCACCGGCGCCATCATGGCCGTGCCCGCCCACGACGACCGCGACTGGGAGTTTGCCAAGAAGTTCGGCTGTGAGATCATCGAGGTGGTCTCCGGCGGCGAGGACGTGCAGAAGGCCGCCTTTACCGCCAAGGACGAGACCGGCATCCTGGTCAACTCCGAGTTCCTCAACGGCATGACCGTCAAGGACGCCATCCCCGCCATCACCGAGTGGCTGGAGGAGAAGGGCATCGGCAAGGCCAAGGTCAACTATAAGCTCCGTGACTGGGTGTTCTCCCGCCAGCGCTACTGGGGCGAGCCCATCCCCATGGTGTATTGCGAGAAGTGCGGCTGGCAGCCCATCAGCGAGGATCAGCTGCCCCTGCTGCTCCCCGACGTGGAGAGCTACGAGCCCACCGATGACGGCGAGAGCCCCATCTCCAAGATGACCGACTGGGTCAACACCACCTGCCCCTGTTGCGGCGGCCCTGCCAAGCGGGAGACCGACACCATGCCCCAGTGGGCTGGTTCCAGCTGGTACTTCCTGCGCTATATGGACCCCCACAACGACAAGGCCCTGGCCTCTCCCGAGGCCCTGAAGTACTGGTCCCCCGTGGACTGGTACAACGGCGGCATGGAGCACACCACCCTGCATCTGCTGTACAGCCGTTTCTGGCATAAATTCCTCTACGACATCGGCGTGGTCCCCACCAAGGAGCCCTACAAGAAGCGCACCAGCCACGGCATGATCCTGGGCGAGGGCGGCGAGAAGATGTCCAAGAGCCGCGGTAACGTGGTCAACCCCAACGATGTGGTGGCTCAGTACGGCGCCGACACCATGCGTCTGTATATCATGTTCATCGGCGACTTCGAGAAGGCCGCCGCCTGGAGCGACAACGCCGTCAAGGGCTGCAAGCGCTTCCTGGACCGTGTGTGGAACCTGGCCGAGAACCTGACCGACGGCGAGGGCTACTCCGCCGCCAACGAGAGCGCCATCCACAAGGCCATCAAGAAGGTGTCCGACGACATCGAGGCCATGAAGTTCAACACCGCCATCGCCGCCCTCATGGCGCTGGTCAACGACTTTTACGCCAATGGCTGCTCCAAGGGCGACTACGGCGCGCTGCTGCTGATGCTCTCTCCCTTCGCCCCCCACATGGTGGAGGAGCTGTGGGAGAACCTGGGCTACGCCGCCGCCCACGGCGGTATGGCCTGCCAGCAGACCTGGCCCACCTATGACGAGAGCAAGACCGTGGACGCCGAGGTCCAGATGGCCGTGCAGGTCTGCGGCAAGCTCCGCGCCACCATCACCGTGCCCATGGACAGCGACGAGGCCGCCGTGGTGGCCGCTGCCATGGCCGATCCCAAGGTGCAGAAGTTCACCGAGGGCAAGAAGCTGGTCAAGACCATCCTGGTGCCCAACAAGCTGGTCAACCTGATCGCGAAATAAGCAACTTCCCAAAAATGGGCCTTGACAACTGAGGGTCCACAGCATATAATATATAAATGTTAAAGCCATAACTATCAGTATGTGGCCCTTTCGCAGCGGGTTTTCCGTTGCTTCGGAGGGAGGGGAAATAAATGTCGGAAGTCCGTGTTAAAGATGGCGAGTCCCTGGAGAACGCCCTGAAGCGCTTCAAGCGCAACTGCGCCAAGTCGGGCGTCCTGGCCGAGGTGCGCAAGCGTGAGCACTATGAGAGCCCGAGCGTCAAGCGCCGCAAGAAGTCCGAGGCAGCTCGCAAGAACCGCAAGAAGTTCTATTAATGGTCGATGGGTCGTATGACCCGCTGGATCGTTGAACTGCGAACCCACTTGTCCGCCGCATACGGCGGGCAAGTGGGTTTTTATTTTCCCACGAGAAAATATGTGATTTGGGTTGACAACTCAGAAAGTGTGTGGTAGTATATATCACGCGCTGTGATTGGATCGGACGTGGAGAGATGTCCGAGTGGTTTAAGGAGCCGGTCTTGAAAACCGGTGACTCGCAAGAGCCGTGGGTTCGAATCCCACTCTCTCCGCCACTTTTCCACTCACGACAACGAGATATGGATTTGCAGAAGTACCCAAGTGGCCGAAGGGGCTCCCCTGCTAAGGGAGTAGACGGGTTAAACCGTGCGAGGGTTCAAATCCCTCCTTCTGCGCCAAGCAAAAAGCCTGGAACCGCAATGGTTCCAGGCTTTTTCGTTTGTTTCCCCCCGGCGAAATATATAGACAAAGATCCGGGGCTCCTCGCATGAGGAAACCTGGATTTTTGCGCGGAATCAACACTATGCACGCTGCATACTTGGCTGTTTTTGCAAAAATGAATATAATTGTGTCAGATTCAATCCAAAAGACAGCATAACGGCCAGGAGGAGATGGGTATGAGCACAACAAAGAGATGCACTCTGGAAAACGGAGTATGCCGGGTATTGGACGGCGTATCCAGGATCACGGTGGACTGCTTTGAGGGCTGTAAGGACGAAATGGTCAAGCTCTGCCTGCCCAAAAGCGTGAAGGTCATCACCGGAAAGGCGTTTGAGGACTGCAACCGGCTGGCGGAATTTGAAGTGGCGGAGGGCAGCACGAAGTTCCAGGTGGAAAACGGCTGCCTCATGGGAAAGGACGGCACGCTGGTCCGGGCGCCCATGGGGCGGCCGGTGGAGATCCCGGCGGGGACCACAAAAATCGGGGACTATGCCTTTTTCCGCACGAAACTGACCGCTGTCCGTTTGCCGGCGTCGGTAACGGAGATCGGGACCTGTGCTTTTGCGTACAGCGCGCTGGCGCAGGTGGACCCGCTCCCGGAGGGATTGACCGTCATCAAGGATTTTGCTTTCCGGTGGTGTTCCCTCAAAGAGGTCACCGTTCCGGAGTCGGTCCGACAGATCGGCGAGGGCGTGTTTGGGGAAAATTACGGCCTGCGGCTGGACCTGCGGTGCCGCGCATGTTCGTGCGGCTGGTTGGTTGGCTATCCGGATAAGAAGCGGAAGTGGATCCGCATCCTTCTGCCCCGGCACATTTCCGTCTCCGGGGAGCTGACCAAGGACGTGCGCCCGGCGGTTATCGCGGGATTTGCGGAGCTGTATGTCCAGGGAGAGCTGGAGGGGGACCGCAGCAACGACCTGCGCTACATCCGGAACAAGCGCAAAGAGCTCTATCCCCTGGCGCTGGAGGACGGGAATGTGCTGCGCCTGATGGAGGCCGAGCAGATCATCCCCGCCCGGGACATCGATGAACTGATCCGGACGGCGGCGGAGCGCGGGCAGCAGGACGTGGCGGCGGAGCTGGAGATTTATAAGAATGAGGTCCTGGGCGGCAGCGCGCAGGTGGAGCAGGAGCGCCGGAAGGCGGAACGACTGGCCAAACGGCCGGCCCTGGGCAAGATGCCCGAGGAGGAGCGGATGCGGGTCCTCCAGGCCTTTGTCCGGCGGCGCCGGACGGGGGAGGCGATCCCGGAGGAGGAAGCGCAGGCCTGCCTCTCCTACCTGCGCCGCAACCGGCGGAAGCTGGCCTGTGCCGGACCGGAGTACCCGGAGCTCTTCCACTTCCTTTTGCAGGAGGAGATGCTGACCAAGGAGGAGTTCCCCGAGGTGCTGGAGGCGGTCCAGCAGGCGGGAGACACGGAGCTGGTGGCCGCGGCCCTGGACTATCAGAACCGCCGCTTTGCCGCCGGAGCTCCGGACGCGGCTCTGGGCGGAATGGACCTCCTGTCCGGCAGCGTGCTGACGGTGAAGGAGGCGAAGCTCTCCTGGCAGTACGAAAAGACGGAGGGAGGAGAACTCCGGATTCTGGGCTACAAGGGCCGGAAAACCGCGGTGGAGGTCCCCCAGATGATCGGCAAGGACTGGGTGACCCGGATCGGGGACTACGCCTTCAGTCCAAACGCCAAGCGCCTCACCGAGGACCAGAGGACCATACGGGCGCAGATCAGCTCCATCCTGATCCCGGAAGGGGTGGTGGAGGTGGGAGCCCACGCCTTTGACCAGTGCAGGAAGCTCCGGGAGGTGGTCCTCCCCGCCACGCTGGAGAAGCTGGGGCCCGGGGCGGAAAACGTCTGGTCCGGTCGGGGGGAGATCAAAAACCCGTTCCATCTCTGCCCGTCCCTGGAGAACCTGGTGGTGGCCGACGGAAACCGGAGCTATCGCATGGAGGGCCCGCTCTTCCTGGCGCGGACCGAGGGGGGCGAGGAGCTGCTGACCCGCATCGGGCCGGTGACCGGTCATGTGGTGATTCCGGAGGGGAGTACGGACCTTCCGGAGGCGTGCTTCTCCGGATGCAGCGGGATTACTGGGCTGACCCTGCCGGGGACGTTAAGGAAAATCGGGGAGAAGGCCTTTTCCGATTGTACCGCCCTGACGGAGGTGGTCATCCCGGGGAGCGTAGAGCGGATCCTCTCGGATGCCTTTGAGAACTGTACCGCCCTGGAGCGGGTGACCCTGGAGGAGGGAGTGCGCTCCCTCTATTTTGGGGTTTTCCGGGGCTGCGCCAGCCTGACCTCCATTGCCCTTCCGGCCAGTATCCTGGAATTCAAGCAGTCTGCTTTGAGTGAGTACCTGCAGGCGTGGAGCATCTCGCCCGACCACCCGACGCTCAGCATTGAGGGGCCGCTCCTGCTGGACAAGGACCGGAGGGTGGTCTATGACTGCCTGTACAGCGCCTCCGGCGCGCTGACAGTTCCGGAGACGGTGCAGGAGATCTCATACCGGGCCTTTGAATCCTGCGGACGCCTGAGCCAGGTCACGCTGCCGGACAGCGTCAAAAAGCTGGGAGACGGACTGTTTACCGATTGTTCGCAGCTGACCCGGGTGGTCCTGCCGAAAAAGGTGAACGCCATCGGCGAGCATTTCTTTTCCCGCTGTGTCTCGCTGCGGGAGGTGATCCTGCCGGAACGGGCGATATCCATCGGGAAGCGGGTCTTTTTCGCCTGCCAATCGCTGGAGCATCTCACTCTGCCGGAGGGGCCGAAAAAGATCCCGGAGGACGCCTTCCGTGCCTGCAAGAGCCTGCGGGAGCTCACGCTGCCGGAGAGCGTACGGACCATCGACTGGGGCGCTTTCCAGAGCTGCGAGGCTCTGACCGACCTCACCATCCCGGCGGGCGTGACCCGGATCGAGGACGGGGCCTTCGATGACTGTCCCAACCTCACCATCCACGCCCCGGCGGGGTCTTATGCGGAAACATACGCCAAAGAGAACAACATCCGTTTTGAAGCGGAGTAAGGAGGCAGCGCTATGGAACACGATTTTGTGATTGAGAACGGTGTGTTGACGAAATACAACGGCCCTGGCGGGGATGTGGTCATCCCGGCGGGGGTGACGGAAATCGGCGAGCGCGCGTTTTATGGCTGCACGGACCTGACCGGCATCACCGTTCCGGACAGTGTGACGAGGATCGGAGAGAGAGAGTCTTTGAGAACTGCTTTCAATTGACCAAGGTCTCCATCCCGGAGAAGGTCGCGAAAATCGGAAGGTACGCCTTTTTGCGCTCCGGTGTCCAGAAGATACCAAGTGCTGCGGCCCTTCTGATGCATGGATGCAGCATCGACGGCCTGGGGGATGGAGTGGGGGATGTATTCTGCTGTGCCGACGATCTGGAGTGCGCGGCGGCCATTTACCTGACCCAGAGCCGAAAAGCCCCTCTGAGCCGTTGCGAGGCCACGCTCTACGCCGATGGGAACGCCACGGTCGCTATGATGACCAAGCTGCTGGCGGAACAGAAGCGGAAGCCGACCTGCTACAAGAAGGCGGCGGAGTTTGCCCTGTCCTGTGGGAGTTCGGTCAAGGCGGAGACCCTCCAGGCCCTCTGCGGCGTGGTGACCGCCGCCAAAGCCAAGGCGGCGGCAGAACTGCTGGAAAAGGAGCTCAAAAAGAGGAAGAGGACAAAGGGAACCGCCATAAAGGGGGCCACCGGCCATCCTGTGGAGGCGTTCTGCCAGGAGCATTTCAACGAGGGCAATGTCACCCACATGCTGGACCAGTGCGGGCTGGCGCTGAAAAAGCTCCCCGCGGTCCGCTACCGGGACAGCGAGGAGAGCGCCCCGCCCTTCGTGGTGGGGTGTGTGCTGGCGGCCTATCTGGAGATGGGTGAGACGGATGGTTGGAGTACGCCCGACTTCTTCTACCACAAAGAGGCCGATCAGATCGCCGCCGCCCTGGATCCTGCCGCGTTCCAGCAGGCCCTGGAGAAGCTCTACCAGTCCATCGACAAAAAGACCGGGATCACCAAGGCACCGCGGTTCCTCATGCCCTATTGCCGTTTCGGCACAGCTGAGCAGGTGAGCGGGGTCATCTCCAATCTGAAGAAGTGGACGTCCTGGTCCGCATACCACCAGGCCGGACGGGATACGGAGTATCTGGCCCGGTACGCCATCTGCCTGAATGAGAGCCGGACTGCTCTGCTCTGGGCGGACAAGAACGACCAACTGGACTTTGTGGCCAGACTGCGGAACACCACTGCCGACATGCTGCGGGACACTCAGCTCTCCGAGTTTGGTCTGGACGAGAAGGGGGAGAAGGTTTACGATCTGGGCGGAACTACGGTGACCGCCGTCCTGGCCGCCGATCTGTCCCTCAGCCTCTATGACAGCAATGCCGGAAAGATTGTCAAGTCCATTCCCAAGAAAGGGGCCGACCCGGAGAAATACGAGGCGGCCAAGGCGGACTTTGCCGAGATGAAAAAGAATCTCACAAAGGTGGCCAAGGCCCGCTGTGATGTGCTTTTCCAGGACTTTTTGAGCGGGAGGAGCCGAGCGGGAGAGGACTGGCGCGCATCCTATCCGGGGAACCCCTTGCTGCGCCAGGTGGCCTCTCTGCTGGTGTGGAGCCAGGACGGGCAGACCTTCACCCTCAGAGACGGCCAGCCTGTCGACTCCAAGGGAGCGGCCTATACCATCACCGATTCCCCCGTCACCGTGGCACACCCCATGGAGATGGACCGGGATGATGTGGAGCGCTGGCAGAAGTATTTCGCCGCCCAGGGCCTCAGGCAGCCCTTTGCCCAGGTGTGGGAGCCGGTTATCGATTTCTCCCAGGTGAAGGAGGACCGCTACAGCGGCATCGAACTCCCCGCCAACCAGCTGCGCGGCCGGGAGAAACACGGCATCCAATTTGGGTTTGATTATAGCACCGTCGCGCTTTCCGTCTCCTTTGCCGGCTGTGACCTGGATTGCGGCCTTACCGACTGCCGTCATCATTCTCTGGAGCCGGATAGCAAGGTGGTCTTTGGCGCACTGAAGGTGGAGAACCCATCCCGCCAGGCCAACCACATCATCGGACTTCTGGACAAGTGGACGGTGGAGGGCCGCATTCTGAAAGATGACGTGAGCGCGGTGGAGCATCTGGACAGCTTCACGCTGGCCCAGGTGACGGAGCTTCTCAACCTGGCCATCGAAAACCAGTGCACCAACTGCACCGCCGCCCTCCTGGCGTACAAGAATACCCGCTTTGCGGACTTTGACCCCATGGATGTGTTTACCCTGGAATGATCCTGAAAAAACATTTCTTTTGACGGTACAACACGGCCAGGAGCCCGAAAAGGCTCCTGGCCGTGTGCTGTCCAGATCGGAGATAAACAGTTCCAAGCAGACCTTACCCTCCCGCGTTTTTTTGACAAGTTGCAAGTCCTTTTGAAACGCGAACAATGAAGTTATGCTTATTGGAGAAAGAAAAAGTTTGTAACAATCCGCATGGATGTGCGTCATATAGACAGAAAGCGAGGTGGTGTGGATGGATTTTGACCAGCTGTACAAGGAGCAGTTCCCCATAGTGTACCGTTATCTGACAGGACTCTGTGGAAACCAGGCGCTGGCGGAAGAATTGACCCAGGAGACCTTCTGTCGTGCTATTGAACACAGTGCCTCCTTTCGAGGAACCTGCAGGCTGTCTGTATGGCTATGCCAAATCGGAAAGAACTGTTGGCTCTCCTATTTGAGAAAGGCAAAACGCCAAGCGGGAGATGAGGCCCTGGAGCAGATGCCTTCCTCTCAGAATGTAGAAGAGGATCTGCTTCTCCAGGAAAACGCCCGCCAGATCCATCAGCGGCTCCATGCCCTGCCGGAGCCATATCGGGAGGTGTTTACTCTGCGGGTCTTTGCGGAACTGCCCTACGGGCAGATCGGCGAATTGTTTGGAAAATCGGAAAACTGGGCCAGAGTGACGTATTACCGTGCGAAACAGAAAATCAAGGAGGGATTCGAATGAAATGTGAGATCATCCGCGACCTGCTGCCCCTGTACTGTGACGGGCTGTGCAGCGAGGCCAGCAAGCAGGAGATCGAAGCCCATGTGGCACAATGCGAGGGGTGCCGCGCCTGTTTGGCAGAAATGAAAGAGGAGGCTCCCGTCCCCTCGCTCTCTCCTGAGTCGGAAACGGAAGCCCGTGTTCTGCGGGGGGTGAAAAAGAAGTTCTCCCGTGGGCGCCGGCGGGCGGTCCTGATCGCCGTGGCAGTCATGCTGATCTTCTCTGTTGTTTTGGCGGGTGCGGCGGATGTCCCGCAGCCGGTGACCTATACGGACGGCCTGGTAACGGCAGAGCTTGCGGTGGATGAGGTGATCGACCTCTACTACCACGGCGGGAGCTACGACTCTTTCCACGGATTCAGCCGGGAGGTAGACGGCCGGAATGTGGTGTTCCTCTATTTTGACCGTACCCTTCGCTCGGATGTGATGCCGGATCGTGAGGGACATCTGTGCATTGGCAACGGGCTGTTGACCGACTTTGAGACGGCCACCTATCAGGTGGATCGGCAGGTGGATGCGGTCTACTATTTGGTGGGAGATTATCTGGAGCTCCCCGGCCTGGCGCAGGCCGAATTTGAGCAGGCTGTGGCGGATGCGGTCCTTCTGTGGGAACGCTGAACCAAGCCGAAAAGCAGAATGCCTGGACAGCCTTTCGAGGGCTGCCCAGGCTGCTTTTATATTCCGTCTTTCCATAGACAACGGGCGCCCGTTCTCATGGCCAGACAGTAGAGATATTTCATAAAAACAAGCGCAATTCCGGAAGGATTACAAGCGGGTGATCAAATGTGGCTTGAAAATCAAATGGTTGGAGCAAAGCATGCTGCGCCTGACTGCGGGAGAAACTCTGCCAGAGAAGGGCTGTTCTGTTACCGGTTGCCATTGTACCCTCCCAATTTCTGTTCCCTCGCGCGCCTAAAAATCCAGAGTTCCTGTGGTATGAGCAGCTCGGGTTTTGTGCGGAATCAACACT
Organism: Flavonifractor sp. An92; assembly: GCF_002159175.1. Taxonomy (GTDB): domain Bacteria; phylum Bacillota; class Clostridia; order Oscillospirales; family Oscillospiraceae; genus Pseudoflavonifractor_A. The sequence continues at coordinate 81,631 of NZ_NFGZ01000006.1, read as the reverse complement.
ATGCAAGCTGCATACTTGGCTGTTTTCCATGATTTCATGTATAATAGAGGCGAGTTCATGATTTGCTTTCTGTTTTGAAGGGGGAACTGTTGTGGCAAACATTTCGAGTGCTTATGGAACGCTGACGCTCAAAGGCGACTGGAATCAGGAGGCCATCGACCTGTTCCAGAAGGTCCTGAACTGCTGGAGTTTTCACGGTGAATATGGCCTGGAGGCGGACGGGCTTCTGAGCCTGGACCAGCGGCAAACCACCTTCGAGGGAACGGGACGCTGGGGCTTTACGTCCACGCTGCAAGAGGAGTTTGACGACTGGACCAGAGACTGGATCGAGCATCCGGCACCGGATAGCGACCACCGGCTGGACTGGGAGACCTATCGGGCCTGCCTGGAACTCATGTGCCTGAAGCATCTGTCGGTCTCCCTTTCCTTTGAAGAAGAGGCGGATGATTTTTACTATCCCAGCAGTGGCTCCTTCTTCAGTGATGGCACCCGGTTTTTGTATTTGGATGATGAAAACCCGACGAGAGGCTATAAAAAGCGGATCCAAGAGGGCTTTGCCCAGCTGGGTGCTCTGCTGAAATATGAGGGCCCCGGCGGCGCGGTGGAGATTCCGCCGGAGGTCCGGGCCATCGGGGAGGGGGCGTTCCGGAGACGGACCGACATCACCAGCGTGGTCCTACCCGACAGTGTGTGCTGGGTGGGCGCGAGCGCGTGGAGGGACTGCAAAGCCCTGACCAGCGTCACGCTGCCCAAGGGGCTGAGCTGTCTGCCGGACTGCGCATTCTGTGGGTGCAAGAGCCTGACTGCTATCACCATTCCGGAGGGTGTACTGGAGATCGGCGAACAGACGTTCCGGAATTGCACCGCCCTCACGGAGCTGGTCCTTCCCCAGAGTGTGAGGCGGATCGGCGCGGAGGCGTTTGCGGGCTGCACCGCGCTGCGCCGGCTGGAGCTGCCGGAGCATCTGACGGAGGTGGGCCACGGTATCCTGCGAAAGTCCCCCAAAGTGGAAAATCTGGGGGAATTTGTAGTGGTCCATGGGGAACTGGTGGCATACCAAGGCCCGGGAAGCGCGGTGGTCCTGCCGGATTCCATTACATCCATCCAGCGGGAAGTGCTGAAGGGAAATAAGAAGGTGACCTCCCTCACCCTTCCGGAGGGGGTGACGGAGATCGGAATCGAGGCCTTTGCCGACTGCACCAGTCTGACCAGCGTATCCTTTCCGGCCAGTTTGAAGGAGATCAAAAGCAGTGCCTTCCGTGGCTGTACCAAACTGGCCTGTATCACGGTGCCGGGCAGCGTAAAAACCATTGGTGCCTGGGCATTTGCGGGCTGTACGGGCCTGACGGAGCTCGTGCTGGAAGAGGGGATCGAAGTAATCGATTTCCGGGCGTTTCTGGATTGTACTGGTCTGACCCATCTGACCATCCCGGCCAGTGTCAAGAAAGTGGGAGATTGGGCGTTCGAGGGCTGTGCGGGCCTGACCAACGCCGTGCTGAGCGAGGGAGTGCAGGAAGTCGTGGAGGGCGCCTTCAAGAACTGCAAGGAGCTTCAGGTGCTGAAGCTCCCGGCCAGTGTAAGGAGCATGGATAAAAGCTGCCGTGCCGGCTGCAAAAAGGTCACCATCCACGCCCCGGCGGGGTCTTACGCGGAGGAGTTTGCGAAGAAGAATAACATCCCCTTTGAAGTGGAGTAGGGAGGCAGAGCTGTGGACTGCGAATTTGTGATTGAAAAGCGGGTTTTGACCAAGTACAATGGCCGCTGCAGAGAGGTGGTCATCCCGGAGAACGTAAAGCAGATCGGCCTGGGTGCTTTTGCGGGCCGCACCAGTTTGAAGCAAATCACGATTCCGGATAGCGTGACTGATATCTGCTATCGGGCATTTGAGAACTGTACCGCTCTGACCCGTGTAGTCATTCCGGGCAGCGTGACAGCAATTGGCTCACACGCATTCAAAAACTGCACCGCCCTGACCAGCGTGGTGGTGCAGGAGGGAACGGTGGAAATTGGCGGAGCGGCCTTTGCCGACTGCGAAAACCTGACCGAGTTGGTTTTGCCGGGAAGTTTGAAACGGATCGATTACAACGCCTTTGACGGGTGCGGGAAATTGACCTGCCTTCAGATTCCGGAGGGTGTGGAGGAGATCAAAGGCCAGGCGTTCAGAAGGTGTTCTGCGCTGGAAAAAATCGCTCTCCCGGCCAGCCTGAGGATCTTGGAGCGGGAGGCGTTGGGTGCTTGCCCCAACTTACAGGAGATCAGCCTGGCGGAGGGCAATGACTGCTTCTGTCTGGAACCGCACGCCCTGTATGACCGGAGTAAGACCTTTCTGATCCGCGCATTTCAGATAGACGGGGCGTTTACTGTTCCGGACAGCGTGGAGCGGATCGCGGAGTATGCCTTTGCATACTGTGCCGGTCTGACCCAGGTATTTCTGCCCGATGGATTGCGCGAGATCGACCAAAGTGCCTTCAAATGGTGTAAAAATCTCCGGGAGGTCGAACTGCCGGAGGGATTGAGCAGCCTTGAATGTGATGTTTTCCTGGGGTGCAGCAGCCTGACCAGCCTGAAAATTCCCGCCGGAGTGCGTCGGATACCGTGCAGCATGACGGGGGGCTGCAGCAGCATGAGGGCTGTGGAGATTCTGGGAGAAGTCCAGGAATGCGGCGGAACGGGCAGCTTTGCCTATTCTCCCTTTACCGACGGGGTGCCGGTGCTGGCTCCCTACACGCCGGTTGAGGTATTCGGCCCCGATGACAAGACCAACGTTGTGTTGGGGTTTGCCCGCCTGTACGCAGAAGGGCGGGAGATGCCGGAGAACATCCGGAACGGGTATCTGGCCTATCTCAAACGGCAGCGGCGGAAGCTGTATGATCTGGCCCTCGGGGACCCGCCCCTGCTGACCCTGATGCTGAAAGAGAAGATCATTCCCAAAAATGATGTGTCGGAGGTCCTGGAGCGGGCCGCAAAGACCGGAAACACGGAGGCGTCCGCCCTTCTGCTGGAGTATCAGAACCAGCTCCGGCGGCCGGGGGATGAGAAGCGGGAGTTTCAGAAGGTCCTGCGAAAGCTGGAGTCCAACGGTATGACGGTGGCGGAGGCCCAGAGGATCTGGAGCTATGAAAAAACGGAGGAGGGCACCATCCGGCTTGTGAGCTACCGAGGGAGAGAGGAGGAAGTTGTGGTCCCGGATCGTATCGGGAAAATCGCGGTGACCGAGATCGGCGGCCACGCCTTCAGCCCCAGGGGCAATACCAGTGAGGATGTAAAAAGACGGCGGGAAAAAATCCGCTCCGTTTTGGTGCCGGAGGGCGTGGTGAAGCTGGGCGAATATACCTTCACGAAATGCGGTGCATTGGCCTGCGTGCAGCTTCCTGACAGCATGACAGAAATCGGCAGCTTTGCCTTTGGGGGCTGTACGAGTCTGACCGATATCAGCATCCCGGATCATGTGACCCGGATCGGCGAGTATGCCTTCGATGGCTGCACGGGTCTGACCGGTATCACCATCCCGAACCGCATGACCCGGATCGGCGAGTGGGCCTTCCGTAATTGTACCAACCTGACCAGTGTTCTCGTTCCGAACCGTGTGACCCGAATCGGTAAGGGGGCCTTCTTTGGCTGCGCGGGTCTGACCAGTATCACCATCCCGAACCGTGTGACCCGGATCGACGAATATGCTTTCGCTGATTGTGCGGGCCTGACCGGCATCACCATCCCGGACCATGTGACCAAGATCGGAGAGGGCGCCTTCGAGGGCTGTCCCAACCTCACCATCCACGCCCCGGCGGGGTCTTATGCGGAAACATACGCCAAAGAGAACAACATCCGCTTTGAAGCGGAGTAAGGTGGTATTTATGTGGACCACAAATTTGTGATCAAAAAGGGAATGCTGCTCAAGTACACCGGCCCAGGCGGGCATGTAGCCATCCCGGAAGAAGTGACAAAGATCGAACTGCAAGCCTTCCGGGACTGTACCAGTCTGACCGGTGTGACCATTCCGGCAGGCGTGACTGAGATCGGTTGGTTTGCCTTTGAGGGCTGCACAAATCTGACCAGCGTGAGCATTCCGGAAGGGGTGACTGAGATCGGCTGGTCTGCCTTCTCTGGCTGCACGGGCTTGACCGGTTTGACCCTCCCGGATAGTATGACGGAAATCGGCACGGCTGCCTTTTCCGGCTGCACAGGTCTGACCAGCGTGGCGATTCCGGCAGGCGTGAAGGAAATCGGCATGTCTGCCTTTTCCAACTGCACGGGTCTGACCAGCGTGAGTATCCCGGAGGGGGTGACAAAGATCGGAAACCAGGCCTTTTGGGGCTGTACCGGTCTGACCAGCGTGAGCATCCCAGAAAGTGTGACCGAGATCGGTGCCATTGCCTTCGAGGGCTGTACGGGTCTGACGAATGTGACCGTTCCGGAGCGTGTGGTGGAAATTGGCCGAAGTGCATTCGCTCAAACACCGTGGCAGGAACGGCAGAAGGAAGAGCATGGAATCGCTTATGCGGGACGATTGGCCGTGGCGTGTCAGGAAAGCCTGACCCACGCGGAGATCAGAGACGGAACCGAGCGCTTTGGCGATGGAGCCTTCGCGGACTGTACGAATTTGCTCCGTGTGACCATTCCGGACAGTGTGACGGAGATTAGCTGGTCTGCCTTTGAGGGCTGCACGGGTCTGACCAGTGTCACCATTCCGGCGGGCGTGACCAGCGTGTGCGGAAAGGCCTTCTTCGGCTGCACCGGTTTGACCAGCATCACCATTCCGGCCAGTGTGACCAAGATCGGCCAGTCTGCCTTCTCCGGCTGCGCGGGCCTGACCAGTGTGACGATTCCAGCGGGTGTGACCAAGATCGGCAATTATGCCTTCTATAACTGCACGGGGTTGACCAGTGTGACCATTCCGGAGAGCGTGAGAGAGATCGGCGAGTGGGCTTTCTCCGGCTGCACGGGGTTGATAGAGGTGATGATTTCGAAGGGTGTGAGAAAAATCGGCGAGTGGGCTTTCTCCGGCTGCACGGGGTTGACCAGTGTGGCTGTTCCGGAGAGCGTGAGAGAGATCGGCGAGTTTGCCTTTCGGGATTGCACGAGGTTGACCAGCGTGACCATCCCGGAGAGGGTGACCAAGATCGGAGAGGGTGCATTCTCTGGCTGTATGGGTTTGACACAGATCGAGATCGCACCGGGAAATAGGCAATTTTCTGTGGAAAACGGCCTGATGATTTCCGAAAAAAGGCATTGTGTGATATTTGCCATGGGAAGTTTGACCAGTGTGACGATCCCGGCGGGTGTGACCAAGATCGGCACGGCTGCCTTTCAGGGCTGCACAAGCCTGAAGAGCGTGACCATCCCGGCAGAGGTAACGGAGATTGGTTTGGCTACTTTTTCTGGCTGCACGGGCTTGACCGCTGTGGCTCTTCCGGACGGTCTGACGAAAATCAGGGACTATGCCTTCGCTGTCTGCACGGGCCTGAAGAGTGTGACCATCCCGGCCGGTGTGAAGAAGATCGACTGGTCTGTTTTCAGGGACTGCCCCGACCTCACCATTCACGCCCCGGCGGGATCTTATGCGGAAACATACGCCAAGGAGAACAACATCCCCTTTGAAACGGAGTAAGGAGGCAGTGCTGTGGAACACGATTTTGTGATTGAGAACGGCGTTTTGACCAAGTACAACGGCCCCGGCGGGGAGGTAGTCGTCCCGGAGGGCGTGACAAAGATCGGCAATGGTGCCTTTTCCGGCTGCACCAACCTGACGCGGGTGACCCTTCCGGTGAGCGTAGCGGAAGTCGGATACCGGGCCTTTTACGGATGCAGCGATCTGACCCAGATGACCCTGTCTCTGCATCAGCTTCCTGGGGCGCAGGATATGTTCAAGCCCACCGCGAAAACAGTGGAGCTGCTGGTGCGGGACGGGGCCGGAGAGACCATGCGCATGGTCGCGTCCTTCCGGAAGGAGTATTTTGCCCAGAGCTGGAATTACCCCAAAGAGTACCTGATCCCGCTGGAGCCGGAGGACATCCCGGTGTATGACCAGCTTCTGGCCAGCGGGAAGCACGAGGGGTTCCAGATGAACGAGGACGGCCGGATCAAGGCCATGCTGCTGCGCCTTGCGGACCAAAAGCAGCCGGTGAGCCGGGAGTTTTCTGGAATCTTCGCGGACTTCCTGTCCGGAAAGACCAATAAGGTGGTCAAGCTGGCCGAGCGGGAGGAAAACGCCGCTTACATCCGCACCCTCCTGGAGGTGGGGGCCATCGATGAGACCAACCGGAAGCGGGTCAAAAAACAGCTGGCCGCTTCGGCGCTCGCGGACCTCCGGGAGCTGGCAGAGAAGCTGGATCGGGAAGAAGCCCCCGCTCCGGCGCCCGCCGGGGACAGCGAGAGCGCGGTGGAGCAGAAGTACCGGGACCGGCTGCGGAAGATCAACGCCCGCAGCGTGCTGCTGAAGCACGGCGTACAGGACCTGCCGCCGGTCCACCTGGCCGGGGGCACCGAGTTGGCCCCGCCGGAGTATCTGGAGCTCTGCCTGGCCGAATATCTGAAACAGCAGAGCAAGTGGAGCGCGGACCTGTGTCCCCTGGCGGACGAGGTGGTGGCCAAACTGGACCGGGATGAGCTGGTCCGGGCACTGCTGAGCCTCTCCGAGCGGGTGGAAGGCGAGTCGAAGCAGGCGGCGTTCCTCCCGGCAATCTTCCGTTATGCCGACGGCGAGACGACGGGCAAGCTCTATCGCAAATACAACGCCATCTGGAAGCTGCGCGACTTTGCCAAACACGCCCTGCTGTTCAGCGACACCCGGGAGGCGATGATTTATGCGGAGAAGAACCAGATGCTGCGGGAGTATGCCTCTCTCCGCAAGATGGACGAGGAAACGCTTCGGATCACCAAACTGCTGGACTTCGGCCTGGACGCCGACGGGAAAAAAGTCTACGACCTGGGCGGGAACACCGTGACCGTGACGCTGGGTCCGGAGCTGACCCTGAGCCTTTCTGACGGCAACGCGAAAAAGACCGTGAAATCCCTGCCGAAGCGGGGCGCGGACCCAGAGAAATACGAGACGGCCAAGGCCGATCTCTCCGAGATGAAAAAGAATATGAAAAAGGCCGTCAAGGTCTGCTGCAACCGGCTGTTCGAGTATTTCCTGAGTGGTCAGCAGATGAGCAAGTGCGAGTGGTCGGAGGCCTATCGGAACAATCCGCTGCTGCGCCAGGTGGCCTCCCTGCTGGTGTGGGCTCAGGGGAAAAAGACCTTCACGGTGGCGGCCCAGGGGACCGTGGACTCCGCGGGGCAGCCCTACCAAGTGAAGGACGAGGCGGTGTATGTGGCTCACCCCATGGAGATGGACCGGGACGATCTGGTGCGCTGGCAGAAGTATTTCACGTCCCACGCGCTCAAGCAGCCCTTCGCCCAGGTGTGGGAGCCGGTGGTGGACTTCTCCCAGGTAAAGGAGGATCGCTATCAGGGGATCGAGGTCCCGGCCTACCGCTTCAAGGACCAGGAAAAGCATGGAATTCGACTGGATATTGACCAGAACCACTATGATGTGTCGATTTACCTGACCGATTGTTGGCTTGGGGTGGATGGTGATGCGATTTTTGACGACTTGTTGGGGTATTCCTTGGACCGTTGTATCATGCTCCAGACCTTTGAATGCCGCAAGGAGAGCCGGGCGTCCAACCACATCATCGGACTTCTGGACAAGTGGACGGTGTACGGCCGTATCCTGAAGGATGATGTGAGCGCGGTGGAGTACCTGGAGAAATTCACCCTGGCCCAGGTGACGGAGCTGCTCAACCTGGCCATTGAGAATAGCTGCACCAACTGCACCGCCGCCCTCCTGGAGTATAAGAGCAGGCGTTTCGCGGACTTCGACCCCATGGATGTGTTCACACTGGAATGATCCTGGAACACTAGAAACAATACGGCCAGGAGCCCGAAAGGGCTCCTGGCCGTGTGCTTTGGTTATGGATTCTGTGATTGGTATGTTGATTCTGAACGAGATCTGTTCATCAGTCCATAGTTATCGGTTCCCTGATTGGTCTGGATATTCGCATCAGTGACCGGTGCGCATCAGCTCCATCACCACCGGGTCGTCGCAGTGGACACCACGGGCCTTCAGCTCTTGGATCTTGTCCTGGAACTGGGGCAGATACTTCTCGTGGGCCACCAGCAGCTCATCCAGCACCCGCTGGGTCTCCCCGTTGTTCTCCACCAGGGGATTGAGCACAAAGGCCTCCAGCGCCAGGCCGTAGTCGCCGGTCAGGGCGGCCTGGATGGTGCACTCCTCCATGGCCTTCATCATCTGGAGCCAGCCCTTTTCCGCCGGGGGCAGTGTTCCCCAGACCAGAGGCTGGGCGCCAGTAGCGGAGATGATGGAGGACACCTCCACAATGGAGTCGCCGTCCAGGCAGGGGATGGCCCCGTTGTTCTGGGTACTCACCACCATGTGGATCTTCTTGTTGCCATAGATGGCGCGGATGCACTCACAGGCGGCGTCACTGTAATAGGTCCCGCCGCGCTTGGAGAGCTGGGGCGGCTTGACGTGGAGCTCGGTGTTCTTGTAGATCTCAAAGAGCTTGTGTTCCGTCTGCTTCATCTGCTCGGCCCGGGTGCCGCCCGCCCGGAACTCCTCAAGGGCGTGGTCCAGCATGGCCTGCTTAAGGTAGTAATAGCGGTGGTAGCCGCAGGGCAGCAGGTTCATGCTATGCAGCAGCTCCAGGGGGAACTCCGCCTGGTAGATGTTGGCGGGGGTGCCGCCGTCCTTCTCGTTGATGTGGTCGATGAGCTGGGGTGTCAGGTCCTTGCCGTCCTGGTCAAAGACCTTGTGCCAGTGGAAGTGGTTGAGCCCGGCGAAGCGGTAGTTCAGGTCCTGGAGCTCCTTGCCCAGCAGCTTGGGCTCGGCCATCATGGCGATGGTGGGCACGTTGCACAGGCCGATGCACTTTTTCCAGCCGAAGTGCTTGATGACCGCCTCGGTCACCATGCCGCTGGGGTTGGTGAAGTTGATGAGCCAGGCGTCGGGGCACAGCTCCTTCATGTCCCGGACGATCTCCCCGATGACCGGGATAGTGCGGAAAGCCTTGAACATGCCGCCCGCGCCGTTGGTCTCCTGGCCCAGCATGCCGTGGAGCAGGGGGATCCGCTCATCCTTGATACGGGCGTCCAACAGCCCCACCCGGAACTGGGTGGTGACAAAGTCGGCGTCCTTCAGCGCCTCCCGGCGGTCCAGGGTCAGGTGGACCTTGACATCGTAGGGAGAGGCGTCCCACATCCGCTGGGCCAGGGCACCCACGATCTCCAGCTTCTCCCGGCCGTCCTCAATGTCCACCAGCCAGATCTCACGGATGGGCAGCTCCTCATACCGCTTGATGAAGCCCTCCATCAGCTCCGGTGTGTAACTGCTGCCGCCGCCGATGGTGACGATTTTGACGGGTCCTTTCATGATTCTTACCTCCTGAATGCTCCGTTTGTCCGGTTGTTTTTCGGTGCCCTCAGTATAGGGTCCGGGAGCTTCCGGTGCAATCACTCCGGGCCATCCAGAGATTTTTTCCCGAAAAAAGTTCCAGAGGAATCACTTCCTCTGGAACTTTTTGAAACGCTCAGGGGTCCTGTGTCCGGTCGTCCATAAAATCAATGGACGCTCGCAGGTATGCGATGTTCTTTTCCCGGTCCAGATTGTAGATGCAGCCGAAGAGCACATCCAGCATATACTGCATGGCGATGTGGGAGGAAAACTGGGAGATGCGGTCCCGCAGATTTTCCCGGCTGCTGATGCTCAGGGCGTGGGTGATATGCTGAGGATAGAGGTTGCTCCCGCTCTTGCCGATGAGGATGACCGGGATCTTTTTCCGGGAGAGCACCTGGAGGATGGGCCGGATGAAGCTGGCCCGGCCGGAGTAGGAGAGGATGAGCGCCACCCGGTCCGGCGTCGCAGCCAGGACCGTGGCCCGCTGGTTGTAAAAACCGTGGGGACAGTTGACGGTTTTTCCGATCGTCAGCATCTTGTCCTGAAAATTCTCCGCCGCGTTCAGGTTGTGGGCGTGGGTATAAATGTCGATGCCGCCGGCCTGGTTGAGGAGCCGGGCCACCCGCTGGACCTGGGTGAAGTCGATGTGCTGGTAGGTGTCCTGAATGGCGGCCTCGTAGAGCATGGCCAGCTTTTTGGCAATGGGCCGGGGGCCGTCGGTTTCCCCGAAGGGGTAGTTGACGTCGATCAGGTCCACATCGGCCTGAGCCTCGGCCAGATCCCGGGCTGCCGCCACTTTCAAATCATTGAACCCGCCGAATCCGAGCTTTTTGCAGAAGCGGTGTACCGCCGATTTGGACACGTTGGCGCCGCCGGCCAGATCCAGGATGGACATGCCGGGGACGCGCTCCAGGTTTTTCAGGATATAGGCCCCGATCTCCGCCTCCACTGGGGTCAGATGCTCGGCCTGTCGGATGCTGTTTTCCAGTGTCACAAAGAATCACCTCGTCTGCGGGCGGTTCCGCCCGGAGAAGCACAAGTTCACCCCTATTATAACGAAAGACCGGGCATACCGCAATGTTACGAAGCGGGCAGGTTTTTCCCGCGAAGCTCTGCCCACTGCTGGATGTAAGCGGCAAGATGGTGGTAATCATCCTGTTCCGCCGGCTGCATCTCACAGATAAAGCCGGCGATTTCCTCTGCACTTCTGTAATAGTGCTGCAGGTTCGAATTGCCGCGCTGCAGGATGTAGGATTTCAGGGCCAGCGTCAGCTGTTTTTTTCGGGTAAAAAACAAATTCTTGGAAAAGTCCATAAAAAAACCTCCTTACTCGTGTTGAGTAAAGAGTAACACATGTCTATCCTCTTGTCAATATAAAACAATAATCCATTATATCATATATAATAGCATTTTGTATATACAATGTCAAGTGTTTTTTTGAAAAACTTCAGAACATAATCCGTTCAAAGAAACGGTGCTGCCAGACGAAGCAGAAAGCGCGGCCCGATTTCGGGCCGCGCTTTGCAAAAACTATGGGTCACTCTCCGGCTCCGGCCCGCAGCGGCTTGGGGCTGGCCGCTTCTGCTTGGGCCTGAACGGGAGGCTCCGGCTGATTGGGGTAGATCCGGCGCAGCCGGCGGATACAGATGATGCTGGCGGGCACCAGGAAGAGATCGGCCGCGATCCAGGCCGCCGGCGAGGCGAAGCACACCGCGTCGTACCCAAAGATCGGCACCAGGCCGATGCCCACGGCGGTGCGGGCCAGCATCTCCAGCACGCCGGCCAGAATGGCAAAGACGCTGTATCCCATGCCCTGAATGGAGAAGCGGACGATGTTCACCAGGGCCAGGGGGAAGAAGAAGGCGGTGAAGATCACGGTATAGCGGGAAGTGAGGTCCACCAGCAGGTCCAGCTGGGGCTCACTGGGATTGAGGAACAGCATGGAGCAGGGGGCGGCAAATGCCAGCATGGCGCAGAAGGCCACCACCGAATACACCAGCCCCAGCAGGGAACAGGCCCGGATGCCCTGGCCCAGGCGGTCCAGGCGGCAGGCTCCCACATTCTGACCGCAGTAGGTGGCCATGGTGGCGCCCATAGCGTCAAAGGGGCAGCACAGCAGCTGGAAGAGCTTACTGCCGGCCGCTACCGCCGCCACATAGGTGCTGCCCAGCACATTCACGGCGGACTGGAGGACGATGGAGCCGATGGCGGTGATGGAGTACTGCAGGCCCATGGGGATGCCCATGGCACACAGCACCTTACAGGAAGTGCCGTCCACCCGCCGTTCTTCCCGGGTCATGCGGAGAATGGGGAACTTTTTCACCATATAGGCCAGGCAGGCCAGACCGGAGATGCCCTGAGAAACCACCGTGGCGATGGCAGCACCGGCCACGCCGGCGTCGAACCAGAGGATGAGGGCAAAGTCCAGGAAAATGTTCAGGAAGGAGGACATGGCCAGGAAGTACACCGGGGTGCGGCTGTCTCCCAGGGAGCGGAGAATACCCGCCAGCAGGTTATAGAGGAACGTGACGGGGATACCCATAAAGATGACGAAGATGTAGGCATAGGCCCCCTCAAAGATGTCCGACGGGGTGCGCATCAGGGTGAGGATACCCCGGCAGCCCAGGCCGGTGGCCACGGTCAGCACCAGAGAAAAAAGGACGGAGAGATAGGCCGCGTTGGCCACATACCGCCGCATCTGGGAGAACATCTCCGCCCCCATCCGCTGGGCCACTGGGATGGCAAAGCCGCTGCACACGCCGGTGCAGAAGCCGATGACGAAAAAGTTGATGGAGCCGGTGGAGCCCACGGCCGCCAGTGCCTGGGCGCCCAGGAGCTTCCCGACGATCATGGTGTCCACCAGGTTATAGAACTGCTGGAACAGCAGGCCCAGCAGCGTGGGGATGGTAAATTGAAGAATCAGCCGCATGGGGCTGCCGGTGGTCAGATTCCGGGTCATGCTTCTCGCTCCTCTCTTGGATCCATATGCGGACCTCAACGCATACCGCTCTATTATAGTCACGGGCTCCCCCACTGCCTAGGGTCTTTTTTCACAATTTTTAGCCGGATCTGCCCCGTCCCATTGCAGCTGCCGTTCTGGGATGAAAACGGCCCGAAGCGTACCGCGTGCCTCCGGGGTCTGTCCGCCCTGTTTATTTCTGTACGAAATAGTACTATGCTGGCTGCATATGTGGACATTTTGAAGCGATTCCGGTATAATATAGACAAATTTCGTGCAGATACTAATTTTGAAACGGAACCAATCCGGTGGAATCAGAAGGCAGGAGGGATCACGATGAACGGCGATTCGGATTTTATCATTCAGAACGGTGTGCTGAAGAAATACACCGGACCCGGAGGCAAGGTGGTCATTCCGGAGGGGGTGACCAGCATCGGGGAAAAGGCGATTTGGGACCAGAGCGGTATCACGGAGCTGTATATCAACGAGGGGTGCAAAACCATCGAGCTCAATTTCAGGGGATGTTCTGGCCTGCGGTTTCTGAAGATCCCCAGCAGCGTGACATATCTTAGCCCCCTCAACTATTTCGTCCTGGATCATGCGACACTGGAACTGCCGGCGGCACTCTATCGGGAAATCCCGTTTGAGAGTGAACGCGAGCGGGATGAATATGATCGGTATAACACCGTGTCCTATGAGCGCGCACAGACGTTTTTGGATTGCCGCCTGATGGGTCCGGAGGGCCTGCTGGGTCTGTTTTACAGCCGCCTGGACACAAAAGAATTCTTCTACCGGCCGGAAAATAGCCTGGCCTGCGATACGCCGGACGCCGCAGGCTGCCGGGCCTATGACGAGCAGCTCCCCAGGGAAAAGCCGCAGATCCAGCTGCTGGGCGCCATGGGACGGCTGTACGCACCCCTGGAGCTGACCCCGGAGCACCGGGCGGAATTCGAGACGCTCATCCGGGACAACGCCGCCAAGTGCATCACCCTGGCGCTGAAGCTGGACGACGCGGAGCGCCTGAGCGTACTGGCCGGACTGGGCCTGATCCATGGGAAAAACTACGCCAAGACCCTGAAAAACGCCGGGGAGAAGGGGGCGGCCCGCTGCGCCGCCTATCTGGAGGAACACGCCGGAGCGCTGCAGGCGGCCGCCGCGCCGGCCCAGAAAACGGCCTCCCGGGCGAAAACCGGAGGCGCTCCCCGGCACCCGGCCGAGGAGCTGGCCGCCCGGAATGCCAAGGGCCTGCGGGTCCAGAGCATCCTGACCCGGGCCAATCTCTCCGGCGTGCAGCTGCAAAATCTGCCCCAGGTGCGCTACAAGGACACCGGCGAGGCGGCGGACCCGGAGGTGCTGAAGTACATCCTGGCCGCCTATATGGGGCAGATGAAAAAGCGCCCGCCCATGAGCTCCTGTTATGAGACGGAGTATGTCCCGCTGGCCATCGACCCGGCTGTGGACGAGGTGGCGGCCGCACTGGACCGGGACTCTCTCCTGGCGGCGCTGCGGGAGATCGCCGACCTGGAGCACGGCACCGAGAAGCCCCAGCGCCTCATTCCCTATGCGCGCTACGCGCAGCCGGAGCAGATCCAGGAGCTCATCCGGCTCACCAAGGATTGGGCCCGGTGGTTTGACTATGGCTCGGCAGGGCGGAGCGCCATCGTGGTGGCCCGGGGCGCGCTCCTGCTCAGCGATACCCGGGAGGCCATGCTCTACGCGGAGCGGTGCGGCTGCCTGGACTACTACGCCCAGATCCGCGGCAGCGACGCCCAGACCTTCCGGGATACCCGGCTCTCCGACTTCGGCCTGGATGAGCGTGGTGAGAAGGTCTATGACCTGGGGGGCAACACCGTCACCGCCCGGCTGGGAGACGACCTGGCCCTCAGCCTCTATGATGGAAACGCCAAAAAGACCGTGAAATCCCTGCCGAAGAAGAACGCCGACCCGGAGAAATACGAGGCGGCCAAAGCGGACCTGGCCGAGCTGAAGAAAAATCTCAAAAAGGTGGTCAAATCCCGCATTGACCTGCTCTTTGCGGCCTTTTTGGACGGCAGGAGCCGGACAGGGGAGGCCTGGAAGGCCGCATACCAGACGAACCCGGTCCTGCGGAGCGTGGCCTCTCTGCTGGTGTGGAGCCAGGACGGGCACACCTTCACGCTCAGGGACGGTCAGCCCATCGACTCCAACGGAGCAGACTATCCCATCACCGATTCTCCCGTCGCCGTGGCCCATCCCATGGAGATGGACCGGGCCGATGTGGAGCGCTGGCAGAAGTACTTTACCTCCCATGCCCTCAAGCAGCCCTTTGCCCAGGTGTGGGAGCCGGTCATCGACTTCACCCAGGTGAGGGAGGACCGCTATCAGGGCGTCTCCATCCCGGCCTACCGCTTCAAAGGGCAGGACAAGCACGGCATCGGCTTTGCGTTCCAGTACGACGCCAGCGAACTCTCCCTGTCCTTCACGGACTGCCATCTGGACTTCGGTCCCGGCACTGCGGTGGAGCGGCATTTCCTGAATCTCCAGGGCGAGCTGACGCTGGGGGCGTTCCGCTATGAAAAGGAAAGCCGGGCGACCAATCACATCATCGGGCTCTTGGACAAGTGGACGGTCTACGGCCGGGTGTCAAAAGACGACGCCTCGGTGGTCCGGACGCTGGACGTCTTCACCCTGGCCCAGGTGATGGAGCTGCTGAACTTCGCCATGGAAAACCAGAGCACCAACTGCATCGCCGCCCTGCTGGCGTACAAGAACGAGCGCTTCGCCGACTTCGACCCCATGGACGTGTTTACGCTGGACTGAGCGCATGAAAATCCTGTAACCCTCCGGTTACAGGATTTTCTGTTGTCTCGGTCTGGGGGAGTTTGGCTGTTTGGGAGACATGGAACGGACTGTTTTTGTGCGATAAATACTATGCAGGCTGCATATGTGGACCTTTTTCGACGATTCGTATATAATTGGTGGTAAGATTTCTACGGCGGGTCGATGGGTGCAACGCCATCCCCAAGCTCACCGGAGCCAGTGCCATTTATTTCATAGAGAGAGGTATTGTCATGTCTCAACTGACGGAAAAACAGCAAAAAGTGGACCAGCTGGCCCGGGAGGTGCTGCTCCTCTCCCGCAATACGCTGCTGGTGCATCTGCGCTTTCTGGACGCGGCCCTGAGCCAGCTGGACCTGAAGCCCGGCCCCTGGCCGCTGGCCACCGATGGAGAGCGGATCTTTTACGACGCCCGGCAGGTGCTGCAGCTCTACCGGGCGGAGCGGGAGCGCCCGGTACGGGACTACCTCCATATGGTCCTCCACTGCGTGTTCCGCCACAACTTTGTGGACACGCTGCTGGACCACGACTGCTGGGATCTGGCCTGCGACGTGGCGGTGGAGGCCATCATCACCGAGCTGAACATCTCCGCGGCCGCAGCGGGGCGGCAGAGCCGCCAAATGGCCGTGCTGGAGGAGCTGCGGGGCGCGGTGAAGGACCTGACGGCGGAGAAGCTCTACCGCCATTTCCTGGACCACCGGCCCGACCCGGAGCGTTTTTTGAAGCTGCGGGAGCTCTTTTACGCCGACGACCACGCCCCCTGGTACCTGCCGCCGGAGCAGCGGTTGGCCCTCACCGGCCGGACGGGGGAAAGCGCCTCCTCCGATACCGGGGGAGACGACTCCATGGGCCGGGCCCGGGCGGGGCTGGCCCAGCGCTGGAAGGACATTTCCGAGCGGATGCAGACCGATCTGGAGACCTTCTCCCGCCAGCGGGGGGATACCGCCGGAGGACTGGTGCAGAACCTCCGGGCGGTGAACCGGGAGAAGTACGATTACGCCTCCTTCCTGCGGAAATTCGCCGTGCTGGGGGAGGCCATGAAGGTCAACGATGACGAGTTCGACTACATTTTCTACACCTACGGCTTGAAACTCTTCGGCAATATGCCCCTCATCGAGCCGCTGGAGTACAAGGAAGTCAAGCGCATCCGGGAGTTCGTCATCGCCATCGACACCTCTGGCTCGGTGTCCGGGGATCTGGTGCAGAAGTTCGTCCAAAAGACCTACAACACCCTCAAGCAGGAGGAGAACTTTTTCAAAAAGATCAACCTCCATATCATCCAGTGCGACGCGGACATCCAGGAGGATGTGAAGATCACCAACCAGGAGGAGTTCGACCGCTATCTGAGTACCATGCAGCTCCACGGCTTCGGCGGCACCGATTTCCGTCCGGTGTTCCGGTATGTGGAGGAGCTGCGGAACAACCGGGAGTTTGTGAATCTGAAGGGGCTCATCTACTTCACCGACGGTTACGGGGAGTTCCCGGAGAAACAGCCGGAGTACCCCACCGCCTTTGTGTTTGTGGACGAGCGGTATGAAATTCCGGAGGTGCCCACCTGGGCCATCCGGCTGGTGCTGGAGCCGGAGGAGATTTAAGGAGGAAGAATATGGGCAGCAATTCGGATTTTGTGATTGAGAACGGTGTTCTGACGAAATACACCGGACCCGGCGGGGAAGTGGCCATCCCGGCGGGCGTGACCGAGATCGGGGAACGGGCGTTTGAAGGCTGCGCCGCCCTGACGGAGGTGGTGCTGCCGCAGACGGTGCGGAGGATCGGGCCGTGGGCATTTTATCAGTGCGTTCATTTGACACGAATCGTGTGCCATGAGAAGAGCCGGAGCTTTCGCACAGAGGGGCCGCTGGTCCTATCCAAGCGGGGCGCCGCAGTAAAATGCTGCGCTCCCGGGATGACGGGCGTATGTGAAATTCCGGAAGGCGTTCATAAGATCGATGCCTATGCCTTTGCCGGCTGCTTTCAGCTAACGGGTCTTCGGCTCCCGGAAGGCGTTCTTTCCCTGGAAGAAGAGGCCTTGGCCGCGTGTACCGGCCTGAAGGAACTGACCTTGCCGGAGAGTGTGGCGTTTTTGGGGCCAAACGTGTTTGCGGATTGCGGTCTTCCCCGCTTGAACATCCGCAACGCGAACCTCTTTCTCGATGGAAGCGTCTTCGGGCCGCAGGGCGCTGGTGTGCGATGTTTGGTGGCGGAAAAGCTGTCGTTCAAGTCCTTACCCGCCTCCGTGAAACCTGCCGCGGTATGCGGCTTTACGGAGCGGCGGGAAGAGGCCCCCGATTCCTACGACCCGGCAGAGCAGGCGGCTTACGAGGCTTACATAAAAAACCAGCGGCGACGGCTGTTTCGCCCCGCACTGGAGCATCTGCCCCTTCTGCGTTATCTCATGGAAAAGCATCTGATTTCCAAAGACGAACGCCCCAACCTCCTGGAGGAAGCGGTCCGGGAGAATATGGTGGAGGCCTCAGCCCTGCTTTTGGAGTATCAAAACCGGGCGTTTGGTGCTGAAACGCCAGAGACGATGTTGAAACGGGACATGCGCGCCCTGGAGACCGGGAGTCTGCCGGTAGGCGAGCTGAGAAAGATCTGGTCCTATCGGAAGCGGGAGGACGGTACCTGGATGATCACCTCCTACAAGGGCTGGGATCAGATCGTTCAGGTGCCTGCGAAAATTGGAAGATCGGTGGTGACCGCGATTGGAGAAAATGCGTTCGGCACCGCTTGGGAGACGGAATCGCGCCTCTACGAGGAATACCGCCGCACCAGAGAGCGTCTGGTACAAGTGGAATTGCCGGAGACCATTCAGGTCATCCACAGCCAGGCATTTGACGGTTGTTTCAGCTTGGAGCGCCTGATCGTTCCCGGCTCCGTAACAGAGATTGGAAAATGGGCCTTCGATGATTGCCCAAAGCTGACCATCTATACCACTGCAGGCAGCTATGCCGAGCAGTACGCCAAGGAACACAACATCCGTTTTGAAGCGGAATAAGGGAGATTTTTTATGGAGCGGGATTTTGTAATTGAGAACGGTGTTTTGAAGAACTACACCGGACCCGGCGGGGATGTGGTGATCCTGGAAGGTGTGACCGAGATCGGGGAACGGGCCTTCTTTGGCTGCAGGGGTCTGACCCGTGTGACGATCCCGGCGGGTGTGACCATGATCGGCGATTATGCCTTCTATGACTGCATGGGTCTGACCCGTGTGACGATTTCGGAAGGCGTGACCGAGATCGGCGAGTGGGCTTTCTCCGGCTGCACGGGGTTGACCAGCGTGACCATCCCGGAGAGGGTGACCAAGATCGGCGAGGGCGTATTCTCTGGCTGTATGGATTTGACACAGATCGAGATCGCACCGGGAAATAGGCAATTTTCTGTGGAAAACGGCCTGATGATTTCCGAAAAACGGCATTGTGTGATATTTGCCATGGGGAACCTGACCAGCGTCACGATCCCAGACAGCGTGACGAAGATCGGCGAGGAAGCCTTCCGTGGCTGCAAAGGCCTGACGAGCATCACCATCCCAGCGGGTGTGACGGAAATTGGCTGTGCTGCTTTCTGGCACTGCACGGGTCTGACCAGCGTGACAATCCCGGATGGTGTGACCGAGATCGGCGGGGGTACTTTTGCGGACTGCACGGGTCTGACCAGCGTGACGATCCCGGCGGGTGTGACCGAGATCAGCGTGTCTGCCTTCGAGAAGTGTAAAAAACTCACCATCCACGCCCCGGCGGGGCCCTATGCCGAGCAGTACGCCAAGAAGTGCAATATCCCCTTTGTGGCGGAGTGAGGCGGCGGGATGGAGCATATTTCGATTCTGGACCTGGTCACCCTGGCGGTATCGGTGGCGGCGGCACTCTTCTCGGCGGCCACCTATTGGAGAAATGTGATCCACGACCGCAGGCAAGCCACGCTGGACGCCTTCCAGGTCCTCCAGGAGCAGGCCTTCGACCGGCTGAATCAGTATACCCCGGCGGCTGTGCGGGAAATCGCTCAGGACCCACGCCCCGGGGCATATAAGGAGCTCAGCGGCTGTCTGGCCCGCATCGAGCACTTCTGTGTGGGGGTCAATCAGCGCATCTACGACCGGAACACCATGTATGAGCTGGCCCACGGCTATCTGGACGGACCCACGCTGCACCGGCGGATCGGGCCGCTTCTGGAGCGCAAGAGCCGGGGGGCAGACGAGGACTACTATGCAAATCTCCGCTCCGTTCTGGCATGGATGGAGCAGGAGACAAAACGGCGGAGAGGGAGAAAACCATGAACATCAAAGAGGCAAAAGAGCAGATCAAGAACGCCATGACGGCGTATTTTTCCAAGGACGAGTTCGGCTACGAGATCCCGCCGGAGAAGCAGCGCCCGGTGTTTCTCATGGGCCCTCCGGGCATCGGCAAGACGGCCATCATGGAGCAGGTGGCCGCCGAGATGGGGGTGGGCCTCATCTCCTACTCCATGACCCACCACACCCGCCAGAGCGCCCTGGGCCTGCCCTTTATCGTCCACAAAAACTATGGCGGCTACGAGTGTGACGTGTCGGAGTACACCATGAGCGAGATCATCTCCTCGGTCTACGACATGATGGAGGAGACGGGCATTCAGGAGGGCATCCTCTTCCTGGACGAGATCAACTGCGTCTCCGAGACGCTTTCCCCGGTGATGCTCCAGTTTCTGCAGTACAAGGTCTTTGGCCGCCACCGGGTCCCCGACGGCTGGATCGTGGTGACGGCGGGCAACCCGCCGGAGTACAACAACTCGGTGCGGGAGTTCGACATCGTCACCTGGGACCGGCTCAAGCGCATCGACGTGGAGCCGGACTTCGACGTGTGGAAGGAGTACGCCTACCAGAAGGGGGTCCACCCGGCGGTGCTGACCTATCTGGAGATCAAGAAGGCGGATTTTTACAAGATCGAGTCCACGGTGGACGGCAAGCGCTTCGTCACCGCCCGGGGCTGGGACGACCTGTCCCGGATGATCCAGGTTTATGAAAAACACGACCTGAAGGTGGACGAGAAGCTGGTGGGGCAGTACCTCCAGAATCCCAAGATCGCCAAGGATTTTGCCATTTACTACGACCTCTTCAACAAGTACCGCAGCGACTACCAGGTGGACGCCATTCTGGCGGGCAAGGCCAGCAAGAGTATCAAGGAGCGGGCGCAGGCCGCCAAATTCGACGAGCGGCTGGCCCTGCTGGGCCTTATCCTGGACGCGGTCACCGGGAGCCTCAAGGAGGTCATGGAGGAGGAGGCCGTGGCCTTCGACCTGATGGCCGTCCTGAAACAGTTCCGCACCAACCTGACCGCCCATCCCACCCTCTCCCCGGCGGAGCAGATGGGCCGCATGGCGGAGGAGCAGCGCAAGCGCCTGGCCAGCAGCCGGAAGGCGGGCAGCCTCTCGGCGGAGGAGGGGCGGCAGAAGATGCAGCTCCTTCAGGCGCTGGAGCACCTGGAGGAACTGCTGCAGCGGGAGAGCAACGGCGCGAAGGCCTTCCAGCTGGCCAAGGCCGACTTTGACGCCCGGGTGATGGCTCTGGGCGATAACGCCCAGGCGGCCCGGAAGAAGCTTGCCAACGTGTTCCGTTTCTGTGAGGAGGTCTTTGCCGAGGGCCAGGAGATGCTGATCCTGGTGACGGAGCTGACCATCCACCCCCACGCGGCCAAGTTCATCGCCCGCTACGGCTGCCCGGAGTATTTCGTCCACAACAAGGAGCTGCTCTTCTACGAGCGGCAGCAGGACATCATCACCGAGCTGGAGCGCCTGGACCTGGACGACGAAACCGAGTGATTCTTCGCTCAGGCGCGGTGGAGCAGGCCCTCGCGCTGCATGCGGCGCATGGTCTGGAAATAGACTGGCACCAACAGCAGCGATGCGCCGCACCAGGCCAGAGGAGTGGCCAGACAGATACCTGGATAGCCGATCCGTGCCCCCAGCAGCACCGTGGCCCCCACCCGCAGTACAAGCTCCGTGATGCAGGCCAGGAAGGGCGCCAGTCCGTTGCCCATGCTTTGGATGGAGGAGCGATAGGTCATCAGCACCCCAAGAACCAGGTAAAAGGGCGCCACCGCCAGCAGATACTGGTCCGAATACATGCAGATGTCGGCCGTTGCCTGGCTGACGAACAGCGGCACGACCAGAGGCCGGCAGAGCAGGATGCCCACGCACAGGACCAAATTGAGCACGCTGGTCTGAAGCAGGCAGGCCCAGACTCCGGAGCGAATGCGTCCGACCTGTCCGGCGCCGTGATTCTGAGCCACATAGTTGGAGATGGAGACACCCATGGCATTGTCCACCAGTACAGAGACTTGGTCCACCTTGGTGGCGGCCGTGTAGCCCGCGATGGCGGACGACCCCAGCGCGTTGACGGCGTTCTGCATGGCCAGCTGACCGATGCACATCACCGACATCTGAAAGCCCATGGGAAAGCCCAGCTTCAGGTGGCGCAGAAGCACCCGCCGGGAGCAGCGCAGATCGGACCGGCGCAGGCGCAGCACCGCAAAGTGCCGCGCTCCCGCCGCTGAGCTGAGTACCGCTGAGAGCAGCTGGCTCAGAACGGTGGCCCAGGCGGCTCCCGCCACTCCCATGCCCAGCGCCACAATGAACACGATGTCCAGAAGAACGTTCAGTATGGAGGAGAACACCAGGAAGATCAGAGGCGTGCGGCTGTCTCCCAGAGCCCGGAGCAGATTGGAGATCAGGTTGTAAAAGATGGCGGCGCCCGAGCCCAGCAGCACCACAAACATATAGTCGTAGGCCATGGAGAAAATCTGCTCCGGTGTGTTCATCCAGACCAGGATGCGCCGGGCCAGCATGCAGCACGGCACAGTGATGCACACCGTACAGAGCAGGCATAGCCACAGAGAGGCGGCGATGCTCTCTCGCATACCGGCCTCGTTGCGCTGGCCGCACTGGTATCCAAGGCAGATGCCGAAGCCCCCGGTTACCCCCTGGATGAAGCACAGGACCAGATAGAGGATGATACCGGTGCTTCCGACCGCAGCCAGCGCATCCGGCCCCAGAGCCTGGCCCACGATGACGGAATCGGCCAGTGTGTAGAACAGCTGAAACAGATTTCCGCCAATGACCGGCAGGGAAAAGGTCAGGATGGTGGGAAAAGGCTTTCCTTTTGTCAGGTCCTGTGTCATAATGAAAAAACCTCCTTTTGGAAAGGGTGTTGGCGATGCGGTCCATTCAGATCCAGGTCGATCAGAAACAGCGGGAGCTTTCCGAGCACGGCACCCCTCAGTTCCCGCTGGAGATCAACCATGATGTGCTGGATGATTTCGATGAGCACGCCATCCGATGCCATTGGCACGAAGAGCTGGAGATCCCCGTGGTGGTCCAGGGGGCGGTCTGCTGCCAGCTGAAGGACCAGACCTTCGAGCTGAACGCGGGGGAGGGGCTTGTGATCAATTCCCGGGTCCCGCATTCCATTCGGAACCGGGGAAGCGGGGAGCCGGTGCTCCTCACCACGATCTTCCATCCATCCCTTCTGTATGATTCGCCCTCCAGCGCCGTCTATCAGAAGCTGCTGTGCCCCTACCTGAATGCAGCAGAGCTGGCCGGCCTACCGCTGCCCGCGGAGGGCGTGGTGCGCATGGAGGAGATTGACGCGGTGTATGAAAAGGCCCCCTTCGGCTATGAGCTGCAAATCAAGGGGCTGCTGTGTACGCTGTTTTTTGAACTGCTGTCTGGCCGCCGAGAGCAGCTGGCATCGGCCAGACCTGTGGAGACACAGGCGCTTTCCAGACTGGGGAGCCTATTGGATCTCCTCCACGAGCGCTATGCGGAACCGCTCTCCCTGGCCCAGCTGGCCGCGCAGACAGGGCTGTCCCGTGAAGGGTGCTGCCGGCTCTTCAAGAGTATGACGGGAAAGACTATTTTCCAGTACCTGGAGGACTATCGGGTCACCCAGGGCGTGCGGCTGCTCCAGGAGGAGGCGTACTCCATTACCGAGGTGGCCTATCTGGTCGGCTTTGGGAATCCGGGGCGATTCTCGGCGGCCTTCGCCCGGCGCATGCACTGTACGCCCAGCCAGTTCCGAAAAGGGCTGTGCCCCTCCGATGACGCGCCGCCATGTTCTGCCCGGAACGGGGAATAGTATAGGCGATGCAGCCTCCGGCGGAAAGACGGATGTTGCGAAAAATCAGCCGGATATTGACCTGAAATAATCAGCCGCCCGCGGAAACTTCCGCGGGCGGCTGATTGGTTTTATTGGGATCAGAGCTTGAACTGAAGGCGGTAGTACTCCGGGCGGAAATAAAACTTAGCCCGCGCAAACGGCGCGCAGCCCCCGTCGTACAAGAGGGCCTCCAGCAGCAGCAGCGGCGTGCCCTCCGGGATCTGGAGGTGGGAGGCCTCCATCTCGTTGGCGTAGACCAGCTTCACCGTTGCATGCCAGAATTGGGCGTGCTCGAAGATCAGCTGTGTGACCAGCTGCTCCACGGCGTCCTCCCGGGTGATGTCCACATCCAGCTCATTGAAGAGTGCGGTGGGGATCTGGGTGAAGGAGTAGCCGATGATGGTCTCATTCTGATGATAGAGGGCGTCGCTGGCCAGAACGAGGTCCCCCTTTTCCAGCTTCAGATTGACCCGGGCGATGTCGGTGGGAGGGCCGTAGTTGTACTGGATCTCCACACTGTCCACCTTTTCCTTGGCGAAATGGGTCATGGGATTGAGCAATTTTCCGCCGATGGGGGTCTCCTTCCGGGGGGCCACGATGGTGCCGCGGCCCTGTGCCCGCACGATCAGGCCATCCTCACACAGGATCGCCAGGGCCTGGCGCAGGGTATTGCGGCTGACGTTGTATTTCTCTGCCAGAGCCACCTCTCCGGGCAGGCTTTCGTTTTCCGGGTAGACACCGCTGGTGATATCCGCGTAAAGGGAGTTGTAAATTCCCACATAGGTGGGGATTTTGCTGTGTGCCAGGCGCTTTTGCATGTGTTCCTCCTCTTCCAGGCAGAACCTCGATTGGCTGTACTTGGATTTAGTATAACACCCCCCGTGAACAATGGCAAGGGAGGAGGTGCATCTTGTGCAACAAGTTGATTTTGAAAAGATGCCACATCTCTGCACAAAAGGGATTGACAGGGGAGAGAGGAGCTTGTATATTATTAAACAAGATAAAACTTGTTCAACAAGATAGGGGGCGGTGAAAGGATGATCCGCTGTCAGGAACAGCACCGGGCCGAGCTGGTGGCCTATCTCAGCCGAAAGATCCACTTCAACATCTTTCTGCTGTCGGACATCCAGCTCTATGGATTCTCCCATCCGAATCAACAGGTCTTTCGGCTGACCAACCCGGATGGAGGGATCCGGGGCGTATGCCTGCGCTATTACGGGAACCTGCTGTTGAGCGGGGAGACGCCGGACCGGACGGCGCTGCACGACTGGGTGACGTCCGGTGTGCGCACCATCATGGGCGAGGCCTCTCTGGTCCGCCGGGCGGGGGAGTATCTGGGTGACCTGGGCGTCTATCAGGAAAAACGGCTGCTGGCGCTGCCCAGGAGCTGGACGGGGCAGGAGGAGGCCCTTCCAGTCCAGGTGGCCACAGAGCGGGATGTGGACCGGCTCCACGCCTTTTTGATGACCGTTCCCGGCTTCCAGGCGCTCTATGGAGAGAAAGATATGATCTCCAACCGGATCGCCAGCGGTGAGGGAGTCCACCTCTACTGTGAGGACGATGGGAAGATCATCGCCCACATCAACAGCGCTGCCCAGACCGCCGGAGCCTGTATGCTGGGCGGACTGGCCGTGGCGCCGGAGTATCAGGCGAGGGGACTGGGGACGGCGCTGACGTCCACCCTGTGCCGGTGTATGGCGCGGGAGGGCCGTCAGCCCCACGTGTTCAGCGACTGCGCCGGCGAGCACTCTCTGTTTGAAGCCCTGGGCTTCCGGGAGATCGGAAAGTGGGGGGTGTTCTCGGTATCTGAATAGGGCCAGCATCCCATACTATCACCTTGATGAGGAGAGAGAACGATCATGAAACAAAATCAGACGTTGCCCCTTCGCAAAATGTTCGGCTATTCCATCGGCGCACTGGGCGATTATGCTGCATACGGCTTCATCTTTACCTTCCTGTCCTTCTTCCTGACGACCGTGGCCGGCATTTCCCCAAAAGTCTCCGGCGCGATCCTGTCCATCGCCATCGTCTGGGACGCCATCACCGACCCCATCTGCGGCATGTGCATGGACGTGTGCCGGGCCAAGCACGGAAAGCGCCGCGCCTTTGTGGGGGCGTCCATCATCCCGCTGGGCGCATCCATTGTGCTGCTGTTCCTCAACGTGGACTTTGCCCCCAACATCAAGAACCTCTACTACGGTTTTATCGTTCTGGTGTTCTGGACGGCGTACACCATCTGGAACATCCCCTACTACTCCATGGGCGCGGTGATCGAGCAGGACGACTATGCCCGCACCAAGATCTCCGGCATCCGTCAGGTGACCGGCTTCCTGGGTACCTTCTGCGCCAGCTCTCTGTCCACCTTCTTTGTGGGCAAGCTGGTGGAGCGGGGCGTGGCCACCGATACGGCCTGGCTGTACATGGCCATGGGCATCGCGGTGATCGTGATGGTCACCATCTTCATCGTCTGGCGCAGCACCTACGGCCTGGAGCCCGTGGAGGAGGGGCCTGCCACCAAGACCTTCAGCATCGGGGCGCTCTGGCAGGAGATCCGGGAGGTCATGAGCTACCGGCCCTATCTCGTGGTGATCGTGGCGGCGCTATGTACCAATGTCTATATGGCCCTGTTCAATTCCAGCGTGCTCTACTACACCACCTATTGCCTGGGCGTCACCGAGGTGCAGGCCTCCGTCCTGTTCACCGTGCAGACGGCCACCTCCATCGTGGCGGTGCCGTTCCTGATGAAGGCCGCCCAGATCTTTGATAAAAAGTACGTCTACGTGGCCTGCATGGGCTTCAGCGGCGCAGTGATGATTTTGGCCAAGCTGGTGGGGATCGGGAGCCTGACCGCCGCCACCATCTATATGCTGCTCCTGAGCATCGGGCCGGCCGCCTACTGGATGTTCATCTTCAATTTCCTCTACGACGTGGCGGACGCGGAGGAGGCCAAGTCCCACAAGCGCAAGGACGGAATCATCATGTCTTACTACTCCTTCCTCCTCAAGCTGGGCGGCGCGGTGGCGTCGCTGGTGTTCGGCCTTCTGCTGGACGGGAGCGGCTTCCTGGCCGACGCGGCGCAGCAGACCGAGCAGGCGCTGGGGACCATTGAATCGCTCTACACCATCCTGCCCGGCGTGTTCATGCTCATCGCCGGCCTGGTCCTGCTGCTCTCCCCCCTGACCCGGGAGCGGCTGGAGGCCATCCGCAGCGGCAAAGAGTAAATAAGATCAAGTCATCTGTTCTGTACCCGAACCAACTGAAGGAGGTACCTTTTATGAAACCTGCCATTGTGATGCAGACCGATTTTACCAAGGGAATGGCGACCTGTACCATGGACGGCGTCATCCAGTCCATCGACCCCACCCTGCGCACCTTTGACTGCTGCCACGACATCGAGCCCTTCAACACCTATCAGGCCTCCATCAGCCTGAACTATGTGGTCCCCTTCTGGCCGGCCGGCACCATCTTCGTGTCGGTGGTGGACCCCGGCGTGGGCACCGACCGCCGGGCCTGTGTGGCTAAGCTGAAGAACGGCTCCTATGTGGTCACCCCGGACAACGGCACCCTGACCCATCTGAAGAAATTCGTGGGGATCGAGACGGTCCGTGTCATCGACGAGACCAAAAACCGCCTGGAGACTACCCGCGAGGTGCAGATCTTCCACGGCCGGGATCTGTTCGCCTACTGCGCCGCCAAGCTGGCCGCCGGCATCATCGACTATGCCGGGGTGGGACCGGCCTACCCGGTGGAGGAGATCGTGGAGCATGAGATGGTGGAGCCCCGGGTGGAAGGGGACACCGTCCGTGGCATGATCGAGAGCTCCGCGCGCAATTTCGGCCTGGTGGATTCCAACATCCCCTATGCCATGTTTGAGCAGATCCAGGTCCGCCACGGCGACCGGGTGGAGTGCGTCGTCTGCTGCCGGGACCGGGAGGTGTACCGGGCGGAGATGGCCTATGTGCCCAGCTTCGGATATGTCCCGGAGGGAGAGCCCCTGGTCATGATCAGCGAGAGCAAGCATCTTCAGATCGCCAAGAACCTGCGCAACATTTCGGTGGAATATGACATCGGCAGCGGACCGGACTGGACGATCTGCTTCCGCAAGCGGTAAGGAGGGACCCAGATCATGAAGCACTGTGTGGTTATGCAGTCTGATTTCGGCATCGACAGCGGCCTGGTCGCGTCCATGCACGGAGTGTGCAAGCGGGTGGACCCCACCTTGGAGATCCACGACCTGACCCATCTGGTCCCGCCCTTCGACATTACCGCCGCGTCGGAGTATCTGCAATACACCATCCCCTGCTGGCCGGAGGGGACGGTGTTCGTGTCGGTGGTGGACCCCGGTGTGGGCACTGACCGCCGCGCCTGTGTGGCCAAGACCAAAAACGGCTACTACATCGTGACCCCGGACAACGGGACCCTGACCATGGTCCAGGAATTCTACGGCATCGAGGAAGTCCGGCAGATCGATGAGAGCCGGCACTACTACCACGGCGCGGAGTTCGTGAATATCTTCCACGGCCGGGATATGTTCGCCTACTGCGCGGCCAAGCTGGCCGCCGGGATCATCACCTTTGAGGAGGTGGGCCCCGCCTATCCGGTGGAGGAGATCGTGCGGCATAAGCTCTACCCCCACGAGGTGGGCGACGGCGTGGTGCGGGGCGTGGCCTTCGGCACCAGCGGCAACCATGAGAACGGCTTCGGCATCCTGGCCACCAACATCCCCAACCGCGCCTTCGTGGAGACCGGAATTTCCTTCGGTCAGAAGGTGCATGTGTGCCTGACGCTGGACGGCGCGGTGGCCTATGAGGCCGATATGGTGTACCACAAGGCCTTCGGCTTCGTCCCCGTGGGCGCGCCCATCCTCTATCAGGAGATGAACTCCTTCCTGGGGATCGCCCTCAACCAGGGGAATTTCTGCCGCACCTACGCGATCCAGGGCGGCAGCGTCTACGACCTGGAGATCCGCTGGTAAGCGGCAGTTCATACCACAGGAACAAAGCGCCTCCCCGTTCAGCGGGGAGGCGCTTTCTTGCATAGACCGTGCGGCCTCATCAAACGCAGAAGTTCAGTCAAAGCTTGCAATGGGTTTGGCACAAGAGTAGAATAAAAACGCAACGGCACGAACTACGATTTTTCCTTTTCCAGCACAAACGGATTTCAAGGAGGAAATGCGCATGTCGATCTCATTGCCCGAACATTTTTCCGAGTTTGCCGAGGCGCGGCAGCAGGGCTTTCTGGCCGTCAAGGAGCTGAAGGAGAGCGGTAAAAAGGTGTGCGGCACGTTCTGCCAGTACACCCCCGCCGAGATCATCCTGGCGGCCGGGCTCTATTCGGTGGGCCTGTGCGGCAAGAGCGCCGCACCCATCAAGACGGCCGAGACCCGCCTGCCCGCCAATCTCTGCCCCCTCATCAAGGCCAGCTATGGGCATGCCCTGGAGGACAGCTGCCCGTACGCATATTTCTCCGACATCGTGGTGGGAGAGACCACCTGTGACGGGAAAAAGAAAATGTATGAGCTGCTGGGGGAGCTCAAACCCATGCAGGTCATCCATCTGCCCAACCTGCCCGACTATGAGCGCTCCCTGGACATGTGGATCACCGAGCTGCGGGCCTTTACCCGGGGACTGGAAGAATTCACCGGCGAGGAGATCACTGAGGACAAGCTGAACGAGGCCATCGAGTGGTGCAACAAGGAGCGGGTCCAGGCCGCCCGCATTTACGAACTGGGCAAATACGATCCTCCGGCCATCACCGGCACGCATATGCGGGACGTGATGGAGGGAGAGCAGTACATCTTTGACCGGCATCGGAAATATGAGAAGCTGAAGGAGATCCTGGACCAGTGCGAGGCCGACTGGCACGCCGGGCAGGGGCCCTTCGCCCCGGACCCCTGCCGCCCCCGTATCATCATTTCCGGTGCGGGCCTGGGCGGCGTGGCGGAAAAGACCGTCAATGTGCTGGAGGAACTGGGCGGCGCCATCGTCTGCTATGAGGGGTGCAGCGGCATTTCCTCCCGCCGCCGCCTGGTGTCTGAGGACCGCAGCCGGGATCCCATCGTCCGCATCGCGGAAAAATACATCGAGGTGCCCTGCGCCGTGGTATCTCCCAATACCCGTCGTATGGAGCAGGTGGCCGATACCATCGATGAGTGGAAGGCCGACGGCGTAGTCAGCCTGACGCTGCACTCCTGCAACCCCTTCGCCATCGAGACCGAGAACATCCGCCGGGTCTGTCAGCGCAAAGGCATTCCCCTCCTTCACATCGAGACGGACTTCACACCCGGAGACGAGGGGCAGATCCGCACCCGTATCGAGGCCTATCTGGAGATGATCCGCAAGAAAAAGGAGGAGGCGCTCTATGGATAAGCAGCAGCTGAAGCAGATCATCGACCGGTGCCATCAGCGGGGGCAGCGGGTGGCGGTCCACTTCTGTTCCCATGTGCCGGAGGAAGTACTGACCGCGGCCGGCTTCGCCGTGATCCGTCTGACCCATCTGGAGGATGTGGCGGATATCTCGCCCCGGGCACTGCCTGGCAACCTCTGCCCCGTCGTGAAGGAGTGTTACAGCATCTGTGAAGACCCCGTGCTGAAGGACGTGGATCTCATCCTCACTGAGAGCTCCTGTGACGGCAAGAAAAAGATGTACGAGCTCATCACCCCTCAGGAGAAGCTCTGGTACTATCAGGTGGCCCAGGGGAGCGACCGGGCGTATGTGGCGCCTCTGATCCGCTCGGAGCTGGGCTACCTGATCCGCATGCTCCAAGACCGTTTTGGCGCCCAGGTCACGGAGGAGGGGCTGCGGGAGGCGGCCCGGCAGGCCAATGCCGAGCGGGAGAGCGTCATGGAGCTGATGGCGCTCCAGAAGGCGGAGCCGCCGGCCGTGTGGGGCGCGCAGCTCTACGAGGCCTGGCGCACCGCCCAGGCCAACCCCACCTGCGAGGAGCGGACCGCGGCCTACCGGCAGCAGCGGGAGCGGCTGGCATCGGCGGAGCACACGGTGCCTGCCGACGCGAAACGCATCCTGCTCACCGGCTGCCCTCTGGGCGGCGTATACCGCAAGGTCCTTCAGGCCGTGGAGGAAAACGACGGCGTGGTGGTCTGCTTTGAGAACTGTGAGCTGGCCAAGTCCAGCGTGCGCCATACGGACACCGAGGCGGAGGATCTTGTGGGTGCCCTGGCCGAGTGCTACCGAAACACGGCCTGTGCCATCATGGCCCCCAATGATCTGCGCTTTGCCCTTTTGCTGCGCCTGGCGGAGGAATACCGCGTGGATGGGATCCTGGACCTCACCTTGCAGACCTGCCACGCCTACACGGTGGAGCGGGACAAGCTGAGCCGCTTCTGCCGGCAGCACGATCTGCCCTACATGGCGGTGGAGACCAGCGCCGGCGACTCGGATGTCGGCCAGCTCAAGACCCGCATCGCCGCGTTTCTTGAAATGCTGTGACGGCTCCTGAAATGGGAGAAGGAGAATAGAGAGCCCCCGGTCCACTTGGTGGACCGGGGGCTTATTCTGTGTATTCCGGGCGCGGGAGGGGGGACTTAGTCCTCCTGAGCCAGGGTGGTCTCCGCCGCCAGCTTCAGAAGCTGCCGGAATTCCGCCCGCTGATCTTCGGTCATCTGCTGGGTCATGCGCTGGAAGCATACGTCCATCTGTTCCCGGACAAAGGGGTGTACCTCCAGAGCGCGGTCGGTGGGGCGGATGTCATAGGTCCGCTTGTCCCGGGCGTTGGTGGTGCGCATGAGGAATCCCGTCTCCTCCAGCTTGGTGACGGTCTTGGCGATGACGCTCTTATCGAGGCCCAGCCGCTTGGTGATCTCGTCCTGGGTCAGGGCGTGATAGTCGCAGACGATGCAGATGACCACCGCCTGTGCCGCGGTCAGGCCATATTGGGCACAGCTGTTGTTGAGCCAGATGTGCGATTTTCGGTGCAGGATGGAAATGGCCTTCAAGGCGCTGTCCATAGTATGTTCCACGGCCCGAGCCTCCTTTGTGTGCTGAGACCATTATAGTGCAGAGGCCCGACTTTTGCAAATGCCATCTGGTGGCAGATGCAACAAGTTGTTGACGGGCGTTTAACGGTGTGCTATATTGGAATAGTGGCAATTGCCACTATTTTTATTTTGGAGAAACGAAGGAGTTATATTGGTATGGAACAATCCGAAAAAATCTGGAATTGGAGATTTGTGCTCCTGTTTATCACAAATCTGCTGGTCCTGGCGGCGTTTTACGCCTCCATCCCCCTGATCCCGGTGTACTGTCAGGAGATCGGCATCACTGGCTCCCGGGTGGGCATCGTCCTCACCGCGATGTCCGTCGCCACTGTCCTCTTCCGGCCGGTGGCGGGCTACCTGCTGGATAACTTCAACCGCTATCACGTGTATCTGCTCTTTCTGACCCTCTTCTGCCTGTCGTTCCCCGCCTTTCTGGCCTTTCCGGTGTTCGGCCTGCTGATCGTGGTGCGGCTGTACATGGGCGTGGTGTACTCGGTGTGCGGCTCGGCCACCATGACTCTGGCCGGTGACGTGCTGCCGCCCGCCAAGGTGACCGAGGGCATCAGCCGCTTCGCCTTCACCGTGTCCATCGGCATGGCGGTGGGGCCCTTTGTGGGGCTCCAGGTGCAGAGCCGCTTGAGCAGCAAGGCCTCCTTCCTGACCGTGTTCGGCATCACGGTGGCGGCGCTGATTTGCGTGTCCTGCTGCCGGATGAAGTACCCCAAGGTGGAGCGGAAGAAGTTCTCCCTCAAGGACTCCATCCACGGGCCCGCTCTGCCCTTCATGTTCAACATGATGTTTCTGATGATCCCCTACGGCGCGGTCATCGCCTATTCCTCCATCCTGGCCCAGGAGAAGGGCATCATGGGCTACCTGCCGTATTTCTACATCTGCCTGGTGGCGGGGATGCTGCTCTCCAAGCTGTCTACGCAGAAGGCCATCGACGCCGGAAAGCACCGCCCGCTGGTCTTTGCCAGCCTGGTGGTCCTGATCCTCACCATGGTCAGCTTCCTCTTCCTGAACACCGGTGTACACCTGCTGGCCGCCGGATTCTTCTTCGGCCTGGGCTATGGCATTTTGCAGCCCCTGTTCCAGTCCTTCGTCACCGGCACCACCCCCGGCCCCAAGCGCGGCGTGGCCAACTCCACCTATATGCTTTCCTATGACATCGGCATCGGCATCGGCTCCCTGCTCATGGGCTTCATGCAGGAGTCCATGGGCCTGACCCGGGGCTTTGCCCTCACGGCCATCGCCTATGTGGTGGACGCCATCGTCTATGTGACCTACGTGGACGGCTACTACCACCGGCTGCGGATGCCCGAGCGGCGCTGATCGGCGCCTTCCGGCCCCCGCAACAGATCGTTGCGGGCCGGAAAGGCCCTTGCCACGCAGCATTGCTTTTCAAATCCCCCGTTTTCTGTTATGGTTACCTTGCGAAGGAACAACAGAAAAGGGGGATCTTTTTATGAAGGAAGCCAATTCCTTTGGGACACGGCTGGCTCAGCTGCGCCGGGAGGCCGGACTGTCCCAGCAGGCCCTGGCCGACCGCCTCTCGGTCACCCGCCAGGCGGTCTCCAACTGGGAGCGGGACCAGACCCTCCCCGACCTGGAGATGCTGCGCGCCATCGCCCAGGCCTTGGGGACCGATCTGAACACGCTGAGCGGCAGCGGCGCCCCGGTCCGCCGGCGGAGGTATGGGAAGAAAGCAGTGGTGTTTCCGGCGGTCCTGGTGTGCTGCGTGCTCTGCGCGGCGGTGGGGTGGCGGCTGACCCACCGCCCGGCGGAGACGGCAGAGGTGAGCACTCCGGCCCCTCACAAGATCCAATATGTCACGGCGGACGGCGTGACGGTGACCACCGCCGCGGACGGCTGGGAAGAGTTACGAGAGGCGCTGGCCGCCCTTCCTGAACCGGAGCCGGGACCGGTGGAACCCTCGGCTCAACTGCGGGATACCTTCGTCTATGTCGCTTCACAGTACGAACTCCGGTTCGTACCCGGATTCGACCCCGAGACCGGCACATTCACCTCCTGGGAAGAGGTGCTCTACTGGCTCTACAAGGCGGGGATCAGCGGCGGCGGCGTCCTGACGGAGGAGCAGGTGGATGCCGCCCTCACCCGGTTCTTCGGTACCGGGCTGACCTATGAGCACCAGACCACCGGGCACTTTACACGCACCGGGGAGGGCTATGTCCCGGAAGGGGTGAGCAGCGACGCGGGCGGCCCGTACACCCTGGATTCCCTTGTCTGTCTGGAGCCGGGGGTCTATGAGGCGGTCCTCCGGGAGGAGGACGGGCCCACCATCACCCTGACGCTGGAGGAGGGGGAGACCCTGCTCCTGCGGGCAGTGACGCGGACGGAGGCGTAAGCAGGGGCCTCTTGCTATTTATCGAACGTGATATTATAATTCCTTTCAAGAACGGCCGCAGAAGGCCGTGAGAAAGGGTGAACAAGCATGTCGCAGGAGAGAACGGTCTGGACCCGCCAGCACCCCGCCGTGCTGGAGGAATTGGAGCGCACCGGGCGCTACCTCACCCGGGAAGAGGCGATACGGGCCAAAAACGGGGATATGGCCGACTTTTATCTGGAGCTCTACCGCTGGTATGCCAGGGCGGGGGAGCGCTACGTGCCCCGCCCCGCCGACGCGCAGTACCCGGTGTGGGTGTCGCTGAGCCAGGACAGCATGCTCCAGCCGGTGGAGGGCACGGTGGTGCTGACGCTGTCGGTGCCGGAGGACGCGCTGCTTATCACCGATATGGAGCGCTGGGGCTATCGGGTGAACCAGTGGTACATCCCGCTGGACGCGGAGGACGAGAAGCGTCACAATGCCGAGCTGGAGCGCTACGGCATCGCCAGCGAGGGGGCCCTCATCGACTCGGACAAAGGGAATTTCTACCCCCTGCTCCGGAGCAAGATCATCAAGAGCTGGGACCGGCTCTTCACTTGCCCGCCCCGGCCGGGGGATATGGCCCAGGCCACGCTGTGGGAGCTGAAGCATGAGTGGCTGCGGGAGGTGGTCTGGGGATGAGCGGAGCGACCATGACGCTCTGGACCGCCCAGAGCCCCATCGTCCTGGAGACCCTGGAGCGGGAGGGGATCTACCGGGTGCGCCGGGCCTTTGTGGAGCAGAAATACGGCCGGAGCGGCTGGAATTTCTCGGCCGCCTACGGCTTCTTCGTCCGACAGGCCCGTTCGATCCTCCCGCCGCCGGAGGGGGCCGAGTCCCCGGTGTGGTGCTGGCCCGACCCGCGCTGGGTGGGGCTGGAGGGGGACTGCGCCCTGCTGCGCCTCACCGTGCCGGAGGAGCAGGTCCTCCTCTTCGACGCCCGGCGGTGGAACGCGGTGCTGAACCTGTCCTACCTGCCCCGGAGCGAGGAGGACAGAGCCGCCTTTGACCGGGAGCTGGAGCGCCAGGGCGTGAAAGACCCCCTGGACTTATTCCGTACTCCGTTCTACCCCCAGCTGCGCCGCCGGGTGGAGGAGAGCTGGAAGGGGCTCTTCGACCCGCCG
The DNA here is from genome assembly GCF_002159175.1 of Flavonifractor sp. An92. GTDB lineage: Bacteria > Bacillota > Clostridia > Oscillospirales > Oscillospiraceae > Pseudoflavonifractor_A. Next base: position 46,769 of record NZ_NFGZ01000006.1, on the reverse strand, counting down.
GAGGAGGGCTATGCCCAGGCCGCCGTGTGGGAGCTGCGGCGGGAGTGGGTGGAGCGCTGCTCCTGAGTGCGAAAAAAGCTGCATAGTGCGAAAAAAACACCCTGCCGGGTTTTGACCCGGCAGGGTGTTTTTTATTCCCGTTCCATCAGCGCGCTGATGTAACACTGGTGGCGCTCGATGAGGGCGGTGCTGTCCACCTCATCGCCGTAGCGCATCTTTTCCTCCAGCAGGACCTGGAAGCAGTGGACGATGATCTCGTTCCAGACTTCCACCTGTCCGGCGGGGACCATGCCGCACTCCACCAGGGGCTTCATGATGCTCATGTTTCGCTGAAGGATGGAGCCGTGCTGGAGCATGTCCTGGACGATGGGGTCGGTGTCCTGGAGCTCATCGGGGAAAATTTCGTAGTAGACCCGGATGATCTCTTCCAGATCGTCCCGGTATCGGCCGAAAAAGAGGCGGTAGAAGGCGTCCGGATGCCGAAAAGCCGAGTCGCAGAAGAACTCCCAGGTGGCGCGGAAGCGGAGATAGGGGTCCCGCAGCTCGGTGATATACACCGCCAGGCGGTGGTTGTACTCCTGGAAATACTTCATGGAGGCGTACATGATCAGGTGATCCTGGTCGCTGAAGTAGTGATAAAGCGTGGAGCTCTTAAACCCGGCCAGCTCGGCCACCTGGCGGATAGTGACGGCGTTGACACCCTTTTCTTCCATGATCTGGTTCGCTGCCGTGATGAAACGTGCGAAAATTTGCTTGCGTTCTTCGGGACTATACGGGTGCCGCGCCATGCTCTCACTCCTCTCCAGGCGTTTTCTTATCGCGATTTTATTATATTTTACCCTAATTTTGGGAAAACGTCAACCGATTTGTACAAAATAGACAATGGTGACGAAAACAGCCGCCGTTTATGCCGGATTTTCGATAAAATTTCCTTGACATTCTTCGAACGTGATAATAGAATCATGTTCGAAGAATAAACCGCGACATGAATTTCGCAACCGTGAAATTCACATCATACCGGAAAGGAAGGAAGTTTGCTTATGAAACTGGAGATCGGCAATTTCCATGTCACCGACGTCCAATTCGGCTCGGAGACAGCATTCCGCAATGGTCTGCTGACCATCGACAAGGAGGCGGCCATCGCCTACCTGCGCGCGGAAGATGAGCACATCACCGACCTGGACCTGGTCATCGCCCGTCCCGGCGACGACACCCGCATCTGCCCCGTGAAGGAGGCCGTGGAGCCCCGCGTCCGTCCTGACGGCCGCAGCGTGTTCCCCGGCGTCACCGGTGAGGTCTGCCCCGCCGGTCAGGGCCGTGTCCACGCCCTGAAGGGCTGCAGCGTGCTGGCCGTGGGCAAGCACTGGGGCTCCTTCGGCGACGGCCTCATCGACATGGGCGGCGAGGGCGCCAAGTACACCCTCTTCTCCAAGCTCATCAACGTGTGCATGGTCATGGACACCGATGAGGAGTTCGAGCGCTACGAGCAGCAGAAGAAGAACCACGCCATCCGCTGGGCCGCTCACCGTCTGGCGGAGTACATCGGCCAGGCCGTGAAGGACCTGGAGCCCGAGGACGTGGAGGAGTTCGACTTCACCCCCGTCACCCAGCGGGAGAAGAACGGCCTGCCCAACGTGGTGCTGGTCATGCAGCCCCAGTCCCAGATGGAAGAGCTGGGCTACAACGACCTGCTGTACGGCTGGGACATGAACAAGTACCTGCCTTCCTTCGTCAGCCCCACCGAGGTGCTGGACGGCGCCATCATCTCCGGCTCCTTCATGCCCTGCTCCTCCAAGTGGTGCACTTACGACTTCCAGAACTTCCCCACCATCCGCGAGCTGATGGCCGAGGACGGCAAGTCCTTCAACTTCATCGGCGTCATCATGTCCAACCTGAACGTGGCCCTGGACCAGAAGGAGCGCGCCGCCGTTATGGTGTCCAACATGGCGCTCAACCTGGGCGCCGACGGCGCCATCGTCACCGAGGAAGGCTACGGCAACCCCGACGCCGACTACGTCCGCTGCATCGTGGCCCTGGAGGACGTGGGCGTCAAGGTGGTCGGCATCTCCAACGAGTGCACCGGCCGTGACGGCCGCTCTCAGCCCCTGGTGACCCTGGACGAGAAGTGCAACGCCCTGGTCTCCACCGGCAACGTCTCCGAGCTCATCGAGCTGCCCCCCTGCGCCACCGTCATCGGCGAGCTGCAGGCCCTGGCCCGCGACGGCCTGTCCGGCGGATGGGCCGGCGACGAGATCCTCGGGCCCTCTGTCCGTCCCGACGGCTCCATCATCATGGAGAACAACTCCATGTTCTGCGGCGATCAGATCGCCGGCTGGTCCCCCAAGACCATGCTTGAATTTTAACGAAGGAGGGGAACGCACATGAAAATCATCCACTACATCAACCAGTTCTTTGCCGGCATCGGCGGCGAGGATCAGGCGGACCAGGCCCCCTTCATCAAGGCCGAGCTCATCGGTCCCGCCGTGGCCCTCAACGCCATGGTGAAGGCCAACGGCGGCGAGGTGACCCACACCATCGTCTGCGGCGATAACTTCATGGGCTCCAAGACCGACGAGGCGGTGGAGACCATCCTGGGCTTCCTGGCCGACAAGGAGTTCGACCTCTTCGTGGCTGGCCCCGCCTTCCAGGCTGGCCGCTACGGCTTCGCCTGCGGCACCATCTGTAAGGCTGTCCACGAGAAGTACGGTGTGCCGGTGCTCACCTCCATGCACGTGGAGAACCCCGGCGTGGAGATGTTCCACAAGGAGATGCCCATCTTCATCGGCGGCAAGTCCGCGGCCAAGATGAAGGGCGACGTGCAGCTCATCGCCGACTACATCAACAAGGACCTGACCGGTCAGCCCCACACCGGCGCGGTCGCTGAGAAGTTCTTCCCCCGCGGCGTGCGCCATCAGGCGTGGCTGGCCGACGGCAAGACTGCGGCCCGCCGCGGCGTGGAGATGCTCATCAAGAAGCTGAATGGTGAGCCCTATCAGACCGAGCTGGTCATCCCCGCCAAGGATCTGGTGCCCATCGCCCCCGCCATTAAGGACCTGAGCAAGGCCCGCATCGCCCTGTGCACCACCGGCGGCATCGTCCCCGTGGACAACCCCGACCACATCCAGTCCGCCTCCGCCACCCGCTGGGGACGCTACGACATCTCCGGCATGGATCGCCTGGAGAGCGGTGTGTTCAAGACCATCCACGCCGGCTTCGACCCCGCTGCCGCCAACGCCGACCCCAACGTCATCGTGCCTCTGGACGCCATGCGCGCCTATGAGAAGGAGGGCAAGTTCGGCTCCCTGCATCCCTACTTCTACTCCACCGTGGGTACCGGCACCACCGAGGCTGAGGCCCGCCGGATGGCCAAGGAGATCATCCCGCTCCTCAAGCAGGACAAGGTCGACGCCATCATCATGGGCTCCACGTGAGGCACCTGCACTCGTTGCGGTGCAACGATGGTGAAAGAGTTCGAGCGCGCTGGCTTTACCATTGTCCAGATGTGCAACCTGATCCCCGTGGCCTCTACCGTGGGCGCCAACCGTATGGTCCCCACCATCTCCATCCCCTATCCTCTGGGCGATCCCAACACCTCCAAGGAAGAGCAGTGGAAGCTGCGCTACTACCGTGTGGGTGTGGCTCTGGACGCCCTGGCCACCGACATCACCGAGCAGACGGTGTTCAAGGTGAAAAACTGATCGGCGGCGCGCCCTGTTCCCGGCTGGGAGGCGCGGCGTAACTGGATCAAAAGCGGCGGCTGGGATTCCCAGCCGCCGCTTTTTGAGTAATCATGGTTAAAATTTGTGAGGGGGTAGCGTATGAACAAGCAAAATTCTAGGAACACCACCTACATCATTTCCGTCATCATCACCACTGCCCTGGTGTTGTGGGCCGTGGTCTCGGGCAGCACCTTTGAGGCGGCGGCCAACGCCGCGTTCAGCTTCCTGGGCGGCAACTTCTCCTGGTTCTACATGCTGGCCATGACCAGCTTCGTGGTCTTTGCCATTTGGATCGGCTTCTTCAGCAAGTTCAAGAACATCCGCCTGGGTCCCGACGACTCCCGGCCGGAATACAGCAACGTCTCTTGGTTCGGTATGCTCTTCTCCGCCGGCATGGGCATCGGTCTGGTGTTCTGGGGCGTGGCGGAGCCCATGAACTTCTGGGTGGCGCCTCCCGACGCCGTCCCCGGCAGCGCCGAGGCTGCCAGCTTCGCCTTCCAGAAGGCCTTCCTCCACTGGGGCCTCCACCCCTGGGCCGGCTACTGCGTGCTGGGCCTGGGCATGGCTTACTTCCAGTTCCGCAAGGGCAAGCCCGGCCTGGTCAGCTCCGTGTTCACCCCGCTGCTGGGTGAGAAGGGCGTCAATGGCCCTGTGGGCAAGCTGATCGACATCCTGGCCATCTTTGCCACCGCCGGCGGCATCGCCACCTCCCTGGGCCTGGGCGCCATGCAGATCAACTCCGGCCTGAACAAGGTCTTTGGCGTGCCCGAGAACAAGGTGGCCGTGTTCGTTATCGTGGCCGTCATCACCGTCATCTACATCTGGACCGCTGTGGCCGGTGTGGATAAGGGCATCAAGAAGGTCTGTGACATGAACGTGGTGGTAGCTGGTCTGCTGATGCTGATCTGCCTGGCCATCGGCCCCACCGTGGACATCCTCTGCAACCTGGTGGAGGGCACCGGTAACTACGTCCAGAGCCTGCCCTCCAGCGCCATGGCCGTGGGCGCCTTCTCCGAGAATCCCAGCTGGTACAGCGCCTGGACCGTGTTCTACTGGGCCTGGTGGATCGCCTGGGCTCCCTTCTCCGGCCTGTTCATCGCCCGCATCTCCAAGGGCCGCACCATCAAGGAGTTTGTGGCTGGCGTTCTGCTCCTGCCTGCCGGCGCCTCCTTCGTGTGGTTCGCCATCTTCGGCACCATGGGCATCAATGTGGGCGAGAAGGTCGGCGTCGAGGCCGCTGCCGAGATCGCTTCCAACACTTCCACCGCTCTGTTCTCCGTGCTGGAGCACTATCCGCTGACCACCATCCTGTCCGTCATCGTGGTGGTGCTGCTGTGCACCTTCTTCATCACCTCCGCCAACTCCGCCACTTACGTGCTGGGCATGCTCAGCTCCGAGGGCGACCTGAACCCCTCCAACAGCCGCAAGTTCATCTGGGGCGTGCTGCAGGCGGCTCTGGCTCTGGTGCTGATGCTCTGCACCGCCGAGGGACGCGGCCTGAACATGCTGCAGACCATGTCCATCGTCTCGGCGTTCCCCTTCGCCTTCATCCTGATCTTCACCATGGTCTCCATCGTCAAGGTGATGAGCCAGGACCCCGCTGTTCGGAAGAACTGATTCCTTCTCTTTTATTCTAGTGGCACACCGCCCCCGAGAGCTTCGGCTTTCGGGGGCGGTGTGTTTTGTCCCTCTTTTCAATAAAGGAGAACCGCCCTATTTCAGAAAGGAATTGGACAAAGCGGAGCGGTACCGGTATACTGAAAAATTAGGAGCTGAGCCGTATTGGAATACGGACCATATCGAAAGAGAGCGGGGGAGAGCCGATGGGCGAGATCCTTCTGATTTCCGGATTTTTGGGGGCGGGAAAGACCACCCTCATCCGGCACATTCTGGACATGGGAGCGGATGGGCCGCGGACGGCCCTGCTGGAGAATGAATTCGGCACGTGCAGCGTGGACGATCTGGTGCTCCAGCGCCCGGGGCTGGCCGTTCGGACGCTGGCGTCCGGGTGTATCTGCTGCTCCCTGGCCGGACCCTTTGAGAAAACCATCGGGGAGCTTGCCGAGACCGAGCGGCCGGAGCGGCTGCTCATCGAGCCATCCGGTGTAGCGGGGATGGGTGACCTGCTGCGGACCTGCCAGAACCTCCCGCCGGAGTGGGGGCTGGGGCCGGTGGCCGCCATCACCGTGGTGGATGCCGAGATGCACCCGGCCTATCGGGAGGATATGGGCACCTTCTACTTGGACCAGATTCGCCATGCCGGCGCTCTGGTGTGCAGCAAGCTGGACCTGATCTCCCCGGAGGAGGCCCGGGCGGTGTGCGCCTCCCTGGCGGAGGAGAACCCGGGGGCGGCCATTTTCGCCTGTCCCTGGGAGGAGCTGGACGTGCAGCTGCTGCTGGAAGAGGCCCGGGCCCGCACCGTGCCTCACAATTCAGCGCACACCCATCATCACCACGGCGGTGCGGTGTTCACCTCCCTGGCGCTCCACCTGGAGACGCCCCGGGACGAAGGGGAGTGGCAGCTCCTCCTCTCGGAGCTGGATGGCCCCGAGCTGGGCCGGGTGCTCCGGGCCAAGGGGTTCCTGCCGGGGGCTGATGGAATGTGGTATCAGGTAGACTATACCCCGGGGCGGGTGTGGCTCCACTCCGTGACCGGCGTGGAAGAGAGCCGTCTGGTGGTCATCGGCACGGCGCTGAACCGGGATAAGATCGCCGCGCTGCTGGAAGCGGACCGCGCATGATGGAAAAATAGGAAAAAGGCCCGCGGCGAAACGGATTGTTTCGCCGCGGGCCTTTGATTTGGAATATTATGCGTCCGGGTGGTCGGACTCATCCTCCGGAAAGTCCGGCTTGGGCGTGGGGCAGTAGTCCCGCAGCAGGGTGCGCAGGAAGAAATTCGCCAGGAGGCAGGGGAGGGAGAAGCCCAGAAAGACCTCATAGATCAGGCTAATGGGGAGCTGGAGAATGCCGAACGCCGCCAGGCCGTAGCCCAAGATGACGGCCAGGATGGGCCGCAGGGGTTTTCCCAGGCCCAGCGCCAGGGCCATGCGCAGGGCGGGGCGGAACTCCATTCCGGTGCTCAGGGTGCCGTAGAGGCAGACCGAGGAGAGCAGGGTCACCAGAAAAATGGTGGAGCAGACCAGGAAGGGGGCAAAGAGGATGGGATTTTCCGCGGCCCGCAGCAGGTAGAACCACGCGCCGAAGCCCGACGCCACCAGGGGAACGGCGGTAAGGAAGAAGGCGCCGTAGGCCCGCTTCCAGTAGGTGCGGAAGGCGGTGCGGTAGTCGTAAAAGCACAGCACCGGCCGGTCCAGCATCATCTTGCGGATGACCTGATTCATGGCGAAGAGGGCGGGCGGAAGGGTGACGATGGGGATGCAGGAGAGCAGAAAGAGCACATTCAGAAGGAGAATGGAGCCCGCCTCCAGCTGAATGATCTGGAGCATCCGGGCGGGGCCGGTCTTTTCCGGCTCATCCTTGCGGATGCCCGGACCGGGCGCGCGATAGTCTTGGCGGAACAGCAAACAGAACCCTTCCTTTCATCCTTATTAGAGTGAAGATATCACACCCCGCCGGGCAATTCAATAGCAATAAATTGATGTATGGGGTAATCGGATGACATCGGGCGCTTTTGGGCCGGAAGCGTCACTATTTTACCGGGACAATCACTATTTTGCTGTTGCGCAGGGGAGAGGGGCGTGCTATCCTTGGTGTCAAAGAAGGTCTTTCCGGGGACGGACGGTCAGATGGCCGGGACAGACCATCAATAAATTACCCGCAAAACAGGCGGGATCATGGAGGTCAAGGATCATGGCAAGCATCACGTTCAAGCATGTCAATAAAACCTATCCCGGCAATGTGACGGTCGTGCCCGATCTGAATCTGGAGATTCAGGACAAGGAGTTCGTCATCCTGGTCGGCCCCTCCGGCTGCGGCAAGTCCACCACCCTGCGGATGATCGCCGGTCTGGAGGACATCACCGGCGGCGAGCTGTACATCGGTGACCGCCTGGTCAACGACGTGGCCCCCAAGGACCGCGACATTGCCATGGTGTTCCAGAACTACGCCCTCTACCCCCACATGACGGTCTATAAGAACATCGCCTTCGGCCTGATCCAGAAGAAGGTGCCCAAGGACGAGATCGACCGCCGCGTCCACGAGGCGGCCCGCGCCCTGGACCTGGAGCACCTGCTGAACCGCAAGCCCAAGGCCCTCTCCGGCGGCCAGCGGCAGCGTGTCTCTCTGGGCCGCGCCATGGTGCGCAACCCCTCCGTGTTCCTGCTGGACGAGCCTCTGTCCAACCTGGACGCCAAGCTCCGTACCGCCATGCGCGCGGAGATCAGCCGCCTGCACAAGCGCCTGCAGACCACCTTCGTCTACGTCACCCACGACCAGACCGAGGCCATGACCATGGGCGACCGCATCGTGGTCATGAAGGACGGCGTCATCCAGCAGAACGACGCCCCCCAGGTGCTCTACGACTACCCCTGCAACCTGTTCGTGGCCGGCTTCATCGGCTCCCCTCAGATGAACTTCCTGGACGCCGTCATCGTCAAGCAGGGCGAAGGCTATGCGGCCCAGGTCTGCGGTACCGCCGTGGCGCTGCCCCAGCGGATGAATGAGGCCGTGGCCCCCTATGAGGGCAAGACCGTGGTGCTGGGCATCCGGCCCGAGGACATCATCGCCGCCGATTCCGGCGAGGCCGGCCCCGGCAGCATCGCCACCACCGTGGAGATCGCCGAGCTCATGGGCGCCGAGATCAGCCTCCACGTGGAGTGCCAGGGCAACCGCCTGGTCATCCGCACCGAGCCCACCTTCAAGGGCCGTGAGGGCGACCCCGCCGTCCTGACCTTCAAGAGCGAGAAGATCCACCTCTTTGACAAGGAGACCGAGCAGGCCATCGCCCACTAAGGTCCAGATATACACAGGCCACAGGGACAGGAAGCGGCTTCCCATCCGCTCCTGTCCCTTTTTGGAGGAACACGCTATGATTGATCCAGCCAAAGCATGTGAAGTCCGCCCCACTGCGCCGGACCCGGCGGTGGACGGCCTTTTGACCCTGTCGTCCGCCCGGATCCTGCCCCTGCCCTCCGGAGGGATGTACAGCGGCTATGCCGGAGACCTGAGCTGCTGGGTAGTGGCCGTGATGGAGGGAGCGGTGACCGCCGTCTCCCACGCCCGGAGCGACGTATTGGCCCCGGGACAGGCGCTGGCCCTCTGGCAGTGCGGCACCTTCACGGTGCAGTCCGTGGGAGACAGCGTGTGCATGCTGGTGCAGCTGGGGGGCGAACTGCCCGGACGGCTGCTGGAGCGGCGCATGACCGACGGCGCGGCCTTCTTCCCCCGGGGCGGCGCGGCGGTGCGGGAGGCGGTGCTGTCGCTGGCGGTATTGGAGGAGGAGAGCGCTCCGCTGAACGGCACCACCGCCGGCGCCTACGCCTACACCATGCTGAGCCACCTGCTGCTGGGCCCCGCTTCCGGCGGGGAGGAACCGGCGGGGCAGGCTCTCACGCCCCTGGTGGAGGCGGCGGTGGGCATCATCCAGGCGGAGTTCCCCTTCCTGGAAGGGCTGGACGAGCTGGCCGAGCGACTGGAGGTGTCCAAGGCCCATCTGATCCGCACCTTTACCCGGCAGACCGGCGTCTCGCCCGGGCGGTACATCACCCATCTGCGCCTGGAGTACGCCAAGCTCCTCCTCCGGGGAGAGGACCCGTCCATCACCTACGTGGCGGAGGCGTCGGGGTTTGCCAACGCCAACTATTTCGCCAAAGCCTTCCGGCGGGAGACCGGCATGTCCCCCAGCGAATACATGGAGAGCATCCCCCAGCAGGACCGGAAGGCGGCCTCCAAACGGGAGCCCTTCCTGTGGTAGCCGGCGGTTCACAGCACATTATGATATATTGAATTCCCGGGTTTTGCGGCTCGGCGGCGCTGTTTGCTGGGGCTGTTTTCCTGCCCATCCAGGGATAACAGGGTATAATTTGTGGACTTGCACAAAAAATAAAGTCGAATACTTAAATATCTGACGAAAATGATTGAAATATACCCGAATGTCGTGTGATATGCACAGAACGCGCATGATACGGCATTTGGGTATATTTTTCTGGTACACTTTCATTTACAGTTTCGTCACAATCATTATATATTAAATATAAATTAACGGCGTTCCCGGCGCCGTTCCCAGCGCAAAAGGATCAAAAGAGGAGGAGAGAAAGTCATGAAACGAGTACCGCGCGTATTGGCTCTGTTGTTGGCGACAGCGCTGATGGTTTCCCTCTCCGGATGTGGTTCGTCGGATGGCAAGACCCATCTGACCTTCCAGATCTGGGACGTGGGTCAGCGGGACGGCATGCAGGCCATGTGTGACGCCTACACAGCCAACGTCAACCCGGATGTGGTGATCGAGGTCCAGGTCACCAGCTGGAGCGAATACTGGACCAAGCTGGAGGCCGCGGCCGAGAGCAACACCCTGCCGGATCTGTTCTGGATGCACACCGATCAGATCCTCTACTATTCCGAATTCGGCATGCTGGCCGATGTCACCGACCTGTTCCCCTATGAGGAGCATTACAGCGACATCTCCATCAGCAACGCCCAGGGCACCGACGGACGGATGTACGGCGTGCCCAAGGACAAGGACAACATCTGCCTGATCTACAACAAGGAGATGTTTGACGCCGCCGGGGTGGCCTACCCCGACGATACCTGGACCTGGGATGATCTGGAGGCCGCGTCCCAGGCCATCTACGACGCCACCGGGAACTATGGCTACATGGCCTACAACGACGAGCAGCTGGGTTATCACAACTTCGTCTACCAGAACGGCGGATGCATCCTCACCGAGGACAAGACCAAGGGCGGATTTGACCAGGAGGCCACCCGGGAGGCCGTCAAGTACTATGTGAACCTGCAGAGCTACGACTGGTGCCCCGATCAGGCCTACTTCGCCGAGACTACCCCCGGTACCGCCTTCTTCTCCGGCAAGGGCGCCATGTTCCTGGAGGGCAGCTGGAACCTGCTGGCCCAGATGACCAACTATCCCGAGATGGTGGGCAAGTGGGACGTGGCTGTGCTGCCCGCCGCTCCCGATCCGGTCAGCGGTGACGGCCGCGCCACCATCTCCAACGGCCTGACCTACGCCACCGGCGCCCACGGCAAGAACCTGGACATCTGCCTGGACGTTCTGAAGTACTTCGCCGACGAGGAGGCCCAGCGCATCCAGGGCGAGTCCGGCGCCGCCATCCCGGCCTATGAGGGCCTGGAGGAGACCTGGATCAGCGCCTTCGACCAGTTCGATTATAAGCTGGACCTGGAAAACGCCATTATGAGCCAGTTTGACTACTGCGTGCAGTACGTCAACAACTCCGCCCGTCCCAAGTGGAAGAGCGGCGTGGTGGACATCATGACCAGCATCTACAACGGCTCGGTGGACATCGATACCGGCCTGGATCAGATCCAGAACCTCATCAACACCGAGACCGCCAAAAAGCTGGCCGATTCCTGAGAGGAGGGTTGAGACATGGGAAATAAGACAATGAAGCTCTCTGCCGCCGCCCGTCGGGAGCAGAACTGGGGCTATCTGATGATCGCCCCCACCATGATCGGCCTGATCGTGCTCAACCTGTGGCCGTTCGTGCAGACCATTTACACCAGCTTCTGTGAGCACCTGGGCTTCGGACACTACAAGTTCATCGGCATCGGCAACTATGTGGAGATGTTCCAGAACCCCGAAGTGTGGCGCGCCACCTGGAACACCATCCTGTTCTGTATCCTCACCGTGCCGGTGGGACTGTTCCTGTCCCTGCTGGTGGCCATGATGCTCAACGCCAAGATCAAGGGCAAGGGCATCTTCCGCACCATCTTCTTCCTGCCCATGGTCTGTGCTCCCGCCGCCGTCACCATGGTGTGGCGCTGGATCTTCAACAGCGACTACGGCATCCTCAACCAGATCTTCGGCACCCACATCAACTGGATCACCGATTCCAAGTATGTCATGATCGCCTGCGCCATCGTGGCCATCTGGAGCAACATCGGCTACGACGCCGTGCTGCTGCTGGCGGGCCTGCAGAACATCTCCAAGTCCTACTATGAGGCCGCCGAGATCGACGGCACCAGCAAGGTCAACCAGTTCCTGCAGATCACCCTGCCCATGGTCTCGCCCACCCTGTTTGTGGTCATGATCATGCGCCTCATGTCCTCCATCAAGGTCTACGACCTCATCTACATGATGGTGGAGGATACCAACCCGGCACTGACCAGCGTACAAAGCCTGATGTACCTCTTCTACCGCGAGACCTTCGTGGCCGGCAGCCGCGGCTCCGGCGCCGCCATCGTGGTGTGGACCGTGTTCCTGATCGGTATCATCACGGTCATCCAGTTCGTGGGCCAGAAGAAGTGGGTCAATTACGATGTGTAAAGGAGGGGAAATTTGATGAAACAGAGCTCTTTACAGCGCACCAGACGGATGTCCACCATCCTGATCTACGTATTTCTGATCCTGGGCTCCATTATCATGATCTTCCCCTTTGTGTGGATGATCCTGACCAGCTTCAAGACCCAGACGGAGAGCATGCAGATCCCGCCCATCATTTTCCCGTCCCACTGGAATCTGGACAATTTTGTGGACGCCATCGCCTCTCTGCCCTTCGTCAACATGTACGTGAATACCGCGCTGATGATCTTCTTCCGGGTCATCTGCGCCGTGGTGTTCAGCTCCATGGCGGGCTACGCCTTCGCCAAGCTGAACTTTAAGGGAAAGAACATCCTGTTCGGCCTGATCCTGGTCCAGATGTCCCTGCCCTCCCAGATCTTCATCCTGCCCCAGTATCAGATGGTGGCCAAGCTGGGCATGGCCAACACCATTTTCGCTCTGGTGTTCCCGGGCATCGTCTCGGCCTTCGGCACCTTCTTCCTGCGGCAGACCTACATGGGCATCCCCAATGAGATCGGAGAGGCCGCCTGTCTGGACGGCTGCAACCAGTTTGAGACCTTCATCAAGGTCATGTTCCCCCTCACCGGCACCTCGGTGGCGGCCCTGACCATCTTCACCGCGGTGTTCGCTTACGGCGACCTGATGTGGCCTCTGGTGGTCAACTCCGACCTGAACATGATGACCCTGTCTTCGGGCCTCGCCACCCTGCGCGGCCAGTTCTCCACCAACTTCCCCGTCCTGATGGCGGGCAGCCTGCTGGCTATGCTGCCCATGGTGATCCTCTACATGATCTTCCAGCGTCAGTTCATTGAGGGCATCGCCAACACCGGCGGCAAATAATCCGCTCCCCCTCAATGCGACAGCCTCTGCATGGGCTTCCCATGACCTGCCGGGGCTGTCGCATTTTTCTAAAATGCCCGGCTATCTATTGAATCTCATCGAAATATCGCTTAGAATGGTGGTGCCCTGTCGCACCCCGTACCATGCGGGCACATTCGAACTTTCTTTGCGAGGAGTCTTTTATGATTATCCAAGAAAATAACAAGCAAATTTTTACCTTGCAGACCCGCAACACCACCTATCAGATGAAGGCGGACCGGAACGGCGTCCTGCTCCACACTTATTACGGACCGAAGATCCAGGAGGGCGACCTCTCCCGGCTGATCCGGTTTGCCGACCGCGGCTTCTCGCCCAACCCCGACGAGGCGGGCCGGGACCGGACCTATTCGCTGGACACCCTGCCGCAGGAGTATTCCGGCTCCGGGGCGGGCGACTTCCGCCTGGCCTCGCTGGAGCTGGAGCTGGCCGACGGCAGCCGTGTGGCTGACCTGCGGTATGTGGGCGCGGAAGTGAAGAAGGGAAAATACGGCCTGGAGGGCCTGCCCGCGTTCTTTGCCTCGGAGGACGAGGCGGAGACCCTGGTCCTGACCCTGGAGGACATCTCCGCCCATGTGCGGGTGGAGCTGCTCTACGGCGTGCTGGAGGAGTACGACCTCATCACCCGGGCCGTCCGCATCGTGAATACGGGCGACGAGCCGGTGCGCATCTGCCGGGCGGCCTCGGCTTGCCTGGACTTCCTCAGCGCCGACCTGGACTTCATCACCTTTGACGGCGGCCATGTGAAGGAGCGGGGCCTGAACCGCGCCCACCTGCGCCCCGGCGTGCAGTCGGTGGGCAGCATCCGCGGCATCTCCAGCCACCAGCACAACCCCTTCGTCATGCTGTGTGAGCCGGGCGCCGGGGAGGAGCACGGCACCTGCTACGGCCTGGGCCTTCTGTACAGCGGTAACTTTGAGGCCGCGGTGGAGCGGGATCAGTTCGACAACGCCCGTGCCACGCTGGGCATCCACCCCTTCCACTTCAGCTGGACGCTGGAGCCCGGAAAGATGTTCACCACGCCGGAGGCCGCCCTCATCTGCTCGCCCAACGGCTTCGGCCCCATGAGCCGGCAGTTCCACCGGGCGGTGCGCAGCCACCTGCTGCGGGATGTCTGGCGCGACCGGCGCAAGCCGGTGCTGGTGAACAGCTGGGAGGCCGCCTATTTCCACTTTGACACCCCCCGCCTGATGGAGCTGGCCCGGGAGGCCGCCAAGCTGGGCGTGGAGCTCTTCGTGCTGGACGACGGCTGGTTCGGCCACCGGAACGACGACTTCACCAGCCTGGGCGACTGGTATCCCAATGAGGAGAAGCTCCCCGGCGGCCTGAGCGCCCTGTCCGCGGAGATCAACGGCCTGGGCATGGAGTTCGGCCTCTGGATCGAGCCCGAGATGGTCAGCGAGGACAGCGACCTCTACCGGGCGCACCCGGACTGGGTCCTCAACCCGCCCGGCCGCCCCTTCACCCGCGGGCGCAGCCAGCTGGTGCTGGACTACACCCGGCCCGAGGTGCGGGAGTATATCTTCCAGACCCTCCAGAAGGTGCTGGATACCGCCAACGTGTCCTATCTGAAGTGGGACATGAACCGCTCGCTGACCCAGGTGTGGTCGGCCGCCATCCCCGCCGGCCGGCAGGGGGAGGTCTACCACCGCTATGTGCTGGGGGTCTATGATCTGCTGGAGCGCTTCCGCGCGGCCAACCCCCACACCCTCATCGAGGGCTGTTCCGGCGGCGGCGGCCGCTTCGATCTGGGTATGCTCTACTACACCCCCCAGATCTGGTGCAGCGACAACACCGACGCCATCGACCGCCTCTCCATCCAGTACGGCACCTCCTTTGCCTATCCCCCGTCCACCATGGGCGCCCATGTCTCGGCGGTGCCCAATGAGCAGACCGGCCGGAGCGTGCCGCTGGAGACCCGGGGCGTGGTGGCCCTGTCGGGCACCTTTGGCTATGAGATGGACCTGGGCAAGCTGTCGGACCGGGAGAAGGACCTGGTGAAAGAGCAGATCCAGGCCTACCGGGAGAGCTACGAGCTCATCCAGCAGGGCGACTACTACCGCCTGACCGCCCCCACGGCGGACGGCGCGCCCACCTGCTGGATGCATGTGGCGCCCGATCAGAGCTCGGCCATTCTGTGTGTGGTGTCCGGACAGACCCACGCCGGCCCTCCCTTCCGGTGCGTGAAGCTGCGCGGCCTGGACCCCGCGCGGAACTACCGGGTGAGCGGAGACGAGCAGGCGTGGCCCGGCGACGTGCTGATGCAGGCCGGGTATCCACTCCCCATGCTGGGAGAGTATCAGAGCCTGCGCCTCTGGCTCAAGGCGGAATAAACCAAGGGCTGGCCGCGGTTCTGCGGCCAGCCCTCTGTTTTAGGTCCTGGAATGTTTTCGGTTCTGCGCCCGCCACTTCTGGGGCGGCTCGCCGTAGCGTTTTTTGAAGGCGCGGGAGAAGTGGAACTGGTTGGAATAGCCGCACCGGACGGCGATCTCGCTGATGGGGGCGTTGCCGTTGCACATCATCTCGGCCGCCTTGGCCAGGCGCACCCCGATCAGGAACTCCTGGGGCGGACAGCCCATGTTGTCCTTGAAGAGTTTGCTGAAATAGCTGCGGTTCAGGCGGCAGGCGTCGGCCACCTCCTCCACGGTCAGGTCCCGCTGGTAGTTCTGCTCGATGTAGTTGACCGCCTCCTGGATGTAGAAGTCCTTGATCTGGCTTCCCTGGGCGCTCAGCCGGGTGGAGGAGGTGCGGATCAGCGCGTCCATGAACAGGTAGAGATAGCCGATCAGGTGGAGGGTGGAGGCGTCGGAGTGGTCCGCGATGTAGAGCATCCGGTCCCGGACCTCCTGGCTCTGCTCGTCGCTGTCCGCCTGATAGATGGGCTGGGCGGCGGTGAGTCCGGCGTAGCGCAGAAACTCCGAGGCGTGGAGGCCGTCAAACTCCACCCAGACATACTTCCAGGGGTGGGTCTCGTCGGCAAAATAGGTGTTGATGAGGCCGGGACAGATGAGAAAGCCCTGCCCGGCGTGGAGCTCATACCGGCGCGTGGTCACGCCGTCCTCGCCGGTGGCGTCCAGCGTGCCCCGGCCGGAGATGATGTAGTGGAACAGATAGTGATTTCGGACGAACGGGCCGAAGGAATGCAGCGGCTCACACTGTTCATAGCCGTACTGATAGATGCGCAGGTCCAGAAAGTTCTCGTTCGGGAAAACAGAAAAGGAAAAATCTCTCATCCAGCTTCCTCCTGATCGCGACACATTCTTACTCTTTAGTATAACATAGATACCGGCGGATACCAAGCGCAAACCACAGCTGGAATTTCGACCAGACCATCTGAGCTGCTTCCGCGGGGAAGCAGAGGCGGGAAAGGAGATCGGCCATGCCCAGGCTCTACTACAAAGAAGCGCAGCGGCGCGCCCAGAAGGAATTTCGCGCCTGTACCTCCCGGGGCGAGTACCCCTATCTTCCGGTCCTGGACGACTTCGTGCCCCGGGACCGGCTGAACCGGGGGATCGACCTGGGGACCCAGTCCATCCCGCTGGAGTTCGTGGTGGGCACCTGTACCGGGGTGCGGACCAACGCCTTTGCCCGGAACTTCATGCCCATGCTGGGGGAGGACTCGGAGTTCGCCACCAAGTGGAAGGCCCTCTGTCAGGCCCACATCGAGGAGGGCATCCGGGACCCCATCAAGGTCTACGAGTACATGAACCGCTACTACGTCCAGGAGGGCAACAAGCGGGTCAGCGTGCTGAAATTTTTCGGGGGCGACACCATCCGCGCCTCCATCACCCGCATCCTGCCCCCGCGCAGCGGCGCGCGGGAGGTGGAGCTCTACTATGAGCTGCTGGAGTTCTACCAGCTCAGCCGGGTGAGCTTTGTGGAGTTCTCCAAGCCGGGCAGCTACCTCCAGCTCCAGCAGCGGTTGGGGAAGGGGCCCAACGAGCTGTGGAGCGAGGAGGAGCGCCGGGATTTTTCGGCCGCCTATTTCTCCTTCCGGGAGGCCTATGAGGCCCACGGCGGCAGACAGCTCCGCTCCACCGTGGGGGACGCCATGCTGGCGGTGATCCAGGTCTACGGCTATCAGGCCCTGCGGGGCAAGACCCCCTCGGAGATCTTCGGCCTGGTGCGGAACGTCTGGGAGGAGATTGTCCTCCAGCAGGAGCAGGACCCCATCGACGTGAAGCTGACGCCGGAGGAGAAGAAGCCGGGCCTGCTGGCCAAGGTGTTCGCGGTGGGGGAGAAGGGGGCCATGCGGGTGGCCTTCATCCACGACAAGACCCCCACCGAGTCCGGTTGGACCAACAGCCACGAGCTGGGACGGCTCCACGTCCAGCGGGTGTTCGGCGACGCCATCCGCACCACCGCCTACTTCAACGCCCTGGAGTCCGACCCTCTGGCCGTCATCCGGCAGGCCATTGCCGACGGGAATACGGTCATCTTCACCACCTCGCCCCGGCTGCTGCCCGCCTCCCTGCGGGCGGCGGTGGAGGAGCCCCGGGTCACCATCCTCAACTGCTCCCTCAACAAGTCCCACCGGTACATCCGCACCTACTACGCCCGGATGTACGAGGCGAAGTTCATCATCGGCGCCATCGCGGGGAGCCTGGCCGGGACCGACGACGTGGGCTATCTGTGCGACTACCCCATTTACGGGCAGATCGCCGGCATCAACGCCTTTGCGCTGGGGGCCCAGATGGTCAATCCCCGCATCAAGGTCTACCTGGAGTGGTCCACGGTGGGCGGCGCGGAGGCCGCCATCCGGCGGCTCACCGACCGGAACATCCGCCTCATCTCCTCCCGGGACCTGACCCGGAAGGGCGACCGGAGCTGGACCAGCTTCGGCCTGTCCCTCATCTCCGGGGAGGACCGGGTGATCCTGGCCGCGCCAGTGTGGCGGTGGGGGGTCTACTATGAGGCCATGCTCCGGCGTATCCAGGACCGCTCCTTCCAGGCGGAGTATCAGGAGAGCGGAAAGGCCCTCAACTACTACTGGGGCATGTCGGCCGGTGTGGTGGCCCTCCGCTGCACGGCCAAGGTGCCCCCCAGCACCCAGAAGCTGGCGGACCTCCTCCAGAACAGCATCCGCGCCGACCTGTGCTACCCGTTCCGGGGCAAGCTCTACGCCCAGGACGGGCGGGTGCTGGATGGCGATCTGACCCCGGAGCAGATCATCGGCATGGACTGGCTGGCGGAGAATATCGTGGGCTCCATCCCGGAGTATCACGAGCTGAACGAGACGGCCAAGGCCACCGTGGACCTGGTGGGCGTGGAGGCCGTTGTGAAAGAAAAACACTAATTTACATTTGTAAAAAAGGCCTGTAACCAGCGGTTACAGGCCTTTTCTCGGCGATTCTGGCTTAGAACCCGTACCCGGATACTGTTTCGGTGCCGACAGTGCCGTCGGGCCGAATGGTGGGCAGTTCCAGGGTGACGGTACGGATGAAGGGGTTGCGCAGGGCGCGGTTGAGATGGGTGTAGGTCCAGTCATTGCCCAGGGAATAGGTGAGGTGCTGCATCACCTGATCCCGGGAGCTGGGGCGCTCGGATAGGTTGCTCAACACGTTGTACAGCACATTCTGTTCCTGGCCGGTGGTGTCCAGCATGACGAAGTAGGAGGCATCCTGAGCCTCCTTGGACACCTTGCCCCGGAGCTTGTGGTTGAGCTCTTTGATTTTTTTCGTTTCCTCGTCCACCAGCTGCTTCAGCTTCTGGTCCAGCGCCTGGAGCTGTGTGGTGAAGGCCGCGATCTGCTGGCGCAGGTCGCGCTTCCTGGAAAACTGGAAGAAGCCCAGGGTGCCCAGAGTGCGCTGGGCGGCCTCCAGCGCCGCCTGATGTTCCAGGCGCTGTTGGCCCAGCTCATCATACTGCTTGCGGTAGTCGTCGTGGAGCTTTTTCCACGCGCGCTGGAATTTGCCGTCCGCCTCTTTGCGCTTTTCGTTGATGTCCTTGAGCCGGTCGTTGTTGATCTGTTTCTGGATGTCCTGCTTCTGTTTCTTGGCCTGACGCTGCGCCGCACGCACATCTTCCGGCGTGTCGTCCAGCCCAGGCAGGTCCACGGTGACCTGGAGGCGCATGAACTCTCCGGGTTCGGGCTGGATGTGCTCGATGCGCACCGAGCTGTCCGACGAGGTGGGCTTGGACGCACTCCGGGTGGGGGTGGAGCGCTTGGGGGTGGAGGGGGACTTGGAGACAGGTTTGGAGGCGGCGGATTTGGACGCAGACTTGGTCGGAGCAGCCTTGGCGGCGGGCTTGGTTTTCAGCGCCTGGACCAGCGCGTCCTCCCGGATGATCTGGATCTCCTTGCCCTTGGCGCGCTGCTCCTGGACCTGATCCACCTTCCGCTGGCCGAAGTTGCCCTGGCTGCCGATGACCAGATAGGTGGTCTTGCCGCTGATGGCGCCGGTGACCCGACCGCCCCGGGCGGTGATCTCCTGGGCGATAAGGTCCCGGCTGCCCTTCTGGTACTGGAAATCGCCGGTGAGGACGAAGGTGCTTCCCGCGACCGTCACCGCCGCGCCGTCATCGAAGGGGACGGCAGCCAGACGGGCCCGCTCCTGGGCCTCCCAGTCGATCTCCTCCGGCCCTTCCAGGTCCTCGTCGGTGGCCAGGGCGGGTCCGCCGTCGTGGAAGAGGTCGGGCACGTCGATGGCCCGATAGACAGGGCCCTCCTCGGCGGTAAAGGGGGCGCTGTTCCCGTTGTAAGCCCGCAGGGCCCCCAGGAAGGTGGTCAGATAGGCCACGGGCTCCGGGACCGTGCGCTGGATGCGCTCATCCATCAGGATGCGATAGGCGTTCTCGCCTGTCTCCTGGAAGTGGAAGAGGTGGTATCCGGCCAGGTGGAACAGCACCGCGCCGGTGAGGTCGGCGCCGTGGAGGAAGGTGCGCAGCTCCTCGCCCAGCTTTGCGGCGGGGATGCGGAGGGCCTCATTTTCCTCCATGGACCCAACCAGACGCAGGGTCTCCTGGGAGAGACGGTCCAGATTGAACAGGAGGGAGGCGTACTCCCCCATTTTGGCGGAGTTGAACTGGAGCTGCTGGGTCTTGTGGTGCTTGCCGTCCCAGACCAGATGCTCGTCGTGGAAGAAGAGCACGTCCTGGAAGAAGAGAGCCACGCCCTTGAGGCCGTCCAGGTGTCCGTCGGCTCCGGCCAGCTCGCCCAGGGCCTCCTTGCCCTCCGCGGCGGAGAGGGCCTCGCCGCCGCCTACGAACTGGAAGGCGCACAGCCAGCCCTCCAGCACAGCGCGGTGCCGCTCCGGAGCGTCCTCGCCCAGGGCGGTTTTACGTCCGATGTACTGGCCGGTGTACAGGAAATGGTGGGTGACGATAAAATACCGGAAGATGACCTCCACCGGGTTGTCGTCGGCCAGCTCATAGGAGATGCAATACTCCGCCGCCCGGACCGGGGTGGTGAGCTGCCCCACCTGGCTGTTTTTGACGGTCTGCCCTATGCCGGAGAGGTTCAAACTGTTTAGCAGGGCGTCCGCCTCGCTCTGTCCCTCCGGGGTGTCCAGCGGGTGGGTCAGGGAGGTGGGGACGGGGGTCCCCTTCTGGAGGGTGAAGGCCATGCCGCAGCGGGTGTCCCAGCCCTCCTCGTCAAAGGAAATGTCATCCGGCGCGCAGGTGAGCAGCCGCCGGTCCGGGTTGACCTCCCGGGTAAAGCGGAGGCCCTTGGGCACCAGCACGGAGAACTCGCCCGCCTCCACCCGCTCGCCCTGAGTGAGGTCCAGGCGCTCCAGCACTTCGGCGGCGTTCTGCATGGGTTTTTCCTCGGGGGGCTTGGCCTGCTCCGGGTCCAGCTCGGCGGTCTGGAGGAGGGGAGCGAAGGCGCCGGTCAGCTCCTCAAAGCCCTCCCCGGCGTTGGGGACCGCCGCCGTGGACAGGTAGATCTTCACCACGCGGCCCACCCATACCGCTACAAAGAGATACGTAAGGGTGAGTGTGACGCCGAAGAGTTGGAATTTCTTCTTCACCAGCATACCGATCCGGTCCCCCTCCAGGGGCAGCAGCTGATAGGAGCCCCCGGCGTTGGAGATGGAGAGATTGGAACGGATGGTGAAGCCGTCCTCGGTCTCCTCTACCTGGGTGCTGGAGCCGGGTTCGTAGGGCTCCTGGGACTCCTCACCGGCGGTGAGGTTTTCCGCGATGCCCCGCAGGGCCTTCTCCGCCTCCCCCCGGACCTCATCCAGGGGGACCGATTCCTCTACGCTCAGGGTGACCCGTTCCTTCAGTCCGCTGAGCTTCCAGGCAAAGGGAGTCTCATCCGCCACCTCGAAACTGCCCGCCCGGTAGCCCGACGGGACCGGATCGAAGCGGTACAGGATCAGATCGCCATCGTTGTCTGTTCCGTAGGCCGCGCCGGGGGGCAGCTGCACGCTGAGTCCGCCCGGGATTTCCAGACGTTTTCCTTCTTCTGAGAGCCCTGTAAGTTTCATGGCTGTTCCTCCTCCTGCGGTTCCACTGCTATATGCGGCAGAACGAATTCTCTCATATAGCGCCATTATAACGCTGGAATCGCCATAAAACAACACTTAACAGTCAGCATAGTGTTTTGGGCCGCCTCTGGCGCGGCGGGGTGGACTGTGGTAGAATGGTGCCAAGAAGCCCCGGCGGAGTGCCGGGGCGGGACAAGGAGGGAACGCCATGAAACCGATCACCGTACCGGCGCTGCTGCTGAGCCTGGGCCTGCTGGCCGGGTGCGCCGGTCAGCCCCAGGCCAGCCGCACCGAGAACATCCCCTTTGCGGAGGGACAGCTCTACGCCGTGGCCTATCTGGGCTACCAGAAGCCGGAGGACCTGGACTACTACGCCGAGCGCTATCTGGATCGCGCGGAACTACCGGTCCACTACCTCTCCGGGGGAGACTACTATCTGGTGATCCCCCGGTACTCCGGTATGGAGCTGGAGCTGTACCGCAACGACCTGGAGACCTCACAGCCGGTGCTGCTGTACGAGGACCCGGATTGCGCCCCGTTCCTCCTCCAGTGCAACGTCAGCGACATTTTCGCCGATGCGGACATCCGCCTGACCTATGAGGGGGAGACGGTGTCCTGCTCGCCCTTCATCTCTCTGAAAGACGGCTCCATCGACGTGGGAGAGGCCGGGCTCCTCCTTACCAAGGAGGAGTGACCGTCCGCACCTCCGGCGGAGCGCGCGCATAGACTGGCCCAGCAGAAAACGCGGGGCCGGCGGAGCGCGCCGGGGGAGGAAACGGGATGGACGGGACAAAGCGACAACATCAGGTGGTCCGGGCGGCGGTGGTGACGGTGTGGATCAACGTGCTGCTCACCGCCATCAAGCTCCTGGCCGGTGTGGCGGGGGGCTCCCAGGCCATGCTCTCCGACGCGGTCCACTCCGGGTCGGATGTGCTGAGTACCCTGGTGGTCCTGGTGGGGGTGCGTCTGGCGGGGAAGGACTCCGACCGGGAACACCCCTTCGGGCATGAGCGGCTGGAGTGCGTGGCCGCCCTGTTGCTGGCGGGACTGTTGGCAGCCACCGGTGTGGGCGTGGGCTGGGCGGGGCTCCGCTCCGCCTTGCAGTCGGCCGGTCGGGCCGCGCCCGGCGCGGTGGCGCTGTGGGCGGCCTTGCTCTCCATCGTGTGCAAGGAGGGGATGTACTGGTACACCCGGCGGGTGGCCAAACAGACGGACTCCCCGGCGCTGATGGCCGACGCCTGGCACCATCGCTCCGACGCGCTCTCCTCCGTGGGGAGCTTCGCGGGCATCCTGGGGGCGCGGCTGGGTCTGCCCGCCCTGGACCCGCTGGCCAGCGTCCTCATCTGCCTGCTCATCCTGAAGGCGGCCTGGGAGGTGTTCCGGGACGCGGTGACCAAATTGATCGACACCGCCTGTCCCCGGGAGCTGGAGGAGGCCATGCGCACCGTGGCTCTGGCCCAGGAGGGCGTGCTGCGGCTGGACCGGCTCCAGACCCGGCTCTTCGGCGAGCGGGTCTATGTGGAGATCGACCTGTGCGCCGACGCCGGGAGCTCCCTCACCCAGGCCCACGGGGTGGCCGCCCGGGTCCACCACGCCATTGAGGGGGCCTTTCCCCAGGTGAAGCACTGCATGGTCCACGTCAATCCGCTGGACCCGACGGGGCGAAGGACGTGCGATAGAGGGGGATCACATTGATGACCGGCTCCTCGTAGGGGTGGACCCGCTTCACGGCCTCCACGGTGGCGTCCACCCGGGCCAGGAGGCAGGTGACCTCCACCTTCAGCTCCGGCTCGGTGCTCACCTGGCCCACCGCGCCCAGATAGGGGTTCGTCCCCTCCAGGGGCCGCCAGCAGCTGGTGACGGGACTGTAGGAGAGACAGCGGTCATACCGGCCGATGTGTCCGGCGTCCACCTGGGCCAGGGCGTCCTGCAGCACGGCCAGATGGGTCTCGGGGATGAAGATCTCCAGTTTGCAGTAGGTGGGCTCCATCGAGCCTCAGCTCCTTTCACATGCGGGATAGCTCCATGATAGCAGAGCGGGAACCAAAAAGCAAAACGGCTCCGCCCATTTGGGCGGAGCCGTTTTTGACTGCGATCAGCGGCTGATCCAGACCAGGTTCTTATCAGAGACGAAGTTGGACACGCTGTACAGCACCAGCGCCTCGTCGATGTCATTGTCGGCGATGTACTGGGGGATGGAGATCTTGGAGTAGCGGGGGTCGATCAGGTGGATCTCGGAGAAGTGGGCGGTGAGGAAGGGCACCAGGGAGTCGGTGTAGGAGTCCCGGATGATGAGCAGCTTGGGCTTATCGGTGTTGGGGGTGGTGACCACGCCCAGGGACTGATTGCCGCCCAGGAACATGGAGTACTTGTCCTTCACGGAGAGGAAGGAGTAGTCATAGAGCTGCCGCTGCTCCTCCACGGGGTTGCCCTTGGAGTCGTAGGTGTGGGAGACCACGGAGATGCCGGTGTCGGGCACATAGGTGTCGATGCAGTCGGGCTTCACCCAGCGCACGCCGGAGGAGGAGTAGATGGTGCCATAAAAATCCTCGGACACGGTGGTCTTGGTGTAGTTGGAGAGGGGCACGGGGTCGATGCCCATGGCCTCCATCAGCGCGGCGTAGCCGTAGTAGGCGCCCAGGCTCGTCCAGTGGTGGTCGGTGCGGTAGTAGATGTCCTCATCCTTGTGCTCGTACAGGGTGGTGTAGGTGTCACAGATCTGCACGTTCTGGAGGGTGGAGGCGGCCTGGTCGATGACGTCCTTCTGGCTGGCGTTGGGGGCGCCCTCGGGCAGGCGGTCGGACCAGATCTCAGCGGCGCCGGGGATCAGGGAGAAGTACACCGGCACGCCGGCCTTCTGGGCGAACTGGTCCACATAGCCCAGGTTGGTGGTCAGCTGCTGCTGATCGGGCTCGTCAAAGCGGGTGATGAGGGTGTCCTCCTTGCAGAAGTACACATCATTGTTCTCCTGCTTGCCCATGGCCTTCTCGGTGCGGGCCTTCAGGTCCACCCAGGCGTCCCGGCCGGGGAACTGGTCCACGGTGTAGGTCTCAAAGTCGGACATGAACTTGCTGCTGAGGACGCTGTCGGCCGACAGCTCGGGGAGCTGCTGGAGCTCGCGGTTCTCGATCTGGGAGAAGGTGCGGTCGGGCATAACGGCCCCGGCTACCAGGAACACCGCCAGGAAGGCGCAGAACAGGGCGCTGAGGAAGATACAGTAGCGTTTGGACATGTGGTTGACCTCCTTTTCGGATCAGAAGCGGAAGTAGAGGAAGGGGTTGTAGCTGGCGTCCACCAGATAGGCGGTGGAGAAGATGAGACCGGTCAGCACCAGCACCGGCAGCACCACCTTCATGGGGCGCTCCGGCAGCTTGCGCCACAGCTTGGCGGCCAGGGGGGTGGAGGCCACGCACCCGATGAGCAGGGTGGGCAGGAAGGAGGCGAAGTAGTAGCTCACGCTGGGGCTGGTGAGGCCGCCGGGGGCGAAGCCGAACATGGCCTTCAGGTAGATCCCCATGTGGCCGAAGTCCTCCACGGCGAAGATGGCCCAGCTCACCAGCACCAGGAAGAGGGTGTACACATGCTGCACGGCGGCGGGGAGTTTTTGAAGGACCTTACCCAGGAAGGCCTTCTCCAGAATGACCAGAACAGCAAAGTAGAGGCCCCAGATGAGGAAGTTCCAGCTGGCGCCGTGCCAGATGCCGGTGGCGGCCCACACCACGAAGAGGTTGAAGAACAGCCGGGGTTTCGATACCCGGTTGCCGCCCAGGGGGATGTAGAGGTACTCCCGGAACCAGGAGCCCAGGGAGATGTGCCACCGCCGCCAGAACTCGGTGACGGACTTGGAGATATAGGGGTAGTTGAAGTTGCGCAGGAACTCAAAGCCCAGCATCCGGCCCAGGCCCACGGCCATGTCGGAGTAGCCGGAGAAGTCGAAGTAGAGCTGGAGGGAGAAGGCCAGCACCCCCAGCCAGGCGCCCGCCACGGTGAGCTGGTCGGTGGGGAGGGCCAGGTACACGTCCCAGAGCTTACCGATGTTGTTGGCCAGCAGCACTTTCTTGGCCAGACCCACGGTGAACACCTGCACACCGGAGGCGAACTGCTCCGGGGAGTGGGTGCGGTGGGTCATCTGGTCGGCCAGCTCCTTGTACTTGATGATGGGGCCGGCGATGAGCTGGGGGAAGAGGGTGACGAAGGTGCCGAAGTGGATCACATTTTTCTGGGCCTCAGCGTCTCCGCGGTACACATCCACCGGATAGGTCATGGTCTGGAAGGTGTAGAAGGAGATGCCGATGGGCAGCGCCAGATTGAGGACCGGCATGTCGATGCCCACATGCTGGAGGGTAGTGGCCACCAGATCCCAGTACTTGAAGAAGAACAGGATGGCCAGATTGAGGACCAGCGCCACCGCCACAGCGATCCTGGCGCCGGTGTCGTTGTCCTGTTGCTTGCATTTTGCCACCACCAGGCCGGCGAAGTAGTCCAGCAGGATGGTGAAGAGCATCAGTACGATGTACTTGGGCTCGCCCCAGCCATAAAAGACCAGGTTCACCACCAACAGCCAGGCGTTGCGCCACTTGAGGGGGGTGATGTAGTAGACAAGCAGGACGATGGGGAGGTACAGGAACAGGAAATACAGACTGGAAAAAACCAAAGACTCACCTTCTCAAAATCGGAACTTAGGGAAGAGGCCCGGCAGGAGACCCTGCCGGGCGCTCAGCTCACAACAGTATAACCGATTTCCCTCACTTTGTATAGGTGTTAAAGGCGGTGACAGCGGCGTCGGCAGAATCGCTGATGGCAAAGAGGATGTAATTGCCGTTGGTCACCAGCTTGTAGTTCTGCACCAGTTCCAGCTGCTCGGGGAGGTACTGGCTCCACTGGGCCTCCAGGTCGTCCTGGCGCTTCTCCACGGCGGCCTTCACAGTGTCCATCTTGCCGTCCTTCACCTTGGCGATGAAGAACTCGGTGGCGTGGGTGGCCATCATGGGCATCTTGCAGATGTAGGCCTCCAGGTCGGAGGAGTTGATGCTGTACACCGCCAGCAGGGTTTCGCTGTCCAGGTCGATGAGGGCGGGCATCTCATTCTTGGAGATCTCGGTCCACACGGAGTTAATAACAGTAGAAGCGTCAGCGGGAGCCTGCGTGGGCGCGGGAGTGGGGGTGGGCTTGGCGGTGGGCTTCGTGGTCGGCTTGGCCGTCGGCTTCGCGGTGGGCTTGGTGGTGGGAGCGGCGGAGGGCTTGGAAGTGGGCTTGGCGGAGGGAGTCTCCGGCTCGTCAGAGGGGGTCACGCTCGCGCTGGGCTCCTCGCTCACCTCGGGCTGGAGGCTCTCAGAGGGCAGGGGGGATTCGGAGGGCTGGACGCTCTCGCTGGCCTGGGGGGGCGTGACCTCCTCCGAGGGGGCAACGGACTCGCCGTTGCTGCCGCAGCCGGCCAGCAGGCTCAGAGACAGGGCGCCGGCCAGGGCGAGAGAAAGAAAACGAGGATTCATAGGGGCAAAACTCCTTTAGTCATTGAATTTAAATGGGACCCGTTTCAGGTTCACACAGCCTTTGACGAAGGGGGACGAGAAAAAGTTCCGGGCAACCGCAAAAAATTTTTCCAGGAAAAAGCGCGGGCCGCACAGCGGTCCGCGCTCAGCCGGATCAGGTCCGGCCCAGATTGTGCAGCCAGGTCTCGGCCAGGTCCATCCACACGGCGCACTCCGGCTGGAACCCGGCGTTGTCCCGGCCGGCGGTGAGGGGACCGGCGGTCCCCAGGCCGTGGCGGCCCACCGGGAAGAGGTGGAACTCGGTGGACACGCCCGCCTGCCGCAGGGCGCTCAGGAGCAGCAGGGAGTTTTCCACCGGCACGCTCTGGTCGGTGAAGGTGTGCCACAGGAACACGGGCGGCACCTGGGGGCCCACCTGATGCTCCAGGGAGAGAAAGTCGGAGAGTTCGCTCTCCCGCTCGCCCAGCAGGTTCTGAAAACTGCCCCGGTGGGCGAAGGGGCCGGAGGTAATGACCGGATAGCTGAGGATGAGCCCGTTGGGCTTCCGCAGCTCCGCCGGGGTGCCCAGGTCCCGGGCCAGGAAATCCGCGTTCCAGAACACGCCCAGGGAGCCGGCCAGATGCCCGCCGGCGGAAGAGCCCTGGACCACGATGCGCTCCGGGTCCACATACCACTCCGCCGCGTGGGTGCGGATGAGCTCCACCGACCGGGCGAGCTGGTGCAGGGCGGTGGGGAAGCGGGCGGGGGCCACCGAGTAGCGCAGCACCGCCGCGTGGACGCCCATGGCCACAAAGCGCAGGGCCATGCCCTCGGCCTCCCGGTCGGAGGTCATGGCATAGCCGCCGCCGGGGCAGAGGAGGACCAGGGGCCGGAGCAGGCCGTCATCCAGCTCCGCCGAGTTGTCCCAGAGGTAGAGGGTCAGGGGAGCGGAAGCCCCGTCGGGGGCAGTCACATTCCGGACCTGATAATTCATTGTGCATCCTCCGCGCCGTGCATGGCCTGCTCCAGGGCCTTGGAGAGCTGATCGGGGCAGGAGGTGGGCTTGACGCCGCAGCGGATGCCGCTCAGGCGCGCCACCACATCCTCCACCTTCATGCCGCGCACCAGCGCGGAGATGCCCTGGAGGTTGCCGTGGCAGCCGCCGATGACCTGGAGGTCCTGGACCACGCCGTCCTCCACCTGAATGAGCATCCGCCGGGAACAGACGCCCTGGGGCTGATAATCGATCAACATACTGGGTTCCTCCCATGATTTTCAAATTCTACGGCGTATGATACCACGTTTTTTGCCGAAAGACAAGCAAAGAGGCATTGCAGTTTTCCGCATCCGGGGGTATCATAATGCGGTGGATTTTGATAAAGGGGGGAGAGAGGATGCAGCGGGACCTGACCCGGGGGCCGGTGACCAGCACTATGCTGTGCTTTGCGCTGCCCATGATCCTGGGCGATCTGCTCCAGCAGTGCTATAACGTGGCCGATACCCTCATCGTGGGCCGCTTTCTGGGGACGGCGGCGCTGGGGGCGGTGGGCTCGGCCTACACCCTGATGACCTTTCTCACCTCGGTGCTGCTGGGCCTCGCCATGGGCAGCGGCGCGGTGTTCTCCATCCGGTGGGGCCGGGGGGACCTGGATGGCCTGCGGGAGAGCGTGTGTACCTCCTTTTTCCTCATTGCGGCCCTGACGGCGGTGCTGACCGCTGCCTCCTTTGCCGGGCTGGATACCATCCTGCGCCTCTTGCAGGTGCCGGCAGAGAACTACGCCCTCATGCGGGCCTACCTTTGGGTGATCCTGTGGGGCATCCCGGCCACCTTCCTCTATAATTTCATGGCCTGCCTTCTGCGCTCGGTGGGCAACTCCACCGCGCCGCTGGTCTTTCTGGCGGTGTCGGCGGTGAGCAACATCGGCCTGGACCTCCTCTTTGTGGTGGGATTCTCCTGGGGCGTCCAGGGCGCGGCGGGGGCCACGGTGCTGGCCCAGTACCTCTCCGGGGTGGGGCTGCTGCTCTACGGCGTGTGGCGCTGTCCCCAGCTGCGGCCCCAGCGCCGCCATCTCCGCCTCACCCGCCGGGGGCTGGCGGAGATCAGCCAGTTCTCCCTCCTCACCTGCGTGCAGCAGTCGGTGATGAATTTCGGCATCCTGTTGGTCCAGGGGCGGGTGAACTCCTTCGGCCCGGCGGTGATGGCTGCCTTTGCCGCGGCGGTGAAGATCGACTCCTTCGCCTACATGCCGGTGCAGGATTTCGGCAACGCCTTCTCCACCTTCATCGCCCAGAATTACGGTGCCCGGCAGCCCCAGCGCATTCGGCAGGGCATCCGCTCGGCGGTGGTGTGCGCGGTGGCCTTCTGCGTGGTGGTGTCGGCGGTGGTGTGCCTCCTGGCCGGGCCGCTGATGGGCCTCTTTGTCGAGGCGGAGGAGACCGAGATCATCGCCATCGGCATTACCTATTTGCGCATCGAGGGGGCTTTCTATCTGGGGATCGGGTGCCTGTTCCTCCTGTACGGCCTCTACCGGGCGGTGGCTATGCCGGGGATGAGCGTGGTCCTCACGGTGATCTCCCTGGGCACCCGGGTGGTGCTGGCCTACGCCCTGTCCGCCATTCCCGCCATCGGGGTGGTTGGCATCTGGTGGTCGGTGCCCATCGGCTGGTTTTTGGCGGATTTTGCCGGATTTCTCTACTACGCCCTGCGCCGGGGACGCATCGAGGCCCGGCTCACCGGCGAATAGCTGACCTTCGGAGGGGAGCGCATTCCGCGCCCCCTCCGTTTTTGAAAACTATTACTTGACTTTGTCAAGTTATCTGCTATACTTGACCTAGTCAAGAGAAGGAGGCGACGCTCCCATGTTCCGTACCCTGGCCTATTGTACCACCGCCCTTCACCGGGATTTCACGGCCTACACCACCCGGCGGCTCCAGGAGCTGGGGCTCCACTTTGGGTCCCTGTTCCCGCTGATCTATGTGGGCAAGCACCCGAGCTGCACCCAGGCCCAGCTCACCGCCGACCTGAGACTGGACTGGGGCCACTCCCAGCGCACCGTCACCCGGCTGGTGGAGGAGGGGTTCCTCACCCGCACCAAGTCCGGCCGCGCCTACCGGCTGGATTTGAGTGAAAAGGGGCAGGAGGCGTTTCAGGTGAGCCACCAGGTCTTTTTCGACTGGGACCGGGAGGTACTTGGTCCCCTCACCGAAGACGAGCGGGAGCAGCTTTTCCACCTCTTGGCCAAACTTCAGAAAGAAGAGCACCCTGTATGTACGAACTCCTCAGCAGTCCCGTCGACTACGGCGGACTGACGTTAAAAAACCGCATCATCTTTTCCCCCACCACCCTGGGCGTGCCGGAGGACGAGCAGGTGGAGCGCCTGGCGCGTATCGCCGCAGGTGGCTGCGCCATGATCATCATCGGCGACGTGCCGGTGGGGAAGCACGGCTTCGGTCCGTCCCTTTTTACACAAAAGGGCTTTGCCCACTATCAGCGCCTCATCGAGGCCATTCACGCCCACGGCTGTAAGGTCTGCGCCCAGCTCCACCAGTCCGACTCGGATCTGAGCGCCATGCTGAAATGTGTACCCGGTATGCTGACCCACCGGCTGGGACCGGATGACCTGCGCAAGCGCCTCAACGACGCGGTGGGGCCCTATATCACCGGCCTTTCCGAGCGCAAGGTGGAGGCCATCACGGCCTCCTTCGGCGAGGCGGCCGAGCGGGCCGTGGCGGCGGGCTTCGACCTGGTGCAGGTCCACGGGGACCGGATGTGCGGCAGTTTCAGCTCCGCGGTCTTTAACCACCGCACCGACCGCTACGGCGGCAGCGCCGAGAACCGGGCCCGCTTCGCGGTGGAGGCGGTGGCGGCCATCCGCCGAAAACTCCCGGAGCTGCCCATCGACTACAAGCTGGCGGTACGCCAGGAGGACCCCCATTACGGAAACGCCGGGGTCCTGGTGGAGGAGCTGCCGGTGTTCGTTCCCCTCCTGGAGGAGGCGGGGGTCACCAGCTTCCATATTACCCTGGCCAACCACTCGGACCTCTCCGACACCATCCCCCCGGCCAAGCACCCCGCTTTCGGCGCGGAGGGCTGTTTCCTCCCCTTCTGCGACCGGGTGCGGGCCCTCACCAAGAAGCCCATCTGCGCCGTGGGCGGGCTCACCGACCCGGATTTCATCGAGGAACAGCTGAAAGCGGGCCGCATGGACTGCGCCGCCATGAGTCGGCAGCTCATTGCCGACCCGGAGTGGCCCAACAAGGTTTTTGACGGACGGGCGGGGGAGATCCACCGCTGTGTCCGCTGCAACAAAGAGTGCCTGGGCGGGATGATGGCCCACCGGGGCGTCCACTGTATCTATGAAAGGAAGGTTTCCCAATGACTTACGCCATTGTGTTCAGCAGCCGTACCGGCAATACCAAACTCCTGGCCGACACCCTGCTCTCCACCCTGCCGGGAGAGGAGTGCATCTACTGGGGCGAGCCCTCGCCTGAGGCGTTGAAGGCAGAAAAGCTCTATGTGGGCTTCTGGACCGACAAGGGCACCTGTGACGAGGGCGTGGCCAATTTCCTCCACCAGGTGACTAATCAGCAGGTGTTCCTCTTCGGCACCGCGGGCTTTGGCGGCGCGCCCGCCTATTTTGACCAGATCCTGGGTCGTGTGGAGGCCAATCTGGAGGGCCGCGGCACTGTGGTGGGCCGCTTCATGTGCCAGGGCAAGATGCCCCAGGCCGTGCGGGACCGCTACGCCGCCATGGAGGAGAGCCCCCGCCGCACCGCCATGCTGGAGAACTTCGACCGGGCCCTGAGCCACCCCGACCAGGCCGACCTGGACGCCCTCCGCGCCGCCCTGTAAATACGAAAAAGACCGCGCCCCCGGAAACTCCGGGGGCGCGGTCTTTGTTTATTGGGCAGAGCGCAGCACCTCTTCCAGCAGGGTCAGCAGGGCGCGCAGGGCGGGGGTGCGCTCACCGGGGAGGTACACCGCGCCGAAGGACAGGGGCTCGAACTCGGGGAGGGGGATGTACCGCAGTCCCGGCAGCCGCGCCCCGGGCAGATCGGGGACCACCGCCAGGGCATAGCCCGCCTCGGCCAGGGTGAAGGCGGCCTCCAGATCGTCGCAGAAAAAGACCTGGTGGGGAGGCCGGCCGGCCAGCACCTCCGACTGGATGGGGAAGAGGGCAGGGGGACAGATGGGCGGGCGGCAGGCGGCCATGGCCCCGGCGCTGCGCAGCCGCTCCACCGTGAGGAAGGGCTCCTCCGCCAGGGGGTGGTCCGGCGCACACACGCACACCGCCGGACAGCGGAGCAGCTCGTGGTAACGGGCCTTTTTGGACGCGGACTCCTGGAAGGAGAAGATGAGCTGGAGCTCCCCCTCGCTGAGCTGGTTCTCCAGGGAGTCGAAGGGGATGAGCCGCAGCAGGGGCATCACCTCCGGCCGCTCCTCCCGCAGCCGGGCCAGCACCGGACGCAGCATGCGCAGCTCGATGGTGTTGCGGCAGCCGATGCCCAGCCGGGCGGGCAGGTCGGACAGACACTCCTTCAGCCGGGCCTTGGACAGCCCCGCCAGCTTCAGCATCTCCCCGGCGTACTGGGTGAAGAGGTAGCCCTCCGGCGTCAGACGCACGCTCTTGCTGGTGCGGTGGAAGAGCTTTACCCCCAGCTCGTCCTCCAGAGTGCTGATCTGGTGGCTGACAGCGGGCTGGGTGATGCGCAGATGTTCCGCCGCCCGGGAAAAGTTCAGAAAATTGGATACGGCCATAAAGCACTCCAGCTGTGTGGTATTCATAAAAACACCTCCCGGCCCCGGGGGGCCTTTTGTATTATGTAGAGAATCAATACAAGTTTTTTATTGAATATAGCAGATTTGAATTTCACATGCAAGCTTCTTTGTGCTATAAAAATGTACGGACCCAAACAGTTCTGTTCCAAACAATTGAAATGAGGTGAGCGGAAATGGAAGCGGACCGGGACACCATGGCCCGGGACAACCGGCAGATCAGCATTCAGCTGGAACTGCGGGCCAATGAAGTGCTGGCCCAGAAGGGGCTGACCGCCATGCAGGCCCACATGCTGCTCTACATCCTCTGCCACTCGGAGGAAGGTGCGTCGCTGACGACCATCCACCGGGAATTCGGCTACTCCATGGCCTCGCTCTCCGGGCTGGTGAAGCGGCTGCGGGAGAAGGGGTACGTGCGGGTGGAGCGCTGCGCGGGGGACGACCGGCGCAAGCTGCTCTTCGCCACGGAAAAGGGCCGGGCGGTCCAGGAGTCGCTGGATCGCTCCATCCAGGCGGTGCAGGCCCGACTGTACGACCGTTTCACCCCGGAGGAACTGACCGAGCTGGACCGGATGCAGAAGAAGATGCTGCACAACCTGTCCCAGACGGGGGAAATGACAAATAAGGAGGTAACACTGTGAAAACCGTTTTGCATCAGCTGGGGCGCTATCGGCGGGACACCCTGCTGTGCGTGGCCATGGCCGCGCTGGAAGTGGTGATGGAGATCCTGCTGCCCTTCATCACCGCCATCATCATCGACAAGGGCCTGGAGGCCGCCAATCTCTCCGTGGTCTACCGTTACGGCATCCTGATGGTGGTCCTGGCCGCGCTGAGCCTGGTCTTTGGCGCCCTGGCCGGAAAATGTGCCGCCAGCGCCTCCGCCGGTCTGGCGGCCAACCTGCGGGAGGCCATCTACAACAACATCCAGACCTTCTCTTTTTCCAACATCGACAAATTCAGTGTGCCCGGTCTGGTCACCCGTATGACCACCGACATCACCAACGTACAGAACGCCTTCATGATGATCATCCGCATCGCCGTGCGCTCGCCGCTGATGCTGGTGTTCAGCTACATCATGTGTCTCATCATCAGCCCCAAGCTGAGCCTCACCTTCCTCATCGCGGTGGTGTTCCTGGTGGCGGTGCTGGGGTGCATCATGGCGGTGACCATGAAGATCTTCAACGAGGTGTTCCGCAAGTACGATGACCTGAACGCCAGCGTCCAGGAGAACGTGTCCGCCATCCGGGTGGTGAAGGCCTTTGTGCGGGAGGACTATGAGAACGAGAAGTTCTCCAAGGCCTCCTCCAACCTGTACCGCCTCTTCGTCAAGGCCGAGGGCCTGCTGGCCTTCAACAGCCCCGCCATGATGCTGGCGGTGTACTTCTGCATCATCATGGTGTCCTGGATGGGCGCCCACTTCATCGTGGGCGGCACCATGACCTCCGGTGAGCTGACCAGCCTCTTCAGCTACGTGATGAGCCTGATGATGAGCCTCATGATGCTCTCCATGGTGGTGGTCATGATCTCCATGTCCATGGCCAGCGTCCGCCGGATCAGCGAGGTCCTGAACGAGACCCCCGACCTGGCCGACCCGGCCGACCCTGTGGAGAAGGTGGCCGACGGCTCCATCGACTTTGAGCACGTCAGCTTCTCCTACAAGCACGGCTCGGGCAAGAACGCCCTCACCGACATCGACCTGCACATCAAGTCCGGCGAGACCATCGGCGTCATCGGCGGCACCGGCTCGGGCAAGAGCAGCCTGGTGAACCTGATCTGCCGGCTCTACGACGTGGACTCCGGCGCGGTGAAGGTGGGCGGCCTGGACGTGCGGCAGTACGACATGGAGGCCCTGCGCAACCAGGTGTCGGTGGTGCTCCAGAAGAACACCCTCTTCTCCGGCACCATCCTGGAGAACCTGCGCTGGGGCAACCCCGACGCCACCGAGGCCGAGTGCGTGGAGGCGTGCAAGGCGGCCTGTGCCGACGAGTTCATCGATCGCTTCCCCGACGGCTACCACACCCGCATCGAGCGGGGCGGCGCCAACGTCTCCGGCGGCCAGAAGCAGCGCCTGTGCATCGCCCGGGCTCTGCTGAAGAAGCCCAAGGTGCTCATCCTGGACGACTCCACCAGCGCCGTGGATACCGCCACCGACGCCCGCATCCGGGCAGCCTTTGCCCAAAAGATCCCCGGCACCACCAAGATCATCATCGCCCAGCGCATCTCCAGCGTGGAGGGGGCCGACCGCATCCTGGTGCTGGACAACGGGCGCATCGACGGCTTTGACACCCACGAGCACCTGCTGGAGAGCAACGCCATCTATCGGGAGATCTACGACTCCCAGATCAAGGGCGGCGGCGACTTCGACCAGAGCGCGTCGTAACAGAAGGAGGGAAACCATATGCAACCGAATGTATCCCGCGGTGACTCCATGGCGGTCCTCAAGCGGGTGGTGCGCTACATGCTCCACTCCTACCGCCTGGCCTTCGTGCTGGTCATCCTGTGTATCCTGATCTCCGCCATCGCCACGGTGGCGGGCGCTACCTTCCCCCAGACCCTGGTGGACGACTACATCGTGCCCATGATGAACGCCGGTTCCACCGATTTCAGCGGCCTGGGCCAGGCGCTGCTGCGGCTGGTGGTCCTGCTGCTCCTGGGCATCGCGGCCAGCTACGGCTATAACCGCATCATGGTCACCATCAGCCAGGGCACCATGCGCCGCCTGCGCAACGACCTGTTCCGCCGCATGGAGTCCCTGCCCATCAAGTACTTCGACACCCACGCCCACGGCGACATCATGTCGGTGTACACCAACGACGTGGACACCCTCCGGCAGCTGATGAGCCAGAGCATCCCCCAGATCATCAACTCCACCATCACCATGGCCGCCACGCTGGTGACCATGATCCTCCTGAACCCCGCCCTCACCGTCATCTCCCTGCTCACCGCGGCGGTGATGCTGGTGGTGACCTCCAATTTCTCCAAGCTCTCGGGCCGCTTCTACGCCCAGCAGCAAAAGAACCTGGGCATCGTGGACGGCTTTATCGAGGAGATGCTGGACGGCCAGAAGGTGGTCAAGGTATTCTGTCACGAGGAGGCCGCCAAGGCCGACTTCCACCAGGTCAACGAGGCCCTGCGGGAGAGCGCCGACAAGGCCAACCGCTACGCCAACCTCCTCATGCCCATCAACGCCAACATCGGCTGGCTGAGCTACGCCCTGGTGGCCATCGTGGGCGCTATCCTGGGCATCAACGACCTGGCCGGCGTGACCCTGGGCACCGTCATCACCTTCGTGGGCCTCAACAAGAGCTTCACCCAGCCCATCACCCAGGTGAGCCAGCAGATCAACTTCGTGGTCACCGCCGCCGCCGGCGCCTCCCGTGTCTTTGAGCTCATGGACCAGGAGCCCGAGAAAGACGAGGGCTATGTGGAGCTGGTGGACGCCAAGGAGAACGCCGACGGCACCCTCACCGAGGCCGGAGAGCGCACCAACACCTGGGCCTGGAAGCACCCCCACAAGGCCGACGGCACCATCACCTATGCCCGCCTGGAGGGCGGCGTGGTCTTTGACAGCGTGGACTTCGGCTATGACGAGAAGAAGCTGGTCCTCCACGACATCAGCCTGTGGGCAAAGCCCGGCCAGAAGATCGCCTTTGTGGGCGCCACCGGCGCGGGCAAGACCACCATCACCAACCTCATCAACCGTTTCTACGACATCGCCGACGGCAAGATCCGCTACGACGGCATCAACATCAACAAGATCAAGAAGCCGGACCTGCGCCGCAGCCTGGGCATCGTCCTCCAGGACACACACCTCTTCACCGGTACCGTTCTGGAGAACATCCGCTACGGCCGCCTGGACGCCACCGACGAGGAGTGCATGGCCGCCGCCCGGCTGGCCAACGCCGACGGCTTCATCCGCCGCCTGCCCGACGGATATGACACCATGCTCACCGGCGACGGCGCCAACCTCTCCCAGGGCCAGCGCCAGCTCATTGCCATCGCCCGGGCCGCCGTGGCCGACCCGCCGGTGCTCATCCTGGATGAGGCCACCTCGTCCATCGACACCCGCACCGAGAAGCTGGTCCAGGACGGCATGGACGCCCTCATGACCGGGCGCACCACCTTCGTCATTGCCCACCGGCTCTCCACGGTGCGCAACGCCGACTGCATCATGGTCATGGACCAGGGCCGCATCATCGAGCGGGGCACCCACGACCAGCTCATGGAGGAGAAGGGCACCTACTACCGCCTCTACACCGGCAATTTCGCCGAAGAACCGGCTTGATTGTCCAAACAGAGCACAAAAGAGCCCCGGCTTTTCAAAAGCCGGGGCTCTTTTTCTGCGCGCCGGGGAGGGAGGAAGCTCCTCAGCGCTCCATCTTCCAAAACGCCACGCTGTACGGAGGCAGCTCGCTGCCGCCGCCGAAGTCGTGGGGCGCGCCGGTGATGAGGTCCACCGCCATGCCGCATCCGGCGTCGAAGTGGGCCACATAGGGCGCGTCGTCGGCGTTCACCGCCACCAGCACCCGCTCGCCGTCGGCGCATCGCTCAAAGATGATCTGCCGGTTGGTGAGCACCACGTTGCGGTAATTGCCATAGCACAGGGCCGGACTGCTCTTCCGGGCGGCGGCCAGCCTGGCGATCCAGGCGGTGAGCTCATTGGACTGGGGCAGCTCCACCGCCGGGCGGAGGGCGTCGTCGCTCCCGGACTCCTTGCGGCCCTCCATGCCCCACTCGCTGCCGTAGTACACGGCGGGCACGCCGGGCATGCCGAAGAGGATGCCGTAGGCCAGGGGCAGGTGCTCCTTCCGCTCCAGCATGGAGGCGATGCGGGTGACGTCGTGGTTGTCCAGGAAGGACAGCAGGTGCTTGCCCTTGTAGAGGGTCCACTGCTCCGGCCCGAACTGCCGGGCCAGGGAGTGGCCGATCTCGAAGAGATTCATGGAGTTGAAGCTGGAGTAGAGGCCCTTGTAGCACTCGTAATTGGTGACCGAGTGGCACATCTCGTCGTTCATCCAGCGGTTATAGTCGCCGTGGAGGGTCTCGCCCACCAGGACGAAGTCGGGCTTCAAGGAGTTGGTGAAGGCCCGCAGCTGCTTCAGATACTCTGGTGTCAGGCAGTAGGCCACGTCCAGGCGCAGGCCGTCGATGCCGAACTCCTCCACCCACTGGCGGATGGACTCGAACTGGTACTCCACCACCGCCGGGTTCTGGAGGTTGAGCTTCACCAGCTCCATGTGCCCCTCCCAGCCCTCGTACCAGAAGCCGTCGTTGTAGTTGGAGTTGCCGTCAAAGCTGATGTGGAACCAGTCCTTGTAGGGGCTGTCCCACCGGCGCTCCTGCACGTCCCGGAAGGCCCAGAAGCCCCGGCCCACATGGTGGAACACGCCGTCCAGCATCACCCGCAGACCGGCGGCGTGGAGCGCGTCGCAGACCTGCTTGAAATCCTCGTTGGTGCCCAGGCGGCAGTCCACCTTACGGAAATCCCGGGTGTCGTAGCCGTGACGGTCACTCTCGAACAGCGGATTGAAGAGGACGGTGTCCGCCCCTGTGGCGCGGATGTGCTCCACCCAGTCCAGGATGCACAGAATCCGGTGCTCGGTCACACCGTCGTTGTCCCGGGGGGCGCCGCACAGGCCCAGGGGATAGATCTGATACAGGACAGCCTCGTCAAACCACATAATCCATTACCTCCAAATCGCTATGGTATGCTGCGTTTTCAACAAAGGTAGTATAACAGACTTGGAGGAAAAATACAACGGGATGCAAAGTATTTTAGTCCCGCCCGGCCAGCATGGCCGCCACCTCTTCGGCGGTGCAGTGGAGGTCGGCCTCCCCCTCCCGCCGGTAGGAGCCGCGGTAGGGGTCGCCCCCCACGTACACCGGGCGCAGGTTCCGGGGGGCAGGTGGGATGCGCAGGACCAGGATGTCCCCCTGGGCGGTGGGCACCACTTCGCCGCCCTTCTCACCCACCAGGTCGGCGCTGGCCACCTTGGGGTCCCGGACGAGAGCCAGAAACTCCTCCAGCATCTCCTGGGCGTTGAGCAGGCCCTGGATGCGCAGGGAGTGGTCCTCCAGCTCCTCCACACCCAGCAGGATCAGCCCGCCCCAGGTGTTGGCAAAGGCGGAATAGGTCTCCCAGATGCTGCGGGGCAGCCCTCCCGTGGCCAGCTTGGCCTCCAGATGGCCGTTCTCCCGATAGCGCTCGATGTGTCTGACGTCAAACATGGCGCACCTCCGTGCCGCTGGGGCGTGTTGAGATACTCTCAGTATACAGGACGGGGAGGGCCCGGGCAAGGTGGAAAAAATTTTATGGGAACCTGCAAAATGCGGTTGACAAATGGGCGAAGGCTCGCTATAATAATCTAGCGGTCTTGATTAAGACCTCACGCGGATGTGCTGGAACTGGTAGACAGGCACGTTTGAGGGGCGTGTGTCAATCGACGTACGGGTTCAAGTCCCGTCATCCGCACCAAATAAGCAGACACGATGTTTCGTGTCTGCTTATTTTTTATCCAGGGCAGCGCAGCAGACAAAAAAGACACGACGCAAGTCGTGTCTTTTTTCTGGAGCAGGTAAAGGGAATCGAACCCTCATATTCAGCTTGGGAAGCGGGAGTGTTAATATCAGGAATATATTGCAGTTCTAAGAGACAGAGCTATCCGATATTAGCTTTTCCACCACCTTTTCCACCAGCTCTATCCAGCAGATCCATTCCGGCACGCAGAGCAGTGGCGTCACGGTGCTGGTAGATATTCGCCGTGGTGGAGATGTCCTCGTGACCAAGGAACCACCGCACTGTCTCCAGCGGGACCCCGGCACGGGCGCAGTCGGTGGCAAACGTGTGCCGCAGGCAATAGGGCGTCAGATCGTCGGCGATTACCGACTTGACCACCTTGTTCCGATATACCTCCGCGCCCATCTCAATATCCATAGCACGTCGGAAGGTTTTCCAGAGCCGGTACTGGCTATTGGAATTAAGCCGGTGTCCTTGTGGGCTGGGAAATACCGGGTCGAAAGGCTTACCGCGGGCCGCATGGAGCCGCGGCAACAGAGCGGCGTGGATTGGAATATCTCGGACACCGGCCTTGGTCTTTGGCCCTTTGATACGGCCTGATCCACTCTCCAGCGCCGCATGGATGTGGATTTCTCCGTGCTCAAAGTCCACGTCGGCCCAGTTGAGGGCCGCTGCCTCGCCAGGCCGCATCCCGGTGTAGAGCAGTGTCAGGATGTATAACCCCGACGGATGGGTCTCTGCTACCCGGAGCAGCACCGCACGTTCCTCCTCGGTAAGGCTGCGGTGCGAGCCTTGATGGACGGCAGGGAGCTCCAGATCCTCCGAGGGGTCGTAAGGGATCAGACGGGACTTCCGGGCCCGGGAGAACATCCCCTTCAGCACCCGTCGCAGCTTCTCCACATGAGAATAGCTCATGCCCGCCTGACTGTTCAGCAGCCGCTGGAGGTGGACGTCCCGCACGTCCTTCAGCTTTAAGCGCCCGATGGCGGGTTTGATATACCCAGTATACTTCTCATCATACATGCCAAGAGACTTTTCAGTCATGCCCATAGGGTCCTTATACGTGGCTTTCCACTGGTGATACCAGGCGTCCACGGTCATGGACCCGCCCAGCACTTCCTCCCCGCGTTTGGCGGCGGAGAGCTTTTCGGCCAGCTTAGTGAGAGCCTCCAGCTCGGTCTTTCCGGTGGCTTCGTACTTCTTCCCGTTGTAGCGGGCGGTCTTGCGGATGTAGTTCCCCATGTGATCCTCCTTTCTGGTATAATACAAATGTTCTATTGCGAGCGTTGAAAGAGACCGGGGCCGGAGCCCCGGGTCTTTTTTGGCTCAGTAACGGTTCTTGTACGGCTCCCGCTTTTTCCTCTTGTGGATGATCTCACACGTTCCGCTTTTCGCCAAAGAAAATGCGTCCGCTGCTCAGGATCTTGCGGTAGCCGCACTGCATGGCAAAGGCTTTGTCCGGGTGTGTACAGCTGCCGGCGTTGCTGCACTCCAGATAGCGGGAACAGCAGTCCCACTCCTTGGGATAGCGGTCCACCGTGGCGCCCGCGATCTGGGTGAGGAAGGGGGCATAGAAGTCAATGGGATGCGCCTCGTCGATCAAAAGACGGATGTACTTGGGCTCAGAACTCACCCTTTTCTGAGGGGCGCCCTCCGGGATCAGGTCGGAGAAGAGCAGGGGGACCGAGAGGTAGGGCTGCTTTCCCCGCAGACGAAGGCGGAATACGGTG
This sequence comes from Flavonifractor sp. An92, assembly GCF_002159175.1. GTDB lineage: Bacteria > Bacillota > Clostridia > Oscillospirales > Oscillospiraceae > Pseudoflavonifractor_A. The sequence goes on along the minus strand of NZ_NFGZ01000006.1, from coordinate 5,817 downwards.
AAGTTACAGAACGCCACCGCGGTGTAGGACTTGACGGCGCTCCGTACCAGCAGGTCCGGGATGCCGCCGCGGCTCTCCACGGCGGCGCGCATAGCGGGCATAGTGTTCTCCAGCCAGGCCAGCTCCTGGGCCTCCGGCCCGGTAGAAAGATCAGTCAAAGAAATTTGTCCTTCCAAAGCTCAAACCTCCACGGCGCGAACCAGGTCGATGAACTCCTGTTCGCGGATGATCTTGATGTGTGCCTTGCCCGCCTGATTCAGGGCATAGGCCTTTTCCTCTTTGCTGCTCATACCGTCCGCGCCAACCAGCGCCAGATCTTGCGTCCCCACCACCAGATAGTCGGTTTTTCCAGAGACGCCGGATTTGACCAGCGCCCCCACATCTGCCGCCATCTGCGCGGCCTGCTGACGGCTCAGGGAAAGCTCACCGGTAAAGACGATCCGCTTTTGGAACAGTGGATGGGACTCATCCAGAGATTCGCAGGTACAAACGATGTCTTTGGGCGAAAAGTTGGAGTGGCCAGAGGAGCTGGAGCGGCGTTTTTGGTATGGCTTGGCTGGGAAACACTTCAGGTTTAGCTTCGTTCCCGGGACCGCCGCGCACCGACAGAGCAGGGCGTGGGTCTGACGAACGTCGGACAATGCGCGGTGCGCCTGCGTGTCGTCAATGGACAAGAACTGAATGAGCGTAGACAGTTTGTGATTGGGGGCGTCAGGAAACGCACGGCGGGCCAGCTCCAGCGTATCGAGATAGGTGAAATCCGGTTCCAGGCCCAGGGTGCGATAGGCCGCAGCCAGAAAACTGAGGTCAAATCCGGCGTTGTGAGCCACGATGGGAAGTCCGTCCATAAACTGGTGCAGAGATTCCACGGCAGGCCGGAGCGTAGGGGCTCCGGCAACGTCCTGGTCGGTGATTCCGGTGATCCGCGTGATTTCCGGGGAAATCGGACGCTGAGGGTCTACAAAGCTGTTCATGACCGCCGCTTCTTTCCCGTCCATGTATTTGACGGCGCCGATCTCAAGGATGCAGTCCCGTTCCGGAGAGAGCCCGGTGGTCTCAAAGTCCAGGACCACATAGGCGCGTGGCAGCTCGGGCAGAGCGGCGGGGGATGGGCGGGTAGGAGCGGCGGAAGGGGAAGGGACAACCTCGTCCTCGCCGTCTGGTTCGTCCGGGGAGCCGTTCGGGAAGTCGAACTCCCATTGGCGGCTATAGACCCGGTCAAAGTTGATATTCCACTCCCGCTTACAGCAGTCCGGAACCGGTGGTTCCGCTGCGGGCTCTGGTGCGGAAGCCGGCTGGGCGGATTCAGCGGGGACTTCTTCTGATGCAGATTCCGGATAGGGCTGGAGCGATTCAACGGGCGTTTCTTCTGGAACAGGTACCGGGGAAACGTGGATGGCGGCGGGTTCCGGTTCGGCATGTTCAGGCTGCTTCCGATCCCACTTGCAGCAGTCCGGAGCCGGGGTATCCTCTACGGGCTCTGGTGCGGAAGCCGGCTGGGCGGATTCAACGGGGACTTCTTCTGATGCAGGTTCCGGACAGGGCTGGAGCGATTCAACGGGCGTTTCTTCTGGAACAGGTACCGGGGAAACGTGGATGGCGGCGGGTTCCGGTTCGGTATGTTCGGGCTGCTTCCGAAACAACGTTTTAAACACATGGAACATAATCGTGTCCCCTTTCGGTGTCCGACTTGGACACAGTTTACAGCCCGGCCGCCATGCGGTAGTAGTCCAGCGCGCCCCGCAGGAACGGCTCGGTCACATCGAAATACTCGGCCAGCTCCCAGGGTTCCCGATACCCATGACGGAGCGCCTTCTTCAGCTCATCCTCCGGGATGAGCTTTTTATATGCCCAGCGAGTGGCGCGGTTTTCGTGCTTCTGGCGCACATCCAGAGGGGCGTACTCGTTGTAAAAGCTGCCGGTCTCACAGTGACCAAGCTCATGCCCCAGCTTGGTGCGCTCCTCGGCCAGGCTGCCCAGGCGCCACGGGTCCATGGCCACATAGCACTGCCCCTCCGGGTCCATCATGGACAGGGACTCGGCGTTGTCCATGGTGAACCAGTAGACCTCCACGCCATGCTGTTCCGCATAGTCGTACAGGCCAATGAGATCAGTCATGCTGCTGCTTCTCCTGTTTTTTCTTCTGGGCGATGAAGGCGGCGAAGTTCTTCACGTCCGCCCACATGGCCTCCTTGTCCTCGTCGGTGAGGTCCTGATCGCCGCCCCAGAAGGCGGCCATGAGCTGCTCCTGGTCCGCAGGGGCTGTCCCGCTTCCGGAAGGGGAGGGGGGCTCCGGGTTTTTCCCCAGAAGATAGTCAACAGACACGCCGAAGATCTCCGCCAGTTTGACCAGCGTGGCGTTGTCCGGCTCATTGGAGCCGTTTTCCCACATGGTGACGGTGGTGCGGCCCACGCCAACCAGCTTTCCCAGCTTATCCTGCGACATTTTTGGGGTCTGGGCAGTACGTAATTCCTTGATTCTGTTCATACTGTCACCTCATGCCAATTATATGTCATTTAGAATGACACGGAAAGGGGATTGCAAAAAATAAATGTCATTAGTATTGACATAACTGGCTGGCGGTGTTATAGTAATGTCACGATACATGACATATTGGGAGTGACATTACAGGGAGGTGACACCGCATGACAACCTTGCTCAAGCTCAAAACGATCCGGGAAGAGCACGGGATCTCTCAAAAGACCCTGGCACAGACCGTAGGAGTGGGACGCTCCACCGTGGCAATGTGGGAAAACGGTTCGATCCTCCCCAACGCCGCGAAGCTCCCGGAGCTGGCCGATGTGTTTGGCTGCTCCATCGACGCCCTCTTCGGGCGCAACCCGCCAGGCGAGACCTAGCGAGAGGGGGGGTGGAAATGTGCTTGTATTTGCATTTGATGCTGAGATTGCCCCAGAGGCGAGAGAAAAGCTTCGCAAGAGACTGGAGACATATACGGGGGAGCCTTGCCTCATTTTGGAGTGTTGCACCGCAGTGATCCGGGTGCCGGATCACCCTGGGCAGCTCAAAGAAACGTGCGAATCAGAGCAATGACGGCTATCGCTGTTGTAATGATGTAGCGAACCCATTCGGCGATCTTTTCATGTGAGAGCTTTGTGCTTTCCTGCAAGGTTGCACGAGCTTTATCACTAACGGTGTATAGCCCGGTGATTTCGCCGTTTTCTACGGAAAGAGACCTTGAAAGATATCCGCCTTTATAGAGTGAATCAACGCGATGAGAGGAGTACTCGGGGGCGGATAAGTCGCTCATTGTACTATGAGAAACAGGGTCAGGTTGTTTGCTCAGCCAGCGGAGGAAGGCCTTTTCTTCGTTACTTATCATGGTATATCACCAAATCCGACGTTTTGTCGTCATCGTTACCTCTCGTATTGTGAACGATTATGATTAACGTGTGGTAAACGAAAGGAGGGAAGAGAATGCTCGCAAAGATTACGATCCAAAACTTGGACCAAGCAGAGAAAAATGCGCGTGAACTCTTAGAACACATCGAAGCAATCAAGCGGCTCCAAAGGGATATCTCGTACCTTGGCGTGCAAGTAGAAATCAAGCTGGGGGAGGAGAAGGCCGCCAGCAGTACCTGACGGCCTCTGTGACATTACTGTTGCGCATTGAGATAGGAGATAATTTCTTTTCTGAACTCATTCAGTGCATAGAAGGTCTGCCTTGATAATTCCGCGATATCTCCCTTTACTGCGTGCTCTTTGCTGTAATCATCATATTGAGCCTGCATTTCAGAAGCAAAGTTATCAAGTGCTGCCCCTAGTCGTTTGTCTAACTCATGGACTGTCAAGTAATTCACCTCCCTGTTTGTGTTCACTCAATGTGAATGATACCACAATCACCCAGAAAGGGCAACCGGGAAGGAGGGAAACAAGTGCGACTCAAAGAACTGCGGGAGATGCGGGGCTTGACGCTTTCACAGGCTGCCCAAGCAGCCCACGTCACCAAAGCCGCTGTCTGTATGTGGGAAAGCGGGGCCCGGCAGCCCGGGCTTGCTTCCCTGCTGGCCCTGGCTGATTTGTATGGCGTCTCCCTGGATGCGCTCTGTGGGCGCAACCCGCCGGGCGGGTCGATGGACCAATGATACACCCAAGAAGGAGGTTTTACCATGCCGGGAGAATGCTGGAATATCTACAAAAACGCTCGCCGGGGTGCCGGTTTGACCCAGGAATCGGCTGCCGAGCGCCTGGGCATCAGCGTGGAGAGCATCCGCGCCTACGAGACCGGCCAGCGGACGCCGCCGGACAATGTGGTGCAGCTCATGTCCATTCTGTACAACTCGCTGAACCTGTGCTTTCAGCACATGCAGGAGAACAACGTGGTCTACCGCTCTGTGGTGCCGGAGGTGGAGCAGCGCTCCGTCATTGAGGCTACTACCAAGCTGGTCAATCGGATCTTCGACTTCGCCGATTCTCACGCCGACCGGCGGCTGCTGCGCATCGCCGAGGACAACGTGATCGACACCAGCGAGCGGGTGGAGTTCGACGCCATCATGGAGGACCTGGGCGAGATCGTGGAGGCCGCCCTGGAGCTGCGCTGCGCCGGAGGAAGCTGAGCCAATAAAAAAGGCCGCCCCCGGGTGTAGCAGACCCGGAGACGGCAGAAAGGACTACATATGGCAGTATATCACAACAATGCGCGGATCGCAAGTGAGATCCGCGAAAAGCGGACCATTCTCCGCGATCGCTACGGCGGCATGATGACCCTGGAGGAGCTTCGGGAGGAGTTGGGGTACCGGTCCCGTACTTCTGCCCGGCAGGCCGCGCAGGAGCTGGGTATCCTGCCCACTCAGATCGGGCGGATGAAGAAATATGACACCGACCAGGTGGCCAAGCGCCTGGTGGAACTGAGGGGGATGTGTTGATGAATGTCAGATTGAGCAAAGAGGCCGTGGCGGCCATCTTCACGGCGCTGCACGCCGCCGTCTGTGACGCGGAGGGCAACGTGGAGGTGTGGGCCCGGGAGGACCTGAAGCTGGACCCGGAGGTCCAGCGGACCTGCCTGGCCTATGCCGAGGAGCGGCTGCGGGAGCGGATGGGCGCCCTGAATGCCTTCCGCGAGGCCGTTTCCAACGGGAGGGGGTAATACCATGGACAAGCGGATAGAAGATCTGGCCGGGGCGCTGCGGATGCTCCGCTCCGCCGTACATGCCATGGAGCTGGACCGGGATATCATCAGCATCCGGCTGGCTTTTGACCGGTGGCAGGGGGACAAGATCGAGATTCTCCTGCATAAGCCGGACCTGCTGGGGCAGGAGATCCGGCGAGTCCTGGCCAAAGACGGCTCGTCCTGCGCGCTGGAACAGGATCTGGACGGCGTGACCCTGATCGCCTACGAGAGCCGGGGGGAGAGTGATCCCCCGTGATGGAGTTCCACTTCAACGCCGAGCTGGCCTCAGAGTACGGCGTGGACGGGGCCATCTTCCTCCACGCCATGGCCTTCTGGGTGGCCAAGAACCAGGCCAACGGCCGCCACTTCCACGAGGGGCGCACCTGGACCTACAACACCCTGGAGGCCCTGACGAAGCTCTTCCCGTTCTGGAGCAAGCGGCAGATCGAGCGCATCACCGGGCGGCTGCGGGAGCAGGGGGCCCTCCTCTCGGGCAATTTCAGCGAGGACAAGACCGACCGCACCCTCTGGTACGCCCTCTCCGACGCTGTCCTGGAGACCTATGGGCTCAGTGCGCCTCCCATTTCACCAAACGGGGAAATGCATTTCACCGAACCGGGACAGCCATTTCCCCATTCGGTGAAATGTAATAAGGAAACAGTTACTGACCAGTTATATTCCCCCCTAC
>NZ_NFGZ01000059.1 GCF_002159175.1 Flavonifractor sp. An92 | reverse complement strand
GCGGGGTGCACCGTGATGAAGGTGTTCACCTACCCCACCGACAATGAATACGAGTTCAACCGCCAGGTGGTGGCCTTTGCCGAGGCGCGGAACATCCCCTGGACCGACCAGCGCATCACCGCCGACGATCTGGAAGCGCTGGCCGCCGCCGGTTGCGAGGCCCTCTTCTCCGCCGGGTACATCTACCGCATCCCGGCGGAGACCTCCCTGCGGTGCGTCAACGTCCACCCGGCCCTGCTGCCGGTGGGCCGTGGGCCCTGGCCCATGCCCTGTACCATCCTGAAGGGCCTCACCGAGAGCGGGATCACCCTCCATAAAGTGGTGTACGACCTGGACGCCGGGGACATCCTCCTCCAGGAGGCCTTCCCGGTGACCCGTCGGGACGACCTCATCACCATGACGGACACCATCCGCGCCCTGGCCCCCAAGCTGGTGAAGGCCTGTGTGGCCGACTTCGACCGACTGTGGGCGGAGGCCACCCCCCAGAGCGGCGGGGAGTACTGGCCGGAGCCCAGCGACGAGGAGCGCACCATCACCCCCGACGACCGGGCCGAGCGGGCCGACCGGGTGGTGCGGGCCTTCGCCGGGTACGGGTGCCTCTTCCGCACCGAGGAGGAGACCATCACCGTGGTGCGGGGCGAGGTGCGCCTGG
>NZ_NFGZ01000058.1 GCF_002159175.1 Flavonifractor sp. An92 | reverse complement strand
GCTCCGGCCGGTCGGCGGCGGTGAGGCCCAGATAGGCCCAGGTGAGCAGCCGCCGCAGCCGGGCCAGGGGGAAGCGCTTCGTCTTGGCCAGGGCGAGGAACTCCTCCGCTGAGCGGGCCTGCCGCCCGCAGCGGACTAGCCGGGCGGGGAGCCCCTCGGCGCTCCCCCCGTCGGGGAGGGCGGCCCAGTCGGCCTCCTCCATGGTGCGCACCCGGTCCAGCAACACCGCGCCGCACCGATGGAAATCCGCAATCTCCCCCGCCCAGGGGGTACATAGATAGGGTTCAGCCTCTCCCCTGTTGCCCGCCCGCAGCAGCTCCCGCAGGTGGGAGGCCGAGGCGAAGCCCCCCGCTGCGCCGCCGTCGTGGTCCACGCCCTGCCGCTGCACCGCCAGAGCCCTCCAGTGGGGCGGGATGGCCCTCAGATACTCCACCGCCAGGTTGGCGTTGGGCCGGTCCAGCACCGAGGGCCCGCCCAGCCGCTCCTCGGCCGCCTGCTGCCGGGCCACCGGGAAGGGCAATCCCTGGGCGGAGAGCTCCTTCACCCGGGCATGGTACTCCGGCTCCTCCAGCACCGCCGCGCTCGCCCGCAGGGCAGCGAGGTCCGCGCACTCGCTGCCGAAGGAAAGGGTGTCCACCACCCCCGTCCCGGCCAGCACCTCCACGGCCCCCCGGGCAAAGGTCTCCGCCGACGCGCAGGCCCACACGGTAGGGAGCTCCAGCACCAGGTCGGCCCCGGCTTCCACCGCCCAGGCCGCCCGCTTCCACTTGTCGGTGACGGCACAGTCCCCCCGCTGGACCCAGTGTCCGCTCATGGCGC
>NZ_NFGZ01000057.1 GCF_002159175.1 Flavonifractor sp. An92 | reverse complement strand
CCACGCTGCCGTTGTTGGTAACTTTAATTTCACTCTTGGTTCCAGCATCCGGATCAAAGCTCTCCTCCACATCCGGGTCCACATTACCCATGGTGAAGGTGTTGGTCACAGAGTCGGTGTGGGCCGTCAGCCACGCCAGGGTCCCGCCCACGGTCACCGCGGTCGCCAGGGCCAGGGCCGCCACAACGGGCAACCACTTGGGCCAGCGGCGCAGGGCACGCTTGCCTTCATATTCCTTTCGGTCAAACATTGCTCACGCCTCCCTCCTGGGTCTCCATGGGCTCGCTGGGATCAGGCTCGGTGTTCTGATCCTTGTTCTTCTCGTCACCGTTCTCGTCGTCCTTGGGCGTGCTGGGTAGGGGATTGGGCAGCGCCGCAGGGTTGGCGGCTCGCAGCGCAGCAGCGGAAGCTCCGTCAGTGGTCGCAAACACGTTCTCCACGCTATCGCTGCCGCCCAGCCAGTTATTGCCGTTGCGGGTGTTGTCGAAGGTGACCGACAGCTTGCCGTCATCGCCCTTATCCGCAGTCTTGGTCTCCGCATCAGCATTGTACATCCAGGACCACTTGGTGTCCTCGGTCACGGTGTAAGTGCCGCTCTTCAGACCGGTGATGGTCTTGGTGCAGGTCCACTTGTCACCCTCCAGGGTGAACTCACTCGCGCCCATGGCGATGGTCATGGCAAAGCCATTCGGTCCGCTAATCGTAAAGATGAAGCTCTGCTCAGGCTTTTCATTAACGGTCTTGGTGATCGACAGCTCGATGTTGTTCAGGTGGATGACAAATTCGCACTCCGTCTCACTGCCCAAATGATCCCCTGCATCACCAGATGTAGAATCACACTGCCGCACAAAGGTCACATAATTGGTAATGTTCACCCTGTTGACCGTAACGGTCACATTGACCTCAGTCTCAGCGTTGATAACACCCGGTTCCGGGCTATACGTATAGGAAACAGTCCAATCATCAGCCTCACTTACAGTACCGCCATCTTTGTTCTCGTCAGCCCAAGAAATACTGACAAAGTTGGTCTCATAATTCGTAAGCAAATCACCGGCATCCACCGTGGTATCCTTCCAGGTAATAGTGGGCACCAGGACGTGGATCTTCGGATAAGCAGTGTAGGTCTGCTCGCTTACCGAAGTACCGAGGCTGTCGCTACCAGTGGGAACCACCGGGCTCACTGTACACTCCAGGGTATAGTCCTGGCAAGTAGTCAGGGTGCCGGTATTTGTCTTACCACTGTCGCTCCAAGACCAGCTGCCTTCGGTCTGCCCGGCCAGAATGGTATAGGTGCCAATCTCAGCACCGTTCTGCTTGAGAGT
>NZ_NFGZ01000056.1 GCF_002159175.1 Flavonifractor sp. An92 | reverse complement strand
CCAGGACGGCGACGCCCTCAAGGAGGCCACCAAAGTCCTGGACACCTACTTCAAGCAGGCCCGGGCCTGTGCCAACGACCTGGGGCTCACCATCACCAGCCGCTGCCGCTTGGTGATGCCGGAGGGGAACCGGAAGCCGGAGGAGAGTCCCTTTGAGAAGCTGATGAGGGAGAAGAGGGAGCGGATGGAGCGTGCCTGATACCATCTGGCTTACCCCGTTCCTGAAGGTCCCCCGGCCGGACGATGGCGCGGAGCTGCGCTACTGCCCGGAGGCCGTCCAGGACGTGCTGGACTTCTTCTCCCTCCTGTGCTTCGGACAGAACGAGTGGGCGGGAAAGCCCTTCCAGCTCCTGCCCTGGGAGGAGGAGGCCATCCGGCTTTTCTACGGCGTCCAGGTCCGGGACGAGGACGGGACCTGGGTGCGGTACCGGCGTTTCCTCTACGACGAGATCCCAAAGAAGAACGGCAAGAGCGAGTTCGCCGCCGCGCTGGGGCTCTACCACCTCCTCTTTGACGGGGAGGCCCGGCCCCAGGTGGGGGTCTTTGCCGCCGACAAGAACAACGCCGATATCATCTACCAGTGCGCCAAGTACATGGTGGAGCACACCTGCCTGGGCCAACCGGAGCACGACCCCATCGCCTGGGCCCGGGACAGCCGCCGGGAGATCCACACCAAATACGGCGGCGTGCTGAAGGTCTACTCCGCCGACGCCGAGAGCAAGCACGGCTACTCCTTCTCCGCCATCCTCATCGACGAGCTCCACGCCCAGCCCAACCGGAAGCTGTGGGACGTGCTCACCGCCGGCTCCGACGCCGCCCGGCGCCAGCAGGCGGTCATTGTGTTGACCACCGCCGGAGACGACCCGGACCGGAAGAGCATCGGCTGGGAGGTCCACGAGAAGTGCCGGCGCATCCTGGCCTGGCGGCGGGGGGAGCCCGAGCGGGAGCTGGACACCGATGATCCGGCCTGGTGCCCCATCATGTACGGCGTGTCGGTCCTCACCGGGGACGACCCGGAGCGCATCGCGGAGCTGGACATCTGGGACGAAAACGTCTGGCGGGCGTGCAATCCGGGACTGGGCCACAACCTGAGTTTCCGAAAATTCCGGGCGGAGGCCCGGGCGGCCCGGCAGAGCGAGGCGGCCGAGCGGCTTTTCCGGTGGCTCCGCCTCAACCAGTGGATCGCCACCCACGCGGTGGGCTGGCTTCCCCTGGGGCTCTACGACAAGACCCAGCTCAACCGGGAGGAGTGGAAGGCCCTCAACGCCCCCGCACGGCGGCAGGCGGTGCGGGATTTCCTGGCCGGAAAGAAGTGCTTCGGCGGGCTGGACCTGTCCACCA
>NZ_NFGZ01000055.1 GCF_002159175.1 Flavonifractor sp. An92 | reverse complement strand
GCGGAGGCCCCGGGGGTGGTGGCCCCGGCGGGGGCGTCAAAGCTGCACCGGACGATGCAGGACTGGGAGATCTGGGTGCCGGTGAGGGTGGCGGTGATGGTGGCGCTGCTGACGCCGCCGGACTTGCCGATGCCGGTGACGGTGCCGTTTTCATCCACGCTGACCACCTCGGGATTGCTGCTGGTCCAGGTCACATAGCCCTTGCTGCCGTCGGGGGAGAAGGTTGCCTTGAGGGTGACCTTCTGTCCGTAGCTCTGGAGGGTGAAGTCACTCTGATCCAGAGTCAGGCCGGTGGCGGTCTGGTCGGGCGGGATGGTGGGATCGGCGGAGGGCTCGGTGGAGCTGTCCGGCGCGGGGGTGACCGCCTCGCTGGGGAGGGGAGAGGGGGTCGTCCCGGCCTCGCCCCCGTCCAGGAAGGGCTTGACGATGGACACCACGATGCACACTGCCGCCACAATGAGGGCCAGCGACAGCAGGGTGGTCACCACACGGGCGGGGGTGGGAGGCGTGGAGTAGCCGCCGCCCCGGTTGTTCCGACGGCTCTTGCCCTTGTCCTGGTCCTCGCAGAAGGGGCAGCGTTTATAGGTAGCGGCGTAATCCTCGCCGCAGACATCGCAGTGGATGGTTTTGTTGCGGTTTCCGGTTGGTTTATTTGCCATAGATCTCCCTCCAGGTGACAGAATACGATAACAAGGACATTTTACACGTTTCCCGGAGAACCGTCAACGGCCTTACCTCAATTGTAAGGGAATTTTAACAGCCAGTCCCAACCGGGCGGGCGGCTTGCATCCGGGGGCGGATTCCAGTATAATCAACCTAGAAAAAACCAGGGGAGAGGTGGACGCATTTGAAGGGTTCCATGACCGCGGCGGCGGTCCACAGACAGTATGAAAACAGCCTGCGCGCATTTCAGCGGCAGATCTCCGACGCCACGCTGCGCCTGCGCTTCGGGCAGGAGGCCGACGTGTTTTTCCGGGCCTGCGCCCTGGGCGTGTGGGGGCGGGACGGCGGCTCCCTGAGCCCCCGCCACGTGGAGTATTACAACGCCATCTATACCCGGGGCAACCCGGTGCCCTCCATCCTCTTCTGGGAGCTGTGCACCGCCGTGGCCGAGTACCCCGGCTTCAAGGCCCCGGGCTTTTTCGCCCGGATGCGCTCCTGCGACAAGGTCTCCGGGACCCAGCTCTCCCGGCGCTTCCGGGAGCTGATGACGGTGCTGATCCTCCTCTTCGCCTCGGTGGACGACTGCGTCAGCCAGGAGGAGGCCGACTTCGCCCGGAGCTGCGCCGCCGCCCTGGACGCCCTGTGCGACCGGGACGGGCTGGAGAAGGACAAGGACCCCACCAATGTCCAGGATTTCGTCACCAGCCCGTCCCGGTCGCACAGGGCGTCCAGGGCGGCGGCGCAGCTCCGGGCGAAGTCGGCCTCCTCCTGGCTGACGCAGTCGTCCACCGAGGCGAAGAGG
>NZ_NFGZ01000054.1 GCF_002159175.1 Flavonifractor sp. An92 | reverse complement strand
GGCAAGCTGACCATCCCCCAGGAGCGGCACGGCCGGCGCTCGGCGGCCTTCGGCTACCAGCTGCGCCACAAGGTGGAGGGGACGCTGGTCACCAACACCTGGGCGGTGCTGGGCACCGCCGTGTCCTGGCCCGGGGACAACACCATCGTGCTGGAGAGTGAGGACGCCTACGACGGCGAGATCACCTTTTTCGGATAAGATTGGAGGCAGCTATGAGAGCAACACAGATCCGGCGGGGCTTTATCACCTACGAGATGGACGAGGAGGACTACCGCCGCCAGGCCGCGGAGCGCCTGGCCGCACTCCAGGCCCAGACCCTGGACGACACGGCGGCGGTGCAGGTGGCGGGGCTCTATCCCCGCTGGGCGGCGGGGGTGACCTACGCCAAAGACGCCCGTATCACCGACGGCAAGGGCAACCTCTACAAGGTGGTCCAGAGCCACACCAGCCAGGCCGACTGGCCCATCGACGCCACCCCCGCCCTCTATACCGCCCTGGGCGTCACCGAGGAGGACCCGGATGCCGTCCCCGCGTGGAAGCAGCCCACCGGCGCCCATGATGCCTACCACCGGGGGGACCGGGTGGTCTACCAGGGACAGATCTATGAGTCCCTCCTGGACGGCAATACCTACGCCCCCGACGTGTACCCCGCCGGCTGGGCGGCGGTGGAGCGGGCCAAATGAGCACCCTGCGGGAGCTGGCCGGGGCGTACCTGGAGGCGGCGGCAGCGCTGAAGCTGGCCATCCAAGACCAGGAGAAAAGCCTGGACGCCCTCCCGGGCGGGCAGCGCCGGGCGGCGGAGCGGGACCTGGCCCTTTTAAGGCAGATGCTCCGGGAGACGAGGGAGGTCGGGGACCTTGTGCGGCATTACTACGACCCGGCCTACTGGCGGGATGAGCGGTACATCTGCTGAGAACGAGTACCGGGCGGACCTGGCCCGGCTCCGGGAGAAGGAAGCGGCCCTCCTCACCCAGCTGGAGGGGAGCCCCGCTGCGCCCTACCGGCTCCGGTACGAGCTGGAGCTGGTGCGGGAGATGATCCGGGACACCCGGGCGGCCCTGCGGCGGCTCAGGCCATCCCGGCCACGGACCAGGCGGTACAGCCTGGACGGCCAGACCTGGCAGTGGCTGGAGAAACAGACCTGGGAGCAGCTGGAGTCCATGGACCGGGACAACCGCGCCCGCCTGGAGTGGATGCGGGCCGTGGTGGACGACGGCACCGGTGAGATGACGGAGCGCCAGCGGCAGGTGTTCGGCATGGTCTACCGGGACGGGAAGAAGGTCAAGGACGTGGCGGAAGAGCTGGGGGTGGACCCGTCTACCATCTCCCGCACCGCCCGCCGGGCGGTGGAGAAGCTGCGGCGGTATGCCGAGGGACGGGAGCTGGTGCGCACCTGCACCCGGGGGGACGGCTCCATCGACCTCCGCCGGGTGGTGGAGGAGACGGCTCTCATCACCCCACGTCAGCGGCAGGTGCTGCTCCTCACCCTGGACGGGTACAGCCGGGGGAGGGTGGCCGCCACCCTGGGCGTGGACCCCACCACCGCCGGGCGGACCCTGCGGCGGGGGGAGAAGCGGCTCAAGAAGCTGACCCACTACCTGAACTCCGCCGAGCTGCGGGCTATCCGCAACCGGAAGCTGAAGGCCGACGCCCTGGACTGGCGCACCAGCTGCAAAGAGCTGTCGGTCAAATACGGGGTGAGCCTGTGGGTGGTCTACAAGCTCACCGCCGGGACGCGCCGCTGGGAGGGCATGACCGCCCTCCAGTACGACGTGTGGAAGCGCCGCCAGGCGGGTGAGAGCCCCAAGGCCATCGCCCAGGCCCTGGGGATGGACGTGAGGAATGTGTATCAGGCTCTGGCGAGGGCAAAAAA
>NZ_NFGZ01000053.1 GCF_002159175.1 Flavonifractor sp. An92 | reverse complement strand
CCCGGGGCCTCCGCCTCCCCCGCCCCCTCTGGCTCCGGCAACACCTCCGGCACCCTGAGCCTCAACCGGGAGGACTTCACCCTCAACGCCACCTGGCCCACCTTCCAGATGGAGGTGTCCGGCACCACCTCCACCCCCACCTGGAGCATCGCCAACACTGCCATTGCCACGGTGGACAGCTCCGGCAAGGTCACCCGGGTGGGCATCGGCACCACCACCCTCACCTGCACCGTGGACGGACAGACCCTCACCTGCATCGTCCGCTGCAACTGATGACAAAAACGGCGCGCTGCCTTGGGCAGCGCGCCGTTTTTTCGATCAGATGAGGACCACGGGCTTGATGAGGTCCTTGGGCTTGTCCTTCATGAGGAGCAGGGCCTCCTCCATGTGCTCGAAGCCCTGGAAACGGTGGGTGAGCATCTTGCCGGGGTCCACGCGGCCGGTGGCCAGCAGGGCCGCCAGCTTCTCCATGCGCAGCCGTCCGCCGGGCATCAGGCCGCTGGCGATCACCTTATGGCCCATGCCGCAGCCCCACTCCACACGGGGAATGCGGACGTAGTCGCCGGAGCCCAGGTAGTTGACGCTGCCGATGCGCCCGCCGGGCTTGAGCATGCGGATCGCCTGGACAAAGGTGTCCTCCGCGTTGCCGCCGGCGATGACCACCCGGTCCACGCCCTTGCCGTGGGTGCGCTCCAGGATCTGTTCCACGATGTCGCCGTCCCGGTAGTTGAGGACCTCGGTAGCGCCGTACTCCTTGGCCAGGGCCACACAGTTGGGACGAGAGCCCACGGCGTACAGGTTGGCCGCGCCCCGGAGGGCCGCGCCGGCCACCGCCATCAGACCCACGGGGCCGATGCCGATGACGCACACGTCGTCGCCAAACTGGACGTCGGCCAGCTCCACCCCGTGGAAGCCGGTGGGCACCATGTCGCTGAGCATCACCGCCGCGGCCATGTCCACCCCCTCGGGCAGATGGGCCAGGTTGGCGTCGGCCTCATTGACGTGGAAGAGCTCGCCGAATACGCCGTCCTTGAAGTTGGAGAATTTCCAGCCGGCCAGCATGCCGCCGGAGTGCATGGAGTAGCCGGCCTGGGCCTCCAGCGAGCCCCAGTCGGGGGTGATGGCGGGGACGATCACCTTGTCGCCGGGCTTGAAGTCCTTCACCAGCGCGCCCACTTCCACCACTTCGCCCACGGCCTCATGGCCCAGGATCATATCGTGGCGGTCGCCGATGGCGCCCTCCCAGACGGTGTGGATGTCCGACGTACAGGGGGACACCGCCAGGGGTTTCACCAGCGCATCCAGGGGCCCGCAGGCAGGGGCCTCCTTCTCGATCCAGCCTACCTTACCGATTCCCAGCATCGCAAAACCTTTCATAGGAAATCTCCTCCTTCGTGTTGGATTTACAAGAAACTATTCTCCTTGTTGCAGACAGAGTATCATAGATCGACCCAGCTGTCAACCGTTTTCCCGGTAAAATTCGATGCAAACCCAAATCCTTTATAAATTTTAATAATCGCTATTATAAAAAATGAATACATTTATAACCGTAGTTATATATTTATTTATTTTTCTTGCAGTCTATCCCGTCATGCCGCGCCGCCGGAGGAGTGTTCTTCCCCCGACGGCATAGCATTTTGCAGGATATATTTCAATTCTATTCAATTTTGGCTGCTCTCGGGCAGATACTCCATCGGATCTGCCGGTACTCCATCCACCTTCATGGCAAAGTGGAGATGGGACGGCAGGGCGCTCTCCGCCATGGCGCTCTCCCCCACCGAGCCGATGGTATCCCCGGCCCGCACCGTGTCGCCCTCGGCCACGGTGGGCTGGGCAGCCAGGTTGGAGTAGACACTGACCACGCCTTCGCCGTGGTCCACGGTGACCGTGGTGCCCATCAGGTCGTCCTCATACACGGCCAGCACCTGACCGTCGCCCGCGGCCATGACCACGGCGCCGGCCTGGGCCACCAAGTCCACGCCCTCGTGGGTGCGCCAGTCGCCCATGGTGGGGTCATAGGACAGAGTCTCCACGCTGTGGCCCCGCAGCACCTCGCCCTGAATCGGCCAGACGAAATACTCGGCCACCGGTCCCTCCTCCACCGCCGGTGCGGCGCTGGGAGCGGCACTGGGGGCGGCGCTGGCGCTGGGCTTGGGGGCGGTGGTCTGCGTCGGCAGCACCGGCTTCACGGCGGCGGGCGTCGTCTGGGCGTCCTTCTGGGCCGCGCTGTGCTCCGGCACCGTGGGCGTCACCGTGACCTGAATGGTCCCCGACACCGTCTGGCCCGGGTCCTGCAGAACGCCGAGCAGGTAATAGCCCGAGATCCCGATGGCGGCGACGCACAGGAACAGGACGATGTAGAAACCTTTTCCCGCAAAAAAGTCGCTGACGCGGTCTTTGAATGGTTGTTTCATGTGTTCAACACCTCCGACGCTATTGTGGACAAAGCGGCGGAGGCTTATACTTCTTTTCCAGCCTCTGGCGCAAACTATTTTCGCGGAAAATTTAATGGAATCTTAGGCATACAAATAAACACAGCACATTCTATTAGGAAAGTAATGCTGTTCTATTTAATTTATCTCTACTAGCCAACAAATGACGCTTCATCAAAATACACAAGCGTAATGTATTTGTATCAAAAACAACATAACACAGGCCCCCGAGGCAAACCTCGGGGGCCTAGGTTTATCTCCGTTCCAGCCGGTCGATGCGCATCTCGTGGTCGTCCAGCCGCTGGTTTTCCATTGTGTCCTACTTGGACACGTTATTCTCTTTTAGCCCGGCTCGTCGTCGTCCTTCCCCTCCCCTGCCTCGTCCACGGTATTGCGCAGGGCGGCGATGGCCTTGCTCAGCCACTCGGGGATATCGGCACCCAGGGCGCCGGCGTTCTCGATGATGGAGCCGCACTCGGTGAGGATGTACCAGGTGACCACCAGGGGGCAGAGGAATACCTCATAGGTAAACGGGAGGCTCAAACCGGGGAAATGGGCCAGGATGCTACCGATGAGCAGATCCAGGATCGCGGCCACGATCACGGCCACCACGGCCCCTAATTTGTGCCAGATACCGTCCCGGGCGGCGGCGCTGGACCACGTTCCGCCCCGGAGGGCGGCACAGGAGCCGGTGCCATAGTCGATGGCCATGCAGACGATCCACGCGAAAATCAGCCAGCCGAACCAGCCCCACAGGGCGGTGAGGGCCGCAAAAATGGCGCTGATGGTGGCTTTCAGGGTGTTGATGTGCTCCATGTGTCCCTCCTCAGTCGGCCGTGGCCAGACGCTCCAGGAGGGCGTCGGCGTACAGGTACTTGCACAGGTACTCCATGGTCTCGTCGGCAAAGCCAAACCGCCGCTGGACGATGGTCCGGTCGGTCTCCCCGGCGGGGGGCTCATCGGCCCAGCTCACCCCCAGCCACTTGCACACGCCGTCGGCGGTGGCAGCGGCCAGCTTGTCCCGGTAGTCCCCGCTCAGGAGCAGGGGCACATCGGTCTTGCTGGTATGAAAACCGTACTCGATGAGCACGGCGGGCATGTCGGTCTCGGCCAGGACGGTGTACATCTCGTGCTTGGCGGCGTTGGACCGCAGCGCCACGCCCGCGGCCCCGAAGGCCTCCAGCAGGTGGCCGGCCAACACGTTGCGCGGGGCGCTCTCCGGCCCGGCGGAGGTGTAGATCTCCAGGCCGTCGGCGTCGTACCAGCCGCCATTCCCGGCGGCGTTGGAGTGCAGCGACACGAAGCAGGTGGCCCCGGCCCGGTTGGCCACCCCGGCGCGCTCGGTGAGGGATGGCTTGGTGT
>NZ_NFGZ01000052.1 GCF_002159175.1 Flavonifractor sp. An92 | reverse complement strand
CCGGCGTTGCCCACAAGGAGCCCGGCGTGGGCCAGGTGGGCGCGGGCTGCCTGCGGGCCCCCATGGCCCTCTTCGAGCAGGCGCTCATCCGTTACAGTGAAGTGTATCAGGAGGGATAAGTATGCCAAATATTTTCATCGAAATGATCGAGGGCCGCACTGTGGAGCAGAAGCAGCTCCTGGCCGAGCAGATCACCAAGGTCACCGCCGACATCCTGCAGCTGGACCCGGAGATCATCACCATCCGTTTCCTGGACAATAAACGGGAGAACCTGGCCAAAGGCGGCAAGCTCTATCTGTACCGCTGACCGGCGTATGCAACGGGGCACATGGGCCGTCAGTGGACCATGTGCCCCGTTTTCCACAATGATCTGATTCAGAAAGGAGTGTGCGGCGGCGCGGAGCCCGCGCCCGGTCCCGCACGATATGCGTTATGGATCAACTGCTGCTCAAAAATGTGGCCCTGGAGGGCTATCAGGAGCCCCAGTCTATTCTGGTGGAGGACGGGCGCATCCGCTCCATTACGGCCCAGCCCCCCCAAGTGGGCCCCGATGCCCGGGTCCTGGACGGAAAGGGACGCCTGGCGGTGCCCGGCCTCATCAACTTCCACACCCATCTGGACAAGGCCGGACTGGCCGAGGTGATCCCCAACCGGAGCGGTACCATCGGGGAGGCCCGCTCGGTGCTCTTTGCCTACAAAAAGACCATGCAGAAGGAGGATGTGAAGCGACGGGCCCGGGAGGCCATCCGCCGCTCCATCCAGGCCGGCGTGGTGGCCATCCGCACCCATGTGGACATCGACCCCTCCATCGGACTGCGGGGCATGGAGGCCATCCTGGAGCTGAAGGAGGAGCTGAAAGACGTCATCACCCTCCAGGTGGTGGCCTTCCCCCAGGAGGGCATCACCGAGTCCCCCGGCACCTACCAGCTCATGGAGGACGCCCTGCGCCTGGGCGCCGACGTGGTGGGCGGCCACCTGAGCATCGCCGCCGATTTCGAGGAGCACGCCGCCCGGGTTTTTGACCTGGCCGAGCACTTCGGAAAAGAAGTGGACATCCATGTGGACTATGACATCGACCGGGACTACACCAAGAAGAGCATCCGCGCGGACGGTCTGGCCTACCCCGACGCCCTGGGCATCATGGCCATGTGTGAGGAGAAGATGAAGCGGAATTTCTCCGCCAACGTCACCGCCAGCCACCTGTGCGGACTGGACTCGGTGGACCCGGAGTGCGCCAAGCAGATCATCGCCCTCATCCGCCGCGCCGGGGTGGGCGTAGTGGCTTTGGCCCCCAACAACATGTTCTGCAATGGCCGAGGCGACCTCTGCAACACCCGCCGGGGTGTGACCAAGGCCAAGGCCCTGATGGAGGCCGGTGTGCCGGTGTTCTTCGGGCCGGACAACCTCCGGGACCCCTTCAACCCGTTGGGCTGCGAGGACATGGTGGTCAACGCCCTGCTCACCGCCTACGCCTGCCACTTCGCCACCCGGGAGGACTATGAGGCGCTGCTGCGCATGTGCACCTGCGACGCGGCGGCGCGTATGGGCCTGAAGGACTATGGCCTGAAGGAGGGCTGCCGGGCGGACATCACGCTGCTGGACGCCCCCGACTTCCAGCAGGTCCTCTGTCGGGCGGCCAAGCCCACGGCGCTGATCCGGGGCGGCTCTATCCTCTTCCAGAACGACGCCGCCACCCAGTGGCAGGCCAAGGCGGAGGCCCTGCTGGCGCCCGCCGAGGGGTGCTGACCCTCCGGGCGCTGGATCTGCCGGACCACCTGGAGGGGCAGCTCCCCGCCGGGTCGGTCTGGCAGGTCTGCCAGCGCTTTGACCACGGGCTCAATCTGAGCTGTGAAGGGACGCTGATCTTCCTCAGCGGGCCGGACTCCCCTCTGTGCCCCTTTGGGGTGCGGCTGCCGGAAGGAGACGCCGCCCGGCTGCTGGCCGGGACCGAGATCGGCCAGCGTTTTATCTGGACGGGAGAGCAGTTCCGGGGCTCCGGGCTGTCGGTCTGCTGCGCCGGGGCCCGCCGGGTGGCATTGAGCCAGGCGCCGGTGCCCCAACTGCCCGAGGGACTTTCCCGGTGGCTGGAGGGGGACGGCGTTCCCCCTTCGCCCTGTACGGAGGCGCTGGAAGCATGGAGCCAGCGCCTGTTCCAGACCTTGGGCAGACTGCGGGGACATTGGGAGAATTTGCTGCGCCAGTGCGTGGGCTACGGACCGGGGCTCACCCCGGCGGGGGACGATTTTCTCGTCGGCCTGCTGTGGGTCCACGCCTGGAGCCCCTTTTTCCCGGCGCGCTGTCTGGACGACCTGCGCAAATGCCTCTTTCTCCGGCCCTCCACCACGCGGACCTCATTAAATTACTACCGGCACGCGCTGGAGGGCCGCTTTTCTCAGCCCCTGATCCGGCTGGGCGAGGCTATGGCCCGGGAGGACTGGCGGGAGGCCGACCGGGCCCTGTTGGCGCTGCTGGCCCTGGGACACACCTCGGGCCGGGATACCTGGGCGGGCATTCGGGCCGGCCTGCGTTTCCTGCTCCGCCAGAGCTGAACAAAGCACCCATGGACGAGCTCGTCCATGGGTGCTTTTTGGTGCGTCTGCGGCTGTCTGGCAGGCAATCAATCCTGCCCCTGCTTTTCCCAGTAGTGCAGGTATTGCTCCTTGGTCATGCCGGGCTTGTACTGTTCCACGACCTCCTTGGCCAGCTTGCCGTCCTCGGCCAGAAGGTCGATGATGACCGCGCCCAGGAGCTTGGCGGGGAGGACTACGGCGTTCTGGAAGTCTACCATCTGGAAATCCGAGCCGTGCCCGGTGCCCTCGATGCCGCCGCACATGGGGTAGAGGACCGGCATCAGCTGGGACACGTCGCCCAGATCGCTGGAGGAGGGCATGGTGGGGACGATCTGGTACTCCTCCGGCGGCACGAACTCCTTGGCGTTCTCGGTGTACAGGTTGTAAAGGGTGTCGTCGGTGACCAGAGGCATGATCCCCGGCTCTGCTTGACACTCCATCCGGGCGCCGATGCACTCGGCTCCCAGCCGGAAGGCGTTGACCACCCGGCGGGTGAGGCGCTCCATCCCCGCCAGGGTGTTGGCCCGGATGTTGACCTTGACCTGGACGAAGTCGGGGATGCAGTTGACCATCTCGCCGCCGTGGGTGATGATGTAGTTCACCCGGGGGCTTTCGCTCTCGTCGAAGGACTCCCGCATGGCGTTGACGGCGTTGATACCGGCGATGGCGGCGTTGAGGGCGTTGATGCCGTTGAAGGGCTCCGCCGCGGCGTGGGCCTGCTTGCCGTAGAAGTTGAGCAGCAGGGTGACCGCGCCCAGGTTCCGCACGCCCCGCAGGATCAGGGGACCGGGGTGGTGGCTCCAGCAGTGCATCATCATGGAGATATCCACGTCATCCAGCACGCCCTGCCGGATCAGCTCCTGCTTGCCGCAGATGTACTGGATCTTCCCCTGCTCCCGCAGGGGCTGACAGACGGCGGAGGAGCCCATCTCCTCGGCCGGCGCGCCCAGGAAGCGGATGCGCCCGCACAGTTCCTGGAGCACTCCGGAGGAGGTGAATCCGGCGGCAGCGGCCAGGAGCACGCCCTGCTGCACGTGGTGGCCGCACTGATGGGCCGCGCCGGTCTCCGGGTCGGCATAGGGGGCCTGGCGGCAGACGATGGCGTCCAGCTCGCCCATGAAGGCGATGGTGGGGCCGCTTTTCCCACTGTCCAGATCGGCCGCCATGCCGGTGACAGCCAGGCCGGTCTGGGGCTCGAGCCCGATCTCCCGGAAAAATTGGGCCATTTTCTCGGCGGTCCGGTACTCCGCAAACCCCAGCTCGGGGTGCTTCTGGATATCGCGGACATAGCGCTCCACCGCTTCGGCCGAGCGGTCGATGGCCTCATACAGGCGTTCTTTCAGCGCACGAGTGTTCATTGGATCGTTCCTTTCTTTTGCCTGGTGGAAGGGCAGGGTGTCAGAGGCCGCGGCTTACAGCGCACCGGTCAGGTGCAGCACGATGTCCGCGATGATGGCCGAACCGAGGAAGGAGCCGACGATGGTCATGGCAGTGACCACCAGCAGCGGCAGGCCGGCCTTTTTCAGCTGAGGCAGATCCTTGGCGGCAGAGAGGCCGACACAGGCGGTCACCGGGGTGCACAGCGCCATGAAGTTGACCTTATTCAGCGCGTCGGTGATAAAGGCAGAGCCGGGTATAAAGTTGGGGATGGTAAACAGGAAGGCCAGCAGTACGCAGTAGGCGATGGCCGGCATGGGGAGGGGAATGAGCATTTTCAGAATGAGGGCCACCATGACCATGGCCACGATGATGATCATGCCCGGGATGGCGGCGATGGCGGGGGCGAAATCCAGAGTGCCTGCGGCCCGGCTGACCATAGCGGTGTGGCCGATCAGAGAGACGATCGCCATGGCCACGGCCATGCCGAACTGATAACCCAGTCTCTTCCACTTGCTGGGGGCGACGGTGCTGCTGTTGGTCATTTCGCACTCTCCTTTCTCACTTCGGGTTCCGGATCCTGCTTGTATTTGATTCGATAACAGACTTTATAAAGCCACTTCGTCAGCGGCAGTGCCACCGCCAGCGTGACCCAGACCGAGTCAAATCCGGTCAGCACGCTGCTGGACGCGGAGAAGGCCAGAATGGTCTGCTCCTGGGCGGGGAAGAGGTTGATGAGCGATGCGGTGCCGGCGGCGGTAAAGCTGGTGCTGCCGATGCCGGTGGCCATGGACAGTGCTTCCACGCTGAATACGTTCCAGGAGGCCACGAAGGAGGTGAACACGCCCATGATGATGGGACCGAACAGACCGCCGTAGAGGAAGCAGGCGGAGACGCCGCGGCCCTCGGCGGAGTCCAGACCGTACATCTCGGTGATGAGGGCCAGGTTGCTGTCACGGCTGATGGAGTGGCCGCCGCCCACGACTTCCCGCTTCAGGCCCAGGGCGACGCCCACGGGGACAGCGAAGAAGGCGGTGCCCACGTTGCCCAGCTCCTGCAGGACCAGGGCCAGACCGGACTTAACGATGGTGGGGAAGTTGGGGCCGGCGGAGGAGCCGACCTTCACCAGCAGGATGAGCGCGGCGATGAGCAGCAGGGAATTGGCGTCGTGCTGGTCATTTTCCGTAAAGGCCTTCCAGTTGAATTTCGTGCAGACAGCACCAAACAGGATGCCGAGCAGGATCGAAAAGATCATGGGCATGAACAGCAGCGTTCCGATGGGGGTGTTCAGCGAGTGGGTTCCGATGAGCTCTGAGACAATGATGATTCCGGCGATCACCAGCATGGCTTTCCAGTTCAGCATTGCCCGCTTCAGGTCTTCCATTAAAGTCCCTCCTTTTTCAACGTTCCGATGTGTCTGACGGTGGGCGGCCTGGCCGCAGGTTGTCTGTTGTTTTCGTTACCCCCTTTGATACACTTCACTGTAACGGATGAGCGCCTGCTCGAAGAGGGCCATGGGGGCCCGCAGGCAGCCCGCGCCCACCTGGCCCACGCCGGGCTCCTTGTGGGCAACGCCGG
>NZ_NFGZ01000051.1 GCF_002159175.1 Flavonifractor sp. An92 | reverse complement strand
CCCGCAAGCCGCAGGCTTGCCGCGCCCCCGCCCGGGCGCAGCGGGAGCGCGGGCGCGCACCCAAGCGTCCCGCCCCTTCTGCTCCGGCCCGCCGCTCAGGAGCGGGCGTTTTTCCGCCGTTCCTCCGCCTGTTCCCGGGCGGTCTTGCGGTCGTGGCAGTGCTTGCACAGGCTCTGGTGGTTGGCCGGATCGACGAAGAGCTGCCAGTCCCCCCGGTGGGGCGTGATGTGGTCCACTACGGTGGCCCGGGTGCGGGAGCCCTGGTGCCGGGCGCACTCCCGGCACCAGGGCTCCCGCAGGAGCTGGGCGGGCCGCAGGTCGTCGGTCCAGACGCGCAGGTTATACCAGCCGTGGTACTCCGCCGAGGTCCGACGGGGCGCCTTGGCCGGCTTGTGCTTGGGGCAGTACCCCTCCCGGGTGAGCTCCGGGCACCCCGGGTGCCGGCAGGGCCGGAGCGGCTTTAAGGCCACGGGCTATCACCTCCGGGCAAAACAAAAAGCCAGCACCCGACCTCATCCCACACTGGGGATCATGTCGGGCACTGGCTAAGAAAGCACTGGCCACTCTCGATATCCACGATGTACGTCGCCTTGCAGTGACGGCACCAGAGCTGTAAGTTTCTGGCTACGGTCTCCGGCCGGACCGCCTGGCTCGTACGCAGCTTGCAGGACGGACACATCACATATCCATCCTTGATGACAAGTTTACCACAGTTCGAGGCATGTTGCAACATTTGTTCTCCTTTTCTCCGGGCGTTTTCACTTGTTACACCGGGTTTCCAGACCGAATAAAGACGCGAGGGCTATTTTCTTTTCGCTTGCGCGGTGGCCTGGTTCCTTTCCTCTCCTTTCGCTCGGGCAGATAGTATTTAATGGTGACGAACTCGCCGAACTCGTTCCGGATGGGCGGCGGCGCGCTGAGGATGATGGCACCCGGCGGCGCCACGGCGGTGAGGTGGTCCCGGACAATCTCGGTCTCCACTGCCGCCTTTTTGAGGCCCAGCGACGCCGACCAGTTGCGGGCGCCGGTCTCCGGCTTGCCCAGCTCCCGGGGCTCTTTGGTCAAGTAGCGGGCCAGGGCCTCATAGCCCTCCCAGTCGTCCAGGGCGTCCAGCTCCACATTGCCGTGGGTCCAGAGGGAGCGGAGCACCTCCAGGTCATCGCCGGTACCGTTGAGCACCATGTGGTGATGGAGCCGCCCGCCCTCCGAGGAGAGCTGCTCGGTGACGTAGACATACCGGGTGGGCTGGCCCCGGGCCCGGCGATGGGCCCGGATCTGGACGATGAGCTTCTTCACCCGCTTCACAGCGTCGGCGCGGGTGGCCGGTAGGTGCCCATCCTCATAGGTCAGGGTGAGGACCAGGTCCCGGCGGCCGAAGTTGGCCGCCAGGATCTGCTCCAGCTTCTGCCAGGACTTGCGGGCGTTCACCCGGTCCTGGGCGGCGGTGGAGATCTCCCGCAGGGCGATGCGCTCCCGGTCCGAGCTGCGGGGCGTCGGGATGGTGTAGCAGCCCACGATCACCAGCCGCCCGGCGGTGATGGTTTTCAGTCGCTTGGCCAACCCCTCACCTCACTTGCTCGAACCGCTTGCGGATCAGCCCGGCCCAGGGCGGCGTGTCGGTCTGCCCGGCCCGGGCCAGCATGGCGGTGACAGCGGCCGCCACTTCCCTGCCCGCCTGTTCTACGCCGTCCTGATTGGTGAGGTACGGCCCTCCGGCGTCGCCGCCGTGCTCCATGCACTCGGCAGAGAACCGGTCCAGCGCCCCCGCCAGCTCCCGCTCCTCCGGGCGCTCCGGGGTAAACCCGGCATCATAGTCGTATTTCATGTCAGTCCCCCTAAAATTCCCGTGGTTTCTGGGTGATGCGGAGCAGGGCCTCCTGGGTCTCCGTACGCTGCGGCGTCCGCAGGGCCTCAATGGCAAGCGTGTAATACTCCCGTTCCGCCTCCAGCTCAGCCTTCAGGGTAGGCGAGCAGGCCGGCAGCACCTGGTCCGTGTCCCGGATCAGCCCCTCAAAGTGGGCGATGGCGTTCTGACGTCTATCCATGCTCTCTCCCCTCCCCGGTACGCAGGGAGAGCATCTTCTCCCGCACCAGCTTATCCACCACCCGGCCGATCTCCTGGTAGCCGCAGATTTTGGCCAGATCCTCCAGGTGCCACAGGGTCTGCGCCGTCACCAGAATGCGGATGCGGCGCTGGTTGGTCCTACGGCTCATTCCGGCTCACCTCCCCGGTGTCCAACTTGGACACCCGATCCAGGGCCCGCCCGGCAGCGCGCCAGTCGCTGAGGGGATAGGCCACCGTACCGGCGGCCATGTTGCGGAGCATGGTCTCGGTGACCTCCGGCAGCCCCGCCTGGGCCACCGCCCGAAAGCACCCCAGCCCATGGGCGCGGCGGTAGGCCTTCAGCTTCTCCTGAATGGCCCGCTTCTCCTCGGCGCCTCGGCCGGTAGGGACGGCGGAGGGCTCCTCCGGGGCGTCCGGCCCGGCGTTCTCCTCTCCCGGCTCGGGAAGGGCGAGCACCTCCAATTCCATCCCATCCGGCACCACCAGCACACCCTGGTGCAGGCTCTCCACCACATAGTCCCGCAGCTCCTCCAGGGCCTCCCGCTTCAGCTGCGGAGCGCGGACGATCAGCACATCGCGCATGGTATTCCCCTCCTATCCCGGCCGGTACAGCGGGCAGGCCACCACCAGGTAGCTCTCCACGCTGCGGACGTGTTTCTTCTTTTTGTCGGTGGGCTGGAGCCGGATGTCCCGGCGGATCGCGCTCCAGCCCTCCACGGGCTTCCCTGACTGGGACCAGGGACAGCCCCGCTCCCCGTCTGCGCTTGGCACCGCGTTGGCGCAGCTCCAGCACAAGGTTTGGATATTCAAGATGCAAACCTCCTCTTCTCCCCTCCCCGGTCCTCTGCTATAATGGGCCCAAAGGAGGGAATGGCATGAAAGACTTTCTCCGGCTCGCCCGCCGGTTCCGCGGGTTTTTCTGGCTGGGCGCGGCCACGTCTGGGGTCATCTATTATTTCGAGGATCATATCCCGAGAAAGCCCACCGGAGACGCCCTGCTGTTCGGCGTGGTCGCCGTGGTCTGTCTCTTCGCCGCCCTGTTCCTTACGCTCTGGGAGGACGACCCCAAATAGGCCCTCTGCCGCCCCCGTTTGGGGGCGGCTTTTTCATTCCTCCGTCCGGGTCCAGGTCATGGACTCCGGCAGGGCCGGGCAGGGCATCCACAGCTTCACGGCCACGTGCAGGCCGAAGCCCCCCGCCGCCGGGTCCTCCCACTGCCGCTTCGCCCGGTTCCACCAGTAGAGCCCGCCGCCCCGGTGGAGCGGCCCGGTGACGCACCAGTACAGCCCGCTCTCTTCGGGCTCCTCCGGCCACCAGTGCCAGGGCTCTTCCCCGGTTCCGGCGGGTCGGAGCTCTTCGGTGAGCTCCAGCACATAGTCCGCGGAACAGCGGAGGGTCCGGGCCAGCCCGGCGGGGTCGGAGAAGGACCGGGGCGCCAGGTCGTTCCCGTAAAAGTACCGTTCCCGGAACTCGCCCGCCGCGTAGTCCCGCAGCTCCTCCACCGTCAGCTCCGGGCGGTAGTCCTGGAGGTGGAGCGGGGTCTGGTCGTCCAGCCCCGCCGCCTCCGCCGCCCGGAGGAGCCGCGCCGCGCTGTGCTGGATGGCCGCCCGGTACTCCCGCTGCTGCTGTTCCCGCCGCTCCTCCTCGGTGCGGGCGGCGTCCTCCCGCCCCTCCTTGCGCAGAGCCTTGGCCTTGGCGCACATCCGGTCGCAGGCGTAACAGCTGCTCTTGGCCCGGCTGCACGTCAGGCAGCACGTCTCCCCCAGGCAGAGCTCAAAGGGGTTCTCCGCGTCGTGCCGGAGGAAGGCGTCCCCCCGGCGGCAGGGGCTCCCGTCCGGGCAGGAGAAGCTGGGCTCCCACACCGCTCCGGAGGAGGTGGCCTCCAGCAGCCGCTCCGCCGCGCACCCGGTGAGGGGTTTCTGCCCGCAGATCCGGAAGAGCCGCTCCTGGAGTTCCTCCGGCATCCGGGCCAGGGCGTAGGCGGTCTGTTCCGGCAGGGCGTCCCGCTGGAACTGGCCCAGCCACTCCCCGATCAGGCGCTCCCGGATGACCTTCAGCCGGGCCAGCTTGGGGGCGGACACCCGGCAGGCCGCCGCCACCTGGTCCCGCATCCGGCCGGGGAACTGGTAGCCCTGCTCCTTGAGGCGGTAGAGCAGCTCCTCCACCTGCTGGGCCTGGCGGGCGGTCTCGGCTGGGGTGAGCACCCGGGTGGAGGAATTGGCCAGGATGAGCCGCAGCTCCCGCAGCTCCGGGGAGGCCGGGTCGGTCTCCACCAGGCAGGGCACGGTGCGCCACTTGGCCTCCTCCTCCGCCAGGAGGGCCAGGGCCGCCCGCCGCCGGTGGCCGGAGACGATGGTGTAGCGGCCATGCTCCCCTTCCCGCACCCGGAGGGGCTGCTGGAGCCCGCAGAGCTGGATGTTGGCGGCCAGCTCCTCCACGCCGTCCAGGGAGTAGAAATTCCCCGGGTCCTGGTCCAGCCGGTCCAGGGAGATGTACTGGAGCTGTTCCCGGGTGTCCAAGTCGGACACCTCCCCCACCGCGGCGGTAAAGGCGGCGGCGAGGTCGAACTTGCGGCCCATCACGGCTCCTCCAGCAGCTCCGCGGCGAAGGCCCGGTAGTCCTGGGCGGCAGCGGAGCGGGGCGACCAGCTCACCACCGGCTCTCCGGTCCAGGTGGACTCGTCCACTTTCGGGGAGCGGCGGATGTGGGCGGCAAAGACCCGGCAGGGGGCGTGCTGGCGGAGGAGGGCCTCCCCCTGCTCCACGGCGTCGCAGCGGTACCAGACGGTGGGCAGCACGCCGGCGATGTGGACGTCGGGATAGATCCGGCGCAGGCGGCCGATCTGGGCGGTGAGCTCCGCCATGCCCCGCACCGAGTAGGCGTCTAGCTTGATGGGGATGACCACGTGGGTGGAGGCGGCGATGGCGGCGGCGCAGGCCGGGGACAGGGCGGGCGGACAGTCCAGCACCATCACGTCGCAGGCGTCGTCCTCGGTCAGCACGTCCCGCAGCTCCCGCAGAGCGGCCAGGCGGGGGCGGCGGCCCTCCAGGAGATCGGCGTCCAGGTTGCGCAGGGCGTCGCCGGCGGGCAGGACGGAGAGGCCCCGGATGGCGCTCTCGTAGACCAGGGCCCGGTAGTCCGTCTCCTCCCCCACCAGCAGCCGCTCCAGGGTGTTGTACTCCCCCGGCGGGAGGAGGGACTGGGTGGCGTTGGCCTGGGGGTCGCAGTCCACCAGCAGCACACGCCGGCCGTACTCGGCGGCCAGGATGGCCGACAGGTTCACGGCGGTGACGGTCTTACCCACGCCCCCTTTCAGGTTCACAATAGCGATGGTTTTCATGGTTATGTAACCTCCTTTGTGGTGTTGGGATGTGCTATTTGTCGGGGAACGGGTCCTCCTCCGGGGACACTCCCTCGTCCGGGAGCTTGATCTGGGTGTAGACATGCTCCCAGCCGTAGCGCTTTTTGGGGTCGCCGGTCCCGGTCTTGTAAAACCGTTTGCTCAACGGCTCAAAGCTGAGGGTGATGGCCTTGCTGCGCTCGCCGAAGAAGCGGTTTTTCAGGATGGACAGCATGGTGTCGTACTTGTCCCCCTGGTCCTGGGCCCGGGACACGGAAAAGACGTTGTCGGCAAGGTTGGTCACGTCGGCGATGCCCGCCACCGCGTCGGAGTCGTCGATGCGCTCGGTCTTGCGGGGGTGGGCCACCAGGTGGACGTGGGCTCCGGCGCTCTTGGCGAAGG
>NZ_NFGZ01000050.1 GCF_002159175.1 Flavonifractor sp. An92 | reverse complement strand
GGGGTGGACTGGGATCAGGAGAGCCAGAGCATCCTCATCACCAGTGACCCGGCCTCCCAGCCCAGCCCCACGCCCACTCCCACGCCGACGCCTACCCCGACCCCGACGCCGACGCCCACTCCCTCGCCGGAGCCCTCCGTCACCCCCACCGAGGAGGACCGGGGCAAGATCGTCTCCATTGAGAGCGACGACAACGCCCAGTCCCTCTTCCTGGCCACCGACCACGTGCCCAAGATCCAGGTCACTGACCTGGGCGACCGGGTAGCGGTGGACGTGCTGGGCGCCACCATCACGCCCACCTCCGGCACGGTGACCATTGAAAACGAGGTCATCACCGGCGTGCGCTACTCCCAGCACGACATCACCTCCCTCAACTATGGCTATCCCCACACGGTGCGCTTCGTCATCGACCTGAAGGACGGGGCCTCCTACTCCAAGAACCTGACCGTGGAGACCGAGGTGGGCGGCGTCCGCATCACCTCCTATAATACAGAGACCCCCGATGTGCCGGACGAGCCCATCCCCTCTCTGGATCCGTCCAAAAAGACGGTATGCATCGACCCGGGCCACGGCGGCTCCGCCTCCGGTGCCTACTACGACGGGGTGATGGAAAAGGACCTGACCCTCCCCATGAGCCTCTACCTGAAAGCGGAGCTGGAGAAGGCCGGCTACAATGTCATCATGACCCGGGACACCGATGTGTACATGACCCTCACCGAGCGGTGCCAGTACGCCAACAACGCCGGCGCTGACATCTTCGTCTCCATCCACTGCAACGCCCTGGCGAACAACACCAACTACCAGGGCCTGTTCACCTTCTACTCCACCGGCAGTACCAAGGGCCAGCGCCTGGCCCAGTACGTCCAGGACGCCACCGCCGAGGCCACCGGGGCCATCAACCGGGGCGTCCAGAGCAATTCCGACTACACGGTGCTCCGCAAGACCAACATGCCCGCCATTCTCATCGAGACCGGATTCATGAGCTCCCCGGAGGAGCTGGCCAAGCTCTCCGACTCCAGCTACCAGAAGAAAATGGCCCAGGGCATCGCCGCCGGGATCGACGCCTATTTCCGCGCCTCCGGCTCATAACGACAAAAAGCGAAGGGACTCCGGTCCCTTCGCTTTTTTACGCCCTCCCGGCGGTTGACACCCGGGGCGGGCCGTGCTACCATGAATGAAAGTGTCCCATGAAAAAAAGGAGGCCGCGCCATGAAAACCGATATTGAGATCGCACAGGAAGCCAAGCTCCTCCCCATCGCGGAGGTAGCCGCCAAGCTGGGGGTGCCCGAGGACGCCCTGGAGCCCTATGGCCGCACCAAAGCCAAGCTGGACCTGAACGCCCTGCGGGACCTGCCCCGCAAGGCCAAGCTCATCCTGGTCACCGCCATCAACCCCACCCCCGCCGGCGAGGGTAAGACCACCACCAGCGTGGGTCTGGCCGACGCACTGTGCCGCAAGGGTGAAAAAGCCGTGCTCTGCCTGCGGGAGCCCTCCCTGGGCCCCGTGTTCGGCGTCAAGGGCGGCGCGGCCGGCGGCGGCTACGCCCAGGTGGTCCCCATGGAGGAGATCAACCTCCACTTCACCGGCGATTTCCACGCCATCGGCGCGGCCAACAACCTCCTGGCCGCCATGCTGGACAACCACATCCAGCAGGGCAACGCCCTGGACATCGACGTGCGCAAGATCACCTGGAAGCGCTGCGTCGACATGAACGACCGGCAGCTGCGCAACATCGTGTGCGGCCTGGGCGGCAAGGTCAACGGCGTGCCCCGTGAGGACGGCTTTGACATCACCGTGGCCAGCGAGATCATGGCGGTCCTCTGCCTGGCCACCAGCCTCACCGACCTGAAGGCGCGGCTGGGCCGCATGGTGGTGGCCTACACCCGGGACGACAAGCCCGTCACCGCCCACGACCTGAAGGCCGACGGCGCCATGGCCGCCCTCCTGAAGGACGCCATCAAGCCCAACCTGGTCCAGACCCTGGAGGGCAATCCCGCCCTCATCCACGGCGGTCCCTTCGCCAACATTGCCCACGGCTGCAACTCCATCATGGCCACCGACACCGGCCTGAAGCTGGGCGACTATGTGGTCACCGAGGCCGGCTTCGGCGCCGACCTGGGCGCCGAGAAGTTCCTGGACATCAAGTGCCGCTACGGCGGTCTGACCCCCAACGCCGTGGTGCTGGTGGCCACCGTCCGGGCCCTCAAGTACAACGGCGGCGTGCCCAAGGCCCAGCTGGGCGAGGAGAATCTGGAGGCTCTGGAGAAGGGCCTGCCCAACCTTCTGCAGCACGTGGAGAACATCACCCAGGTGTTCGGCCTGCCCTGCGTGGTGGCCATCAACGCCTTCCCCACCGACACCGCCGCCGAGCTGAAGCTGGTGGAGGACAAGTGCAAGGCTCTGGGCGTCAACGTGGCCCTCAGCGAGGTGTGGGCCAAGGGCGGCGAGGGCGGTCTGGCCCTGGCCGATGAGGTCATCCGCCTGTGTGCCCAGGAGAACCACTTCCGCTTCTGCTACGACGTGGAGTCCTCCATCGAGGAAAAGCTCCAGGCCATCGCCACGAAGATCTATCACGCCGACGGGGTGGACCTGACCCCCGGCGCCAAGAAGCAGCTCAAGCAGCTCACCGAGCTGGGCTTTGACAAGCTGCCCATCTGCATGGCCAAGACTCAGTACTCCTTCTCCGACGACCAGAACCTGCTGGGCGCGCCCCGCGGCTTCCGCATCACCGTGCGCAACCTGAAGGTCTCCGCCGGCGCGGGCTTCCTGGTGGCCCTCACGGGCGACATCATGACCATGCCCGGCCTTCCCAAGGTCCCCGCTGCCGAGAAGATCGACATCGACGAGAACGGCGTCATCTCCGGCCTGTTCTAAGCTTCCCAAGTACGCAAAACCGCTCCCTCCGCCTGAATTAGGTGGAGGGAGCGGTTTTATGTTCCGGCGGGTAAAAAGAACCGAGCGGAGGCCGGTCTCCCGGTCTCCGCTCGGTTTGAGGCAAAGATTAGATGCGCTCCTTGACCTTGGCGCTCTTGCCCACGCGGTCGCGCAGGTAGTACAGCTTGGCGCGGCGCACCTTGCCGTGACGGACCAGCTCGATCTTCTCCACGGAAGGAGCGTGGATGGGGAACACCTTCTCCACGCCAACGCCGTAAGAGACGCGGCGGACGGTGATGGTCTCCTCGATGCCGCCGTGCTTCTTGGCGATCACGGTGCCCTCGAACACCTGGATACGCTCACGGTTGCCTTCCTTGACGCGGATGTGCACGCGGACGGTGTCGCCGATGGCGGCCACGGGGGGCTCAGCCTTCAGCTGCTTCTCAGTAAAAGCCTTCATCAGATCCATGGATGGTTCCTCCTCAGTATATAGGCGTTCGTGCATCGTTTTCTGCCGTCTCTGTTGGCGGCCGGCGCAGAGGAGCGCCCTTTTTCAGACTTTGGTATTCTATCACACCTTCCCCCCGATTGCAAGGACTTTTTTCCTTTTTCCAAAGTGAGCAGAGCCAGCCACGCCCCGGTGAGAAATAAGGTGGGGTTGGCGGTGCGCACCATGAGCCACAGGCCCCCTGCGCTGAGGGCCAGGGACAGCAGCGCGGATACACCCCGGCACAGTCTCTCCGCCCAAATCTGCCGGGGCAGCAGGGCCCGCAGCGCCCGGCCGCCGTCCAGCGCCTCCACCGGCAGGAGGTTGAAGCAGCCCAGCGCCAGGTTGAGCCCCGCGAAGAGCCACGCCCCCTCCCCCAGCGCCCCCGCCAGACGGGCGGAGCCCGCCGCCAGAAGGAAGTTGGCCCCCGGGCCTGCCAGCGCGCAGGTCAGCGCCGGCAGGGGCTCGCCCAGGCGCGCCCCCTCCAGGCGCATCTCCGCCCCCACGCAGGTCAGGCACACCCGGCGCACCCGGCCGCCCCACAGCCACACCGCCAGAACATGCCCCAGCTCATGGCAGGCCGCGGCCAGCGCCGCCGGGAACAGCAGGCCATCCTCGTCCAGATAGAACAAAAACGCCAGAAGCAGCAGGAAGCCGGGGCTGATCTGCCACTCAGTTCGTCTCAATATAATAGACGGGATTGAGGCGTACCCCCTGGAATTTCACTTCAAAGTGGAGATGGGGACCGGTGGCGTTGCCGGTCTCCCCCGCCAGGGCCACCGTCTCCCCTGCCGCCACGGTCTGCCCCTGCTGGACACAGAGCTGGCTGCAGTGGGCATAAAAACTCTTCACGCCGTTTCCGTGGTCGATCTGGAGGTACAGGCCGTACTCGTCGGGGCTGTCGCCGATGTACTCCACGGTACCGGCGGCAAAGGCCCCGATGGGGGTCCCGGTGTTGACCGCCAGGTCCACCCCATTGTGGAACTTCTCCTCACCATACACCGGGTGCTCCCGCCAGCCAAAAGGCGAGGACACCCACCCCACCACCGGCGACACCGTCTCGCTGAGCCCTAAGGCGTACTGGTCCATGGTGGTATTGGCGGGCAGCGCCGGACCGTCATAGTCCACATGGACCACCGCAGGCTCCGCCTCTTCTTCCGGCAGCGCGGGGGCCCCGGTTCCGGCGAAGGGGTCCGCCCCCGTCTCCTGGGGCTGGCTCCAGTTCCCCTCCAGCAGTTCCTCCGCGCCCTTTGCCTCGCCCCGGGCCAGGCACGCCGCCACCGCCTCCGTGAGGGCCCCGCCGCCTGCGTGGTCCGAAGCGGAGAGCTCCGCCCCCTCTTCCGGGGCAAAGACGCCGCTCCAAAGGGTCTCCAGCGTCTCCCCCATGGGCTCGCCCGCCTCCAGCGACTGTCCCAGGGACAGGAAGGCCGCCGTGAAGTCGGTATCGGCGTGGAGAATGGCCCCCAAGGTCTCCCGCGCCTCGTTCAGACGCTGGGGAAAGACCCCCTTCCCCACCAGCACCACCGCAAAAAGCAGGGTGCACACCAAAAGCTGCAAAAGCCGCCGCTTCTCCCGGGGCGCCAGCTCCACTTTGGCCCCCTTTTTCCGGCTGCTGCTCCGGGGCCGGGAGGTAGTCCGCTCCCCCCGCCGCCGGGTCCAGTCCTGATAGGTCATTCCCTCCATGGGACAGCCCTCCCTTCTCCCGAGTTCCCCTTATCTTATGTGGGGCGAACGGGCCTTATGCACCCGGATTTGCCACGGCGGCGGTTTTGGGGTATACTGAATGGGAGGTGAATGCCATGGACCAAAAGCGCAAAGAACTGCTGCAGCAGTACAAAGACCGGGACGTGGAGATGGGAGTCATCTTCTTTCGCTGCGCCCAGACCGGAGAGACCTTTTACGGCGTCTCCAAGGACACCCGGGCCGACCTGAACAGTGTCCGCTTCAAGCTCTCCGCCGGCAACCACCCCAACCGGCGGATGCAGGAGCTGTGGAATCAGTACGGCCCGGCGGATTTCCTGTGTGGGGTGGAGCAGGTCCTCAAGCGGGAGGACCCCAATGAGGACCCCGAGCCGCTGCTGGAGGCCATGCGGGACAAGCTCCTGGCCGCCGACCCCTCGGCGCGCAAGATCTGGCGTTGACCAAAACGAAACCGGGCGGGACTGTGACAGTCCCGCCCGGTTCGTATTTACTGGATGGTGTAATTGCCCCGGACCATCAGGGTCACCGCCGTGGAGGCCGACACGCCGCGGCCCTCGATGGTGGCCAGGTACAGGTGGTTGGCGGTCAGAGCGCCGCCATTGGCCAGCGTCCCGCCGCTGGTCATGTCCACCAGTCCGGGCGAGGAGTCGGACACGCACACCGCCGTGCCGCTGCGCAGCAGGATCTCACAGGAGGAGCCCGCCACCAGCTTCTGCCCCTTGGTGAGGTTCACGATCTCATAGGTCCCGCCGCTGCCGCCGGAGCCGGTCCCGGCCGCCTGCTCCAGCTTGTCCTCCAGCGCCGCCTCCCGGGCGTCCAGCTTGGTGTCCACCTGGGAGAGGATGGACGGGGTGAATTTGTCGGTCAGGTAGCTGAGCGACACCAGCGGGTCGCTCTGGCTGCCCTGACTGGCCGCCAGCACCGCCAGCGTCAGCGCACAGGCCATGGCCGCACCCACCGCCAGGCGGGTGATCCAGATCTTTTTCATAAGTACCTCCTCGGTATCTCGCCTCCGGGCACACGCGGCAGCGGCTGCATGGATATGTAGCCGCTGCTCCGCGCCACGCCCGGCTCCGTCTGCCCGGTCGGGGTCAGACCATCTGCTGTGGATGCAGACCAAAGCTCACCGCAATGGCCGAATCGACCTGCTTCATCAGCGCGCTGTCCAGCCGCCCCATATGCTCCCGCAGCCGGCGTTTATCCAGCGTCCGGATCTGCTCCAGCAGGACCACCGAGTCCTTGGGCAGTCCGTAGCTCCCGGCGGCAAACTCGATATGGGTGGGCAGCCGCGCCTTCCCGGTCTGAGAGGTGATGGCGGCCGCGATGACCGTGGGGCTGTGGCGGTTGCCCGTATCGTTCTGCACGATCAGGACCGGACGCACGCCCCCCTGCTCGCTCCCCACCACCGGACTCAGGTCGGCATAGAAAATATCTCCTCGTTTCACGCTGTTATCCACAAGTACTCACACTCCGCGGTCAGATAGTAGCGGGTTCACAGGGGCGTTCCCCCTGTGGGCCAGGCTACTATGATTCTCCCACGGGACGGCGGATTTTATACACCGGCGGGCGAAAACCTGCCCGCTCCGGACCCTCCGCCGCCGGTCCGGCGATACTCTCCCCGCGCCAGTCTATGCATGTACACGCGGGGGCGTGCCTCAGCCCCGGTAGATGCGGGGCACCCGGCGGCTCACCGCCGAGAGAAGCTCATAGGGGATGGTGCCGGCCAGAGCGGCCGCCTCCTCCACCGGCTGCTCGGGGCCGTAGACGGTGGCCACGTCCCCCACCTGCACGTCCTCCCCGGCGTCCACCATGGAGAGGTCCATGCACACCCGGCCCACG
Source organism: Flavonifractor sp. An92 (assembly GCF_002159175.1). Classification (GTDB taxonomy): domain Bacteria; phylum Bacillota; class Clostridia; order Oscillospirales; family Oscillospiraceae; genus Pseudoflavonifractor_A. Next base: position 1,592 of record NZ_NFGZ01000050.1, on the reverse strand, counting down.
ATGGGGCGGGACACGCCGTGGATGGACACCGCGCCCTGGTTGGAGAGCACCCGGAAGAACCCGTCGGCGTACCCGATGGGCAGCACGGCCAGCCGCGTCTCCTTCTCCAGCCGGGCGGTGCGGCCATAGCTCACATAGGACCCGGCAGGGACGGTGCGCACCGCCGCCACCCGGGTGCAAAGGCGCATCACCGGCTGGAGCCCCGGGCCGTCCAGCCCCTCACAGGAGGGGTCGGGATAGTGACCATAGAGGGCCAGGCCCGGGCGCACCATGTCCAGATGGGTGCAGGGGAACTTCAGGGTAGCCGAGCTGGCCGCGCAGTGCCGGATGGCAAAGGTGATCCCTCTCCCCTTCAGTGCCTCCAGCAGGTCCAGGAAGCGGGTGAACTGGAGCATGGTAAACTCCTCGCTGCTGTCTGCGTCGGAGAAATGGGTAAAGATGCCCTCGGCCTCCAGCCCCGGCAGGGCGCACACCGCGGCGATCTGCTCCACCGTGTCGGCCATGTGGGCCTCGTCGCACACGAAGCCCAGCCGGGACATGCCGGTGTCCACCTTGACGTGGATCTTTACCGGGCGTCCCTCCGCCTGGGCCGCCTCCGAGAGGGCCTTGGCGCTCTCCAGGTCCCCCACCGACTGGGTCAGCCGCAACCGCACCGGCTCGGCCGCCAGGGGGATGGGGGTGGGACCCAGGACCAGAATGGGGGCGGTGATGCCCGACACCCGCAGCTCGGCGGCCTCGTCGATGCAGGCCACCGCCAGATAATCCGCGCCCAGCTGCTCCAGACGCCGGGCCACGGCCAGAGATCCATGTCCGTAGGCGTTGGCCTTCACCACGCCCAGAAACCGGCAGCCGGCGGGCAGCATGGCCCGCAGCGTCCGGTAATTATGATCCAGCGCGCCCAGGTCGATCTCCGCCCAGGTACGCTTCTGATGCTGTTCCATCAAAATGCCTTCTTTCTCCTCCCACGCGGATCGGGGGAGGTGCCAAAGTTATACCCATCATACCACAAACCGGCCGTCGGCTCAACCGGAAATCTGCATCCGCCTTTCATTGGATTTTAATGTTTCATTCACAGAAACTCAAAGACATTTTCGGAAAGATAGGCTATACTAGAGGCATATCAGGGGAGCGCGTTCCCCAAACTGATTTTTGCGAAAACAGGAGGCGAACCTTTTATGTGGCAAGATCTGGAGAAAGCCCTGCGCAACGTGGCCTATGCCGGCGTAGGCGTGGCCGCCCTGGCCGTTGAGAAGGCCGGTGAGGTGGGCAAGGTCCTGGTGGAGAAGGGCGAGATCGCCGTGGAGCAGGGCAAGCAGTTCAACGAAGAGCTGCAGCAGAAGCTCCAGGACGCCGCCCAGAAGCGGCAGGAGGAGCGGTTCAACGACACCATCTCCTCCATGTCCGCCCAGGAGCGGGACGACCTGCGCCGCCGTCTGGCTGAGCTGGATGAGCTGGAGAAGGAGGCCGAGGCCTGCGCCACCGGCGAAGTGCCCGAGGACAACATCACCCACATCCACACCGAAGAGCCCAAGGACGACGGGGACGACACCCTGTAACACAGCAAAAAGCGGGGGGGGGGGGGGGGGGGGGGG
>NZ_NFGZ01000005.1 GCF_002159175.1 Flavonifractor sp. An92 | reverse complement strand
AGTTTTTGGCAGGGCCGCCGACCTTTACGGCACAGACAGAAGCGACGAAGACGGTGAGCGATCTGGAGGCCGGGACTGAGTATGTTGTGTATGCGGCGATCGGCGATTACTACGCCATGGCGACCTCCAATGATTACTCCGGTTGCAGTTTTGCGGCGGTGGAGTTTACCACAAAAACTGATGGCGGAGGAGAAACACCTGAACCCACGGTTCCCGAAGATGCTACTACTGAACTCTCCTATCAGGAAAACGGTAAAGAAGAGATTACAACGGTTTATTATGAGAAATTTGAAGATGCGACCGTTGCCTTAAATGTGCTTGCCAATTGCAGCAATATTACGCTCACACTTCTGCAAGACACAACGATTCAGCCGACGAAAGCATATGGTTATGCGGCAGTCATACAAAAAAGCTGCACCTTAGATTTGAACGGTTACGTGTTGACGGCGTATTCTGGCATTGTGGGATCAATTACTGGCGGCCTTTTGGTGGAAGGCGAGGTTCACTTTGTGCTCACCGACTCCTCGGAAGAGCGCAGCGGTATGATTCTTTCCAAAGCGGGTTCTGCCTCAATGATTACAGGCCTGGCAATTGGATCTGGATTCAGTGACAGCGTATATGAAAAACTACCGGGTGACATCACTTTTGAAATGAATGGCACCGTAGTGAAAGATGCTAATTATGATCAACCAAAGGCTGTTAAGGGCTGCCTGAGCATAAGTGACTCCTGCGTATCAGCCGAGCTGAATGATTCTGTTGTATATGGCGCTGTAACTACAAACTGCGATTCACTGGAACTGAATAATTCGAGGGTAGAAGCGAACACAGAAGGACAGCGGGTGCTTACCTTTAGTGGCAAGCTTATCATGAACGAAAGCGTGATAGCCAACACCTATGACGGTTCTGCGGAGAGTTGTACTGTTTCGTATTACAGGGGTGCAAACGAAATTGTAGACGTTGGAACGATACTTAAGCTGACCGACAGTACAATCTCTGCAGGGAGCGGTACGGCCTTAAATCTGGGGATGAATCAAAAGGTAAAGTACGCTGTTGACTTAAATGAAGGCGCACATATACTTTCCGACAGTGGAATTGGTATTTATGTCGATTCTCAAATGGTAGGTCCGTCTTGGTATGACGAAGAAAATCCCGCCCCCCATGCAGCAATTCATCTTTATGCCGGCTCGGTTGTTTCAGGTGCTTCTGCAATAGAGGTTGCGGTAGGTACAAAGAACTACAAATTGAGTGATGTTACTAAGGTGATAAGGATCGAAATGGATGATGGAGCATTCTTGGGCTATGACAATGTGCCGGTTTTACCCAATAGCTCCGTAATGACTTATCCCACAGGTATGGTGCTGGATGTTGATGCGTCTAATCAAGCGGGATTTGAGGAGTACTATACGCTGAAGAACACCGCTGAAATGGATCAAATCATTGATACCATAACGTTTGGATACCAGTATCTGGCAACCTTGAATGCCGCTATCGAGGGAACCCGGAATCTCTATGTTGCTGGAAATGCGGACAACACTTATGACACGGTTCTCTGGAACGCATTCACCGAGGCCTACGAGGCGGCAATCGCTTTGATCGGCACAGATGAGACTGCGGCGAACTTGAATGCAAATCAAAACGAAATTGATTACAGGGAACAACAGCTTAGTGCAGCCGCCTTGGCGCTGCAAGAGAGCGTGGATACTGTGGATCTGAGCAATCTGGCCAATGGGACCTATTCCATCGAAATACAGATGATGCACAGCAGAGACGACGGAAGCTTTTCGATGGCAAATGGTGCAGTGGAAAGAACTGCCACACTAACCATTGAGGATGGCAAAAAGACACTGTCTGTTAATTTCAAACCGATGGAACTTGGCCCAATCAATGGCCATTTGCTGAAATTCTGGGTATATAACGCACCTACTCCGGATGAGGCAAAGAGCTTTAATCAAAGTTACATTCAAGATAACTATGTTGTACACAGCAACTATTACAATCAAGACGGAACGAACGATCCCATATACGATGCTGATGGAATGTATCCCGGAACAATAACATTTGAATTGCCCTATTTCGGGTCAACTGATGGATACAACAAGATTTATGGCAGAGTAAGTGTTGACGCGATGGCCAGTGATCAAAATGTAATTATGCTGTTGCAATACCATACGCTAAAAGCTGTCTCGGTTCAGGCGACCCTCTCTGTGGATGCAGATGAGATGTCCCTGCTCAAGACCGGAACCCAGTCCATCGGAGCCAAGGTCACCGGCGATACCGGTTGGACGCTCTCCTATCAAAGCGGCGATACTGGAATCGCAACAGTTAGCGATTCGGGCACAGTTACTGCTGTTGCTCAGGGCGAAACTACCGTAACGGTCACTGCCACGAAGGAAGGCTGTGATGCGCTGACAAAAACTGTGAACGTGAAAGTCGCGGCAGACGGCGCCGCCGCTGTTGAGCCCGAGATCAGCGGAGATAGCATCACCATCAGCGGAGATACCATTGTGACCAATAGCGATGCTGTGGATGTTGCGGATGCCATTGTCATTGATGCAAGCGGTTCCTCCAGCAGCGGCGTTACGATTTCGTTTGCGTCGGATACGGTGGCGGCTCTGAAGAATGCCGGAAAGGATGTGACCATCCAAACTGGTACAGGCAACATCAAGCTGAATGCCGCACTGCTGCAGGCGATGGGATCGGCAGAGAGCGGTCAGCCGGTGGAGCTGAGGTTTGATAAAATCCCGATCCCATCCTTTGCCGACGCCAGCTTTGACCGGAGCGCGTTTGCCGCGGCCTATGATCTCACATTGACCAGTCAGGGGAAGCGGATCGCCTTTGGGAAGGGGGCCGCCGCCATCTCTGTGCCGTGGAGCGCGCGGTATGGCTATGCCTATTACGTGGAAGGCGGCAAACTCCTGGATGTCTCCACCATGACCGTGAGCAACGGGATGGCAAGCTGGACCACGGATCACTTCTCCGTTTGGGCCCTGAGTTCCAAGGGCAATTTGATGGAGCAGGTGGGCATCCAGAAAGGCGTCTACAGTGTGCCTGTTGTCATCAAACAGGCCAATCAGCCAAAGGCCGATTCCATGGCCAATGATGCCACCGGCAGCATGGTGGTGGCGGATGTCACGGATACCGGCGTCACCTACACCATGTTTCTGAAGGCCCGTGTCGGCACGGAGCTGGGCGGGACGCCCCTGCGCGGCCATCTGCTGAAGATGTGGTATTACGATCCGAATGATACAGATCGTGCAAATCCCATCAGCGCTGCTGTTGTCCGAACTTATCAGGATAAGGACATGTATGGCAAGATCGACACCTTCCCCAGGGAGGTAGAAGTTTGGCAGAAAGGCGCCCCTCAGTCCCAGTATTACATCATGGTTTCCGTTGACGCCATGGGGGCGGACCAATATCAGGACGCCCTGGTCAAGCTGTACTGGGACAGGGCCCTGAAGGACGACGGAGCGGCTGCCCGCGAGGGCTTCCAGGACGAGCATGCCACCGAGCAGACCGTGGAGTCCGGCGCGTATGTCTCCCGGGGCGAGTTGAGGAAATGGGCGGACAACGGCAACACGCTGCTGATCCGGGGCAAGGACAGCGACCTGACCGCCTGCTTTGACACCGACGCCCTGAAGGATATCTATGGGCAGACGGATGGCCGCGTGCGGTTCGTGCTGGAGGAGCGGAAGAAGGACAAGCTCACCGACGAACAGCGCAAGACGGTCGGAGACCGTCCGAGCTATCTGCTGGAGCTGACGGTAGGCAGCAGGCAGATCACAGGGCTCGACGACGGGATCGTGGAGGTCACCCTCCCGTATCAGCTGAAGAAGGACGAGGTCAAGGACGGCCTGGTGGTCTGGCTGGTAGACGCGGGAGGCGGTATCCGGAGGCTCAAATGTACCTACAACGTCAAAAACAAGACCGTCAGCTTCGATACCAGGGAGTTTGGCACGTTTGTGATCGCCTATGACGTGGAGCAGATCTGGGAAAACCCCTTCACGGATGTCAAGGAAGAGGATTGGTTCTATGAGGCCGTAAAGTATGTGGTTCAGAAGGGCCTGTTCGCAGGCACCTCTGAAACTACCTTTGAACCGAATCTGACCATGAGCCGGTCCATGCTGGTTACGGTCCTGTATCGTCTGGCCGGTTCCCCCGCGGTGGAAGGAACCAGCAAATTCTCGGACGTTGCGCCTGATGCCTACTACACCAACGCCGTGCTCTGGGCCACACAAAACGGGATCGCCGGGGGCTATGGCAACGGACTTTTCGGCGTCACGGATCCCGTCAGCCGGGAGCAGCTGGCTGTGGTGCTCTATCGCTATGCGCAGCACATGAAATACGATGTCAGCCTGGTTAAGGGGCTGAATGACTACACGGACAGCGATCAGGTATCCGGCTATGCCATCCGTGCCATGCAGTGGGCGGCGGCGAATGGGATCGTCCATGGGACCGGCAGCACCACGCTCTCCCCGAAGGGCAGCGCCACCCGTTCTCAGGTGGCGGTGATCCTGATGCGCTTTGAGGAAAAGATCGCCGTTCCCGCTGAGCAGCAGAAGGAGGAGGGCACAAAGACAAAATAACGACACGGAAAGCCGAACTGTTTGGCTGAATTCAGCAACGGGAGCTGCCCGATAAGGGCGGTTCCTGAGCTGGTTATTTGACCACACTTTGTAAAGAAAGGAATTATGGAAATGAAACAGACATGGCTTAAGAAGCTGACGAGCTCTCTGCTGGCCGGGGCTCTGGCGCTTGGTATGGCAGTGGTTCCCGCGGCTGCCGCGGAAAGCAACAAGCTGGTGGAAGTGGATCTCTGGCATGCCACCCGCAACCAGGCGTCTATGGGCAACGTGGCTACCGACAATAACAGCAAAGCACTTTATAACCCCGAGGAAAACACACTTCAGATTGCCACCAATCCTGTCAGTGTCAGCGGCTATCAGTCCGCCATCACCAAGGCGCAGTACGATACCACCGGCAAGGGTAACTATGAGGATGTGGAGATCCTCTCTACCGGAACGGTCCAGACCGGGACCAAATATGACGGCACCGACCATACCGTCACTTATCTCAGCAGCTTTGAGATTGAGCTGCCGGACTACATCACCGGCGAGGGCGTGGAATATATCTCCCTGCATATGATGGTTCCCTATACCCCCATGGATGAGGTAGTAGGGGAGGGGTATCTGGATGCCCGCCTGCGCATCGACTGGGATCAGGTGTCCACCACCTCTCTGACCCAGATCCAGCCGGACAATACCATGAGCAGCGGCGAGGTTGAAAATGTGGACCGCACGGATGCTGCCACCGGCGTCCGCCTGGTGACTGACAGCACCAAGGTGGCCACTACGACCCAGTTCAAGGTGGAGCAGGTGACCTCCGGTTCGGATTATACCCTTGCTAAGAAAGCCCTCACCGGCGTCTCCGGCAGCTTCACCCTTTATAAAGTTTCTCTGGTGACCGAAAACGGCACCCAGACTGATCCGTTCGGTGCGGTCACCCTGTATTTCCCGTACAGTGATGTGAGTTCTATGTACCGCATCAATGATACCGGCACCAAAACCGTCCTCCGGGGTACGGAAGGTGACGAGGGTTATGAGATCATGACCACAAAGATTGGACTCTTTGCCATTTTCGGCGGCACCAAGATGGAAATTACGGTCAAGCCTGACACCGGGAATGGCGATGACACGCCTACCACGGATGTTGCTTCTGCCTTTACTGATATTTCCGGTCATTGGGCGGAGGAGTATATCATCCGCGCCACGAACCAGGGATTGTTCAGCGGGACCAGTTCTACCACCTTCAGCCCTGACACCTCCATGACGGCCGGGATGGTGATTACGGTCCTCTACCGCATGGCGGGTTCTCCTGCCACCACGCTGCCGGACTCCATGGAGAATGTGGCTGTGGGCTCCTGGTATGAGATTGCCTGCGCCTGGGGCTATAACAACGGCATTATTGGCGGCTACAAGACTTTCTACCCTGATCAGGCTGTGAGCCGTCAAGAGTTTGCCACTATGCTGTATAACTTCTATAAGCTGAGCAAGACTCCTGGTTCCGGAGCGGATCTGTCCAAGTATACGGATGTCAGCACCGTGGCCTCCTGGGCAAAGGATGCTATGGCTTGGGCCAATGCGGCTGGGATCATCAGCGGTACCAGCTCCACCACGCTCTCTCCTGAGGTGGGTGCCAGCCGCTCTCAGATTGCTACCATGCTCTGCCGCTACCTGGATTACGCAGGCTGATTTCTAAGATCGGGTGGGAGTTGGCAGGAGGCCTGAAATAGAGCTTCCTGCCACCCACCCTGTCTGCGTACATAGGAGGAACTGTAGATGACAAATCGACAAGAGGAATATTTGCTTTTGTTTGCAGTACGCAGTAGCAGTGGAGGTTGTATCGCAAATGCATCAGAAGAGTTTGGAGTGTCTAAGGCAACCGCCTCCCATCTGAGCACTGCGCTGGAAGAGTTGGGCATGATCCGCAAGAGTGATTATGGAAGAATCGAACTTACGGAACTTGGCTACGCTCAAATCATGGAAAAGCTGAATCGTGCAAAAGAGTTAGAAACCTGGATGGTCTCCGGATTAGGGCTTGCTCCGAATCTTGCTGAGCACGAGGCACGGCGCATGGTAGTTACATTAAAGCCGGAAACAGTAGAGGCAATTATTAGAGATTGGGAGCAGCCCAGACAAGCCCAGGCGTTGGTTCAGGATGATTTCTTTTCTCACCTTACATATGGCGTCTATCAGCTTCCGTTCCATGTATGGAAAAAAGATAGCAATGAGCCGTCCATGGGTGATCAAGGATTTAGGAAACCGGCCATCTTGGTTTGTCAGGAAGACGGATGCTCGGTATTCCTGTTTCCGCGCAGCTTTCAGTACCGCCTATCAACGGTTAAAGCTCGCCGACATACAGGTGTGCTGGAGCGACTCTGGTATTCGCTTTCCGGAGTATGGCATGAGTCGCCGGAGGAAGAGAGCGGAAGCCGTATGATCCCCGGAGAAGCACTGGTGTGTGAGAGCGGACTGGATGGCCACATTGCAAAGCTCCGCATCCGGGTCAGAGCGCGAGTTCCTGTTTTCAGAATGCCGGAGAGTGAGGCGGATTTAGTGTTTTTGCTGGATCAGTTGAAGCTGTGCAATGAATCCGCTTCCACGATGGTATAACACAATGATTGGAGTTATGAACATGTTGAGACGAAGGATATTCTCATTGGTATTGTGCCTGGGCCTGATGACCGGTTTGTTGTCCGTCAGCGCTTCTGCAGCAGAGGTCAAAAGCGGTGTCTATACCGCCAGCATGGTCACCACCTATTATAATCCGGATACTGGAAATGTGGATGATGGTGGAACTGCCAATGCTGCGCTGGGCGAGGGCATGTGTCGCTCAGCGACCGATGAAACCTGCCTTGTCGAGGTTGATGGCGATGATATTTGGATCACTGTCCGCTTGTTGCTTCAGAGCAACTGTAGTAATGTTGCTCTCTATTCCCGCAGTGGATATGACAGTTACTCGCAGGTCAGTTATGACATCATGTCTGAAGATGCCGCGAATGACTCGATTGATTATCGGATCAAGGTCAGTGATGTGGGGCAAAAGCTGAAATGCACCATGTATGTTTCTCCCATGGGGCGTGATGTGCTGTGGTACTTATATGTAGACACCGCTTCCTTGACTGCCGGCAGCGGCGACTTTGTGGTGAGCATCGACCCCAGTGCGGAGCCGGAGACATCCGCACCGGAGCAAAACGTCGGGACTTCCGCTCCCTCCACCCAGGCACCTTCTACCCCCGCGGCATCCACGACTCCTTCCGTGCCCTCTGCTCAGGAACCGGAGGAAACACCTGGAAACAGCGCAGATCCTGTGCAGTCGGAGGAACCTGTGGAGAGCACACTTCCGGAGGAGACAGATATGGTGGAGCCCACTGAAACCCCAGAAACACCCGATACAACTGAAAAGGACTCGGAGAGCAGTCAGACTCCTGAGCAGAATAACGCTGAGACCGGCAGCACCGTTGAGCAGGAGTCGGCTTCTGCGGGCGTGTCCGGCGGAGTGATTGCAGCAATCGTGGTCGTGGCAGCTATCGTTGTGGGCGCAGTGATTTACTTTGTAAAGAGGAAGAAATAAAGATGAAGCACCGTTTTTTGAATCGGCTGTTGGCAGGCGGGTTGGCCTGTGCAATGGCGCTTTCTCTCACAACCTGTGTGGACCAGCACCCGGAGGAGAGCTCAAATACCGGGAATGGTGAGACGGCTGGAGAGAGCCGTATCGTGGCCACCTCCAACGCCACCCTCCAGATCTGCGACTGGCTGGGGCTGGACTTGGTTGCCATCCCCACCACCACCGGCGAGGTGCCGGAGCGCTATCAGGGGCTGCCCGAAATCGGCACTGCCATGGCTCCCGATGCAGAACAGATTGCCCTTCTGGATCCCACGGATGTGATTGGGCCGGATACACTGAAAGAAAATATTGAGCCGACCTACCAGGCGGCCGGCGTTCCCTACACCTGGATCGATCTGCAAAGTGTTCAGGGTATGTACGACAGCATTGCCATGCTTGGAGAAAAGTACGGAAAAGAAGTTGAGGCTGAGGCCCTGATCTCAGAATACGAAGAGACCATGGCAGAGTTCGAGTCATCCATCGCCGGGAAGGAGCATCCCACGGTGCTGGTACTGATGGGGCTGCCCGGGGCCTATATCGAGTGTACCCCTAACTCCTATGTGGGCTCTTTGGTGGAGTTGGCCGGCGCCACCAGCGTGGTTCAGGTGGAAGATGAGATGAATTTTGTCTCCTGGAACACGGAGGAGCTTTTGGAACTGGATCCCGATGTGATCCTGCTGACTGCCCACGGCCTTCCTGATCTGGCCATGGAAATGTTTGCGGAGGAATTTACCACCAACGACATCTGGAAACATTTCCGGGCCGTGCAGGAGGGGAGGGTCTATCAGCTGGACTACAACACCTTCGGCATGAGCTGTACCTTTGACTGGCCGGAGGCCCTGGAGATCCTGAAGGAGATCCTCTATGACGGTACCTATGAAGCCTATGATGCGGAGGCGGCTTATGCGGAAAGCGGTACATAAGGATGCCCTGAAGGGCCTTGTGGGCTGCCTGGTTCTGGCGCTGCTGATTTTTATCCTTGCGCTGATTGCTATGAAGATGGGCAGTATCTCCATTTCCTACCGGGAGCTCTTTGAGGGGCTGTTCGTGACCTATGACAAACGGGTGGCCACGATCTATGACCTGCGGTTTCCCCGGATCATCGTAGCCTTGCTGGGAGGTGCGGCCCTGTCCTGCTCCGGTTTGCTGTTCCAGGCGGTGCTGAAGAACCCTCTGGCTGACCCGGGAATCATCGGTATTTCCGGCGGCGCATCTCTGGCAGCATCCGTCATCTCGGACCTTTTTCCCGTCCTCTATTTCTCTGTGCCCCTCTTCGCTTTTCTCGGCGGGCTTCTTGCCTTTGTGCTGATCTACTCTCTCTCCTGGAAGGGGAGCCTGGATCCGGTGCGCATCATCCTCATCGGCATTGCCGTGGCGGCGGTGTTCACCGGACTGGAGTCGGTGCTGGGTGGGCTGACGGACCGCACCGGTGTGTCCGTGTCCGTCAGTGGACTTGCCCAGCTGGTATGGTCGGATGTTGCAATGATGGCGGTGTATTCCATTGTCGGACTGGTCCTGGCGCTGGTGCTGTCGCCTGTCTGCAATCTGCTGGCGTTGGACGACAAAACGGTTCGTGGTCTGGGGGTCAATGTGGATCTGGTCCGCTTTGTGATCTCTGTGGCGGCGGTGCTGCTGGTTTCCGGCGTCACCGCTGTGATTGGTGTGGTTGGCTTTTTGGCCCTGATCGTGCCCCATATGGCCCGGCGGATCGTAGGCTCCGACCACCGTATTCTGGTGCCCTTCTGTATCTTGCTGGGCGGCTTTGTGCTGCTGCTGGCGGATACCGTGGGCCGGTGCATTGCGCCGCCCAATGAAATCGCTGCCTCCGTCATTATGAGCATCGTGGGCGGCCCGTTCTTTATCATCCTGTTGAAGCGAGGTGACCGGCATGGTAAGCGTTGAGCATCTTACCTTTCATTATGACAACGATCCGCCCGTTCTGCGGGACTTGTCCCTGACCATCCGGAGCGGAGCCATCACCACGCTGATGGGAGCCAACGGCTGCGGAAAATCCACCCTGCTCCAGATCCTCACAAAAAATCTGAAGCCGGACAGCGGGACAATTCGTTTCGATCAAGCGGAGCTTTCCGCCATCTCCCTCAAAGAATTTGCCAGGAGAGCCGCCATCGTCCACCAAAAGAACACAGCGCCCGATGATCTGACTGTGGAGCGGCTGGTGGCCTATGGCCGCCTGCCGTACAGCTCGATTTTTAAGGCAGGGCTGGACCAGGAGAATCAGACGCAGGTAGAACGGGCTCTGGCGCTTACCGACCTGACGGAGCTTCGGGACCGACGGGTGGGCGCACTGTCCGGTGGTCAGCGGCAGCGGGCTTTTATTGCCATGGCGCTGGCACAGAATACGAAGCTGCTATTCCTGGACGAGCCCACTACTTTTCTGGATGTCCGCTATCAGGTAGAGATTCTGCGCCTGGTGGAGCGGCTGAACAAAGAGGAAGGGATCACCATTGTAATGGTACTCCACGATATCAACCAGGCGCTGTCCTATTCGGACGAGGTGATCGGACTGCTGGACGGTCAGGTATCCATTCAGGGGCCTCCGGAAGAGGTCATTACCTCCGAGAGTATTCAAACTCTGTATGGCATTGATTTGCCGGTGATCCGGGCGGATGGCCGGCTGTGTGTCATGGCAGTGTAGCGAGGGGAATCAATTTCATGAAAATCATGCTTATTATTCTGGGCTTTTTGGCCCTTGGTCTGGGCGCCGTAGGGCTTGTGATTCCTGTCCTGCCCACCACCCCCTTCTTACTGGTATCCACTTTTTGCTTTGCCAGAAGTTCGGAGCGGCTGAACACTTGGTTTAAGGGGACTAAGCTTTACAAAAATAATCTGGAGACATTTGTTCGGGGCCAGGGAATGACCTGGAAAGCAAAGCTGCGCATCATGGGCACCGTGACCGTCATTATGGCAATTGCTTTTATCGCCATGCAGAACGTTCTTGTTGGTCGGATCTGCCTTGCTGTGGTTTGGATTGCCCACGTCATTGCCTTTTGCTTTATTATCAAGACCTGCCCGTCCAAGCACGGTAAGTCCGGTGAGGTGACATGATATGATGATCAATAAGCGTCTCATTGCCATGGTACCCGAGGTGAAACCGTTTATTTTCAAAAAAGTGGTGGCCAGTTGGGTCTCGCTGCTGGCAGGTATCCTTCTCTGGTTCACCGTGGCCAGGACGCTGGAACAGGTTCTGGAGCAAGGGCCGGAGGACACCGGGACTGCGTTTCTTGTCGCCGGGGGATGCATCGTGATCCGCTTTTTCCTCACCCGCCTGTCGGCCGGATACACCCACCAGGCGTCGGCCTGCGTCAAGGCCAGGCTTCGCCCGGCCATTTATGATAAGCTGCGCAGGCTGGGCAGCAGCTACACAGACCGATTCCCAACAGCGGAAGCAGTTCAGCTGGCGGGTGAAGGCGTGGAACAGCTGGAGACCTACTTTGGAAATTATCTGCCCCAGTTTTTTTATGCAATGTTGGCACCCCTAACGCTTCTAATCGTGTTCCTACCCCTCTCGCCTCTGACGGCGGCGGTCTTGTTTCTCTGTGTGCCTTTGATTCCTGCGGCTATCATTGCCGTCCAGCGAGTGGCAAAGCGCCTGTTGAGGAAATATTGGGACGCCTATGCCAATCTGGGGGACAGTTTTCTGGAGAATATTCAGGGGCTGACCACTTTGAAGGTTTATGGCGCGGACCAGGCCCGGCATAAGGCGATGAATGAGGAAGCGGAACATTTCCGCAAGGTTACCATGAAGGTGCTAACCATGCAGCTCAATTCCGTAACCATCATGGATCTGGTGGCCTATGGCGGGACAGCCCTGGGAAGTATTCTTTCGGGGCGTGCATTCCTGCTGGGTCAGGTCTCTTTTGCCGGAGCCGTAGCCATGATCCTGCTGGCCAGCGAATTCTTCCTTGCCATGCGGGCGCTGGGCAGTTTTTTTCATGTGGCCATGAACGGCATGGCTGCCAGCGAGCGGATGTTTCGTCTTCTGGATCTGACGGAACCGGAGGAAGGGGGTAAAACGCTGGAGAACGGCCCCATCTCAATTCAGGAACTCTCGTTCTCCTATGACGGCAGGAAGGATGCCCTTTCGGGGCTGGAATGCACCATCCCTCAGGGCGGCTTTTTCGCCGTGTCCGGCCGGAGCGGCTGTGGAAAGTCTACGCTTGCCGCTGTCATCAGCGGCGCACAGACCCATTACCGGGGCAGTCTTCAAATCGGCGGTACCGAACTGCGGGAGGGATCCGCGGAGAGCCTGCGAAGCCTGATCACAGTGGTGTCCTTTAATAGCTATATCTTTGGCGGTTCGGTACGCAGTACGCTCCTGGAAGGACGGCCGGACGCCGACGAGTCGGCGCTGCAGGAGGTGCTGCGCCGGGTCAATTTGCTGGATTTCGTGCAGTCCCAGGGCGGTCTGGATATGCCCCTGATGGAACGGGCGTCCAACCTCTCGGGCGGGCAGCGGCAGCGTCTTGCTTTGGCCCGCGCTTTACTCAAGGACAGCCCGATTTATATCTTTGATGAAGCCACAAGTAACATTGACGCAGAGAGCGAAGAGGACATCATGGGTGTGATCCGTTCCCTCAAAGGGCGGCACACAGTTCTGGTCATCTCTCACCGGCTTGCCAATGTGACGGACGCAGATAAGATCTTGTATCTGGAACATGGCCGGCTGTGTGAAAGCGGGTCCCATAACGCACTGATGAGGATGGGCGGAGGCTATGCCGCCCTGTTCCGGGCACAGCAGGAACTGGAGCATCCGGGTGGAAAGGAGGGGGAGGAATGCGAAGAAACGGCATAAAGATCATGTGGGGTCTGCTGGGTCTGCTGCGGCCTCTGGCCCATATCATGGTGTTCTGTATTGCCCTTGGTACACTTGGTTTTTTCTGCGCCATTGCCATCACGGTTCTGGCGGTGAATCTGCTGCTCACTGCCATGGAACTTTCCCCCTGGAGCCTCACCTTTGCTGCCGGTGGCGCGATTATGGCTGTGTGCGCCGTGGCCCGGGCATTGCTTCGTTATGGAGAACAGACCTGCGGACACTACATCGCATTCAAACTGCTGGCGGTCATCCGGGACAAGGTGTTTGCCGCCCTGCGGCGTCTGACTCCGGCAAAGCTGGAGGGCAAGGGACGGGGTGACCTGATCTCTCTGATCACCAGTGATATTGAGCTTCTGGAGGTCTTTTACGCCCATACCATTGCCCCCGTCTGTATTGCCGTGCTGGTCTCTCTTTCCATGACGGTTTTGATCGGCAGCTTCCATCCTTTGCTGGGCCTGCTGGCTGGCATCTCCTATCTGCTGGTGGGCTGTGTTATCCCCTTAGCTACCTCCCGTATCGGACGGAGGCAGGGCATGGAGGTTCGAAATCAGCTGGGTGAGCTGAACAGCTATGTGCTGGAAAGTCTGCGTGGTCTGCGCGAGAGTCTTCAGTACGGACAGGATGGAGCCAGGGCACGTGAAATGGAGCGGAAAACAGAGCGGCTCAACCGGCTGCAAAAGCAGCTCAAGCGGCATGAGGCGGCGGCGTCCTCCTGGTCCGGCGGGGCGGTCATGGGGCTGACTTTGGCGATGCTGGGTGTGGGAATGGTGTTGAATGTATCGTTCCCCGTACTTCTGTTGACCACAGTAATGCTCTCGTCATCCTTTGGACCTGTACTGGCGCTGGCAAATCTCTCCGCCACCATGGATCAGACGCTGGCTTCCGGGGAACGAGTGCTGGCGCTTCTGGAAGAAAAGCCGGAGACGGAGGAGGTGCTGACCGGCCAATGCCCGGACTTCTCCGGGGCGGAGGTAAAGCGTCTCACATTTTCCTATGGCTCTGAGGAGATCCTTCACGATCTCTCCGCTCAGTTTCCCAAGGGAAAGATCATTGCCGTCACAGGGAAGAGCGGTTCCGGGAAATCCACCCTGCTCAAACTGCTGATGCGCTTCTGGTCTGCGCCGGCGGGAAGTGTTTTGATCTCAGACACCGATGTGGGTAATATCCCCACCCATCACCTGCGGCATTTGGAAAGCTATATGATCCAGGACACCGACCTCTTTCATGACAGCATTGCGGACAACATCCGCATCGGAAAACTGGATGCCACTCAGGCGGAGATCGAAGCGGCAGCCCGCAAGGCAGCCCTCCACGACTTTATTCTCACATTGCCCCAGGGCTATGATACGCCGGTGGGCGAGCTGGGCGATACCCTCTCTGGCGGTGAACGACAGCGGATCGGCCTGGCCCGAGCCTTTCTTCATGAGGCGCCCTTTTTGTTGTTGGACGAACCCACCAGCAACTTGGACAGCCTCAATGAAGGAATTATTTTACGAGCTTTGCGTGAGGAACAGGATGACCGAACCGTGATCCTGGTTTCCCATCGCACATCGACGCTTTCCATTGCGCAGCAGTCTTACGCAGTTGATTGCGGACGACTTTGTTAGAAAAAAAGTAACCTAAGAAAGTGCGGCTCTTGTCCATCAGCGGGGCTGCACTTTCTTACTCTATAGAGAGTGCAATAAAATGGTAATTTAGTCAGAATTCAGACAGCTTTGTCGACTACAATGAAAATGAGATTTTAGTTGGATCGGTATAAACTGCACTCAAAGAAATGGAGAAATGAATATGAAAACTAAAAATCAGAAAGGCAAAAGAAATTTCAAATTGCTTTTGGCGGCCTTATTCGCAGATGAATGAGGCCGCCTCTTTGTTTACAGACGACAAAAAACGACAATATTTTTAGAACGATACTGAACCCAAAGCGTTGGCAGGCCCTCTACCTAGTCTTGATAGTTGCGGGCTCGTGTGCAGAGTGTGGTTCAGATGGCAGGGAGCCAAAGGTGCATGAGAGAAAGATGGATCATGCACATAAAGAGGTTCGTCCATCTGCTTACATTTCGACACACAGCTTACTTTACAATACGGTTTTTCCGCCGCCCTTTTCACAGGAGCAGGCGGAACATCGCAAATCGAGCGACAAGCCTCCTCCTGTGGGCGGCGGAAGTCGTGACGGACTTCTTTATGTGTTTTACACGGCCGACCGTTCACTTTTGCGGTGTGCGGTTGTCTGTGTTTGTTTATGTAACAAACACACACGCCCGTTAGTTCGATGCCGGTCTCCTCCGAAAGTTCAAGAAACCTGTTGGACTTCTTGAATGATTTGGAGGAAAAGGTCATGTGGCAACGAAATAATGGACAAGCAAGGGAAGAACTGCAAATCAGATTTACAGGTTACTTAATCCAGGCGGTTAGGCGCACACAGCGGGACTATCTGAGAGCTCTTTGCAAATATGGTGAAAACGAGATACTTTCGGAAGTGTTTTGCGCTGTGGGCCAGTCGCTGGAGCAGGAACTGATAGAGCGACTGCCTCTCTGGGAGCAGATCGAGAGCAGTGATCTTCTGAACGCATTGAAAAGGCTGGATGAGCGTGAGCGGTATGTGCTCCTTTCCCGCGTGTTGGATGAACGCTCTTTCGATGTGATCGGCGCGCATCTGGGATTATCGTATAAAGGAACGGCCGCGGTATACTACCGAGCCATTCAAAAGCTGAAGAGGAGCATCAAGGGAGTGAATAATTGTGACATTTGAACAGATGCTGCGGCGAGCCAAGGACGGAGACCATGAGGCAATCACAAGCATTTTGCTCATGTACCAACCTATGCTGCTCAAAAATGCTGTGCTTGATGGCAGGTTGGACGAGGATCTGTACCAGGAGTTGTGTATCACGCTGATGCGGGCTATCAAACTGTTCCGGATTTGAGTTTATGAGGAAGGCTCTGAGAGCGCATTGTCTCAGGGTCTTTCTCGTGAGCTTAAAATAGTTGAGATATAATTTCACTGGGAAGCTATATACAACTAAACAGTAGTGTGTTGTGCCCTGCCAGGTTCGACCTGTGGGGAAAGAATGTTCTAAATATAAATTAGTTACCAATCAGAAACCATTGAGGCATGCTGCTAATTTATAAAAACCTGTATTTTACTGGCCTATTGGCAACAGGATCTGCCCTGTGCTATACTGGGCTTAATTAAGGAGGTGGAGCCGGCATGAGCCCATTGGAAAAGAAACAAATTGCAGCGGTCAACGCTGCTGATGCTATTACCGCTATTGGAGGCGCGCCAATTTCCAGCTATGCACAGTCATTGTCTGTAAGCTGGGCCCACGGCGAGTTGACAGGCAAACAGATGAAGCAAGCACTTCTGGCGAATCATCGCCGGATCGCGGAACAGGAGCACCAGAGCCATGGTTGACCCATATCTGTATGAAGAATCTCTTGTTTTGAAAAACAAACTGGACATCAAAAATGAGAAAATCCTGGATCGCATCGAGGCTGAGCAGTCCAGAGTAAATATAATGCTTTTGCATGAAAAGGGATTTCAGAATTTTTCACCAGATGGACTGCGGGAAATCCATCGGTTCCCGTTTGGTGACATTTATGAATGGGCTGGCCAGTATCGCATTATCAATATCGAAAAGAAAGAGAAGCTGCTGGCAGGCCGGAGTGTCTGGTACAGCAATAAAGATAGAATAGAAGAAGATCTGAATGATGCTTTTCAGTGGCTGAAAAATGCTCACTGGGAGGGCATTGGTCGAGAACAATTTGTTCATCAAATAACCAGACTCTTCCCGGTGATCTGGCAAGTGCATCCCTTTCGAAAGGGCAATACACGGACTGTCGCAATGATGATCAACTTCTTTGTGGAGTATCACGGATATTATGTGGATCAAGAGTTGATGGCAGCTAATGCCGGCTATGTCCGAGACTCTTTTGTGATGGCATCTCTGGATCAATTTTCAGAATTTGAGCATTTAGAGCGCATTATGCTGGGCGTGGTTTGTGATGAGCCGGTTGACTACAGTGTGGGAAGCCTTGGGAAATCGGTACGGACGTTGGAGAAATACTGAAAGTAGCAGAAGGAACCCCATATGCCGGAGCCACATTGACGGCGCGAGGAATGAAAGAAGCGCACAGCGGAAGGAGACCCGCTGTGCGCTTGCTTTATTTTGGGCAGGAGTCAGGGATAACAAATTTGCAGCCGTGCCCCCGCATTACTTCGATAATGTCGGTGCCTAATCTCCGTTGGAGCTTAGAAATCGTGCTGAAATCCCAGCCTAACTATCATCAAAAAAGTCTGCGGCTACAGCTGACCTAGCCGACAGTTTATTAGATAGGCTCCAGAGTACATAAGAAAGGTGATCCATAGGGGCTCAGCCTCATTGCTTGACTTCAACAGCAGCCTTATCGTAATAGTGAACATAGACATTGTAATCCCGAAACCGGGTGATCAAACGAATCCAGATATACAGATGATCGGTCTCGGAATACAGGTTGAATTCCGTTGCCTCGTTGGTAGACTGTGCGTACCTGCAGAACCGCCGCATGGTATCCAGCGTTTTGAAGGCCGGCAGTTTGAACAGGGCACTCTGGAACTCGTCGATTTCTTTTACCAGCTCCGGAGCTGGTTTTTTCTCACGCTCATCATGCCAGGTTGTCCACCACCGGCACCCGTCATAATCGGAGCGGGAGTAAGCCGCCTCGCTGACAGGTCGCTTGGTGGCCTGCATGGGGGGAGTATAGGTGTGCTGGAACACTTGATCGAAGCTGCAGGTGGTCTTCAGATAGCAGTCACGACTTTTTTTGGGCCTCAACAGCCGCCCCTGCTTAATCGCGTCCCATTCTTCAAGAGGCAAGGGAATATGCGCTGCATCTCGGAGAGCTTCGTCCATCCCGCAGGCCTCACAGATCTGGACATCCACATAGCGGCTAAGGGCGTTTACCATCAAATGGGGAGCCAACGGGGCGCCACACCGCAGACATCTGGGCGGATCTGCGGCGTCACCGTCCGCATAAAGTTTTTTGTCTTTGCGCCAGGCTGCTTCTAACAGCCCCTTGGGGTAGAGCAGCAGTTTCATTGTCAAGTCCTCCTTTTTTGAGATTTCTTTTTCTTTCCTGCCTGCTGGCGGATTTCTGCGGTTTCTTTGAAAGTCTGGATAAGGGGATTTTCGTGTCTTGTGTCACTCTGGCGCCGCCGATCTTCTGACCAAGGCGGGTATACAGGAAGTTCCCCTTGATAAAACGAAAGCAGGTTGGTGGCCATATCTTCTTTGCGGCGGTGAATATAGCGTTGCACAGTTTGGGTCTCGCAGTTAATGATTGTGGTCCGCAGCATAATTCCGCGCTGCTCAAAAATATACCGCAAGCAGTGAGCCGGATCTTCGGCTTCAATCCATAATGGGAGCGTATCATCAGAGCCTTGGAGTTTTCGCCATCCGCTGTAATCCGTGTAGTGGAAGTGAGGAACATGATTTGCGAGCCGGCGAAGTGCCAAATACAAGCGTTCATATTGGCGGCCAAGCTCTCCTTTCAATCGCCTGGAATAGTAGGTATAGCCGTCAGGGTCAAGCTTTTTAAGCTTCTTGCTATTAAAGAGATATTCCACATTATCCACTCCGTTTTCAGAGCGAATTTGGCCTGTTGGTTCTCCTAGTCCGTTGCGCTTAATCCATGCATAAAACCGTTTGCCAGTGGTCTTTGTGTTGACAAAACCACAGTCCTTCGGCCGCAGACCACCCAGATTTGTGGTGAGAGTGTCCCAGAATATCAACTGCCCGAAATTCTCTTGATAAAGTTTGATAGCGAGGTTGCCTTCCGAGTAGGTGGCAACTTTAATGGTTATGGCATAGTCTGTTCCTTTCATTTTGAATGGTATTGGCTGCATTGCTTTCCTCCAAGCAAAACCGGTGGGCTGCAAAAAGCAACCCACCGGTCGTTGTGTTGTAAGACTGACTCCAGAGTGCAGGATAGGGGAGAGCAGTCTCGTCGTCATTGTTGTTTATGCGCTTTTCCCGCTTTGCTGTGAAGCAAGGTAAGAGGCGTACCCATCCGGATCAAGCTCTTGCAGCCGGCCTGCTCGGAAACGGTATTCCGGGTACTCGCAGAACCCGCTGCGCTGTAGGATGCCAGTAGGGACTGCCAGCCCGTTGCGGATGATCCAAACAGGAAAGTCGGGGTCCCCGTTGGTGTCAATGAATGCACAGTCTTTCTGACGCTTGCCGTCCAAATTGACAGTCAGAGATGCCCACGGCTCGGGATAGCCGTCCTCCCAGGCCACCATTTGAATTGCAAGATTGCCGCCGACATAGGAGGTAACTGCGAGCTGGATCTGGTGGGTAGAGCCATACTTCTCATAGGGGAGAAGCGTGGTGGCAGAGTCGGTTTCCGCAGATGTGGGATGACTATCTTCGCTACAACTATCAGGCATTAGTCCCAATTCCCAGCAGATTGTGAGAATGTCTGCCCGGTCTACACGATAGACAGTTCGTTTGGCGTATTTGGGGCGGAAGAGCAAGTCTCCGTTTTCAAGGAAAAATCGCCCCTCTTTCCCACCGTAGGTATGGCGGCGCCCATCCAGAAGATACTGCATCTTTCGGGCGTCCCTTTCAATTTTTTTGGTGTCATACCAGGTGGAATACTGAACCGCCACATGCAGGTTCGGATGGTTTTTAAAATGCGTATCCAGAAATTCCAGCAGCCGCTCACAAAGCTCTCTGCGCTGAATAACCGTCTGCCGTTCATTGAAAGTCAGCGTAAAGTAAGAATAATCTCTGCGGGAGAGTCCACAGCCGTGTGCAGTATTGCTGAAATCGTTGCACCAGAAATAGACTTCCCAACCATCGCTGAGGTAGGGTGCCGGCTCATCTTCTGTGTAGCCGTAGCAAATGAAATTATGAGCAATGGCAGCCATGATCGGAGCCATAACCGCGTTTCTGTGTTCGGCGGCCTGCCGGAGCTGAACGGTATCCCTGATTCCGGCCGCATGAGCCATTCTGTTTTCTTCCTGCTGCGCTTCCGTATATAAGAACTGCAGGCGCAGAGAATAGATGTCCTCCATCGCATATCCTTTGCGCTCCACTTTGCGTTGGACGGTTTCACATAAGATGTATCATGGTATATGATCATAAAACTGT
Organism: Flavonifractor sp. An92; assembly: GCF_002159175.1. Classification (GTDB taxonomy): domain Bacteria; phylum Bacillota; class Clostridia; order Oscillospirales; family Oscillospiraceae; genus Pseudoflavonifractor_A. The sequence continues at coordinate 154,366 of NZ_NFGZ01000005.1, read as the reverse complement.
CCCTCCATAAAAGTGCCCGGCAGATTGCAAGAAAACAATCTGCCGGGCTTTTGACACTTACTCTGAATGAACCAGAAGGGTCTTTTTCTCATAGTCAAAGAGTCAACATTGATGTACTGTCTCTGTCTTCCCATATTGATGTACTGTCTCTGTCTTCCCATTTGACGATTCGCCCCTGCTGCTCTTTCAACCGGGCAATATGTTCTTTCCACTCTTTGCGAGCTTTCTCTGCGCGCAGCAGTTCGGCAGTCTGTTGTTCTGGTGTGAGAGCAGAGAAGGCAAACTCACGCTGATCAGACTCCAAATCATAGATGACCCGCCTTGCGATGGACAACGCCAGCTCAGATACGGTGGGAGCGTGTTCCTCAAGAGCCTGCCGACCGCGGTGGAACAGGTCCATGTATGCATGGTACTGTGCTTCGGTGATCAACTCCCAGCCGTAAGCATCCTGGATCTCATTTTCACTGTGGTACTCCATAGCGGCATCGAAATCAGCCTGCCGTGCGGCATTTTCCTTGTCTATGCGGCGCTGAAACTTGGTGCAAACTCGCTCCAATTCTTTGATCAGAAGAGCATAGGCGTCCGATTCCAACAGATAGCCATGGGCCTCGCTGTTCAGATATTTCTGCTTTTTTGTCATGCGGCTGCCTCGACAGGGCCAGGAACCTCATAGATGACCTCAACGGGAAGCAACGCACCGCAGGAAGTATCCTCCATAGTCTGCCATTCTCCGTTTCGCCAAACCTGTGCGGTAGCGTCGTTATAGACCTCCGGCGCCAGATGATGGTCGCTCATGCATTCTTTGGACACATAAATGCACATATGCTGCAGGTAAAAAACATGGAGGACCTGAAGAATTTCCTCTCTCAGCTGTTTCGCCAAAGCAGCGATCTCATTCATGTCCTGCCGCTCAAAAGCAGCCTCGGAAATCCGCTTCAGACATTGGGAGTCTTTTACCGCTTCGTTGGCATAGCTCGTTGCCTCATCTCCATACTTTTGTTTGATGCGAATACCCCCGAGAGACACATGGCGGGTGTACGCCGTAGCGGCTTTGCAGATGCTTTCCTTCAACTCCTGATAGGGTTTCTTATACTTGGTTTTCAGCACATCCATAGGCACGACCTCCAGATTGCGGCGGAGCGTGTCCAGATGCTTTTCCAATTCTTCACGAAGAGCCTTTTCCATTTCGTCCATAAAAACATATCCCTCCATTCATTTATCAGTATCAGGCTGTCGGCTGATTTCCGTCAAAAGCGCCGCCGCTACTTCAGACACCGCTTCCCAATAGGCCTCCTGATAAGCAGAACTGCTTCTTAACTGTGCAAGAAGGCGCCGGGGAAAATCCGGAGAGGCCAGCAATCTTTCACGCTGGGATACAGTAAGCTCCTGAAATTCCTCCCAGTCTTCAACCTGCTCTCTGAAGTCCTCTTGCATATTTTTTCCCTGCCAGAGACCAGCCACATTTTCCATAAAGCAGGGGGCCATCGGCAACGAAAAACTTTTCAGCTCAATGGAAAAGTGGTTTTCACAATACTCACCGTCCAGATAGCATTCATAGCTATTTTGCGTCTCTTCCTCCACAAACTGACACTTTTGGCGCCAACTATCAATGCTGCCGCCGTCCTGTTCCTCCCGGAGATCATCATGGAACTGCCTCTGGGCATCGATCAGACTGGTGAATGGGATCTCATAAGAGCCATATTCTCCGTCGCTGGCCCAGTGGGAAGCCACAATATAAAGTGTCGCTTGGGGATAATCCTGTTTCGGAGCCGGCAAAGGAATCAACATTTCCGGTGACATGATAACAAAATCAAGTCCCAGATCCTCCACGCTCTTTGGCTCATGGTAGAGTTCAGAAAAAGTCCGTTCCAGAGCTTTGCGGTCAGCGGAGAGAACAGGCAGGTCAAACCTGCAGTAAATATCCGGCGTGTCGTTTTCAGTTTCTTTGTCGGTTCCGGTGCGGATCTCGAAGATGGTTCCAAAGAGTCCTTCGTATTCGCTCTGATCGTTGGCAAAGACCCGTGCACCGATTTTGAAGCAGATGCCTTCGTGCCAGAGTTCTTCGTTTTCATTTTGGTAGATCGTAGGTCATACCTCCTTCTTTAGAGGGTAGGGGTATATCCTTGCCCCTGGATTGATTTTGGCTATCCACGCCGGAAGTGGCGGCACCGTTCCTGAACATAAAAATGGGCGGCACCATAGGCGCGGTACGCCTGCATTTTAGAGGACTGCTTGACGGAACCCCTGCCGGGTAGGTTCAGCCGATTCTCAGGCGGTTTACACTTAAAGTTCGTCATCTTCTTCCCAAGGGGAATCTGCATCATTTGTGTCAGCCTCCTTCTTTGTCATATGCTCCATGTGCTCCACGCGGGTGTGCTCTGAATCGAAAGGATAAGTACCAGGGACAGATCCTCGCTCCAAAATCGTGAAGCTGTTCCAACGCCCACAGTGTGGGCAAGAAATCTGGCCGCTGCAAGCGCGGTCAATTTGTTCTTGGGTGACTGTGCCGGCTTCGGGGCAGCACGCCATGCGAACAAAAACGATGTTGGCAGTGTTCAGTATTTCTGGCCGATATTTTGCGTTAAAGGAGATAAAACCGATCCATTGAGGATTGTCGAAGATCCGGGAAGCATGAAGCTGGAGCGCCTCCTTCCGCATTTCAGACACAGATGCTGAGACATAGTTGTGCTCATTGCACCATTGGATAAGCGCATTCAGCAACGGAACCTCATTTTCCCGCTCGATGACAGCCTCCACCAGCTTGCACCAGTCACATTCTTCGATCTCACCTAATTTGGTTTTGACAGCCCGCCAAGGAGTATATTTTTTATCTCGGCCAGCACCGGTGCTGTTACAGCGGAACACTCCATATTGCCAGCGGATATCCTCGAATGTAGCTTCAGAGAGGGTTTTTCCACCGGGCAGTCTATAGTTCTCATACTTCATGGATGTGGTTCCTCAGCTGTTGGATTCATAGATGACGGTAACTCTCCGCTTAAAACCAGGGGAAGTGCCGCACTCCATATCCTGAGAGGAATTGGTTGGCGGTCTATTTCCCGCAACGCTTCATCCATCCAGCACTTTTCACAGATATAAACATGAGCGTATCGGATCAGCGGGTTCAGAAAAAAGTAATTGCCGGTATATAACTCATTGTGGCCGCACCTTGGGCAGAGAATCTGTTGTTCCGATTCATGAAGGGGTAAAAGCCGCTCAAGAAACACTTTGATTTTATCTTCGCAAATATTCATGCCGTATTCTCCTTGATTGAGGCATTGGTTCTATTCACACCAGCTTGGCCGACGACGATATAAAGTCAAGCCATGGATAGGGAGGTTCTCTTTGTCATTGGTTACTCGGATAAATCCCTTTTTGTAGGCCACGACCTGGACTTCCTCATTTGTTTCGAGACAGAACACTCGTTGGCCGTTCATTTTTCTGAGTTCCTGCAGAGTGAGAGGAAACTCGTCATCATGCGTGCCTTCAGGCAGCGGAAGACCAGCCAATAGCATCTGAAAGGCAGTCTGAAAACCGGATTCAAACGCTTGTTCAGTAACGGCGCCGTGTTGCTCACCAACAGCGATCTGATAGGCCTCGAACGCTTTTATGGCTGACGGGGATTTCTGCAGGATGTTTCGCAGGGCTGCTTCGGCAGCGGAAACCGACTTGTCCATTTTTTTCTGCTCACTGCTCTGCGTTTTGAACACGCTCGGCTCACAGTCACCGTAGTAGAGGTCGTGCAGAAAATTGGATGTAGGAGCTGCACTCTGCGGCGAACCCGCCTCAAGATGCGCAAGTCCGTCAGCAATTCGTTCCATCGCCTTGATAAGATTGGGCAGCTGGGCCTCAAAAAAGCGGTGACCGTATATCGTTTCGTGGAAATTCAAAGGTTGGTACCTCCTGTCAATGAAAGAACCACCGACGGTACAAAAGCTGCGGTGGTTACTGATTGAGACCTCTGATAAGGTCATAGACCATCCATAATAGATACTGAAAATCAGCCAAAACAGTCGTGCTGCATAGCCTTATTGCAGGCCAGAGAGAGGCCTGTCATCAACTGTGGCATAGCCTCCATATACTGGGGCGTAATACCCAAAGCATCCAATTCTTCCTGCACATCGCCGGTGTAACTATACTCGTGATTCTCCAATTCCTGTAGGAACATATCGAATATAAAGCCTTTCCCCGTTTTATCCGAGGAAATAGCATCTTCCAGCTCTTTGCGATGTCGGGCAAGCATTTCATCCAGCTTGGCAGCATCGCTTTTGCGGCAGTAGCCGCCACCGAAAATGCTGCACATCTGGCAGGTGTCCGAAAGAGAGAGGCCCAGTGTGCGCATCCCTTCGGCAAACTGTTGTTTGTTGAACGCAAAGAACATAGGGAATGCGTTGATTTCCGCCTGTTGGCGATTACGCATCTCCTGATATTGATTGGTACTCATGCAACGCTCCTTTTCTCTGCTGTGCTTACAGCCAGTGGTGTCACACGCCATTCTTCCGGGTGACGCTGGCTTCGGCAGATCTTTTGCAAAATTTCATGCTTTCCGCAGACGGCATATTGCAACCATTGATGGCACGGTTGACCGTTACCGTTCTGTGACGAGAGATGCTCCAGCACATAAATCACGGGTACCACCTCACTCTGAAGGAGCCAATTTGCGAAGCTCGTTCAGCAAGCTGCGGTTGTTCTGCTCGTACTGAGGCAGGAATGGCTGATCCAGCTCAAAATGATAGTAGTGATAGAACAATATCTTGAATACAGCTGCTTGGCGCATTTCTTCCGGCATACGGTGCATCAGCCGGCCAATCTCTGGGATGACCAGATACTGTTGCTTCAAAAATTCCTTGTCCTCTTTGGGAAAGTTGTGGTACAGCCAGTCTTTGACCAATACCTTTCCGCCGTTGAAGTGATGCTGCTGATTATCATCAAAGCACAGGCAGTATTCAAAATCCCGTCCACGCTCACCAGGCCCCACCGAGAACGGGTAAAGGCGGCAGGTTCGAGGGCGGGCAGCATAGATGCTGCACTGGTTTTCGCGCAGAAAAATACAAGTGGCATCTGCGCCGACCGTTTTGAGTACATAAATGGGATAACCTTCATCGGTAAGCGGCATGGGTTCGCAGTATCGGAGCAGCACATCGTCCGTGCTGCTGATACCGCAATGCTGGTTACGCAGGTGCTTAGCCATCCGGTAGGCATCCAGGCTCTCAACCATGACGCAATTTTCAATATGACGGCAGCAATGACCGCAGCAACTGCAGTGATATGAAACGAACTCCTTTGCTCGTACCGACACGGCAAGGGTTTTGGATTGCTCTTCCATCGTATTCCTCCATAAAAAAGGCCGCGGCAGACAAAGACGCCTGCCACGGCCGGGACTTATGGGGCGTGGCCCCTTACTTGTTGAATTCTACGCGCACGCGGCCAGGGCCGTATAAGCCGGGAAGACGGCTGCCATCGGGAAAGGGTCCATAGAGAGGTAGTAGTCGGAATTGAGCGTCTCAAAATGGATCATATCCGCCGACTGCTCGTGGATCGCCACGACGGTCGAGGTGCGGTAGGTGGTGCCGTTGGCACGCAGAAAAGCGCAGTGGCCCAGAACCAGCGGGCACAGAAGCGTTCCGTGCATCACAATGGATTTCTTCGATTTCGTCATAGTATTCGACCTCCATTCAAAATGATTTTGATTTCCCGCCGGGGCAGATTACTCGCGGCAGAGTTCCAGAAACACCACATGGGCTTCCTCAAGAAGATCTTTGATACACCGGACAGGGAGCTTTTCGCTTTTGGCAATCTCTCGTTCGCCATAGCCGCAACCTTTCATACGGACAATGTTCATCTGCTGTCTGGAAATGCGACCAGCCAGATCATGGAGCAGCTGGCCCATCTCGAATTCCTGCATCAGTTTGTCCTGCACCGCCAGTGTATCTTCCAAAGGAGTGCCGTCGGGATACAGGCCAAGGTGGATGCTGAGGATTTCGGCATTTCGTTTGTGACGCTCTTGAGCCCGAAAATAATCACATAACCGAAATTTCATTTGCCTCATGGCAATGGTGCTGAACGAGTATTTCTGAGCAGACGAACTGTTACAGTAATCCCGGACTGCAGCTAAATAGGGAAAAATAACCACGTCATAAAATTCGTCTTCAGAGAGATGGTTATCATTCAGAAATTTATAAACCAGGCCGTGATGTTCGGCGGCAAACTCTTGCTGTTCCTTTGTTAACGGTACTTCACACAACATATATATTTCCTCCAGTCTAAAACAAAAAAGGGATACCCCCGGCGTGAGCCAGAGGTATCCCGTGATGACATGTCATGCGGTTATGCCCGCAGAAAATCCATTATGCCGGCAGCTTTTCGTAGTCGCCGTTGATCGCTCCGACCTCATAGCTCCCATCAGGATTTGCGGCTTCGGTGGCGGATGCGGGGATCTCATACTCGCAGTCGTTGGTGCGCTGCTCTTCGTTGATCAGGGCCCGCTGGATGTTGATGAGCTTGATCTGCTCCTTGAAGCCATTGGCATAGGCACGGATCTGACTCAACTCCTCGCCCTGGAAGTCGCGCACGAGACGGAAGGTGGCAACGCTGTAGTCGTTGCTGCCGTTGTTTTCCTTCTTCAGCGAAATCTGCACCAGGCTGCCGTAGGTGGCACGCTGCCGGTAGACAAAGGCTCTGTTCAGGAACTCTTTGAACGGCTTAATGCTGGTGGGCGGGAGCGAGATCAGCAGAGGCATATACTCGCCGCTGCGCAGCAGGTAGATGTCCCGCATATTCTTGCACGCCTTGCCCCGTCCGCCGTCTCGGGCCGAGCCATACTCGTTCATCGGGCAAGTGGCGCAGGCGCCGCCAGGTTCACCAATTCCCGTCTTGCCGTCCACAGAGGAGCAGAGAGGCTTGGTGTCCTCGTCATACTCACTGCCTTCCGGCCAGAGGGTGCAGGCGGCGTGATTATAGAGAATCACGCCCTCCAGCGTCCGGGCATAGTCCGGATTGTCCGGGTCTTCGGTGGGGATCTCGAACTGCAGCTGGCCGCCGGCGGGAATCTTCACCCGCTGGAAACTCATCATCTGCAGACCGTCGGCATCCTCCGCGATCTCCTCGCTGCTGAAGTCGCCCTCTACCATGGCGGGAAGCAGGAAAGCGTTCTGCTCGGGAATGTTCATCATGGAAGTGTTCTGTTCGTACATAGTTCGTTCCTCCTTAGAATTGACTGGTTGGTAGCCACTCAGGCGGCCATCTGATTGATACGGCTCCACTGCCTTGCCGGCATGGAAAGAATGTTGTATCCGATGCCCTCCAGAGCGGTGGCTCTGTCATAGTCCTCGACATCCTGGCTGTGGCGGGTCACTGCGTTGGACAAGCCATACAGCGTCAGATCGTTTCCTTCAATCAGCCGCTGCAGCACACCGGAGCTTTCTTCTTCCGTGATATGAAAGTCTCTGCTGACCAGCTTGACGACACCAGGAACATCCGCGGTATTCATCCGGGCGTCTTTGGCATCTTTCATCAGGTTGACCACCTGAGTGAAACGCACCTCATCCACCACGGCCCGTACCGTATCCTGAATCTTCATGGCAAACGCTTTATCGTCGGCTTCCAGCGTCTTATCGGAGTATAGCTGATAATTCTCCGTGGCCTCGTTGACACGGCCAACATGGTTGCGGCGCGTCTGGGCGTCGTTGACCACCATGCCATTGCTGCACACCAGACGGTAGACCAACGGCTGGATATTCACCGAGCCAAGCCCCACCTCGCTGTTGCTGATGATGATGCCTGACTGGACGATATCGCCGGGAGAGACCTCTGCTTGCAGCCGGGTGTTCACCACCTTGATATACATACGGCTTTCGGTGAGCTGGCAGCTTTCAAAGTGCATCCCTTCCATATCCTGCAGGACAGGAAGAACGATGCCGGCAATATCCAGATTGTCGATACGCCGGTAGCGGTTGCTAAGGAATGCCCGGGCGGTGCCGCCAATGGTGCGGACTAAGCGCACAGCGGGCTCACGCTCGAACCAGGCGTTCACATTTTCCGAAAGCAGCTGGGGATGCTGTGTCAGCATCTTGTCGTAGTAGGCCGCCGGGATCTTCAGATGGGTGCCGATCTGCCTGTGGGCGATGGCATCGATCTCCAGCGGCTCCACAGCCATCTCGCCAGACGGAGTATAGGCATTGAGATATAAGTCCGAGCCAAAAGGCTCCAGACGGAGGCTTCGGGTATCCATCACATAATCGGCCTTCAGTTCGGCCTGACGCTGGATCTCCTTTGCCATCTCAACAAGGCTTATCCCGGATTTCATTGTGTTTTCACTCCCTTCTTTGTATGATGGTGCTTACCAAGAGACCTGAATGCCCTGCGCCGTTGTTTCGGCAGAAAGACCATTGCTCTCAAATACTTCCACCAGACGGGGCCAGTAGACCTTCGCCGGAAAGTTGGAGAGGTGTTCCTGCGGCACCAACTCCTCACCCTGCTGAATGCAGATATCGCCGTTTTCACGCAGAGTGAGCTTGCTGTGGCCACGAGAGTTCAAATCCGCCACCAGTGCCTCCAAAACCGTGCGTCCGCTGTTTTCATACCAGATGCGCGGATCGATTGGCTGCTTGTTGGGGGGAATATTGTTCGGGTCGTCTGCCCCTGCTTCAGTCTTGGACAGCGGTACAATCCGGAGCAGGTCGCAGCGAATAGCTGCGTCCTTGCCGAAGGTGATGTCCGCATGGTCAAAATCACCCACATTGTAAAGGCGGATGCGTCCGGTACCATTGGTGCGGATCAGTTCAGTCGGTTTAGGTTCGCACCATTCAAAGCAGGCATTTGCATACGAGGAGCGTAGGTAGGTCAGAATGCGGTGGTTTGCATAGCGGAGCAGCAGATCATCTGAAATCGGTTCTTCCAGTTCCGGGATCTGAAATGTGCTCCGGCCAACGCCCTCGGCATGGAGCTGCCGTTCCCGCTGCTGGCGCTGCCGACGGCGTTTGGCCTGCTGCATATAGGGGAGCAGGAGGATCAGTACGACCCAAAGCCCCCAGAGGGTGAATACCCCAATCAGCAGCCAAGCCTGCCACGGTCCGCGCACCAGAGCCATGATGGCGATAACAGCACCGATCAGAATGGTGATGCTGCCGCTCAAAAGTCCTTTGTCGTTACTCATTTTTGTTGCCGTCCTTCCTTTAGATTTTGCCTGAAAACAAAAAAAGAGGGACCGCACCAAGTTTTTCAGTCCATTCTGAAAACTTGATACGGTCCCTCTGAGGTGCCGGTACTTATCCCGGCAGGGGTTCGCGGTCACCGTCCATCACCTCTGCGGGTGCAGGAACAGTCTCCGCTTGGTCGGAGCCATTCTGATCACTTTCCGGCTTTGCTCTGGAGGTTTGTCCGGGAAGGTAGCCAAAGTCAGTCAGCCATACTTTCAGCTTCTTGACCGTGCTTCCGTCCTTTTGGCGGACATCCACCAGTTTTTGCGATCCGGTGAGCCAGATCATGCTGCCCTTTCTAACCTTGAGCTTCATGAGCCTGGCAACAGCGTCGCCACGGGCCCATACCTGATAAAAGTCCGGCTGGTTACCGCCGTTTCACTCCATAAGGTCAAAGCAGACATACGGTTGTTTTGTCTGGCCTTCTTTGGGAACAAGATCATGCATGACTCGGCCAAATACATGGATCTGTGCCATAACACTTCCTTTCTTCGCCTTTGGCGTTACTATCTATATATAAAAAGTGCCAGCAGCAATCCGGCCACAAAATGGGCGCGGAGATACCACTGACACTTGCATACAAACTTAACAGCGTGTGCAATGCGGGCTTTTGGCCTGCGGTACAGAACATCGGTCTGTATCCCATACGGGAAGCGCACAAAAATCAATTACAAGGTAATTGTAACACTATATCTTGTACCTGTCAAGTGGTATAATTCTATATATAGATATTTTTGCGCGGCGACTTACAACATATGGTTCATGTAACGATAGTAGTCATCCAGCAGGTAAAACTTCAATCTTCTGGCATAAGTTTTGCCATAGTGAATTGTCAGACCGTAGATGTTTCCGGTACCATCCACTCCAAGGGGACCCAGCCAGCAGTAATTTTTGCCCTCGTCAAAGAACCAGAGCTGAATGTCCTGGTATTCTTCCTCGGTTACAAGGCCGGAGGCGGCCAGTCGGCAGCAATCTTCTTCCTGGAGCATTAGGCGGGAAAGAAAGCGGCGATAGAGTTCGTCCGACAGGCACAGGGCCTGCTGGTAGGTCAAAGGATTCGAATGACTTAACCACCAGCGTGTGACATCTTCAAAGGAATGCAGCTTCGGCTTTGGATCAAGCGCACGGAAAGTTTGGAGAAAGGCCTGCACATCTTCCAGTTTTGCCGGCGGCGGGAAGGGAAGTATTTTCACTTTTCTGCAATGCAGATTAAATTTGAAAAGGCAAGCAAAAACTGCGGCACCATAACGGTTTGAACGGCACCGCAGCTTTTTCCTTATTCCGTGGGTTCTTATTCAAGGTTTTCATCCGCAGAGGAAGTCGTTTCAAGCTCTTCATACCCCAGAAAACTATTGGTAGAAAGGGTTGCGTCCAGGTAGTCATTTCCAACTGCGGGACGGCTCCCAGTCTGGAAATAGAATCTGTAGTGGGAACCAATCCGAAACCTGGAAGCTTTGCTCAAAAGCAGAGTGGTTTCTGCGCCTTGGGCATCTACTAACTGTACCTTGCGATAACGATGCAATGCGGGGGCAGTGACACTGGTACAAACTCCTTCGACTACCTCATACCGGCCACGAGCGGCGGTGCTCCACAGGCTTTCGCTCAGCACCAGCGAAGCGATGAAAATAATTCCGCCCAATGCCAGAAGGATGTGATCTGTGGTTGCGGTAAAAATTACGAGACTGACAGCGAGGCTGGCAAGTCCGGCCAAAGCGGTCAGTAGAATCTTACGCCGCAGCACAAAGGGGAATTGATCCCATTGTTTTTTCATGTGCTGATCCTTTCAAAAATGATTTGCTGGCGCAGGTACAGGTTGGCCACAGCCAGCGTGACAGCCTGACTGCTCCGGCTGTTCTTCATCATGCTGGCGATATTCTGGCAGGTGGTCTCGCTGTCACCGTACACCTTTTCCATCAGGACCCGTTCACTGGGGAGAGAGAAGACATCCTGCTCCACACATTTGATGATTTCGGCGGTGGAAAGAAGCGCCTGATGGGCCAGCCTCATTACACGGGATTCATAATCAGTCTGGCGGTCTTTATGGAATAGCTTCATAGCCTGCTTCATCGTTATCCGCCGGCTGAGTACCAGTTTGGCAGCGGACACGCCGCGTACAAATGCGGAGCCATTGGTGGGGATGACCCCAAGAGAGCTGAGCAGGTCGTACAATGCATCGAATTCTGTTTCGCCGCATCCGGATACCAGAAGGCCGCGGATGAGCAAACGGTTGACGCAGGCATCCCAGGGACGGGCAACACATCCGCCCAGGGAGGAGGCCAGCTTGTCACACTGGAAGGAAATATCATCCCATTTGGAGATCCGCCAGTTCAGTGCAGTCCACACGACCATTTCCTGCATATCCACCATGTATCGCTCACCACCCAGCACAATGACCGGGCAGGAATGTCCGCACCCGTTGGCCTCCCGCTCCAGACGGCCGACCGCAGTATACAGCTTTTTTAATTCCATAGCTTCAAAACCTCCTTTTAAATATCCTTTACTGCTGTATGACCGCGGTTTTCAACAGACTCAAAGCAGACTTGCCAAAAAGCGGGGATCACAGCGCAGCTTGGCCGCAGAGCGAGAGATCCAGGCGCCTACATGAGAAGGAGGCACATGATAGATTTCCGCAATATCTGTGACCCGCATCCCTTGTAGTTTAAGAGCAAGCGCCTCAATACCGAGTCTGGCTACACCGTCATATTCCTGTTTGCTGGCCTCCAGGAGCGACAGTGTTTCTACCAGGGACATACGAGCATCAAAATCATCGGCCTGCGGTTCCAACGCCTCACCGTCTGCCGCCAACTCGCCATGCTCGCCAATGATAAGACGGCTGAAATGGCTCCGGTGATTGCATACCTTTCTACAGTAGGATAAGAGACCGTTTTTTACGACTGTTTTGGCGTAGGTGGAAAATTGTGCCCGCCCGTCATCCTTATAAGTGGCTGCAGCTTTACAGAGCCAGAGGCATCCCTCTTGAAACAAATCGCTATACTCCAGGCCGCAAATGGTGGGATTGACATGGATATAGTCACAAATCACCCAATGTACCACAGGCAGATTCTGTGCAACGAGTTCCTGTTGTGCTTTCGTTAGGCTATTCATATTTTCGCCCCCCATCAGGCTGCCGCCTTCATGTCGGCGGGAGGGCCAGACGCCTGTTTGCACAGACGAATCACTTCATCGCACATCCAATCAGAAAACTGTCCGATATGAGTCTGGTGCTCGTTTAAGCCCAATTTGGCCTGTAGCCAGATATAGACCTCCCATTTTTCCATGTTCCGGCTCTGTTGCAGCTGACGAAGTGCCTGGTGCGCCAAAATCCGTTTGTGTCGCAGATCACCATTGGCCAAGACCCCCATGGGCAGGTGCGTTCGATCATGGGCGCTCACATAAGCGTCACAGGCAGGCCAGCGATCACAGAGATAGAGAAATTTTCCCTGAGAGCGTCGGTTGTGCCCATATACAACACTAGCGGGGCGAAGCGAAGCGTTGGCGTGACAGTATGGGCATTTAATATTTTTTGACTTCATCATAAAATCATCACCTCCAAAAACGCGCCGAAGACGGCGCAATGACGTCTTTTTGGGTATAAATTAGGGGGCGCTGCCACAGGACCACGCAGAGCAACGCTGGTGAAGTGTGCAGTCAGACGGGTCCGGCGTGTGCCATTCAATGTATTTTGAAAAGGCAGATTCAAAGGAACGGCGCGGCAGGACAGCGCTGCACTCGGCGGGATCAACTTGCTCGCCGGTCAGCTGATGAACCGATTCGGCAGACAGCAGCATGACCTGCCCGCACTCATCCACGGTAAACAGAAAACCCGAGCATGGTTTTTCATGTTCATGTGGGCAGACCTCACAATCACAGGAGATAAAAATGGCGTTGCGCCAGTTTCCACCAGTGGCACGCAGAAAGGAATAAAATTTGCAGGGTGTATTCATCCTGTACCTCCGTTATTCGTTTTTTGAAAAACAAAAAGCGGGGGCCGGTTGTGGATATCCACAAACCGACCCCCACATATTGGCGCTTAGGCGAACAGACCCTCGATCTCCTGGGTGATCCGGGGGATGACCGTATCGTTGAAGATGAGGGTCAGAGCCGCCAGGAGCAGCGCGCCGAGGACGACAGCGATGATGATCTTCACAGCGTCAGAGATATAAAAATCGCCGCGCTGGTTGGAGAGCGCCGTGCGGGTGCGAAGGACGAGGCTGTTGGCTTTGTTGCAGATGCAGCTGGTAAACTTCTTCATGAAAATACCTCCTGAGAGTGTGATTATTGAATGGTTGGGTGCAGCCTGTTAGGAGCGACGGATCGGCTTGAGCAGGCCGTTTTTGTTGGAACGGGGCTTGTCAGGATATACCTTGGGCTTCTGATGCAGAAGCTGGTGGAACCGGCGGCGAATCCGATTTTCGCCGTCAGGCGGAATAAACTTTTTCTTCGCCATGGAATTCTCCTGTTCAGACGATAAATCAAGGCCGGCCTGTCAGCAGGCCGGCCTTGTGGCAAGGTTGATAGCAGCCGGTACGCCGGCTGCTATGGGAACCCGCTGACATACACGGTATCACCTCCATTATGGGTTGGTTCCCGAGCGGGGAGTTGGTATATTAAAGCTCAGACTTGAAGTGTGAGCGGGAACCTTTTAGCCGAAGAAAGCCCCGAGAGAAGCCAGCACCTCCGTACAGAGGACAACCAGATAGATGATCATAATACAGATCAGCATCATCATGGAATAACGCTGGATCTTCTTGGGCCGTTTGGCAGCTTCTTTTTTCAGGTTGTTCTGTTCAATCTGCCGCATATCAAAGCAGATCATCTTGAAGTACATCCGCTGGTCGTCACCGCGTAGTACGCCAATCAGGCCTCGGATCACATCAGACAACATGGGACTGCCGATGCGGGTCTCAAAGTGGATCAGAGCGTTTTCATAATTGCCGGTTTTCATGTCAGCAATCGTCTGATCCAGCTCTGCACCGAAATCCTTACCTGCAACGCGACGGTAGGAAGTGAGAATTTTCAGTACATCACGATCATTCTCCAGATTCTGCCCAATGGTCAAAGCAAATCGGGGTATCTCGCTCTCAATGAGTTTGCGACGCTTCTTAACAAAATCGAAAACGCTGTAATAGGTCGAAAACCACAGTGCTACCGCCAAACCAATCAGGATCGGAACGGCCAACGGCATAAGCGGCGCCATGAGCAAAGCGCAGAGACCAACGGCGCCCGCTCGGACCCATGCCCGGGCGGTATAGGCTTCCGGTGACAGTTCCAGGCCAACAATGTCCAGTGCCCGCTGAAGCTTATTGCGCTTGAGCTTGTCCAGTTTCAGATAAGGAGCGAGTAGCCCGGCAATCTTGGTGGTGTAGACGTCCAGCAGCTTTTCTGCTTTGATGCCCTGCTGCTTACGGGCCAGCATCATCATCCGGGAGGTCTTCTTAGTGGGAATGTCCACGAAGGCGCAAGTCAGGTTATAGGTGGCGAACCCAAAACAGATAATCGCCAAAAGAGCCAGAAGCGTCATGCGCCGTCACCTCCGTATTCAATGGGTTTGCTCAGCTTCATGATCTGGGTCAAAGCGAACAGAATGATGGCTGCACAGATCGCCAGAGCAATTTTGCCGGGAGTCGTAAAGATGAGGGTGTGGAACCAGTCTTTGTTCAGGAAGTAGAGCAGCGGCACATTGGCGATCACCAGGAACATCATTGTGATAGCTTCCCGGCGCGGCCCCTGCATCATGGCTTCCAGTTCAGACTGTACCACACGCACATCACTGAACTTTTGGGCAATGGTGGGCAGCGTGTTTTTCATGGAACGATCAGACTGGCACTGAATCAAGATGTTGCACCACTCATGAAAGACCCGGTTGGGTATCTTCATCTTGAGGGAGTTGATGGCGCTTGTCAGATTGGCATTGATCAGCTCCGCCTCGTAGACGAAAGCTTCAAAATTGGCCTTTACCGGCTCGTTGATGTAGGGCAGGTTCTCTTTGACAGCCCGGATCAGATCCTCGGTGCGCAGATAAGAGGTGGTGATGATGGAGATGGCGGTCTCCAGTTCCTCATTGAGATGTTTCTTGTAGCTGGCGGCGGTGCTTCGCAGGTACCAAATGGGGGCAAGGGAAAATCCAATGCCCAGAATCGGCACCATATACACATTATTGATGAGCAGCGCCAGTACGGCACCCACCGCAAATAGGATAAGCGACAGCCGTTTGACGGCCTCATAACGGTCAGACCGGCCGGTGCCTTTCAGGATCTGCTTCAGCTCATAATCCTGATTGAAGAATCCCTTGGCGGGTGTGCCCATCAGAACATTGAGTTCATCAGACAACGTGGCCGCTTTGCGCTGGGAGCGGAAGAGAGCGTCAATGAAATCGCCCGGGCGCACACCGAACAAAGCCAGGAGGCCCGCGCTGATAAGCGAAAAACATATGATATAGATCCACTGCAATGCTTAATCCACCTCCTTAGGGGGCTGCATGAACTCAGCCAATTCCTTGTTGGAAATACCGTTGTCCAGCAGGCGCTTTTTCAAAGTGTCGGAGATCAGGCCGACCTTCCGATGGTGCCCGACCACACGGACATTCCCATCCCTGTCGGTCACATTGTCCTCTACCTCAAACTGATATAGTGTGTGGGAGACGAGCTGACCATCTCGGAAGTCCTCACCCTCCAGGATTTCCATGATTTTGCGGGAGCGATCCTCCAGCTGTTTGGTGAACACCACGATGGGGTAGGCCTCTACCATGATTTCCATGAGCACAGAGTCATCCATACTGTATTTGCGCTTGGCGAGGGTCATCATTCTGCGGTATGTGCTGTTGCAGGAATTGGAGTGGATGGTGGTGCAGACCGTGTGGCCGGTTCGAGAGCTCTCTGCTGCAGACAGACTTTCCGCCGCAGACCGCATCTCACCGACGCCAATCACATTGGGATGCTTGCGCAGAACCCGCTCCAAGAGGAAGTCCTGGTTGATATTCAGAGCCGGATTCTCGCTGGGGCGGGTCAGCAGGTGGATGACAGAATTCAGAATGCTGCCGTTCTCGTCCCGTTTGACCAGATCAAACTCACGGCTGCCCTCCTCGATGGTAATGAGGCGCTGGTTGTTGGGTACATTGGAGAGCAGCCAGGCCATGATGGTAGTCTTGCCGGAACCCGTGGAACCGGCGATGCACACACTGACACCGTACCGAATACAGGCCATCAGGAAGTGAAGCATCTCAGCTGTGGCGCTGCCGGAATCCAGAAGCTTCTGTTCAGAGACCGTCTGCTGATTGACGATACGGATGGAGGCATTGATACCAACATCCGGGTCCACGATAGGGGTCTTATCCACGGAGATACGGATGTTCTTATCCAGAAACCCCACCACGCTGGGCATCGTATCGTCGATGACCATGCCGCAGGCGTTGAGCATACGCCGCACCACATCAATGGCGTGCTGCGGAGAAGAAAACTTGTCCGGGATCTTGATGCTGCGGCCGCCGGCCTCGATCACCTCAATGTCATTGTAGGCGTTGATATTGACTTCTTCGATGCCGGGCTTGTAGATCCATTTCTTCAAAAAGGAGTACCCGGCCATATCTTCATAGAGCTGCTCGCAAAGCTGCTCGGTGGTCAGCCCGCTGATAGCATATTTGCGTTTGACGATGTACTGCACCATCAGTTCTTTCAGCAAGGCCGTGGCCCGCTCGGCATTGGCTTCGCCAGCTTCGGCAATAGTGGATGCGTGATTCTCGGCAAAATACCGCTGCACATCCTCCAACACCTGGTCATAGGTCAGATCCTGATTGGCGGCAGGCGCAAAGAATATGTCGTTGAGGTTATTCATCGGCATCGTCCTCCTCGAACTCTTCCTCATCGTCAGAATCTTCTTCTGCGGCCTGTTTCGCCAACTCCATCTGCTCCAGTGCGTCCAGCACCTTGTTGAGCGAAGCGGTGTACTTGGGATTGCAATATTTAATGGCCTGGAACATGCCACCCTCAGTGGCACAACGGTCGATTTCCTTGCCGTAGGGGAGCAAACCATCAAACCCTCCGATGATATACCCCATTTCATCCAGAGCGTGGAACGGCCGGGCCATACCGGCAAAGGTCAGGTGCTGATCGTAGTGAAAACGTCCATCCACCAGCAGCGGCTGATGGGCCTTCAAGTAGTTGATCCCTTTCAAATCAGGGGTGAGCAGTCTGACGATCAGATCACCGGATTCAATGGCCGCCGGTGTGAACACATTGGTCATGTTGGAACTGCAGTCCAAAATGACGAAATCCACCAGTTTGGCTGCCGCATTGACCAGCTGGAGCACCATGGCGTATTTGATTTCCGGGTAACTCAGAGGATTCTCACCGGCGGAATACCCCATCAGGCCAATAAACGGATAGCTTTTCAGAACCGTGACATGGCTTGCCACCAGCGAGGTATCGATCTCTACGCTGCTGAGAACCTGGCCTACCGAGGCGTTGGTCTGAATGATCTGATCCGGCAGCCAGACCGGGAGCATGGGAACGCTGATCTCCGCGTTGATGATGATGGCTTTCCGCTTATCTCGGGTCAGGGCTTTTGCAAGAATGCAGGAAAACATACTTTTCCCGCTTCCCGGACTGCCCCAGACAGTAATGACTTTTCCCATCGTTTCCGACCTCCTTCTGTTACTCAGCCGGTTGGCTGGTGTCCGCGGGGGGCGTTTCAGCGCCACTGTCCGGCGCCTCAGAACCGTCCTCGGCCGTAGGCTCGCTGCCCTCCGTAGTCTCACCATCTTCCGTCAGCGTTTCGGGAAAATAGATCTCCTGCAGAGTTTTGTCCTGCGCTGCCAGAAGTTCCTCGGCCAGCTGATCGTTGTTACGAGAGATCAGGGCCACATGGGCGACGTCGTCGTTTTCCATCTCTGTGATGATCCGGGCCTGCTCAGGCGTCGCCAGAACTGTGATGGTAGCAGATTGCTGCCGTTCTTCGTCCTCCGTGGGTTCCTTGGTATTGTCCACATTGACACCATCGGAATCGGTAACCGACAGCACTTTAACAAAGCGGAGCTCCGGGACCTCTTCTGCTGTCTCCAGGAAGTGATAGATCCGAATGATGTCGTTGGGCTGGAGCTTGTCGGAGAGGCCGGAGGCCAGCGTCTTAACAGTCATTGAGATAGCTACCTTTCCAGAAGGGATGTCAGTGAGTGCCACATCCGAAGAAACCGGAACACTGCTGACCTTGCTGGTAAGGATGTAGTCACCCTCAGCCAGATCCGCTGTTACATACAGCCCCTCCACATCGCTGAGACTGTGCGCAACATTGGAGGGCAGATTGTAGCCGCCAACTTCCACAACCTCGGCATTGTCCGAGGTGATCTTTTCGCCTTTCAGCACCGACTGCGTAATACGGACGATTTCGGCTTTTCCGTTGGTCTGGCGGGCGATGGTGGGGAGGGCAACAAAGGCAATGACTGCTGCCAGGACCAGGGACAAAATGCCGAAGATAAAACGGTTGTTCAATTTCATAAGCATAATCTCCTAATGCAAAAATAGTTCGGCCAATGTCGCCGCAGAGCAGCCGCAGGCCAGAAAAGGTAGAAACGGGATAGACAAAGGCCGCCGATCCCGGTAAATCCGCCGAATCATCAAAATGATGGGCATAGCACATACTGCGGAAACCAGAAAAACGATGGACATACCGGAAGGACCATAGATGAGTCCCAGCACACCGCAGAATTTGATGTCACCGCCGCCCATGCCGGTCCCTCCAGTCACCATGGCAGCAGCCAGAGGAATACTGAATCCAAGCAGAGCACCTATTAAGGACTTTGCGAATATCGGCCAGAGCCAAAGCGGAGGTTGTCCGCAGTCCAGTGCGAACCACGCTTTGATCAGCGGCGCCGCCGCAGCCAGCGGGATAAAAAAGACGAGCGCCCGGTCGGGCACTCGCCGATGAAAGATATCGTAGAAGGCAAAACCGACAATCACCAAAAACGCGGTGAGCAGATATGCCGACCAGATACTATTCTCGATTGGTATACCAGTCATCATAGAGGCTCCCGTTGATCGATACATAATCGTTCAGGTTGATGCTCAGCATCCCATCCGGCGTCCACGTGTCCCAAACCTGAGTAAATACTGTGTAGTTGGTAGAATCCGGGAACCAGATAGGCGTAAAATGCACCGTTCTGTTGTAAGTGGAGAAATCGTTGGGCTGGAAAGTGAATTTTGCACTTCGACCACTGGACACCCGCTGCAGAAGACGCAGATAGGTTTGGTACTGGAATTCCGGAAACACAGAAAACGCAGTCTGCGGATGGGTAATGTGACTGGTGGGGGCATCGGTAGAGAGTGTTGCGGTCACATCCTGCTTGACGCCATACCCGCTCTTCATGGCCTTGCCGGAGGCAGTCGGTACAATATCATCCGGCATCAGAGACATGACGCCGCTGATTGAAGCGGAGTAACCGGTGTATTCATACTCCCAATATCCTTCATCGACCCAGTGACCACCATCTTCTCCGTGGTCACACCATACCCATACCGGCACCCAGTAACAGCTCCAAACACCCCAGTTGGCGGTCAGCTTCTGTGTTTCGCTGGGAAGGGAAGGCAGTGTATAGCTCGGATTGGTATCCGTAGCTACGGGATCGGGCGGTATGTGTTCGTTCAGATCTACGATTTTCGCCACAAAGGTATCCTGAGCGGTATAAGCGCCGCTGACGGATACCGTTATAGTGACTGTCTGGGGAGTGGAGGGAGTGTGCCATTTGACCCAGACTTTCTGGCTGTCGCCAGCCGGAATCACGATATTGTTGACCCGGTAGGATGTGCCGAGAATAGAAAAAGTCACCGAAGCGGGGTTATCCGGTGTAAGGTCAGTGTCAGTCCGAAGTGTCACGGTCGTGATTACATCGGTATCTACCCGATACTCTACATCAGGAGCCTCAATCTCGCCTTCGGGCGGGATTTCATCAAACCAGACGATGCCAACGCCGAGGGTATTGATGATGTCGGAGTTGTTTTGCGTCCCGGTGGTGCTGCCGCCCCATGCAGAAATGCCCAGGTCACTGAACTCCAGAAACATGCTCAAGGGCAAGTTCTTATGGGTGAGCGAGGTCATAGTCCTTCGCAGTGAACCACCCGCCAGCTGATCGTACAGGCCGGCTTCAGTTGCTGTCATGCAGTAATACTGGCCATTGTGGGTAAAGTAGGCGATGGGCTCGATAAGAAGCTTATATTCGCCGGCAATCATCCGCTCGTAATCTACACCTGCTGCCTGAGCAACCATCATGCAGGCATATTCTGAGCAGAAGTACCGTTTGATGGCATCAATATTATTCTGCCCGCTGCTGCTGACGATTGTGGGCATAGACTGGGTGGGCTTGATGCAGGTATAGGCCACGCCGGATTGAAGAGAAAGCCCGGTACCGGCCAGATATTGCAGTTTATTGACTTTGCCGAAGTGCAGAATGCTGCTTTTCTGCGTACGGTTGGAAAAGTCAATCGGAGAAGAGACGGCAGAGCCGCTCGCTGCATCTACCACCGTAATGCGAACACCGTCATTGCCCGGGTTCCAGAAGTTGGTGCTGGTGCCCTGGCCCATACCACCGCCGCCGCCGTCAATGTTGCCGTTCCCGCCGGCAGCAAAAGCAGTGGCAGGAACAAGGCACAGGGTCAGCGCCAGACTGCACAGGAGGGCGAGAAGTCGTTTCAAATGACATCACACTCCAATCATATAAAATTGAAGGGCCGCCACATAGCTGTGACGGCCCTGGAGATCCGTGTTTAGTTGTGGGGCAATCAGCCCATGTTTCCGACTTGCTTGTTCAGGTCACCATCGCTGCCGCCGGTGGACTGCTGCACATCGCCGGGCACTACCCACCCAAAGACGGGATCGTAGACGGCACCGCTGCCATTGCTGGAGCCGGGGGCCGGCTCGTTGCTGGAAGTGGATTCTTCTGCCGGCGGCGCCGTGACTTGAGGTACAGACGGGTCGGGGTTGACATCGTGATCTTCGCCGGGGTCTGCGATCTCTGTCTTACCTTCCGGAGCAGGGGGCGGAGTTTCCTCCGGCTTGTCCGTATCAGTGAAGTCGATCACCACTTCACTTTCCGTTTCGGAGGTTACCTTGGGGTATTCCTCCTCAGAGCTGGGAGACTGCCCAGGGGAATACGCATCTGCTCCGCCGGAATTGTCCCCGCTTTGGGTGCCTCCGTCCGACCAATCGCTGGTGGGGCTGCTGGGAGGCGATTCCTCCTGCTTAAAATCCTCCGTTCGATCCCGGCTTACGAACCAGCAGACGTCCAGGATCGCAGCACAGAGAACGGCCAGGACCGAAACGATAAAGCCCTTGGATTGGAAAAACTTTTTCATGTGTGTCCACACTCCTTCTTTACTGTTATATAAAGCATATACTGCGGAACTGATTGATGTTTCAACAGCGCCGCTAAAATTTGGTGTTATGGTAGCCAGTCAGTTCTACCCGCTGTGTGATAGTAGGGTAGTTGTGCCCAAACATCCGCACATAGAACTCCACATCACAATAGAAGATATACTCGACTCGGTCGCCCACCACATTGAACTCCAGGCTGATGTCGGATACCTGGTAGTCGTCCGTAGAAAGCGGAATTTTGGAGGCAAGTCCGCCTGCCACCGTGGCCTCCAGCATTTCCGTGTAGTCACTGCTGGAATAGAGGGTGCGCAGGTACTCTTCAAAGTTAGTTTCCCGTTGGGAGCGGTAAGTGTCCGTATAGATGGTGGCGCTCAGGTTGTTCAGCTCCATTTTAGCGCCGTTTCGGATGTTGATGCAAGTGATCCGCACTGAGGCGTACAACAAAAGAAAGGAAATGAGCATCACTACGCCGACCACAAAAAAGCAGGCGAAGAAAGTGATCTCACCCCGCTCGTTGCGGAGTGGCCGTCGCAGCCACCGCATAAAATGCTTCATAGGCTACCTCACTTCCAGTAGTGTTCGCTGACGCCGGAGCCGCGGGCCACCACCGTGATGTTGACCAGATCCAGATTCCAGAAGCCGCCCAGCTTTGCTTCACCCTCAATGGTGATATAGAAAGGAGTCCCGAGCTGAATGGCCCTGGACATTCCGGCCGGTGTGGGCGACTTGTATGTGGCATCGATGGAGTAGGTTATGTTTTCCGCTCCCTCGATCTCCGAGCACAGAAATTCAAAGAGAGAATCCGTCTCGCTGTTGATGCCACCGGACAGCTGGATCTGCTTTACCATCTGATCGGCTGCGTGATCCAACTCCTGTTTCGTGGAGATGATACCGAACAGATCGATGATAAATGCCAGCAGGACAACGGCGATAAAGATGAAGAACACCGTGGAGAAATAGTTGGCCTCACCTCGCTCGCTCTTCATTGTCCTGCGGGCTTTCTGCAGGAAAGTATGAATGTGAACCACCACCTTTTCTGACAAATGAAAGCAGCCGCCCCCTGCCGGAGCGGCTGCTTTACAAAGTATTGACTGTACCAAGTATAACAGATATGGATTTACGGCGAAAGGGCAGGACTGCGCCAATGTAGGGGCAAGATTGTGCCAATCAACTGGGAACCGTGAAAAGAATTCCTTTGATGCGGTTCTGCGGAAAGTATTTCAACATGTCTTCTCGGTCAGCATTGACCACAACAGAAAAAGATGTTATTATAAGCGCATAAAATAAATGACAATAGAGCATCATAATAACAAGCGAGTATCTGCGGCAGGAAGGAGAACTGTATGGAGAAGATAAAATATAGAGATTTGATCATGCGGTATCTTACTGCATTGGACCCAAATCAAGTAATTACAACAGAACAAGTTGCTCAGTATGTAGCGGAACAACTTCAACTCGAAACAGCAACAGTAAAAAAGACAGTCAATGTAAATATGGCCCGTCTTGAAAAAGAAGGGCAAATTGTGCGTTTGACAAAAGGTATTTATTGTAGGAAGGTAAAAACAGCATTTGGATACTATACCCCGGATAGAGAAACGCTTTTTTGTAAGCAGCTTCTTCGCAATGAAAACGAAGTGATTGGATATGAAACAGGACTATCTGCCCTCAATCGCATTGGTCTGGTATCTCAGATGCCCAAAAAAAGGTGCATTGCAACAAACTTGCACATGAAAAGGATCCCGAAAGGAATGCAGATAGAGATTCGGAAACCGCCAATTATAGTCAATGCCGACAATTTTCGATATCTGCAAATTTTGGATGCAATTCGAGAACTGGATATGGCACCCGTCGATACAGCGAGGCCGGTTGATGTAGTAAGAGCAACAGTTCAGAAATTTGCGTTAGAAACGGATCAGCTGATTCTGATGGCTCGAAAGTATTATGGGCAAAAGACATTAGTTCGGACGATAGATATTATGTTGGAGGGTAGTTATGAATCTGCACGAGGATAAGTTTGCTTTTTTGAATATCATCAATCTGGTTCATGAAGATAGCGGTATTAGATCCGATATTTTGGAAAAAGACTATTATGTTACGCTACTGCTTAGAGAGTTGGCAGGCAAGCAAGCAGAGCTGCCGGCTTATTTTAAAGGCGGAACAGCTCTGTATAAAGCATAGAAAAGCATCCGTCGTTTTTCTGAGGATATTGATTTGACGGTATGTATTGATAACTGCAGTAATAATCAGGCAAAGAAACGGCTGGAACTGGCAACAAAGAAATATCAATCGCTCCCCCGCACATCCAGAAAAGAACTGGAGGACGACCGTAAAGGCAGTATCACAGCAGTTTACGACTATGCTCCACTCGTGGGGATTGACTCAGATGATCCACTACAGCGTTTCGGATATGTGAAAGTAGAAGGCACCTCTTTCACTGTCAGCGAACCCTTTACTCCACTTGAAATTGAACCGATACTTTATACTTATGCCACAGAAGAACAACGCCAAATCCTTCAAGCGCAATATGATGTTGGACCTTTCCAGATCAATACAATTCGCCTGGAGCGTATTTTTGCAGACAAAATTTTTGCAGCTGAGTTTTATTATGAACGTAAAATGTATTTTGATGTGGCAAAACATCTTTATGATGTCAGTGTCATGCTCGATTTAGAGCAGATTCAAAAAATGATTGGAAACCAACAAATGTTTCTTGAAATGCTGGGGTATAAAAGACTGGAAGAAACCAGACGAACAGGCAGCGACTTGGCAGAAAAGAAGTTTTCCGATTTTCAACTGCTTGGAGGGTTCGGTGATAACGCTGCATTGCGTAAAGATTATCAGAATATGCAGCGGAACTATGTTTTTTCAGAAGAAGATGTGCTGTCTTTTGATTATGTAGTAGAACAATGGAAAAAACTCAGAGACATCCTACTTGCGCTTACATGACAATAACACATCGATTTTGCAAAAAGTAATGTGCGATTGTCAGGTCGAGAGAACTTTGTATATATCTATGTAAGCGAGCTATAAGACGATAAAAAAAGTCGCCTGGAAAGTATATGTTCGATACTTCCCAGGCGACTTTTACATTATAGATTCTGCCGGATGATCTGCATGATGATGTCCACGGCTACGCCACGCTCCATATCCAGGCGGGTGACAATAGGGGGAGACATTGATCTTTCGAGTTGTCGTGTGAAAATTGTTTAGGTATGGCGTCCAAAATCAGGAAACTGTTTCGTTATATAGGTTAGAGGAAATCATGATGGAGATTCTTTGAGAGGTGTGATTCCAATGGGACTGAGAACGAAGAACTAGTGAAACGAAATGAAGATTAGATGTCTGCGGCAATAATCATACATATCATCAAATTTGCGTAACAGAAAGGATTAAACGAAATGAAGAAAAGACTATTGGTATTCCTCTTGTCGCTCTCGCTTTGTCTTTCTCTCGGGGTTTCTGTAAACGCAGCATCAACCCAGAACAGCCTTGATGGGAATGACTTTAGTGATGCGTATATCAGTTTTTCCGAACAGTTGGCAGAAAAAGGAGTTTCGGCTCAAACTTGTTTGGAAGACTTCATTTCTGGGTATGAATCTTTTGGTGGCAGTATAGAGCAGTATATTAGTACTCTTGTTGAATATGAAACGAGACAGGCGCCTGGTCTGAACACTACGGTGAGACGAAACTTGCAGATTGCTTCTGAGTACTTTGCCGCTCATAGCGAAGCTTCCTCTGCTGAGTATTCTACCCGCAGCACTCGTGGACAGTGGTATGATAATATCGGAGAGACAAATCCCAAACTTCCCCAGGCAGCAGACTATAGTTCGTACAATATTCTTACAAAGGTAAAGAAAGGTGACATCATCCATGAGACAAGTGGTGGCATAGCTACAATTGTTGGCCATATTGCTGTTGTTGAAGGTAAGTACTGGGACTCTACCTATCGGCAGTATTATATCCGAACGGTTGAAGCGACTTTACCAACAGTCACTCATGGTGTCCTTGATGATGAACGATACGACTATCGAGGCGTCGATGTTTATTATGTTACAAATGCTTCGGATACTCAAAAAAGTAATGCAGTTGAATTTTGCCTTAGTCAAATTGGAAAACCATGGAGTTTGGAAGTTCCGTTGCTCACTGAAGTGAGCCATAGCAGCAGTACTGTCAACTGGTATTGTTCAGAATTGGCATGGGCTGGTTACTATAATGCGGGAATAAATCTGCATGGGTCTTCTATTCCAAGACATATTTATACTCCGGCAGCACTTGCATCCAGTTCAAGCCTTACCTCACGAAATGTTGAATAGTAGGTGCATGATATGAGAACTAATCGTCGTATCCGTAATATTATTGGTGTGTATGGCTTAATTTGGCTTCTATCAATAGCTACGTTCTGGGCTTTTTGTAGAGATCCACAAATGGCGATGTTGCATGTCATAGTGGTTCAATACATACTCTTGCCGATTGTAACTTTGCTCCTATCTATCCTTATTGGCAAAGAACACCCTAGCAAAAAGTACATCTGGTTAGTTCCGATTTGCTTTACTGCTGCCTATTTGTTTTCCCGGTTGCTTACCCAATCTCTTCTTCAACAGATACTTGCAGGAGTTGCTGCATTCCCCGGCATTTTTGATTTCCTTGTCATTATCGCTATTTCTTCTGTTGGAATGTTGTTTGGATGGGGACTGGGGAAAATGCGAGGAAAAGTAGAATAAAATAGCAGCAAAACATAAAGCCCCCGCTCCAGTAGCACACTCGATTGTGTCTTACTGGAGCGGGGGCTTAATACTATGTTATTACAGGTTCTGCCGGATGATCCGCGTGATGATGCCCACGGCTACGCCACGTTCCATGTCCAGGCGGGTGACGGCAAAGGACACATCATCTTTCTTGCCGGGCATCCGGTAGTCATAGCAGGAGTGGGCCACCGCATTGACGCCGTTGGAGAGCCGGACATAGACGACGCCCTTGTGGACATCGGTGACTTTGCCGGCGTACTTGCCCTGGATGCGGCACTTCTGCAGGTTGTCCCGGTCGGTGTTTTCCGAGGTACTCTTAACGTCGGCCCGGATGCTCAGGTCTTCCGGACTCTCACGCCGCACACTGAGGATGCGTACCAGCACCTCATCGCCCACAGCAAAACGCTCATGGGCGTCGCCGATCCAGTCCCAGGCCAGATCCCGTGCCAAGATGGAGCACTCGACGCCGAACACTTCTATGCGGATGACTTTCTCAGCCACGGCGATCACACGGGCCTGCACAATGCGGCCTTCGTAGACACGGTACATGCCGTCAGCATCCAGATCGAAGTAGAAGGTCTGGCGCTTACGCATCATCGCCTCCTGGCGGCTGGCGACCACGCTGCGGGTCTTGGAGTCAATGCCCCTCACCACAAAGTCGATGTCGGCGCCAAGCATATTGCCCAGGATCTTGTTCTGGCGCAGCATCAGGTCGGCGTAGTCCTGGCCGGAAGGGCTGCGGCCCAGGTTGATCATCATTTCCTTGATGGGAATGATGATGCGGAAACCCTTGTAGTCCACCACGGCCACCGTCTTACGGTTGTCCAGCTGCTCGATGCCGCCCAGCTGGCCCGTCAGAATACGGCGGGTACGGTAGGCATTGTGGATCTCATGCCAGATGACATCCTCACGGTCTTCCGCCGTCTCTACATCCTCACGGCTGCGAATGGTCAGAATAGAGGGCTCACGGCGCGTCTGCACATTCCGCCGGCGAGCGGGCGCCCGGGGAGTGGTGGCTTCAGGCACCTGCTCCTCCACCGGAGCGGGATCATCCTCCAAAACGGGTTCACCCTCCGCAGTAATATCCTCGGCCGGGGCCTCATCCATCGGAAGCGGCTCAGCGTCTGCCTGCGGAACAGGGGCCTCCGCCTCAGCAGCGGTATCCGACACCTTCTTCTTGCGGGAGGTGCGCTTGGGCTTTGCGGCAGGCGGTTCTTCGACGGCCTGGGGAGTCGGCTCAGGGGCAGCGGTATCGTCACCTGCGCTGTCTTCCTCTGCGGGGAGCTCTCCGTCGCCGTCAGCCGTTGCCTCATCGCCCTGCTCGAAGTCTGTGTTCTCGTCAGAAGGAGTCTCGGCGGCGTCCTCGTCGCTGCTCACAGCTTCATCGCCGAACATTTCGGCTTCCGTAAGCTCCGGCAAATCACCGGTGGTATCATCGGAAGGGGGCGCGCTGTCGGGCCGATCCATAGCGGCCAACAGAGCGTTCAGGTCCTCGCCGTCAACCGGGGCAGCATCAGGAGCAGTCGTATCCTCGGAGGGAACGGGGGAATCCTCCAATGCGGTGGTCTCAGGAACAGGGGCCTCCTGTTCCAGAAGTTCCTTTTTCTTGGTTGCCATATAAGTAAAACCTCCTTAATTTGGTGTATTACGAAAGGATCGAATCCTTGTCGGTTGAAACAATGCCCTCCGGGGGTTTGGCTCCAGGCTTTTTCACGTCAGCAGCAGGAGCGGAAGGCTTGGGCTTTTTTCGTGCCGTTTTTTTCGGTGCGGCGGGCGGCGGGGGAGGAGCAACAGGGGCAGCCGGCTGTTCCTGCTCCATCTGCCGCCATTCAGGAATGTGGGAAGAGGCTTTGCAAGAATGGAGCTTAGGTGCCTCCGGGTGCTTGGAATAGTCCATCTTGTCAACTTTAAGTACCTTCTGACCGCGGATGATGACCAGAGCCTGCGTGATGGGCAATCGCAGCACTTCATCCGGGGTGAGCACAGGCCGCTTGCCAACGCCAGAAGTTTCCCGGAATTCCGGAGTGTAGTTGGAAATGCGCCAGGTGCCCAGCTGCTTGGATTTGCTGGATACTGACACCGAGGCCAGACCGGTGCGCTCGGAGATAAACTCGGCTGTAAGGCCGTCCGTGCAGCCCAGAAAGAGTTGCGCGTCGCAGTTGCCCAGAATTTCTTGCCAGAGATTGAGCGGATAGCGATTCTGAAGGCCCGCGAGATTTTGGAACACGCAGCTCATGGAAATGTTGCGAGAGCGAATCACACTGAGTCGCCGCGAGAGATCAGGGATGGTGCCGCAGGCGGTAAGCTCTTCTCCCAAAATGTGGACAGGAATCGGGAGCCTGCCTCCCTCACAGTTTTTGTCCGCATACCGAACCAGTTTGATAAAGCAGAAAGAGAGAAACAGACTTGCCAGAAAATCAAAGGTACTGTCCTGGTCGCTGGTAACAAGGAAGTAGGCGCACCGCTCCTGGCCGGGAAGTTCCAGATCGATTTCATCCCGGGTGGTAATTTTCTTGATTAGCTCTGACTGGAATACCTGCAGGCGGGACCCCAGACCGATGATGACGCCGCTGCGCACGGTATCGCTGGCCTGCTTGAACAGACTGTACGGAGCTTTGGCAGGATGAGTGGGAGGCAGAACATCGAACAGATTGTCCAGATCGGATTCTCCGTTCAGCGTCAGCAAACGGTACACCTCACCAATATTGCGGTTCTCCGCTGCATAACTCTGATCTACATAAAGGACAAGGGCTTTCAGCAGATTCATTTCGCAGCTGTCCCAGAAGTGGTCACCCTTGCCGGTGCTGTTGGTGTTCTTGATGATGACATCCACAAAGAGTTGGGCCATCAATTCTTGCCCTTCCACTTCGGAAAGGCAGTTCCAGCTGTCCGAGTTTTCCGGGAGCACCAGATTGAACACCTTGACACAGTAGCCTTGATCGCACAGGTACTCGCTGGATTTTTCGTAGAGCTCGCTTTTGGGGTCAGAAATGATCAGAGATTCCCCGCGAATCACCGCCTGAAGGATGCGGTTCATACAGAAGGAGCGGGTTTTCATGCTGCCGCTGGAGCCGTATACGGCCAGATTGCCGTTGATTTTGGGATTTTCAGGGATGCAGACCGCTTTCCCATCTAACATTCCCAGCACAACACCTTTATGCTTGCGAAGGTCGGGCACCAAATCGAGTACACCCGCCATTTCCTTGCGGCTCATCCAACCAGAGGTGCCATAGGTCCCCTTGGCCGAATAGATGAAATTCCGGTCGGTATCATATTCGCCCGTATCGCTGTAGCCCATCTTCATCACCATCAGGAGCAGGATAGCCAGCAGGCCGATGCAGATCAGGACGCCGTATACCCCATAGGGAGGGCGCAGCACTGAGGTCAGGCAGGTAAAAAAGTCGGGCGACGCCGCCACCGGAGATGTGCCGTCCCCGGGAACGCCGCCGCCCTGTTTCCAAGCTGCGTAATTGCCCAATATCTGCCCCAGAAAGCCGCCAGAATAGAGAATGGCGAGGATGGCCAAAGGAGCAGCCATCAGGCAGGCAATCATTTTCTTTTTGTTTATGGGAAGAACCTCCTCTCAAATTTGATGAAGTCAATGGTTTGAAAGCGCACCCTGCTGCCGCAGTAGCGCCGCAGTACATCTGCCTGAAAATCAAAGCAAATGATCGTTCCGGAACTGTCCATAAGATCGAGGGCGCTGTTGAAGCGTGCAATCCTGGGCAAATCGAAGAAGTAGCAAAACAAAACAGGTGTTCCATCCGCTTCAAAGGCATCGTGTTCGACGGCTCGGCTCGCAGCCCCGGTTGTAAGGCCCTGCTTCAAGATGTCGTTGAGCTGCGCTGTCTTGGCGCAATCGCACAGCAAGGCCAGCAGCACTTCACCCTGATGGTCGTTAGTAAAAAAGAAAAAATGGTCGTAGCTTCCGTCCAGCATGAAATAATCATGTTTGGCGCCGCCGGTGCTGGTCAGCATCTGGTAAGCGAGTTCCATGCTTTCCCCCAGAACGACCCCCTGCACAGCGTCTGCATTGTATTGCCCGGTGAGGCGCTGCTGACACAGAACGCTCCACATCAGAGCCTTTACCCGCATCTCGGACTTGTAGCGCCATTTCATCAGCGCTGCGCTGCTGTTGTAAGTGACATAGATGCTGCTGGAGGTAAGGAGCACACCAGTGAAGCGAGAACTGCGGATCTGCGTGGTATCCACCCCCATCTCCTTGACTTCACGGGAACTGTAAAATGAGGGATACTCCACGGCCCCATCGGAATAGCCCTGCGGGGCAAAAACCTTCGGTTTTTCATCTTGGAAAAGTCCCACCCCAGCATTGTCCATCGTGACATAGGTTTCTGCCAGACGGTGAAGACGAAGCCGACGCCCAATCTCGCTTTTCAGCCGGTTGGTGTCGGTATCGCCTGTCAGATAGGGAGCAAAACGCTCAGGCCAGTTGTCCAGCAGCCTGTTTTTGGCGCGAACGCCTAAACGATAGCCGCGGAGTTTGTCTCGGTAATAGGTGCGGAGTAGCCCGCTCTTTTTCAGATCGGTCACAACCGACTCCAAATAGTAAGGACTGGCTGGGAGACGGTTGAGCTGGCTGGTGGGGAACTCTCCAGAGATGGCTGTCAACGCCAGAAGCCGGAATGGGAGCGTGTCCGGTTGTGGAAATGTCCGGCTGCTTTTCCCAAGTGATCACCTCCCTTGTGATGTGTTTTTTTACCGTGATGACTGAGAACTTCGGTAAAAATCTGCGGTGGCGCAAGTCTGGAAGCGTTGAAAATCCGGGCTTTTTTGTGCCATCAAGGTATGTCGGGAAAAATAAGGGCCAAAAGGCTCAAAAATCCGAGATGGTTTTCAAGCTCTCTTTGCGCTCTGCAAGCCATTGGGGAAACCGCTTCTTTTCCATGACAAAGATCTTGGTGCAGTCTTGCTCTCCCAGCTCTGTGGTATTATAGGCGTCGCATAGCAAACCGGTATCATCGGCCATCACAAAGGTGGACAACAGATCCAGCAACTGCTTTTCCTCCAGATTGTCATAATCACGCACCCGCCTGGTGGGAAGTGTTTGATCGTAAACTTGGGCAAAGCAGACAACACAATTCCGGTAATGGGGGAGAGGCTGTTCCTTTGCGTACTGCTCCAGAGCGAAATAGAGCGGGTCTAACAGGAACTCGGAACTTTGCCGTTGCCGGCGCTTCGGGAGAAGCCTGGGAAGGGTCACTTCCAGGACCCCGTTTTCATAGGCTATCGAGATGCCCTGCGCCACGCTGGCGGATTGGAGATACTCGCCCTTCTGGATGGAGGTGCTGGAATATATCAAATGCCGCAGCCGGCAGGCGATCCGTTCCGCCCGAAGCGCAGCATCGGTAGAGAGAATTTCGTAATTGTCGGGATAGCGTTGGATGTCTGTTGTGTCCATCGCATACAGCGCATTACTCAAACGGGATATATCGTCGAGAATGCTCCCTATTCTGCGGGAAATCAGTTTTCGATCCAAAAATCATGTGCCTCCTGCTTTCTTGAAATACTGGGTTTGTCCATCTTGGGATACGGTGCAAAAACCGGATATGTCGGGACAGTCGATTTTGGCAATCTGTGTCGGAGAATCGACCAAGATGATGCGGCGGCTACCGCCCTTGTTGCCCCGTAGAGCATGACAGACTAACGCTTCCTGTCCATGGGCGACATGGGCGACTTCATACAGTTCCTCATCGGCAAAAAAGACCAGTTTGACAGGAAACTCCGCAGGTGCATGATAATCAGCCTGCTGAATGAAATCCAAAAGGACCCACACCGCCTTGATAAGCGCCTGATCAGCTTTGGGCGAATAGCCGGCAGGAAAATATCCGCCGTTATCACTTTGGAAAATGCGGCCCTGCCTTTCCAAATGGGAAAGCAGGGCTTTCGCTGTTTCAGACTTGCCAGGGTGAAAGCAAAGAAGCTGCTGCTGGCTGAGACCAGGATACATAGTCACCGTCCGCAGTAGCGTTGCAGCTTCATTTCCATAGATTTCAGCCCTGGTCTTCATGAGCTCACCTCCTGTTTGTAAAAATAGATGACGCATAAAAGACGCCATCGGGACGCCTTTCAAAAATAATCGCTGAAAGGCATCATCGCAGCGTCTATTTGGCGTGTTTTGAAGAAATGTAGGAGAACAAGGGTTATGCAGACTCCTGTTCACGACGCTTGCGCTCCAGAATTTCACGAAGTTCACGCCGGTCGGTGGTAATCAGGTCCTTCTCAAGAGGGCTGGCCTTAAACTCAACCATGACATTGTTGTTGTTGGTCGAGATCAAGCCATTGCCACGCTCAAAATGGGTGACCTCCATCGTTTCCGCATCGGACAGGTGCAGGGTCTCCTGAACCCGTTCCGCTTCATCATCCTCCAGGTTAAGAATGATCTTTGTCTTGCTGTTGTTGATGATACCTTTGCCAAAGCGACCTTCATCCAGATTGAAGAAATCGTTGAGGTCTTGGCTCGCGAAGACCGCCGAGCCTCCATACCCACGTATCGTTTTTGCAATCTCCAAGAGGAAATCGCCGGCCAGTCGTGTGCCTGTGGCGCCGGCGCCGGAAAGGAGCTGCCAGCATTCATCGATGAAGATGGTTTTTTCTTCTGTGCGGTCGGCCTTTGCCCGGTCCCACACGAAATCAAGCGCCACAAACATACCTACAGTCAGCAGATCGCCGGTGAGCGAGGAAATGTCCAGCACGGTATATTTGTTATCCAGACTTACATTGGTCTGCTTGTTAAATGTACTGGCCGAACCGTGCACCAGACGGTTGAGAATATGAGCCATGCGGGTAGTTTCCGGCGCAGCTTTCAGAATCTCATGCAGGTCGCCCAGCACCGGCATTTCCTGGTACTGACCCGGATTGGCCGGGTCATCCAGTGAAGCGTTATCATGCGTGATGCCCTTTGCGTTGTAAGTGCGGATCAACGCTTCGTCCAAAAGCTGACGCTCTTCATGGCTCATATCGGGAATGAGCAGGCTGAAAAAGATGTGCAGCTGCTGGATTTTTGCCGCCAATTCAGAAAGCTGGATTCCGGGGCCGTCCAGGAGTTCATTGACAGACCGATCAACCTTGCGGATCTCCATAACATTGATGCAGTGAGGACTTGCCGGGGAGATTTGGATAAACTCGCCGCCCACATTTGCACAGGCGCGGTGAAACTCGTGCCCCTTCAAGGGAGCGACGATGAAAATAGGGATATTTTTACGCCGCATTCTTAACGCCATAAGCTGCATTGTGAAGGTTTTGCCTGCGCCGCTGGTACCTAAAATCGAAATGTTGGCATTTTTGTAAATCGCGGAATTGAAAATATCCACGATGATGAGGGAACTGTTGTACTTGTTCACCCCCAAAAGGATGCCGTTGTCGTCACACATCTCAAAGGAAGTGAAGGGGTAGCAGCTTGCGGCACCGCCAGTCAGCAGGTTGCGCTTGCCACGCTCAAAAAGTCCTTTCTCCATGGATACCAGCGGGAGCGCGGAGAGAAATGCCTGCTCCTCACGAAAATGGCAGGAACGGACATCCATATCCTGCGAAAGCAGAAGCTTTTTCATCTCGCTGACCTTCCATTCCAAATCTTCCTCAGTAGGGGCAGTAACGGTAATCAACAGATTCAGATAGTAGAAGTCCTCGTTGTTGGCAAGACCTTCCTTCAGAAAATAGCCGCTTCGGATGGCACCGTCGATGTCGTCAAAATCAGTGTTGGTGTCGCTCGCGTCCTTGATTTTGGAACGATTGATGCGGAGCTGCTGACCTACCCGCTGGATGATGCGCTCTTTGGGCTGCCTGGAAAGGAACATGTCCATGTCGATGCCGTCGCCGGCGTTGACGATTAAACTCAGCCATCCGGCGGGAGCCTGCGTCTTATAACCATTCGACGGAATCAGCAAATAGGCGTAGTACAGCCCGTCTATGCACAGATAGCGCCCATGAGTAAAATCAATACTCTTGGGAGCGGCAAACTCGGCTGCAGGGATATGGTCAATCTCGCTTTCCCGGCCTTTTGCCGCATACTGTGCAACAACCTCCTGTGCCCGGAGTGCCAGCGGTTTGATGGTGCTCTCATTTCGGCAGAGGAGATTATAAAGAACATCAACCGTAAATTCGTCCTCGTTTTCGGGGATAATCAATTCATTACCGCATTGCCGGAGGTAATTGGATGCAGTATGTACGGCGCTTTGCAGGGATTGAATAGCTTCCTCTTCCTGTTCCGAACGCCGGGTGTTGTTCCAGGGCTCATACTCAAAAATCAGGAAAAAGCGCCGTGTGACAGCTTCCCGGGCGCCGATCTGCTGCACAAAGCTCAGATAGTCTTCCTGCATCAAACGGCACTGCTCATTTTTCTCCTGAGCCATCTCCCTGCGTACTGTGTCCAAATGACGATTGATGTCCGCCCGACGGGTCAGCACCTTGATCTGCAGCTTGACGGGAGAGATTTTCAGATACGACACAAAAGAGTAGATGATATTGCGCTGCTCTCTCGCGCTGCGGAGCATAAAGTTGATGGGAACCACCTCGACCACCTTGACATACCGGTGGTCTTTGGTGTAGATGATGCCGTTCTGGATCTTTTCGATGGGAAGATAGTCTGCCACCGGATTCAGGCAGGCGGGCGGCTGCTCTTTGATATGAGCGGGGCGCTTGGGCGGACGTGCCTTCTCCTTCCGCTTGTTGGGCTTTTTCTTCGCTTTTTTGGACGAAAGTTCTTTCTTCGGCTTTTTCTTGGGCCGGAGTTTCTCACGAATCTCGTAACTGCGAACCTCGTCAAACTCAGCTGGAAAATCCGATTCACCGGAACGCCTGCGCTTCGGAGGTCGAGACTCCTTTTCTTTCGGAGCCCTCTGCTTGAGATGTCTGCCGGGGCGTTTCATAGGGGGCGCTTGCTCATTCGGCTGCTGACCATCGCCGCCGACGATGCGGCGATTCCGCAGATATTTCAAAAAGATAATCAGAAATTCCGACAAACTCTCGCCAGAAATGCCGATCAATGCGACCAGAGCCGCAGGAAGGGCGGTCAGGCACAAAATGATAATGCGGGTCGTCAACCCGAACGGAACAAACATGAAGACCGGCACCCCGATGGCAAAAGCCAGGATACCGGCCTCAATAACATTCCGCGCACGGAACATACCGCCGAAAAATGTGCCTGATTCAATGAAATTCGGCGGTATGATATAAATATCATGGTCGTTTTTGTTGCTCATATATACCTCATTTCCGTAACCGAAGGAAGGTCAACCGATAATCCAGAACGGACCGCCGGCGCCTGCACGACGGCTGGCCTCGTTTAAGATAATGGACAGATCCCAAAGTTGCTCACTGCGCTTATAGCTGGCCGGGTCTGCCACCATGATTTGACCGTCTTTTACGCCTCGGAGAACGATGAAGTGGCCGGAAGAAGTGAAATGCCCTTCAGCCATGATTGCCACAACCAGCTTTCCCTCAGAAAGTGTATCGACGATGCGCTGCGGCTCGGATGTCGTACAGCCGGATACCGGCAGCCCCCAGGCCTCCGCTGCGGCAGGAATCAGGGCGTGATAGGAGCCGCTGTTGTTACACCAGTATCCATTTTCATAGGACCACTGCGCCATCTCCACGGGATCAACCGTATCGTCCGTAAGGGAAGACACTACGATTGCCATGCTGGTCGGCCCGCAGCCGTAGCCGCCAATGTTGTCAGTTCCATAAGGCTGGCTGGCATAGCGTTCATCCAGCTGGTTATAGTACACCACCGGTGTCACACCATCGGTAAAGGTTACATCCCCAAGAGAGGGGATGCTGTTTCCAGTCCACTCTGTCATGTTCTGGAGCAGCCCATCACCCAAAAAGGTACTCAGGTTGGAAGCGTAGTCAGAGGCAAGTTCCTTTTGCTCATCCGTGAGTGCGAAAACATGGTCCGCAAGATAGGATTCACCGTTATACCGGATCGTGTAAATGATCCATGTTTCGGTAGTGGTGGTTTCCTCGCCGGTTTCCGGGTCCTCGGTAGTAACCTCACGGGATTCCTGGACGCTGGTGTAGGAATACAGGTGTTCCTTATTGTCCCGGAGAACAGCGGCCAAATCATCCAGTGAAATGCTTTCAAAATCCTCATCCCGGGCCGCACAATACTGAGAGATGATGAGATTGGCATTGAAAACAGGGCCGGAGGAATAGGAATTCTTGATCTCCATGTGGTCAGCACCAGACGAAGCAAAATCTTCCTCAATCTGGGCCATCACATCATCCAGCGCCTCGCCCAGAATGGAATTGATGGTGAATGTGATGTCATTGGCGTTTTCCACAATAGCTGTCTCGCTGTTGAGAACAGGGGCTTCGGAATCTGCCGGAGAAAAGGCGTTAACCAGACCTCCAAAGATAAGCCCCGGGAGCATCAGGACAAACAGTACCGGAAGTAAAAGCAGAATGATAATGACGGTAATGATCTTGCCGATGTGCTTGCGTCCGGCCCAAACGGCCCCGGCCACGGCACCATACGGGCCGCCGGCAGCAGCTCCTTTTGCGGCACCGGAAATTGCCTTGCCTGCCTTAATGGCGCCTTTTATCGTGTGGGCGGCGGATGCTCCGGTTTCCACAGCGTCGGCAAGACCAGTCTTTTTTTCTTCATCCATTTAGAGCCTGTCCTTTCTGCGGGGAGTGGGGGGCAGCTTTTTGACGATTGACTCGTTGTAGGCTATCGAACCATCCGGCGCCATGTAGGGGGATTTCTCTACAGTGTCAACAGCGTATTGCTTATACCATGCCGCACCGTCGGCGGAATGAACCGTTGTGTATTGGCCCTCGGGTGCAACATACTGATCTGCATGATACATTCCGAAAGCGATACCCTCCGGATGCTCGGCGGTAACTTCGGTGCCTGTGATACGCCCGCCGCCGATCTCAACATTCTGGTATTGGGGAATGTTTTCAGCGCCAGTTTCCAAAGCAGCGTGCCCCATGTAAGAGTGAAGAGCGTCAACAGCTTTTTCACCGGAAATCGTACCCATCTGGGTGATGTTCCCGGTGGCAACAGAACCGATCACATTGTTGGCGAAATTGCCGCCCTTGCTGACGGACGAAGTATAGATGTGGACGCCGATACCCCCTGCAGCACCGCCTACGAGACCACCAAGGCCGGAGGCTTTTGTTTCTGAGGGAGTTGTCGCTGTTTTTACCGCATTGTTCGTGACCTTCCGGCCAATTACCCCGGCCAGACCGCCGCTGGCAAAGCCGGCACCAAAGCCGCCGCCCTTGCCGCCACCGCCTGCATTCACATGAGTGGAATTGCTGCTGTGCCCACCACCGAAATGGTGGCTGGAAAAGCTCTTGAATCCACTGAAGCCCCGGGCGGCTATTAAGGCCTCCGCCAACATACTGCCGCCGGTATGGCCTACATTGACCCCAAGACTTGCCATGAAGGAGTCGATTTTCTGTGATACTTTGAGAAAACCAATCGCACACATGAACCAAATCAGGACATTGCCAGATACTGCTTCTTTGCCTACGGCGTCTACCTGCGCCTGCACTTCTTCCTCCGTAACGGCGGCAAAAGCGGGTTGGTAGCACAGGCAGGCAAGAAGGCCGACCATGAGCGCAAGAAACAGAATTCTTCTGAGTTTTTTCATTACGTCCCTCCTTAAAGCGAAAGCGGGTTGGAGATAAACGAACCAACCATGCTCGTAAATAGGCGCAGGCACCAGGCGTTCATAAGCAGCAGAAAAATCTGCCCGCCCAGCATCCGACACCAGGATTTCCAGATGTTTGATGTGGTTTGGCTTGCCCCCATCGCAAAAGCGACTGGTGCAGTATAGACCAGCACACCAAGCAATACATATCGTTCCGCTGCTTCAAGCAGCAGTTTCAGATAGTTTCATGCCAAAATGACGACCAGAATCAAAGTGATCAAGGCCACGGCTCCATTGGCACATACACCGATGATCACCAGCATCACCGAATTGAAATCAGCAAAGCTGAGGGGCGGCAGTTCTGAATCCATGATCCAGCGGTACGGGGTGCCGCCGATGGTCAGTATTGTGTTGATGATCTCGTCTGAAAAAAGTGCCAGCAGAATGAAGAGAACCGAGCGGATGCTCAGCTTCACAGGATCTTCTGCCTCGATACCGGCGCTCAGACCAAAATTCTTAAATAGCTGCCATACCCAGTTGAGCAAAATCAGACCGACAGCCAGAGCTGCGAAAATCCCGTACATCGTCTCTGCGGCGGGGAAATAGCGCAGAAAAACGGTCATGTCACAACCAAGCGCGCCCAAAACCGAAGTAGTCACAAGGTCGAGACCTGCCATGATCTGCTCTGCAATCCATTCAACGATGCCATCCAGGATACCCATAAATTACGCCTCCTTCCAGCGGGTGTAGAGTTGTCTCTGTCATCCAGCCCACTGACCGCCGGCAAACAGAGGCGTCACATAAGCCATGATAAAGCCCAATCCGTTGAGGATCGCCCAGGTGATACAGATGCGCTTCAGCCAAGCACGGCTTTCATCGACGGTCCGGCCGGAGCGGGAGAAGTTCATCAACAGCAGGGCGACCGAGGCGGTCACAATGGCCGCAATGGTGGAAATGGCGACGATCTGCGTGTAGACATCCTGCATGATCTCTTTGGCTTTAGACCAAACATCGGTTGCAGCGAAGGCCGGCTGACAGAAGACCAGCGACATCGTGACACAGAGAAAAGCCATGTAGGCGAGTTTGGCAGCGGAAAAATGATGCTGAGGCGTGCGGTCAGCATCTTTCCGCTTCGGCTGGGGAAGTTTCAGTTTCTTCAATGTTTGAGGACCTCCAATCCAAATGTGATGATCGTTGCTCAAAAGCAAAGAATAAGCCCGCACCTGATTTGCAGATGCGGGCTTATTCCCGGGCCGGACGGCCGTTTGGACAGAAAAAAGCACCTCAGAAAAAGGCGCTGTTCTCTGTCCGTATTCGGTTTTGGGTGCAAGTTTGAGCATATTCAGTCTAACACATGGAGATTTACGCCTCAAGGGCAGAAACGCGCCAATTATTTTCCCGATATGTGCCAATTATTTGCCCTGCTCGTTTTCGCCGGCCTTCAAGTCTGGGAAAAATTGCTCCAGCACATCCAGGCTGTCCTTGGAGGTATATCCCCACAGCACGGAACTGAGGGCTTCGATGGCCTCCCGCCGCTTACGGTAATAGGTGCGGAAGGAAATATCCCGGATATGAGGACGCAGGTTCTCGATGATCTCCTCCACATTTTTCAGCTGCTGGGGGGAGAGGAAAGAGTAGTACAGAAGCCAGTAGTATGCTTCACCGTTCTTGTGCTTGGTGCGGAGCAGATCGACTGCCGAATCCAGCAATTTCAGCATTTTGTGGCTGCGCTCAATGCACTTGGCGTGATGCTCAATATCGCTGCCCGCCAGATCGGCGCCGGCCAGGTAGACAGAATCCAGAAAATCCTCGATGGAAGTGCCATACTCGATCTCAAATTTTGTCCGGACATGCTGAACAGACAGCTCCAGGCTCCAAACCACATCACGGTATTTTTTCAGCAGCTTCCAGGTGTCGTGGTACAGCGGGTTTTCAGCAACATTCTTTTCGTCAAATTTCTTCATGGTTATGCCTCCTTAATCGTTTTCAACAATGGGGTTGAGAGTAAGTTCAAAACTTGCGACCTGCTTGTTGCCGCACAACACAGCCAGGCCTAAGCGCAGCACCGTTTGATCGCGCGCGGGGTAGTAATACTTCCCGGCAGTCGCCCGATAAAGGATATAACTTGTAGTGAGAGAGGGAGCATCCAAAGCACGAAATCCCTTGTGCCATCAGGATTTGCGCCATTTTCTGCAGGATGATTTCAATGTGAGATTTTGAAACGCTGGAGAGTTCGTCTGAAACGATGACCTCATGCTCCATGGTGGGCGCTTCCTGGTCAACACAGCCCTCCGCAGGAAGCTCCAGACGGATATTGAGTGTCATAGCGACCTCCTCTTTGTCCACCATCACATCAGATATTTCAAACATGGTGGACAAGTAGTTTTTAAGATAGATCACGCTGCCGTGGCGGCCGGGGAAGGACATGAGGGAAATATAGTCCAGGGCGGACAGCTTTTTAAGAACACGGCCAACGGTGGCCCGGGAAAGGCCCCAGCGAGCAGCAAGTTCCGTATAGGTGACCAAAGGGTTGCCGGTGCCGTTGCGAAAATAGGCTACAGGCCCAAGCGCCGACCCCTGCACTTGACTGTCGTTGTAGATGGCTGAGACCCATAGATCCAGCACGATGTCCATTTCAGAACAGCGGTCAGAGCTGATTAAATCAGTAA
The DNA here is from genome assembly GCF_002159175.1 of Flavonifractor sp. An92. Lineage (GTDB taxonomy): Bacteria > Bacillota > Clostridia > Oscillospirales > Oscillospiraceae > Pseudoflavonifractor_A. The sequence continues at coordinate 113,783 of NZ_NFGZ01000005.1, read as the reverse complement.
CGATGGATACCGGTAAAAAGAAAAAGCCGGTGTCCTTTTGACAGGGAGCGTTATACTCCAGAACCGTGTTGTGTCGGGACCAGTTCCGGATTTTATAGCGGATCACATTCCCTCGCCCCAGAGAGGAGAAGTCAATGAGATGACGCTGCTGAAGTTCTCCCAAGATGGAAAGCGCCTGACACTGAAAACGAGTCCGAAACCATTGAGAAAGCTCTTTGAGCGTACAGACCCATTCGCCGGGGTAGACGGTGTAGCTGATGCCATCAATGCGCCGGTATGAGGTGCGGAAGTTTGCAAAGCTGCAAAGCACGGTATAATAAAAAAGGCCGGAGCCGCCGCTTGCGCGAATGCTCCGGTCATCTATCAGACGATGGATAAACTGTCGGTAAATCCGACAACGTGGATAGTCCACCACCTGTTTAATTTGTAATTGATAGGCTGGCATAAGAATCTCCTTTTTATATATAAGGTATGAAATTGGATTGCACTGCGAAAAAATCGTTGACTTGAACATCTCTGGGGCTTATGCTATACTTGTTTCTGTATGAATCTGCTTGCTGATGCTGGCAGTATCCATGCAGGCTTTACTCTTCCTGGGGCTGTTGCCTTTCAAAGCAATGTAGCCATTCATTGTGCCAATTTTAAGCCATCTTCGAGCCAATTCTGAGCCACTACAACTTTTTACAACTTTCCCACAACTTTTGCTCAAAACCAAACGGCGCAGGAAGGCATGAAATGGAATCAAAGCTGTATGAAGAATGTCATGAAGGTGGCGGTTTTATGGCACAACAGGCTATGTTGAAACAAGATGAAACGGTCAGAACTCAAATTCCCACCATGAAGCCCCTGGACAAGCCCGCCGCCGCCAAGGAGGCCGCGCCCGCTGGCCCTGTGGTGAAGAAGGAGGAGGTCATCGACTTCTCCAAGGTGGAGATCGAGCCCCTGTTCCAGGAGTTCGTGGACTTCGAGACCTTTGCCAAGTCCGACTTCCGGGCCGTGAAGGTGAAGGAGTGCACCGCCGTGCCCAAGAGCAAGAAGCTCCTGAAGTTCGTGCTGGATGACGGCACCGGCACCGACCGCGTGATCCTCAGCGGCATCCACGACACCTACGAGCCCGAGGAGCTGGTGGGCAAGACCCTCATCGCCATCACCAACCTGCCCCCCCGCAAGATGATGGGCATTGATTCCTGCGGCATGATCATCTCCGCCATCCACCACGAGGAGGGCGTGGAGAAGCTCCACTGCCTGATGGTGGACGAGCACATCCCCGCCGGCGCAAAACTGTATTAACCATCCGACGGGACGCCTCCGAACCGGGGCGTCCCGTCTGTTTTCATCAAAAGGAGGGAACGCCATGCTGGCCTATACCTATGTGGGGCAGGGGGACTTCCGCCTGCTGGAAAAGCCCCGTCCCAGTCTGCTCCACCCCCGGGACGCGGTGGTGCGGGTGACCCTGTCCAGCATCTGCACCAGTGACCTGCACATCAAGCACGGCTCGGTGCCCCGGGCGGTGCCCGGCATCACCGTGGGCCACGAGCTGGTGGGCGTGGTGGAGGAGGCGGGGGAGGCCCTGCCGGAGACGCTGCGCCCCGGCACCCGGGTGGCGGTGAACGTGGAGACCTTCTGCGGAGACTGCTTTTTCTGCCGCCACGGCTGGGTGAACAACTGCACCGACCCACAGGGGGGCTGGGCGCTGGGCTGCCGCATCGATGGCGGACAGGCCGAGCACATCCGGGTGCCCTATGCCGACCAGGGGCTCACTCCCATCCCGGAGGGGGTCAGCGACCGGCAGGCCCTCTTCGTGGGGGACATCCTGGCCACCGGCTACTGGGCGGCGGATATCTCGGACATCACGCCGGAGGATACGGTGGTCATCCTGGGGGCGGGGCCCACCGGACTTTGTACCCTCCAGTGCGTGCTGCTGAAGCACCCCCGCCGGGTCATCCTCTGCGAGAAGGACGAGGGACGCCGCTCCTGGGCGGCGGAGCGCTATCCCCAGGTCCTGACGGTGGGGCCGGAGGAGCTCCTGCCCTTCGTCCAGATCCACAGCGACCACGGCGGGGCCGACGTGGTGCTGGAGGTGGCGGGCAGCCCGGACACTTTCCGGCTGGCCTGGCAGTGCGCCCGGCCCAACGCCGTAGTGACGGTGGTGGCCCTGTACGACGGGCCCCAGACCTTGCCCCTTCCGGACATGTACGGCAAGAACCTCACCTTCAAGACCGGCGGCGTGGACGGCTGCAAGTGCGCGGAGATCCTGGACCTCATCGCCCGGGGCGAGCTGGACACCACCGCCCTCATCACCCACACTTACCCGTTGAAGGACATTGCCGCGGCCTACGACCTCTTCGAGCAACGGCGGGACGGGGTCATCAAGGTAGCCATCACCCCCGATTAAATGGAACACGCCCGCAGCCATTGGCTGCGGGCGTTCCAGTCTCGCAAAGGGGTCAGAAGAACAGGGTCAGCAGGAGGGCTTCCTCCTCAGCGCGCCTAGCTTCTTCGGCGCGTCGGGCTTCTTCGGCGCGCCGGGCCTCCTCAGCGCGCCGGGCCTCCTCAGCGCGCCGGGCCTCTTCGGCACGCCGGGCCTCTTCGGCACGCCGGGCCTCCTCAGCACGCCGAGCTTCTTCCGCACGCCAGGCCTCCTCGGCACGCTTCGCTTTGATGCCGGGCATGCGCTCCAGCACGGCTTCTGCGTAGCCTTGCAGCTGGGGATACTGTTCTGCCGCCCGCTCCAGTGCCCACAGGAAGGCCTCCGCATCGTCGTCTTCCTTCCACTCCGGGTGACTGACCAGCTGCTGCAGGGCCTGCCCATAGGAAAGCCAGTAGGCGAGGTCTTTTTCGTCGTCCTCTATGTAGTAATACAGGATCGTCACCAGCTGCTTCAGATAGCGGAGCCGGTCGGCGGAGGAACACTGGGACTGCACCAGGGCCTTCAGCTCCCGGACGGCCTCCTGAAATTTCCCCAGGTTTTTCAAGGCCAGGGCGATGTTGTAAGACTGGCGGGGCTTCCCCGCGGCCGCCGCTTTTTCGTACCAGCGGATGGCATCCTCCCACCGCCTCTGATGAAAGCAGGCGTTGCCCATGTTGTTGAAGATAAAGGGGACCTTTCCGCGCTCCGCGGCGGGCAGACCCCACTGCAGCGACTCTTCATACTCGCCCAGCAGATTGAAGTGATAGGACAGATTGCCCCGGGCGGTATCATCCTCACCCTCCTCATTCAGGTAGCGCTGATAGTAGCGGATGCAGTAGCGATGATCGTCCTCTGTGAGGGTTTCCTTGGCCTGGCTGAATGCGTAGGCCACCCGGAACTGACGGCCCTTCTCATAAAAATGGGTCTTGTCCAGCGACTCCTGGTAGAGCTGGTTGGCCTGTGCGAAGTCGTCTTTGTCGTAGTAATAGTCTCCGGCCCGGAAGTAGTAGGTACACGCCCGGGACTTGTCTCCCTTGGCCACATAGGCCCGGGCCAGCCAGAGGGACTGCTGTGCGGTGAGGGAGGAGTTGTTTTTCACCAAGTGTTCCTCATACTCGGTGAGCTCCCGGATGATGGCGTCACAGTGCTCCGCCGCGTTGGAGCTCTGGGCCAGGGTCTGGGCGATGAGACGGTTCAGCTCCCAGGTGTCGTGGAGCTTCCGTGCCTGGCGAAAGAGGTCCATTGCTCGCTGTAATTGGCCCTGGTTGAGGGCCTCCTTTCCCTGGCTGACCAGGCTTTGGCTCTGGCTTTTTCGCTGCTGTTCCTGGCGCTGGCGCTCCTGTTCCCGGCGGAGCTGCTCCTGGCGCTGGCGCTCCTGCTCCTGCCGGAGCTGTTCTTGGCGTCGGCGCTCCTGCTCCTGTCGGAGCTGTTCCTGGCGCCGGCGCTCCTGCTCCTGTCGGAGCTGTTCCTGGCGCTGCCACTCCCGTTCCCGGCGGAGCTGCTCCTGGTGCTGGCGTTCCCGCTCCTGTCGGAGCTGTTCCTGCCGCTGCTGCTCCTGCCACTCCCGCTCCCGACGGAGCTGTTCCTGACGCTGGCGCTCCTGCTGCGCCTGCTGCTGGGACTGCTGATACTGCCGGTAGAACCGCTGAAAGGTCCCGCCCTCCACCGCACCGTTGTCCTGGTCTGCCCAGTACTGGTCCACAAAATCCGCAAGGACCTGCTTGGGACACCGGGGATAGGCGCCGCTGTTTTTGCCGGAGAAGCCATAGGCCCGCATGAGGCTGGACACCAACCGGCCGGGCTGGTCGGAGTTGATGCCCAGCCGATCCTCGCCCACCTCGTTCATGTTCCAGCCCTTGACCAGGTAGTGGTACATGGCGTCCACCCGGTCCTCAAAGTCCAGCTGCTCGATGGCCAGGAGGTCGTTGTCGGTGGCGTAGATCATGCCTGCTCCTCCCGGTGGAGGTGTTCCTTCCAGGAGCCGTCTGTGCCGATGGTCCCCACAAAGCCGCCATGCTGTACCTGGAAGTATCCATAGGTCCCAAACAGGGAGGAGGAGCTTTGCCACTGGACCCGGTCATAGCGGCAGGGGACAACATACTTCTCCGTGTTCCAATTGAATATTCCCAGCTGGCCAAACTGATCGACCAGCAGGAAAGAGAGATTTTCGTCCACCACCTCGATATGGGTAAAGGCCAGGGGGGTGAGCCACCGTGCCACCTGGAGCTTGCCTGTCTCGCTGTCGTTGCTCAGCCGGGCCACCGCCCAGTAGCCCTCTTTCTCGATCAGTGCGATCCTATCGCGGAGACATTTTTGTACGGTAAAATCCGGCGGAGGGGCGGATGCTGCTTTCCTGCAGGTATCTACCAGCCACGGGGAGGGACCTTCAAAATCGATTGCCACCCAGCGGATGCAATCTGGTCCGAAATTGTTCTCCAGGGCCAGAAAATCGGGCAGGAAGGTCACGTCCCATTGCTCCACAAAGAAGGGTGGATGGAGCAGCAGACCTTTCTTCACTTCCGCAGATGGACGATAGAGCAGGAATTTCTGGTCCAGGCTGTATTCACGCCAGCCGTCCTTCTGAGGGAGCAGGTCTCGGCCCTTGACGGTAAAAGCCCCGTTCAGATCCAGCCAGATCTCCTGCTGGTCATAAGGGGCCTTCACGGAGCAGACGATCTGAAACTGCGTGTTCCACTCGAAGCTCTCATCCTTGCTCCAGGCAAAGATGCAGCTCTCCGCATCCCCATAGCGTGCCACCAGGATCTCATCGAACTGAGGCGGGACGATCTGGGTGAAAAGGCGGCTGACATAACCCCACTTGCCGTCGGGCTCGGTCCGGTAGCGGTAGCCCATGATTTCCTCGTCCTCTGACCACGAACTCACCTTGCCTATGAGGGGCTCGCAGGCCGCCAGCTCCGTCACCGGGCCATCCGTGCCGGGCAGGGAGATAAACTCCTTGTTTTCCTCGTCAAAGAAGCAGGGCGCGCCGTTGCGGGTGATGAGGGAGCAGGTCTGCGGCGGCAGAGGGTTCCCCCATCGGGCGACCATCTCCCAGCTTTCGGTCTCCGGCTCCCCGTCCGGGAGGTCATTGTCCTCCTCGCTCTCTTCCTCCTCCAGTGTGCAGGTCACCAGATCCAGGTCGAAGTCCTCCGAGACCTCCGCCCAGCCGGCGATGCCGTGGAAGATGGAGGACAGGGCCGTGGGCGCGCCGGCGTTGGTCTTGAGATGGAAGCGGTCAGTACCGGCGATGGTGCTGGTGCCCTTTCCTTTCTCTCCCATCAGGCAGGTCTTGCCCTCCTCCAACAGTTTTTGCAGCAGCTCCTCGCCGCCCAGCTTCATCAGCCGGTCAAAGGTTTTCCGGTGGTTCTTCCGGATGGACTGCTCCTGAAAGTCCAGTTCAAAGACGCCATTGCCGTCGGCGAAGCCAAACGGGGCGTCCGCCAGGGTTCCACGCAGACTTTTGTCCTCCAAACACGCGCGCAGGGAATATTCCATGTTCCAACACCCTTTCTTCCGGACGGAATAGTCCGGTCTCTTCTCAGGTCCCTGCTATTGTAACATACCTGCATCCGGATGCAAAGGCCGTATCGGAATGAGTCAGAAAAGGAGAAAAGTAACCATGATCTACTGCATGTCTGACCTTCATGGACACTATGAGAACTACATCGCTATGCTGCGGGAGATCTCCTTCCGGCCGGAGGACACCCTGTACGTGCTGGGAGACGTCATCGACCGGGGCCCGGACGGTATCAAAATCCTCCGGGACATGATGGCCCGCCCCAATGTGGTCCCCCTTCTGGGCAATCACGAGCTCACCGCCGCCCTGTGCCTCAAGTGGCTGCTCCAGGAGATCACCGCGGAGCGGGCGGAGGACCTGGGGGAGGTGGAACTGGCGTCCCTGGGAGACTGGATGGCCAACGGGGGAGAGCCAACCCTCCGGGCGCTGCAGCAGCTGAGCCGGGCGGAACAGCGGGAGGTGCTGGACTACATCCGGGACATGGAGCTCTACGCCGAGGTGGAGGCGGGGGGCCGCTCCTTCGTGCTGGTCCACGCGGGGCTGGACCACTTCGACCCGGAGAAGCCCCTGGAGGACTACGAGCTGGAGGACTTTTTATTCTGCCGCCCAGGCCCGGACCAGAACTACTATCCCGACCGCTATGTGGTCTACGGCCACACACCCACCCGCCTGCTCTGCCGCTGGACGGGGGAGGAGCCCCGGGACAAGATCGTCCGCCGGGGCATACAGATCGCCATCGACTGCGGCTGCGGCCACGGAGGAACGCTGGGGTGCCTGTGCCTGGACACCCTGGAGGAATTTTATACGGAATAACAGAACGCCCGGACGGTCCATCGGACCGTCCGGGCGTTTGATGTTTTTACTGGACTTGCTTCCGACCAAAGGGGATGAAGAGCAGCGGAGCCAGGAAGCAGGTTACAGCCAGGAGAATATGTGGTCCGGTGACCAGTGCCAGCAGATGGGAGAGGATTCCCGGCCAGGTTTGGAAGATTGCGATGAGAAAGGTAGCTGTGGGAAATTGGGGAAGCGACATCTGGATTCCCAGTATAATCAGATAAACCACCGTCATGATGCCCGCCGAGACGGCGATCTCCACCCGGGTCATGGAGCGGAAGGCCCAGAGTCCGCCCAGGAGGAGCACGATCAGAAAGAGGGCGCTGTTAAAAAGCACATAGCGGACGATATTGACGTTTGTTGTAAGAAGCCCGCTTTCATCCATGGTTCTTACCATAAAGAAAGCGTCTCCCAGATAGACCGTCACATAAAAGCTCAGACAGCTGGTAATCAGACAATAGGCAGGTACGCGCCAGAGTGTTTGTTTCCGCACGTTCATGGGTATCCCTCCCTGTTCTGTTTTCTATGTTCAGTATAACAGATCGGAAGAAAAAAGGACAGGCGCAATTTGCTTTCAACCGGGTTTCCCGTGGCGTCCGGCAGGTGCGTAGAGGCATCTATCTATTGACAAAACAGGCTTGGAGGTCCACAATAAAGGAAACGCAGACCTCTGCGCGGTGTGTTGGAAACGAAACAAAGGAGGAAGTACCATGAAGAAGATCACGCGTAACCGGGCCCTGGCTGCCGTCGCGGTGGCGGGACTGCTCTGCGGCACCGCCGTGGCCACCAATGCGGTGACGACCAAGATGATCGAGGCCAACTACATGGGTATTCGCCTGGTGGTGGATGGCAAGGAGATCACCCCCAAAGACCCCAACGGCAAGGTTGTGGAGCCCTTCGCCAGCGGCGGCACCACCTATCTGCCCGTCCGCGCCGTGGGTGAGGCCCTGGGCAAGGAGGTCACCTGGGACGGCGAGACCGCCACGGTCTATGTGGGCGCGATCCCCGGCCAGGCCGACAGCTGGATGAAGCTGCTGCCCCCCTACCAGGTCAATGGGGGGAGTACGATCTATGACGGCAGCGATCTCAAGTCTTACATGACGGTGGCCGGAAAGGACATCACCGAGGGCGTCATGCTCCAGGACCGCACCGCGGCGTCCACCACCGCTTCCTACGCCCTCTGGAACACCGACCTGAAGTACAACACCATGACCTTCACCGTGGGCCATGTGGACGGGACGGAGGCAGACGACGCCACCCTGGAGGTCTATCTGGACGGCGAGTTGAGTACCAGCTACGACCTCAAGTGGGACGGGGGTGTCCAGACCGTCAGCGTGCCCCTGAACCGGGCGGCCAACGTCAAGCTGCTGGTGGTGAAGTCCATCTTCCACTCCCAGGCGGGCTACGGCATCTATGACATTTCCTTTTCTTAATTGAACAGAGAGAAGCCCCGGCGGTCTGTGTGACCGCCGGGGCGTTTGATGTCTTTACTGAACTTGTTTCCGACCAAAGGGGATGAAGAGCAGCGGCGCCAGACAGGCGAGCACCGCCGAAAGGGTTGGCTGTCCAGTGGCTTTAAACAGCAGCGAGGTGAGGATGGAAGGCCAGTTCCGGAGCGTGGCGGCAGCGACTGTGACCGACACGGGAGGCTGGGGGAACATACGCAGAAGGCCCAGCGCCACTAGATAGACCACGGTCATGATTCCCGCCGAGACGGCGATTTCCGCCCGGGTCATGGAGCGGAAGGCCCAGAGGCCGCCCAGGAGGAGCACGATCAAAAACAGAACGCCGTTGAAAATTCCGGAGCGGACCTGGTCGATGCTTCCCACGACGACCCCGTCCTCTCCCACAGTGGTTACCACGAAGAAGAACCGGCCCAGATAGACCGTCACGTAGAAGCTCAGCCAGCTGGCGATCAGGCAATAGATCGGAACACGCCAGAGTGTTTGTTTCCGCACTTTCATGGGGATCCCTCCTTTATACAAACAGGCAGACCACACCGGCAACGATCGCCACAATACCGCCGGCACGTTCCGCAAACAGGGCCAGATCCGAGGGCTCCGCGTCCTTAAAGTGCCAGCCGTAGCTCAGATACCACATCGTGTGGGGACTGATGGCATGAACCGCGCCCAGCAGAATCAGGATCAGACCAAGCCCGATATAGTGACCGGAATCGTCTGTTTTGGTGGGGACACTCAGGCACAGTACGTCCCACAACACCTCGCCCGCCACATATTTGTCCGGATCATAGTTATCGCTCCATCCACCATACCCAACATGTCCACCCTCACTCCACCAGTAAGTCGAACCGTCCGGGTAGGTCACATGAAGATCCGCGCTTCCTCCGCTGCCCGTCACCTCGTACTGGCAGACATAGCCGTCCACGGAGATGGTCTGCTGCTCCTGGTCTACCGTAAACACCTTACCCTGCTCTTCGACCTCATACACCGTGGAGGGCTTCTTTTCGCTCCCGCAGGCGGCCAGGAACAGCAGAAGCAGCAGAACCAGCCAGGAGAGGCCACGGAAGCGGCGGGTTTTCGACTTGACAGCATCGTGTCTCATAAGTACATCCCCATCTCTGCTTTTCTACCATCATTATACAAGACTTACCCGCCTGTGTCATTCCTTTTTGTTTATTTTGTTTAAGGATACGGCCTTTTGAGATGATTGGGCTGCCGCTTATATGTGATTGCAATCAGGGGGAACTTCTCTTTTGAACCTTTGCGATCTTCCAGTCCACAAAAATGCCTATGGCGAGATAGACCACCCAGAAGGCAGCGAATCCAATCGGCGGATTTACCATCAAGGGGTACGGGGCGATCAGGCCGATTCCCAGAAGCATATTGCAGGCAACGGACAAAGGTATGAAGGTCACCGTCCAGATATTGATGAAGAGAAACCGCTGCTTTGCCCTGGGCTTTGTCACATCATCGGAGAGGATCATGCCGATCCCGTAAACCATACATCCAATCACAAGGAAGATGAGGCCGATCGCGGTCGCAGTTGCGACCTGCTCTTCATGCCATACCATGGCAGCGACAATGAGCCCCATAAAATTCAAGGCGGTTCCCACAATAGAAAACAGGTTGGCATTGGGTTTATCTTTCGATTTGGGGTTTTCTTTGGGAAGCGGTTCCATTCCTTTCAACAGATAGTCCGTTGCAACGTCAAAGAACTCACTCAGAAGGATGACCTTTTCCAGGTCAGGAGAGGATTGTCCGCTTTCCCACTTGGAAACCGCCTGCCGGGATACCCCGATCTGATCCGCCAATTCTTCCTGAGAAATTCCCTTTGCTTTTCTCAAGTGCTGTATTCTGTCTGCCAGCGTCATTATGGATGCTCCTTTCCTCTTTGCACATCATCAGTCTGCATTACAATCCTCCCGGGAATAAAAGGCGCCCTCCCAGTCCCAAAGGGTATAGAGGAACCTTCCGCTGTCATCTCCCTTTACGGAAAACACACGCATGGTGATCGTTCCATTGGTGACGGAACCCAAATACGCCCCGCGGTCAGCACCTGAAAACTCATTTGCTCTTGCGCCATCGCGATCTTCCACATACCTCACGCCATCGATTTCGATCCACTGACATTCCGGCCCCTTTATGGTTCCAATGATCGGTTTTTGAACGGCCATCTGAAAAAGGGGAATGGCAGCCACAAGCGCAATGCCCGCAGCCAGTAGGACAGATGCGATGAGAATCCTCTTTTTTAGCATGTTATGTCCCTCCATACAAATCCAAATCTGTAAGTTTATTTTACAAGATGATGTCATATCACTCCGAACTTTTTGATAAATATTTCCTTAACTTTTCTTTGACAACAGGATAGCAGATTCCTTGGTTGCATTGCCACCATCTGCACTTGGAAATGTGTCAACCAACGGTTGCAATGCGGTTTCCAACGTACAAATCAAGAAAAAAGTTGCCCCTGTGAGTTATCACAGGGGCAACAAGGTTCCTTTTCGTCTGCCTGATTTTGTTATGCCGGGCTGTCCGCTGCGTCCAGCATGTGCTCCAGGAGGATGCCGTACCCCTGGGTGGGGTCGTTGACCAGAACGTGGGTGACCGCGCCGATGAGCTTACCGTCCTGGAGGATGGGGGAGCCGCTCATACCCTGGACGATGCCCCCGGTGGCGGAGAGAAGGGCCTCGTCGGTGACCTTCACCGTCATATCCTTGCCGCTGCCCTCGGGGTAGATGTGGGTGATCTCCACCTGGTATTCCTTCACTTCGTCCCCGGCGATGTTGGAGCGGATGACCGCCTTGCCGGTGTGGACCTCATCCCGCCCGGCCACCGGGACCGCTTCCACCCCGGCGGTGAGGGAGGTGTCGGTGAGGGTGCCGAAAATGCCGGAACTGCTGTTGCAGTAGAGCTCTCCCAGGTCACGGCTGGCCTGGAAGGCGCCGTGGAGCTCACCGGGCGCGCCCACCTCGCCGGGGCGCACGTCCTGCACGGTGGCGTACATGATGGACCCGGACTGGAGGGGCATGAGCTGGGCGGTGTCCACGTCGCTGATGCCGTGGCCCAGGGCGCCGAACACGCCGCTGGCCGGGTCATAGAAGGTCATGGTGCCGATGCCCGCCATGGAGTCCCGGATCCAGGCGCCCAGCTTGTAGCTGCCGTCAGAGGCGCACTGGACGGCCTGGGCGGTGACCTGCAATTCCTCCCCGTCCCGGCGGGCCCGGATGCTCATGGTTTCCCCCTCCAGATCCTGGAGGATGGACTGAACCTCCTCGATGGTGCCCACCTCTTCGCTGTTGATGTGGGTGATGATGTCGCCCTCCCGCAGGCCGCAGCTCTTGGCCGGGGCGGAGCTGCCGGCGGCGGTGTCCACCTCGCTGAGGCCCACCACCATCACGCCGTCGGCGAAGAGCTTGATGCCCACCGCCCGGCCCAGGGGATACACCATGTCACCCACGCCGGCCACGCTCCCCGCGGCGGCGGCTCCAGCCGGACCGGCACTGAATACCAGCGCCGCCAGCGTCAGCGCCAGGGCGGCCGCCCGCACCGCCCAGGACAGCCATGGTTTTGCAATCGATTCCTCCTGCATAGTTTCACCCTTTCCGCGTCAAAATTATCATGCGCGAAAAAACCGCGCAAGCATAATATGACCGCGGCGGCGGGAAAGAACCCGCCGCCGCCGCTGCCAAAGAAACACACCTTTGGAATGGAAAGAGCTGCCGGCCCGCAGATGCGGGCTCTTTCGTTTTTTATGCAGGAAATTGTTTGTATCGCGTCCAAAAATCCATGAAATCGTGAAAAAAGCTCACTTCTCCAGCCGTTCCAGATAGGCTTTCAGGGCAGAATTCTCCCCCAGGGAGCTGCCCGTGTGCTTCTCCGGATGGAGGGCCTGCCACACCGCGCCGGCCTGCTCCTTGAGCCGCCCCTCCTTCACCAGTTTCAGCAGAGTGGCGGAGTTCTCCGCGTCGTGGACCGCCCGGTGGGCCTCGCCCTCAAAGGTGCAGGCCGCCGCTCCCAGCGCGTGCTTCAGGGACAGGCTGTTGGCCCCGGAGAGGCCGATGAGGCGGGTATACACGTCCTGAAAGTCCATCCAGCGCCCCTCCAGAGGGGCGGGGAGCTCCACTTCCTTCAGCCAGCTCTCGTCGAAGAGCTGGTTCTGGTCGGTGCGGCTCCAGGAGTAGATGCGGGTGCGCCCGCCGCCGATCCATTCCCCGAAGGCGGCGATGGCCTCCGCAAAGGGCTCGGCATTGGCCACATCGGCGTCGGTGATGCCGGTGAGCTGGGTGATGCGCTTGTGGATGGGGGCGTACTGGGGCTTCACAAAGCGGGAGTAGCGGTCGATGAGGTTGTAGTCCTGGTCCAGCTTCACCGCGCCGATCTCCACGATCTCCGCCCGGGCCATCTGCCGGGCCTCAGTAAACTCCCGGGGGATGGGGTTCATCTCAAAATCCAGAAAAATATGGCTGTCGTACATGGTTCTCTCTCCCTTACGAATTGCGCTCCATCCACTTGGCCAGCTGCTCGGCCAGGGCGGAGTTGCCGGTGTCCTTCTGCTGCTCCTGCTGTTCCAGGTAGCGCCGCACATCCCGCTTGCCGCCGCCGGCCTTGGCCTTGCGGGCCTTGAAGTCGGAGAGCTTCTCCCGGTAGCCGCACACGCAGGCGAACATCTGCTTGTCGCCCTCGCCCCGCAGCTCCATCTTCTTGTGGCAGTTGGGGCAGCGGGCGTTGGTGACCTGCTTCAGGCTCCGGCGGTAGCCGCACTCCCGGTCGGGGCAGACCAGCATCTCGCCGCCCCGCTTGGTCTTGACTCGCAGCAGGAACTTGCCGCACTCGGGGCAGGGGGAGCGGGTCTGGTTGTCGTGGGAGTAGGTGGCGTCGCTGGCCTTCACCTGGGCCACCAGGCGGGAGGCGTAGTCCCGCATCTCGGCGATAAAGGCGTCCTCCTGTTCCTCGCCCTTGGCGATGGCCCCCAGGCGGCCCTCCCAGCGGGCAGTGAGGGCGGGGGAGCGCAGATCCTCCGGGGCCAGGTCCACCACCTGCATGCCCTTGGAGGTGGGCACCAGCTCCTTGCCCCGCCGCTCCAGATAGAAGGCGGAGAAGAGCTTTTCGATGATGTCGGCCCGGGTGGCGGGGGTGCCCAGGCCGCCGGTCTCCTCCAGCACCTTGCTCTGGGCTTTATCCTGGACATGGGAGCCGGGGTGCTCCATGGCGGAGAGAAGGGTGGCCTCGGTGTAGCGCTTGGGCGGGGCGGTCTGGCCGTTGGCCAGCTTCACCGCCTGCACCGGCAGCGTGGCCCCCTCGGCCACTTCGGGGAGGGCCTGCTCCCGGTCGTCGGCGTCCTCGTCCTCCTCCATGGTGTCGAAGGTACGGTCGTAGGCCGCCCGCCAGCCCGGCTCCACCATGCGCTTGCCACGGGCGGTGAAGGTCTCCCCGTCCACGGTGAGGGTGAGGGAGAGCTCCTCGTACTTGCATGGCGGCAGCAGCACCGCCAGGAAGCGGCGCACCACCAGATCGTAGATGTTCCGCTCGCCGCCGCTCATCCGCCACAGGTCCACCTGCTCCTCGGTGGGGATGATGGCGTGGTGGTCGGTGACCTTGGCGTCGTTGACCAGGTACTTGGTCTGGAGGGGGCGCTTGCGGCGGATGGCGAGGGCCAGGTCCTTGTACACATCCACCGCCACCGAGGAAAGCCGCTCAGGCAGGGTGGGCACCAGGTCGGCGGTGAGGTAGCGGGAGTCGGTGCGGGGGTAGGTGAGGACCTTGTGGGTCTCGTAGAGGGACTGCATCATGCCCAACGTCTCCTTGGCGGAGTAGGCGTACTTTTTATTAGCGTCCCGCTGGAGCTCGGTGAGGTCGTAGGCCGCCGGAGGCGGGACCTCCTTCACGGCCCGCTTCACCTGGGTGATTTTCGCCGTCTTACCCTCCAGGCGAGCGGCCAGGGCCCTGGCGGTGTCCTCGTCAAAGATGCGGGCCTGGCCATTTTTGTCCCGCCAGGTGGCGGTGAAGCCGGGCACCTGGAGGCGGACGGTGTAGAAGGGCTTGGGCCGGAAGGACCGGATCTCCTGCTCCCGGTCCACGATGAGGGCCAGGGTGGGGGTCTGCACCCGCCCGGCGGAGAGCTGGGCGTTGTACTTGCAGGTGAGGGCCCGCGTCACGTTGAGGCCCACCAGCCAGTCGGCCACGCTCCGGGCCCAGGCAGAGTGGTAGAGGTTGTCGTACTCGGCGGCGGGGCGCAGGTGGGCAAAGCCGTCCTTGATGGCCTTGTCGGTCTGGGAGGAGATCCACAGCCGTTTCGTGGGGCCGTGCCAGCCCGCCTTTTCCAAAATCCAGCGGGCCACCAGTTCGCCCTCCCGCCCGGCGTCGGTGGCGATGACAAGTTCCGAGACATCTTTGCGTCTTAAAAGGGCCTGCACGGCCCGGAACTGCCGCCCGGACTGGGGGATCACCACGGTTTTCATCTCCCGGGGCAGCATGGGCAGGGTGAGCATGTCCCACTTCTGCCAGGCCTTGTCGTAGGCCTCGGGGGCGGCCAGCTCGATGAGGTGGCCCAGCGCCCAGGTGACGATGTATTGTTCCCCCTCCAGGCAGCCCTCGCCGCTGCGGGGGCAGCCCAGCACCCGGGCCAGCTCCCGGCCCACCGAGGGTTTTTCCGCTAATACCAGTGTTTTGGACATGGTTCGCTCCTTCTGGGGGAAGTCCCCCGGCGAATTGACTTTTCAAATCCCTTCCATTATACTGGAACCACCGAGAAAACGCAATTCCCCCGGCAGGGGGAGGAGAGGAGCTTCACAATGATCCGAAAAGCCGTCCCCGGCGACCTGGACGCCATTGAAGAGATCTACGACGCCCTGTTCCGCGCCGACGAGAAGCGGGGCCACAGCTACACCAACTGGCAGCGGGGGCTCTATCCCACCCGGGACACCGCCCGGAAGGCGGGGAAGGCCGGGACCCTCTATGTGGTGGAGATGGGGGGCGACATCGCCGCGGCGGTGAACCTGAACCAGGTCCAGCCCGACGAGTACGCCGCCATTCCCTGGACTATCCCCGCCAAGGACAGCGAGGTGCTGGTCATCCACACTCTGGTGGTCCACCCGGTCATCGCCGGGAAGGGTCTGGGCCGCAAGTTGGTGGCCTTTGCCGAGGGCCTGGCCGCCGGTATGGGGTGCAAGGCCATCCGGCTGGACACCTATGAGGGCAACGAGCCCGCCCGGTCCTTCTATGAGCGCCAGGGCTACCGCCTGGCGGGCAGCGCCCCCTTCCACTTTGAGGGGGTCATCGACGAGACTTTGGTCTGCTACGAGAAAGAAATTTGATTTCAAAACCGTTCTCCGGCTTTGCCCGGAGAACGGTTTCTTTTCTGTATCATGGTAAAATAAGGCAAAATTTGTTGGATAATTTAAGATTTCGTTAAGAATTTGTCACCCGATTGCAAATATCTTTTGCAGGTGGACATGGTATAATGGACCCAGCAAGGCTCTGCGCTTTGCTCCGGCGGGGGCCGGGGCCGCGGAGCGTGAGGAGGAACGAACTATGACGGAACAACAGACTCCCGTTTCCACCCCTGTGGAGAATGTGCCGGAGGTGACCGCTCCGCCCAAGCCCAACAAGAAGCGGCGGCGCAAAAAGACCCTCAGCCGGGTCCTGGCCGCCGTGCTGGTGCTGGCGCTGGCGGGCGGCGGCGGATTTGTGGTATGGAAATTCGCCTTCACCGACAAGCCCAAGGAAAAGGGCGAGATGATGCTGGGAACCGTGGACATCGGCTCCATCTCCTCCATGGTGCAGGGCACCGGCAATGTGGCGGCCAAGTCGGCCTCCACCATCACGCTGACCAGCCCCGGCACGGTCAGCCAGGTATTCGTCACGGAGGGTCAGCAGGTGGCCAAGGGCGACCCGCTGTACACCATCCGCAGCCAGGCGGCGGAGGAGACCCTGAAGAGCGCTCAGGAGAGCCTCAAGACCCTCCAGGAGGACATGAACAAGCTCAACGAGGAGCTGGGCAAGCTCACCGTGCAGGCCCCCTTCTCCGGCAAGCTCATGAACGTGGAGGACCTGCAGGTGGGGGACACCCTGAGCAAGGACGGCCGGGTGGCCACTCTGGTCAACGACAAGAAGCTGCGCCTGTCCCTCTACTTCAGCTACGCCTATGAGAACTCCATCTCGGTGGGGCAGAGCGCCAAGGTCTCCATCCCCGCGGTGATGAAGGACTACACCGGCACGGTGGAGAAGATCAACAAGGTCAGCTTCATCACCCCCGAGGGCTCCAAGTGCTTCGAGGTGGTGTTCGTGCTGGACAACCCCGGCACCCTCACCCAGGACATGGACGCCACCGTGTCCCTGACCGCCGCCGACGGTACCACCATCTATCCCTATGAAAACGGCAAGCTGGAGTACTACGAGAGCCGGGAGCTCACCGCCAAGGCCAACGGCCCGGTGGAGAAGGTGAATCTCCTCAACTACGCCGATGTGACGGCGGGGCAGACCCTGGTGGTCCAGGGCGACGACGAGATCCGGGACCAGATTCGGGCCAAGAACGAGGAGCTGGTGGCGGCTCAGAAGAAGGTGGAAGAGGCCCAGAAGGCCCTGTCCGACTTCAACGCCGTGGCCCCCATCGACGGCACCGTGGTCTCTCTGGGCATTGCCGCCGGCGAGGAAGTGGAGAGCGGCAAGGTGGCCATCTCCATCGCCGACACCTCCGTCATGAAGGTGGTCATCGACGTGGACCAGCGCAACATCGCCTTCATCGAGAAGGGCCAGATGATCGACCTCACCGACTGGAACGGCAATACATACATGGGCGTTGTGGAGTCCATCAGCCTGGAGCCCAAGGCGGACAGCTCGGTCACCGTGTTCCCGGTGACGCTGAGCGTGGACAACTTTGACGGCTCCCTCCGCAACGGCGTCAGCGTGGATTACAGCTTCGCCGCCAGCCAGAGCCTGGACTGCATGGTGGTGCCCGCCGCCGCCATCCGCTACACCAGCGACGCCGACGGCAACACCATGCCCATCGTGTACCTCCAGGCCGAGGAGCGCCCGGAGAACGCCATCGATCTGCCCGAGCCGGAGCCCGGCATGGAGGACAGTGTGGATGCGCCGCCGGAGGGCTTCTACGCCGTGCCGGTGGAGACGGGACTTTCCGACCCGGCCAACGCCGAGATCAAGTCCGGCCTGGAAGTGGGCGACGTGATCTTTATCACCTACCAGAACACCGAAGGCATGGCCTACGGTTAAGACGGGAGCGGATCGACGTGCTCATCGATATCAAAGACGTGTTCAAGATCTATAACGAGGGCTACGAGAACGAGGTGCGGGCCCTCAACGGCGTGTCGCTCCAGATCGACCGGGGAGAGTTCGTGGCCATCGTGGGCCAGTCGGGTTCGGGCAAGTCCACGCTGATGAACATCCTGGGCTGCCTGGACATCCCCACTTATGGCGACTACCACCTGGACGGCACCGACGTGACCGAGCTGAGCGACCGGCAGCTCTCCCACATCCGCAACAAGCAGATCGGCTTCATCTTCCAGGGATTCAACCTGATCCCGGCCCTCTCGGCCTATGAGAACGTGGAGCTGCCCCTCATCTACCAGGGAGTGCGCACCCGGGAGCGGGAGGAGCGGGTGATGGACGCGCTGGAGCGGGTGAGCTTGGCCGACCGCTGTGACCACCGCCCCACCGAGATGTCGGGCGGCCAGCAGCAGCGTGTGGCCATCGCCCGGGCCATCGCCACCCATCCTCCCATCATCCTGGCGGACGAGCCCACCGGCGCACTGGACTCCAAGACGGGCAAGCACGTGCTTCAGATCCTCCGCCAGCTCTATCTGGAGGGGACTACGGTGATCCTCATCACCCACGACAACTCCATCGCGGCCACGGCGCCCCGCATGGTGCGCATCGCCGACGGCAGCATCGTGGAGGACCACGCACAGGAGGTGGACTGGCTGTGAGCATCCTGCAATCCATCAAGCTGGCCATCAAGTCCATCGCCGGCCGGAAGGGCCGAACCTTCCTGACCATGCTGGGCATCATCATCGGTCTGGCCTCGGTCATCACCCTGGTATCCTACGCCAAGGGCCAGACCAAGGAGATCATGCAGTACTACGAGAGCATGGGCTCCAACCAGATCCAGGTCAGCGCCAGCAAGTGGGGGACCGGCGGCGACAAGGTGTTCCAGAGCCTCTATGATTACTGCCTGAAGCTGGACGATCTGGTGCTGGGTGTGACGCCCAGCGGCAGCATCTGGGGCACCATCCAGTACGGCGCCAAGAACTCCGACAACATGGACTGGGCTCCCCAGGTCTATCTGGGCAGTGAGCAGTGGTCTCTGTGCAACAACTTCCAGATCGGCAAGGGCCGGGACCTCTGCTACATGGACATCAAGAACAACACCCAGGTGTGTGTCCTGGGGTCCAAGGCGGCGGAGCTCTTCTTTGACTACGCCAATCCCATCGGGAAGAAGCTCACCGTCTGCGGCGTGCCCCTGGAAGTGGTGGGCGTTTACAAGCAGAAGGACTTCTCCGGCAGCGAGTACTCCCTGGACAACGTCATCGCCGTGCCCTACACGCTGAACCAGACCCTGTCCCTGGCCTCCAACTCTTTCACCGATATGAGCAACTTCGTGGTCAAGGCCCGGAGCAAGGAGGCCACCAACGAGGCGGTGACCCTGCTGGAGGTCTTTCTGAAGGGCCTCATCGGCGACTCCCAGTCGGGCATGAGCTATGGCTATTACAATGTGTACAGCACCAACCAGGGCCAGCAGAGCGCCGACGAGGCCACCAAGGGCCAGCAGGCCCTGCTGGGCGGCATCGCGGCCATCTCCCTGCTGGTAGGCGGCATCGGCATCATGAACATCATGCTGGTCACCGTCACCGAGCGCACCCGGGAGATCGGCATCCGCAAGGCCATCGGCGCCGAGCGGCGGACCATCATCCTGCAATTCCTCATCGAGGCCTGTATGATCTGCGGCATCGGCGGCATCCTGGGCATTCTGGTGAGCTACCCGGCCACCTGGATCTACTGCAAGCAGCAGCTGGGCTATGTGGTCAGCCCCGACCCCTCCATCATGGCCCTGGCCGGTGTGGTGTCGGTGCTGCTGGGCATCGTATTCGGCCTGTACCCGGCCATCAAGGCCAGCGGTCTGCAGCCGGTGGAGGCCCTGCGGGCTGAGTAAGAAGAAGGAGAGAACGCTATGAAGCTGAAACGAATCCTGGCCGCGCTGGTGGCGGTGTCCATCGGTGTGAGCCTTCTGATCCTCCCGGCGGGGGCCGCCTCGGGCGGTTCCTTCACCGACATCTCCGACCCGGAGGTGGCCGAGGCGGCGGAGCTGCTGCGGCTGCTGGGGGTGGTGAACGGGACCGGCGGGACCTCCTACCGGCCCAGCGGCACCCTGACCCGGGCGGAGTTCTGCAAGATGGCGGTGGACGTCATGGGCAAGGGCGACCTGGAGCCCGCCCAGCGGGGCCGCACCATCTTCCTGGATGTGGGGAGCACCCACTGGGCCCGGGGCTATGTCAACCTGGCCTCCTCCCTGACCACCAGCGGCGAGCTGGCGGGGACCGGCTCCTCCCAGGGGGACGGGGACTCCTCCGCCCCCACCGTGGCCAATGACCGGCTGATCCTGGGCGTGGGCAACGGCAACTTTGAGCCCGACCGTCCCATCACCTACGGCGAGGCCGTGGCCATCCTCACCCGTATCCTGGGCTACAACACCGGGGACATCGCCCCCGGCGCGGCCTGGTACGACGGCTATCTGGCGGTGGGTGCCACCACCGGCCTCACCGAGGGCCTGAACCTCTCCGGCGCTTCCGGCCTCACCCGCGGCCAGGCGGCGCTGCTCTTTGAGAACCTGCTCTTCGCCTGCGGCAAGGGCAGCGAGGAGTGCTACCTGGTCAGCAAGCTGGGCGGCACCCTCACCGACGACGTGGTGCTCCTGTCGGTGGACACCAACACCGCCACCGGTTCCAACACCGTGACCGTGGCCACCGGCACCTCCACCAGCAGCCCCAAGACCGAGCGCACCGCCCTCTCCGCCCAGCTCCTGGGCGTGCGCGGCCAGATGGTGCAGGACAAGAACGGAGAGTTCCTCACCCTGCGGCCCAGCGAGAGCGACTCCATCCGCCGCATCACGGTCACCGGCAAGGTGGACGCCAACTATGTCACCGCCTCCGGTGAGAAGATCACCATCCAGCCCGCCACCGTGGTCTGGAAGGACGGAGAGGCCACCACCTTTGAGAAGGTCTGGTCCTACCTGTACTCCGGTACGCCCATGACGCTGTGCTACGGCCCGGCGGGGAAGCTGGACTATGTCTACCTCTCCTCGGCCTCCCAGTCCAGCGACAACGTGATGGTGGCCCGGACCAAGCCCACCGGCACCTCCAACCCCTTCGCCTCTCTGACCGGCGGCGGGGAGTACCAGATCTACAAGAACGGTGTGCCCGCCACAGTGGCCGACCTGCGGCAGTACGACGTGGCTACCTTTGACGCGGGGAGCCGCATCCTGCGGGTTTCCGACCTGCGCCTCACCGGCTACTACGAGAATGCGTCCCCCAACCCCACCGCTCCCTCCACGGTGACCATGCTGGGGCAGGACTTCACGGTGCTGCCCGGTGCGGTGGAGGACCTGGCTGCCTTCCGGCCGGGCGATGAGGTGACCCTCCTCTTCACCAGCGACGGCCGGGTGGCCGGTGCTCTGGACCCGTCCGTGGCCCGCTCCACCACCGTGGGCGTGGTGGAGGAGTGCAGCACCACCACCGCCAAAGTGAAACCGCTCCTGAACTTCTTCAATGCCAAGGGCGAGGCCGTGGTCTTTGAGGGCGATGTGAACCTGAGCGAGTCCTCTGCGGCCAAGATGGTGGGCCAGCTGGTGACGGTGTCCTCCGGCAAGGACCGCATCAACCTGTCCAAGCTCACCGGCGGCAGTTCGGTCAGCGGCACCCTGAACGTGGCCCAGCGCACGCTGGATGGAGTGGAGCTGGCGGAGAATGTGCGTATGTTCGAGCGGGTGGGCAACAGCGAGCCCAAGGAGATCACCTACGATCAGCTCACCCGGAACACCGTGCCTTCCTCCAAGATCCTCTACGCCGGGAAGGATTACAGCGGCAAGTACAGCGTTCTGGTCTTTGACGATGTGACCGGCGACCAGTACACCTATGGCTTTGCACGCTTCACCCCGGCGGACCCGGTGGATTCGGACTCCATGGCTTACAGCAACGCCCATATCTCGGTCCAGAACGGCGGCGAGAGCCAGACGCTGGTCTGCGGCGCCACCTTCCGCAACGGCGACGTGATCGGTATCGCCCCCTCTATCGAGACGCTGGACGGGGAGCACAAGCTGGCCGGCTCCGTCACCCTCCAGAAGGCGGACGGCGTGGTCCGGGCCAACTACGACCCGGACACCCACACCCTGAAGGTGGGGGACAAGGTGTTCCCCATCTCCCAGGAGGTCTGGTGCTACAACAAGACCACCGGCTACTGGTTCCAGGCCGACACCGGCTATGAGCGCTTTGAGCTGGCCCGGGCCTATGCCGAGGAGATGACCGTCTACTACGACAAGTCCCCGGACCAGGGCGGCAAGATCCGCCTGGTCGTGGTGGAGTAACCACAGCAGCGAACGCCCCCCGGCGCGGCCGCGCCGGGGGGTGTTTTTGCGCTCTCGTCGGGTGCGAGACCGGATTCTCGGCCCATTCCCGGCCTCCGGGAGAGAATTCTCGCCCTGCGGGGTGGGCATTTGGGGGCGGATATGCTATCCTTGAGCCAGAAGAAAGGAGATGAGGATATGAATACCTTTGGTGAACGGCTGCGTCAGTACCGCCGGGCCCGGGGCCTCACCCAGCAGGAGCTGGCAGATCTGCTTGGGGTGAGCAACAAGAGCGTCTCCCGCTGGGAGAGCGAGGGGGGCTATCCGGACGTGCCGCTGCTCCTCCCGCTGGCCCAGGCGCTCCAGGTCAGCGTGGACGACCTTCTGGACGGGGAGAAGCCGGTGCGTACTCTGACCCGCACTGACTTCCAGGGCCTGCTCTCCTTCGCCTTTGCCCTGGGCGGAGGCGTGCTGTTCTTCCTGCTGGACCTCTTCATGCCTGCGGTGCTGTGCTACCTGGCCTATCTGGGGTGTGTGGCCTACGGCGTGTACCTCCAGCGCTATTACGCCCACCACAGCCGCTGGTTCCACCTGTCCAATGCGGCCATGCTCTTCGCCGTGAATCTGACCTTCGTGGTCAAGGTGGGGTCTACGCTGCTGGCGCTGAGCTTCTTCGGCTCGTCCCAGGCCATGCTGGGGGCCAGCATCCAGGGCCAGCTGCTGAGCGGACAGCTCGGCAGCGTCCTGTTCCTCGCGCTGGCGGCGGTGTGTGTGGCCGCCCTTCTCACCGCCGCCATGGAGGGAGCCATTCTCTCCTGGAGCCGCGGCAAGGGCCTGAAGCCGAACGCCGTGTTCCGGCTCACCCTGCGCCGTCCGCCGCTGCGCCGGGCGCTGCCCGCTTTGGGGCCAGTGCTGGCGGGGGCCTTCTGGCTGCCCTTCCTGCTGGAGAGCTGCCCGGTGGCCTGGTATGAGCACCAGGAGACCGCCTTTGCCCTCTGGCTGATCCTGCTGGGCGCAGTTGGGACAGCGGTTCTTTGGAAGGGGCAGAAGCGTTACATCGTCCCCTTCTGGCTTCTGACGGCCTGCTGCTGGGGAATGACCGGCCTGCTGACCTACCGGGATGCCTGGTCCTCCTTGGGCAGAAACCGGATTCCATACCTCGACAGCATGAATCTGGAGACCTACCAGCCGCTGGGGGAGCCCAGCTGGGCCACCGCGCTGTGCGCGCTGGTGCTGGCGGCCGTGTGGCTGCTGGTGAGTGCTCTGGCTCTGAACCGTAAGGAAAAAGCGCCGGAAGAACCGGATGAGACCTGAAAAAAGCGCCGCGGTCATCAAGGACCGCGGCGCTTTTGCGCTCAGTGTTCCTCTTTTTCTGCCTCACGGTGGTGGCGGAGAAAGACGGCAGAGGGACGGTTGTCCAGATCGGGGATAAAGAGATACTTGCGGATGATGAAGAGCAGGCCGATGGAGATCACCATGATGAGGTTCTCCACGGCGGTGGTGTGCTCAATGACCATCTGACGGGCAATGGCGAAGAGGAGGACCTCCACCACCGAGCTCATGTTGTGGCGGCTGAGCATTTTCAAAAACTCGATGCCGATGACCACGGTAAAGGCGGTGGCCAGGAACTCCTGGAGTTTATCGGTGTTGGCCGGTTCGGCGGCCATGATGCCCAGCTCGTGGGCCACCGACACCAGCGAGAGGGCGATGGCGGCGATGACGAAGAGGGACACGATGATCTCCAGGAATTGGGCGATCCGGTAGATGGCGTTGGGGATGCGGAGCTTGAGCAGTTCACTGTCCATAGCGGACTCCTTTCTCCTTTTACAGGGGGAAGTGGGGCAGCAGGCCCTCCACATCGGCCTCGGTGGTGGCGAAGGAGGCCACCAGACGGATGACGGTCTGGCCCATGCGGGGCGCGGGACCCCACACCTCAAAGGCGCAGACCTCCCGCAGGGCAGGGAGGAGGGAATCGTCCACGATGGGGAAGATCTGGTTGGTGGGGGAGAGGAAGTAGAAGGAGATGCCCTTCTCGCTCAGTCCCTCCTGGAGCCGCTGGGCCATGGCGTTGGAGTGGCGGGCCAGCTCAAAGTAGAGCCCGTCAGTGAACAGGGCCTCAAACTGGGCGCCCAGCAGCCATCCCTTGGCCAGCACGGCGCCCCGCTGCTTCTTGATGCGGAACAGGTCCTCCGCCAGCTTGGGATCGGGGATCACCAGGGCCTCGCCCATGAGAGCGCCGTTCTTGGTGCCGCCGATGGTGAAGGCGTCGGCCAGCCGGGCCAGGTCGGCCAGGGTGAGGGTGTTTCCGGCGGCGGCCAGGGCGCAGCCCAGGCGGGCGCCGTCCACGAAGAGGAGCAGGTCGTGCGCCCGGCAGACATTGTGGAGGGCCTCCAGCTCGTCCCGGGTGTAGACGCCGCCGGTCTCGGTGGCCTGGGAGATGTACACCAGCCGGGGCTTGACCAGATGCACGTCCTCATAGGTGGGGAGGGCGGCCTCGATCTGCCGGGGGCGGAGCTTTCCGTCCGGGCCGGTGGGGAGGGGGAGGATCTTGTGGCCGGTGGCCTCCACCGCACCGGACTCGTGGCCATTGATGTGGCCGGTCTGGGGGCAGAACACACCCTCCCAGGGGCGCAGGAAGGCGGCGATGGCGGTGAAATTCACCGAGGTGCCGCCGATGAAGAAGGAGACGTCGGCCTCCGGGGCCTGAGCCAGGTCCCGGATGAGCTGGATGGCGTGCTCACAGTGGGGGTCAAAGCCGTAGCCGGGGTTGCCCTCGGCACTGGAGCGGGCCACGGCGTCCAGAACCTTGGGGTGGGCGCCGAAGGAGTAGTCATTGCGGAAGAGATACATGACGATATTGCCTCCGACCGATCAGAATTTGAAGGAGTCCTTCAGGCTCACCGAGCGGTTAAAGACCAGGTGACCGGGCTTGGAGTCCTTATTGTCCACGCAGAAATAGCCCTGACGCAGGAACTGGAAGGAGGCAGGGGCGGCGGCGTCGGCCAGGGAGGCCTCCACCTTGGCGCCGGTGAGCACCTCCAGGGAGTTGGGGTTCAGGCAGTCCAGGAAGTTCTTGTCGCCCGCGTCGGGATCGGCGTCGGCGAAGAGGTTGTCATAGAGGCGGATCTCAGCGTCCACGGCGGTGGCGGCGTCCACCCAGTGGATGGTGGCGCCCTTTACCTTGCGGCCGTCGGCGGGGTCGCCGCCCCGGCTCTCCGGGTCGTAAGTGGCATAGATCTCCACCACATTGCCGTTCTCATCCTTCTTGCAGCCGGTGCACTTGATGAGATAGGCGCCCTTCAGGCGGCACTCGGGGCCGTCGGGGTAGAGGCGCTTGTACTTGGGCACGGGGGTCTCCAGGAAGTCCTCGGCCTCCACGTACACCTCACGGGAGAAGGTGACCTCCCGGGTGCCGTCCTCGGGCCGGTTGGGGTTGTTCTCCACGGGGAAGGTCTCGCTCTGGCCCTCGGGGTAGTTGGTGATGACCAGCTTCACGGGACGGAGGACCGCCATGCGGCGCAGGGCCACGTCGTTCAGGTCCTCCCGCAGGCAGTGCTCCAGGAAGGCGAACTCCACGGTGGAGGCGGCCTTGCTCACGCCGTTGCGCTCGGAGAAGTTGCGGATGGAGCGGGGGGTGTAGCCCCGGCGGCGCAGGCCGCACAGGGTGGGCATCCGGGGATCGTCCCAGCCGGAGACCCGGCCCTCCTCCACCAGCTGGCGGAGCTTCCGCTTGGACATAACGGTGTAGTTGATACCCAGGCGGGCGAACTCGATCTGCCGGGGCTTGGCGGGCAGGTCGCAGTTGGCGATAACCCAGTCGTACAGGGGACGGTGGTCCTCAAACTCCAGGGAGCACAGGGAGTGGGTGATCCCCTCCAGGGCGTCCTCGATGGGGTGGGCGAAGTCGTACATGGGGTAGATGCACCACTTGTCGCCCTGGCGGTGGTGGTGCATGTGGTTGATGCGGTAGATGACCGGGTCGCGCATGTTGAAGTTGCCGCTCTCCAGGTCGATCTTGGCCCGGAGGGTCATGCGGCCGTTTTCGAACTCACCGGCGCGCATGCGGGCGAAGAGGTCCAGGGACTCCTCCACGGGGCGGTCCCGGTAGGGGGAGCGGGCAGGGGTGTTCACGTCGCCGCGGTACTCCTTGAACTGCTCGGGGGTCAGCTCACAGACGTAGGCCAGGCCCTTCTTGATGAGGGCCACGGCGCAGTCGTACATCTTCTCAAAATAGTCGGAGGCGTAGAAGAACCGGTCGCCCCAGTCATAGCCCAGCCAGTGGATGTCCTCCTGAATGGCCTCCACGTACTCCACGTCCTCTTTGGTGGGGTTGGTGTCGTCCATGCGCAGGTTGCACAGGCCGCCGTACTTCTCAGCGGTGCCGAAATCGATGAAGATGGCCTTGGCGTGGCCGATGTGCAGGTAGCCGTTGGGCTCGGGGGGGAAGCGGGTGTGGACGGTCATGCCCTGGAACTGTCCTCCCTGCGCGAGATCCTCATCAATGAAATCGTGGATAAAGTTCTGAGCCATCACGGGGGTATTCCGTTCGTCCGGCATGTCATTCACTCCTTCGTAAAATAGGCGATGCTTCGCCAAGTTAACTTAGGTATTATACACCGCCTCTGGAGCGGAATGCAAGCCTCAGCGGCTGATTTCATAGCCAAGATGGTGCAGCAGGGCGGTACACCCCTCCAGCACGTCGTCCCAGGTCTGACGGAAGTCGCCGGTGTACCAGGGATCGGCCACCTCATCGGCCCGCCCGGCGTACTCCAGCAGCAGATGGATCTTGCCGTCCGGATCGCCGCCGCAGATGCGATTCATGTTGCGCAGGTTGGCCCGGTCCATGCCGACGAGCAGGTCCCAGCGGCTGTAATCGGCCTTTTTCAGTTGCCGGGCGGCGTGGCCGGCGCAGCCGATGCCGTGCTCAGCCAGCTCCCGCCGGGCGGGGGGATAGACGGGGTTGCCGATCTCCTCGGTGCTGGTGGCGGCGGAGGCGATCTCGAATTCCGCCTCCAGGCCCGCCTTTCTGACCAGGTCCTCCATTACAAACTCAGCCATGGGGCTGCGGCAGATGTTGCCGTGGCACACGAAAAGTATTTTGGTCATATTTGATCGCTCCTTATAAATTCGGTAGTTTGGATTGCAGGATATACCGTCCCGGCCCTCAACGAAAAAGAGAGCCAGACTTGTACGCTTCATCATAGCACAAGTCTGGCTCTCTGGATAGCGCGAAGGAAGAAGAACGGTTCTGTCGGCTCCACTCCTATCGCCTCCGGCCGCCCCGGATGATGTACCAGAGCAGCCAGAGGATCACGAAGCCGGGGAGCAGAGCGGTGAAGAGGGTCAAGATACCCTGTAACAGCGCCCAGCGCATGGTCCAGAGGGTGGCCAGCAGGGCGATGACCAGGATCACAAAGCCGATGCGCAGCAGCAGCGGCCAGGGGATGGAGGCGGCGGAGCGGCCCAAACGGGAGAAGGTGCCCGTCCGACGGGCCCGGGGAGGCTCATGCCAGGTGAAAGAAGGGGCTTCCCAGGAATCCCGAGTCCGGACAGCCGGGCGTTCCGGCGGGTCCAGGTCGATCTGCGGCGTGGAGCGGGGCTGCGGTTGTTCCTCCCGGAAGTGGGCGAAGAAGTCCTCCTCCGGCTGGGGCTCCGGGGGCGGAGGGGGAGTGGCCTCCCGGGCCGCAGGCTGCGCGGAGGCGGTGTGGCTTGAGGAGGAGTGCTGCCGCTCGTAGTCCCGGCGCAGACCGGCGAGGAGGTCATCGTCGTGAATGACGGCTCGGTTGGTGTGCCGCTGGGACGGGGCGGGGAGTGTCAGGGGGCGATAGCCCTGGGCCTGCAGCTCCGCCTCGCTGCGGCTGTCCTCCACGGGCCGCCGTCCGCAGCGGGGGCAGTTGGAGCTGCGCCGGGAAAAGTACAGGCGGCAATCTTCACAAATGTAAGCCATAACGAACCTCCCATTGATTCAGTCCACACGCCGGGCCAGCACCGGCGTGTCCACGGCGCGGCCGCAGAGCAGCGCGCCCGCGCCCAGTCCCATCAGCTCCTCCCCACGGATATTCCGCTCGGCGGTCTCCCGGAGGGAGGTGCCGGAGCCGTGGGAGGAGAGGAAACGGAAGGGCTCCCGCCGGCGGTCGGTGTGGGACTCCCGTACCTGCCGGTAGTAGCTGCCGAAGGCGGCGGAAAAGGGCTCAGCGCTCTCCCGGCTGGAGCAGGCAAAGACCAATACCTTGTGGTGCTGGCCCAGCAGCCGGTCCATGCCCTCGTTCTGGTCTCCCAGCACCCCCGAGGCAGTCTCGGCCAGGAGCCCGGTGGCGTAGTGCAGCGACCCGTGCTCACCCAGAAAGCGCTCCCGCAGGGTAGAGCCGGTGAGGGTCAGACCGCAGGCCACCACCAGAAAGGGGACCTGCTGCCGGATCAGGGCCTGCAACTCCAGATCCAGGTAGTCCAGCGCCTCGCTCCGGGAGCCGGGGACCCGCACGCTGATGAGGTCCCGACGGCGCACCGCGGAGATGAGGCTCAGCCCGGTGTGGTTCTGGGCGTTCCGCCGGGCCCACAGGGCTCCGCCCACCCGCACGGCAAAGGCGGTCAGGGCGTCGTAGACCCGCTGCTGCACCCCGGGCGCGGAGAGGGAGCCCCGCAGCCGGGTGCGCAGAGGTTCCGGCAGATGGGAGAGCACCGCCCGGTCCAGCCGGTCGTAGGGCATGGCGGCCAGGTCCAGCAGCAGGTCCAGGTTGTAGGGATACTCCCCGAAGGGGGTGGGGTCCTGCCGGAAGCGGCAGGCGCAGATGGCCAGATAGTCCAGCAGACGGGCCTGCACCTCGGCCTGACCGGCGTGGGAGAGGCCGTCCCGGTAGGGGGCCACGCACCGGACCACCTCTTCCTCCGGCAGACCGTAGAGCAGGTCGTAGTAGGGACCGCCGTCGCCGGGGCGGTTGGCGGGCCGGATGTGAAAGGAGGCCTGCCGGACCTGGGGGAAGCGCAGGCCCAGGGTAGAGAGGCTGCCCTCAAAGGCCGGGTCGTCGTGGAGCAGGACCACACCGAACCGTCCGCAGCAGCGGGCGATGGCCCGCAGACCCACGGCAGCGCGCTGACTGGGGGCGCCGCAGAAAGCGGCGAAGCTCTCCCCGGGCGCATCCCAGGGGAGAAACTCCTCCAGGCGCACCTGTCCGACGGTGCGGACGCTGCGGGTGTGATCGATGTGTGCCATGGGGACATTCCTCCTGCTCAAAAGCGGTCCAGTTCGAATTGAAAGAGAAAGGGCTCCTCCTGGGTGCTCAACCCCACCACGGCCTGGCCGGGGCGGAGGGAGCGCTGCTGCCAGTGCTCCACCGTGCTGCCCTCCCGCTCCCGGTCCACCGGGGAGTTGCTGGCGTTGAGGTAGCGGTAGGAGGTGATGTTGGGGCCGAACAGCTTGGAAACGTACTCCCGGGAGGCGTAATCTCCGGTGCGGAAGGCCACCACCGAGCCAAAGCCCCCCAGGATGACCTGCCCGGCCTCCCGGCCATAGGCGGCGTAGATCTGCTCCACGCTCTGGAGGCCGGCCACCACGGTGACTCCCTTGCTGCGCCCGAAGTTGAGGGCGTCCTCCAGGTGGGAGAGCTTGGGGAGGAGCTTGAACTCGTCCAGGAAGAAGTGGGCGTGGCCTCTGGCGCTGCCGGAGAGGGCCTCCTTCAGGGCCAGGTCGGCCAGCAGGCGATAGATGGGGGTCAGGGTGGCCCCCAGGGCCAGGTCATACTCCAGAAAAATGGCCCGCCCGCCCTTGGCCCGGATAGCTTGGCGGATGGAAAAGCCATCCTCCGGCCGGGCGGGCGCCTGGGCGAACACCCCCTGAAAACAGTCCTGGAGCATGCTGTACAGCTCGCTGAACACGCCCAGGGCCTGGTTGCTGGTGCCGTCGCCGAAATAGGCCTGGAGCCACTGAAAGTCGGGGTAGAGGGAGAAGTATTCCGCCAGCTTGGCCGGCGGGGTGATGCGGAGGAACTCCACCAGCTTCTGGTTGTTCAGGTTCCCCTGCCAGGCCTGGGGCCGGTCCTGCCCCCGGCGGAGGAAGTAGAGAATGGTGTGGGCGAACAGGTCCCGGGCGGCGTTGGCGAAGAAGGGCTGGGTCTGGGAACCACGGCCGTGGAAGCAGCCCGCGGCGATCTCGTTGGCGTTGGCGGCCCAGTCCCGGGGGTCGTCCCCGTCGGCCCGCACATCGGCAAAGAGGTTCCAGACGGCGCTCTGCTCCCGGAAGGCGGGACTGCTGCCCAGCACGTAGTCGCCCGGCTGGAAGAAGCCCGGGTGGCGGAAGTAGTCGGCCTTGGTGTCAAACAGAAAGGTCACGCGGTCCTTCCCGTCGGGGAGGGAAGGGGCGCGGAGCTGGGGGAGGATCTGGTGGATGGCGTTGGTCTTACCGCTGCCCGAGCCGCCCAGAAAGAGGATGTTCTGCGAGAGGGCGGTGTCATCCAGGGCAAAGACCTCTCCGCTGCCGGCGTCCCGGAAAAAGACCCGGGGAGGCCGCCCGGTGGGCCGGTAGCGGCCGTCGGTCAGGCGGCGGCCAAATAGAAGCTGTTCCTGCACGCGGTTCTCCTCCTTTTGGGGATCGGAATGGGGCTGACCGGGACCCGGGGATGGATGTCATCCCGGGGCCCCGGCCTGGTCTTACAGGGCGTCCAGCATGGCCTGGAGCTCTTCCACGGACTTGGCGCGCAGCTCCTGGTCCTGCTTCTCCGCGATGAGGGACAGGAGCTTTTCCTTCTGCTCCTTGCGGGCCAGGGCGTTGCGGCGGGCCTCGGCCTCCGCCTGCTTGACGGCCACGATGTGGCGCACCAGGGCGATCTTGGCCTCCAGCACCGTGTCCTCGGCGGACTTGGTATTCAGCAGGCTCTCCTCGTTGGCCTGTCTGGCCTGGGCGTTGAGGGCCTTGAATACGGTGTCCAGCTCCTGGACGGACAGGTCCCAAAGGTCCTCGGTGGTGGCCATGCCGCGGTAGGGGAAGCGGAACTTCTGACGGGTGGCCTGCTCAAAGAGATTTTCCAGTTCCATCATCAATACCTCCTAAGGATTGAAATAAGCTCAGAATCGAATCTTGAGGATGCGCTCGCTGGCGCCGCGGACCTTTACGGTCAGCTCGTCGTGCTTGGTGGCCGAGAAGCCCAGGCCGGAGAGCTGCTCGTCCGCGGGCTCCACCTGCATCCGGCTGCCCAGGGCCTCCAGCACGCACTTGTGGGGCATCAGCTCCTCCTTCAGGAACTCGTTGTACCAGCCGTTGGGCGTGTCGGGATTCTTGCAGTCCTTGAGCATGAAGAAGTAGTGGCGGTGGCCGATACCGTGCTGGCTGTCCCAGTAGTTGGGGGAGTACAGGATCACCGACACGGGGACAAACCGGTTGGTGCGCAGGCCCCACAGCTCCCGGGCGCTGGCGGAGGCGGAGAGAGCGGGCTTGATGGTGAAGCCCTGGCCCTTGCGGTAGGTGACGGTGGCCACCTCCACGCACTCCTCCTGTCTCAGGCTGAAGGGGTAGTCGAAGTTGTAGACCGTGCCGTCAAACTCGATCTGGGCCTTGAAGCCGGTATTGCCGGCGCGGCGGGTGTAGCAGTGGACAAAGAAGCGGTACTCGCCCTCGGGCATGAACTGAGTGGAGGGCCAGGTGATGTTCTCCACCGCGGCCACGCCCTCTTCGGGGTGAATGATGTCCACGTCCAGTGCGCCGCCCGAGGTCCTGGCGTTCTTGTGGCCGAAGAAGATCTCCTCCTGGTTGGGCTGGATGCAGTGGGCGTCCAGATCGCTCAGGTTCTGGCCGTCCTCGTCGTTCCACTGGATGGAGAAGCGGAGCACGCCGTCCACGCTGCCGCCTGCGGCCTTCACCCGCTCCTTGATGCTGTCGGTGATGTTGCCGTTGTAGGACCAGCCGAAGGCGTTGTCCCACTTGAACATGGAGGGGCTCTCGGGGTCCTTGGGGGCGATGAGGGAGACCAGGTGGCTGGCGTGGCGGTTTTCCAGCATGACCTCCACCTCGCGGGCAGTGGGGAGCACCCGGGAGACGAAGTCCTCCGCCGACACTTCCTCCACCCGGGCGAAGGCCCTGGGGGAGAGGGAGAGCGCTTCCAGCATGGCGTCGAACACGCTGCTGCCGGAGATCCGGCGGGCGGCGTCCCGGTTACAGAAGAGGATGTTGGAGATGCGGATGTCGTCCAGGGTGGCGAAGCGGCGGCCCAGGGAGCCGAGGTAGCCCAGCTGTTCCAGGGTCTTTCGGGCGGCCTCCAGGGTCTCCTTGGTGTAGACAGCCTTGGGGCGCTTGTAGTTGGTGGGGGCCACGACGGTCTCGTAGCGGCGCAGAGCCGCCTCCAGGTCCATATCGTCGCTCAGGTCGGTGAGGAGGGTGCCGATGCTGTGGTTACGGATGCGGGTCATGGCGCCGCCAACGGTGGCCAACTTCTCCCACAGGTAGAGCTCCCGCTTCTCTGCGGGGAGGTCCGCGTACTCGTCCTGAATGGCGCGGAAGCTGGTCAGCAGGCCCTGCCACTCTTCGCCGCGGTAGAGGGACTTCTGGGCGATGAGCTCCAGCACCGTGTCCACCGCGTCGGGGGCGATCTCCTCCAGCGCGCGCTGGAACACCTGCTTGGAGGCGGCCTGCCGGCCGATGAACTCCTCCACGGTGGCGTCCGTCTGGACCACAAAGCGCTTGGGCAGGGTCAGATGGAAGTGCGCCCAGGTGTCGACGCTGCAGTCTTCCAGCTGCTCGTAGCTGAACTCCGCGCCGACGCTGGCCTGTCGGGCCAGAAACACGCCGGAGATGGGGGCCGCGCGGACGTAGGCGTCCATGGCGTCGGCCACCTCCTGGTAGGGGGCGGGGGCGCCGGAGATCTCCCAGATGGTGTGGACCTCCTGGTTTTGGAGGACCACCACGTTGCCCATGGTGCGGACAAAGTGGCGGCAGCAGCTGCAATCGTACTGGCGGCGGATGCGGTAGACTTCGTTGGTGCCGGCGGGATAGCTGTCCAGATAGTAGTTCCAGAGCTGGTCCCGGTCCACATCCACCGTATAGAGCATCTCCACGCCCTCGGTCATCCGGGCGAAGTGCTCCGCGATCAGCCGGGCAAAGGGCTGAAAATTCACATTCATGGTGTTATACACTCCTTTCGGTTCTGGTTCATGCGGGGTCAATACCTCCGCTGGGGTCCTGGCCTGAGCCCTCCAGCCCGCCGTAGCCCCCGCTGGGGCCGGCGCTCTGGCCGCTGAGAGCGGCGGAGCCGTCGTCCATATCCTGCCCGACGATTCCGGGGCTGCTGCCAGGGGTGTTGAGGACGGCAGAGCCGTCGTCCTCCAGATCCTGTGTCGGGGCATGGGCCTCCGGCGCCAGGTCCTGACCGGGGTCCTGATAGACCTCCGAGATATAGGTATAGGTGAGGGAGGGGGAGTCCGGCGTCACGCCGTTCTCCCGGTCGAACACCACCTGATCCAGCACCTCCTGGACGCCGGGGTCGCCGTAGCACATCTGGGCGCGGGCGAGAGCGGGCTCATAGGCTTCCTCCCGGACGGTGGCCAGGTAATTGGCCTTCTCAGGGAGCTCCCGGCCGATGGCCGCTTCCACCCGGGCGATGGCCTCCAGAGTCTCCTTCTGTCCCACGGCGAAGGCCTCCCGCTCGTCGGGCTGGATGCGGTAGAGGGGGTAGTCCCGGTTGGGTGAGATATAGGAGACGTAGGTCTGGGCCCGGCCTTCGTCCCACTGCACGCCGTGGGTGTGCTCATGACAGATGGTGTCATAGAGGTTCCACCCGGCGGCGGGTACCGTGATCTCAAAGGTGCGGGGGACGTTATTTGCGTCCAGATAGGTGCTGCGGAACACGCCGTCCCGGAGCAGATGGGAGTTGAGGACGATGGTGTCGCCCCGCTGTACGCCGTAGCGCTTGTTCTCCATGGGCTGGGCCGTGATCGTCCGGGGCTGGAGGCCCTGTCGGGCGGCCAGGCGGTTCTCCATCTCCTGACAGAGGGAGAGGCGGGCCTCATAGGGGAGTTTGTCCCACACCTGGGACTGGAAGCGGCTGTCCAGGGAAGTCTGGCTCAGGGCGGAAAAGGGGGTCTTTTGCATAGAATGCACCCCCTCAGCGCCGCAGGATCTGCGCCTTGCCCTGGATGGGATCTTTGAGGTAGCCGTCCATCAGGATCACGGCGTCCACATACCCGCACTGGCACAGGGCGCAGATGGCAAACAGCGTAAATTCCCCGGCCTCCAGCTCGGTGCGCGCACCGGTGGTTGCGTAGCGGGCCAGCGGGGCCTCCAGCCGGGGGTCCAGGGTGTCCACATACCGCCAGGCCAGACTTTTCAGGGCCTCGTCCGACCAGTTGGGGTGCTCCCGGCGGAGCAGCTCCTCCATCCCGGATACAGAGATCTGAGAAAGCATCCAAATCCCTCCTCTCGATGCTATGCTGTTATTATAGCGGCGCGCCGGGGCTCTGACAAGAAGCAAAATACATAAAAATTACTATAACTTCATAGTACAACATGCCAAAGATTCTTGTAACTTCATACTACGTCTTGAAATTTCCGGCCAAATCCGCTATGATAAGATCAGTTCCAAGCACACCCGTCCGGAGACAAGGAGTTTGATATGCAGGACATCGCAAAGGAGATCATCATATTAAGAGGAAAGCGCGAATGGACCCAGCAGCAGCTGGCCGACGCCATCGGGACCACCCAGCGAACGGTAGCGGCGTGGGAGTCGGGGACCTCGATCCCACGGAAGGCCATGCAGGCCCGGATCGCCATGGCCTTCGGGCTGCCAGAGGACTATTTCCTCAAAAACGGCCTGGTGGAAGAGGAGAAACCACCCCAGCGGGCCAAGGAGAGCCGGAACGATGAGAAGGTGGCCAAGCTGGTGCGCCAGCTGGGCGAGGCTCTGGGAGAGGGCGGCCTGAGCGCCGACACCCAGAAGAGTTGTCTGGACCTGTACCACCGCCTGCTGGCGGAGACGGGGCTGGACGGGAGCGAGAGAGAGAAATAAAAAGACCGTCCGCAGGGGGCGGTGAGGAGGAATGGATATGGCGATCATCATTGGGTTTGACTTCGGCAACATCAACAGCTTCCTCAGCTTTATTCAGGATATGGACCCGGACACCCGCATGGGCGGTGTGTGCCGGGATCTGCTGCGCAGCGACCGGACCGGGGGCATCCCCAGCACCTTTTTTTACTCGGACCAGCGGGGGATCCAGTTGGGGTATGAGGCGGACGCGGCCGTGCCGGCCAGCAGCCGGGTGCGGCTGCTCAAGCGCCATCTGAACCAGGAATTCACCCTTCCGCGCCGGGCCGGAAAGCCGGAGACCCGGACTTTTTCCTATGATGAGGCCATCCGCATGGTGGCGGAGTACTGCATCCGCCGGGCCAACCGGATCCTGCAGGACAATTACCATGAGACCACCAACCTGGTGGCCCTGGCCTATCCGGCCATGTACACCAGCGCCCAGCGCAAGCACCTGGTGCATCTGGTGGAGAGCGCCACGCTGGAGGACGGCACCCATGTGGAGGTGTGCGGCACCATCGCCGAGCCGGCGGCGGCCGCGCTGGACTACCTGGCCGCGTACAGCCAGATGGAGGAACAGACGGTGCTGACCTATGACCTGGGCGGCGGTACCTTCGACGTCTCCCTGGTGACGGTGTACCCCGTCGGTCGCCGCCGGGCGGATGGGAGCGTGTACTACTACGACATCCACGCCTGGGACGGCTGCGCCGTGGGCGGCGCTGATTTCGATCAGGTGCTGCTTCAGCAGCTGGAGGCCAAAATGGGTGCTTCGGTGCAGGGCAACCAGCGGGAAGTGCTGCTCCGCACTGCGGAGAGCACCAAGATCGAGCTGAGCGACAACGAAACGGCCTGGCCCGACATCACCGACCCGGCCACCGGAGATTATTACGACATCGAGATCAGCCGCAAGGAATTCGAAGCGGCCTCCCGTCCTCTGCTGGAGCAGACCATCGCCTGCACCCGGAAGATGCTCCGGAGCCACCCGGGCCAGAAGCCGGGATGCATCGTCCTCACCGGCGGTGCCAGCCAGATGCCCATGGTAAAGCGCGCTCTGGAAGAGGCTTTCCCGGAGTACCAGGGCAAGGTGACCTTCCACCGGCCCAGCAAGGCCATCTCTTACGGCGCGGCCCGCTACGGCACCCAGGAGCCGGACGACGACCCCCGGGCCTCCGCGGCCCCGGCGGTGCAGCGCACCCAGCGGGAGATCGGCATCCGCTATTTCAGAGGGCCGGATGATGTCAAGGGGCACCTGGGCACCATCATCCCTGCCGGTACGGAGATTCCCTTCCAGATGCCGAAACCGGAGTGGGTCCATCCTGTCAAGGACGGCCAGACCGAGATCCTCTACCGGGTCTATGAAGCCCGCGTGGACCACCCGGACCGGTACGAGGTGGAGCGGGATTACACCAAGATCATGGAGCTCACCCTCCACTTTGACCAGCCGGAGCCCATGACGAAGCAGACCTGTGTGCGCCTGGACATCGACCAGGTGGGACTTCTGCAGGAGGAGGCCTGGGACCCGGACGCCCCGGACAAGCCCCGGGTGCGGACCACGGAACAGCTTTGCAACCTGAGCTGAACGAGAGAGAGGAGAGAGAGCTATGCGCGCTGGCGGATGTGATGTGGGCTGCGGCTTCGGCATGGTGTCCCTGCTGACCGACGAGGGGCAGGACCCGGTGGTGCTGCTGCCCAAGGCGCTGCCCGGCGGGATGCCCACCACCGCCTTTGCCCGGCGGAGCGGTGAGATCCGGGTGTGGAACACCGAGCGGGACCGCCGCCGCCGCCCGGGCCAGGCGATCCACGCGGTGAAGAAGCGTCTGCCCGAGGGGACCATTACCCTCTGCGATGGACGCGGGTCCTTCCCGGTGGAGGCGGACGCCGCCTACACCGCCGTGGCCCGGGACCTGTTCGCCCTGGTGGAGAAGGAGATGAAGGCGGGGAAGCGGGAGTTGGTGCGGGACATCGTGCTCACCTATCCCGCGGGCTTTGCCGATTTCCCGGTGGAGGAGGGCCAGCCCTCCCTGCTGGCCCGGATGGAGCGCTGCCTGGAGGCGGTGCAGGTGGGAGGCGAGCCGCTGCGGGTGGTGGGCATGCTGCCCGAGCCGGCGGCGGCCGCGCTGGACTACCTGTACTTCATGCAGCATCAGGTGGAGAAGAGCCGCCGCCTGAAATCGGACCACTTCACGGTCCTGGTGTATGACCTGGGCCACGGCACCTTCGACACCGCCCTGGTCACCGCCCGCAGCGTGGGGGAGCCCTATCAGCTCCTGGAGAAGAGCGGCCTGCCCGATGTGGGAGGCCAGGACTTCGACCGGGTGCTGCAGGACGAGATCCTCCGTCAGCTGCGGGAGACCTACCAGTGGGAGCCCTCCGGAGCAGCGCAGATGGAGGAGGTGCGCCGTCTGGCGGTGGAGGCCAAGCATGCCCTGTCGGACAACGAGAGCTATACCGACCAGTTCTTCCCCGCGGGGGAGGGGCTGGAATTCACCATCACCCAGGCCCGCTTTGAAGAGCTGAGCGCCAACCTGCTGCAAGAGACGCTGACGTGCGCCAAGAGCATGCTGAACTGGGCCGGGGACCAGGGCGTGGCGGTGGACCGCATCGTCCTCTCCGGCGGCGGGAGCCGGATGCCCATGGTGAAGCGGGCCCTGGAGGCGCTGACGGAGGGGAAGATCCCCGTGGAGCTCCACCGGCCCGAGCTGGCGGTGTCCTATG
The DNA here is from genome assembly GCF_002159175.1 of Flavonifractor sp. An92. GTDB lineage: Bacteria > Bacillota > Clostridia > Oscillospirales > Oscillospiraceae > Pseudoflavonifractor_A. Next base: position 76,276 of record NZ_NFGZ01000005.1, on the reverse strand, counting down.
GCGCGGCCCGCTACGCCGCCGGCATCGTGGGCGAGCAGAAGAAGCTGCCCGACGGCGGTCAGGTCAAGGCGGAGCAGAGCTCCAACATAGTGCTGGAGCAGCTGACTGCGAAGGGCTACGGCCTTTGGGTGCCCTCCCAGCGACTGGAGGGCGAGGTGCGCATCCTCATCCCCGTCGGAGTCCGTCTGCCCTATACCTCCCAGCCCATCCGCCTGCGCACGGGGAGCGGCGGGCTGACCCTGCGGGTGGAGTGTACCCGCGGCGGAGCGTGCGCGGGGGACACGGCGGCGGTGAAGGACTGCCGGGAGCTGATCCGGCTGCCCTTCCGGCTGCCCCCGGACACGGATTTCCAGTGTACGCTGCATATGGATGAGAAGGCGGGCATCACCGTCACCTGCACCCTGCCCGACGGCACGGCGCAGAGCGGCGGGACCCACAGTTCCGCCAACGGCTGACCGGGAAAGGAGACCGTATGATGGAGCCGAATGTGAGCGAAAGATACAGCGCCCTGTCGCTGTCCAGAGAGGATTTTCGCCGCCAGCGACGGGATGATCGCTGGGAATATTTCCAAAAGCTGCGGGAGCGGATTTTGCGCGAATTGCGGGAGACCGGCAGTTGTTCCCTGCTGGATGAGGCGCTCCAGTGCCACGATCTGTACCTGGTGGATATGCTGGCGCTCAATGACGTTTACAGCATCTTGCTGGAGAAAAAGCCCCCGCTCCAGTACCGGGATGGGATCTCGTTGAGCGACGGCTTTTTGCGGAAGATGAACCTCAGCTGGAAAGAGCTGAGTGCCGCCAACTCCAAGTACCGGAACATCTTTCTCGCTGTAAACAATGACACCTGGAAGCGCTGGACGGCGCTCCGGAATCACGCCCAGCAGCACCAGTCCCGGACCATCCCCATCCACACCGAGCCGGACGACAGTACCCCCTCGGAGGAGCTGCGGCGGCTCCAGGAGGCGCTGTCCGCCCAGCAGGAGACCAACCGGAAGCTCAACGCCGACCTGTCGGACCGGAACCGGGAGCTCAGCAACCTGAAAGGAGAGCTCCTGGCCAAGGAGCAGGCGGAGGAGGAGCTCCGCCGTCAGCTCCAGACCCTCCGGGAGCAGCTCCAGAGCGAGCGGGAGGCGGTCCTGGCCCCGGCCCGGCAGGAGGCGGAGGACATCCGCGCCGCCGCCCGCCGGCAGGGAGAGGTGGAGGCCGCCCACATCCGGGAGCAGGCGGAGGCCGACGCCCAACGCCTTTGTACCGAGCGCCGCCGGGAGGTCCAGGATCTCTGGCAGGCGGAGTACGCCAAGGGCGAGGGGGAGCGGCAGGCCTATACCGACAGCCTGCTGGAGTTCCGGCAGGAGGTGACCAGTGAGACCAGCCGCTTCCAGGGCGAGGTGGTGGACCGGCTGAACACCGCCGTGGAGGAGCTCAACCGGGTCAAGCGGGAGCTGTGTACCGACCTGCGGGCCTGGCAGGAGGGGCTCTACTACACCCAGCACGAGCCGCTGGCCATGTGCTATGTGAGCCTGGTCCGCATTCTGGCCCAGGGAGAGAACCAGGCCATGGCGGAGGGAGAGGAGAGCGACGGCCTGCGCCGCCTGCGGGCCAACCTGGACCGCTTCCGCCGGAGCCTGGAGAAGGCCATGCTGCGCCTGGGGCTGGAGGTGTACTACGCCCAGCCCGGCGAGTTTTACGACCCCGCCCGCCATGCCGTGGCCGGGCAGGAGGAACCGGACTATGAGAGCGGCTGCCGGGTGCGGCGCTGCACCGCCCCCGGCGTGGAGTACCACAGTTCGGAGGATGAGGACAGCCGGACCATCGTCCGGGCCGAAGTGGAATTGGAGGGATAAGACATGGCCGAGGCGACGAAGCGCACGTCCTATGAGGCGGCGGCGGCCTGGGATACCTGCCGCAGCCGGGACCGGGGAGAGGCCCCGTTTGCGGGCGACCTGCTGGTGCTGGATCTGGACCTGGGCGGCGCCGGGGTGTGCCGCTGTGCCGGGAACGGACACATTGAGCTGCTGGGCGAGACCCAGGGAGCGCCCATCCCGGATGTTTCTGCCTGCCTGGGCATCCCCTGGGAGAAGGATCCCGCCCGGGACCGGACGCTGCGGGTCTATCTGCGTGGAAAGGGAAGGCTGGACCCGCCGGTGGGGACCCTTCCGGACCAGCGGACCATCCATTGCAGTGAGGTGGAGCGGATGTTTGAGGACCACATCGGCCAGGCGCTCTCCAATTTGTTGGAGCGGACCGGCGAGCTGCTGGACCGCCTGGGGATCGACCGGCTGGCCCTGCGCATCCTCCCGGTGGGGGCGCTGGCGTCGATGGTCCTGGCGGAGCACCGCATCCGCGCCCATTTTTCCGCCGACCCCTTCCTGCCGGATGCCCGCTTTGCGGACCTGGCGGGAGCCGACCCGGCGGAGATCGTGGCGCAGGGCATGGCCCTCTACGCGGCGGGGGCGGTGGAGCCCCGGAAGCTGCTGGGCCACGATGTGGCGCTTTGCCTGTTGGAGGGCTGGGGCTTTGGCCTGCCGGTCCGGCCGGTGGAGCGCCCCCTGGCCAAGCGGGACACCCCGCTGGAGGAGCTGGCCAAGCCCACCTTTACCGAGCCCTTCTTCCTGGATGCGGGGGAGCCCCTCCGGGTGGTGGTGGACGGGGAAAAGTATGACCTCTTCCAGGCGGCCTTCCCCAAGGGCCTGTTGGCTCTGCCGGTGCAGGCCGGACTGCGTGCGGATGAGACGGGGATGTTTCTGGTGCTCCGTGGGCAGGCGCTGCCCGACCTGGAGAACCACGAGCTTCCCATCCCCGTGAAGTGAGAGGAGGGCGTACATGGACAAGAAATTGCTGCGCCGCCAGCTGGAGAACCAAGCCGCGGCGCTGGAGACGGCGGGGCCGGAGCTGTGTGGGCTGCTGCTGAATACCTGCTGTGCCCTGGTGGACGCCGCCCGGGAGGCGGCTCCCATCCCTGAGGGGCTGGACGAGCTGGACCGGATGGAGCTGCTCTCGGCGGCGCTGGCCCTGGTGGACGGGGTGAATGCCCTGGCCCTCCCCCTGGCGCCGGAGCCCTCCGACGCCGGGCGCGCCGCGCTGGAGGAGGAGACTGGGAAGCTGACCGCCAAACTGGCAGAGCGGGACCGCCAGCAGCAGGAGCTGAAGGAACTTCAGGCCCAGAATGAGAAGCTGCGGCAGGAGATGGCGCCCATCCAGACCGCGCTGGAGGAGGCCAGAACGGCCCAGCGTATGCTGGAGCGGATGGGAGCGGAGTACACCCCCGAAAAACTCCAGGCCCAGAAGGAGATCAACGACCGCCTGCTGGACGAGCTCAATGCCCGCCGGACGGAGCTCCAGAAGCGGAAAGACGAGCAGGCGGCGCAGGAGAAGGAGAACAAGGAGCTGGAGGGGCAGATCCGCGCGCTGGAGGCGGACATCCAGGCCCAGCCCGCCCACCGGGCGGAGCTGGTGGACCAGAAAGCCGCCCTGCAGGCGCGGCTGGACGCGCTGCGTACCGCCGAGACGGAGTGCAGCCCCGAGCGGCAGCAGGAGCTCCAGGAGGAGATCGACCGCCTGACGCCGGTGGTGACGCAGCTGCAGGAGACCGCCGGCGACCTGCGGGAGCGCCTGGCCGCCCTCAAAGAGACCCACAGCACCCTGGACCGGAACAAACAGGTCCTGGAGAGCGACGTGCTGGACTGCATCACGGCCTGTCTGGACGGCCTGGAGCCTCTGGTCACCGAGCACCGCTCGGCCCTGGAGGAGGTGCAGCAGCGCGCCGACGCCCTGGCCGCCAACGTGGAGGAGTGCCGGAAGCTGCGCCGGCGCTACGCCGCCTGGTGGGACGAGGTTCGCACCCCTCTGGAGGGGATGGAGGCCGCCCTCACCGCCCAGGGGGTGGACGTGTCCAACCTGCGCGCCACCCTGGACCCCGGCCAGTGCGGCCGGGTGCAAGAGCTGAACCGCCGCCTGGAGGAGGGCCTCCGGGACCTGGACGCCATTCTGGAGCGGTGCTTTGAGGCCTGCCAGCAGGACCAGGACCGGTTGGAGAAGCGGGTGAGCGGCCGGTGAAGCTGTCTGTCCATATGCGGGAGCCGGCGGTGCGCACCCTGGGGCCGGGGGTGCGCTACGCCCTCTGGGTCCAGGGCTGTCCCCGCCGCTGCCCGGGCTGCGTGGCCCCCGAGGCCCAGGCCCTGGACGGCGGGACCGCGCTGGAGACGGGCGCTCTGGCCTGGGAGATCCTTCTCTCCGGGGCGGAGGGCCTCACCATCAGCGGCGGCGAGCCCTTTTTGCAGGCCGAAGCCCTGGCCGAACTCATCCGGACGGTGCGGCGCAAGCGGGACCTGGGGGTCATCGTGTACACCGGGTATCGCTATGAGGAGCTGCTGGCCGACCCGGCGGCGCGGGCACTGCTGGAGGAGACCGATCTCCTCATCGACGGGCCCTATGTGAAGGAGCTGGACGACGGGAAGAGCCTGCGGGGCTCCTCCAACCAGCGTGTCATTCCGCTCACGGAGCGCTACCGGGGGGAGCTGTCCCTCTATGGGCGGCCGGAGCGGCCCACGGAGGCCTTTGTCCACGGGGCGGAGGTCCACTATGTGGGGGTATCGGGAGAATGGAAGACGCCGGAGACGGCGGAGGAAAGGAGCAGAACATGAGCGGACGGAAAGAGACCTATGTGAGCATGACCACCTGGGAGCGGGACCGGCTGTACCAGGAGGCCGCCCGGGCCAACGACCTGGCCAGCGCCAACCGGGCCCTGGCCGACCTGGCCCGGGCCAACGACGAGGCCCTGGAGGAGAGCCGTCATCGGTACGATCTGGTGGCCGACCGCATCCGCGCCCTGGATGCGGCGGTGACCGCCACCGGCACGGCGGCCCGGAAGGAGACCGCCGCCCTGCGCGCCCAGCTCCAGGAAGAGATCCGCTCGGCCAACCGGCGCCTGCAGGAGGCGACGGCCCACAGCCGGGCCCAGATGCAGGCCATGGGTCAGAGCTTCGACCGGGCCATCCGGGAGACCCGGCAGGACGTAGCGGACGCCATGGCGGCCAACAACCGCCGCATCGAGGCGGCCATCGACGCCTCTTCTGCCGCCATCCGGAACGAGATGACCGATATGGAGGATGAACTGCACGCGGAGATGTCCGCCGTGGAAGGCCGCCTGGACGGCGTGCAGGCCACGGTCCAGGGCCTGAGCGGCAGCAACGACACCCTCCTGGACATGGCCCGGGAGTACGCGGAGATGACCGGCCTTCTGACGGCGGACGCGGCCCAGTACCGCTGTGAGGTGCTCCTCCCCGGCGGCATGAAAGAGGTGGAGAACGCGGTGGCCCAGGCCCGCAGCCAGATGGACCTGTGCGCCAAGGCCCCCACCAATGCGCCGGTGGCCCGGGACTACGCCCGCCAGGCCTTCGAGCGGGCCCTGGACTTCCACCAGCGCCTCCTCCAGGCCGAGCAGGCCTGGCAGATGGACCTGCGCCTCACCCGCCAGAGCGTGGACACCGCCCGGGCCCAGCTGGAGGCCAGCCGGGTGCTCACCCTGCCCGAGTGCGAGGTGGACGTGGACCGCTGGAGCTGCGGGGATCTGGAGCGCCTGTCCGGCCTGCTGACGGGGCTGGAGAACACGCTCCGGAAGCCCGACGGCCTGAGCGCGGCGGATCTCGCGGGCATCCGGGATGCGGCGGTCCAGACCAGCCGGGAGACCGACGAGGCCGCGGGCTTTGCCCTGGTGGCGGTGACGAGCAGCCAGGACCGGGCGGATACCGCCGCCGACCTGGCGCGCCAGCTGTGGGAGACCTTCAGCCTCCGGGTGGAGAGCCATGGCTACCAGGGCGACGATCAGCGGGGCGCCCACCGCATCCACCTGAAAAACCCCGCCACCGGCTTTGAGATGGTCATCACCCAGACCCCCCAGGCCGACGGAGAGGGTCGGGTGGGCAACCGCCTGGAGTCGGACATCCTCTGCTACGGCCTCTACGAGCACAACGCGGCCGAGGCCGACGCCCTGGCCCGCCGGGTGCTGGAGACTCTGAGCGGGGACGGGCTGGAGCAGAGCCAAGTGACCACCGTGCCCGGCTATGAGCGCCGGGAGTCCGACCGCACCCAGCTCACCGAGCGGGAGACCTGGGACCGGGAAGCGCCGGTCCTTCCCAAGCCCGTCCGTCGGAAAGAGGGGGAGACGGCGGTCCGGTGAGGTCCTGATTTTCGAGAGGAGGAACTGCCATGCGGGGATATGGGGACACCTATTTTCAGCCCGATCTCTGTCTGAATACCCACTTCATCATCACGGGGTATACCAACGATATCTTCTGCAACGACCAGATGCAGCTCACCGACATCAAGCAGGAGCTCCACCGCCATCTGCGCGCCCACGGCTTTGACGCGGTGGTCTTTCTGGACGTGAGCAATGTGCTCTACTGCTACGATGAGCCGTCCTATTTCGCCCTGTGCAATAACCGCCTGCCGGAGGAGGCGCCTCAGCCCGCACCCGTCGCGCCCCCTCCGGCGGAGGATGACCCCTTCGCGGCCATCGCCGCCGAGGGGCCCATGGGGGGCCGGCGCCGCCGCCGGGGAGGCCCGGCTCATGTGGCTCCCGCGCCCGCGCCGGTGGAGACGGGGAGCCTCAACCGGGGGCGGATGTACCTCAACGACGCCTGGGCCCAGGTGATCGCCCTGCTGCGCAACCCGGACATCCGCAGCGCCCTGGTGCTGAGCAACGCCAACGCCATGCAGAACACCCTCAACGATCAGACCCTCCAGGCCCTCCAGGAGCTGTCCGGCAGCCGCAGCGGCAAACACTCCATCGCGGTGTACATCTTCCGGGAAAACAGCCTCAGCGACCTGGTCCACAACGCCGCCCAGGGCAGCGGGCCCTGGTGGACGCTGCTCAACAGTACCCTGCGTCCCCGTATCGAGACCGAGGACCCGGAGAACAACTGCGTCATCACCCTGGGCTCTCCCAACGCCGCCGAGGTACGCAATCTCCTGAACCACCTGCGCCTGCGCCGGCAGGACCGTCTGGCGGTGGAGGGCGGGGCGGTGAACGCCCTGGCCCTCTCTCTGGCCCAGTCCTGCGCCCGGCAGCACTGGTCCCTGGATCGGCTGCGCCTGCGCCTGGAGCGCTGGGGGGCGGAACACCCCGGGGAGGCGCTGCGGGCGTCGGACTGGAACCAGGTCACCGGCGAGGAGGCCTACCGCCCGGCGCTGGAGGAGCTCCACGCCATGGTGGGCCTGACCGAGCTGAAGGAGCGGATGGACGAGCGGTACGCCGAGTTCCGCCGCCGCTTTTCCGGCGGCCCCTCCATCCCGGCCCACTCCAGCCGCTTCACCCCCCCTCTGAGGGCGGTACAGCTGCGGGACCACGAGCTCAACATGGTGCTCAAGGGCCCGCCCGGCACCGGCAAGAGCACCGTGGCCCGGCTCACGGGCCGGCTCTACTACGAGCTGGGGCTGCTGCCCCAGGGGCATTTTACCGAGGTCAGCGGCGGTGCCATTGTCAGCCATAACGTAGGCGAAACCGCCCAGCAGATGCGGGAGCTGGTGCAGGGGGCCATGGGCGGCGTGCTGTTCATCGACGAGGCCTACTCCCTGGCCACCAACCGCTTCGGCCGGGAGGCCATCAACCAACTGGTAGCGGACCTGTCCACCTATGAGGGGCAGTTTGCCGTCATACTGGCTGGATATCCCCAGGAGATGGACCGCCTGATGGAGGAGAACGACGGCCTGAGCAGCCGCTTCCCCAACGTGTACGACCTGCCCGCCTACACCCCCGAGGAGATCCGCACCATCCTGGAGGCCCGGGCTGCGTCCGACCCGGAGGGGGTCTCCTTTGCGCCGGAGCTGGCGGGACGGCTGGACGACTTCTGCCGCAGCTGGGTGAACAGCGGCTCACACCGCCGTGGCTGGGGCAACGCCAGAGAGGCGGGGCTCCTCCTGAGCCGGATGAAGAAGCGCTGTACCGCCCGCCTGCTGCGGGAGGGCACGCTGGGGGAGGCGGAAGGCCTGGTCCTCACGGCAGAGGACGTGCCCGAGGAGCTTCAGCTCCACCTGCATCCCCGGAGCCACAACCTGGCCGAGGCCTACCGGCGCATCGAGGACATGATCGGCCTCCACGCCGTCAAGCGTTTTCTGAGGGACCTGGGGGACGGCATCCTCTGGGACGCCGAGTCCCGGGCCCCGGGCAACTTCATATTCTTCGGTCCGCCGGGTACCGGCAAGACGGTGACCGCCCGGCATATGGGGGAGCTTCTTCACCTGTTGGGGGTGCTGACCCGCTGGGACGTGATCGAGTGTCCGGCGGGGGACCTGCTGAGCCTGGAAGAGGGGGATACCGACGTGCTGGCCCCCCTGCGGCGGTGGGTGGAAGAGGCTCGGGGCGGTATCCTTTTCATCGACGAGGCCCATCAGCTGGCGGACAGCGACCAGGGCCGGGCGGTCCTCCGGGGCCTGGTGCCCATCATCGAGGACCCGGAGATCCGCTCTGACACCGCCTTCATCCTGGCGGGCTATACCGTGGAGATGAAGCGCCTTCTGCGGGTGGACCCGGGCCTTAGCCGGCGCTTCCCAGAGAATCACCGCATCCGCTTTGAGGACTACACCGCCCGAGAGCTCACCGCCATTCTGGAGGAGATGTGCCGCGCTCGGGGAGAGGAGCCCACCCGGGACTACCTGGATCGGACCACCATCGCCCTGGAACGGTATCTGGAGCACCGCCCGGACAATTTCGGCAACGGCGGCTTTATGCGGGACACCTATCTGCCCGATTCCATCCGGGCCCGTACCGCCCGGCTCAACCGGTGCTACGCCCGCGGGGAGGACGGCCAGATCACCGCGGAGGAGGCCGCCGCCGTCCCGGCAGAGGAGAAGCACACCCTCACCGGGGAGGATCTGCCCCCCGCCTTTGCCCGGCTGGCGGGCCCGGTGGGGCGGCCCCTGCCCCCGCACCGGGACGCCATGACCCGCCTGGCGGAGCTCATCGGCAAGGAGGACGTGAAGGAGTACGTCCGGGCCTACACCGCCCGGGAGGCGGAGGGCTTTGCCGACGAGGGGAATGCCGCCGGGCTCCACTTCGCCCTGTCCGGCCCCACCGGCAGCGGCCGGCGCACCACCGTGCGCACCCTGGCGGCGGTGTGGCACCACCTGGGACTGCTGGAGCGGGACGAGGTGGTCTTTGCCGGCAAGGCCGACCTGGAGGCCGGCTATGTGGGCCAGACCGCGCCCAAGACCCGGGATGTGGTGGAGCGGGCGGTGGGAGGCACCCTGGCGGTGCTCTCGCCCAGCGCCCTGCTGCCCAGCGGACCCAACGACAACACCTTTGGTCCCGAGGCCCTGGGGGTCATCGCCGGGGCCATGGGGGAGTACGCCGGGAATCTCTCGGTGGTGCTGGTGGACACGCCCGAGGGGCTGGAGGAGGTGCTGCGGCGCTTCCCCGCCCTGGGCAGCCAGCTCAGCCACACCTTCGTGCTGGACGACCTGACCCCCGGGGAGATGGAGGACCTCTTTCGCCTCCAGGCCAAAGAGGGGATGTTCTTCCCGCCGGAGCTGGACGATGTTCTGCCTGAGTTCTTCCTCAACTGGGTCAGCGACCGGGGTGGTCTGGGCGAGTCGGCCCGCTCCTGGGGCAACGGCCTGGAGGTGGAGCGGCTGCTGGAGGCCCTGCGCCTGGGCTGGCGGCAGCAGGAGGGAGATCGCACCGAGGAGGACGGCCTTGTGAAACGGGTCATCACCCCCGCGTGCTTCCCCGCCCACCTGCGGCGCTACCTCACCCGGCAGCGGGTGGTGGCCAATGAGGCCATGGACAAGCTGAAGGATCTGCCCGGCCTGGACCGGGTGAAGGAGGCGGTCAACAACATCCGCCGAAAGATCCGCTATTTGGGCGGGGAACAGGTCACGCCGGGGCTCTACTGCTTCATCGGCAATCCCGGCGTGGGCAAGACCAAGGTGGCCGGGCTCATGGGCGGCGTTCTGAAGGCCGCCGGGGTGCTGGACCAGGGCCACGTCATCGTCCGCACCGCCCGGCAGCTGGCCGACGACCCCCGGGCGCTGGACGAGGCCCTGAAGCTGGCGAAAAACGGGGTGCTCTTCATCGACGAGGCCCACCAGCTCGCCAGCGACTGGGGCCCCCACGTCATCAAGCGCCTGCTCACCGCCCTGGAGGACGTGGAGGTCATCCGCCATACGGCCATCATTCTGGCGGGCTATCCCAACGAGATGGGGCGGCTCCTCCAGCTGGACAGCGGTCTGGCCAGCCGCTTCGGCACATCGGACAGCCTCCTGTACTTTGACGATTACGAGCCCGAAGAGCTGCGGGCCATCCTGGACCATATGGCGCAGAAAGCCCCGGAGTACCCCCAGATCGGCTCCCCGGTGCCGCTGGTGTTGGAGGAGGAGTACCGGCAGCGGGCCCTGGAGGTGTTTGTGCGGGTGCGGCGGCAGCGGGACCCCAATTTCGGCAACGCCCGCTTCGTGCGCAATTTCCTCCACGACTCCCTGGACCAGGCCCTTCGCCGGGTGGAGGAGGACTTCGGCCCCCTGGACGACCCTCCCCGGGACACCCTCTACACCCTCACCGGCGCGGACCTCCCGCCCCGCTGGGCCCGGCAGCTCGCGGCGGAGCGGGCCCCCGCTGTGGTCTCCCGCTCGGACCTGAGCACCATGTACGCCGGGCCGCTCACGGCCGAAACCTATGAACGGGTGAGCCACTTCCTGAGCCTGGGCGTGTTGCTGCTGGAGATCCTGGACCAAGGCCGCCATGTGGGCTACGGCAGCGGCTGCATCATCACCCGGGAGGGCCACGTCCTCACCTGCGCCCATGTGGCTGAGGGAGGCGACACCATCCGGGCCCGCATCTGTATCCCCGGCATGACGGGGGGAGATACCCGCTGGTTCTCCTGCCGGAAGCTGGACCCGGTCTACCAGGACTGCGACATGGCCCTTCTGAAGCTGGAGGGGACCAACTTTCCCATCGTCACCCTGCGTCCGGCGGGGGACGGCGCGCGGGAAGGGGAGGGGACCCTGATGCTGGGCTATCCTCTGGGCGCGCTGGTCAACGGCGGCGACGCCGACACCGTGCGCATCAGCCAGTTCACCGGCCGGGTGGCCAGCATCCAGCGCATGAGCAACGGCGTGGAGCGCTACTATGTGGACTCCATGGGCCTCCACGGCAACTCCGGCAGCCCCGTGTTCTCCCTCCAGGACGGACGGGTCATCGGCGTGTTCTCCGGTTCCATCAAACCGCAGGACGAGGAGATCAACTTTTTCTATCCCATCGAGTATTTCTGGGAGCGCTTCCTGCTCCCGGAGGAAGAGGAGGAGCGGCATGGATGAGCGGAATATGACCTGTCCCGTCTGCGGCCACGCCCGGGCAGGGGAGGAGCTCCGGTGCTCCAATTGTCAGTTTCCACAGGCCTTTGTTACCTGCTTTGCAGGAGAGCGGAGTCATGGCTTTTGGGAGCGGAAGGTCCGTGCGGCCCGGCGGGCCTGGAGTGATCGCCGGCTGCCCCTTCTGAGCGCCCCGGGGGCCTTCACGCTGGACTGGAAAGAGGCGTCCTTTCTGGACACCGAGCGGCATGTCCTCACCCGGTTCCGCGCGGGAGGAGAGCCGGTGCGGATGGAGCAAGTCCAGCAGTACAGCCCGGGCAGCCACCATGCGGTGCTGCTGCATACCGACGGCACTGTCGAGGCCTGGGGAGACAACGACTACGGCCAGTGTGCGGTGAAGGACCTGAAAGACATCACTTATGTAGCGGCGGGCCCGCAATGCACCCTGGCCGTGGAGAAAAACGGTCGGGTCCATGTGCGGGGGTCCTGTGCGTGCCGGACTCAGGTGGAGAGCTGGGAGGGGATCCGGGTTGTGGCCTGCGGTTCCTATCATGTGGTGGGGCTGCGGGAAAATGGACAGGTCCGTTTTGCCGGCGGCCCTCTGGCTCCGGCGGTGTTCCGCAGCGCCTCGCCCATGATGGCGTTTCCCGTCACTTCCGTGGCTGCCGCCACCGACTGCGCGCTGTTCCTCCATAAAAATGGCACAGTGACCTTTGCAGGCCGGGCGGGCGACCCGCGGTCGGGAGCTAGTAAGTGGGAAGACATCCAGGCAGTTGCGGTGGATGGCCAGTACGCCGTGGGCCTGACCCGGGACGGGCGGGTGCTGCTGGCGGGAGAGCACCACACGCTGCTGAGCGCGGGCCGCGTCCGGGCGGAGGAGTGGACCGATCTGGCGGCCATTGCCTGCGGCGGCTCCTGTATCGGGGGCATCACCCGGAGCGGAGAACTGCGCCTGGCGGGCAGCATGCAGGGTGCGGATCTACTTCGGGCGGCCTGGGACCGGATCTGATGGAACTTTGGGACCAATGAAAAATGGGGGTGCGGACCGTTTGGTCCGCACCCCCATTTGAATAGACGGAATTTCAGACAAAGACAAAGCCCTCCACAAGCATGTCGCTTGTGAAGGGCTGGTACGGCTGAAGGGATTCGAACCCCCGACCTACTGGTTCGTAGCCAGTCACTCTATCCAGCTGAGCTACAGCCGCGTGTCTCAACGAATATGTATTATAGTACGCAAACCCGGATCTGTCAAGCACTAATTTTCCGAATTTGAAAAAAATCAAAAAACGCGCCGAACCGGCGCGGAATCTTTTGTCTGTCCCTCCGGCAGAGCGCTTGCCCTGCCGGAGGACAGTCGGGATAAAAAAGAGAGGGAAAAGAGAGGAGGAGTTTTGTCGTTCGTTTCCTGACGAGTATAGGATACCAGCTCAGGCGGGGAAAAGGATGTACAGTTTTCGAATTTCCTATGAACAATTTGTGAACGCTCGGGAGGCGGTTCAGACCAGGGTGATATAGTCGGCGCTGGCCCAGCCCACCAGGTTGCCCAGGCGCACCGAGTACCAGTTCTGCCACTGGCCCAGCACGGTGATGGGCGCGCCGTCGTAGGCCCGGGCCAGGACGGCGGAGGTGGTGTCGGGGCGGTCGCGGATGTTGAGGGAGCCCCAGTTCACATCCACCACGGCGGGGCGGGGGGTGGTGGGCTCCAGGAAGGGCAGGCCGAAGTACTCGGTGAGCCCCAGCACGATGCTGCGGGCGATGGGGTCCAGGTTGTGCTTGACCCAGGTGGCGTCGTCGGGGTTGTCGTGGTAGCCCAGCTCCAGGAACACGGAGGGGGCGCGCACCTTGCGGACTTCGCCGATGGTAGTAGTAGGTTCGGTGCGCACCAGGTTGGGCAGGGGATAGACCGCCTTGAGGTTATCGGCGATGAGGGTAGCGGCCTCCCGGCCCCGGATGCTGCCGGGGTAGTAGAACACCAGCACGCCCCGCACCTGGCCATACTGGCCCTCGGGGGCGGCGTTGGAGTGGAGGGCCAGGTGCAGGTCGTAGTTCCCGGAATTGGAGGCGACGATGGAGGATGCGGCGGTCATGTCAGGGGTGTTACGGGTGAAGCGGATGCCGCTGGCGGAGAGGTAGGGCTCCATGATGTCAGCCAGGCGGTTCATCCACTCCTCTTCGGTGCCGCCGTTGACGTAGAGATTGTTCTCCTGGGTGGAGGGGGAGAGATAAATGATGGGCATGGAAAAGACCTCCTTTTTGCCCATCCTATGAGGAGGGCAGGGGAGGGGTGAAAGATACCACATCTTTCCCGGGCGCCGGGAGGTTTTGCGCTCGCCGCGCGGGCCGCCTGCTCGGCGGGAGCACCGCTTTCTTTGCAAAGAAAGCGGTGGGAAAGAAAGCCCAGAGGGGGGATACCCCCCCCCTCTGGACTCCCCCAAGGCGCACCCCGGCCTTCATTCCACTGCGGCGGTATTTCCAAAGTGCGGCGTGGCCAATTCCAGGCTTTCCGCCTATCCGGAAAGCGTTGTACCTTGCCAATATGGGCGGCCCCCTAAAAGGCCGCCCTTTTGGAGGGGAGTGGAGAGGGGAACGAGAAGTTCCCCTCTCCGCCTTTTCTTTCCCCCATTTCTTTTCGCGAAAAGAAATGGGGCCCTGTCCGGGCAGGACGCCCGTCCGGCGAGGACACCCCTTCCGGGCTCCCCGGACGCACTGGGCCAAGAAAAGACAAAAACCGTCCCGGCGCACGTATTCCATGCACCGGGACGGTTGAAAGGATGTACTTAAGCCTTCAGGCGGCTCTCCAGAGCATCCAGCTCCTCAGCGAGCTTCTTGGGCAGCTTGTCGCCAAACTTACCATAGAACTCGCGGATGGCGGCCACATCCTGGAGCCACAGATCCTTGTCGACGGACAGCAGGCCGCGGACGGTCTCCAGATCCACGCCGGACTCGTTGAGATCCAGGTCCTCGGGGCGGGGCTCGTAGCCCAGAGCGGTCTGATCGGCGTCCACCTCGTTGAAGCAGCGCTTCATGATCCACTCCAGCACGCGCAGGTTGTCGCCGAAGCCGGGCCAGATGAAGTGGCCCTCGTCATCGGTGCGGAACCAGTTGACGTTGAAGATCTTGGGCAGCTTGTCGGCGTCCACCTTCTGGCCCATGTCCAGCCAGTGCTGCCAGTAGTCGCCCATGTGGTAGCCGCAGAAGGGCAGCATGGCCATAGGATCGCGGCGGACCACGCCCACGGCGCCGGCGGCGGCGGCGGTGGTCTCAGAGGCCATGATGGAGCCCACGAACACGCCGTGTTCCCAATCCAGGCTCTGGTAGACCAGAGGAGCGGTCTTGGCCCGGCGTCCGCCAAAGACGATGGCACTCAGAGGCACGCCCTTGGGGTTCTCGAACTCGGGGGAGATGCAGGGGCAGTTCTTGGCGGGCGCGGTGAAGCGGCTGTTGGGGTGAGCACCCTTCTCGGTGCTCTCCTGGCCGTTCCAGGGGTTGCCCTTCCAGTCCACAGCGTTGGTGGGGGGATTCTTGTCCAGGCCCTCCCACCACACGGTGTTGTTGTCCAGATTGTGGACCACGTTGGTGAAGATGGTGCCCTTCTGGGTGGAGGCCAGGGCGTTGGGGTTGGACTTGGCGTTGGTGCCGGGGGCGACGCCGAAGAAGCCGTTCTCGGGGTTCATGGCCCACAGGCGGCCGTCCTCGCCCACGCGGATCCAGGCGATATCGTCGCCCACACACCAGACCTTCCAGCCGGCCTTGCGGTAGTGCTCGGGCGGGATGAGCATGGCCAGGTTGGTCTTGCCGCAGGCGGAGGGGAAGGCGGCGGCCAGGTAGCGCACCTCGCCGGCGGGGTTCTGGATGCCCAGAATGAGCATGTGCTCGGCCATCCAGCCCTGGTTGCGGCCCAGGTAGGAGGCGATGCGCAGAGCGAAGCACTTCTTGCCCAGGAGGACGTTTCCGCCATAACCGGAGTTTACGGACATGATGGTGTTGTCCTCGGGGAAGTGGACGATGTAGCGGTTCTCGGGATCGATGTCGGCCTTGGCGTGGAGGCCCTTGACGAAGTCATCGCCGATGACCTCGGCCACGGCGGTGCCCACGCGGGTCATGATGCACATGTTGAGGACCACGTAGATGGAGTCGGTCAGCTCGATGCCGTACTTGGCGAAGGGGGAGCCAACCACGCCCATGGAGTAGGGGATGACGTACATGGTGCGACCCTTCATGGAGCCGGTGTAAAGCTTCTTCAGCTTGGCGTACATCTCCTGCGGGTCCATCCAGTTGTTGGTGGGGCCGGCGTCCTCCTGCTTGCGGCAGCAGATGAAGGTGCGGTCCTCCACACGGGCGACGTCGTTGACGGCGGTGCGGTGCAGGTAGCAGTCGGGCAGCAGCTCCTGGTTGAGCTTCTCCAGCTCACCGGTGGCGCAGGCCTGGGCGCGCAGGTCCTCGATCTGGGCGTCGCTGCCGTCAATCCAGACGATCTGGTCGGGCTGGGTCATGGCGGCCATTTCGTCAATCCAATTCAAAACAGCTTTGTTGTTGGTTAATGCCATTGTGATTACCCCCCAGTAGAATTAAGAACAGTCTTATTGTACTAAAGGTGCAGCCAAAATGCAATACGCTTTTCAACAATTTGACAAAAATCATTTAACGGCAGCTAATGCTGCAGCCAAAGCTGCAAAGGTGGGGATGTCCAGCTGTTCACCCCGCACGTTTTCCTGCAAACCGCAGCTTAAGAGGGCGGCGCGGACGGCATCCTTGGACAGACCCAGGGTGCCCAGGCTGTTGAGGAGGGTCTTGCGGCGCTGGGCAAAGGCCCCCCGGACCACCCAAAAGAAAGTCTTGTCGTCCACCAGAGTCTGGGGCGGCGCGGAGCGGGGCACCAAGCGCACCACGGCGGAGGTGACCTTGGGGGCGGGGAGGAAACACTCCGGGGGCACCTCAAAGAGGAGCTCCGTCTCAGCGTAGTACTGGCAGAACACCGAGAAGGCCCCGTAGTCCTTGCCGCCGGGGGCGGCGCAGATGCGCTGGGCCACCTCCCGCTGGATCATGACCGTGATGGCGGAGAAGCACCCGGCCTCCAGAAAGGACGTGATGACGGGGGTGGTGATGTTGTAGGGGAGGTTGGCGCACACCATGGGGGTGAGGCCGGGGAGCTTTTCCCGGCACAGGGCGGCCAGGTCCAGCTTCATCACGTCGCCGGGGACTACCTCCACGTTTGGGTAGGGGGCCAGGGTCTCCTCCAGGATGGGGTAGAGGGCCCGGTCCAGCTCCACCGCCGCCACTTTTTCGGCCCGCTGAGCCAGCTCCACGGTGAGGGGGCCGATGCCGGGGCCCACCTCCACCACGCCCACGCCGGGACCGGCCCCGGAGGCGGCGGCGATGTCCCGGGGCACCCAGGACTCAATGAGAAAGTTCTGGCCCATCGACTTGGAGAAGCGGAACCCGTGCCGGGCCAGCAGGGCGCGGATGTCGCGTTCGTTACATAAATCCATTGGGGATCACCTCATGACCGAGACTGCACATGAATCGAAATTCCTCCTGCGAGGGAGTGACCGCCGGCTCCAGCGGGGGGAAGGCGGCGTCGAAGGCGGCCAGCGCCGCCTCGTCGGGGGCGTAGGGAAAGCCCTCGTGAAAGCGCCCGGCGGCGTTGCTCAGGGCGCCGGGGCGCAGCTCCACGGCCTGGAGGCCGGGGAGAAACTGGCCGTTTTCCATCGAAATGCCGAAGCGCTCCCCGCACCAGAAGCCATAGCGGCCATAGTGCCGGGGGTCTCCCAGGATCACGGCGGCGTGTTCACCGGCGTCCCGGGCGGCGCGGAGGGCATGGCACACCAGAGCCCGGGCCAGCCCCCGCTTCTGGAAGTGGGGATGGACGGCCAGAGGGCCGAAGGTGACCGTGTCCAGCCGCCCGCCGCCGTCCAGGGCGATGTGGCTGGAGGAGCAGGCAATCACCCCGGCCAGCTCCCCCTCCTCCTCACACACGAAGGTGAGGTCAGGGCGGAAGGCGGGGTGGGCGCGCAGCTGATGGAGATAGTGGTGCTCGTGGCAGCCGGGCTGATAGATATTCCAGAAGGCCGCCCGGGTGAGGGCCTCGGAGCGGGCATGATCCGCAGAGGTCTCCAGACGGATGAATGGGGGCATGATGGCCACCTCCAGGGCAAAAAATCGGTAAGAACAGTATACCCAAGGGAGGATTCTCCGTCAAGGCGGCGGGGCCACTGGAAAAATATCGTGCGTTTTTGAAAAAATATGCTATAATGGACTGACTGCGACAAGCAAGTTCCAAGTGCGGAGGTATCCATTATGAAGATCATCGACATTCTGCGGCAGGACCGGCCCACCCTATCCTTTGAGGTCTTTCCGCCCAAGACCAGCGACAGCTATGAATCGGTGGCCCAGGCCACCCAGGAGATTGCCGCACTTCGGCCCGACTTCATGAGCGTGACCTATGGCGCAGGGGGCGGCACCAGCTCCTACACCATCGGCATCGCCGCGGGGATTTCCCAGAAATATGGCGTGGACACCCTGGCCCATCTGTCCTGTGTGTCCTCCACCCGGGAACATGTCCACAAGATGCTGGCCGAGATGAAGGCCCAGGGCATCCAGAACGTGCTGGCCCTGCGGGGCGACATCCCGGTGGGAGGCGCGCCCGCCCACGACTACCAGTACGCCGCCCAGCTGGTGCGGGACATCAAGGCCAGCGGCGACTTCTGCGTGGGCGGCGCCTGCTACCCCGAGGGACACCCCGAGGCCCCCACCAAGAACGCCGACATCGACCATCTGAAGGAGAAGATGGAGGCCGGATGTGAGTTTTTCACCACCCAGATGTTCTTTGACAACAATATCCTCTACAATTTCCTCTACCGCATCCGGGAGAAGGGCATCACCGTGCCGGTGGTGGCGGGCATCATGCCGGTGACCAACGGCAAGCAGATCGCCCGCATCTGCAAGCTCTCCGGTACTTACCTGCCCGAAAAATTCAAGGCCATCGTGGACCGCTTCGGGGACAACCCCGCCGCCATGCGCCAGGCGGGCATCGCCTACGCGACGAACCAGATCATCGACCTCATCGCCAACGGCGTGGACCACATCCACATCTACTCCATGAACAAGCCGGAGATCGCTGCGGGCATCCAGGCCAGCCTCTCGGAGGTTCTGAAGCCTTGAGTCTGACCATTGATTTCCCCGAGGTGTGGCGCTACCTGGGCTACCGGGGCACCGCGCCGGAGGGGGCGGCCGCCCGGGCCATCGAGGAGGGGGCGCGGAAGGTGGCTCAGGCCGCCCGGCCCCGCTCGGTGAGCACCGTGGTGCCGGTGACCTTCGGCGAGGGGAACACCCTGCACTTAGGCCCCCTGGCGGTGGAGAGCGCGGCGCTGCGCAAGAACCTCACCGGCTGTGAGGAGGCGGCGCTCTTCGCGGCTACCCTGGGGGTGGAGGTGGACCGCCTCATGGCCCGCTGTTCCGCCCTGGGGCAGGTAAGCCAGGCCGCCATCTGCCAGGCCGCCGCCGCCGCCCTCATCGAGACCTACTGCGACCAGGTCAACGACGCCCTGCGCCGGGAGGCGGACGGGTGGTATCTCCGCCCCCGGTTCAGCCCCGGCTACGGGGATTTTTCCATCCAGCACCAGCGGGAGCTGGCCCGCACGCTGCGCACGGCCGAGACCATCGGCCTCACCGTCAGCGAGAGCCTGATGCTGCTGCCCACCAAGTCGGTGACGGCGGTGGTGGGGCGCTCCCGCACCGCTACTCCCTGCCACCGGCAGGGCTGCGAGGCGTGCGACAAGACCGATTGCCCATTCAGGAGAGGATAACATGACATTTCTGCAAGCACTGGGGCGCAAGCGCCTCTTTTTCGACGGGGGCACCGGCACCCTTCTCCAGGCCCAGGGCCTGAAGGGGGGCGAGCTGCCCGAGACTTGGAACCTGCTCCACCCCGAGCGGCTCATCGCCGTCCACCGGGCCTATCTGGAGGCGGGGAGCGACATCATCTGCACCAACACCTTTGGGGCCAACGGTCTGAAATTCCCCGCCGGCGGGGAATATGACCTGGAGACGCTGGTCCGCGCCGGGGTACAAAACGCCCAAAAAGCCCGGGAAGAGGCCGGGCGGAGCGAGGACGCCTTTGTGGCCCTGGACATCGGCCCCACCGGGCGGCTCTTGAAGCCCATGGGGGACCTGGACTTTGAGGACGCGGTGTCCCTCTTCGCCCAGGTGGTCCGCGCCGGAGCCGAGGCCGGGGCCGACCTGGTCCTCATCGAGACCATGAGCGACGGCTACGAGGCCAAGGCCGCCGTGCTGGCCGCCAAGGAGAATTGCGACCTTCCCGTGGTGGTGACCACTGTCTACGGCGCCGACGGCAAGCTCCTCACCGGCGGCACGGTGGAGTCCACCGTGGCCCTGCTGGAGGGCCTGGGGGTGGACGCCCTGGGCGTCAACTGCGGTCTGGGCCCCGACCAGATGGCCCCCATCGCCCGGGACCTGCTGCAATATGCCTCCATCCCGGTGGTGGTCAACCCCAACGCGGGCCTTCCCCACACCGAGAGCGGGGCCACCCGCTTCGACGTGGGTCCGGCGGAATTCGCCCAAAAGATGGCGGAGCTGGCGGGGGAGGGGGTCCACGTGCTGGGCGGCTGCTGCGGCACCACCCCGGAGCACATTGCGGCCCTGAAAAACGCATGCAAGGAGATTTCCTTTACAGAGACTACCCCCAAGGGGCGGACGGTGGTATCCTCCTACGCCCGGGCGGTGGTGATCGGGGAGGACCCGGTGCTCATCGGCGAGCGCATCAACCCCACCGGCAAGAAGAAGTTCAAGGAGGCCCTGCGCCGTCACGACATCGACTACCTGCTGGGAGAGGGCTTCTCCCAAGAGGAGGCGGGGGCCCAGGTGCTGGATGTGAACGTGGGCCTGCCCGAGATCGACGAGCCCGCCCTCCTCACCGAGGCGGTGTGCGCCCTCCAGGCAGTGCTGCCCCTGCCCCTCCAGATCGACACCTCCGACCCGGTGGCCATGGAGCGGGCCATGCGGCGCTACAACGGCAAGCCCATGGTGAACTCGGTCTCCGGCAAGGAAGAGAGCTTGCAGGCCGTCCTGCCCCTGGTGAAGAAGTACGGCGGCGTGGTGGTGGGCCTCACCCTGGACGAGGGGGGCATTCCTGAGACGGCCCAGGGGCGGCTCGCCGTGGCGAAAAAGATCCTGGACCGGGCGGTGGCCGAGGGCATCCGCCCCGAGGACATCGTGATCGACCCCCTGACCCTCACCATCTCCTCCGATCCCCAGGCCGCCCAGATCACCCTGGAGGCCCTCCGCCTGGTGCGGCGGGAGCTGGGGCTGCGGACCATTCTGGGCGTGTCCAACGTGTCCTTCGGCCTCCCCCAGCGGGAGCTGGTGAACAGCCATTTCTTCACTCTCGCCATGCAAAACGGCCTTTCCTGTGCCATTCTGAACCCCCTCTCGGCGGGGATGATGGCCTCCTGGCGGGCCTACCGGGCCCTCAGCGGCCTGGACAGCCAGTGCGGGGACTACATCGCCGCGTATGGCGGAGCCGCCGCCGCGCCCGCCCCTGCCGCCGTTCCCGCCGCCGGGCTGAGCCTGGAGGACGCGGTGCTCCAGGGCCGGCAGGAGAGCGCCCGGGAGGCCGCCAAGGCCGCCCTGGCCAGCGGAAAAGCCCCGCTGGAGCTGGTGGACGGGGCCCTCATCCCGGCGCTGGACCAGGTGGGCAAGCGCTTTGAGGCGGGGACGCTGTACCTGCCCCAGCTCCTCATGAGCGCCGAGGCCGCCAAGGCCGCCTTTGCCGTGGTGCAGGAGGCCCTCTCCGGCGAGGAGGGGGAGGCCCAGGGCACCGTGGTGCTGGCCACCGTGAAGGGAGATGTCCACGACATCGGCAAGAACATCGTGAAAGTCTTGCTGGAGAACTACCGCTTCACCGTGATCGACCTGGGGAAGGACGTGGCCCCGGAGGCCATTGTGGAGGCTGCCCTCCGGCCGGAGGTGCGCCTGGTGGGCCTGAGCGCCCTGATGACCACCACGGTGGTCCACATGGAGGAGACCATCCGCCTCCTGCGGGAAAAGGCCCCGGAGGTCAAGGTGGTGGTGGGCGGCGCGGTGCTCACCGAGGAATACGCCGCGCGCATCGGCGCGGACTGCTATGCCAAGGACGCCATGGCCACCGTGCGCTATGCCCGGGAGGTCTACGGCGCGGAATAAGCCACAAATTGGGAAGGAGAGCTTGACGATGCTGCGAGGATGGTACCGGCTGGGCGCGGTGTGCCTGGCGGGACTGCTGCTCTGGGGCACCGGGGCGTCCGCCGCACCGGCGGAGGAGGAACCCGCCCCGCTGACGATCCTGTTTACCCACGATACCCATGACCACTTTCTCCCCTCCGCGGACGAGGAGGGGGGCACCTATGGCGGCTATGTCCGCCTGGCCACGCTGCTGGACCGGGAGCGTTCGGCGGCGGAGCACCCGGTGGTGACCCTGGACGGGGGCGACTTCTCCATGGGCTCCCTGTTCCAGACCATCTATGACACCGATGCGCCGGAGCTGCGGGCGCTGGGGGCCATGGGGTACGACGTGACCACCTTTGGAAACCACGAGTACGACTACCGCGCCGGGGGCGCGGCTCGGATGCTCAACGCCGCGGTGGAGAGCGGCGACCCCCTCCCGGCGCTGGTGCAGGCCAACTACAAGCCCCCGGCCGAGGACACGGAGAGCTGGGCGGCCTGGGAGAACTACGGCGTCACCGACTATGTGGTCCTGGAGAAGGAGGACCCCGCCGGCGGTGAGCCGGTGCGGGTGGCGGTCTTTGGCGTGCTGGGAGTGGATGCGGACGACTGTGCCCCCATGTCCGGCATGGAGTTCGAGCCCATCGCCGACGCGGCGGAGCGGGTGGTGGACCAGATCCAGGCGGAGGAGGACGCGGACTACATCGTCTGCCTCTCCCACTCGGGCACCTCCAACGGAACGGGTGAGGACTACGAGCTGGCCAAAGCGGTGGACGGCATCGACGTCATCATCTCCGGCCACACCCACACCACCCTGGAGCAGCCTATTCAGGTCAATGACACCCTCATCGTCTCCTGCGGCGAGTACACCCAGAACCTGGGGGTGCTCACCGTGAGCCGGGGGAGCGACGGCGCGGTGCAGCTGGAGGAGTACCGGCTGGAGCCGGTGGACGACACCGTTTCCTCCAATCCGGACATGACGGCCATGGCGGAGCAGTTCCAGACCCTGGTGGGGGAGCGGTATCTCTCGGACTACGGCCTCACCTTCGACCAGGTGCTGGCGGAAAACCCCTGGACCTTCCCCTCCATCGGCGAGCTGGGGAGTGAGCAGCGGGAGGAGACCCTGGGCAATCTCATTGCCGACTCCTATGTCTATGCGGTGCAGCAGGCCGAGGGGGCCGACTATGAGGATGTGGACTTCGCGGTGGTGGCCGCGGGCGTGATCCGGGCCTCCCTGCCCAAAGGGGAGGTGACCACCTCTGACGCCTTCGATATCTCCTCCCTGGGCTCGGGGGCGGACGGCACGCCGGGGTATCCCCTGGTATCGGTCTACATCTACGGCAGCGAGCTGAAAGACGCCTTTGAGGTGGACGCCTCGGTGACGCCCCTCATGTCGGCGGCCCAGCTCTACGGCGCGGGGATGGAGTGGACCTTCAACCCCAACCGGCTCATCTTCAACAAGGTCACCGACTGCGCCCAGGTCCTGCCCGACGGAAGCCGCGTCCCCATTGAGGACGATCAGCTCTACCGGGTGGTGACGGGGCTCTACTCCGGGCAGATGCTGGGCACGGTGAACGGCAAGTCCTTCGGCATTCTGGGCATCACCCCCCGGGATAAAAAGGGGGAGCCCATCACCGATCTGGAGGCCTATATTATTCACAACGAGGACGGCACCGAGGTGAAGGAGTGGTACGCGCTGGCCTCCTACCTCCAGTCCATGGGCACCGTGGAAGAGCGGTACAGCGCCCCGGAGGGGAGAAAGACCGTGGCGCCCTCCTGGAACCCGGTGGACCTGCTGGCCCATCCCAACGGCTTTGCGCTGATCGTGTACGGCGTGGTGCTGCTTTTGGTGGCCGTAGTGGTGCTGGTGGTAGTGCTGATCTGCCGCCGCCGCTCCCGCCGGAGCCGGGGCCTGAAGGGGAGACGCCGCCGGGGCGGCGGTTACTCCCCCTATCGCGGATAAAAGAACAGGAGCCGAAGCTCATCTGAGCTTCGGCTCCTATATTTTGCGTGAAAAAGGACGGTATGTTCCCAAATCATATGGGACTTCGGCCACAACAGAGGCGGCAAGTGTTATACTGCGGACAGGACCTGAGTTTGGGAAAGAAAGGAGTACAATCATCTATGAAAAAATCCACACACATCGCTGCGCGACTTGCCGCGGTCCTTCTTCTGGCGGTGGGACTGCTCTGTGTCCCCGCGGCAGCGGCGGGAGAGATCACGGTCTATGTGGACGGCAGACAGCTCTCCTTCGACCAGCCGCCGGTGGCCATGAACAACCGCACCCTGGTGCCTCTGCGGGCCATTTTTGAGGCCCTGGGCGCCCAGGTGGAGTGGTACCCGGAGAAACAGGGCATCTCCGCCCAGAAGGGGGACACCCTCATCGTCATGCAGCTGGGAGGAAAAACCTTTGCCAAACAGGTGGGGAACGGCGAGGCGCAGTACATCGAGCTGGACCAGCCGCCGGTGGCCATCAACAACCGCACGCTGGTACCGGTCCGGGCGGTGTCGGAGTCCTTTGACTGCGACGTGACCTGGGACGCGGCGGGCAACCGGGTGCTCATCACCACCGCCGGCGGCAGCCAGACCGGCTCTACAGTTGTGGATGACGACCGGGTGTACTTCAACGCCGGGCATCAGGCGGACGGAGCTTACACCAGCGCCATTCTGGAGGACGGCGTCCTCTATTTCAACTTCGTCAACCGGGCCACCCTCTATATCTATGACGGCTCCATGGTCCGCTCCTGGAACGCCGGGGATCACCCCCGGGACATCATCGCCCGGGACGGCAAGGTCTACTATTACGGCCATAACAACGGGGCAGTCTACTGCCTGGACGCCGCCACCGGCGAGCGGGAGACCCTCCTCACCTCCGGCGATCTGGACGATGTGGAGCAGCTCAAGCTCTATCGGAACTATCTGCTGGCCTCCGACGGAGACAGCCAGATCTATGCCGTGGACCTGAACACCGGAGCGGGCCGTATGCTGGACGAGGACCACGCCGTCCTCTTCACCGCCGCGGGCGAGAAGGTCTACATCCTGAGCCACCTCTATCTGAAGGAGGAGAACCGCTGGCGCTACGACCTGGTGGAGGCCGACCCGGCCACCGGGAGCACCCGGACGCTGTACACCGGCATCGGCAACCAGCTCTTCTGTGCCGGTGACGGATCGGGGGTCTACTTCTATGAAACGGTCAGCGGCAGCAAGACCTATTACTTCTACGACGCCGCCACCGGCTCCAGCCAGACGGTGAGTGAGAGCGCCTATTCGGCTGCCGAGACCGGCTATAACCGGACCAATGACACCTGCTGGACGGAGGACTGGTATTTTGGCAGCAACAACAGCGGGGTCTACCGCAAGACCCGGGACGGCGACCTGCGGGAGACCCTCTACAACGGCAGCGGCTGCCGCTACCTGACCAACGACGCTTCCCACGTGGTCTTTATTCAGAGTGAGAACGGCTTCAACGCCGGTTCCGTCGGCTCCGGCTGGGGGGACACCTCCGTCTACATCATGGACCTCAACGGAAACGGCCTGACCGAGATCATCAACAACGGCGAAACCTCTTCCTCCGGCAGCAACTCCGGCGACCTGGGCGGCGGCTCCATCCAGCCCATGGCCTGCCCGGTCTGTCACGGCTCGGGGCAGATGGTCTGTGCCCTGTGTGAGGGCAGCAAGGTGGACTTTTATGGGAACCGCTGCTCCTTCTGCGGCGGCTCCGGCTGGCGGGTATGCCCCGGCTGCAACGGCGCGGGCACCATCAATCCCTGATCTACACCCACGAGACAAAACAGGAGCCGAAGCTCATCTGAGCTTCGGCTCCTGTTTTTAATCCTTGGGGGCGCGCAGGGCCCGCATGGAGTTGAGGATGGCGATGACCGACACGCCCACGTCGGCAAAGACCGCCTCCCAGAGGGTGGCCTGATTGACGGCCACCAGGGCCAGCACCAGGAACTTCACCCCCAGGGCGAAGGCGATGTTCTGCCGCACGATGGTGCGGGTTTTCCGGGCGATGCGGATGGCCAGGGCGATCTTGGAGGGCTTGTCGTCCATAAGGACCACATCGGCGGCCTCGATGGCGGCGTCGGAGCCCAGAGCGCCCATGGCGATACCCAGGTCGGCCCGGGAGAGAACGGGGGCGTCGTTGATGCCGTCTCCCACAAAGGCCAGGGCCCCGCCGGAGGAGCGTTCCTTCAGCAAGCGCTCCACCTGGTCCACCTTGTCGGCGGGGAGGAGCTGGGTGTGGACCTCATCCAGGCCCAGCTGTTTGGCCACATCCTCGCCCACGGCCTTGGCGTCACCGGTGAGCATGACGGTTTTCCGCACGCCCACCGCCTTCAGGGCGGCGATGCCCTCCTTGGCGTCGGGCTTCACCTCGTCGGAGATGACCAGGTGGCCCATATAGGTCCCGTCCACCGCCACGTGGACGGTGGTGCCCACCTTATGGCAGGGGTGCCAGGTGACGCCGATGTCCTCCATCAGCTTGTCATTGCCCACGCAGACGGTGTGGCCGTCCACCCGGGCCCGGACGCCCCGCCCGGCCAGCTCCTGAGCCTCCTCCACCCGGGCGGCATCGGGCTCCTTGCCGTAGGCCTCCCGGATGGACCGGGAGATGGGGTGGTCAGACCAGCGCTCGGCCAGGGCGGCCAGCTCCAGCAGCTCTCCCTCGTCCACGTGGTCGGGGTGGATGGCGGTGACGTTGAACACGCCCCGGGTGAGGGTGCCGGTCTTGTCAAAGACCACCGTGTCCACCCGGGCCAGGACTTCCAGGTAGTTGCCGCCCTTCACCAGCACACCGGCCCGGGAGGCCCCGCCGATGCCGCCGAAGAAGGCCAGCGGCACCGAGATCACCAGCGCACAGGGGCAGGACACCACCAGGAAGGAGCAGGCCCGGAGCAGCCAGTCGCTCCAGACCCCGTGGAAGAAGAGGGGAGGCACCACGGCCAGCAGCACCGCGGCCAGCACCACGGCGGGGGTGTACCACCGGGCGAACTGGGTGATGAAGGCCTCGGCCTTGGCCTTGCGGCTGGCGGCGTTCTCCACCAGCTCCAGGATGCGGGAGACGGTGGACTCCTCAAAGGGCTTGGTGACCTGCACCCGCAGCACGCCGGTGAGGTTCACACAGCCGCTGATGACGTCGCCGCCCGGGCCCACCGGCCGGGGGAGGGACTCGCCGGTGAGGGCGGCGGTGTCCAGGGTGGTGGTGCCCTCCAGCACCACCCCGTCCAGGGGCACCCGCTCGCCGGGCTTGAGGACGATGACGTCCCCCACCTCCACGTCCTCCGGGTCCACCTCTTCGGTCTCACCGCCGGGGCGCTCCACGTTGGCGCTGTCGGGGCGGATGTCCATCAGGGCGGCGATGTTCTTCCGGGAGCGGCCCACCGCCACGGACTGGAAGAGCTCGCCCACCTGGTAGAAGAGGAGGACGAACACCGCCTCGGGGTACTCGCCGGTGATGAGGGCGCCGATGGTGGCCAGCGCCATGAGGAAATTCTCGTCAAAGACCTGGCCGTGGGCGATGTTGCGGATGGCCTTCCAGAGGACGTCCCAGCCCACCAGGAAGTAGGGGACCAGGAAGGCCAGGAGTTTCCCCCAGCCGGTGAGGGGGAGCAGCGCCGCCAGGATGAGCAGCGCGGCGCTGACGAGGATGCGGACCAGCGTCCGCTTTTGTCTGCCGGACATAAACGATCCCTCCCGCCGCCGTCTTACTTGCGCACGATGGTGCAGTCGGGCTCCACCTTTTTGCACAGGCGCGCCGCCTCGTCCAGGATCTCCTCAAAGCGGTCGTCGTCGGCGTCCAGGGTCAGCTTCTGGGTCATGAAGCTGACGGTGGCATCGTGGACGCCGGGCAGCTTCTTGATGGCGGCCTCCATCTTGGCCGCGCAGTTGGCACAGTCCAGGTTTTCCAGCTTGAAACGCTTTTTCATACCAAATTCCTCCTATGATTATTCCGCCACGTGCTCCATGCCCTGGTCCAGGATGGTGCGCACGTGTCCGTCGGCCAGGGAGTAAAAGACGGTCTTGCCCTCCCGGCGGTACTTGACCAGCTTGCTCTGCTTCAGGGCCCGGAGCTGGTGGGAGATGGCCGACTGGCTCATGCCCAGCAGCTGGGCGATGTCGCACACGCACATCTCCGACTCGAAGAGCACATACAGGATCTTGATGCGGGTGGAGTCGCCGAAGATCTTGAAGAGCTCCGCCAGATCGTAGAGGATCTCCTCATCCGGCATGTTCTCGTTGACCTGGGAGACGATGTCCTCGTGGACGTGGATGTACTCACAGGTCTCCGGCTCGCGGGGATCGGGAACGCTCATGTTCACACCTCCTCAAATTAACATATGAGCGTTTGTTCATATATTATTATAGCACCGGCTTGGCCATTGTCAAGAGGGGAGACGGGCTGAAATTTTTTTCAAAGATTTTGCATATCAGCACTTGCAATTTCAGGAACAAACTGGTACCATAGGACCCGCGTATTTTCCGGCCGGACCGGAAGCGTGAGAAAAGAGAAAGGATGTTGATAAGTGAAAAAGACCAGACAATGCATCGCATTGACGGCAGCCATGATGCTGCTCGTGTCCGCGTGTACCCAGAAAGAGGTACCGGACTCCAGCGCCACCCCCAATGGGAGCGCAGTGACCCTCCAGGCGGCCCAGCAGGCCTATCTGGAGCATGTGGATGTGGACTACTCCTACAACTTGGCGCTCAAGATGGAGGAGATCCGATCCAATGAGGCGTTGGGCTATCGCACCGCCGGCTCGCAGGCCGAGCTGGACACCGGCGACATGCTCAAGGCCGAGATGGAGGCCATCGGCCTCAGCGACGTCACCAAGGATCCGTTCACGTTGGATACCTGGACTTTTGAGACCGCACAGCTCACCTACACCAAGGCCGACGGTACCGAGTATACCGCCGAGCTGGGCGGTTACCAGGCTGACTTCACCACCGACGGGCCCGCTTCGTTCACCATCATCGACGGCGGACAGGGCACCGAGGCCGATCTGGCCGGATTGGATGTGGAGGGCAAGCTGGTACTTGTCGATATCAATCAGCGCGAGAACTGGTGGATCAACTATCCCGCCTACGAGGCCCACCTCCACGGCGCCGCCGCGGTCATCGCCGCCCAGGACGGCGGCTACGCCGAGGTGAGCGACGACGCCCTCAACGCCCAGGACATCTGCGGCCCCGAGGACGCCCCCGCCTTCTCCATTTCCCGCACCGACGCCGACGCCATCCGGGCCGCCATGGAGGCCTCCGGGACCAACGAGATGACCGTCACCTTCAACGCCCGCAGCAATGTGGAGCTGGACGGCACCTCCTATAACATCGTGGGCACCATCCCCGGCAAGGACCCGGACGCCATGGTGCTCATGAGTGCCCACTACGACTCCTACTTTGCCGGCTTCCAGGATGACAACGCCGCCATCGCCCTCATGTTCGGCATCGCCAAGGGCATCATTGACAGCGGCTATCAGCCCGAAAAGACCCTGGTGTTCTGCGCCATGGCCGCCGAGGAGTGGGGTGTGTCCAACACCCGCTACGACTGGTCCACCGGCGCCTACAACCAGATTTTCCGGGTCCACCCCGAGTGGGTGGGCAAGGTGGTGGCCGACATCAACTTCGAGCTGCCCGCCATGAACGAGGGCACCACCGACCAGATCCGCTCCTCCTACGAGCTGAAGACCTTCCTGGAGGAGTTCGCCCCCGACGTGCCCGCGGTGGACGGCATTTTCGCCGACGGCATCGAGGTCATCGTCCCCACTCAGACCTGGTCCGACGACTTCTCTTTGTCCATCGCCGGTGTGCCCTCCACGGTCACCGCGCTGCGGGGCGGGTTCTCTCAGACCCACTATCACTCCCAGTTCGACAACTCCGATACGTACAGCGAGGAGGCCTTCCGCTTCCACCACAACCTGTACGGCATGCTGATGCTGGAGTATGACCACTGCGCCGTGTCCCCCCTGGACTTCTCCACCCGGCTGAACGCCTTCCGGGACACCATGGACACCGAGCGGCTGGGGAGCATCACCCTGGCTGACGGCTCCAACGCCCTGGAGGCCCTGAACGCCGCCCTGGACGAGGCCGATGCCGCCGCCCAGACCGCCTGGGCCAAGGTACAGGAGGTCAACACCGCCTACGCCGCCGCTCTGGATGAGGGTGACACCGAGAAGGCCGACTCCCTCCTGGCCGAGAGCCGCGAGCTCAACGCCCAGGTGCTGGAGACCTTCAAGTACGCCGAGGACCAGTTCGTCCGCCTGACCTGGGAGGACTCGTCCATCTTCCCCCACGAGCATAGCCAGAATAACCTGGACGCCCTGGACGCCGCGGTGGAGTGCCTCCAGAACGGGGACGCCGTCACCCCTCTGGACGAGTACCTGTATCTCGTCGATAACAACTGGTACGCCTACGACTGGAGCCGGGACACCTTTGATTACTTCACCAATTACGTTCTGGACCAGCCCGCCGACCGCCTGATGTGGGGCGCCGGCCGGGTGCAGGGCCATGTGGACCTCTTCGACGTCATCAACTCCCTGCAGGAGAAGGCGGAGAACGGTTCCACCGACTTCACCCAGGAGCTGGCCACCCTCACCCAGGCCCAGAGCGACGAGAACGCCCGCCTGGCGGAGCAGGTGACCCACGAGGTGGAGTCCCTCACCGGACTCACCGAGCAGCTGACCGCCATGGCCGCCTAAGTTGTTTCATCCAAAAGCCCGCCGTCTGCCTGGCAGACGGCGGGCTTTTGACGTCCTTCGGGGTCCGTGGTATCATGTTAAGAAAACCATAAGAATTTCCCCCGCCCCACGCTAAGAAGAGGCGGCTATACTCAAAACCGTAGAGAAGGAGGTCGATCTTCATGGGACCCTGTGTGTTGGTGGTAGACGATGACCGGGAGATCGTGCAGGCCATTGCGCTGCTGCTGGAGAAGGAGGGCTATCAGGTCTTAAAAGCCTACAACGGCCTGGAGGCCCTGGAGCTGGCCATGGGCCGCTCGGTACAGCTCATTCTGTTGGACGTGATGATGCCCAAGCTGGACGGACTGTCGGCGCTGATGAAGATCCGGGAGAAGCGGAACCTGCCTGTGATCGTGCTCTCGGCCAAGAGCGAGGACAGCGACAAGATTCTGGGCCTCTCCATGGGGGCGGACGATTACGTCTCAAAACCCTACAACCCCCAGGAGCTGGTGGCCCGGGTGCGCAGCCAGCTGCGGCGGTACACCCTGCTGGGGGACGTCCACGCGGAGCACCGGGAGGGGGAGATCGTCAACGGGCGGCTCACCTACCGGCCCGAGGCCATGGAACTGCTGGTGGACGGGGAGGAGGTCCATCTCACCGCCACCGAGCGAAAGATCATGGACCTGTTCATACGCAACCTGGGGCGGGTGTTCCCCGCCGAGGAGATCTACCGCCGGGTGTGGGAGGACGAGGAGGCCTACGCCACCGAGAACACGGTGATGGTCCACATCCGACACATCCGGGAGAAGATCGAACTCAATCCGAAGGAACCGGAATATTTAAAGGTGGTGTGGGGCATTGGATACAAAATGGAAAAAAAGTAAAGGCGTTCTGAGCGTCCTCTTCCTCCTGGTGGGGCTGACGCTCACGGTCATCTTCGGCGGCATTGCCGCGCTGGGTGCGACCAGCCTGGATGTTCGGGAGATCATGGACAGTTTTCAGAGCGACTACCAGAACACCCAGAGGTTCCGCAGCGAGATGAGCCACAATCTGCGCACCATCCTGGAGGCCCAGGTGGAGACGAAAGAGATCAGCTACCCCCTCCGGGACCCTAATCTCCGTTGGGGCGTCTGGAAGGACGGAGCGTTCCAGGAGGGTAACCTCACTGGGATCGAACGCGAATTGATTACGCCTAACGAGGAAGGCTACAACTTCTACCTGTACTACCGGAACGGCACAGTGACCATCTGGAAGGATGGGGAAGAGGTGGACGTCTACGGCGACGGAGTGTACCGGGACCAGTGGAGCCAGTGGAATGTACCGGGTTATCAGAATATGGACCTGATCACCTTCCTGGGGTACGCCGGAGACTACGCCACGGCCAAGTGGGGCGGCATCATCAGCGGCGACGTTGCCACTCCTCAGAGCAGCGCCGCGCCGGTCGAAACGACACCCGAAGCGGCGGAGGAGAACCCCTGGAACGGGCTGACCATCCGGCTGGCGGCGGCGGAGGTACCCATCCCCTTTACCGGCTACACCTACTCCGGGATTTATGGCATCCTGGATTCCATGCAGTTCACCCGTCAGGCGGTGTCCATCGTTGGCGGCTGCTTCCTGCTGGGCGTGGCGCTGCTGGTGTGGGCCATCCTGTGGCGGCGCTGGCTGGGGCTGGCTCTCCGGGCGGTGGGAACGGTCACCGGGAAAATCTGGCTGGAGCTCAAAGTGGCCGTGCTGGTCGCCCTGGTATTTCCCCTGCTGCTGTCCATCTCCTATGCCAGTGAGCCCATCTTCCTGGCCATCGCCATTGCCATCTGCTGGCTGCTGGTGTTCTACCTGAACGACCTCATCTGCAACCGGGGAAAGCTGTTCCGCTCCAGCTTCTGCGGCTGGCTCGCCGGCTTCCTGCGGGGGGACGGGGTGGACCAACCGCTGCAAAAAAAGCTCCTGCGGAGCGCTGTGGTGGCCTATGTGGCTGCCCTGGTGCTGGCCGTGGGTGCGGCGGCAGCGGATGGGTTCCTGCTTCTGTACTGGCGAGACTTTGGATACGGCTTCCCCTGGGTGCCGGTCCTGATCGGCGTGCTGGGACTGCTCCTGCTGCTTCTGCTGTACCGCCACTGGAAGGACGAGCGGACCCTCATTGAGGACCTCTCCGCCCTGAACGCCCAGGTGGAGGAGGTCCGGCAGGGGAGAAGGGCCCCGGCCCTGCCTCCGGAGCGGCCGTTGGCCCCCCTCTCCCAGGCGGTGGAGGACATCGGCGGGGGCCTGCAAAGGGCCGTAGAGGAGCGCACCCGCAGCGAGCGGATGAAGGTGGAGCTTATCACCAACGTCTCCCACGACCTGAAAACCCCCCTGACCTCTATCCTCAGCTATGCCGAGCTCCTCCGGGAGGAGGAAGATCTCCCCGACCACGTGCGGGACTACGTGCAGATTCTGAACGACAAGGCCCTGCGCCTCAAGACCATGGTGCAGGAGGTGTTCGATGTGAGCAAGGCGGCTTCGGGGAACCTGACTTTGAACTGGAAGGACCTGGACCTGGCGAAGCTGATCCGCCAGACCTTGGCCGACCAGGCCGACCCCATCGCGGAGAGCGGCCTCCAGTTCCGGGTGAATCTTCCGGAGGAGCCGGTGCCCGTCCGGGCCGACGGCGACCGGCTGTACCGGGTGTTCCAGAATCTGATCCACAACGCTCTCCAGTACGCCCTGCCCGGCTCCCGGGTGTATGTGGACCTGAACGTGGCGGGAGACGAGGCGGTGGCCCGGGTGCAGAACATCTCCAAGGAGGAGCTGCCCCGGAACATCGACTTCACCGAGCGCTTCGTCCGGGGGGACGAGAGCCGCACCGACGGCGGCAGCGGTCTGGGGCTGGCCATCGCCCTCAGCTTTACCCAGGCCTGCGGCGGCACCCTCACCGTGACCACCGACGCCGACCTCTTTACTGCCCGGGTGGCCCTGCCCCTGAGCAAGGCTCCGCTCCCGGAGACGCCAAAGGAATAAAAAAACTGCCTGGCAGCTGCCAGGCAGTTTTTTTACATCCACTTGGGCTTGCCCCACTGCTTCAGACCGGCCTCCAGGAAGCGGTCCTGGTCAATGAACTTGGCCCGGCGCTTGAGGAACCAGATGGAGGCCAGCAGGTAGAACACGGCGCCGGAAATGAGGTTGATGCCGTAGTTCAGGTGCAGGCCGAAGAGACCGCACACCACGATGACCGCCACCACGGCGGGGAGCAGCGGGAAGAGGGGAGCCACGAAGGAGCGCTTCACGGTGCCCAGGGGGTACATCTTGCGGAAGCGGTACATCATCACGCAGGTGAGCAGGTACACCATCAGCGCGGAGAAGATGGAGAAGGTAACCACCTGGTCCAGCAGGCCCGTCATGGCGAAGGCCAGGGAGATGGGCAGCAGGAAGATGATGGCGCGGTAGTGGGACTTATACTTGGGGTGCTCCTTGGCGAACACATTGGGGAGCAGGGTGTCCCGGGACAGGGCGGCCCAGGCGTTGCTGGCGTCGTTGATGCAGCCGTTGGCGCTGGCCAGGCACGCCAGGATGGAGCCCACGAACAGGGCGATGGCCACAAAGAGCTTTCCGGTGGCCAGGGCGGCGTCGTAGAGGGGGTACACCGAGGGGCCCAGCTCTCCGGCGGGGATGAGGCCGGAGCAGACGAACCAGGTGATGGTGCCGCCGATGAGCAGGGTGGACAGACCCACGATGGCGCCCAGGGGGATGGAGCGGGCGGGGCTGCGGCACTCGTCGGCGGCCATGGCGGTGCCCTCGATGCCCAGGAAGAACCAGCAGGAGTAGCCGATGGCCGCCATGATGCCCAGCGGGCCGTAGGGCAGGCCGTTGGTCAGCTCCTTGAGCTGGATGAGGGTGGCCTGGGGGTCGTAGAAATTGGTGGAGATGAGGAGCACGATGACGCAGGTGAAGGCCACGGCGGTGATGACGAAGTTGAGGGTCAGGGTGGCCTGAGCGCCCCGGTAGTTGATGAAGGCCAGCACCAGCAGCGTGAGGATGGTGAAGGGGAGGATCTGGATGTCCGGGTTGAGGGAATTGAGCAGCTGCCCCACCACGATGACGTCGCCGGCCTCCAGCATGGCGTACTCAAAGACCAGCATCAGGCCCACGTTGAAGGCGGCCAGAGGGCCCAGCAGATACTTGGCCATGGTGTACTGTCCGCCGGCCTCCGGCATGACGGTGGCCATCTCGGACACCATCATCACCTGGCCCACGTACATCATGCTCATGACCCACAGGCCCAGCAGCGCGGCGATGGAGCCGCCCTGTTTGATGGTCAGGTTCCAGCCCATGAACTCGCCCACCAGGACGATGCCCACGCCCAGAGCCCACACATGGATGGGGCCCAGCACCCGGCGGATGCTGTTTTTCTCCGCGGGCTTCTTATTCGGCTGTTCCATCTTCCGATCCCTCCTGCTCCGCGGCCTGTTCCGCCTGCTCTTTCTTCTCCTGAAGGAAGTGAATCTCCGTGCGGACGAAGTCCCGCAGCAGCAGGAAGGCCACGACCACGCACAGGACCCATGCGGTGATGTTGCAGATATCGGCGATGTTCACGGCTTACTCCTCCTCCTTTGACCCATCCTCACCGTGCCGGCGGAAGTACCGCTCGATGAGGCTGCGCAGACTCTTCAGACTGGCGGTGACCATGAAGCCCAGATAGATTACCAGGGCGGCAATGACGCCGATGAGCAGAGCGGGCTGGACGGTGTAGCCGGTGAACTCGGTGCTGCCGGAGGAGCGGGTGACCAGCATGGTGGTGAGCAGCACCACGAAGCAGAGGATCAGCACAAACAGGATGTCCCACACCATGAGGAAGAGTCCCTTCCAATCCCTCTTTTTCTTCATACGCGGCCGCCTTCTTTCTGCTGGCGGATCAGATCCTGGTAGTAGAGGTCGTCGCCATAGACCTCGTCCCGGTTGCGGCGCAGGTGGCGGCCCACCCACACGATGGCCCCGGCCAGAACCAGCATGGTCACGGCGAATACGGCGGTGATGCCCGCCCGCAGCGCGCCGCTGTCCACGATGGCCAGCGTCTGGGTCAGCACGAAGGCGTTGATGC
Organism: Flavonifractor sp. An92; assembly: GCF_002159175.1. GTDB lineage: Bacteria > Bacillota > Clostridia > Oscillospirales > Oscillospiraceae > Pseudoflavonifractor_A. The sequence goes on along the minus strand of NZ_NFGZ01000005.1, from coordinate 41,012 downwards.
CCAATGCGGCCAGAAGAAAGACGAACAGCAGGATACAATCCTGCCGCAGCATCCGCTTCACGGCGGTTTCCTGAGGTTTCATCCCATTCACTCCTTTTGTACGGCGTTGACCATATACCGTACAGTTTACCAAGTTTTACTTGATGGATAAATAATATATAAGACTTGGGAGAATGTCAACGGATTTTGGGTTTTTCATACAAAAATAGCAGAATAAACTTATATTTTTGTGCAATCTGATCGCACAGCGGCAGGGAGGAACAACCGGAAGCGGCCTGTTTACAAGCGGCCTCCGGGCTGGTATAATAAAAAAATCGAGCGGTGCGGCGTTGGCCGCCCAACAGGGAAGCCGGTGGAAATCCGGCGCAGTCTTACCTCTACTGTCAGCGCGGACGAGGGCGTCGGGACCATTGGCGAGGAGCTGAGAAGGGACGCCGGAGGGTGAAGCGCGAGCCAGGATATCTGCCGTTCGGGGACCGTCGCTCTGAGGTGGAGAGCGCCGCGTGTTTGGTGACCCCAAAATGCGGCCCGCTCCCGGTTCGGAGCGGGCTTTTTGTATGTTTGGAGAGGAGGGGGACCATGGGCCGGCTGGAACTCTATATTCCGGTGGGCAAGGAGCGCCTGCGCTGTGGCTTCACCACCGGCACCTGCGCCGCCGCCGCGGCCCGGGGGGCGGCCCAGGCCCTCCTCACCGGGGAATTCCCCCCGGCGGTGACGGTGACCACCCCGGCGGGGGTGGACGTGACGGCGGAGCTGACCGCCTGCCGCACCGGGCCGGACTGGGCGGAGTGCACCGTGGTGAAGGACGGCGGGGACGACCCCGACGTCACCGACGGCCTTCCCATCACCGTCCGGGTGGCCCGGCGGGGGGACGGCCTCCTCACCGTGGACGGCGGCGCGGGGGTGGGCCGGGTCACCCGGCCCGGGCTGGACCAGGCCCCCGGCGCGGCGGCCATCAACTCGGTGCCCCGGCGGATGATTTGCGAGCAGCTGGAGGCGGCCCGCGCCGCAGTGGGGGTAGATACCGGCCTTTCGGCGGTGGTGTCGGTCCCCGGTGGGGAAGCGCTGGCCAAGCGCACCTTCAACCCCCGGCTGGGCATCGAGGGGGGCATCTCCATCCTGGGCACCTCCGGCATCGTGCGGCCCATGAGCGAGTCCGCCCTGGTGGACTCCATCCTCCTGGAGCTGGAGCAGGCCAGAGCGGAGGGGGTCACAGACCTGCTGGTCACCCCGGGGAATTACGGCCTGGATTTTGCCCAACAGGTCCTGCATCTGGACACCCATCGGGCCGTCTCATGCAGCAATTACCTGGGGGTGGTCCTCGACCGGGCCGCCGCGCTGGGATTTGAAAGCCTCCTGCTGGTCGGCCACCTGGGGAAGCTGGCCAAGGTGGCGGCGGGGGCTATGAACACCCACTCCAACACTGCCGACGGGCGGCGGGAGGCCCTGTGCACCCACACCGCTCTCTGTGGCGGCGATACCGCCCTGGTGCGGGCCATGTTTGAGGCGGTGACCACCGACGCGGCCCTGGAGCTTTTGAAGGCGGCGGGGCTGCGGGAGCCGGTGATGGCCTCTCTCACCGCCGCGCTCCAGGAAAACCTCCGCCACCGGGCGGGGGAGCTGAACATCCAGGCGGTGGTCTTTTCCAACCGCTTTGGGGTGCTGGGGATGACCCCCGGCGCGGAAGAACTGCTGGCGCGCCACCGGCGCGGGGAAGGAGCAAACCCATGATTTACTTCATCGGCGCGGGGCCCGGAGCCCCCGATCTCATCACCGTGCGGGGGGCCCGGCTGCTGGCCGAGGCGGACCTGATCCTCTACGCCGGGAGCCTGGTGAACCCCGCCCTGCTGGACGGGAAAAAGCCCGGCTGCACGGTGCGGGACACCGCCTCCATGACGCTGGAGGAGGTGCTCTCCGCCATGGAGGAGGCCGAGGCCCGGAACTTCACCACCGTGCGCCTCCACACCGGCGATCCCTCTCTCTACGGGGCCATCCAGGAGCAGATGGACGCCCTGGACGCGCGGGGCATTTCCTACGATGTGACCCCCGGCGTGTCGGCCTTTTCCGGCGCGGCAGCGGCGCTGGAGGCGGAGTACACCCTGCCAAGTGTCTCCCAGAGCGTCATCATCACCCGCATGGCCGGGCGCACCCCGGTGCCCGAGGGGGAGGAGCTGCGCAAGCTGGCCAGCCACGGCTGCACCATGGTGCTCTTCCTGTCCACCGGCCTTTTGGAGCGGGTGGAGGAGGAGCTGTTGGCCGGGGGATACGCCCCCGACACCCCGGCGGCCATCGTCTACAAGGCCACCTGGCCGGAAGAGCGGGTGTTCCGCTGCACGGTGTCCACCCTGGCGTCCACCGCCCGCGCACACCACATCACCAAAACCGCCCTCATCACCGTGGGGGATTTCCTGGGAAAGGACTATGAGCGCTCCAAGCTCTACGACCCCGACTTCACCCACGGCTGCCGGCAGGGGAGGACCCCGTGAACGTGGCGGTGACCGCCTTCACCCGCCGGGGCGCGGCGCTGGCGGAGGAGCTGGCCGCCGCCTTTCAGCGGGACGGGGACGCGGTCCAGATCGCCTACCCCCGCCGCCTGGGGGCGGAGCTCCACGCGATGGGCTACGACTCCCTGACCGAGTGGGCGGGGGAGCGGTTCCGGGACTGTGAGGCCCTCCTCTTCGTGGGGGCCTGTGGCATCGCCGTCCGGGCCATCGCCCCCCATGTGAAGGACAAGTTCACCGACCCCGCCGTGGTGGCGGTGGACGAGGGGGGCGCCTGGACGGTGCCCCTGCTGTCCGGCCATGTGGGGGGCGCCAATGAGCTCGCCCGGCGCGTGGCGGAGCACACCGGAGGGGCGGCGGCCATCTCCACCGCCACCGATGTGAACGGCGTGTTCGCCGTGGACCTGTGGGCAAAGTGTAAAGGATTATACCTTGACGGAAGGACGGAGGCACGATCTCTCTCCAGCGCCCTTTTACGGGGTGAAAGCTGCCAGATCGAAAGTGATTTTCCTTTACAGGGAGAGCTGTTTTCCGGCTTTGGCCTGGGGCCCTGGACGGCGGGCATGGCCCTCTCGGACCGGGTCAAAAGCCCCCGGCCCATCCCCACGGTCTGGCTGGTGCCCCCCACGCTGACCCTGGGGATCGGCTGCCGCCGGGGCACGCCCCGGGAGGTGATCGAGCGGGTGGTGGAGCACACGCTGGACGAGGCGGGGCTGCACCCCAAGGCGGTCTTTCAGGTGAGCACCATCGACCTGAAACAGGATGAAGAGGGCCTCCTGGCCTTCTGTGAGAGCTGGGGGCTTCCCCTGGTGACCTGGACGGCGGAGGAGCTGCTGGCCGTGCCGGGGAGCTTCACCCCCTCGGACTTCGTCCGCTCGGTGACCGGGGTGGACAACGTCTGCGAGCGCGCCGCCGTCAAGGCGGGCGGAACTCTGATCGTCCCCAAGCAATCCGCCCACGGGGTCACCGTGGCGGTGGCCCGGCGGACGGGGACCATTTCACTGGACTGGAAGGAAGGAATTTTATGGGATTGACCGTGGTGGGACTGGGCCCCGGCGGCGGGGCGGACCTCACCGGCCGGGCCCGGGCCGCGTTGGAACAGTGTGACCTCATCGTGGGCTACACCACCTATCTGTCTCTGTTGGAGGGACAATTCCCCCAGGCGGAGCGATTCAAGACCGGCATGCGCCGGGAGGTGGAGCGCTGCCGGGCTGCGGTGGAGGCCGCCGTGTCCGGCCGGGAGGTGGCTCTGGTCTGCTCGGGGGACGCGGGGGTGTACGGCATGGCGGGGCTGGCCTTCGAGGTGGCCCGGGAATTCCCCCCGGTGGACATCGAGGTGGTGCCCGGCATCACCGCCGCCTGCGGTGGCGCCGCCGTGCTGGGCGCGCCGCTGACCCACGACTTCGCGGTGATCTCCCTCTCCGACCTGATGACCCCCTGGGAGAAGATCGAGAAGCGGCTCGCCGCCGCCACCCAGGCGGATTTTGTCCTTTGCCTCTATAACCCTGCCAGCAAGAGCCGCCCGGACTACCTGCGCCGGGCCTGCGCCATCCTGCTGCGGGAGAAGGAAGCGGACACGGTCTGCGGCTATGTCCGCAACATCGGCCGGCCGGGGGAGGAGGGCCATACCTGCACCCTGGCGGAGCTGGGAAGCGTGGAGGCCGACATGTTCACCACCGTGTTTGTTGGTAACAGCCAGACGGTGCTGCTGAACGGGAAGATGGTGACCCCCCGGGGCTACCTCCAGCGGGGGGAGTAAGATGGAACTGCTTCTTTTTGGCGGTACCACCGAGGGCCGGGAGCTGGCCGAGACTCTGGCCGCCGACGGCTGGCGGGTGACCCTGTGCGTGGCCACCGAGTACGGCGCGGCCCTGGCTCCCCACTGCCCCGGCGTGGAGGTCCACACCGGGCGGCTGGACGCGGCAGAGATGGCGGCCCTGATGGAGAGCCGCCCCTTCCGCGCCGTGGCCGACGCCACTCACCCCTACGCCGTCCAGGTGACGGAACATATCCGGGCGGCGGCCAAGTTGGCGGGCTTACCCTATACCCGCATCCTGCGCGCCTCCGACGGGGAGGACGGCTGCCACAAGACCGACAGCCTCACCGGCGCGGCGGAGATGCTCCGCGTGATGCCCGGGAACGTCCTCCTCACCACCGGCAGCAAGGAGCTGGAGCCCTTCGCCGTCCCCGGCCTGGTGGAGCGGTGCTTTCCCCGGGTGCTGCCCACTGTGGAGGCGGTGGGGAAGTGCCGCGCCCTGGGCTTCCCGCCCGGGCACATCATCGCCATGCAGGGGCCCTTTTCCAAGGAGCTGAACCTGGCCCTGCTGCGGCAGTTTTCCATCCGCACCCTGGTCACCAAGGAGTCGGGGGACTTTGGCGGCTTCCGGGAGAAGGCCGAGGCGGCCGAGGCGGCGGGGTGCGCCCTCTTAATGGTGGAGCGCCCCCGGCAGGAGGAGGGCGTGGACTACAATACCTTTTTGGAGGACATGAGGAGGGAGCTTTCGTATGGACGATAAGGTCTATCTCATCGGCGTGGGTATGGGCAACGTGGGGACCCTCACGTTGGAGGCCCTGGAGGCCATCCGGCGCTGTACCCTGCTGGTGGGGGCCCCCCGGCTACTGGAGCCCTGGCGGGAGGAGAAAACCGTGCTGCCCCTCATTCGACCGGAGGAGATCGCCGCCTCCGTGGCGGAGCACGACGGCCCCACGGCGGTCCTCTTTTCGGGGGACAGCGGCTTTTTCAGCGGCGCCAACCGCCTGCGGCCCCTGCTGGTGGGGCGAACCGTTGTGACCCTTCCCGGTATTTCGTCCCTCTCCTATTTCTGCGCCAAGCTGGGCCTGCCCTGGCAGGACGTGTTTGTGGTGAGCGCCCACGGGCGGAAGCACAACGCGGCGGGGGAGATCCAGTGCCGTCCCTGGACCTTCGTCCTCACCGGCGGGGCCACCCGGGCGGGGGATCTGTGTCAGGACCTGTGCCGCCGTGGATTTTCGTCTGTGCGGGTGTGGGTGGGGGAGCGCCTGAGCTACCCCGACGAGCGCATCATCACCGGCACGGCGGAGGAGCTGGCCGGAGCCAGCTTCGGGGACCTGGCGGTGGTGCTGGCCCACAATCCGTCCCCGGTGGTCCGCCCCTGGAACAGCTCCGGACTTCCCGACGAGGCGTTTCAGCGCGGGAAAACCCCTATGACCAAGGGCGAGGTCCGCGCCCTGGCGCTCTCCAAACTCCGGGTGGAGCGGGACAGCGTGGTGTGGGACGTAGGGGCCGGCACCGGCTCGGTGGCGGTGGAGTGCGCTCTGGCCGCCCCGGCGGGGAGGGTGTACGCCGTGGAGCGGGATGAGGCCGCCCTGGAGCTGCTGGCTGCGAACCGGGAGCGCCTGGGCGCGTCCAATCTCACCGTGGTACCGGGGACCGCACCCGAGGTCTTGGAGGACCTGCCCGCACCTGACCGGGTCTTTCTCGGCGGCAGCGGTGGGCATTTGAAGGAGATCCTGGACACGGTGTTCCAGAAAAATCCGGCGGCCCGGGTGGTGTGTACCGCCGTGACCCTGGAGACGGTGGGGGAGGCCGCCCAGGCCTTCGCCGCCCTGGAGGGGGCGGAGATGGTGCAGCTGGCGGTCACCCGCACCCGGGCGGCGGGGCGCTACCATCTGATGGACGCCCAGAATCCGGTGTGGCTCTTTGCCGGGGAGGGGAAGCCATGACGGAAGCCCCCCGGCTGCTCCTGGCCGCCCCGGCCAGCGGCTGCGGTAAGACCACCGTGACCTGCGCCCTGCTGCAGGCCTGGAAGGACCGGGGCCTTGCCCCCATGGCCTTCAAGTCTGGTCCGGATTACCTGGACCCCATGTTCCACACCACCGCCCTGGGGGTACCCTCCCGCAATCTGGACCTCTTCCTCATGGGGGAGGAGGCGGTGCGCCGGTCTTTGGCGATCCACGCCGCCGGGCACGGGCTCTCCCTTCTGGAGGGGGCTATGGGCTACTACGACGGCATTTCCCTCTCCAGTCAGGCCAGCGCCTGGGACCTGGCCCGCACCACCCGGACCCCGGCGGTGCTGGTGGTGGACGGCCGGGGCGCGGCCCGGTCCATCGCGGCGGTGGTGAAGGGCTTTCAGGCCCTGGAAGAGGAAGATATGCTCCGGGGCGTCCTCCTGAACCGGGTGTCCCCCATGCTCTACCCCCGGCTGAAAGCCTGCATCGAGGAGGAGACCGGCCTGACCGTCTACGGGTTCCTGCCCAAGCTGCCCGACTGCACCCTGGAGAGCCGCCATCTGGGGCTGGTCTCCGCCGGAGAGGTGGCAGATTTGCGGGAAAAACTCCGAAGGCTGGCCACCCAGGCGGAGCAGACGGTGGACCTGGACGGGCTGCTGGCCCTGGCCCGCACCGCTCCGGCCCTGGAGACGCCCCAGTCACGCCACGTGGCGGTGGGAGGGGAGCGACCGGTGATCGCCGTGGCGCAGGACGACGCCTTTTGCTTTTACTACGCCGACGCCCTGGCCCTTCTGGAGGAACTGGGGGCGGAGTTACAGTTTTTCTCGCCCCTCACCGACCGGAGCCTGCCCGAGGGCTGTGCCGGGCTCTACCTGGGGGGTGGCTATCCGGAGCTCCACGCCCGGACGCTGGCGGAGAACCACGCCCTGCTCCGGGAGATCCACGAGAAAGTCCTGGGCGGCCTCCCCACGGTGGCCGAGTGCGGGGGCTTTCTCTACCTCCAGCGCACCCTGACCGACGGGGACGGCCGGTACGACTGGCGTATGGCGGGGGTCGTTTCCGGAAACGCCCACAACACCGGGAAACCGGGGCGGTTCGGGTATGTGACCCTGACGGCCCGGAAAGACGGCCTACTGTGCGGGGTGGGGGAGAGCCTCCCTGCCCACGAGTTCCACTATTGGGACAGTACCACCCCCGGGCGCGATTTCCGGGCACAAAAGCCCTTGAGCGAGCGGGGATGGGACTGCGCCTTCCACACACCCACCCTGTACGCGGGCTTTCCCCATCTGCATTTCTGCGGCTGTCCGGAGGCGGCGGCGCGGTTCGTGGCCGCCTGCGGGACCTACAAACGAGAAAAAGAGGGATCGTTATGAGCCTTTTGGATGAGACCATCGGTAAAATCGTCCCGGCCGACCCGGCCGCGGCCCAGCGGGCCCAGCGGCGGTGGGACTCCATCGCCAAGCCCCTGCACAGCCTGGGGCTGCTGGAGGACGCGGTGGTGCGTATCGCCGCCATGACGGGGAGCCCGGACGTGGACCTGTCCCGCCGGGCCATCGTGGCCATGTGCGCCGACCACGGCGTGGTGGCCGAAGGGGTGACCCAGACCGGCCAGGAGGTCACCGCCATCGTCACGGAGAACATGTCCCGGGGGGACACCAGCGTGTGCTGCATGGCCCGGGCCGCGGGGGCGGAGGTGGTGCCGGTGGACATCGGCGTGGCCCGCCCGGTGAAGGGGGAGCACATTTTACAGAAAAACCTCATGCGAGGCACCCGCAACATGACCCAGGGCCCGGCCATGGACCGGGATATCTGCCAAAAGGCCATCGAGACCGGCATCGAGGTGGCCCGGGACCTGTGCCGGGGCGGCGTGAAGCTGCTGGGCACCGGCGAAATGGGCATCGGCAATACCACGGCCTCGTCGGCGGTGGTGTCGGTGCTGCTGGGGGTGGACCCGGAGACCGTTACCGGCCGTGGCGCGGGGCTCTCCACTGAGGGCCTGCACCGGAAGGTGGACGCCATCCGCCGGGCCATCGCGGTGAACGAGCCCGACCCGGCCGACCCGGTGGATGTGCTGGCCAAAGTGGGCGGCCTGGACCTGGCGGGGCTTGCCGGGGTGTTCCTGGGCGGAGCGCTGTGCCGCACGCCGGTGCTGGTGGACGGCTTTATCTCGGCGGCGGCGGCCCTGTGTGCCGTGCGGCTATGTCCTGCGGCGGGGGACTACCTCCTGGCCAGCCACGTCTCCGCCGAACCGGCGGGGGAGCTGGTGCTGAACGCCCTGGGGCTCACCCCCTTCCTGCGGGCCCACATGTGCCTGGGGGAGGGCACCGGCACGGCGGCGGTGATGCCGCTTCTGGACATGGCCCTCTCGGTGTACCGGGAGATGGCGACTTTTGACGAAATTGAGGTGGAGGCCTACCAGCCGCTGACATGATACGGGACTTTTATACGGCAAATCTCACCGCTCTCCTGTTGGGCTTCTGCCTGGACCTGCTGCTGGGGGACCCCCAGTGGGCCCCCCACCCGGTGCGGGCCATGGGGAGCCTCATCTCGCTGTTGGAGCGGCTCCTCCGGCGGATTTTTCCCGCCACCCCCGGTGGGGAGCGCTGGGCCGGGCGACTGCTGGCGGTGTTGGTGCCGGTGATCTCGGTGGGGGCGGCCTGGCTGGTGCTCACCCTGTGCTCGCGTATCCACCCGGCGCTAGCCTTTGCGGCGAAGGTGCTGCTGTGCTACCAGCTCCTGGCCTGCAAATCGCTGCGGGTAGAGAGCGGGAAGGTGTACGCCGCCCTGAAGGCGGGGGACCTCCCCGGGGCGCGCAAGGCTGTCTCCATGATCGTGGGGCGGGACACCGACTGTCTGGACGAAGTGGGCGTCGCCAAGGCGGCGGTGGAGACGGTGGCGGAGAACGCCTCCGATGGGGTCATCGCGCCGCTTCTCTACCTGGCCGTGGGCGGACCGCTGGCCGGGTTGGCCTACAAGGCCATCAACACCATGGACTCCATGGTGGGGTACAAGAACGAGAAGTATTTGAACTTCGGGCGCTGCGCCGCCAAGCTGGACGACGTGGCCAACTTCATCCCCGCTCGACTGGCGGGGGCGCTGATGTGTCTGGCGGCGACGCTCACCGGCTTTGACGGTCGGGGGGGCCTGCGGATCTTCCGGCGGGACCGGAAAAAGCACGCCTCGCCCAACTCGGCCCACACCGAGGCGGCCTGCGCCGGGGCGCTGCACATCCAGCTGGCAGGCCCGGCGGTGTACTTCGGCAAGACCGTGGAAAAGCCCACCTTGGGGGACCCACTCCGTCCGGTGGAGCCGCTGGACATCCTGCGCGCCCACCGGCTGCTCTACGGCACGGCCTTTTTGGCATTGCTGATTTTCTGCGGCATACCGCTGCTCTTTCTGCTCTGGCCCTTGTAGAGCCGAAGGACGCGCCTACTCGGCGGGAGCCCCATTTCTTTTCGCGAAAAGAAATGGGGGAAAGAAAAGGCCTCAAGGGGGCTGTCTGCCCCCTTGAGAATCCCCCTAAGTGGGCGGCCTTCGGCCACCTGGTTTTGCCGGCAGTACAACAGGCTGTTCATAGGCAACAAGCTTGGTTTTTGTTCCACCAGGGCGAGGAAATCCCTCGGCAGTAGAAGATACGCCGGGATGCGTTTTGGGGGAGTTCAGAGGGGCGGTATCCCCCCTCTGGGCTTTCTTTCCCACCGCTTTCTTTGCAAAGAAAGCGGTGCCCCGTCCGGGCAGGACGCCCGTCCGGCGAGGACACTAATAAGGAGGAATTTGGATGGAATACACCCACGGCGGCGACATTTATAGCCTCAATACCCCGGTGCTGGACTTCTCGGCCAACCAGAACCCCCTGGGAATGCCGCCCGCCGTGGCGGAAGCGGCCCGCGCGGCAGTGGCGGAAGCCGACCGCTACCCGGACAGCCGCTGCACCGCCCTCCGCCGGGCTATCTCCGCCCTGGACGGCGTGCCGGAGGAATACATCACCTGCGGTAACGGCGCGGCGGACCTCCTGTTCCGGCTCTGCGGGGCTTTGAAACCCGAGTGGGCGGTGGCCGCCGCCCCCACCTTCTCCGAGTACGAGCAGGCGGTGACAGCGGCTGGGGGGCGCGTATTCCGGTCCCCGCTGGACCCGGAGGCAGAGTTCCGCCTGGACGCCTTCTATGTGGCGGCGCTGGCGGGGGCCGACGTGGCCTTTCTCTGCAACCCCAACAACCCCACCGGCCGCCTGGTAGAACCGGGCGTGCTGGACGTGATTTTGCGGTACTGCCGGAATGCAAGGATCACGCTGGTGGTGGACGAGTGCTTTTTGAAACTTTCCGACCAGCCCGGCCCTGGCCTGGCCCCCAAGCTGGCGGACTACCCCAATCTGGTCCTCCTGCGGGCCTTTACCAAGAGCTACGGTATACCGGGTCTGCGCCTGGGCTACTGCCTCACGTCCAACGCTGATCTCACCGAGGCCATCGCCCGGGCGGGCCAGCCCTGGAGCGTGTCCAACGTGGCCCAGGCGGCGGGGGTGGCGGCCTGCGGCTGTCCCGACTGGCCGGAGAAGGCCATGGCGGAGGTGGTGCGCCCCCAGCGCGCCCGGCTGACGGCGGAGCTGCGCTCCCTGGGCCTCACCGTGTGGGAAAGTCAGGCGAACTATATCCTCTTCCGCGCCCCCGGTCGGACCGATTTGAAGGAGCGGCTGGTGGAGCGGGGCGTCCTCATCCGCTCCTGTGCCAATTACCACGGATTAAGGGCGGACTACTACCGCATCGCGGTGCGCCCGGAGGCGGAGAACGATGTGCTGCTGCGGGCGCTGGGGGAGGTGCTGTAAATGGCGAAGTGCATCATGGTCCAGGGCACCACCTCCGACGCGGGGAAGAGCTTTCTCTGCGCGGCGCTGTGCCGCATCTTCCGGCAGGACGGCCTGCGGGTGGCCCCCTTCAAGTCCCAGAACATGGCCCTCAACTCGGCCATCACCCGGGAGGGTCTGGAGATGGGCCGGGCCCAGGTGGTGCAGGCTGAGGCGGCGGGGGTGGAGCCCACGGCAGACATGAACCCCATCCTGCTCAAGCCCACCAGCGACATGGGCTCCCAGGTGATCGTGAACGGCGTCCCCCGAGGCAACATGAGCGCCCGGGACTATTTTCAGTACAAAAAAGCCCTCATCCCCGACATTCTGGCGGCCTATGAGCGACTGTCCCGGGAATACGACGTCATCGTCATCGAGGGGGCGGGGAGCCCCGCCGAGATCAACCTCAAACAGGACGACATCGTGAATATGGGCCTGGCGAAACTGGTGGATGCGCCGGTCCTCCTGTGCGGGGACATCGACCGGGGGGGCGTGTTCGCCTCTCTCTACGGCACGGTGGCGCTCCTGGAGCCGGAGGAGCGGGCGCGGGTAAAGGGCCTTGTCATCAATAAATTCCGGGGGGACGTGGACATCCTCCGCCCGGGGCTCACCATGCTGGAGGAGCTGACCCACATCCCGGTGGCGGGTGTGGTGCCCATGGCGGCGGTGGACCTGGAGGACGAGGACTCTCTGTCCCGCCGGCTGGGGAAGGGGGGAGCCGCCGCGGCCATCGACATCGCGGTGGTGCGCCTTCCCAAGCTCTCCAACTTCACCGACTTCAACCCCCTGGAGCGCTTTCCCGACGTGTCCCTGCGCTATGTGGGCTCCCCCAAGGAGCTGGGCACGCCTGACCTGGTGATCCTGCCCGGCACCAAGAACACCCTGGCAGACCTGAAGTGGCTGCGGGAGACCGGCCTGGCCGAGGCCATCCTGAGCCACCACAAACGGGGCGGCGCGGTACTCGGGGTGTGCGGCGGCTATCAGATGCTGGGGGAGCGGGTGTCCGACCCGGAATGCGTGGAGGGCGGCGGCGCCCAGGCGGGCCTGGGTCTGCTCCCCGGCGAGACGGTTTTCTGGGGCGAAAAGACCCGCACCCGGGTGGAGGGGACCTTCACCGGGGCCCAGGGCGTCTTTGCCCCTCTCAACGGCGTGACCTTTGACGGGTACGAGATCCACATGGGGGAGACCACCTCCACCGTGCCCCCCTGCACCGCTCTGCACACCCTGGACGGGGTGGAGAAGGCGGACGGCGGCGCGATGGGAAATGTGCTGGGCACCTATGTCCACGGCCTTTTCGAGCGTGGAAGCTGCGCCGGGGGCCTGGTGGACTGCCTGCGCGCGGCCAAGGGATTATCACCCGTCGGCGCGGCGGAGGACTGGGCCCACTACAAGGAGCGGCAATACAATGCGCTGGCCGATACGGTGCGGAGCGCGCTGGACATGGAGCGGGTGTACCGCATCCTGGACCGGAAGGAGTAAAGCACATGAGAGACATCCACTTGGAGCACGTGGCCCCCGCCGACATCGAGGCGCGGAGCATGGCCATCATCGAAGAGGGGTTAAACGGGCGGACTTTCCCGCCGGAGGAGCTGCCCGTCGTGAAGCGGTGCATCCACACCAGCGCCGACTTCGACTACGCCGACAATCTGGTGTTCTCGCCCGGCGCGGTGGAGGCGGGCATCTCCGCCTTTCTGAGCGGCTGCACCCTGGTCACCGACACCCAGATGGCCCGCTCCGGGGTCAACAAGGGGGTGCTGGAGTCTTTTGGGGGGAAAGCGGTCTGCTTCATGTCCGACCCAGACGTGGCCGCCGAGGCCAAAGCGCGGGGGGAGACCCGGGCCACCGTGTCCATGGAGCGGGCGGCAGAGCTTCCCGGGCCGGTGGTGCTGGCCCTGGGCAACGCCCCCACCGCCCTCATCCGGGCCTGCCAGCTCATGGAGGAGGGAAAGCTCCGCCCGGCGCTGGTCATCGGCGTGCCGGTGGGCTTTGTGAACGTGGTGGAGTCCAAAGAGCTGCTGCTCACCATGGATGTACCCCACATCGTGGCCCGGGGGCGTAAGGGGGGCAGCAACATCGCCGCCGCCATCTGCAACGCTCTGCTCTACATGGCCCGTGACCGGGCAAAGGAGGAACAGCATTGAAACAGGCTCTTTTGATGGTCTCCTTCGGCACCAGCTACCCGGAGACGTTGGAAAAGAACATCGCCGTCCTCGAGCGGGAGGCCGCGGCGGCCTTCCCCGGCTGGACGGTCCGCCGGGCCTTCACCAGCGGCATGATCCTGCGCAAGCTGGCCCGCCGGGACGGCGCCGCCCCCGACGACGTGCCCGCCGCCCTCACCCGTCTGGCGGAGGAGGGCTATGAGGCGGTGGCGATCCAGCCCACCCACATCCTGAACGGCGACGAGTACGACAAGCTCTGCGCCCAGGCCGCGCCCTTCGCAGGCCGCTTTGCCCGCTTTTCGGTGGGCGCGCCCCTTCTCACCACGCTGGAGGACTACCGCGCCACGGCTGACGCCCTGATGGCGTCCCTTCCCGCCCCGGCGGAGGGGGAGGCCCTGGTCTTCATGGGCCACGGCACCGGCCACGCGGCCAATCCCGCCTACTGTCAGCTGGAGTACCTGCTCCACGACCTGGGCTGGAAAGGGGCATTTTTCGGCACCGTGGAGGGCTATCCCACCCTGGACGAGGTGCTCCGCCGCCTCCAGGAGCGCGGGCCGGTGGAGCGGGTGACCCTCCACCCCCTCATGCTGGTGGCGGGGGACCACGCCTCCAACGACATGGCGGGGGAGGAGCCCGACTCGTGGAAGAGCCGTCTGGAGGGCGCGGGCTATACCGTGTCCTGCATTTTGAAGGGGCTGGGGGAGTACCCGGCCCTGCGGGCCATTTTCCTGGCCCACGCCAGGGCGGCCATCGAAACAATGTTTACGGACTGAGGTCCGTATCCATACCAGGCAAGGTGCGTAAGCTCAATCGGGAAGTCGGGTGCAAATCCCGCGCAGTCCCGCTGCCGTAAGGGAAGAGCGGAGCGCAGAACGCCACTGGGGAGACCTGGGAAGGCGCGTTCCGCCAGGACGCCCAAGCCGGAAGACCGGCCTTGCTGTACCATCCACCATCCTACGGACGATAGGAAAGGAGAAAAAACGTATGAACAAACCCCACATCCATCCCTCACCGGGCGCGGCCCGGGCGGCGCGGCTTTTTTGGGCCCTGCCGGTTCTGACCCTGTCCCTCACCACCGGCGCGGGAGCCATGCACATCGCCGAAGGGTATTTACCCCAGACCTGGGCCTTTGGCTGGATGGCGGCGTGCCTGCCCTTTTTGGGGGTAGGCTTGCGCTCCATTGCCCGCAAGACCGCCGGGGAGCCCAAGGCCAAGGTGCTCCTGGCCATGTGCGGAGCCTTCGCCTTTGTGCTCTCGGCCCTGAAAATCCCGTCCCTGGCCACCGGTTCCTGCTCCCACCCCACCGGCGTGGGTTTAGGGGCTATCCTGTTCGGCCCGGCGGCCACGGCGGTGCTGGGCCTCATCGTGCTGCTCTTCCAGGCTTTGCTGCTGGGCCACGGCGGCATCACCACCCTGGGTGCCAACGTCTTTTCCATGGCCATCGTGGGGCCCCTGGTGTCCTGGGGGGTGTACCGTCTGCTGCGGCGGGTGAAAGCCTCCCCGGCGGTGGCGGTGTTCTGTGCGGCGGCGCTGGGAGACCTGCTGACCTATGTCACCACCTCTCTCCAGCTGGGCGTGGTGTACGGCAATACGGCGGGCTATCTGGCCATTTTCGCCGCCACCCAGATCCCCCTGGCCATCGCCGAGGGACTGCTGACCGTAGTGGTCTTTAACGTGCTCGAGAAGTATTCCAAGACCGAGCTTCAGGCTCTGTCGGTGCTGTAAGGAGGGGTTTTACCATGAAGCTGTGGCAGAAAAATGTGATCCTCCTGCTGCTGGTGGTCCTCATTGCCTTTGTGCCCCTCTTCCTGCTGCGGGACGCCGAGTTCGGCGGGGCCGACGGCATGGCCGAGGAGCTCATCACCGAGAGTGACCCGGACTACGAGCCCTGGTTCCAGCCCATCTTCGAGCCCGCCAGCGGCGAGGTGGAATCCCTCCTCTTCGCCCTTCAGGCGGCCATCGGCTCCGGCGTGGTGTGCTTCATCCTGGGCCGGATGACCGCCCCGGGCCGGAAGGACCATGGGAACTGACCGCTGGGCCTACCGGTCCAGGCTGCGGGCGATCGACCCGTTGGCCAAGCTGTGGCTCACCCTGGGGGCCCTTGTGGTGTGCCTGGGGTGCGGCAGCGCCGGGGTGGGCCTTGCCACCCTGGCGCTGCTGAGCGCGTACAGCGTGGTGCTGGGGGGCCAGCCAGTGAAAACGGTGGTGAAATGCCTCCTGATCCCGCTTGCCTTCCTGCTGGCGGGGAGTGTGACGCTGGTGCTCCGCCCGCTGGGGGAGGGGGCCGCCCTTTGGGCGGTCTCTCTCCCCGTCCTGGGGCGCTGGGGCGTGAGCGTCGAAAGCCTGGCCCTGGCCGGGACGGTGCTGTGCCGGGCCATGGGGGCGGCGGCCTGCCTCTTTTTCCTGGCCCTCAACACCCCCGTGTGCGACCTGACGGCGGCGCTGGGGCGGCTCCACGCCCCGGCGCTGCTGGTGGAGCTGATGGAGCTCATCTACCGCTTCCTCTTCGTCCTCAGCGGGGAGGCCGGGCGCATCCACACCGCCCAGGCCGCCCGGCTGGGCTACGGCACCTGGCGGCGGAGCATCACCTCCCTGGGGGAGCTGCTGTCGGTGCTCTTTGTGCGCGCTCTGCGC
Organism: Flavonifractor sp. An92; assembly: GCF_002159175.1. Lineage (GTDB taxonomy): Bacteria > Bacillota > Clostridia > Oscillospirales > Oscillospiraceae > Pseudoflavonifractor_A. The sequence goes on along the minus strand of NZ_NFGZ01000005.1, from coordinate 25,173 downwards.
CGGGGGGAGCGGGTGTACGCCGCTCTGGAGAGCCGGTACTACACCGGCTCCCTGGCCACCGTGGCGGGGCAGTACGAGAAGGGAACCTGGCTGTATGGGCTGCTGCTGGCCACGGCGGCGGTACAGATCTTCATTTGGACACTGGAGAGGGGAGGACTATCGTGGATGCTCTGGAGGTAAAGGACCTCACCTACACCTACGAGGACGGTACCCGAGCTCTGGACGGCCTCTCCCTCACCGCCCGGGCCGGGGAGGTCACCGGTATCCTGGGGGCCAACGGGGCGGGGAAGTCCACTCTGTTCCTCACCCTGAACGGAGTGCTCACTCCCGCGTCGGGCGCGGTCTTTTTGGGCGGAAAGCCGGTGTCCTGGAGGCGGAAGGACCTGCCGGAGCTGCGCCGCCGGGTGGGCATCGTGTTCCAGGACCCGGACGACCAGCTCTTTTCCGCCGATGTGTACCGGGACGTGTCCTTCGGCGCGGTGAACCTGGGCCTCCCCGAAGAGGAGGTTCGCCGCCGGGTGGATGCGGCCCTGGAGCGCACCGGCGCGGCGGCCTTTGCCCGCAAACCCACCCACGCCCTCTCCTACGGCCAGAAGAAGCGGGCGGCCATCGCCGGAGTGCTGGTGATGGAGCCGGAAGTGCTCATCCTGGACGAGCCCACCGCCGGGCTGGACCCGGAGGGAGTGGAGGAGATGGTAGACCTGCTGGCGGAGCTCGGAAAGGACGGGGCGCGGACCATCCTCCTGGCCACCCACGACATGGACCTGGTGGCCCGGTGCTGTCATCGGGTCTGTCTCCTGGAGCGGGGGCGCACCGTGTGGCAGGGGACGCCGGGGGACCTCTTCCGACAGCAGGGGCTCCTGGAGGAGCACCACCTGCGCCTGCCGCCTCTGGCCCGCCTGATGGCGGCGCTGGCGGAGGAAGGCTATCCCGCCGACCCGGGGGCGGCCACGGTGGAGGAAGCGGCCCGGATACTGACAGCCCTGCTGGGCAAAGGAGGAACGACATGAGACGAGGCATTCTCTACGGCGTGGGGGTGGGCCCGGGGGACCCGGAGCTCCTCACGCTGAAGGCGGCGCGCATCCTGCGGGAGGCCGACGTGATCGCCATGCCCGACAAGGGGAGCGGCGAGGGCACCGCCGAGGCCATCGCCGGGGCGTACCTGGCGGGAAAAGAGCGGCTGAGCTGCCCCACTCCCATGACCCGGGACCGGAAGGTGCTGGAGGAGTGCTACGCCAAGAGCGCCGATGCCCTCTGCGCCCTGCTGGACGCGGGGAAGACGGTGGCCTTCATCACCCTGGGGGACCCCACCGTGTACTCCACCTACATCTACATCCACCGTCTGGTGGTGGAGCGGGGGTATGAGGCGGAGCTCATTCCCGGCGTGCCCTCCTTCTGCGCGGCGGCGGCCAGGCTAGGGGTGAGTCTCTGCCAGGGGGAGGAAAAACTCCTCATCGTGCCCGCCAGCCACAACGTGGAGGGCTGGGTGGATCTGCCGACCAATCAGATCTACATGAAGGCCGGGCGGAAGCTGGGGGAGCTGCAAGCACTCCTGGCCCGGCATGGGCGGCTGGAGGATGCCATGGCGGTGAGCAACTGCGGCATGGCGAACGAGGAGGTGTGGCCCCACTTCCGGGACATGGCGGGGGACGAGGGCTATTTCACCGTCGTGTTTTCCCTCGCCGGGGAGGGGAACTAGCATGGCCCTCTACTGCTGCGCCGTCAGCGACCGACGCACGCCCATCGAGCTGCGGGAGCGCCTCTCCTTCACCCGGGGCCGGGTGCTGGAGCTGGACCGCCGTCTCAAAGAGGCGGCGGGGGTGGAGGGCTGTGCCCTCCTCTCCACCTGCAACCGCACGGAACTCTATTGCGCCTGCTCCGGGGAATTTCCGGACGGCCCCGCCCTCCTGTGCCGGGCGGCGGGGGCTTTGCCGGAAAACCTGCCCGGGGCCTTTCAGGTGCTGGAGGGAGACGAGGCCCTGACTCACCTTCTGGAGGTGGCGGCGGGACTTCACTCCCGCATCTGGGGGGAGGACCAGATTTTGACGCAGGTCCGCGCCGCCATCGCCCTGAGCCGGGAGGCGGGGAGCACCTGCCCCGAGCTGGAGACCGCCTTCCGCGTGGCCGTTTCGGCGGGCAAGCGCCTGCGCACCCGGGTGCGCCTCACCGGCGTCCCCACTTCCGCTCCCCAGCGGGCGGTGGAGGTACTGCGGGAGCAGCTGGGGGACCTCACCGGCAAGCGGGCCCTGGTCATCGGCAACGGGGAGATGGGGCGGCTCTCCGCCCGGCTCCTGCGGGAGGCGGGGTGCAGCGTGAACGTGACCCTGCGCAGCTACCGCCACGGGGAGACCGTGGTGCCCACCGGCTGCGGGGCGGTGCCCTATGAGGACCGCTTCGCCGCGATGGAGGGGGTGGATCTCCTCCTCTCCGCCACGGTGAGCCCCCACTACACGGTCACCGCCCAGGCCCTGGCGGCACTCAAAAACCCGCCCCGTTTCCTGGTGGACCTGGCCATTCCCCGGGACATCGAGCCGGCGGTGGGGGAGCTCCCCGGGGTGAAGCTCTACAACATTGACACCCTGGGGGAGCGGGTGGAGCGCACCGTCCCGCCGGAGGGAGAGGCCATCCTCACCGCCGCTCGGGAGGAGTTCCGGCGCTGGTGGGCCTATCGCGCCGCCCTCCCCGCCCTGGAGGAGGTACAGAGCGCCGCCCTGGACCGCCTGCGGAGCGAGGACCTTTCCGGCCTCACGCCCGAGGAGGCCGCCGCCCTGGCGGTCCGCCGGACGGTGGAGCTGCTGGCGGGCAATCTGCCCGGGGGACTGAGCGCGGAGGATTTGATGGCCTGTGCCCAAAAGATCCGGGCCCATACACGGGATTGAGGAGGTACCACGCATGCGCTTTCCGTTGTTCGTGGATCTGAGCGGGAAACGGGCGGTGCTCGTCGGCGGCGGCGCCGTGTCGGCCCGCCGGGCGGAGGTGCTCCTCCGCTTCGGAGCGGCGGTGATGGTCATCGCGCCCGAGTTGAATGCCCCCTTTCCCGACGGCGTGACCTATCTGTCCCGCCCCTACGCCCCGGGGGATTTGGAGGGGGCTTTCCTGGCGGTGGCGGCCACCGATGACCGCGCCGTGAACCGCACCGTGGGGGAGGAGGCCCGGAGACGGGGCATCCCGGTGAGCGTTGCCGACTGCCCGGAGGAGTGTACCTTCTTTTTCCCCGCCGTCTGCGAGGGAGAAACTTTGATCGCCGGGGTGATCTCGAAAAACGGGGCGGACCACCGGGCGACTGCGGCGGGGACCAGAGCCATCCGCCGGACACTGGAGGAGTTTTAATGGACGTTTTGCGCATCGGGAGCCGGGAGAGCCGCCTGGCGGTGATTCAGAGCGAGCTGGTGATGGAGCGCATCCGGGCCCTCTGCCCGGAGCTCCGTCTGGAGCTGGTGACCATGAAAACCACCGGGGACAAGATCCTGGACCGCACCCTGGATAAGGTGGGGGGTAAGGGCCTTTTCGTGAAGGAGCTGGACGCGGCCCTCCTGGACGGGCGGGTGGACCTCACCGTCCACAGTTTAAAAGACATCCCCATGGAGGTCCAGCCGGGCCTGCCGGTGGTAGCATTCCCGCCCCGGGAGGACCCACGGGACGCCCTGGTGCTCCCGGAGGGGGAATCCATCTGGGACCGGACGAAGCCGGTGGGCTGTGCCAGCCTGCGGCGGAAGCTCCAGCTGGAACAATTATATCCCGGCGTGGAGGTGCGCCCCGTCCGGGGCAACGTCCTCACCCGTCTTGACAAACTGGACCGGGGGGAGTACGGGGCACTGGTGCTGGCGTCCGCCGGATTGAAGCGCCTGGGGCTGGAACACCGCATCGCCCGGTACTTTGAGCCCTCGGAACTGCTCCCCGCCGCCGGGCAGGGGATCTTGGCGGTGCAGGTCCGCGCGGATGCGGACTACCCCTTCCTGGCGGGATTGGACGACCCGGACGCCCGGGCCTGCGCCCTGGCCGAGCGGGCCTTTGTGGCGGCGCTGGAGGGGGGCTGTTCCTCCCCGGTGGCGGCCCACGCCGTCCCAGAGGGAGAAGTGTTGACCCTCACCGGCATGGATGAGGAGGGGAGCCGGGCTACCATCACCGGGCCCCGGACACAGGCGGAGAAGCTGGGCCGTACCCTGGCCCGGCGGATGAGAGGAGAAGTCACATGGGAAAAGTGATCCTGGTGGGGGCCGGGCCTGGCGACGGGGGGCTCCTCACTGTCAAGGGCAAGGCCGCTCTGGAGCGGGCCGACGTGGTGGTGTTTGACCGCCTGGTGGGGGAGGAAGTGCTGAACCTCATCCCGGAGCGGGCCAAACGCATCGACGTGGGCAAGCACGCCGGGGACCACCCGGTGCCCCAGGGGGAGATCAACCGCATCCTCTTGGAGGAGGGCCAGAAAGACCAGCTGGTGGTGCGGCTCAAGGGGGGCGACCCCTTCCTCTTCGGCCGGGGGGGCGAGGAGCTGGAGCTCCTTTCCGCCCATCATGTGCCCTTTGAAGTGGTGCCCGGGGTGACCTCCGCCCTGGCGGCCCCGGCCTACGGAGGCATCCCGGTGACCCACCGGGACTTCGCCTCCTCCCTCCACATCGTCACCGCCCACCGCCGGGCGGGGAAGGAGGCGGATATCCCCTTCGACGCCCTGGTGAACGCGGGGGGCACCCTGGTCTTTCTCATGGGGGTGGCGGCCCTGCCCCACATCTGTGAGGGCCTTTTGAAGGCGGGTATGGTCCCGGAGACCCCCGCCGCCGTGGTGGAGCGGGGGACCACCCCCCGGCAGCGGCGCATCTCCGCCACTCTGGCGACCCTCCCGGAACAGGCGAAAGCGGCCGGGGTGGAGAGCCCCGCCGTCATCGTGGTGGGGGGCGTGTGTTCGCTGGCGGAGGACTTTGACTGGTTCGACCGCCTGTCTCTGAAGGGGAAGCGGGTGGTGGTCACCCGGCCCAAGGACCGCGCCGGAACGCTCTCCGCCCGCCTGCGGGCCCTGGGGGCGGCGGTGTGGGAGTTCCCCTGCATCGAGACGGCCCCCTTGCATCCCTGTCCCGCCCTCACCGAGGCGGTGGAGGGCCTTTCCCGCTATCAGTGGCTGGTGTTCACCAGCCCCGCCGGGGTGGCGTGTCTGTGGGACGAACTCCGGCGCACGGGGCGGGACGCCCGGGCCCTGGCCGGGGTGTCCATCGCCGCCATAGGGCCGGGGACAGCCAAAGCGCTTGACGCCCACGGCCTGACCGCCGACTTCATCCCGGACGTCTACGACGGGGCCCACCTGGGGGCGGGCCTGGCGGAGCGGTGTACCGGGCGGGTGCTTCTCCTGCGGGCCGAGTGGGGTTCCCCCGCCTTGACGGAGGCCCTGGAAGGGGCTAAACTGAGCTATGACGACGTGGCGGTCTACGCGACGCACTACGCCGCCCCCCAGAGCGAGGAAATGCGCCGGGCGGTGGAGGCGGGAGAGGTAAATCTGGTGACCTTCACTTCGGCTTCCACGGTGCGCGGCTTTGTCCGCTCGGTGGGGGAGGGGACCGACTTCTCCCGCATCACCGGCGTGTGCATCGGGGAGCAGACCGCCAAAGAGGCCCGGAGTTTTCAAATCCCCGTGACCATTGCCAGAGAGGCCACCATCGACGGCCTCATCGAGATCATAACAGAAGGTGTTTGAAATGGACCTGACCATCCGGCCCCGCCGCCTGCGGGGCAACGACAGCATCCGGCGTCTGTGCCGGGAGACCCGTATGTCCCCGGATAGCCTCATTTACCCCATTTTCGTGGATGAGACGTTACAGGGCAAGCGCCCCATCCCCTCCCTGGAGGGGCAGTTCCACTATGGGCTGGACTGCGTGAACGAGGCGGTGGAGGAGTGCCTTTCCCACGGGGTGGGGCGGTGCATCCTCTTCGGCCTGCCCGCCCACAAGGACGCGGTGGGCTCCTCGGCCTGGGCGGAGCACGGCGTGGTGCAGGAGGCCATCCGGACCATCAAGGCGGCCCACCCGGACTTCTACGTCATCACCGACGTGTGCATGTGCGAGTACACCGACCACGGCCACTGCGGCCAGCTCTGCGGCCACGAGGTGGACAACGACGCCACGCTGGAGCTGCTGGCGAAAACCGCCCTCTCCCACGCCCAGGCGGGGGCGGACATGGTGGCGCCCTCCGACATGATGGACGGCCGGGTGGCGGCCATCCGGGCCGTCCTGGACCAGCACGGCTTCCAGAACGTGCCTATCCTGTCCTACTCGGCCAAGTACGCCTCGGCCTTTTACGGGCCTTTCCGGGCGGCGGCGGGCTCCGCGCCCTCCTTCGGGGATCGGAAGGGGTACCAGATGGACCCCCACAACCGGAAGGAGGCCCACAAGGAGTGCGCCCTGGACGTGGCGGAGGGGGCGGACCTGCTGATGGTGAAGCCGGCCCTGCCGTACCTGGACGTGATCCGGGAGACGGCGGACGCCTTTGATCTGCCCCTCTGTGCCTACCAGGTATCGGGGGAGTACGCTATGATCCAGGCCGCGGCGGCTGCGGGGCTCATCGACGGCCACCGGGTCATGTGCGAGAGCGCCGTGTCCATCTTCCGGGCGGGGGCCAACATGCTCATCACCTACTTTGCCAAGGAGCTGGCCGACGCCATGAAGGAAGGAGAGATCGGCTGATGAACGGGAAAACCTCGGAATCCCTCTTTGAGGCGGCGGTGCAGGTCCTCCCCGGCGGGGTCAACTCCCCGGTGCGGGCCTTCCGGGCGGTGAACATGGCCCCCCGCTTTATCACCCGGGCGGACGGCTCCCACATCTTTGACGTGGACGGGCGGGACTATATCGACTACGTCTGCTCCTGGGGCCCCATGATTCTGGGCCACAACCACCCGGTCATCCGGGAGGCGGTGGAGAAGGCGGTGAAGGACGGCCTGTCCTTCGGCGCGCCCACCGCGCGGGAGGTGGAGATCGCCCAGCTCATGGTGGAGCTGGTGCCGGGCATCGAGATGGTGCGCATGGTGAACTCGGGCACCGAGGCGGTCATGTCGGCCATCCGCCTGGCTCGGGGAGCCACGGGGAGAGATAAGATCATCAAGTTCGAGGGCTGCTACCACGGCCACAGCGACTGTCTGCTGGTGGGGGCCGGATCCTCCGCCCTGGCGGGGGGACACCCCACCTCGGCGGGGGTGCCGGAGGACGTGGTGCGCCACACCCTCACGGCCCAGTTCAACGACCTTGCCAGCGTGGAGGGCCTGCTGGAGGCCAATCCTGGGCAGGTGGCCTGCGTCATCGTGGAGCCGGTGGCGGCCAACATGGGCGTGGTGCTGCCGGAGCCTGAGTTCCTGCCCGGCCTTCGGAAGCTTTGCGACCGGTACGGCGCCCTTCTCATCTTTGACGAGGTCATCACCGGCTTCCGCCTGGCCCTGGGCGGTGCTCAGGCGTTTTTCGGCGTGAACGCCGACATCGTCACCTTCGGCAAGATCATCGGCGGCGGCATGCCGGTGGGGGCCTACTGCGCCAGCCGGGCTCTCATGGAGGAAGTGGCCCCCTGCGGACCGGTGTACCAGGCGGGCACCCTCAGCGGAAACCCGGTGGCCATGGCGGCGGGCCTGGCCCAGCTCCACTACCTGAAGGACCACCCGGAGGTGTACACCCACATCTCCGCCCTGGCCGACCGGCTGGCGGAGGGCCTGCGGAAGGCGGCGGCGGACACCGGCGCGCCGGTGTCGGTGAACCAGGTGGGGAGCCTGCTGTCTCCCTTCTTCACCCCCGACGGCGTGAGCACCTTCGTGGACGCCAAGGGCAGCGACGTGGGCAAGTACGCCCGGTACTTCGCCCAGATGCTGGAGCGGGGCATTTATCTGGCTCCCGCCCAGTTCGAGGCCATGTTCCTCTCCTTCGCTCACACGGAGGAAGAGGTGGACCGGACGGTGGAGGCCGCCCGGGAGGCCCTGGCCCGGTTGAACTGAACAGAAAAACGGCAGAGAGCCGGGACCCATTTTGGGTCCCGGCTCTCGTTTTATTTGGTGGCGAATGCCTCGTCTTGTCTCAGAGGCGCGGCGGGCAGCGGAATCATGATCTTGGAGCGAAAGACCCCGCCCTGTGCGGTAAAGTCGGCCAACCCGCCGTATTTGGTGGCGATGCTGGTCACGGAGCGCAGCCCCAGCGCGGTGCCGCCGTGTTTCGTGGAGAGGAAATGCCCGTCCCGCTCCCGCAGGGGGCCGCTGTACGTATTCTCCAGCAGGAGCCGCAGCCGTCCATCCACCGCGTCCCCCCGCAGATAGAGCCTCCGCTCGCCGCCATTCTGGCTGGAGAGAGCGTCCAGGGCGTTTTCCAGCAGATTTCCCAGCAGGACGCCCAGCTCATCGGCGGGAAACGCCAGATCCGCGGACAGCGGGAGGCGCACATCGTAGACCGCGCCGGCCTCCCGGGCGGCGGCGGCATAGTGGCAGAGGATGGCGTCGGCGGCGGGGTGGTCGGAGAACGTGGTGATCTCCTGCTCGTCCAGGTGGCTCTCGTAATCGTCCAGATAGTGCAGCACCGCGTCCCGCTGGTCCTGCTGGGCCATGCCGCGCAGGAGGCGCATGTGGTGGCGCAGGTCGTGGGCCCATTTCCGGGTCTGCTCGATCTGGTGGGAGAGCTGTAAGTAGTGTTCCCGCTGGAGCTCCAGATGGGCCAGAAGCTGCCGGTGTTCCCGCTCATAGGTCTGGCGGAAGCGGTAGGCGTCCACCGCGCTGCACCAGAGCACCCAGGCCAGGGTAATGGACAGGCAGAGGGCGCCCAGCTCACTGAACCAGCCGCCGAGGACCGGCTCATAGAGGGGGAGCAGGCGGTCGGCGACCAGACAGGTCCCCAGGGCCAGCGAGGCGGCCAGCAGGGCGGCGGAATAGCGCTTGCCCCGCCAGAGGGCCCAGGCGGACAGGCCAGCCAGACACAGGGCGGCATAGCCCTTCAGGAATGCGGCGAGGCCGGAGAAGAAGAGACAGGCCTGCATATTCCAGTGGGCCGCTCCGCCCGCCCGCAGCAGCGCGGCCAGCACACCCAGCGCACAGGGGAACGCGAACAGCGCAGCGGGCAGGCCCCACAGGCCGTACAGATCGCACTGGAGCAGCACAGCCAGCAGGAGAAGGAGGTAGAAAGAGGCCAGCTCCAAGGTGTACCAGGGCTGATAGGAGACGGTGGTCAGGCTGTGGAGGAGAGGATAGCCGGTAAGGGCGAGGCAGCACAGGCAGATCAGGGCGCAGAGCAGGCCGCGCCGCCGGCTCTGCCGCAGCCCGAAGGACAGTGCCAGGGCCAGACCCAGCAGGGACAGGAGCACCATGGCGCCGTGCAGAAGGAGGCGCCCCTCCCGGGCCTGGAGCACGGCCTCCACCGTGCCGAAGGCGGGGGGATAGGTCATCCCGCTATACACCGCCGAGTAGTCGGCCACCGCCAGCAGCAGCTCCGTGGTGCCGGAGGCGGTAAAGGTGACCACCCGGCTGGCCAGGGCGGAGGAATAGTTCTCCTGCTCAGGATCGCCCAGCTCCAGGACCAGACGGTCTCCCACGTAGAGGCGGCAGGCGGAGTAGACCTCGGGCAGCTCCAGCGCGTAGGAGGCGCTCTCCTCGGGCAGCACCAGGGTGAGCCGGTAGGTCCCGCAGCCGTGGGCCTGGCGGCGCTCCAGCCGGGAGGTCTCGCCGATGGAGCGGTAAGTGCGGTAGCCCTCGTGGCCCTGGAGCGTCTCCGGGGTGAGGAGGACGCCGGGCCAGTATTCCCAGTCCTGCACCAGGTAGCGCAGGGGCTGTTCCTCTAGTTCCTCCCGGGAAAGGGTGAGCAGACCGTTCATAGGCTGTGTGCCCGGCCAGGTGTATTTGTTGTCGACCTGATACAGGGCCAGACACAGAAGCGCGGCCAGACAAATGGCCAGCCCACCGGCCAGAATGCCGGCCCATCTCGTTCTAGTCATGGCGGCGCCTCCAGAACAGCGCGCCCACGGCGGCTACACCGGCCACCGGGACCGCCCACAGCAGGGCGGTGGGTGCAGTGGGTGCGGTATCGTCGGGTACGGGCGAGAGCGTCGGGACGGCGGTGGGGGACGGAGAAACCGCGTTAGTGCTGGTTGCCTGGATCTGATAGGTCCCGGCGGCGCGGATGGTACAGACCACCGTACCGCTGGAGGCCTCATAGACGGCGTCGAAGGTCTCGCCGGAATCCACATTCCGGCAGGTGAGCGCCTCCTCCGGTCCATCCCAGGGGACGCGCACCGTGGTGTCGGGGAGCTCCGTCACGGTCTGGCCGGCGGCGTGAACGGTCAGGCGGAAGGTATCAGACGCCAGGAGCTCCACGGCGACCTCCAACTGCTGGGAATCGCTGAGACCCAGCTCCTGCAAAAAGGCGGAGGAGAGCTCTACCGCCACGCCGTCGTTTTCAAAGAGAAGGGTGGAGGAAGGGGCGCTTTCCACGAGCTGCTCCACCTGCCCGCCGGTGAGCACGGTGGTGTTTTGGGTGTCCTCCCACTCGGCGGGCGCGGGTTCGCCCGTGGGCTCCGGCGAGGCGGAGGGGGCTTGGGCGGACACGGTGGGCTCGACCTCCGGCGTGAGAGAGACGGCAGGCTCCGGCGACGGGGAAATGCTGGGCTCCGGCGGAGGGGACGGGGGAGCAGGAGACGGCGAGGGCGTTTCACCGGAGGACCCGTCGTCCGAGGGACGGGTGGTCACCTCCTGATCCTCCCAGTCGCCGCCGTCCCGGTCCCCGCTCCAGTCATCGGAGGGTGTGGGGGACGGGGTGACGATTGGGGCCACCGAGGCGGGGGTCCCGGTGTCGCCGTCCGTCTCCACCTGGAATCCCTCGTCGGTGCGGCAGACGGACAGCACATTGGACTGGCCGTTCCCGTCATAACGGATCTGGAATTGATAGGTCACACCTGCCTCCAACATCTCGGTGTAAAAGCGGATGGAGTCCTCCTGCCAGACGTAGTCGGTCCCTTCGGTCAGGGGCTCCCAGGGACCGTCGCCGGTGCGGCGCAGGACGGTGGCGCTTGTCAGGTCATTCGGCTGGCAGTAGAGCAGGCAGACGACGCTGCCGTCCTCGTCCAGAGAAAAGCCGGTAAGGTCCACGTAGTCTGGATTCACAATGGCGATCTGGAACGAGAGCCGTTCCAGGTCCTCGGCAAAGACATAGTATTTGCTCCACTCGGGCAGGCCGGAGATGGTGTATCGGCCGTAGGAGTGGACCACCAGATCGTCGCCGGACAACTCCAGAGCGGAGATATCCCAGTCGATGAAGCAGTATTGGATGAGGTCCGAGGCTTCGGTGCGGAACATGCCGAGATAGGAAAATGGGGCGGTCCCGAACAGGCCAGAGTCCAGCGGGATCAGATAGAGCTCATCCGTCAGCGCGGGCTCGGTCCCCACCCAGGTGATGACCTCCTTTGTCGGCGTGGGTCTGGGCGGAATGAGGGCCGGGCGGGAGGGCTCCGGCGAAGGGCTCACCTCAGCGGAGACCGTCGGCGTGGGCTCCGGTGAGGCATCGGCTTCTTCGGAAGGAGAGGGAACGGGCTCGGGCGAGGTTTCACCCTCATCCGGGGTAGAGGGCGTGGGCTCCGGCGAAGCCTCCGCCTCCTCTGAGGGAGAGGGAGTGACGTCGGGCAGCGGCGACTCCACAGCGGGGCTGGGTTCCTCAGCGGGCGAGCCGGTCTCCGCCCCCCGGGCGGCGCCCAGGCAGCACAGCGCGGCCAGCGCCAGCGCAAGCAGACGGCGGGGCGGCATCATGGCGTACCCTCCTTTTGCAGGCTTTGTAAGGTGTACTGGAGAAAGGCCAGCTTGACCGCTTTGCGGCCGCGCTGCCGGATGGGGACCCGTTCTCCGTTTTTCAGGAGGAAATCATCCTCCAGGACCTTCTCGATCCAGTCCATATTCACCGCGGTGTTCCGGTTGCACGCGAGGAAACGTCCGTCCTCGGACAGGGCGCCCAGCACATTGGAGGCCCGGTCGTCCACGATCACCACCCGGTCCGAGAGGTGGAGGCGGGTGCGCTCCGCCTGGCAGTCCACGAAGAGCAGGTTGCGCAGCAGCAGATCCAGCGGCAGCCCGGAGCAGTGGACGGTGAGGAAGCGGCTGTCCCGTAAAAGCCCGGCGCAGACCGCGTCCATGGCGGCCTCCAGGTGGGCGTAGTCCAGCGGCTTTGTCAGGTAGTAGGCCGCCTGCACGGTGTAGCTCTCCACGGCGTGGGTGTGACTGATGGTAAAAAAGATCAGGCGGCAGGCCGGGTCCAGCTGGTGGATGCGGCGCGCGGCCTCCATCCCGTCCAGACCGGACAGGTAGATATCCTGAAAGACGATCTGATATTTACCCGGAACGAAGCCGTCCAGCAGCTCTTCTGCGGAGGAAAAGCAGGCATACTCCACGGTGCTCCGCCGCTGTTTGAAATAGCGCTCCAACAGGGCGATCAGCTCTTCCCGGTCCTGGGAAGAGTCATCGGTAATGGCCAGGAGCATAGCATTCACCTCCATTTGACATGAGAAAAAGACGGCTCGTTCAGTGTACCATAATCAGTATAACATGGAATCTGCTTTTCACGGTGAAAAAATGCCTTTCCCGTCGATTGAATTTTTTTCCGGTCAGAATTGTGCTATGTTGGAAAAAACGGCAGCTCGGCGCGGTCCCCCCACCGAACGCGGCCAGAGAAGAGGAGGACGACGGGATGGAATTTCGGTGTCTGGTGCTGTGTGCTCCCGAGCAGACGGCGTTTTTTCAGAAGAGCGTGCATCAGTTTGCCCGCCAGGAGGGGCGCTGCCCGGCGGTGGAGTGCTTTGCCCGGCGGGAGGATCTCCTCTACCGGCTGCGGCGGGGGAGCTGCGACGCGGTGGTGGTGGCCCTTCAGGGTGCGCTGGGGATGGAGTCGGCCATCGGCGTGCGGGCGCTGGACGCCAGCGTCCCGCTGATCTGGATCTCAGACGACGAGGACTTTGGCATGCAGAGCTACCGGCTGCGGGCGCGGATGTTTCTGCGCTTCCCGGTGGAGGAGGAGCAGGTGACCCGGGCCCTGCAGCGGTGCGTATGAGCGGGGCGCAGAGGGAGCGGATGCTGAGTAGCAAGCTCCAGGCGCCCACCGCACCCCGGCATTTCCTGGTCCGGGAGCGGCTCCTGGACCGGCTGGACCAGGCGGAGGAGCCGCTGCTGGTCATCAGCGCCGCCATGGGCTATGGCAAGACGGTGCTGCTCACCCACTACACCAAGCGCCACCCGGAGCAATGTGTCTGGTACCACGTGGGGGAGAGCGACAACGACATCATGGTCTTTTCCCGCTACCTGTGGGCGGCAGTGTCCCGGGCGGCGCCCGAGCTGGAGTTCGATCTGTCGCCCTACCTGACGCTCCAGCAGGACGAGGAGCTGGTGCGCAACCTGGCCCTGGACTTCGCCGTGGTCCTGCGCGGGCGGAAGGGGGAGCGGCTGAACCTGATCCTGGACAATTTTCAGGTGATCCAGAACGAGTGGATCTTTCTGTTCCTGAATCTGCTTCTGGACAGCCGTCCCCGGGGCCTGCGGCTTATCCTGGCCACCAAGAGCGCGCCGCCGGCCTTCTGCGCCCGCTATCTGCTGGAGGGCTCGGCCCTGGTGCTGGGGGCGGAGAGCCTGGCCTTCGATCTGGAGGAGGTGGAGCAGCTCATCGCCGCCGATACCGCGCCCGACCGGCTGGCGGCCACGGCACAGGCCCTTCAAAACCGGATGGAGGGCTGGCCGGCGGGGCTGTGCTTCACCATCCTTTACGCCCGGCAGACCCGGCTGCGGGTGGACCAGCTGGACCTGGACCAGGCCTGTCAGCAGCCCTATCTGCGGGATTACATCATGCACGAGCTCTTCCGGAAGCTGCCCTTTGACCTGCAGCAGTTCCTGGTGTGCACGTCGGTGCTGGAGTATCTCCGCCCCGACGTGTGCAACGCGCTGCTGGGCATCGACAATGCCGCGGGGCAGCTGGCCTATCTGGAGCAGGAAAATCTCTTCATCCTGCGCCTGTCTGGGGGGCCGATCTACCGCTATCACTCCCTGTTCCGGGATTTCCTGGACAGCCGTCTCAAGCCGGGGCAGCGCGCGGCACTGCTGGCCCAGGCGGCGGATTTTTACCTCCGTACCCCCGATAAAGCCCAGGCGGCGGAGTATGCCATCGCCTGCGGCGACGGGGAGCGGCTGCAGCGCGCCCTGGAGGACGCTGGCCGGGAGGCGCTGTTCCGGGGCGAATTGAGCACCGTGCGCCGCTGGCTGGAGGAGCTGCGGGCCATCGGCGCGCCCCTCACGCCGGAGATGTGCCTTTTGAAGGGCCAGTATCTGGAGCAGGTGGGGGACCAGACGGGCGCGTTGGCTCTGACCGAGGAGCTGATCGACGGCTATCCCGACCGGACCGGGGAGCGCTGTCTGCTGGAGGCCAAGCTCCTACGGGCCCAGCTGGCCCGGGAGCTGGGCAGCGCGGCGGAGAGCCTGGGCCTGGTGGAGGAGCTGCTGCCCCGGATGCGCCACCGGCTGCCCCACAGCCCCCTGCGCCGGCAGGCGTGGGAGCTGCGGCTCTACAACCGGCTGGACCTCTATCCGGCTGACGAGGTGCTCCGCCAGGTCCTGGAGGAGCTGGAGAGCAGCGGAGCCCGGCGGGACCCGCTGGAGCGCAGCTGGTGCCGGGAGCAGGCCGTGATCTGCTGCTTCGCCATGGGGGAGTACCGCAGAGCCATGCAGATGTATGTGCTCCTCCGGGGCGAGGGGGACCGCGCCGGTGCGGCGGTGGCGCCCTATATCCAATTTTACCTGGCCCTGAGCGGACGGCCCGGTCCGGCCCGCGCCCGGATGGGCAAGGCCGTGGAGGAGATGCCCGACTGGGTCTATCACCAGACCATGCAGGACATCGTGCTCATCCAGGCCATCGTGGAGCAGATCGCCCGCATGGAGGGGGGCGACGCGGAGCCCCCGGTCCAGACCTTCTGGGACAGCGGCGTCCTCCGGGGCGGGAGCAGCAGCCGGTTCCAGGGAGCCTTTCCGGTGCTCTGCCGGGCGCTGCTGCAACAGCCCATGGCGGCGGAGACCGAGGAGGCCCTCTTCACGCTGGAGCGGCGGAAGATCCCGGCCATGCTGGACGGGGTGCGCTGGCTGGCGGTGCGGCAGTGCGCCCGCCGGGGCGCGTATGCCCGGGCGCTGGAACTGTGCCGCCGCACCCGCCCGGAGCGGGAGGACTGGCACAACGGACGGGGATGGGGCAACGCCTTCCTGGCGTTTCTGGACCTGGAGGAGGCCCTTCTTCTCCGGGAGGAGGACCGCGCCGGGGCGCTGGCGCTGGTGCGCCGCTGCGGGACCTACCTGCGGGAGAACGGACTGGTATGCCCCGGCCTCACCGCCGGGGAGCGCGGGACGCTGCAGGAGCTGGAGCGCGGCGCGGAGCCGGCCGGCGGGGAGGAGCCCGGGCTTTTTGTGAAGTGCTTCGGTCCCTTCCGGGTGCTGCTCCCCGACGGACAGGAGCTGCACTGGCGCACCCGCAAGACCCAGGAATTGTTTGCCTACCTCTTCCATCTGGAGGGGGCCTGGGTGGACCGGGAGAAGCTGATGGACATGCTCTGGCCCCAGTCGCCCGCCGCCAAGGCCACCTCGCTGCTCCACACCAGCCTCTATAACATCCGCAAGAGCCTGGCGCCCTACGGATTGGAGGGGATTATCCTGCGGGAGAAAAAGCGCTACCGCCTGGATCTGGAGCGGGTGCGCTCCGACCGGGAGACGGTGGAGGCCCTGTTCCGGGGCGAGGAGACGGACGAGCCGGAGGGCTTCTGTGAGGGGGCCTATCTGGAGGATGTGGAGTCGGTGTGGGCCGAGGACCGGCGGACCTGGTATGCCGGGCAATTTCTGCGTTACCACCGGGAGCGGGCCCAGCGCTGGATGGAGCAGGAGGACTATGCCCGGGCGGCGGAGTGTCTGCGGGCGGCCATCCGGCAGGAGCCCTACGATGAGGAGCTGGCCTGTCAGCTGCTGCGCTGCTACGGCGCGCTGGGGGAGGTCAAGAGCGCCATGAGCCTCTATAACCGCCTGAAGGAGACCCTGAAGGAGGACCTGGGCGCGGAGCCGGGGGAAGAAGTCACCCGGGTCTATCAGGAATGTCTGCTCCGCCGGCTGGGCAGCGGGAGGTCGTCGTGATGAGAGAACAGGATTTTGCCCCCTACCCAAACCGGGAGAGCGCCTGGCGGGATTTGGCGGCCTGGGGCCGGGGGCTGCTGGACCGAGCGGAGGGGAGAAAACCGGAAGCACCGGACTGGGAGACGCTGGAGGGCCGTGCACGGGCCTCCGCCGCGGCGGGTGTGTTCCTGCCCTTCCCGTATCTCCAGGCCGCCTTGGGTCTGGACTGGGTCCAGAGCCAGTGTCTGGCTCTGGCGCTCCTGCCCGAACTGGAGGAGGGTTTCGCCGATGCCTATGCCGCGCTGGAGCCGGTGGGAGAGGGCTTCCTCACTGCCGGGCTGGCCCTGTGCCTGCTGGAGGGGACCGGACGGGGGGAGCTGCGCTCCGCTCTGGCACCCAGCGGGGCGCTGATGGGCTGTGCGCTGGAGCCGGCGGAGGGTCCCACCCGCCTGACCACCCCCCTGCGGCCGGAGCGCCGGGTGGTGGACTTTGCCCTCTGGGACGCCTGGGAGGAGCCGGAGACCCCAGGCCTGACCCTTGTACCCGCCGGGAATGGTGCTCCGTTCCCGCCGGAGCTGTGGGACCTGGCCGGGCGCATGGCGGAGTACCTGCGCCGGGCGGAGGGGGAGCACACCACCTTCCTCCTCACCGGGCTGGAGGGAGCGGGCCGCCGCACCCTGGCCCGGGCCCTGGCCGGGCGGCTGGAGGAACCGCTGCTGCTGGCCGACGGGGCGTATCTGCGGGGCGAAGGGGGAGAAGCCTTCCGCCGGGCCCTCCTGCGGGAGGAGCGTCTCCAGCACTGCGGGGCGTGCCTCACCGGGCTGGACGGCGTGGTGGAGGAAGCCCGGACCGACCCCGCCGCCGCGGCGTGGCTGGGGGAGCTTTTGGACGAGACGGCCCGTGCCGGGGGCGTGTCCCTTCTGGTGTGCGGAGAGAGCTGGCCGGTGGGCGCGGGCCCGGCGGGCTGGCGCCCGGTGACGGTGCCCCTCCCTCTCCCGGGCCTGGAGGAGAGCCGTCGGCTTTGGAGCCGTCTGCTGGCCGATCAGCCTCTGGTGGAGGAGGCCGACCCGGCGCGTTTGGCGGGCGCCTACCGCCTCACCCCCGGGCAGATGCGGCGGGCGCTGGACAGCGCCCGGTCCCTGGCCCGCTGGGCGGGGCTGGACGGGGTGGACCGGGCGTGCCTGGAGGAGGGCTGCCGCAGCCAGCTGCGCCGCGACCTGGGGGAGAAGGCCCGGAAGGTGGAGGCCGCCTTCACTTGGGACGACCTCATTTTGCCGCCCCGCTCCAAGCGCCTGCTGCGCAGCGCCTGCGACCAGATGAAGCACCGCCCTCAGGTCTACGGCGCCTGGGGCTTTGGGGAGAAACTGGCTTACGGCGCGGGACTGTCCATGCTCTTCTCCGGCCCGCCGGGCACCGGCAAGACCATGGGGGCGCAGATCGCCGCCGGGGAGCTGGGGCTGGAATTATATAAGGTGGACCTGTCCGCCGTGGTGAGCAAGTACGTGGGGGAGACCGAGAAGAACCTGAGCGCCATCTTCCGGGAGGCCTCCCGCAGCCAGGCGGTGCTCTTCTTCGACGAGGCCGACGTGCTCTTCAGCAAGCGCACCGAGGTGAAGGACGCCCACGACAAGTACAACAACATGGAGGCGGCCTATCTCCTCCAGAAGATCGAGGAGTACGAGGGGGTCAGCATCCTGGCCACCAACTTCCTCCAGAATTTTGACGAGGCCTTCAAGCGCCGTCTGAAATTCATCATCCCCTTTCCCTTTCCCGACGCCCACTACCGCCTGCTGCTGTGGCGCTCGGTGTTTCCCAAGAAGACGCCGGTGGAGGCCGACGTGGACTGGGAGTACCTGGCCGGCCAGTTCGAGCTCACCGGCAGCGGCATCAAGAACGTGGCGGTGAACGCCGCCTTTCTGGCCGCCGGGGAGGGCCGCGCCGTGGGGATGGAGCACCTGCTCACCGCGGTGCGGCGGGAGCTGAGCAAGAGCGGCAAGGTGCTCACCCGCGCGGACTTTGGGGAGTACTACATGCTGGCGGAGGAGGACGACGATGGCGAGTTTTGAGGAAAAGGAGCGCCGGGAGGAGGGTCGGAAGCCCCTCTGGCGCACCTCCGAGGGGCGGATGCGGGAAGTCTCGCCCCTCTCCCGCCGGGAGGGGGAGGACCGCCTCACCGGCTATGAGCCCCACCCCGCCCAGGAGAAGAAGGACCGCCCCCGGGAGGCGGCGCGGCTGTCCGGCTCCTACGGGGACCTGGCGGTGGGGACGGACCGGAAAAAGCAGCTGACCCTGGTGGTCTCCAAGCGCCGCAGCCGGGAGGGACCGGCGGCCACCCGGGACGAGAAGGCCCTCCGGGCCTCTGGAGCCCGGAAGATGGAGCGGGTCCGGGGGGAATTCTTTACCAATCCCCACGACCCGGAGCAGAGCGCCCTGGCCTTCCGCAGCCCGGACAAGCCCGCGCCGGGGCGGATGCTGGGCCAGTTCCAGCGGATGATGCACGGCCGGGCGCAGGAGGTGCTCGCCGAGCAGGTGCCCTTTCTGGACCGGCGGCCGGAGCGGGAGGCGCTCAAGGCCCTGGGGGAGCGGGCCGACGACCTGCGCGCCCGGGGCGGAGCGGAGGCTCGGGCGGAGCTGGGCGCTCTCGAGCGGCGGCGGCAGGCCCTCCGCCAGAGCCTGACCGAGAAGGCGGCCCAGCAGCGGAAGGTGCGCCTGATGCTCCAGAAGGCCAGGGAGGAGTCCAAACGCCGGGCGGGGGAGAGCGAGCCGCCCCGGCGCTATTGGCTCCTCACCGCCGCGCCCGCCGGGGAGGAGCCCCCGCCCGAGGAGCCGGAGAACACGCCGGACCTGCCGGAGGAGCCCGCCGGGGACGGCGGGGAGCGCCCGGAAAAAAAGTGAAAAATCCGACCTGTTCAGTCAATTGTTCAGAGAACGGTTCAGAGCAGGCTGATATGATGAGAGCACCAAAGCGGAAACCCAATCTATGAAAATCAGATCAGAAAGGGGGAAGCCGGTTCCGGGAAGGACCGGGACCGGGAAACTATGGCTGAGTATTTGTCCCCGGGCGTCTACGTCGAGGAGTTCGAGTCCGGCGGCAAGCCCATGGAGGGTGTGAGCACCAGTACCGCGGGCTTCATCGGTCTGGCCGAGCGCGGCCCTGTGGAGGGCGTGCCCCAGCTCATCACCAACTTTGCCGACTTCAAGCGCACCTATGGCGGGTATCTGTCCGAGAGCGAGTTCGGGGAGTACCGCTTCCTGGCCTACGCGGTGGAGCACTTCTTCATCAACGGCGGCTCCCGCTGCTTCGTGGCCCGTGTGGCCCCCGGCGACGCCAAGTGCGCCCAGGGCGCGGCTCCCGCTGAGGGGGACGCGGTGCTGACCTTCGCCGCCAAGAACCCCGGCATCTGGGGCGACAACATCCGGGTGGTCCTCACCCCCGCCAGCAAGGCCAAGACCCAGATCCTGGAGATCCGGGAGACGCCCAACGGCAAGGAGTACGTGGTGAAGAACGGCGCGGGCTTCCACGCCGGCGACGTGGTGGTCTATGACGACAAAAAGACCGCCGTCTACAACAAGGTGGTCAAGAGCCAGGACAATGTCCTCACTTTCGCCGAGGAGTTCGCCGAGGACGTGGTGGACAAGAACCTGCTGCCCATCAAGACCATCAGCACCTGCGAGTTCTCCATGGAGGTCAAGTACGACGACCAGGTGGAGCTCTATGAGAACCTGTCCTTCAACGTGGAGGCCCCCACCTTCGTGGGCAAGCGTCTGGCCAAGTCCGAGCTGGTGAGCGTGTCCTTCGGCGCCCTGCCCGAGGACAGCACCGCCCCCTTCCAGAGCCTGTGCGCCGCCGAGGGCGACGCCCTGGTGACCGTGGGCCTGTCCGGCGGCAGCAACGGCAGCGTGGGGAATCTCTCCGCCGCCGACTTCATCGGCGTGGACAACGGCGCGGGCAGACGTACCGGCATCCAGGCCTTCCTGGACAACGACATGGTCTCCCTGATGGCCGTGCCCGGCGTGGTGGACCCCAACGTGCAGCTGATGCTGGTGGCCCACTGTGAGAACCTGGGCAGCCGCTTCGCCGTGCTGGACCTGCCCCGGGAGGCCCGGAAGGTCCAGGACATCCTGAACCACCGCGACATGTTCGACACCAATTACGCCGCCCTCTACCACCCCTGGCTGGAGATCTTCGATCCCCTGGACAAGAAGAACATCGCCATCCCGCCCTCGGGCTCCATCCTGGGCATCTACGCCCGCAGCGACAACACCCGCGGCGTCCACAAGGCCCCCGCCAACGAGGTGGTCCGGGCCTGCGTGGGACTGGACACCCCCTTCAACAAGGGGGAGCAGGACATCCTCAACCCCAAGGGCGTGAACCTGATCCGGGCCTTCCCCGGCCAGGGCATCCGCGTCTGGGGCGCCCGCACCGCCACCTCCAACGCCAGCTGGAAGTACGTCAACGTCCGGCGACTGTTCATCTTCATCGAGGAGTCCATCAAGGCCAACACCAACTGGGCGGTGTTCGAGCCCAATGACGAGCAGCTCTGGGTCCGGGTCAAGCGCACCATCGATGTGTTCCTCACCGGGCTGTGGCGCAACGGCAGTCTGGCCGGCTCTTCGACCTCGGAGGCCTTCTTCGTGGACATCGGCCGCAGCACCATGAGCCAGGACGACATCGACAACGGCCGCCTGATCTGCGTCATCGGCGTGGCCCCCGTGAAGCCCGCCGAATTCGTGATCTTCCGCATCACCCAGAAGACCAGCGAGGCCGGCGAGTAACACAACTGGAAAGGAGCGCTTGAGTTATGGCTTACCCCTATGGAAAATTCAGATATCGGGTGGAGATCGACGGCCTGGACGCCGGCGGCTTCTCCGAAGTGACTGGCTTCGACGCCTCCATCGACGTCATGGAGTACCGGGAGGGCGACATGGTCCAGACGCCCTACAAGATCCCCGGCCTGAAGAAGTACGGCAACATCACCCTGAAAAAGGGCCTGACCGACTCCCTGGTGATGTACGAGTGGCTCATCACCGGCGTGGACGGCCCCGTGGACCGCAAGACCATCACCATCACCTCCCTGGATGAGGCGGGGCAGGACGTGGCCTCCTGGCAGGTCATCAACGCCTGGCCCATCCGCTATACCGCCCCCGACTTCAACGCCACTTCCTCCGAGGTGGCCATCGAGACGGTGGAGATCGCCCACGAGGGCATGACCCGCGTATCGTAAATAGACCAAAGCGGCGGCTGGTGCGCCGCGGGGCGGGGAGCCCCGCGGCGTTCCGGCCTTGTCCGCATATCCAGGAGCGGAGGTTTTCAGCATGACCTTTGAGACGGAATTTCATTTCACCCTGCCCCGGGGCTACGTGGACGACACGGGGATGCTCCACCGGGAGGGCATCATGCGCCTGGCCAACGCGGCGGATGAGATCCTGCCCCTGCGGGACCCCCGGGTGCAGCAGAACCCCTCGTATCTCACCATCATCCTGCTGGCCCGGGTGATCGTGCGCCTGGGCTCGCTGCCGGCGGTGGACACCAAGATCGTGGAAAAGCTCTTCACCATGGATCTGGCCTACCTGCAGGACCTCTACCAGCGCATCAACTCCATGGAGACCCCCTGCTACAAGGGGATCTGCCCTCACTGCGGGGAAGAGGTGGAGATCCCGGTAAATTTTCTGGGAGCCGGACAATAGCGGTTTATCCGGCGGAAAAGATCTATGAGGAGGCCGCGTTTTTGGGCTACTACCTCCACTGGAGCCGGGAAGAGGTGCTGAGCATGAACCACCTGGAGCGGCTGCGCTGGTGCCGGGAGGTATCGCGCATCAACTCCCAGCTCAACAACGAGGAGAAGCGCGAAAACATCTTTGAGCAGATCTGAGGGGAGAGGAGGGACCGGCCATGGCCGCGACGATGGAGCACCATCTGGTGGTGGGCAACCAGTATTTTGTGGTCTATTTCGGCAAGACCCGCGTCAGTTTTTCCAAAGTGAGCAACCTGCAGCGCGCCGTGGAGCACGAGGAGCTGACCGAGGGCGGGCTCAATGACTTCGTCCATGTGCTCACCCGGCCGGGCAGCCAGAGCGGGACCCTCACCCTGGAAAAGGGGGTCCTGGCGGAGACGGACGCCGCCAAGGTGCTCCGCGCCCTGGCCCCGGGCAGGCGCATCCAGGTGCCGGTGACCATCACTCTCTACCACTGGAACGAGAAGCAGACGTGGACGGCGGTGCGCTCCTGGGGGCTGGAGGACGGCGTGGTCACCCGCTGGGAGCTCACCGAGCTGGACGGCCTGGGCAGCTCCGTGGCCCTGGAAAAGCTGGAGATCTCCCACAGCGGACTGACCGAGCTGGAGGTGTAAGCAGTGCTCAAGCCCCATGTGCTCTCTCTGCCCATCCGCCGGGGGCTGACGCGGCCCGGGCTCCGGCCTGTGGCGGCGGCGCTGTCGGACGGCGGCGCGGCGCGGTTTGCCCGCTCCATCCTGGAGCGCTTCGGCCGGACGGGGGAGGAGCTCTATCCGGAGGCCTGGCTGGTGTTCCGGGAGGAAGAGGAGCGGGAGGCCGTCCAGGAGGAGGGCGATCTCCGTCTGACGGAGCTCACGCTGCGTCTGGCCCTTCAGTTCAGCTCCTTCTGGAGCCTTCCGGCCCGGGCGGAGGCCCCCGCGCCGATGGAGCGCCAGACGGTGACCCGGAGCCTTACCAACTGCCTGACCGCTCTGGAGACCCGGGACCGGGAGACCTGTCGGGAGGTGCGGGAGATTTTGCGCCAGGTGACCGCGCCTCAGGCCGACCGGGAAGCCCACACCCATACCGTGGAGCGCCTGCGGGAGCGGCTGGAGCAGCGCCTGCGGGAGGTGGAGCGGACGGTGCGTGCACCGGTCTCCCACCCGAGACCCGCCGAACGGGAGACCCTGACCGTCCAGAAAGAGCGCTTCTTATCCCTCTTTTTCCGGGCCGACCGGGAGGAGCGGGAGCGGGTGTGGGCGCTGGTGGAGCGGGAGCAGGGTCTGGTGCCCCGCCGCGAACACGCCCCGGACGGCGAGACGCCGGACCGCTCGGACCACAGCGACCGGCTCGTGGAACTGGTCCGCGAGAGCTCCCGGGAGGAGTATACCCGGCTGCTGCGGGTGCTGGAGCGGGGCCTGAGCCGCCCGGTATCCGTCCAGGCGGGAATGAGGGAAGCGCTGCCCGCCCGGCGTGCCGATGCCCGGACGGCAGAAGCCCCGGCCCATCGGGCGAGCGGGGAGACGGCCCTGGAGCACATCCCGGACCGGGTGCCGGAAGCACCGTCTGCGTCCCGTGGTCCCGACCGGGGCCGGGAGACGGAACCGCTCGCGGTCCAGGCCGCACCGGTGGTGCAGTGGCTGCGCGCCGCGCTGGAGGCCGGACCGGTCCGGCGCGGGGAGCTGCTGGAGTACATCCAGGCCGCTCCGCAGCCGGTGCAGCAGGCTTTTTTGACGCTCATCCAGCGCAGCGGAGCCATCTCCCCGGGCCGTCAGGCCAAGGCGGCAGAGGC
Organism: Flavonifractor sp. An92; assembly: GCF_002159175.1. Taxonomy (GTDB): domain Bacteria; phylum Bacillota; class Clostridia; order Oscillospirales; family Oscillospiraceae; genus Pseudoflavonifractor_A. The sequence goes on along the minus strand of NZ_NFGZ01000005.1, from coordinate 1,565 downwards.
CCCGGAAGGGGAGCGGCTGAGCATCCTGGTGCGGGAGAGCCGTCGGCGGGAGCTGATCGCCTTGGTGCGCTGGGCGGAGGAGCGCCGCCCGGCCGGGCCGTCTCTGGACGTGCCGCCCGCGGTTCCCGCCATTCCGAACGAGACGGCGATGGAGGCCCCCCAAGAGGCGGAGGCCACCCCCATCCCGGCGGAGAGCCGGGCACTGGAGGAGCTGCGGAGCTTGGTCACCGAGCAGCGGACCCACCGGCGGGAGGAATTGTGGCAGATCCTGTCCGCCGCCCGCCCGGCGGAGCGGCAGGCTTTGCTGGCCTCTGCGTCCGCTCTGGCGGCCGAAGCCCCGGACATTTGGGGCGGCACGACCGGCGCGGGCGAGGAGACCTTGGTCCACCTCATCGAGCGCAGCGGCGACCCTGCCGCTCTGGTGGAGCGCCTGCTGACCGGGGAGCCGGTCCGGGCCTTGGAGCGGGCGGCAGAGCGGGAGCGCGTCGTCCGGGAGCGCCTGACCGCCTATGTCCAGGGCCGGGGCGGCAGCTGGCAGGGAGAGCGGGAGCGCCTGCTCTCCGGACTGGCGGAAGAGGAGGGCGTGGTCCTGCTCCGCCGCCTCACCGACAGCGGCGCGGTCCGGACCACACCGGCGCCCGCCGCCGTCCCACCGTCCGCCGCACTGGCGACGGTGGAGCGGATGCTCACCTTTCAAAGCCAAAAGGAGTATAAATCCTTCCGCTACCGCCTGAATGAGTACCTGCGCAGGGATACCCACCCGGCCGAGCCGGTCACCCAGGTGCTGGAGCGCTGGGTGAAGGAGAGCCGCCGGGCTGAGGGTCAGGCGGTGGCCCGCCAAATGGCCCCGCTGGTGGAGCGCCGTCCGGCGGCGTGGACCTGGAATCTCCTGGGCAGTCAGCCGGAGAAGCGCGGGGAGGCAGAGGCGGCCCCGGTGCTCCAGGCGCTGGCCCGGGGGGAAGGCCTGGTCTATGCCCGGCTCCTTCAGACCGCGGAGCGGCAGGAGCCGCCCCTGGGTATTCTGGCCCAGACGCTGCCCCGCCTGACCGCGGAGGCGGAGTTGCCGGACCGGAGGATTGCGCGAGAAGGTACCCGGATTCTGGAGCGCTCCACGCTGCCCGTAACTCGCTGGCAGACAGTCCACGGCGAGCCGATGGTTCTCCGGCAGGAGATGGTGCAACAGAGCTCCCCGGAAATAAGGGCCCAAACCTCGGACCGGACGATTGAGCGAGCAAGCAGCCGGGTCCTGGAACGACTGACGCGGGAGCGTTCGGTGCTGCCGGTGATCCACTGGCAGACAGTCCCCGGCGAGCAGATGGTGTTCCGCCAGGAGACCATGCGTGAGAGCTCCCCGGAAAGATTGGTCCAATCTTCGGAGCGGACGCTGGACCGGACCATCGAGCGAGAACGTACCCAGGCTCTGGAACGACTGACGCGAGAGCGTTCGGTGCTGCCAGTGACCCGCTGGCAGACAATCCCCGGCGAGCAGATGGTGCTCCGGCAGGAGACTACACGTGAGAGCTCTCCGGAAACAGTGGTCCAAACCTCGGAGCGGACACAAGACC
>NZ_NFGZ01000049.1 GCF_002159175.1 Flavonifractor sp. An92 | reverse complement strand
CCGAACTGTTTCACATACTCCCGGAGGAATTTTTCCTGTAAGTGGGAGTGCTCATCATCACAGAGATCGAGATAATCCCATACCAGCTGCCGCCACTCTTGCCCCAGCATTCCCAGGGCGAACACGGCAAAACTTCCGGGGAGCGCGCACTGCTCATCGCTGAGATTGGTGTACTGCTCATATTGCCGCATGGCAAGCCGGGCGTACCGTTCCATCAGGGGGTGGAGGCCGGGGTACTGCACGGCACAGGCAAAGAGCTGGCTTACTCCCTTTTTGGGCAGTCCTGTGATGGGCAGATACCTCTTTTCCGGCCCTTTGAACTCCACCGCATAGCTGCGGGGAAAATTCTCCTGCGAAAGAACCTCACACAGATAGTCCAGCACTTCATGGCAGCATTCCTCCGTGTTGTCCCTGGCAGTAATACGGATCACAGCAAAGGCATCGTTGGCCGATGCAGTGAAGTGCTCTGTTTTCCGTTTTTGCAAAGAGATCGGCAGCCTGCCGGTCCCATGTTCCCGGAGCTTTTTCACCATATCAGGACGGACTTTCTCCACCAATCCAAAGAGGTAATTGGTGTCCAGATACTGAAAGTCCATACCATATACCTTATAGCTCACCGCCACATAGCAAGCGAAACGCAGCAGCGGCTCCGGGACCTCCTCTGCACGGATACCTGGTTTCAGGGAATACTCCCGATCCCAGAAGTGGTCATCTTCATTGCCCGTCACGACAAAATACTTCTCCTGCAGCTCCCGTTTCAGCATATCAAGTAGATGGTGGTCAATTTCACCCCACCGGCTCTGGCGGCGCAGGTTTTCGCTGAAGGCGATGGCCTTTTCCGCGTCAAGGGTCTCAGCCCGCTGCGCTTCGGTCCATGTCCGAAGCAGTTGCCACACCTCAAAGGGCGCGCCTTCGCTGCTGACCACGACCGGTGGCCAGAGGGAATCAAGCCGCGTGATTCTCCCGTCAATGGCATCCTGGATGCACTGGTCAAAGAGCGGCTGCAGTTCCTCCTGTACCTCTGGCTTCATCCAGTAACAGCGCCCGTCCGCACTATTTCGTTTTGGTAAACTCATATCAGGCCACCTCTTTCCGAACAATAAAAAATGCCCCGCGACACCCTGTCATTTGGACAGGCTGACGCAGGGCGCGAAAAGGCCGCACAGAACCAAGACCTGTATCCCAAGGCTCTGTGTCTGACGATATTCTGCTGTCTTTCCCGTCCGCTTGGACATGGGTACTCATCTCTAGCCATTTGCTTTCACCTGCCGCACATCCTCTTTTACCCGCTCCATCTCGTCCACCAGAGCCCTGACCTGGAACTCCACCATGTCCTCCGCCACTTCTGGAAACAGGAAGGGCATAGTGTCCGGAATGGCCTTGTGCACCATCATCATGCTGAGGGCCAGATTGCCAAACAGCCGGGGATCAATACTGTCCACAGGGAGGCCAAAGATAGAAAGCAACTTCCCATAAAAACTGACTTGGTCCTGTCGGAATGCCTGAAAATTCTCTTCGGAAAGGCAGCGGCGCGCCTGCTGCTCCTCCTCAATGGACAAAACAGCAACTCCGCTTTCGGCCCCGTAGCAACAGTTTTTCAAAAAGGTCTCCACTCCCGCCCGCCAACTGAGTCCAGGGTCTTCCATCAGGGACCTTGCATAGTCCAGCAGCCTGGGCTGCTGGTACCGCAAGGCATGGAGCACCAACTCCTCCTTGGATGAAAAGAAACTATAGAAGAAAGTCTTGGAAATGCCCACCTTTTTGCATAGAACATCAATGCTGCTGTGGATCAGACCTCGGTCCGCGATACACCGGATCATGGTGACCATCAGGGCTTCCTTTACCTGCGCCCTCTCCTCATCAGAATACGCCTTTCTTGCCACAAGCCGTCACCGCCCTATATAAATAATGAAATTAAAAAATAGTCTTTATTTGTATTATAGCGAAACTTAATTGAAATGCAAGACTGTTCACAAAAATAAGTCCCCCGGTGCAACACACCGGGGGCATAGTAGGATGCGTTTGAGATGTCAGAGTAATCTTTGCTAATGCCTGCACAGATAAACCGCCGAAAACTTTGCTCTCGTATTTACCAAAAGAGGACAATGTGATATATTAACTACATACACATATCGTATGACAGGACGGTGATTTTATGGCCGCTGTGCGTCCAATCGTAATCTACTCCCGAAAATCTAAATTCACCGGTAAAGGGGAGAGCATCGAAAACCAGATTGAAATGTGCAGGCAATATATCCGGCTGCAGTTCGGAGACGATGCCGCAGAGCAGGCCCTGGTATATGAGGATGAGGGCTTCTCTGGTGGCACGCTGGAGCGTCCCCAATTCAAAAAAATGATGGCCGATGCAAAAGAAAAAAGTTTCCGTGCCATCGTTGTCTACCGCCTGGACCGAATCAGCCGCAACATCGGCGATTTTGCCAAACTGATCGAGCAGTTGAACAAGATGAAGATCGACTTCATCTCCATCAAGGAGCAGTTTGACACTTCCTCCCCTATGGGGCGGGCCATGATGTATATTTCCTCGGTTTTTTCCCAGCTGGAACGGGAAACCATTGCCGAGCGCATCCGCGACAATATGCATGAGCTGTCCAAAACAGGGCGCTGGCTGGGCGGTAACACCCCCACCGGCTATGAGTCGGAGAGTGTCTCCCATGTGACCATCGACGGCAAGACCAAGAGGGCCTGCAAGCTGAAGATTCTCCCGGAGGAGATCGGCATCGTCAAGTTGATCTACGACAAGTTTCTGGAAACCGGCTCGCTGACAAAGACGGAGACATATCTGCTGCAGAATGGCTATACAACAAAAAACGGCAAACAGTTTACCCGCTTTGCCGTCAAGGGGATTTTGTCCAATCCGGTTTATCTGATTGCCGATGAATTTGCTTATGACTACCTGACGAAAAGTCATGTCGACCTCTTTGCTGAGCAAAGCGACTTTGATGGTGTCCACGGCATCATGGCCTATAACCGCACCTTACAGCAGCCGGGTAGAGCCCACCAGATCAAGCCAATGGAGGAGTGGATCGTGTCGGTGGGCAAGCACCAGGGCGTCATCGAGGGGAAGGCATGGGTCAAGGTACAGACGATTTTGGAGCGGAACAAATCCAAAAGCTACCGCAAGCCCCGCAGCAATGTGGCCTTGCTCTCCGGCCTGCTTGTCTGCGGCAACTGCGGCGAGTATATGCGCCCCAAACTGTCCAAGCGCCGGAATACAAAGGGCGAGTTTATTTATACCTACCTCTGCTCCATGAAGGAGCGCAGTCGGGGCCATGTCTGCAACATGAAAAACTGCAACGGCAACATGTTAGATGCCGATATTATAGAGCAGCTGAAGCATTTAAGCGAAGACGGCTCCGATTTTATCCGTCAACTGGAGCAGAGCAAGCGGGCGCTGCTGGGCAACCGGCAAAGCTATGATGCGGAGATCTCCAACTTGGAGTCCGAGATCGCCGCAAACGAGGAGGAGATCAAGGGCCTTGTCTCTGCCCTGGGAAAGTCCTCTGGTACCTCTGCTGAAAGTTATATTATGCAGCAGATCGATGAACTGCACAAGAAAGGCGAGGGCTTGAAGCGGCATTTGGCGGAGCTGAAAGAACTGACCTCCAGCCATGCCTTGGCGGACATTGAGTTTGACCTGTTAGCGCAGATGCTGTCCACATTCAAGGACACCGTTGACAAAATGACGGTGGAGCAGAAGCGGGCAGCCATCCGTACCTTTGTCAAGGAGATCATTTGGGATGGGAGGGACGCCCATGTGGTGCTGTTTGGCTCGGAGTATGAATACGAGTTTCCCAAGACGCCAGCGGGCATAGGGAAACAAGTCGCAGGCAGTAAAACAGAGGAAAATCTTGAAGGAGCGGCGGAAGGAGGGCTTGCGGAGCCGTTAGGTGAGGATAGCAAATGAGATCCTGATGTATTTCCGCTCCCAGCGCAAGCTCCAGGGCGAGGTCTCCCTGTCCGACTCGCTGGATGGAGAGGGGGAGGGGGGATCTCTGTCCATTCTGGACACCATCCGGGTGGACGACACCATGCTGGAGGATCTGGATGCCCGGGACTCCTGCGCCCGGGTGCGGCAGTGCGTGGCCCGCTGTCTGGACGAGCGGGAGGCCATGGTCATCGACCTGCGCTACGGCCTGAGCCGGGAGCAGCCGCTGACCCAGCGGGAGATCGCGGCGAAATGCGGCATCAGCCGTTCCTATGTATCGCGCATTGAAAAACGCGCCCTGGAAAAACTGCGGGCGGCTATGGAGACGGGGGCATAGCGGGTGCTGCGGCGGGGCATACTGAGGGTGCCAGGGCAGAAAAAATAGACAAATTCTGAAATCTAATATTCAGAATTATATTACATGCTTTCGTTGACTATCTATCCTGGTTGTGCTATACTTGATTCAAGGGGAGGAGAACCTCCCACCACTTTTTTCAGAATCGTCAGGTGAATTATATGAGCCAGGAAAACATCCTTCGAGGCGATCCGTCCGCCCTGTATTATCATAAGAAGGTGACCCGCCGGGAGCGGCTGGGAGAGAAGGGCCGCGACCCCTATGACGGCCTGCGTCCCTGGTCGGCCATCACCCATGGCCTGGGCGCACTGCTGGGCGTGTTCGGAACGGCGGCGCTCCTCCTGCGCTGCGCCGAGCTGGGGGCCAGCAAGTGGCATTTCATCTCGTTTTTGATCTACGGCCTCTCCATGGTGGCCCTCTATACCGCCAGCACCCTCTATCACTGCGTCAATACCAGCGTGAAGGGCCGCATCGCCCTGCGGAAATTCGACCACTGCTCCATTTACTTCCTCATCGCCGGGTCCTATACCCCCATCTGTCTGGTGGCGCTGCGGGAGGACGGGGCCTGGGGCTGGGGCCTGTTCGGGGTGATTTGGGCCCTGGCGCTGGCCGGCCTGGTGCTCACCCTGGTGTGGATCAACGCCCCCCGGGGGCTGACCTCCGGCGTGTACCTCTTTATGGGCTGGCTGTCGGTGGTTGCGCTGTACCCGCTGACCAAGGTCCTGCCGGCCACCGGCTTCTTCTGGCTGGTGTTGGGCGGCGTGCTGTACACCGTGGGCGGCGTGCTCTACGCCATCAAGTGGCCCGGCCGCAACAACCCCCGCTTCGGCTGCCATGAGATCTTCCATGTGTTCATCCTGCTGGGCAGCGTCTGCCACTTCCTGATGATGTATCAGGTGGTCACGGTCCTGTGACCGCTCTTTCAACAAAAACACCGCGCCCCCTGTGAGTCTGGCTCACAGGGGGCGCGGTTCATTCAGGCCGGACCGTTCCGGCAGCTATGGACGGGGTTTAGCAGCCGCAGCCACAGCCGCTGTTGTTACTGCTGCCGCTGTTGCCGCAGATGCTGCCGCCATTGCCGCAGCAGCAGCACAGGATCAGAATGAGCACGAGGATCCAAAGGCAGTTACCGCCCCAACCGTTGTTGCAACCCATAGATCGTACCTCCATCATAGAATCGGTGCCGTGAGGGGGAAGCCCCTCTCGCCGGTCACAGTCCATACTATGCGCGGAGAGGGCCGGGGTGACTGAAAAAACCGCCGGCCGGAATTCCGGTCGGCGGTTTTCAAGCAAGTCAGGAGATCCGCGCCACGGTGACGGCGCCGCGTGCCTGGTCCACGGTGGTCTTGTCCAGGGCGCCGGAGGCGATGAGGCGCTCCGCCAGGGTGGCAGAGCCGTCGGCCATCCGGGCGTCCAGGGCGAAGTAGGAGAGGTACGCCACCTGAGCCCGGAGGAAGGAGGCGCTGCCGCCGAAATACTGGGCCTCGCCCTGGGTGAGCACGCCGAACTCGGCGGCCTTGGAGAGAGCGGTCTGCCAGGTGAAGTCGGGGGAAGCGCCGGTATCGGTGTAGCCCAGGGCGCGCAGGAGGAAGGTCACATACTCCGGCGCGCCGATGAGGCGCTGGGTACCAAAGACAGGGTTGCCCGCCGCGTCGGGGCCCACGCCGGCGGTGTAGCCCTTGGCGTAGGCGTAGGCCACATAGCGCTGGGCCCAGTCGGGCACGTCCGAGAAGGGGCAGGCTCCGGTAAAGGACTGTGCGGCCTTTTCCTCCCCGATGAGGCGGAGGAACATGATGACGCCCTCCACCCGGGTGGGGGCTACCTCCAGGTCGTAGCCGGAGCCGTAGGCGGTTCCGGTCCCGGCGAAGAGACCCATCTGAGCCAGGGCGTCGGCCAGGGCGTTGTAGTCGGTGGAGGTGCTGGCGGACAGCGAGGTTTTGCCCTCCAGGCTGACTACGGCGGTGTCGCTGGTGACCGAGAGGACCGCGGTTGTGTTTTCGGCGGCCAGATAGCGGTGCCGGGCGGTCAGCGCGGAGCCGGAGGTCACGGTGGTGCCCGCCGTCACGTCGACCACTGCGCCGGAGGCAAAGCGGATGGAGGCCTGTCCGGACAGGAGCATCACGCCGGACCCGGTGGACAGGGTGATGGCGTCGCCCAGCTTGTAGCGGTCATCGGCCAGGCCGCTGGAGCCGCCGGAGGTACCGGTGTTCTGGACCACCCGGTCGTAGACGGCCTGGGTGCTGGTGTCGATGCGCTGCTGTGCCTGGCTGAGCAGGCTCTGGGAGTAGGTGCCGTTGAGGTAGCTCAGGGGCACCAGAGGGTCATCGGCCGCCGCTGCCAGGGAGAGGCCGGTCAGCAGCACGGCGGCCGAGAGGAAAAGCGGGATTTTTTTCATACTTCCTCCGAGATCATGTAGCTCAGGGTCAGGAGGCTGTCCGAGAAGTGGACGCTCTCCACCCGCACGTCAGACTGCGGGATCTTCAGCTCGGTGTTGGTAAAGTTCCAGATCCCCCGCACGCCGCAGGCCACCAGACGCTCGGCCATGGAGCTGGCCACATTGCGGGGCACGGTGAGGATGCCCACGCTGGCAGGGTGTTCGGAGAGGTAGTGCTCCAGCTCGTCGATGTGGAGGACTTCGGTACCGGCGATGACGGTGCCCACCAGCTCGGGGAGCACATCGAAAGCGGCGCAGAGGCGGAAGCCGCTGGACTCAAAGCGGAAATTCTCGATGAGGGCGCGGCCCAGGTTGCCCGCGCCCAGGATGACCGCGGTGTGCCCCTGGTTCATACCCAGGATGTCGGCGATCTCATTGAGGAGCTTATCCACGTTGTAGCCATAACCCTGCTGGCCGAATTCACCGAAGCAGGAGAGGTCCTGGCGGATCTGGGAGGCGGTCAGGCCCATGGAGCTGCCCAGCGCGCTGGAGGAGATCCGGACCACGCCGGACTGGTTCAGGTCGGTCAGATGTCGATAGTACCGCGGGAGGCGGCGGATGACAGCTTCCGACACCTTATGTTTTCTCATGGAACATCACGCTCACTTAGTCGAACAATTTTACCCTGCGGGGGAGGTTGATTTTATTCTATTGTATCGGATGCCGTCGGAGTTGTCAACTTGTCGACGGTCGCTTCTGAACTCTTCGGTTTTGAGGTCCGAAAAAAATTTTCGAAAATTTTGTCAAAACCCCTTGCCAAAGAGAAAAAAGTATGCTATATTATCTAAGCTGTCTGAGAGAGACAGCGAGAGATCCGGGTGTGGCGAAGTTTGGTATCGCGCCTGAATGGGGTTCAGGAGGCCGCTGGTTCAAGTCCAGTCACTCGGACCAAGACCGTATTCCGTAAGGAATACGGTCTTTTTCTTTTTCCAGATGAAACCTGCTCCTGGACTGCTGCCGCTCGGATTCCCTCTTGTCAAATGGGGGAGCAGGCGGTATGATAATGAATTACGAAAGGAGGCGGCTGCGATGAAGAAGCAACCTGCGGCGCGGGCCGCAGACAGCAGAGTATGAGAAGGCTCCTTCGTCTGCTGCTGGGGCTCTGCCTGACGGTGACGCTGCTGGTACTGGCAGCCGCGGGAGGCGTGGCGCTGCTGCGCTGGAGGGGGCTGATCCTGGAGCCGGAGCAGCGGGACCCCCAGGAGTGGGAGGTATTCGGCGTGGATGTGTCCACCTACCAGGGGACCATCGACTGGCCGGTCCTGGCCCGGCAGGGGGTGGATTTCGCCTTCATCAAGGCCACCGAGGGCAGCAGCCTGCGGGATGAGCGCTTTGCCGCCAACTGGGCGGGGGCGCAGGAAGCGGGGGTCCGGCCGGGGGCGTACCACTTTTTCAGCTACGACAGCCCCGGCGAGACTCAGGCAGAAAACTTTATCGCCGCCGTGCCGGTGACCGAAGGCGCGCTGCCGCCGGTGGTGGACATCGAGTTTTATGGGGACTATCTCCAGCAGCCCGCCGACGCGGAGCACACCCGGTCCATTCTGGACCCGCTGCTGGAGGCTCTGGAGGAGCACTACGGCGTCAAGCCCATCCTGTACTGTACCTACCGCTCCTACCAGCTCTACCTGGACAACGGAGCTTATGACGACTATCCCCTCTGGATCAGCAGTCCCACGATGGCGCCGCTGCTCCACGACTGGGATTTCTGGCAGTACAGCCACACCGCCCATCTGGAAGGCTACGACGGGCACCAGGATAAGATCGACCTCAATGTGTTCCGGGGCAGCCGGGAGGACTTCCTGGCGTTTGGCCTGCCGGACGGGGAGGAATAGGGCAGGGGGGGGGGGGGGGGGGGGGGGGCGGGGGGGG
>NZ_NFGZ01000048.1 GCF_002159175.1 Flavonifractor sp. An92 | reverse complement strand
CATAGATGTCAAAGCTGGCGCTTCCATTCACCAACTGGTAGTACCCAAAGGTCTTTTCACCGATCTTGGTACCGTCCTCGGTCACCTTCAGGGTTACCTGATAGTCCTCAGGCAGCTTCATGCCTTTGGGCAGCTCCATCACCTTGGTGACACGCAGCATGCCCTCCTGGGGCTCCGCCTTGGGAGTCCACACGGCATACAGAGTCACATTGCCGCCCTCGGCGGGAATCGCAAAGGTCTCGTCAGGCTTGGTGGCCTTTTTGTCTGTGGACCAGCCGGCAAACTCATAGCCGTCCTTGGTCAGGCCGGTACCGTCAGCAACCTTGAACTCCTGGCCAGCCGCATAGCCCTTGGGGTCGGTGGGAACCGTACCCTCACCATTATTCAGATCATAAGTAACATAGTACAGCTGGACCTCGTCCTTGATCTTACCATCCAGATGCCAGGTCATCGTGCCGCTGGACACATAATTGTCCGCGCCGTCAGCCGCTTTCAGACTATACCAATCCACATCATCGGGGTCAATCCAGTCATTGTACCCGCCCTTATTCAAATTCTTCAGCGCATTGGCAATTGCGTTTTCGTATTCCGCATAGCGGCCTTCACCATCCTCAGTATCGTTCCAGGTAGCCTCCTCCAGAGGCAGCTGAATCGTACCGATGGTGAAATAGCCGCTGTCATTGACAGTACCCTGACCTGCCTTCGCCTGGGCATAGACATAGACCGTCTGGAGCTCGGGCTCGGGCTCAGGCTCAGTATAATTCAGATAGATTTCTGTAATATACCAATCTGCACCACTCAGGTGATTTACCGTCAGCATGCTTGCCGGAATGGCAGTAGAATAACTCTCACCATTCACACAGTAATTAACGGTAATACCACTAATATCATCAGTATCAATAATACTTACGGTATTCAAAACATACCAATACGGCACACCGTGATAAGAATCCCAATGATTCGCCGCAGGACCAGTGGCCGTTTCTCCGCTGTTATCACTCACATAAATGGATTGAATCTTGATATCCTCGGCACCTGCACCCGTGCCGTTAGCCAGATAGGCCTTAACGGTATCAAGCTCCATGATGTGAAACTCGGTGTCATTCACATCCGCCAGTGCCGAGGTGCTCACCAGGCCCAGGCACATGACCATGGCCATCAGCATGGCCAACAGCCGCTTGCATTTCCTTGCCAACATCATTCATTCTCCTCTCAAATCAGTTTGGCTGAGAATGGAATCCGTGGCGGCCGGACTGGCCTGGCGGTGCTTGCCGCTTTAGCCTCCTGAGCTTTGCGTCCCGGCGTTTCCGCCGGTTTGCCGTTTGCACGCTTCCTTCCCTCACTTCTTCTCCAAAAGTGGGGCATTGGTTTTGCGCTAGTTAGTCGTATTTACCAGTATACACTGCAACAGTCACAGGATCGGTTACATTTTAAAAAAACACGGCACAAAAAATACTTTGCTTAAACAGTCTATTCCTCGCGCTGTTTTTTCTCCTCCAGGGAACTGTCGATCAGCTTCAACAGCTCCAACGCACTTCGGAACGGCTTGGTCTGTTTTCCCTCCGTCCAGGTCACGATACCCTGCCAGGTGGCATTCTGGCTGTCCATGATCTGAACGACAAAGGTGTCACGCATATTCCCTCTCCTTTCTGACTGCTTTCTCTTTTCTTACCATACTCTAGTATACTAGAGAACGGTCACAGGAACAGTTACATTTTAATTTTCGAAAGAACATATTTGATCTGCCCTGTGCTCCGCTCCGGGAGGCTCAGCCCAGCAGCATGGCCCGGTAAGCCTCCTCCGGCTGCACCCGGCCCACCGCCGAGAGGGACGCCCGGTCGAACCGGAACAGATCCTGGGCCAGGTCCCGCACCGTCTCCGGCGTCACCGCCTCGTAGCCCTGAAGGACCTCCTCTACACTGGCCACATGGCCGTGGAGCAGCTCCCCCCGACCCAAGGCGCTCATGTGGCTCTGGGTGGACTCCAGGCTCAGGAGCACACTGGCCTCGGCCTGCTCCCGGGCGCGGGCCAGCTCCTCCTCCGTGACGCCGTGCTCGGCAAAATCTGCCACCGTCCGGCGCAGGGTGGTGAGGGCCTCCTGCTCCATCTCGGGGCTGACGGCGGTGTAGACCCCGAAGAGCCCCGTCTCGGCGTGGCCCACCGCGTAGGAGTACACCGAGTAGCACAGCCCCCGCTTCTCCCGCATCTCCTGCCACAGCCGGGAGGACATGCCGCTGCCCAGCATGGCCGAGAGGAGCTGGAGGGCGTAGCGTCGCTCGTCCCCGTAGGCGATGCCGGGGAAGGCCAGGGTCAGGTGGTTCTGCTCAATGGCCTTCTTTTTCAAGGTGAAGGCCGGGGTGTATACCGCCTTGTCGGTCTTGGGGCCGGGGCCCTCCTCCAGCGCGCCGAACCGCACCGTGAGGTCGTCCACATCCCGCTGGGTAAAGCTCCCCGCCAGGGCCACCACCAGGTCCTGGGGCCGGTAGTGCTCGGTCATGTAGGTCCGCAGGGACGCGCCGGTCATCTTCTCCAGGGTGGAACGCTTGCCCAGGATGGGCCGGGCCAGGGCGCTGCCGTGGAACACCGCTGTACTCAGGCGCTCGGCGCACAGGTCCTCGGGGTTGTCCTCGCACATACCGATCTCCTCGAAAATGACCCCCCGCTCGGTCTCCACGTCCTCCTCGGCGAAGCGGGGGTGGAACACCATGTCGCACAGGAGGTCGGCCGCCCGGGGCAGATGCCGGTCCAGCACCCGGGCGTGGAAGCAGGTGCACTCCTTGGTGGTGAAGGCGTTGACCTGGCCGCCGATGGCGTCCATCTCCTGGGCCAGCTGGGCCGTGGAGCGGCTCTCGGTGCCCTTGAATACCATATGCTCGATAAAATGAGCCGCGCCGTTCTCCCGGGCCTTCTCGTGGCGGGAGCCGGTGCCCACCCAGATCCCCAGCGCCGCCGAGCGCACGCCGGGCACTTTCTCGGTGACGATACGCGCCCCATTGGGCAGTTTTTTGATCTCAGTCATAGCGCTTCCTTCGATTCCTTTCGCTGTTTTGGGCCATTATAGCACCTTTTCCTCCCTCTGTCAGCAAAGAAAGAGTGGAATGGGACCGGCCTTGTGTGGTACACTGTGGGAATAAAGGAGGGATGGGCATGGACCGGGAAGCACGCGTCAGGGAGCTGCTGGGCGTTCTGCTGGCGGAGGAAGGAAAGGACCCGGCGGCGCTGCCGGGAGGCTATGAGACTCAACGGAAGCTCCTGCGGGGACTGCTCAACAAGCGCCCCGCCGTCCCCATGCCGGAGGAAGACCTCACGGCGCTGGATGAGTTGCTGCTGGACGAGCTGAAAGAGAAAACCGTCACCGACTGGCGGGACATCCCGCCCGCGCCCCGGAACGACAGGCTCGCCCTCTGGCAGGGAGACATCACCACCCTGCGCATCCCCGCCATTGTCAACGCCGCCAACCCCCGGTTGCTGGGATGCTTTCACCCCCTGCACAACTGCATCGACAACCTGATCCACTCCGCGGCTGGATTCCGGCTGCGCCTGGCCTGTCAGGAGTTGATGGAGCAACAGGGACACGAGGAACCCGCCGGAGGCGTGAAGCTGACCCCCGGGTTCTGTCTGCCGGCGGAGTTCGTGCTCCACGCCGTGGGACCCCAGGTGAAGGACGGCGCGGTCACGGCGGACCACCGGGCGGCTCTGGCCGCCTGCTACCGCAATGCCCTGGACCTGGCCCAGGCCCACGGCATCTCCGGAGTGGCCTTCTGCTGCATCTCCACCGGGTGCTACGGCTTCCCGAGGGAGGAGGCTGCCGCTCTGGCGGTGGAGACGGTGGAGAAGCACCTGCCCCGCTGTCCGGCGGTGGAGCGGGTGGTATTCAACGTATTTCTGGACCGGGACGCGGTCCTGTACCGGCCTCTGCTGGGCTGGCCGGATTGAGAAGGAGGAGACTGTATGGAATTGCATGTACTGGCTGTGGGCGATGTGGTGGGAGACGAGGGCGTGGAATGCCTCTCCCGCCGCCTGCGGGCCCTGAAGCGGGAGCAGGATATCCACTTTACCGTGGTCAATGGGGAAAACTCCTCCGGGGTGGGCATTCTGCCCCGGCAGGCCGACCAGATCTTTGACGCCGGGGCCGACGTCATCACCCTCGGGAACCACACCTGGAACCGGCTCCAGATCGCCCGCTACCTGGACGACAATTCCTATATCCTCCGCCCGGCCAACTACGCCTCGGCGGTGCCCGGCCGGGGCTGGGGGGTCTTTGACGGACCCCGGGGCCTGCGCATCGGCGTGATGAACCTCATCGGCCGGTGTGAGCTGGACAGCAACGCCGACAACCCCTTCACCGTGGCCCGGCGCATTCTGGGGGAGATGGAGGCCGATGTGGTGCTGGTGGACTTCCACGCCGAGGCCACCAGCGAGAAGGGCGCTCTGGCGTACCACCTGGACGGGAAGGTCCAGGCCCTGTGGGGCACCCACACCCATGTCCCCACCGCCGACGGCCAGGTGCTGCCCGGCGGACTGGGCTTTATCACCGATCTGGGTATGGTGGGTCCCTCCCGGAGCATTCTGGGCATGCGGGTGGATCAGGCCATCAACCGCTTCCTGGGTGGGCTCCCCTCGCGGTTCGAGACGGGGGAGGGGCCGTGCAAGCTCAACGCTGTGCGCTTCACCATCGACACCGCCAAGAAGCGCTGTACCGCTGTGGAGCGGGTGGATCTGCTGGAGGAGCGGTGAATATCCCGGGCAGCCCGGAAACTTGCGCTCGCCGCGCGGGCCGCCTGCTCGGCGGGAGCACCGCTTTCTTTGCAAAGAAAGCGGTGGGAAAGAAAGCCCAGAGGGGGGATACCCCCCTCTGGACTCCCCCGAAACGCTCCCCGGTCTCCATCCCGCTGCGGAGCGATTTCCAAAGCATGGCGTGGCCAATTCCGGGCTTTCCGCCTATCCGGAAAGCGTTGTACCCTGGCAGAAACAGGTGGCCGAAGGCCGCCCACTTAGGGGGATTCTCAAGGGGGCAAGCAGCCCCCTTGAGGTCTTTTCTTTCCCCCATTTCTTTTCGCGAAAAGAAATGGGGCTCCCGCCGAGTAGGCGCGCTCCCCGTCCGGCGAGGACATATCCATATAAAAAAGCG
This sequence comes from Flavonifractor sp. An92, assembly GCF_002159175.1. Taxonomy (GTDB): domain Bacteria; phylum Bacillota; class Clostridia; order Oscillospirales; family Oscillospiraceae; genus Pseudoflavonifractor_A. Next base: position 4,778 of record NZ_NFGZ01000048.1, on the reverse strand, counting down.
GAGAGCCGTTTCCAGCTCTCCGCATGGTTTGATTAAATTACAGCAGGATGACGCCCGCGTCCTGACAGGCCGCAATGGTCTCGGGGTCCCAGACGCTGGCCTGGACCTCACCGATGTGGGCCTTACCCAGCAGGATCATGCACAGCCGGGACTGGCCGATGCCGCCGCCGATGGTGAGGGGCAGCTTCCCCTCCAGCAGCAGCTTGTGGAAGGTCAGATTCCGGCGGTCGTCGCACCCGGCGGCGGTGAGCTGCTTGTCCAGCACCTCGGGGCTGACCCGGATGCCCATGGAGGACACCTCAAAGGCCCGGCCCAGGACGCTGTTCCACAGCAGGATGTCGCCGTTGAGGCTCCAGTCGTCGTAGTCGGGGGCGCGGCCGTCGTGGGGCTTGCCGGACTTCAGGGGCGCGCCGATCTGCATGAGGAAGGTGGTGGGGTGGTCCTTCACCCAGGCGTCCTCCCGCTCCTTGGGAGAGAGGTCCGGCCAGAGGTCCTCCAGCTCCTGGGTGGTGACAAAGGACACCTCGGAGCTCACGCTGGGCAGAGCGGTGAGCTGGGGATAGACCGAGCGCAGAGTGGACTGGGTCTCACACAGGGCCTTCACAATGGTGCGCACCGTCTCCTTCAGGTACTCCACCGTGCGGTCCCGGGGGGCGATCACCTTTTCCCAGTCCCACTGGTCCACGTAGACCGAGTGGAGGTTGTCCAGCTCCTCATCCCGGCGGATGGCGTTCATGTCGGTGTAGAGGCCCTCGCCCACCGAGAACTGGTAGCGGTACAGGGCCATGCGCTTCCACTTGGCCAGGGAGTGGACCACCTGGGCATCCCGGCCGGCGGCGGGGATGTCGAAGGAGACCGCCCGCTCCACGCCGTTCAGGTCGTCGTTCAGGCCGGTGGCCGCCTCCACGAAGAGAGGGGCCGACACCCGGCGCAGGTGCAGGGCGCCGCCCAGGGTGTCCTCAAAGAGGCGCTTCAAAAGACCGATGGCCTTCTGGGTGTCGTACAGGTTCAGGCAGGGGGCGTACCCCGCCGGGATCACGGTCTTGACCATAGTAATTCTCCTTTATGGACAGCGGCAAAGGCATTTCCCGCCGCAAATCTAACATGAAGGAATTATAACCCATTCCTGCCCCTTCTGACAAGAGGACCTTCGGCTGAAAAAAAGCCGCTCGGTCCGCAACTTTTTGGACGGCTCCGCCGTCTCAGAAATAGAATGCGCCGAAAGGAGGCACCGCCATGGCGCACTGCCCGAAGCGCCGGAGGCGGCTCTCTCCGGGCCGGAACGCCATGTGGATGCTCCTTCTCTCCCTGACGCTGGCGGGAGGCCTGCTCCTGTGCGGACACAGTGTGAGCGTCCCCACCGTCCAGGCCAGCCGCGACCCCCACGCCGCGGTGGCCGAGCACGTTCCGCCCACCCCAAGGCCCACGCCGACCCCGGCTCCCACACCCTCGCCCACCCCAACGCCGGAACCGACCCCCACGCCCGTCCCCTACGACTACTCCCAGCCCGTCCCCGGCTCACCGCCGGTGGAGGACGACTGGTTTCAGGACGCGGCGTTTCTGGGCGATTCCCGCACAGAGGGGCTTCTCTACTATACCTCCATCCGCCCCGCCGGCTCCTTTGCCTATCGGGGCCTCAACGCCCAGACCATCCGCACCAAGGCCTTCGTCAAGGCCCAGGGCCGGAAGGAGACCGCCCTGGAGGCCCTGGCCGCCGGGCATTTTTCCAAGGTCTATCTGATGCTGGGCGTCAACGAGCTGGGCTGGTGGAGCGAAAACCAGTTTTCCCGCCAGTACGGCGAGCTCATCGACCTGGTGCGCCAGGCCCAGCCCGACGCACAGCTCTATCTCCAGACCCTCATCCCCGTTACGGAGGCCAAATCCTCCGAGGGGGTGTTCACCAATCTGCGCCTGCAGGCCTTCAACCGCGTCATCCGCGCCCTGGGCCTGGAAAAGCAGGCCTATGTAGTGGACGTCTGGTCCGCCTTTGCCAATGAGCACGGGGCCCTCCCCGCCCGGCAGAGCAGCGACGGCATCCACCTCTACCCCCCTGATTACGACCAGTGGCTGGTCTATCTGAAAAATCACACCGTTCCCCGGGAGGAAACGCCCCCGAGAGAGGAAGTGTATCGTGGAGAAGTGTCAGGATAAACGCTCCACCCTGACGGAATATATCATTGCCGGCCAGGCGGACTTTTACCGGCTGGCGTACAGCTATGTCAAAGACCGGGACGCCGCGCTGGATGTGGTCCAGGAGAGCATTGTGAAAGCCCTGACCAAGGCCGACTCCCTGCGGGAGCCCGCCTACGTCAAGACCTGGTTTTACCGCATTCTGGTCAACGAGAGCATCAACTGGTACCGCCGCAGCCAGCGGCTGGTGCCGCTGGAGGACCGGCTGGACCAGGAGGCCGCCCCCGAGACCGACCCCGGCACCCGGCTGGACCTGTACGACGCCATCGAGCGGCTGAATGAAAAGGAGCGCACCGTGGTGCGCCTGCGCTATTTCGAAGATCTGAAGCTGGAGGAGATCGCCCGGGTCACCGGCGCCAATCTCAACACCGTAAAGTCCCGCCTGTACAAGGGCCTGAAGCATCTGAAAGAATGGACCGAGGAGGACCTGAACGATGAATGAATCCCTCAATCGCGCCCGCGCGCGGTACCAGTCGACCGAGCTCCCGCCGGAGCTGTCCTTCGCCGTGGCCTCCGCGCTGCGGGAGGGGGAGCGCCGCCGGGCCTGCCGCCGGGCCATCCGCCGCAGCCTGGGGGGCGGTCTGGCCGCCTGTCTCTGCTTCTGTCTGCTGGTCAACGGCAGTCCCGCCTTTGCCGCCGCCCTGGCCGATGTGCCCGTGCTGGGCCAGCTGGCCCGCATCGTCACCGTGGAGAGCTATCAGATCAACGACCGGGACCACCTGATCGACGTGCGCCTCCCTGCCCTCACCGACACCGGCGACACCGATCTGGAGCAGCGCATCAACACCGAGATCCACAAATCCATCGACCAGGTGCTGGACGAGGCGGAGGAGCGGGCCCGGGAGGCCCGGGAGGCCTTTGTGGAGACCGGCGGCAAGGCCGAGGACTTCATGCCCATCATCATCGACGTGGACTATGAGGTCAAGTGCTCCAACGGGCAGTACCTCTCCTTCGTCATCACCAAGACCGAGACCCTGGCCAGCGCCTATACGGAATACTACCTCTATAATCTGGACCTCACCACCGGCACCGAGCTGACCCTGCCCGACCTGCTGGGTCCCGACTGGCGGGAGCAGTGCGACGAGGCGGTGCGCAACGGCATCGCCCAGAGCGAACTGGAGGGCGGCGTGTTCTTCGCGCCCGGCGAGGGGGGATTCGAGACCGTCTCCGACGACCAGAAATTCTTCCTCAACGCCGATGGGGACGTGGTGCTCCTGTTTGAAAAATATGAGCTCGCCCCGGGCTATATGGGCGCCCAGGAGTTCACTGTCTCCGCGGCCTCCTGACCCCGGGGCACATCCCGAAAAAATTTTTAGAAAAATTGAAAATACCGGTTGACAAATCGGGGGCTTTCGGCTATACTAAATCTCGCCCTGTTTCACTAGGGCTTTTCGATGGCGGCATAGCTCAGTTGGCTAGAGCATGCGGTTCATACCCGCAGTGTCCCCGGTTCAAATCCAGGTGCCGCTACCATAACGGCTCTACCGCCGTTCATCGCTTGGCGCGTTGGTCAAGCGGTTAAGACACCGCCCTTTCACGGCGGTAACACGGGTTCGATTCCCGTACGCGTCACCACGACGGGAGAGGAATCGCTCCCGCCAATTGGAGGCTTAGCTCAGCTGGTTAGAGCGCCTGCTTCACACGCAGGAGGTCACTGGTTCGAGTCCAGTAGTCTCCACCAAAAACGGCAACCGCTTTTGCGGTTGCCGTTTTTTTCTGTTTCGAAGGGAGGCGCCCCCATGTACACACCCACCGACGCGGAGGAGGCCCTCCTGCAGACCTGTGTCCTCTTCCGGGGGCTGGACCCCGCCGCCGTACTGCCCGCGCTCGGCCCCACCCCGGTGACCATAACCGCCGGCTCCTTCCTGCTCCAGCAGGGAGAGCGGGTGGAACAGCTCTATGTGCTCCTCTCCGGCGCCCTGCGGGCCGCCCGCTTTGAGGCCGACGGCAGCGAATTTCTCTACCAGCAGCTCCTGCCCGGCTACCTGGCCGGGGGAGAGGTGGCCTGCACCCCCCGCAAGACCAGCCCCTACGCCATCTACGCTGTGGAGGACGCCCGGCTGCTGGCCATCCCCTGGGCAGCGTTGGAGGGGGAGAAGCTGGACGCGCAGCTCCGGCTGGCCCTGCTGCAAAACCTCCTGTCCTTCGTGGCCAACCAGAACATCCGGAAATATTACAAGATCGACGCCCTTTCGGTGAAAAGTGCCCGGGCGCGCATCTTAAAATACCTCACCGCCCAGGCCAAGCGCTCCGGCTCGGCCACCTTTACCATCCCCTTCGACCGGGAGGCGCTGGCCAATTACCTGTGCATCAACCGCAGCGTCCTCTCCCATGAGCTCAAGCGGATGGAGGTAGAGGGGCTGCTCCGGTTCCGCAAAAACCAATTCACGCTCCTGGACAAAAAGTTGTTCTGACAACATACGACACCGGTTCCTTTTGTTATACTGACTGTACATTTTCGTTCAGGAGGAACCCCGTATGAAATTCCAGATGAAAACCCTGTGTGCCGCCCTGCTGACCGCCGCTCTGCTGGCCGGCTGCTCCGGCCAGACTGCCGCCACCCCCACGCCCTCGGCCGAGCCCACCCC
>NZ_NFGZ01000047.1 GCF_002159175.1 Flavonifractor sp. An92 | reverse complement strand
ACCCCCAGCCCCTCTCAGGAGGCCAGCCTCCCCCTGGAGGGCCACTCCCTGATGGTGTTCTGCGGCGCGGGCATGAAGGACCCCTTTGAGGAGATCGCCCAGGCCTTTGAGGCCGAGACCGGCTGCAAGATGGAGGTCACCTACGCCAATGCCGCCCAGATCCAGACCCAGATCAACACCGCTCAGGAGGGCGACTTCTTTATCGCCGGCTCCGAGCAGGAGGTGAAGCCGGTGGCCGATCTGGTGGAGAGCTCCACCCCCCTGGTGCGCCATATCCCGGTCATCGCCGTGCAGAAGGGGAATCCGCTGAACATCACCGGCCCCGCCGACCTGGCCGGTGACGGCGTGCGCCTGGTCATCGGCGACCCGGAGGCCACTCCCATCGGTAAGATCGCCCAGCAGCTCTTCACCGACTACGGCATCGCCGACACGGTGGACATCGTCTCCAACACCGCCACCGCCCCGGCCATGACCACTGCCCTCACCGCCGACGAGGCCGACGCCATCATCGTGTGGAAGGAGAACGTGAACACCGACGAGGCCGACATTGTGGACTGCGCCGAGATGGAGGCCTATGTCAAGACCATCCCCGCCGCACGGCTCACCTGCTCCGACGACGCCGAGGCCGCCGACGGCCTGATGGACTTTTTGAACAGCGACGCCGCCCACGAGATCTGGACCAGCTTCGGCTATGAGCTGGCGGAGGGCTAAGGAAAAACACCGCCGGAGGCGGCGGCTTCAACCCTTTGAGTACGCCTTTGCCGCCGTGCTGCTCCTCTGCGCCCTGTTCGTGGCCTGGAATCTGTGGGCCATCCTGGCGGGGGGCATCCCCCACCTGGGGCGGGCCCTGGCCTCGGCGGAGACCCGCTTCGCCCTGCGCCTGAGCCTTATCACCACCACCGTCTCCAGTCTGCTGTGCATGGCCATGGCCATCCCCAGCGCCTACTGCATCACCTCCGCCCCCCTCCCCGGGCGGCGCTTTCTGCGGACCCTGGTGGAGCTTCCCATGTCTCTGCCCTATCTAGTGCTGGGCCTGGCCCTCCTCACGGTCTTTTCCTCCCCCTTCGGGAAGGCCCTGAAGGAGGCGGGGCTGCGCATCGTCTTTGACCCCAAGGGTATCGTGGCCGCGCATCTGCTGGTCAACCTCCCCTTTGTGGTCCATCTGGTGTCCGACGCCTTTGAGCGCCTGGACCCGGAGCTGGCCCTCACTGCCCAGACCCAGGGGGCCACCCGCTTCCAGGCTTTCCGCTACATCACCCTCCCCCTGTGCCGCCCCGCCCTGGTGTCTGCCTTCCTGCTGGCCTGGAGCCGGGGGCTGGGGGAGTTCGGGGCCACCCTCATGCTGGTGGGGGTCACCCGGATGAAGACCGAGACCCTCCCCGCCAGCATCTATCTCAACATCTCCACCGGCGACAACGGCATGGCCCTGGCCACTGCCGTGCTGCTGCTCTTCCTCTCCCTGGCCGCCCAGGGGGTGGGCCGTCTGGCCGGTGGGAAAGGAGCCGAGTTCCCATGACCGCTCACGACCTCTACGAGACGCTGCGGCAGTCCTTCCGGTCCATTCTGGAACAGGAGGGGCTCAGCGCCGACGACATCGCCATCGCCGCCCGGGGCCTCACCCCCCAGGAGGCCATCGGCAACACCCAGCGAAAGGATTTCCCCATCCTCACCGGAAAAGAAGTCATGCTCATGGCCACCTTCCGGGGCGCCAAGGGGCAGGCCTTCACCGACGCCCCCGCCCAGTTCTCCGGGCCCCTGAGTCAGCTGCTGGAGGGGGACCTGGACGGCGACCCCCACGCCCGGGGCCTCTTCATCGCCGCCCTCAACGCGGTGATGAAGTACCTCGGAAAAGCGGACAACACCGTCCACTGCAAGGACGGCGGCCCGGAGTTCTGCGCCCGCCACATGGCGGACTGGGTGGGGGAGACCTACGGAGCGCCCAAAATCGCCCTGGTGGGCTTCCAGCCCGCTCTCATCGCCGCTCTGTCTCAGCGCTTTGAGGTGCAGGTGCTGGACCTCAACCCGGACAACATCGGCAAGGTGAAGGACGGCTGTCCCATCCGGGACGGCGGCACCGACCGGGACGAGGTGGTCGACTGGGCCGACCTGGTGCTGTGTACCGGCAGTACCCTCTGTAACGGCACCATCGTGGACTTCCTGGATCTGCCCAAAGAGGTGGTGTTCTTCGGCACCACCCTCTCCGGCGCAGCCCCCATCCTGGGGCTGAAGCGGGCCTGCTTCGCGGACGCCAGTTTTGCGGAACAGGCAGGATAAGTGAAAGAAAAACGCGTTCCTCCATCTGGAGGAACGCGTTTTTTCATGTTCAGCATTTGGAATGCCGGGGGAACTGTGCTCGCCGCACAGGCGTCCTGCGCGGACAGCGCCCGATTTCTTTTCTCGAAAAGAAACCGGGGAAAGAAAAGAAGGAGAGGGGAACTTCTCGTTCCCCTCTCCACTCCCCTCCAGCGGGCGGCCTTTTAGGGGGCCGCCCATATTGGCAGGGTACAACGCTTTCCGGATAGGCAGAAAGCCCGGAATTGGCCACGCCGCACTTTGGAAATACCGCCGCAGCCGAATGAAAGCCGGGGAGCGCTTTGGGGGAGTCCAGAGGGGGGTATCCCCCCTCTGGGCTTTCTTTCCCACCGCTTTCTTTGCAAAGAAAGCGGTGCTCCCGCAGAGCAGGCGGCCCGCCCGGCGAGGGCAAACCCCTTTACGACAGTTGGAACTGTCCGGTATAGAGCCGGTAATACCGCCCCTTCTGGTCCAGAAGCTGCTGGTGGTCGCCCTTCTCCTGGATCTCGCCGTGCTCGATGACCACGATACAGTTGGAGTTACGCACGGTGGAGAGCCGGTGGGCGATGACGAACACGGTGCGGCCCTCCATGAGGGCGTCCATGCCCAGCTCGATGTGCCGCTCGGTGCGGGTGTCGATGGAGGAGGTGGCCTCATCCAGGATCATCACCGGGGGATCGGCCACGGCGGCCCGGGCAATGGCCAGCAGCTGCCGCTGGCCCTGGGAGAGGTTGGCGCCGTCGCCGGTGACCATGGTGTTGTACCCGTCGGGCAGGCGGCGGATGAAGGAGTGGGCGTTGGCGCTCTTGGCGGCGGCGATGCACTCCTCGTCGGTGGCGTCCAGACGACCGTAGCGGATGTTATCCATGATGGTGCCGGTAAAGAGGTGGGTGTCTTGGAGCACCGCACCCAAACTGCGGCGCAGGTCGTCCTTGCGGATGGCTTTTACATCGATCCCGTCGTAGGTGATGAGGCCGCCCTCGATCTCGTAGAACCGGTTGACAAGGTTGGTGATGGTGGTTTTGCCTGCGCCGGTGGAGCCCACGAAGGCGATCTTCTGGCCGGGGTTGGCGTAGACCGACACGTCCTTTAGGATACGCTTTCCGGGGACGTAAGAGAAGTCCACATGGCGGAAGCGCACCGCGCCCTTGAGCTCGGTGAGGGCGTAGTCCTCGCCGGGGACGCTGCGCACCGCGCCGCGGACCGGATGGAGGGCGGGCTTGCCGTCCGCATCCGGGTACTTCCAGGCCCAGTGGTCGCCCTCGGGCGCTTCCACGGCCCCGCCGTCCTCCGTCAGGGTCACCCGCACCAGCTCCATGCCAGCGCTGCGGGGCACCTTCCACGCCCAGGTGTGGGGCCGTCCGGTGCCGGTGTAGGGGGAGAGGACGCCGTTTTCATCCTTCTCCGCCCCCACCAGGGTGACGGTGCCCTCATCCACCTCGGGGGCGGTGTCCATGACCTCAAAGATGCGCTCTGCGCCCGCCAGGGCAGAGAGGAGGGTGGTCATCTGCTGGGAGATCTGGTTGAGGGGCTGGCCCACCTGCTTGGAGTAGTTGAGGTACACCACCAGGCCGCCCAGGTCAAAGCCCTGGATGACCGACAGCAGTCCGCCGAAGGCGGCGGTGAGGGCGTAGCTGATGTTCATAAGGTTGCCGGAGACCGGCATGATCATGGTGGAGTAGAAGTTGGCCTTCTGGGCCGCGTCCCGGTAGGCCTCATTGAGCTTGCGGAACTGCTCCTTGGCCTGCTCCTCGTGGGTGAAGGCCTTGACCACTTTCAGGCCCTCGATGACCTCCTGGATGTCGCCGTTGACGTCGCCCAGGGTGGCCTGCTGGCGCTGGTAGAAACGGCGGCTGCGGCCGCCCAGCTTGCGGAAGAGGTTCATGGTAATGACCAGGAGCACGGCGGTGACCAGAAAGAGCTTCCAGTTGATGAAGAGCATCATGGCCACCAGACCGATGAACATGAGCACGCTGGAGCACAGGGACACCACGCTCTGCTCCAGAGCCAGCTGCACGTTGTCCGCGTCGTTGGTGAAGCGGCTCATCAGCTCTCCGTGGGGGTGCTGGTCGAAGTAGGAGAGGGGCAGATTCTGGAGCTTGTCGAAGAGGTCCTTGCGCAAGCGGTTGACGCCCCGCTGGGCCAGGCGCACCATGGTGGCCGACTGGCCGTAGGTGGCCAGACACCCCAGCAGGTAGATCCCCACCAGCACCAGGATGGCCCGGCCCAGACCGGCAAAGTCGGTGCAGCCGCTGTAAATGAAGTCGTTGATGATGCCTCGCATCATGTAGGAGCCGCCGATGTTGGCCCCCACCGACACGAGGAGACACCCCAGCACCGCCAGCAGCGGCAGCTTGCTGCGGGTGAGGTAGCCCACCAGGCGGGCCATGGTCTTGCCCAGGTTCTTGGGCTTCTGGTAGCCCCCGCGGGGGGCGCGATTGGGTCCGGGCATTATTCTCCCACCCCTTCCTGCTGAGACTGATAGATCTCCTGATAGATGGTGCTGGTGCGCAGCAGCTCCTCATGGGTGCCCCGGGCGGCGATGTGGTCGTCGTCCAGAATGAGGATCTCGTCCGCGTACTGCACCGAGGAGATGCGCTGGGCGATGATGATGACGGTGGTGTCCTTCAGGTTCTTCTGGAAGGACTCCCGGATGGCGGCCTCGGTGGCGCTGTCCACGGCGGAGGTGGAGTCGTCCAGGATGAGAACGGCGGGCTTGCGCAGCATGGCCCGGGCGATGCACAGGCGCTGCTTCTGGCCGCCGGAGACGTTCACGCCGCCCTGGGACAGGTTGGTGTCGAAGCCGTCGGGGAGGCCCATGATGAAGTCGTAGGCCTGGGCGTCCTTGGCGGCCTGGATCATCTCCTCCTCGGTGGCGTTGGGGTCGCCCCAGAGGAGGTTTTCCCGCACTGTGCCGGTGAAGAGGACGTTGTTCTGGAGCACCATGCCGATGCGGCTGCGCAGCTCCTTCAGGGGGTAGTCCCGCACGTCCACCCCGTCCAGCAGCACCGCGCCGCCGGTCACGTCGTAGAAGCGGGGAATCAGGTTGACGAGAGTGGATTTGCCGGTGCCGGTGCCGCCCACGATGGCCACGAACTGGCCGGGCTTCACGTCGAAGCTGATGTGGGAGAGCACGTCGTCGCCGGTGCCGGTGGCCACATACTTGAAGGACACGTCCCGGAACTCCACCTCGCCCCGGGGCGCGGGCAGGGTCCGTTCCGCCGCGCCGGGCTGATCCTCCACCGAGGGCTCGGTGTTCAGGACCTCGTTGATGCGGTGGGCGCAGGCCTGGGACCGGGAGAGTTGTAAAAGGGACATGGCCACCATCATGACGCTCATGAGGATCTGGACGATATAGTTGATGAAGGCCTGGAGGCTGCCCAGATCAAAGGTGCCTCCCATGACCATCCGCCCGCCGAAGTAGAGCACCGCCACGGTGGCGCCGTTGAGGGCCAGCATCATCACCGGCAGAATGGCGATGACCCGCAGGCCCACGGCCAGGGCGGCGTCGGTGAGCTCGTCGTTGGAGCGGCGGAACTTCTCCCGCTCGTGGCCCTCCCGCACGAAGGCCTTCACCACCCGGATGGCCACCAGGTTCTCCTGGAGGGTGTTGTTCAGGTGGTCGATGCGCTTCTGCATGGTCTCAAAGAGCTTGATGCACACCTTCATGAGAAGGGCGATCACGATGCACATGAGGGGGATCACCACCACCAGCACCAGGGCCAGCGGGGCGTTGAGGGTGATGCTGATGACCAGGGCGGCAATGAGCATCACCGGCGCGCGCACCAGCATTCTGAGGCCCATGGCCAGCATCATGGTCATGGCGTTGACGTCGTTGGTCATGCGGGTGATGAGGGAGGCGGAGGAGAAGCGGTCGATGTCGGCAAAGGAGAACTCCTGTACCTTGTCAAAGAGACACTGGCGCAGGTTCCCGCCAAAGCCCTGGCTGGCCCGGGCGGCGTACTTGGAGGCGTACACGCCGCAGGCCATGGCGATGAGGGCCAGCAGCAGCATCAGGCCCCCCAGCTGGAAGATGTAGGTCACATCTCCCCGGGGGATGGCCACGTCCACGATCTCGGACATGACCAGCGGGAGCAAAAGCTCACAGAGGACCTCCAGGACGATGAGGATGGGGGCCTTGATGGCGTCCCGCTTGTAGCCCTGGAGGTGGGTCAGAAACAGTTGAAGCAACGAAATGAACCTGCCTTTCTGTACTAGGGATTGCGGAGATTGTCCAGCATCTTGCGGAAGAGACAGCGGATCTGCTCCTTCTCCTCCTCCGAGAGCCCGCGGACCAGCCGGTCGTTCACCCGCTGGAAGCAGGCCGCGCAGGTTTCCACCGCCTGCCGGCCCTCGTCGGTCAGGCGCACCCGGTTGCGCCGGGCGTCCCCCGGCTCCGGCTCCCGGTGGATGTACCCCCGTTTTTCCAGCGATTTCAGCGACGTGGTCACCGCCGCCGGGGAGACCTCCAGCCGCTGGGCCAGCTCCCGCTGGGTGAGGCCCTGGTCCTGGGCCGCGCCCCGCAGGATGCACAGCAGCAGGGGATGGCCCACCTCATGGAGCCCCGCGGCGTCCAGCTCGGCCTGCACCGCGCTGCGGTAGGCCTGCCGGAGGTGCTGCACCAGCATCTCCTGATGTTCCTGGGGCATGTGCGCCCCTCCTTTCTCCTTTCGTTAACATGTTAAGTATTTTAGCACCGGCTTTTTTCTTGTCAAGGCCGCCGGGCCACCCTTCAAAATTTGTTCACAAAGACTGTCTCTCTCCACAAAATAAGGAACGTATGTTTGACTTTATTTGGAACCTGTGATACACTGATTTTGTATCGGAACCACCCGCGCAGCCCGCCGGGAAGGAGGCACGCCATGAACAAACTCACTGCCAAACAGCAGAAGATCTTTGATTATATCCAGCAGTTCACCGCCGAACACGGGTATCCCCCCTCGGTGCGGGAGATCGGCGCCGCGGTGGGGCTGAAAAGCCCCTCCACCGTCCATTTTCACCTGAAAGGCCTGGAGGAGGCCGGCATGATCACCAAGGCCGAGGGCAAGACCCGGGCCATCACCGTGGTGGACCGCGCCGCGCCGGAGCCGCCCCAGAACCAGGTGCCCATCGTGGGCAACGTGGCCGCCGGAGCGCCCATTCTGGCCGAGCAGCACATTGAGGACTACCTCACCTTTGACGCCGGAGCCCATCCGGAGGAGTACTTCGCCCTGCGGGTGCGGGGGGAGTCCATGCTCAATGCCGGCATCCTGCCCGGCGACCTGGTGGTGGTCCACAGCCAGACCGAGTGCCACAACGGCGAGATCGTGGTGGCACTCTTTGAGGACGAGGCCACCGTGAAAACCCTCCGCCGCAAGGACGGCAAGACCTGGCTCATGCCGGAGAACCCGGAGTATGAGCCCATCGACGGCACCTATGCCCAGCTGCTGGGCAAGGTGGTGGCCGTGGTCCGGCGCTACTGATGGAGCTGCTTTTCGTCGACACTCCCCTGGGGCAAATGGCCCTGGCGGAGGAGGATGGGGCCCTCATCCGGCTGTATCTGCCCGGAGAGGGGACGCCCCGTTTGATGCCCCACGAGACCCCGCTCCTCCGGGAGGTGCGGGAACAGCTCCTCGCCTACCTACGGGGGGAGCTTAAAACCTTCGAGCTTCCCCTCGATCCCCGGGGCACCCCCTTTCAGTGCGCCGTGTGGGAGGAGCTGCGGCGCATCCCCTACGGGACCACCTGCACCTACGGGGAGCTGGCCGCGCGCATCGGCAACCCCAGGGCCGTCCGGGCCGTGGGGCAGGCCAACCACCGCAACCCCCTGCCCATTTTCATCCCCTGCCATCGTGTCATCGGAGCAAACGGGGCCCTCACCGGCTACGCCGGGGGCCTGGAACTGAAACGAAGTCTGTTGGAACTGGAGGGAATCGTATGAAAAAGCTGTTTTCCGCCGCGGATGCCTGCATCGCCGAGATGAACTGGAAGGACATGGCCCTGGTGAAGTTCTGCCTGTGCTCCATGGGCATGCTGCTGGGCCTGGCGGTCCCCAAAAAAGGCCGCAAATGGGCGGCGCTGGGGGCCTCTATCCTCTTCGTGACCACCTACCTCCCCCTGATTCTGAAATTCCTGCCCGCGCTCAGCCGCGCCATGAAGGGCAGAGAGGAGTAACCTTTGAAACTCATTTCCTGGAACGTCAACGGCCTGCGGGCCTGTCTCAACAAGGGCTTTCTGGACTTTTTCCAGCGGGAAGCCCCCGATGTCCTGTGCCTGCAGGAGACCAAGCTCCAGCCCCACCAGATCGAGCTGGAGCTGCCCGGCTACCACCAGTACTGGAACAGCGCCGAGAAGAAGGGCTATTCTGGCACCGCCCTCTTTACCAAAATGGAGCCCCTGGCCGTCACCTACGGCATCGGCATCCCCGAACACGACACCGAGGGACGGGTCATCACCGCCGAGTATGAGGACTTTTACCTGGTGTGCTGCTACACCCCCAACGCCCAGCGGGGCCTGACCCGGCTGGACTACCGCATGGTATGGGAGGACGCTTTCCGGGCCTATCTGAAGGAGCTGGACGGCAAAAAGCCGGTCATCCTCTGCGGCGACCTGAACGTGGCCCATCAGGAGATCGACCTGAAAAACTTCAAGACCAACCGGGGCAACGCCGGCTTCACCGACGAGGAGCGGGGGAAGATGACGGAGCTGCTGGACGCCGGGTTCGTGGACTCCTTCCGCTCTCTCTACCCCGACGTCACCGGGGCCTACTCCTGGTGGTCCTATATGTACCACGCCCGGGAGAACAACGCGGGGTGGCGCATCGACTATTTTATTTGCTCCCAGCGGCTGAAAGACCGCATCGCCGACAGTAAAATTCTCGCCGACGTGATGGGCAGCGACCACTGCCCGGTGGAGCTGGACCTGCGGGAGGAAGCATGACCAAGACCGAAGTGCTGGACAAGCTGGCCCGGGACGGGGAGGAGCGGCTCCTCCTGGCCCGGGCCCTGGACAAGCTGGAGACCGCCCGGCGGAAGAACATCCCCGCCTGCACCGGCTTTTTGTCCCCCGCGGAGCGGGTGAGTGTGGAAAACCTCATCGCGATGAGCGGCCACCCTGCCCACCTCTTTTTCGGCGGGTACGAGGGGGCGGAGCGCACGGTGTGCGTTTTTCTCCCCGACTGGCAGGAGCCGGAGGATTTTTCCGCGCTGGCCCTGGCGGACGAGGGCCCCGTGGCCGCCCTGCGGTGCACCTTCCGGGCGGAGGAGAACCTGACCCATCGGGATTTTCTGGGCTCCATTCTGGGCCAGGGCATCACCCGGGAGAAGGTGGGAGACCTGTTGGTGGGGGAGGGCAAGTGCGACCTCATCGTACTGCGGGAGCTCTCGGACTATCTCCTCCAGAACCTGGACAGCGCCGGGCGGGTGCGGCTGAAGGTTTCCGCCATCCCCCTGGCCGATCTGGAACCGCCGGTGGTGCAGGTCAAGCACATCCGGGACACCGTGGCCACCCCCCGGCTGGACGCCATCGTGGCCGCCGCCTTTTCCACCTCCCGTGGAAAAGCTGCCGACTTCATCTCCGCCGGCCGGGTGCAGCTCAACCACCGGGAGTGTACCAAGTCCGACAAGCTGGTGGAGGAGGGAGACACCCTCTCCTGCCGGGGACTGGGCAAGGCCGTGGTGAAGTCCCTGGGAGGCCTGTCGAAAAAAGGCCGCGTCATGGTAGAGCTGGAGCGCTACCTCTAAATTATCTGGAAGGAGCAACGATATGATCACCCAAGAGCAGATCGCCCGCATCAACGAGCTGGCCCGCAAGGCCAAGACCCCCGAGGGCCTCACCCCCGCGGAGACGGAGGAGCGGGACATCCTCCGCAAGGCCTACATCGCCTCGGTCCGGGCCAACCTGGTGGGCCAGCTGGAGAACACCTATATCGTGGAACCCGACGGCACCAAGCACCGCCTGACCCACAAGGACGACTGATTGAACAGAAAAAAGCCGTTGTGGAAGAATCCTTCTGCAACGGCTCTATTTCTTTCCGGGGAGCCCGGAATATTTGTCCTCGCCGGACGGGCCGCCTGTCCGGCGGGGACCCGATTTCTTTTCTCGAAAAGAAATCGGGGAAAGAAAAGAAGGAGAGGGGAACTTCTCGTTCCCCTCTCCACTCCCCTCCAAAAGGGCGGCCTTTTATGGGGCCGCCC
>NZ_NFGZ01000046.1 GCF_002159175.1 Flavonifractor sp. An92 | reverse complement strand
GCACCGCCCAGGTGTTGGTGACCAGCGTCCCCTCCACCTTGTGGCGCAGCTGGTAGCCGAAGGCCGCCGAGCGCCGGCCGTGCCGCTCCTGGGGGATGGTCAGCTTGCCCCCCTGCCACTCCGACGCCGTGAAGGCCACCGAGGCGGCGGTGGACAGGTCCCCGAAGGCATCGTTGATCTGTTTGGCGGCCCGCTGGGCGGCGTTGACCTGTTCCGCGAGGTAGTTGTACCCGTGCTGCGGGGAGAGCCCCGCCTCGGTCCCGCCGGGGGTGACCACCTGCTCCAGCACCCAGTCGGTGGGGAGGTCGGCGGGCAGGTTCTCTTTCACCGGCTTCTCAGCCATTCGCGTTCCCTCCCTCCTGGATTGGGATGATGTGGGACAGCCGGGTGGGTCCCCGCAGGACGATGTCCACCTCGGCCCGGGTGAGGACCGTACCGGAGGCGTCCAGCAGCTCCAGCGAGGTGATGTGGGGCACGTCCTCCATCTGGACGAAATACTCCACCGCCACGCTCTGGCCGCCGGCCTCCTTCACCTCAAAGTCCTCGATGAGCTTTGTGCCGTTGACCCGCGCCCGGGCGATGTCTCCGGCGGTAAACTCCGCCACGCCCTCCAGCAGGGCGGGCTGGATCTGGCCCTGTGCGTCCGTGACCAGCACCTCCTCCTCCATTTGGCCGAAGGGGTGGACGCCCAGCGCCCAGGCCCCCAGCTTGTAGTGATAGATGAGCCCGCTCATGCGGACCTCCTGCCGCAGCGTGATGGCCGCGGTGAAGTCGTAGAGAAACAGGTAGTCGAACTCCAGATGAGCGGGCTTGACCTCGTTGATGGTGTGGGTGAGGTCGGTGAGCTCCGGAGGCTGGCTGCGGATGCGGGAAAAGACCACGGTGAAGTGGTACCGCTCCGCCTCCTCCCGCACGCTCACCTGGGCGTCCACATAGGACGACGCGGAGGAGCGGATGAGCTCCACCGTGGTGGTGCCCCGGCCCCGGAGCTTGGCCTTGACGCGGGCGCGCCGGGCCTCGTGGGAGAGGGTGGCGTCCACCGGCAGGCCGCACCAGCTCTCCCACCAGGCAAGGCCCCAGGTGGCGGTGTCCACCCAGAGCTGCCGGAGGAGGTCCTCCCGGTCCTCCCACAGCGCCTCCATCTGGGTGCCGATGGCCCGCTCCAGCTCGACCACCGGGGTACTGTTCTGATAGTAGCCGGGCAGCGATTCGATGAGGGGCCTCATGCGGTGACTGTCACCTCCCCCAGGACGGGCACGGAAGCGGCGGGGATGGACAGGTTGGCCGTGCCGCCGTTGAGGGTGAGAGAGCTGAAGTCCTCCACCCCGTCCAGGTTGAGGAGCATGGCCAGGAGCCGGTTATAGAGCATGGTGTAGGGCTGGTCCTCCTCCGGCCCGTAGTAGATCCGGCTGAACTTGGCGTCGATGAGGGTGCGGCGGTAGGCGTCCAGCTGCCCGGTCAGGGCCTCCTCCACCTGGGAGGCAGACACCCCGCTGAGCGTGACCTGGGCGGCCACGGTGATCTCCAGGGTCTGGGCGGCGTCCACCGTCACCGCCGCGCCGATGGGGCGGCTCTCCTCCACGTGGGCGCGGACGGCCTCCACCATCTCCTCCGACGCCGGCGCGCCGGTGCTGTCCACCAGGGTGAGCCCCACTGTGCCGGGGCCCTGGGCCAGCTCCACCACCTTGGCCCAGCCCACGCCCTCCACCTCCAGGCACCACTGCTGGTACTGGTAGCCGTTGCCGCTGGTGGGGGGCCGCTGCACCCGCTCCTGGATGCGCTCCAGGAGGGCCGCGTCGCTCTCGGGGTCGGTGCCGCCCTGGGCGGCCTCGTTTTGGTAGGAGGCGAGGCCGGTGAGGTTCACATACATCCGGTCGATGGTCCCCGCGTCCACGTTGTAGGCGCTCCCCACCGCCTGGGCCTGGAGCTGTCCGGAGCCGGTGCCGCCGCTCCCCAGGGTCACGGTCTCCTGAAGGGCGAAGGCCAGCCCCCCGGCGGCGAGGAACACCGTCCCGGCGGGGATCACCAGGCCGCCCTTCCCGGTGAAGGCCATGGTGCAGCGGGCATAGGTCCCGGCGCGGCGGGTGATGGCGTAATACTGCTCCCCCACCTGGTCGATGTACGCCCCGCAGCTCTCGTCCGGGAAGAGCATGTCCGGCACGGCGTCCAGGGACATGTAGCACTGGCTCAGCTGCTCGGCCACCGGGCCGGTCACGCCGTCGGCAAAGCCCCCGGCCAGGGCGGAGAGGCCCATCCCCGCCCGGATCTCCCCCAGCATGGCGGCCTTGATGGCCTCGGGGGTCTTGTTCTCATACATGGATGGTCTCCTTTCCGTACACCGTGGTCAGCGCCACCTCCATGCGGAGGGTGGAGCCGTCGAAGCCGGTCACGCTGGCCCGGGCGGCGGTGATGTAGGGGCAGACGGTGAGGGCCTCCTGGACGTAGCGCACCGCCTCGCTGAGGCGGGTGTCCTGGCGGTAGTTCTGTCCGGTGAGAGCCAGCAGCTCGCAGCCGTAGTCCCAGGTAAACACGCTCCAGCGGTACCGCTCGGTCATCACGGCCCGCCAGGCCCAGCTCTTCACCGCCTCCAGCCCGGAGACGATCACAGGCTCCCCGCCGGAAAAGCGGGGCACCCCGGCGTCGTAGTCCATGGCCACGTCGGTGTAGAGGGGCAGCTCCTCCTCCGGCTCGCTGCCGGTGAAGAAGGGAAAGAGGGTTTTCATTGCCATACCGCCTTTCGGAGGATGTAGTAGTCCTGTTGGTCGGCGCTCACCAGCACCAGCAGGGTGTCCCCGGCGCGCAGGAGGCCGTCGGAGCCGTCGTCCTCGGTCCAGGTGTAGGAGAGCTCCGGCGGCACGTGGACCCCCTCACGGTCCAGGGAGAGGCCCAGGCAGGTCACCAGCAGCTCCCCTCGCCCGGCCCGCTCCACCGTGCCGAAGGTCCAGCCCCCCAGGGCCTGACCCGTCCCGGACGGACGCAGCACCGCGCCCAGGGCGGCATACAGGTCGCTCATGTCACATCACTCCCCGCAGTGGTCTCGTTCATGAGGTTCCGGAAATTGAGCTCCAGCCGGCAGAAATACTGCCCGTTCTTGAAGGTGTGGGTGTCGCTGTCGATCCAGCACAGCCCCGCCGCGCCGGTGCGGTTGGCCCGGAGCACCACGGCGTTGCCGCTGATGAGCCCGGCATGGCCCAGGCACTCCACGGTCATGGTCTGCTGGAGCCCGTGGTCCTCCAGCCAGGCCTGGGCCTCGGCCCCGGCGTCCTCCCCGGAGCGCTGGGTGAGGACGTGCTGGAACTGGCCGAATTGGGCCACGCTCTCCTCGTCCCGCACGGTGCGGATGAGCTGTCCGGCGTCGGAGTAAATCGCCACCGCGTTCTGGAGGGAGGAGATGTCCTCGGTGATGCGCAGGGTCTGGAGGTTCTTCTCCGGCGCGATCTCCAGGGTGGCGGCGGTGGGCTTCTCCACCACCTCCAGCGCCCCGGCGCCGGTGAAGCGGGCCAGGTAGCGACGGCCGTTCTGCTCCCCGGCCAGGGTGTAGAGGGTGTCCACGATCTTGCTGAGGGCCACGCCGGGGAATTTGCGGCTCACCGCCGCCCCGGAGGCCAGGGCCCCCACCGGGATGGAGAAGTCGGCGCACAGGGCGGCCACGGCCCGCTCCGGGGTGACGGCGGAGAACTGATACCAGCCCTCGTTATTGGCCAGAAACCGCCCCCGGTCCAGGGCGGTGATGGAGGTGGTCACGCCGTCGGTGGCCTTGTCCCGGGTGACGATGTGGCCCAGAAAGACCGCCTCCCCGCCGATGGTGAGGCGCAGCTCGCTGCCCAGCTCGCAGGGGAGCTCCGGGAGGTTTTTGTCGTTGGGGGTAATGAGCTCGGCCTCGATCTGGCGGGAGACCCGGCGGATGCTCCCCGACCAGGTCAGGGTGGACACCCGCTGCGTGACGTCGGTCCCCGTCCCGCCCGGCGGGGTGATGGTCAGTCGATAGTCGGCCATAGCTCCCTCCTTACGGCAGCTCGCCCCGGGGCGGGATCTGGAGGACCTGGCCGGGGTAGATGAGGTTGGCGTTTTTGATCTGGTTGTGGGAGGCCAGCGCCGTGGCCAGCGTCCCGTCGCCGTAGAATTTCCGGGCGATGGCCCAGAGGGTGTCGCCGCTCTGGACGGTGGTCACCCGAGCCGTGGACGCGCCGGTGGCGCTGTCCCGGGTGGTCGCGGCGGAGGCGGAGCCCTGGGCGGGCAGCGCGGGGGTGTCGGGCCGCCGGTACTGCCGCAGGGTGATGTCGGCGTAGAGGTCGTTGGTGCCGTCCTGCTCCCGGTAGGTGACCCCCTCCAGCAGCACGGCGGCGTTGACCGGCGTGTCGCTCACCAAAAAGCGCAGCACCGTCCCCTTGTCGGTCCACTGCTCCAGCTGCTCCAGGTAGACCCAGGGGTTGGTCCCGGCTCCCGGAGAGAGGAAGGGATAGTCGTGGGCGGGCAGGATGCAGTCGGTGAGGGTGGTGGAGCCCATCTTGGTGCCGCCGAAGAAGTTGAGGTCCCCCAGCTGGTCCACCGTCACGGTCTCGATGGCGGCCTCGTGGGGCCACTGGTAGGAGGACGGGGTGACGGGGAGCACCAGCTCCACCCCGGCGCTCTCGTCCAGGAGGGTGATGTATCGCTTCATCGCACACCTCCCTGGGCAGCCAGCTCGGCCCGGCGGAGGATGGCGGCGGCCACGGCGTCGATGTCGCTCTCCTGGCGGACGATGAACTGGTTGCCGGTGACGGTCACCGACCCGAAGGCGCCGCCCTGGCGGTCCATGGCCCGGGCCTCCCGGGCGGTGAGGACCCGCTCTCCCTGGTGGAGGATGGCGGCGTAATTGTCATAGGGCACCCGATTGAGGCCGAAGGCATTGGAAGATGCAGGGCCTCCGGACCGGGAAGAGCCGAACCACTCCAGATGCTCCAGCAGGGACTTGCCGCCGCTGACGAAGTCATCCCAGGAATAGGTGGCCCCGTCGGAGCCGGACATCCCGGACCGGGACGCGCCCAGCTCCTCCAGATCCGAGAGGAACGGAGAGGCCATGATGGCGGCGTTGAGGCCCTTGCTGTACTGCTGGCCCTTCCGGTACCCGGCGTCCCAATAGGCGTCGTCGGTCTGGGCGTTCTCCCGGATGGCCTCGGCCAGGGCCAGCTCAGACTCCAGGGCCAGCTGGGCGCCCTCGCTTTTGTTGTACTCGCCCATTCCGTCAATCTTGGCCTGCATGATGAGCCGCCCCATCTCGGCGGCGTCTCCCTGGGCCTCGGCGCTCTGGTACTCGTCGGAGCTCATCATGGCCTCGATGGCCTCCCGCTGATAGCGCTCCTTCTCGTTCTCCAGCTCGGCCTGCCAGGCGCCGATGGCCCGGTTGGCCTCCTCCATGGCCCCGCTGTTCAGCCAGTCGATCTGCTCCTCCATGCCCTCTTTTCGGGCGGCGTTGTAGCCCTCGCCGTAGGCGTTGTTGAGCTCGGTCTCGGCGTCGGCCAGGGTGGAGCTGAGGCCCTCAAAGGTAGTGGACATCTGCTCCATGGCCCCGCTGTACGCCTCCTCCATGCCCTGCTGGAGGATGTTGGCGGCCGTCTTGCCGTTGATCTCGCCCTTGGAGATCATGTCGTAGATCTCTCCCTGGGTCTTGCCCAGGGCCTCGGAGAGCATCCCGATGGCGTCCACGCCCCGGTCCTGGAAGATGTTAAGGTACTCCAGGGTGGCCTTGCCGGAGGAGTTCATCCGGCTCATGGCCCGGGCCATTTCGGTCATGTCGGAGGCGGTGACGCCCACGGCGCTGCCCGCGTCGCCGATGGCCTCCATCAGCTCCAGCATCCGCTCCGGCGAGTCGCCGAAGCCGGTGGCCAGGGCCCGGGACATGTCGGTGAGGTCGCTATACTCCATGGGGGTGGAGGCGGCCATGTCCCGCAGGTCGCTGAGGTACTGGTCGCCCACGCCCTCGCCCAGCAGGCGGTTGAAGGCGATGGCATCCAGCTCCCGCTGGGCGGCGGTGTCCGAGCCGGAGGAGATGGCCTCGCTCTGTTCGGAGATCTGGCCCTCCACGGCCTCCTGGACGTAGCTGCTGAAGGCCTCGCTGCGGGAGGAAAAGACCTGGCTCAGCCCGCTGCCCACTCCCAGGGCCCCGCCAATGGCCGCACCTGCGGCAGCTCCAGGCGCACCGGCCAGAGAGCCGATGGCCGCGCCGGAGATGGCCCCGGACAAGCCGGAGGAGATGAGCCCGCCGGCGGCGGAGCCGTAGGTGGAGGAGATGAGGGTGTTGGCGATCTCCTGGGCGGTGTCGCCGGCCATCTGGCCCAGGCCGGCCGTGCCCAGGGCGTCCAGCAGATAGGTCTCCCCTCCCCCGCCGCTCCGGGCAGCCCGGTTGTCCAGCTTGCTGATGGCCCCGGTGGCCGCCTCCAGGTCCTTGGTGGTCTGGCGCACCTGGCGGCTCACCAGGTCGTACTGCTGGCGGATGTTCTCCAGGTTTTCCTCCGCCTGGCTCCAGTCGGCCTTGGCCGCCTGCCGCTCCGCCTCGGTGGCACTCTCGCCCAGATCCCGGTACGCCTGTCTGGTTTTCTTCAACTCGATCTGCGCCGCGTTCATATCAATACGAAGGCTCGCCTTGGAGTTGCTCAGGTTATAGAGTTCTTTTTGCAGGCCCACGACGTCCGTCCGAAAGGCTGTCATACTATTCTTCATCGCGACAACCGCAGCGGAAAGATTGTCCTGAACGCTCATGGCCACACTGGCGTCAACCGGCATTATCTTCCCTCCTCTCTCCGCCGTTTGTCATGGATCAGCATGGCACAGACCGCGGCGCGCTCCCCCGGGGGGCGGCGGAAAAAGTCCCCGGGGAAGACGCCGTACTGGAGCAGCAGCCGCTGGGCCGCCGCCAGGTCTGTGTCATGGTCTAGTTTTTTTCCAGGTCCTCCAGGGCGTCCTGGATGGCCTTGCCGGACAGGTCCTCCTCCACGTCCAGCACCGCGCCGGGGGCGTAGCCGTTGAGCCGGTCCAGCCGGCGGACCAGGGCGGTCACCTCGCCGGGCCGCAGCAGCTTTTTCAGGGCGTCCACCGGGGTGGGACAGCCCATGTGCTCCCGATACCAGGCCTTGTCCCGGAAATTGGGCTCCACCGCGCTGGAGAGGAGGTAGTGGAGGTTGCTGTCCTCCACGCCCCGCAGGCTGGTGAGCTTGTCATAGGGCAGCTCCTTCAGCTGGATCTCCAGCCCCAGGCGGGCCACCCGCACACGGGTGGTCTCCGGCTCACCCGGCTGGATGTCCAGCAGGGTGCGAACAGTCTCTTTTTTCATG
This sequence comes from Flavonifractor sp. An92, assembly GCF_002159175.1. GTDB lineage: Bacteria > Bacillota > Clostridia > Oscillospirales > Oscillospiraceae > Pseudoflavonifractor_A. The sequence goes on along the minus strand of NZ_NFGZ01000046.1, from coordinate 7,053 downwards.
GCTCCTCCTTACTGCACCGGGATCATGTCCAGGTACTCATAGCGGGTGAAGGTGAAAGGCACCGTGACCTTGCCCATGGTGGCGGCCTGCCAGTCGGCCAGGGTCAGGTCGGTGAACTGCACGCCGTAATAGGCCACCCGCTCCGCGCCCGCGCTGTCCGGGTCGGCCAGCTTGGTGATGATGGTACACTCGGGCACCACGCCGTCCTGGATGCTCTGCATCCGCTGGGCCATGCCGCTGTCGGCCTTGTAGAGCATCAGGGAGCCGGAGCCCTTGCCGCTGGTGGGCTTGTAGGCCTCCATGAACTGGCCGCACAGGTTGACGGTCTCGCTGTTGATCTCCACCTTGGCCTGGGCGCCGTAGCACTCCGCCAGGCGTTCGCCGTCGAGCCACACCGAGCCGTAGGTGCCGTTGATGATGCGCTTGGCGCTGTCGATGGTCCTTGCCACGTTCTCGCTCCTCTCTTACAGGTTGTTGAAGGTCAGCTCAAAGTCCTCCATGGCGTCCACCAGGCGGCCGCCGCACTTGAGGAACACCCAGGAGCCGGTCTGGTACTCCAGCACCTGCTGCTCGGTCATGGAGGAGGTGTCCACCCCCTGGCTGCTCAGCCACTGGAGCTGGCGGTCATAGTCCACCCGGGCGTAGCTCTCGCCGGCGGCCAGGACGCCGGCCCCCTCCAGATAGCGGAAGTAGTCGGTGATGGCGGTGACCAGGAGCTGCTTGTTGTCATAGGTGTTCGGGTAGCGGCCCAGGTAGCTGTCCTCGATGGTGGTGCGCAGGTAGTAGGTGATGAGGTCCATGCCCTCCACCACCTTGATCTTGCACCAGTCCTCCTTGCCGTTCTGGGGGATGGTGGTCAGGGAATTGACGGCCCGGGCGATCTTGGCCTTGAGGCCGTCGTGGAGGAGGATGAGCTTGCCGTTCTGGATGGCCTGGGCCTGCTCCTCGGCGGTGCGGGGGGTGACGGCGGTGAGCTCGGTGAGGGGGGCGTAGGTGGCGCTCATGCCCATGGGGATGCCCGCCAGCACACCGGCCAGGCGGGGGCAGTACGCCGCCGCCGTCACTTTGCCCTCGGCGTCGGTGAGGCCGGTCTCGTCCAGCTCGATGATGCCCATGTCGTCGCTGCCCGCCGTTTTCCAGGGCTTGACCAGCTTCACGGTGCGGTAGGCCGCCCGCTGGGCCTTGACCCACTCCACCAGCTTGGCGCTCTCCTCGTCGGTCAGGTCGGTGGGACCGGCCAGGTAGTCGATGGAATACTGCTCGATGGCCTTCAGGCCACCCTCCAGGGCGGTGGTGTCCTCAGTGCCGGGGGCGATGACCACCAGGATCACCAGGCTGGGGCCGCCCCGGTCGGTGCCCTGGAAGGCCTGCTCCACGATCTTCTTGTTCCCCTCCCCCAGTCCGGCGGGGATGAGGGCGGTGCTGCTCAGGAGGTGGACCCCCTGGGCGGAGGAATCCCGGACGAAGAGGGCCACATAGCCCTTTTTGCTGCGGTTGGCCGCCTGCTGGGCCGCCGCCTCGAAGGCGATCTTCAGCACCGGCAGGCCGATGGTGGTTGCCATAACATCACTCCTTTGTGGTCACGGTGAGCTGATAGTCCTCCATGCGGGGCACCCCGGCGCTCACCGGGTCGTCGGGGTCCTCCAGGTCATGCCAGCCCGGCCGCTGGTCCATCCAGGACGCGGAGAAGCGCACATAGGCCGTCCCGGGCCCCGGGGACGGGGCGGAGAGGTCCAGCACGATGTGCCGGTCCCCCACCGCCAGGGACGGGCCGCCGAAGCGGGCGAGCACCGCCGCCTGGTCCTCCCGCAGCGCCTCGGTGCTCTCGGTGGAATAGGCGTCGGTGGCGGCGCGCAGCTCCAGCTCGGCCTCCAGGGTCCACTCCACCAGCCCCAGGGCGGCGTCGGTGAACTCCGCCTCGGTCACGTAGAGGAAGCCGGAGGGCCGGTGGAAGTCCGCCGGGCAGTAATCCCGGTAGAGCATCCGCTCCGGCCACAGTGCGGCCAGCGCCGCGGCGATGGCCTCCATCACATCCACATAGGTCACAGCTTCCCCTCCAATCCGTCCACGATCTCCTCCAGCAGCCCCGCCAGCTTCTCCGGCGGCACACCCCTCTGGAGCGCCTCCCGGGCGCTCTGGTAAAACCACTGTCCCGGCACAGCCGCCACATGGATGCGGGGGCGATACCGGTAGCCCTTGGCCGTGCCGCCCCGGGGCCTTCCGTGCTTGTGGCCGCCCTCGATGGCGTTGGTGACATAGCCCACGGCGTAGCGCTTGCCGCTCTTGGTGGTCTGGTAGGTGTCCGCCAGGGGCCGCACGGCCACATAGCCGCCGCCGCTGCCCTGGTGGGGGGCCTGCCATCCGGCCACCTTGCCGGTGCCGCCGATGCGGCCCCGCACGTCGGACAGGAGCTCCTCTCCCAGGCTCTCCAGGAGCTTGCGCTTGGAGGCCGGGAACTGCCGGAGCAGGTGGTCCCAGCTCTGAAGGAGCCGGTCCAGGTCCTCGGTGCCCACGCTGGTGGCCATCAGACGTCCCTCCTCCACACGATCTCGTACTCGTTTTTCCACTCGTCCAGGATGTGGGGCGCCTTTACCTGGTACTCCGCCTGGGCCGGGCCCTCCTGGACCGTCACCAGGTCCCCCGCTTTCAGCGCGATGACCTTGGGCGTAACCAGCACGAAGCAGCTCTCCACCTGGGCGTAGGTCTCCTGGGGCTCGTGGCGGGCGTATTTCTCGGTGAGCACGGCCGGGAAGGTCAGGTCCAGCACCTGGTTGGGGACCGGCCGCCCGGCCTGGCCCACGGTCTCCTGGGTGCGCTGGGCACGGCACCGCACCACCGCCACCAGCGCGGCGGACACGTCCAAGTGGCCCCGCCCCCGCTGGGTGATGGCAGTGAGGAACAGGTGCCGCTCCCCCCAGCGCAGGGCGTTGTGAAGGGTGAGGGACTGCCGCCGGATCACGACGGCAGCGTCCCGGGCGCCCACGCCCACCTTGCTGAACAGGTTCGTCTTGGCGGTCTGTTCCACCTGGGCCCAAGCGGTGCGGAGGGGGACCCACTCCCAGACGCCGCTCCCGGTCTCCCGCAGCTCCAGCACCTTGAGGGGCTGGTTTAATTTCCCGGCGTCGATGTGGCCGTCCATGCTCACTCCTCCTCCCCTGCCGGCTCGGTGAGCTTCAGCTGGGTCAGCATCCGCCGGAAGGCCGGATTGTCATTGACGATGGTGCCGGTGATGGTAGCGTCTCTCAGATCAAAGTCCCGCAGGACCATGAAGTTCACGCACAGGTCATAGAGCGCCCGGCGGGAGGTGCCCTCGGCGGGCTTCGCCACTCCGGCGTTTGCCATGTACTCCTCAGCGGCAGAATGCAACCCCTCCAGCACCAGCAGCTCCTCGGCGCTGGGCTCCTCAATGCGGCAGTAGGCCAGCAGCGCCGCCCGCTCGCTCTCGGTCAGGGCCATGGATTAGCCCCCGGCGGGCGTGACGGCCACCACGAAGCCCTTGTCCACCACCAGATTGCCGCCCACCATGGCGTCGCCCAGAATGGTAATCATCCGCTCCACGCCCTTGATGGACTCGTCCACCCGGATGGTGTACTCACCGAACAGACCCACCTCGTAGTTCATGGGGTCACCATAGACCAGGGTCTGGGTCTGGGCCTCCGCACCGGTGTGGGCGGTGAGGAACGAGTTGATGGCGTACGGGATCATGGTGCCGCCGTCCTTGATGAGGCCGCGGTTGGGGTTGCCGCCCTCCGGGGTGATCTCAAAGACCCGCTTCTTGTCGCTGCCCCGGATCTTGCCCAGGGCCAGCAGGTCCTTCTTGTTGCAGTACAGCCGGGCATTGGCGCCGATGGTCTCGTCGCCGCCATAGGAGAAGAACAGCTCCGTGAGCAGGTTCTCGTCCACCGTGCCCGCCAGTTCCAGCTTGGCGAAGATCTCCGCGCCGGCCAGATTCTTGGCGTTCTTGATGCCGAACATGTCGGGGCTGCCCTGGCCGTCGCCGTTGACGATGAGCTCGGAGAGCTTCCGGCGCATGGCGCGCATGGCCATGGAGCGGATCTTCTCGTAGTAGTTGGCCGGGCTCAGGCGGGAGATGTTGCGGTCCACGTAGGTGGTGACATTCAGCTCATAGGGCGCGATCTTGGCCACGCCGAAGGTGGGGTCCGTGGAGGCCGCGCGGGCGGTGCCGGCGTTGGTGCTCACCTTGCCGCCCTTGGCGTCCAGCTCGGTGATGACATAGGGCTCCAGATAGGCGCTCATACCGGTGAGGTCCTGGACGTAGACCTCGTCCACGATGGAGCTGACCACGTTGCCCAGGGGGTCCCGGATGTTGCCGCCGGCGCCGGTGGGCTGGACGATGGTGCCGGTGGCCAGGGTGGTCTGCTTGCTGGCCTGGTACACGTCCCGGATGGTCTCCGCGGCCGAGAACTTCACCTCCATACCCTTCTGGAGGATCTCCGCCCGCTCCAGGGCCTTCTCGTGCTCCTCCCTGCGGTCCGGGATCTTCTCCAGGAACTTGCGGTCCTGCTCCTGCACCAGCTGCTCCAGGTCCTGGATGTCCGCGTTCAGGTTGGTCACCTGCTCCATCTTGGCGCGGTACTCCTCCCGCTTGCCCTCCTTCAGCAGGGCCTCGGCGCCCTCCAGGAGCGTGGTGCGCTGGGACTTCAGGTCGTTGAGTTTCCGTCTCATGTGCTTCCCTCCAAATCAGAATCGGTTTTTTTCCAGCTCCAGCAGGGCCTGGTCCTGCCAGGGCTCCGGCCCGGCGGGCGGAGTGGGCTCCGCGCCGCCGTAGCGCTTGCTCTTGATGATGCCGGCGTCCGGCTGTGCGGGGACGGCCACCAGAGACACCTCGTAGACGTCGGCGGCCCCCTCCAGATCAAAGTGGCAGGCCTGCCCCTGGTAGATCTGGCCGCCCCGGTGCTCACACACCCGCAGGCGGTTGTCCTTGCCGCAGACCGAGCAGACGGCCCGCTTCACGGCCACGCCCACGCTGCACTCCCGCAGCAGGCCCGCCTCGATGGCGGCGATGGTGTCGGCATTGCCCCGCAGCCTGGGCATGTAGCACCGCAGCACCAGCTGCTTCCCCCCGGGTACGCCGGGCATGTCCTCCACCGCGGCGGCGTAGACCCGGGCGGTCTGGCTCCCGGCACTCCACTGGTGGTCCATCAGAACCGGGCGGCCGGTAAACAGCCGGGCAAAGTCCTCCAGGGTCTGCTCGGGGAAGCGCTCAAAATCCCGGTCCACCTGGTCGTTGCAGGCGGCCAGGCGGAAGGTGAACACCTCCTCCGCCGAGAGAGGCCGCAGGGACTGGGCGTTGATGAGGGACAGCTCGCCCTCGTCGGTGTCGGCCTTCCGCAGCTGTGCGTATTTTCGGATCGGTTCCATTCGTTTCACTCCAAAGGCTCCTCCTTCCGGGCCCGCAGGCGGCTCAGTTCCGCCCAGTCCCTCAGGGGCACATAGTTCAGGGAGGCCCGCCGCTCGTCCCCTCCGGGCACGTCCGGCATGTCCTCCAGGGCCATGATGTCATTGACCGAAAATCCGCCGATCTCGGTCATCGTGCGGTACCAGTCGCCCCGGGCGGCAGTATCGCCCCGCAGCTCGGCCATGAGGTTGATGCGGATCTCCAGGCCGGCGTCCACCTGAGAGAGGCTCAGCAGCTTCCACGTCTGCTCCTCCTCGTACTGGGTGACGATGGGGTGCAGGGTGCCCACCACGTACTCGATGGCGTTCTGCTCATTGGAGCCGTAGGCCTGTTTGCCCTCCTGGAGCTTGTAGAGGGGGACGCCGAAATACCGGGCGATGTCCCGGATGGAGACCTCCTTGCTCTCGATGAACTGGGCGTCGGCGTTGCTGGCGCTCAGGGGCTTGTAGTCCAGCCCGTAGTCCAGGATGGCGATGCGGTGGGCATTGCCGGAGCCGCCGTGGACCCGCTCCCACTCCCGGCGGAGCAGGTCCTTTTTGGCGATTTTCTTCCCCGGGTTCTTGGGATCGTCGGTCTTTCCGCTCAGGTCGGTGTCGGTGCGCAGCACGCCGGAGGGCTTGCCTCCGTTTTCGTAGTAGGCGCGCTCATACCCTTGCTGCGCCCGGGCGGAGGCAATGACCTCGCCGGCCCGGCGGAGGACTGCCACGCCCTTCAGGCCGTCCCGGGTGGCCCCCTTGTAGTGGCACACATCCTCGTTGGGCAGCACCATGGGCTCCCCGGTCCACGGGTGGGTCACGGTGTACCACACGCGCCCACCGGTGTCCATCCACGGCTCCACCAGGTTCCCGGGCACCGGGATCAGCTCCCGGACCCGCCCGGTACGGCTGTCCCGGATGATCCAGTCGTAGCCGTTCCCGCTGACCAGACGGCTGGTCTCCAGCACCTTCTTGCGGATGACGGGGGTCATGGCCTCATTGGGCCGGACATTCAGCAGTGTGAGCAGCGGGTCCTTCCTCCGCTCCCGGGTGTTGGTGTCCATGATGTAGCACGGCAGCTTTCCCATGGAGTCGCTCAGGATCTCGATGCAGCGGTCCACGGCGGAGAGTTTGCGGGCGAAGGTCTCGCCGGTCTCGGTACCGCCCACAGGGTAGCCGGCGGACACCAGCGTGTCCACCGTGACCGATTTGCGTGTCGTGGGAGCCCTGGCCACCGCCCGGATGCCTCTTGCGATGCTCACACGTCCTCACCTCCCAGCGCGTCCAGCACGCCGGCCACCAGGAGAAAGATACCGGCGGCGATGCACCCGGCGGGCCGGCAGAGGAGCCCCACCCCCAGGGACACCAGGGCGGCGCCCGCGCCGAGGCACACCCGCCCAAAGAGATGCGTTCCTTCCTTCACATGATCCTCCTACAAGGTAAAATCCGGTGACGCCAGGGCGTCCGCCAGATCCGGTTTATGTTCCGACTTGACCATGGCGGTGGCCATGGCGATGATCCAGGCCACGGTCATGTCGATGCGCCCGGTGCTTTTATTCTTCATGGGCTTCAGATTTTCGTTGCCGTCCACGTAGCACCGTACGTTTCCGAAGCACCAGCGGGCGGTGGTGTTGTGCTCGTGGAGCATCTGGTGCAGCC
>NZ_NFGZ01000045.1 GCF_002159175.1 Flavonifractor sp. An92 | reverse complement strand
TGCAGTAGGCGTCGTTGCCGTGCTTCCGGTTGTGGATGACAAAGACCGGCATGCTGGGGCTGGTGACGCCCGCCATGGGGCCCACCGCGCTGTGGTTATGGCAGGGGGCAAAGTGGATCTCCCCCGATGCGGCCAGCTCGTAGGCCTCCGCCTCGGTCCGGGCGCGGCCCTCCAGCATCAGGGCTCCCGCGATGGCGCCCTTCATAGGGCCGCACATCCGCTCCCAGGTGATGGGAGGACCGGCGTGCAGGATGGTGTCCTTGGTCATCCCCGGGATGACCTCGATGGCCGGGCGCACGTCCACCCAGACCGGGTCCGCCTCCAGCATGGTGTGCACCGCCTGCTGGTTGGCTTGGTTGATGGCTTCAATGTTCATATCATTACCTCCTTAACCGTGGAGCATCCGGATGGCGGCCCGGACCATGTCCGCGTTGGAGCGGAAGGTCTGAACGCCGGCCCGGAGCAGTTTTTCCTCCTGCGCACACAGATCCTGAGGATCGGAGTCCGCGCCGCAGACGTGGGCCAGGATTCGCAGGCGTCCGTCGGGACGCAGGGCAAAGGCCTTTTCCAGCGCGGGCAGGGCCGCGCCCACCGGGTCGGGATGACAGCCGTACCCCAGGACAAAGTCCAGAAGCAGCACGGCGGTGTCCGCCTCGGCGGCCTGGGCGGCGATCATGTCGTTGCGCAGCTCGGGGTTGATCATGGGGTGGGCCCGGCCCACGGTAAAGACGTCGTCGCCCAGGTCCAGCACCGTGTGGTCGTGGGGTCTCATGGGGTCGGCCAGCTCCGCCGCACCGTCCATGTGGATGTTGGAGAAGAGGGGGGCGACCCCCGCCTCCCGGAAGAGATACAGCGCCTCATAGGCCAGGGAGCCGCCGGTGTAGAGGGCCCGGATGTGCTTTCCTTCTACAATGGAATCGGTCTTGGCGCTCTCCGGCGCGGTGATGGTGAGTCCGGTGTGGCGCAGGGCCAGGTCGGCGGCCAGGTCCATGGTGTCTGCAAACTGAAGGTTGCCCTCATCGGGACGGCGCTTGCCGCCCAGGAAGCAGACGATCACCGGCTTTGCCACCTGCCGCGCCCGCTCCAGGATGTGGTCGGCCACCGCCGGGTCCGCCGGCTTGGACAGCAGGAGGATGACCTGGGTGCTCTCGTCCCGGGCCAGACACTCCAGACCCTGGAGCATGGAGATACCGCCGATGTCCCGGCTCAGGTCCCGGCCGCCGGTGCCGATGGCGTGGGAGATGCCGCCGCCGCTCTGGTGGATGAGGCAGGCCAGCTCCTGGATGCCGGTTCCGGCGGCGCCCACAATGCCGATGGGGCCCCGCCGTACCTGGTTGCCGAAGCCCAGGCAGGCGCCGTCCAGAATACAGGTGCCGCAGTCCGGCCCCATGACGATAAGGCCCTTTTCCACGGCCTTCTTCTTCAGGGTCCGCTCCTCCTCCACCGACACGTTGTCGCTGAAGATCATGGGGTTGACCCCCAGGTCCAGGGCCTGGTCGGCCAGGGAGAAGGCGTACTTGCCGGGCACCGAGATGAGGGCAATGTTGGCCTCCGGCATGTAATCCAAAGCCCGCTCCAGGCTCTTGGGGGCCTGGAAGGTATCTCCGTCCTCCTCCAGGGCCACCCGCTCTCCGCCGCCGCAGATGGCGGTCTCCGCCGCCTCCAGGGCCGCGTGGCACTGCTCCTCGCTGGCGGCGCGGACCACGATGAGGATGTCATCCGGGCTGGCCACCTGGGCCTCCGGCGTCAGGATGCCGATGCGCTCCAGCAACTCCAGATTGGTGGGGGTGGCCATGGAGACCGACGCCTCCTCCACGCCCTCCATATTCCGGATGGAGCTGGCGATCCGCATCAGCTTGACGGAGTCCTGATAGAAATTCTCTTTTACTCTGGTCTGGATCAAGGTTGGGCCTCCTTTTTCGTTCCTCGCAGCTGCTTGAGCAGCTGCAGCACCGCGCTGTTGCCCTGGGCGGGCGGGTGCCAGTCCAGATGGACCACCGGGATCTCCTGGCGCTCCAGCTCGTCCCGGAAAAACTCCAGGCCCACATTGATCACCTGGATCTTATGGGTAATATCCATGCTACACATCCTTCTTTCCATAACCTGTGCCTTGATCCGCCGGCAGGTCTGATGCCCTGTCCGGCTCTGTAGTTCCAAAACACTTTTTATGTAAGCAAAAGACGTGCCAAGTTCTCACCCCCCGGAGTGGGGCCTTTTTCCGCCTTTCGGCATCTGCTCCGGCGCAAGCGATGACTTTTTTCATCGCACATGATGAAAAAAAGAGCCGCTATGAAATATTTCATCGCACGGCTTTCTTCCGCTCCAGCGCGGGCTCTCTTTTTTCGACGCGGAATGCGCCCAACTGTGCGTCCGCACAGCGCCGCGTCTCCGCGGGATTGCGGACAATTCCCCTCTGCTTTTCCGATTTGCTGAGCAGTTACACAGGACCTGGCATCCCAATTGCATGTAATTGGGGTGAAAGGAGGCAGAAAATCCCGCTGATCCATCCCCTTTTCCCCACAAGGAGTGTGCACGCGTACAATTGAATCCCACAGGTGGACGCCCTATACTGAGCATGAAAATTGTGCACAAGCAAACGATCCGCCACCACCTGCAGACGTTCCAAAACACAGCTGTACTCCAAGGTCTAAGCAGCTGAGAGTGCAGGCCCATCCACAAAATTACATGAATGTAAAGGAGACCGTCGTTATGAAGCCCAACTATACTTCCATCACCGGCATCAAGAATCTGTCCAAGGAGGACATCAACTACATTCTGGACCTGGCGGAGAAGCTGGAACCCATCATCCAGGGTAAGTCCCAGCTGCGCCCCCTGAAGGACAAGGTCCTGTGTACCTTCTTCTATGAGCCCTCCACCCGCACCCGTCTCTCCTTCGAGTCCGCCATGAACAAGCTGGGTGGCACCTGCATCTCCATGGCCGACGCCCAGAAGACCTCCTCCGTCTGGAAGGGCGAGACCCTGGAGGACACCATCCGCACCATCGAGAACTACTGCGACGTCATCGCCCTGCGCCACTTCGAGGCCGGCGCGGCCGAGCGCGCCGCCTCCATCTCCCGGGTGCCCGTCATCAACGCCGGCGACGGCCCCAACGAGCACCCCACCCAGACCCTGCTGGACATGCTGACCATCCGCCGGGAGTGCGGCAAGCTGGAGGGCCTGAAGGTGGTCATGTGCGGCGATCTGAAGCACACCCGCTCCACCAACTCCCTGACCCTGGGCCTGTCCAACTACGGCGTGGACTTCACCTTCGTCCAGCCCAAGGGCTTTGAGACCAGCCAGTGGATCCTGGACCTGGTGAAGGAGCGGGGCTGCTCCTATACCCAGACCGAGGACCTCCAGTCCGCCCTGATGGGCGCCGATGTGGTGTACATGTGCCGCATCCAGAAGGAGCGCTTCCCGGAGGACGAGTTCGAGCTCATCAACGGCAAGTACTGCCTGACCCGCGACATGCTGGAGAAGTCCCCCAAGGTGGCGGCGGTGCTGCACCACCTGCCCCGCGTGAACGAGCTGGACACCAGCGTGGACAAGTATCCCGGCTGCGCCTACTTCAAGCAGACCTACAACGGCGTGCTCATCCGCGCCGCCCTGATGACCATGCTGCTGGACAAGGTGCCCGTGGAATACGGTATGTAACGAAAACCAGCGCCGGACAGGCGGGTGTACGCCTGCCTGTCCGGCGCGCCTGATTTCCGCTGCGAAAGGAAGGCGGTCCCATGCTGAATACTTCCGTCGCGCAGTCTATCGTGGACCAGACCATGTCGGTGCTCAACGTAAACGTCAATATCATGGACGTCCACGGGACCGTGATCGCCGCCGGTGATCCCTCCCGCATCGCTACCTTCCACTGCGCGGCCGCCGACGTCATCGCCACCGGACGTAAGAAATCGGTGACCGCCGTGGAGGCCGCCCAGCTGGACAGCGTGGAGCAGGGCGTCACCCAGCCCATCGTCTACAAGGGCGCCATCATCGGCGCGCTGGGCATGACGGGCGAGCCCTCCTATGTAGAAAAATATGTGGAGCTGGCGGTGCTGACCGCCCAGCTCATCATCGAGCAGGAGGAGATGAAGCAGCGGGGCTTCCAGGAACAGCGGGTGCGGGAGAGCGTACTGCTGGACCTGTTTACCGGGCGCTGTCTGGAGGACCCGGAGGTCTTTCGCCAGCGGCTCTCCTTCCTCAATCACCGCTGGGACCGGCCCCAGCGCCTGCTGGCAGTCCGACTGGAGGCGCTGGAGGACCAAACCGATCTGATCCGCTGCCAGCAGCTCAAAGACCGGCTCACCGACCTCATCGGCCGGTACCGCATCTGCGGTTGCAGCATGGTGGGCTGTTTCCTCCACCAGCACCTGGCCCTCCTCCTCCCCACCCGGGAGGAAGAAGCGTCCGGCGGCCCGTGGGAGGCGGGACTGGAGGACCTTGCCCGGCTGCTCCAGAGCGAGACGTGCGGCCGGGTCCTGCTGGTCCGGGACGCCCTGTGCCGGGACTGGCGGGAGGCCCCTGCCGCCTATCGGCGGGCTAAAGGAGCCCTGGAGATCGCGTGGCGCTGGCCCGATGTTGGACCCGTCATCGCCTCGGAGGACTACCGGAGCGAGTACGCCCTCTTCCAGCTCCCCGCCCAGGCCCGCTCGGACTTCTGGCGCTCCGTGCTGGGGCGGCTGCTCCGCGGAAAGGCCGAGCAGCGCGACCTCTCCCTCCACACCCTCCAGGTCTACTACCAGAACGACATGAACGTACAGAAAACCGCCGATGAGCTGTTCATCCACCGGAACACCCTCAACATGCGCCTCAATAAGATCCGCACATACACCGGCTATGCGCCCCAAAAATTCCAGGATGCCTTTGTCCTGCGCATGGCCATGCTCCTCCGGGAACTGGAGGAGCCCAAGACAGAAAAGGAGCGATCCCTATGATTGATATCCGCAGCGATACCGTGACCCACCCCACTCAGGAGATGCGCAAGGCCATGTATGAGGCCGAGGTGGGCGACGACGTCATCGGCGACGACCCGACCGTAGCCCGCATCCAGGAGATGGGCGCGGCCCTCTTCGGCAAGGAGGCCTGCCTCATCACCACCTCCGGCACCATGAGCAACCAGACGGCGGTGCTGTCCCTGACCAACAAGTGTGAGCAGATCGTGGTCCACGACAAGTCCCACATGTACAACCTGGAAGTGGCCGCCCTGGCCCAGATCTGCGGCGTCCAGGCCCGGCCCATCCCCGCCCCCGGCGGGCACTTCGACCTGAACGAACTGGAATCCAACCTCATCAAGCCCGCCATCCAGAACGCCCCCACCTCCCTGGTATGTCTGGAGAACACCTTTGACCTGAACCAGGGTTTGGTGGTGGACAAGGCTCACATCGACGCGGTGTGCGAGGTGGCCCACCGCCACGGTATCCCGGTATATCTGGACGGTGCCCGGGTGCTCAACGCCGCGGTGGCCCTGGACATGGACCCGGCGGTGCTGTGCGAGCACGTGGACGTGGTCTCCCTCTGCCTGAGCAAGGGCCTGGCCTGCCCCATCGGTTCCCTGCTCATGGGCCCCAAGGACGTGATCGCCAAAGCCCGGGTCATGCGCCAGATGCTGGGCGGCGGCTGGCGGCAGGGCGGCATCGTGGCCGCCGCCGGTATCGTGGGCCTGTCCCACTACCGGGACCTGAAAGAGGACCACCAGAAGGCCCAGGCTCTGGCCAAGGGCCTCCAGGCGCTGGGCATCGGCATCGACCTCGATCAGGTGCAGACCAATGTGGTTCGGCTGGACGTGTCCACCGTGTGCATGGACGCCCAGGGCTTCTGCGCCGCGCTGGAGACGTTTGGCGTAAAGGCCAAGCCGGTGGGTCCCACCTACGTCCGTATGATCTGCCACAAGGATCTCACGCACGAAATGGTGCCCACGGTGCTCCAGGCGGTGGAGCGCTGCATCCAGGCCCCCGCGCCAGCTGAGGAGGGGATAGCATGTTCGATCTTCTGATCCGAAACGGGACCGTAGTCACCGCCCAGGGCAGCTTCCCCTGGGATGTGGCCATCCAGGGCGGCAAGATCGCCGCCACCGGCCCCCACGGCAGTCTGGGCCAGGCCAAAGAGGTGCTGGACGCCGCGGGGAAGCTGGTCCTCCCCGGTATGATCGATCCCCACGTCCACATCCACCATCCCTTCAAAGGCGGCTATTCCGCCGATGACTTTGCCACCGCCACCCGCTCCGCCGCCTTCGGAGGCGTGACCACGGTGTGCGACTTCGCCATCCAGTGGGACAAGGAAAAAACTCTGGCCGAGACCTGCGCCCTGCGCCGCAGCCAGTTCGAGGGGCAGTCCTACACCGACTTCACCTTCCACGCCTGCCCCACCCGCTCCGACCCTGAGACGGTCGCGGAGCTGCCCGGCCTCATCGCCGGGGGCGTCCCCTCCGCCAAGCTCTATATGACCTACTCCCGCCAAGACCGCATGTCCGACGACGCCGCCCTGTGTGAGGCCCTGAAGGTCACCGCGGCCCACGGCGGCCTGGTGGGCGTCCACGCGGAAAACGACGCCATGTGCTGCTACTACTCGGACCAGTATCAGCGCGTGGGCAAGACCAGCCCCCACTACTTCCCCCTGTGCAAGCACAATCTGGTGGAGGCCGAGGCGGTGAACCGGGCCATTTATCTGGCCAAGGCCACCGGCGGGCGGCTCTACATCTTCCACCTCTCCTGCCGGGAAAGCCTGGACCTGCTCCGGACGGCCCGGGCCGAGGGCGTCCAGGTCTACGCGGAGACCTGCATCCACTACCTCACCCTGGATGACACCTATTACGACCGTCCGGACGGCGCCCAGTTCATCTGCAGTCCCCCCCTGCGCAGCAAGGCCGATGTGGAGGCCCTGTGGGAGGGGGTCCGGGAGGGACTTATCGGGGTAGTCAGCTCCGACCACTGCGGCTTCTCTCTGGAAAACAAGGCCAGCGGCTGCAACGACTTCACCGCCACCCCCAACGGCCTGCCCGGCATGGAGACCCGCCTGGCCGCGCTGTACACCTACGGCGTACGCACCGGCCGGATCTCGCTGCCCCAGCTGGTAGCCCTTCTCTCCACCAACCCCGCCCGGGTCTTTGGCATGTATCCCCACAAGGGCGACATCCGGCCCGGCAGCGACGCCGACCTGGTCCTCTTTGACCCGGAGGCCAGCGCCGTCATCTCCCCCGAAATTCTCCACAGCCCGGTGGACTGGAACCCCTACGACGGTCAGGAGCTCTATGGCCGGGCGGAGACCGTGCTGCTGCGTGGCGAAGCTCTTATCCGGGACGGCGTGTGCTGTGCCGCCCCCGGCGCAGGCCGCTTTGTGGAGCGCCGGGCTGAGGATATGGACCTGAATACTTAATAAGGGAACTCCGCTCCGGCGTGTGCGGCGGCGTTCCCGGGAAGGATCGAGTGATACCGAAATGGCAAGAAAAAAGATCGTGATCGCCCTGGGCGGAAACGCCCTCCAGGAGAGCGGGATGCCACCCACGGCGGAGATGGAGCTGGAGATGGCTGAAAAGACCGCCGAACACATCGCGGACATCATCGAGATGGGCTATGACGTCATTCTCTCCCACGGAAACGGTCCCCAGGTGGGTCGGGTGATCCAGCAGAACGACTGCGCTGCGGCGGTGACCCCCGCCATGCCCTTTGACGTCTGCGGCGCCATGACTCAGGGGATGATCGGCTACCACCTGCAGCAGGGCCTGTCCCGGGTCTTTCAGCGCCGGAATCTGGACCGGACGGCGGTGACCCTCATCACCCAGGTGGTGGTGGACCCGGAGGACCCCCGCTTCCAGAACCCCACCAAGCCCATCGGGCGCTTCTACACCCGGGAGGAGGCCGAGCAGATCCGGCAGGACCACCCGGAGCAGACCTTTGTGGAGGACGCCGGGCGGGGCTGGCGGCGGGTGGTGGCCTCGCCGGAGCCCCGGGACATCGTGGAGCTCCAGGCCATCAAGCGCCTGATGCAGGCGGGCTTCGTCATCATCACTGTGGGCGGCGGCGGCATCCCGGTAGTGCGGAGCGACGCCGGACGTCTGGAGGGCGTGCCCGCCGTCATCGACAAGGATCTGGCCTCCGCCCTGCTGGCCGAGGAGCTGGACGCTGATCTGCTCCTCATCCTCACCGGCGTGGAGCAGGTGTGCATCAACTTCAACCAGCCCAGCCAGCAGAGCCTGGACCGCCTCTCGGTGGACCGGGCCCAGGAGTACATCGCCCAGGGGCAATTCGCCCCCGGCTCCATGCTCCCCAAGGTGGAGGCGGCTGTCCACTTCACCTCCAGCAAGGCCGGACGCAGGACCATCATCACCTCCCTGGACCGGGCCGCCGCGGCCCTGGATGGAAATGTGGGAACGGTAATCGCGTAAGAACGCTCTCAATTGCAAAACGCCGCGTCCCGTAGAGTACGGGACGCGGCGTTTTATGGTTCAAAAGCGGATCAGTGGGCCGCCGACACGGCCAGCTGCTTGCGGAAGAGTGCCCGGAAAATCAGCCGGGTCAGCGGGCCGCAGAACAGCAGCTGCCAGATGAGGGCCATGGGCATGTTGCAGCCCCAGGTGTGGACCCACATGCCGAAGCTGGGCTCCTTGAAGAGCAGGGTGGCAATGAGGCTCATGGTGGGGCACATCAGGCACACGATCATGGTAGAGATGGCGTAGGTGATGATCTGGGGGCGATCTGTGGGGCGCACCACGGTGAAGGCCGGCTTGGTGGCCAGCTTCTCCACCACGAAGAACTCCAGTACCACGGCGATGGGGACCATGATAGGCATCTCGTGGAGGGCCATGAGGAAGGTGGCGTTGGTCACGCCGCCGGTGTTCAGGGCCACATTGTACACGATCATTCCGTATACCATGATGATCGCCATGAGAACGGTGAATACGACGCGCTGAAAGGTTGTCTGGGGCATAGATGTTTCTCCTCTCCAAGATCTGGCATTTTGGCGCAAAAAAAGAAGGAAAGCAACGAACCTTTTGTCTCGTTACTTTCCTTCACTGCGACTACCAGTAATTAGGTATATTTTAGCAGATCTTTTTACCTGTGTCAAACACGCACTCCACAAAAAACCGGACCCGCCGCAGGACGGGTCCGGTTTTTTTCACAGCTTGCTTAGCCCTTCAGGCTCTCGGCCCAGGCGGCGTACTTGGCCACCTTCTCGTCGCACACGTCCTTGGTGGCGCCGTTGGCCAGGATGTAGACCTTGACCTTGGGCTCGGTGCCGGAGGGACGGACGATGAGGCTGGTGCCGTCGGTCATCTCGTAGCGCAGCACGTTGGAGCCGGAGAGCTCCATGGTGCTCTTGGCGCCGTCGGAGACATTGACCACGGAGCCGTCCTTGTAGTCCTTCTGCTGGGCCACGGCCACACCGGCGATCTCCACCGGGGGGTGCTCCCGCAGACCGGCCATCAGGTCGGCCATCTTCTTCAGGCCGTCCAGACCGGGCATCACCAGGTTCAGGGTCTTTTCGCCGTAGAAGCCGTACTTCTCATAGCACTTCTGGAGAGCGTCGTACAGAGTCATGCCCTGTCCGGCGTACCAGGCGGCCATCTCGGTCAGGGACAGAGCGGCGGTGACGGCGTCCTTGTCGCGGACGTAGTCGCCCAGCATGTAGCCGTAGCTCTCCTCGTAGGCGAAGATGACCTTGCCCTCGCCGGCGTTCTCCAGCTTGTCCTTCTTCTCGGCCAGGAACTTGAAGCCGGTGAAGGTGTCGTAGCAGGCCAGGCCGTTGGTCTCGGCCACCTTGCGGGCCATCTCGGTGGTCACGATGGTCTTGAGGGCCACGGGCTTCTCGGGCATCTTACCGGTGCGCTTCTTGGCGCCGATGAGGTAGTCCAGCAGCAGCACGCCGGTCTGGTTGCCGGAGATGGTGATGTACTCGCCCTGGTCATTGCGGACCATGATGCCCACGCGGTCGGCGTCGGGGTCGGAACCCAGGATAAAGTCGGCGCCCTCCTTCTTGGCCAGGTCCACCGCCAGGTAGAAGCCCTCGGGGTTCTCCGGGTTGGGGGAGACCACGGTGGGGAAGTTGCCGTCGATGACCATCTGCTCGGGGACACAGATGACGTGCTTCATGCCCAGGCGCTTGAGGGCCTCGGGGATGAGCTTGTAGCCGGTGCCGTGGAAGGGGGTATACACCATCTTGAAGGTGTCGGCCACCTTCTCCACAGCGGCCTTGTCGTTGACCTGACCCATGACGTTGGCCAGGAACTTCTCGTCGGTCTCGGCGCCCATCAGGGTGATGAGACCGGCCTTCACCGCCTCATCATAGTCCATGCGCACGATGGAGTCGAAGAGGTCCAGCTCCTCCATCTTCTTGGCGATGGCGTCGGCGTGGTGGGGGGGCAGCTGAGCGCCGTCCTGCCAATACACCTTGTAGCCGTTGTACTCCTTGGGGTTATGGCTGGCAGTGACGTTCACGCCGGCGATGCAGCCATACTCCCGCACGGCGAAGGACACCTCGGGGGTGGGGCGCAGGGACTCGAAGAGGCGGACATGGATGCCGTTGCCCGCCATGACACAGGCGGTCTCACGGGCGAACTCGTCGGAGTGGTTGCGGCAGTCAAAGCACACGGCCACGCCGCGCTTGACGGCCTCGGGGCCCTCGGCCTTGATGACCTCGGCAAAAGCCTGGGTGGCGTGGCGGATGACGTGGATATTCATCTGGTGCAGACCCACGCACATGGTGCCGCGCAGACCGGCGGTACCAAACTCCAGAGGCGCGAAGAACCGGCTCTCGATCTCCTTCTCATCGTTGGCGATGGAGCGCAGCTCCTCTTTCTCAGCCTCGCTCAGGGCGGGGCTGTTGAGCCACTTTTCATAAACATCACGATAGGACATGGGAATGACCTCCAATTTATCTGAGATTTTGGCGTGAATCCAACACTGCTGTTGTGATTATATCACAAAGGGATGCCAATATCTAGCATAGATTTTGGTAAATCATCTCAATATTTTCCAGTCTGTGACGCTACTTGTGGTAGGGCGATCCGGCGTTGATCTGGAAGGCCCGATAGATCTGCTCCAGCACCATCACCCGGGCCAGATGGTGGGGGAAGGTCATGGGAGACATGGAGAGGCGCAGGTCGGCCTGGGCCTTCAGGGTGGGCGAGAGGCCGAAGGAGGAGCCGATCAGAAAGACCACGCTGCTCTTGCCGCTCCCCGCCCAGCGGGCCATCTGGCCGGCCAGGTCCTCGCTGGAGAGGAGCTTTCCCTCCACGCACAGGGCGGCCAGTACCGCCCCCGCCGGGAGCTTTGCCCGCACGGCGGCGGCCTCTTTCTCCAGGGCGGCGTCGATCTGGGCCTGGGAGGGGTTCTGGGGAAGGCGCTCCTCGGGGAACTCGATGACGTTCAGCTTGCAGAACGCCCCCAGGCGCTTGACGTACTCGTCGCAGGCCTGGCGGTAAAAGGACTCCTTCAGCTTGCCCACGGTGAGCAGGGTCACGCTGCGCATAGGCCTTCTCCTTTCGTCCTCAGACGGTGTATGTAGTCCCGGTGCAGTCCCGGGGGGCCACCTCCAGGCACACGTCCCGGCCGATCACCGCGCCCTGGCGCTCCAGGGCGCTGCGGACGGTATCGTAAGCCCGCTGGGGGGTGTTGTTCTCCTTGGAGAGGTGGGCCAGCACCACGGTGGCCGCCCCCGCCTCGGCCCCCAGACAGGCCAGCTCTGCCCCCGCCCGGTTGGAGAGGTGTCCCCGCTCCCCCTGGATGCGGGCTTTCAGAAAATAGGGGTAGGGCCCGCTCTGGAGCCACTCGGGCTCGTAGTTGGCCTCGGCCAGCAGCAGATGGGCCCCCTGGATGCCCCGCTCGACGGCGTGGGTCACATAGCCCAGGTCGGTGACCACCGCCGCCTTCCGCCCGTGGGCGGAGATGGCGTAGCCGGTGCTCTCAGCGGCGTCGTGGGGGGTGGGGAAGGTCTCCACCTCCAGTCCGCCCACGGTGAAGCACTCCCCGGGGCGGAAGGTGTGCATCCGCTCCGGCGCCACGGGGACCTTCCGCCCCATGGCCACGGCGGTGCCGCCGCTGGCGTAGAGGGGGAAATCCAGCTGTCTGGTGAGGGTGGCAAGGCCGGAGATGTGGTCGGTGTGCTCGTGGGTCACCAGAACGCCGGCCAGGTCCTGCGGCGGAATGCCCAGGCCCTTCAGAGCGGTGGTGATGCGCCGGGCAGAGATGCCGGCGTCGATGAGGATATGGGTGGTGCCGTCGGACACCAGGGTACAGTTGCCGCTGGAGCCGCTGGCCAGAGTGGTGAGTGTCAGCATGAAGTCGCTCCTGTATCGGTTTGGCGGTCCGGGCAGAAACAGAGGGACGGCCTGGCCGCCCCTCCCGGAATCCGGATCAAAATTTAGCCTGCAGTGGCCTGGGCTTCCTCGTCATCGGGGGTGACAACCACCCGGATGTCGGCGCCCACGCCGGAGAGCTTGCGTACGATGTCCTCGTAGCCCCGCTCAATGTGGTGGATATTGCTGATCTCGCTGGTGCCATTGGCGGCCAGAGCGGCGATGATCATGGCCGCACCGGCGCGCAGGTCACAGGCCTGCACCCGGGCGGCGGAGAACTTGTCCACGCCCTCGATGATGGCCACCTTGCCGTCCACCTGGATCTGGGCGCCCATGCGCCGGAACTCGTCCACGTAGCGGTAGCGGTTGTCCCACACGCCCTCCGTGAGGACGCTGGTACCCTTGGCCAGGCACAGCACCGCGGCGATCTGGGGCTGCATATCGGTGGGGAAGCCGGGATAGGGGAGGGTTTTCACATTGGTGCGGGTCAGCTCGCCGGTGCGGCGGACCAGCACGGCGTCGTCCCGCTCCTCGATCTCCACGCCCATCTCCACCAGCTTGGCGGTGATGCACTCCAGGTGCTTGGGGATGACGTTCTCGATGAGGACCTCACCACCGGCGGCGGCCACAGCGGCCATGTAGGTGCCCGCCTCGATCTGGTCGGGGATGATGGAGTAGGTGCCGCCCTTCAGACGGTCCACGCCCCGGATCTTGATGACGTCGGTGCCGGCGCCCATGATGTCGGCGCCCATGGAGTTGAGGAAGTTGGCCAGGTCCACGATATGGGGCTCCTTGGCGGCGTTCTCGATGATGGTGAGGCCGTCGGCCAGGGTGGCGGCCAGCATCACGTTCATGGTGGCGCCCACCGAGACCATGTCCATATACACCGTGGTGCCGTTCAGGCGGCCGTTACGGGCCTTGGCGTGGATATAGCCGCCCCGCACGTCCACATCGGCGCCCATGGCCACAAAGCCCTTGATGTGCTGGTCGATGGGCCGCCCGCCGAAGTCACAGCCGCCCGGAGGGGGCACCTGGGCCGAGCCGAAACGGCTGAGCAGCGCGCCGATGAAATAGTAAGAGGCCCGGATCTTGCGGGCCAACTCCTCGGGAATGCGGGCGTTGTGGATGTGGGTACAGTCCACGTCCACCGTCGTCCGGTTGACCGTGCGCACGTCGGCGCCCAGCTCCTGGAGGATGTTGAGGATCAGCGTCACGTCGCTGATCTGGGGGATATTTTCAATTCGGCACACCCCGTCCACCAGCAGCGTGGCGGGGATGATGGCAACGGCGGCGTTCTTGGCACCGCTGATGGAGATCTCGCCATAGAGCGGCTTGCCGCCCTGAATCACATATTTAGTCAAAACCGCACCTTCTATTCCACACACAGGGTATCAAAACCCCGGCGATCACAACAGCCGCAAATGTCCCAAGCGGCCGGATTTGATCTGATTTGATCTGGAAATTGGAGGGTCCACATAGGACCGCGCTCCAATGCAATGATATTATAGCATCCCCCCTGTGTAAAAGCAAAGCAATTTTCTTCAAAATAGGAAAAGACCCGCGGGCTTTTTCTTGCTATCTCTAACAAAACCATGCCCATTTGCAGTCCTTCTTATTCCTAACACAGGTATGGTTTCCATAATAGACAGCTTAGCGGGCGCGTGTGCGGTTCAGCGCCGGAAAAAGCCCGGATGGAAAAAGCGGAAAAAAGTGGCCTACATATCAAAACCGTCCCCGGGGCAAAGCTATGTGCGGATTCCCCAATCCAAACAATCGACGTTTGAAGGAGATGTTCTTATGTCTACCACTTCCAACCAGCCCGCCGTCCCCAACGCCCGTGAGGCCCTGAACAAGTTCAAGATGGAGGCCGCGCAGGAAGTCGGCGTCAATCTGAAGCAGGGCTACAACGGCGACCTGACCAGCCGTGAGGCCGGCTCCGTGGGCGGCCAGATGGTCAAGAAGATGATCCAGGCCTACGAGAACTCCATGCAGTAAGCGCATCCGCGCGTTTTGACCTGGCACCGGCTCTGAGCCGGTAAAAGACGCACCCCCGGGGGGGGCGGGAGGCCCCCCCGGGGGGGGGGTGG
>NZ_NFGZ01000044.1 GCF_002159175.1 Flavonifractor sp. An92 | reverse complement strand
AGGTAAGGCTCGATGTAGACTACATCGTTGATAGGCCGGAGGTGGAAGTGTGGTAACACATGCAGCTGACCGGTACTAATAAGCCGAGGGCTTGACCTTAACAAGAATTGAATGCAGGCGCTTGCGAGAGCAGAGCGGAAGATCTACATTGTTCGGTTTTGAAGGTGTAACGAATGGACGCACCTGAAAGTATGCGCCTTTAGCTCAGTTGGTAGAGCAACTGACTCTTAATCAGTGGGTCCCGGGTTCGAATCCCTGAAGGCGCACCAAATGGCCCGTTGGTCAAGTGGTTAAGACAGCGGCCTCTCACGCCGTTAACATCGGTTCGAATCCGGTACGGGTCACCAACTTTCTCTTGACAAAGAGAAGAAAACTGAATATAATAGCTTACTGTTGAAGAAGACGGTAAGGAAAGAAAAATGATGAAAGTTTTCTTTGCTTACTTTCTTTTTCAAAAGAAAGTAAGTCGGTGTTGATTGCGGTGAGGGTCCACCCGTTCCCATCCCGAACACGGAAGTTAAGCTCACCTGCGCCGAAGATACTTGTCTGGAGACGGACCGGGAAAATAGGTAATGCCGACACAAAGAAGGGTCTGGTCTGACCAGACTGGGCCCTTGATTTGCCTCCTTAGCTCAGTCGGTAGAGCATGCGGCTGTTAACCGCAGGGTCGTTGGTTCGAGTCCAACAGGTGGCGCCATGAGAGTGCGGCTTGCCGCCACAGATTACATGCGGCGGCAAGCTCTTCTTTCTCTTACAGAGAACCGAACACCGGTCGTTGGGCCTTTAGCTCAGTTGGTTAGAGCAGCCGGCTCATAACCGGTCGGTCCACGGTTCGAGCCCGTGAAGGCCCACCATTTAGGGGTATAGCTCAGCAGGTAGAGCAGCGGTCTCCAAAACCGCGTGCCGAGGGTTCGATTCCTTCTGCCCCTGCCACGTAGCAAATCAGCGAAAGCTGTTTGTGATATATGCGCAATGGCGCGGTAGTTCAGTTGGTTAGAACGCCGGCCTGTCACGCCGGAGGTCGAGGGTTCAAGTCCCTTCCGCGTCGCCATTTGCTGCTGTAGCTCAGTCGGTAGAGCGCATCCTTGGTAAGGATGAGGTCTCCGGTTCAAATCCGGATAGCAGCTCCAAGACCCTGTAACCGCGAGGTTACAGGGTCTTTGCTTTTTTACCGCAAAGGAGGAGCCCGCATGGGGAGCGTGAAATACGATGGGATCTATAAGGACCTGCGCGAAAAGATCGAGGAGCGGGTCTACCCCTTCCAGCAGTTCCTCCCCTCGGAGCACCGCCTGATCGAGACCTACCAGTGCTCCCGCAACACCGTGCGCCGGGCCATCGCCGCGCTGATCAGCGAGGGCTATGTGCAGGCCCTCCAGGGCAAGGGCGTCCAGGTCCTCTACCAGCCCCGGCCCAAGTCCCAGTACTCCCTGGGCCGCATCGAGTCCTTCCAGGAGGCCTCCGTCCGCAACCGGCAGCAGGTACATACCCAGGTGGTCCACTTTGAGGAGCTGACCGTGGACGCCGCCCTGGCTGAGCAGCTCCCCTTCCCCGTGGGCACCGAGCTCTATTACATCCAACGCGTGCGCAACCTGGACGGCCTGGCCCTCATCATCGACCACAACTACTTCCGCCGGGACGTGGCCGCCGGGCTCACGCCGGAGATCGCCCAGGGCTCCATTTACGCCTATCTGGAGGGGACCCTGAACGTAAACATCGTCACCACCATGCGCATGGTCACCGTGGAGCGGGTCACCCCATTGGACGAGCAGTACCTGGACCTGGGGGATATGAACTGCGTGGCGGTGGTGTCCAACTCCACCTTCAATGCCGACGGGGTGCTGTTTGAGTACACCCGCTCCCGCCACCGCCCCGACCACTTCGTGTTTTACGATCAGGCCCAGCGCCAGCGCGGAGGCGGCCCCCGCTGAGAGTTCTGTACAAATGCAAGCCATGGTTTTTGAGCACAGTGCCAAAAACCATGGCTTTTTTGCGTTTTGTATTGACAACTTGTTTAAACAAGGTTATGATAGGCACAACAAGAACTTGTTTAAACAAGTTTGGAAAGACGAGAAGGGAGTTTCCATCATGGGGAAGTTTTCCAATGAAGCAAAGCAGCTCCTGGCGTTCCTGGGCGGCCGGGAGAACATCTCCGCCGCCACCCACTGCATGACCCGCCTGCGTCTGGTGCTGGCCGACCCGGCCAAGGCGGACGTCAAGTCCATCGAGGCCCTGCCCACCGTCAAGGGCACCTTTACCCAGGCAGGCCAGTTCCAGATCGTCATCGGCAACGAGGTGGCCCAGTACTACGCCGACCTGGCCGAGCTGGCGGGCATCCAGAACACCGCCACCAAGGACGACGTGAAGGCCGCCGCCAAGCAGAACCAGAACCCGCTCCAGCGGGCAGTGACCAACCTGGCCGAGATCTTCGCCCCCCTCATCCCCGCCATCATCGTGGGCGGCCTGCTGCTGGGCTTCCGCAGCGTCCTGGGCGACATCGCCATGGTGGACGGCAAGAGCCTGGCCGCCACCTACACCTGGTGCCAGGGCCTGTACGACTTCCTCTGGCTCATCTGTGAGGCTGCCCTCCACCTGCTGCCCGTGGGCATCGTCTGGTCCATCACCAAGAAGATGGGCACCACCCAGATCCTGGGCATCGTCACCGGCCTGACCCTGGTCTCCTCCCAGCTGGTCAACGCCTACTCCGTGGGCACCACCGAGTCCATCCCCTTCTGGGATTTCGGCCTCTTCACCGTGGAGCGGGTGGGCTATCAGTCCCAGATCATCCCCGCCATCCTGGTGGGCTTCACCCTGGTCTATCTGGAGAAGTTCTTTACTAAGATCACCCCCCAGTCCATCCGCATGATCGTCGTTCCCCTCTGCTCCCTGGTGCCCACCGTGTTCCTGGCCCACGCGGTGCTGGGCCCCATCGGCTGGGCCATCGGCCAGGGCATCTCCAACGTGGTGCTGGCCGGGTTCCAGTCCCCGCTGGGCTGGCTGATGGGCGGCCTGTACGGCCTCATCTACCCCGTGTTGGTCATCACCGGCCTCCACCACACCATGCTGGCCATCGACCTCCAGCTCTGCGCCAGCCCCCTCCAGGGCACCTACATGTGGCCCATCCTGGTGCTGGCCAACATCGCCCAGGGCTCCGCGTGCCTGGCCTACTACCTCTGCCACCGGAACAATGAGAAGGATGCCCAGGTGGCCGTCCCCGCCGTCATCTCCGCCTATCTGGGCGTCACCGAGCCCGCCATCTTCGGCATCAATATCAAGTACCTCTATCCCTTCGTGGCCGGCATGATCGGCTCCTGCCTGGGCGGCCTGTTCTCCATGAGCTTCAACTGCCTGGCCTCCAGCGTGGGCGTGGGCGGCCTGCCCGGCATCCTGTCCATGCAGCTCTCCAGTATCCCCATGTTCGCGGTGGCCATGCTCATCGCCGTGGTGGTGCCCATCCCCGTGACCATTCTCTTCGCCAAGACCGGCCTGGGCAAGAAGTTCGGCAAGAACTGATCCCCGCAGTCGGAAAGGAGTACCCATATGCAGGATTTTCACAAGAGCGTCGTCTATCAGATCTACCCCAAATCCTTTCAGGACACCACCGGCAGCGGCACCGGCGACCTGATGGGCGTGGTGAAGCGTCTGGACTACCTGAAGGAGCTGGGGGTGGACTACCTGTGGCTGACCCCCTTCTTCGTCTCCCCCCAGAACGACAACGGCTACGACGTGGCTGACTACCGCGCCATTGACCCCCGCTACGGCACCATGGAGGACTTCGAGACCCTGGCCCGGGAGGCCAAGGCCCGGGGCATCGGCCTGATGCTGGACATGGTGTTCAACCACACCTCTACGGAGCACGAGTGGTTCCGCCGGGCTCTGGCCGGGGAGGAGCGTTATAAAAATTACTACATCCGCCGCCCGGCCCGCCCCGACGGCGGGGCCCCCACCAACTGGGTGAGCAAGTTCGGCGGCAGCGCCTGGGCCTATGTGCCCGAGTGGGGCGAGTATTACCTCCACCTCTTCGACAGGACCCAGGCCGACCTCAACTGGGAGAACCCGGAGGTGCGCGCCGAGCTGGCCGACGTGCTGCGCTTCTGGATCGCCAAGGGGGTCAGCGGCTTCCGCTTCGATGTGGTGAATCTGGTGTCCAAGCCCGACGTGTTCGAGGATGACCTGGAGGGGGACGGCCGCCGGTTCTACACCGACGGGCCCCGCATCCACCAGTACCTCCACGAGCTGTGCGCCGCCGCCGGGCTCCAGGACAACGGCATGGTGACGGTGGGCGAGATGTCCTCCACCACCATCGAGAACTGTGTGGGCTACTCCAACCCGGAGCGGAAGGAGCTGTCCATGACCTTCAGCTTCCACCACCTGAAGGTGGACTACCCCAACCAGGACAAGTGGGCCCTGCCGGAGGAGGGCTTCTCCCCGCTGCCCGGGCTACGGGAGGTCCTCAACCGCTGGCAGCTGGGCATGCAGGCCGGGGGCGGCTGGAACGCCCTCTTCTGGTGCAACCACGACCAGCCCCGGGTGGTCTCCCGCTTCGGAGACGAGGGGGAATACCGGGTGCGCTCGGCCCAGATGCTGGGCACCCTCATCCACCTCATGCGGGGCACCCCCTACATCTACCAGGGGGAGGAGATCGGCATGACCAACGCCGGTTTCACCGCCCTGGAGCAGTACCGGGACGTGGAGAGCCTCAACTACTACCACATCCTGAAGGAGCAGGGCAAGAGTGAGAAGGAGATCTACGCCATCCTGGCGGCCCGCTCCCGGGACAACAGCCGCACCCCCATGCAGTGGGATGACAGCCCCAACACCGGCTTCACCACCGGGGAGCCCTGGCTGGCGGTGAATCCCAACCACACCGCCATCAATGCCCAGGCCGACCGGGCGGCGGAGGACTCGGTGTTCCGCTACTATCAGAAGCTGGTGGCCCTGCGGAAAAAGTACCCCGTCATTGCCGAGGGGACCTACATCCCCATGCTGCGGGACCATCCGGCGGTGTTTGCCTACCGGCGGGAGCTGGACGGGGTTACCCTGGATATTTACTGCAACATGACCGCCCAGCCCGCCCAGGTGGACCTGGAGGGGGCCAACGGCCGGGTGCTGATCGGCAACTACCCCGCGCCCCAGCGGGCGGAGAAGCTCACCCTGCGGCCCTACGAGGCCCTGGCGGTGCTCTACTAAAAAAAGCGAAGGCCCCCTGTCCATGGACAGGGGGCCTTCTTATGTCCTCAGAACCGCTCCAGGATCTCCCGCAGGCGCTGGGCGTGCCCGGCCTCATCCCCGGCCAGCTCCTCCCACAGGGCCTTCAGCGCCGGATCAGTGGCCTCCCCGGCGGCAGAGAGGTAGTGGGCGGCGCCCTGCTGCTCCTCCGCAAAGGCGTTGCGCAGGGCGGCGGGCCAGGCTCCGGTGACCGGGACCGCCTTCACCGACGGCCAGTACCGCACCCCGGTGATGAGGAACAGGGCGGCGGACAGCCGCCGGGCGTGGCGCAGCTCGTCGGCGGACATGGAGGCCAACGTGGGCCCCGCCCCCGCGGGCACCCGGCGGGAGAGGAGCTGATAGAGCCGGTGGTCGTGAAGCTCCTCCTCGATCATCTCCTGGAGGGTGGGGGCGTACCCCGCCGAGCCCGAGCCCAGATAGGGCACGTCGTGGACCTCGCGGCCCTGGACGGTCACATGGGCGCTGGTTGAAGGGGGGGCGGAACGGGGCATACTGGAGGGAAGAGGGGACTCCCACACCTGGGGGAGGGCGGCCTCCTCGCAGGAAGGGGTGGAATTGGGGTTGGACTGCATAGCGGATACCTCCTGAAAGGGAATTTCTTCCTATTATCCTATGCAGACAGGCGGAAAAGGGACTGGGTGAAAAAATTTCCTCTCCAATTTCATAGTATTTTGATAGGAGATACTTGTGCAATGGGGAAAAGGGTGTTATAATGGTCCCCTGGAAAGGAAATCCACTGAAAACGAAGGAGTTTGCGGCTTATGTTGGAAATCAAGGGCCTGAAGTACCAGGTGTCGGACGACGCCGGTGCGGAACTGGGCATTCTGAACGACGTATCCCTGGAGATCGGGGACAATAAATTGGTGGTCATCACCGGGCCCAACGGCGGCGGCAAGACCACCCTGGCCAAGGCCATTATGGGACTGGTCCAGCCCACCAGCGGCACCATCTGTTGGAACGGCGTGGACATCACCGAGAAAAATATCACCGAGCGGGCCCGTCTGGGCATCAGCTACGGCTTCCAGCAGCCCCCCCGCTTCAAGGGCCTGCGGGTGAAGGACCTGCTGTGCCTGGCCTCCGGCCGGGAGGACCTGGCCACCGAGGAGGCCTGCCAGTATCTGACCAAGGTGGGCCTGTGCGCCCATGACTATATCAACCGCGAGGTGGACGCCTCCCTGTCCGGCGGCGAGGTCAAGCGCATCGAGATCGCCACCATTCTGGCCCGCAAGAGCGGCCTGATGATCTTTGATGAGCCCGAGGCGGGCATCGACCTCTGGTCCTTTGCCAAGCTGACCGAGACCTTCAAGGCCATTCACGCCCGGCGTGAGGCCACGCTCCTCATCATTTCCCATCAGGAGCGCATCATCAACCTGGCCGACGAGATCATCATGATCGAGGACGGCAAGGTGGCCCGCCACGGCCCCAAGGACGAGATCTTCCCCCTCATCCTGGCCAATACCGCCAGCGGGTGCAGCTATCTCAACGAGGAGGGCAACAAGACATGCTGAACAAGACAGACTGGAAGCTCCTCAAGGAGATCGCGGACCTGGAAAAGACCCCCCAGGGGGCCTATAACATCCGCATGAACGGCGAGGCCGCCGGCCGCGCCAGCACCGCCAACATCGACATCACCGCCCGCGCCGACGGCAAGCCCGGCATCGACATCCGGGTCAAGCCCGGCACCAAGGGCGAGTCCATCCACATCCCCGTCATCATCCACTCCACCGGGTATACCGAGCTGGTGTACAACGATTTCTACATCGGCGAGGACTGCGACGTGGACATCGTGGCCGGCTGCGGCATCCACAACACCGGCTGTGAGACCACCCAGCACGACGGCATCCACACCTTCCACGTGGGCAAGAACTCCAAGGTCCGCTACGTGGAGCGCCACTACGGCGAGGGCGAGGGCACCGGCGAGCGGATCTTCAACCCCGAGACGGTGGTCTATCTGGAGGAGGGCTCCTCCATCAACATGGAGACCACCCAGATCCGCGGCGTGGACTCCACCAAGCGGGACACCAAGATCATCGTGGGCAAGGACGCCGAGGCGGTGGTCACCGAGAAGCTCCTCACCCACGGCAAGCAGACCGCCCAGAGCGACATGGAGATCATCCTGGACGGCGAGAACGCCACCGGCCGGGTCATCTCCCGTTCGGTGGGCCAGGACGAGTCGGTGCAGGTGTTCTATCCCAAGATGACCGGCAACACCAAGTGCTTCGGCCACGTCCAGTGTGACTCCATCATCATGGGCAAGGCCAAAATCTCCTCCATCCCCGCCATCGTGGCCAACGATGTGGACGCCCAGCTCATCCACGAGGCGGCCATCGGCCGCATCGCCGGGGACCAGATCCTCAAGCTGATGACCCTGGGTCTGACGGAGGAAGAGGCAGAGGAGAAGATCCTGGATGGATTCCTGCAGTAAAGAGAAGGCCCCCGTCCGGGGGGAGCGCAGCCACTACGCGCTGCACAACCACATCGAGATCACCCGCATCCAGCCCGGCGAGGCCGAGGGGGTGCTGACCGTCCACCAGGACAGCCTGAACCTCCTGAACGTGGTCCACGGCGGGGGACTGGCCAGCCTTGCCGACTCGGTGGCCGGCACCGCTGTGGCCGCCACCGGCGGCGTGGGGGTGACCCTCAACTCCACCATGAACTACCTGCGCCCCGCCACCGGCAGTAAAATCACCTGTGTGGGCCGGGTCCGCAAGGCGGGCAAGACCATCGTGCTCTGTGATGTGGACCTGACCAACGACCAGGGCGTGCTGGTGGCCACCGGCACCTTCACCTTCTACCGCAACGGCATGCAGGAGATGCCCGAGCTGGAGGGCCAGAACTAAAAAAGACCGGCCGCCGGACGATTTCGTCCGGCGGCCGGTTTTCTTATGCTTCCGTGGAGACGATGGTGATGCCATCGATCACATAGTCGAAGGTGGGGGCGCTGCCGCCGCCGTTTGCCACGTCGCTCTCGGCGTAGTGCTCGCCCTCCGCCAGGTCAATGGTCATCCCATCGGCGTTCACGCCGGTGAGAGGAGCGGAAAAGACCTGGAGGCTGCCGTCCAGCAGGGCGGCCTTGGCCGTCTCAATCGCCTCTTCCGTGCCCTCGGCCACCAGGGACTCGTTCAGCGGGGTGAGGAACACCGCGCCGTCGGCCAGACCCTTGCACCAGTCGGTGGGGATGGCCGTGCCGTCCAGCAGGGCCTGCACGGCCTCGGTGAAGTAGACCCCCCAGTCGGCCCCGGCGGAGACCAGCGCGGCCCCCGGCGCCACCGAGCGCAGGTCCATGTACCAGCCCACCTGGAAGGCGCCCATGCGCTCGGCCATGGTGGCCGCGCCGGTGGAGTCGGTGTGCTGGCCCAGCACGCCGCAGCCCCGGTTCACCAGGGCTTGGGCGGTGCGGCTCTCCAGACCGGTGTCGTTCCAGCTGCCGGTGTAGACCACGTCCATGACTACCTCGTCCCACACGCTCTTGGCGCCCAGGTAGAAGGCGGTATAGCCGGAGATCACCTCGGCGCAGGGCTTGGCGGCCACATAGCCCAGGCGGGGATTGCCCAGCTCCTTGGCCTTGAGCCCGGCGGCGATGCCGGAGAGGTAGCGGCCCTCATAGAGGGCGGCGTAGTAGTCGTGGAGGTTGGAGAGGCCGGAGGAGGCGGCCTCAGTGCCCGCCACCTGGCAGAACTGCACCTCCGGATATTCCCGGGCGGCGGTGACGACGTCGTCCTGGAAATCCACGCTGGTGGAGAAGATGATCTGACAGCCCGCGGCGGTCAGGTCCTCAATGGCCTGGGCGCAGTCCACGTCCACGCCCACGTTGTACTGCTCCACGATCTGCTCGTCGGAGAGAGAGAGGGCCTCCTGCATCTCGTCCGCGCCCTCGCTCTGGCTGCGGGTGTAGCCCACATCACTGGGGTCGCCGGGGTACAGGAAACCGACCTTCAGGTCTTCCCGGTCCACGGCGGGCTGGCCCGGCGTGGGAGTGGCTTCGGCGGTCGGGGTGGGGGTGGCCTCCACCGTGGGCTCCTTGGGGCCGCAGGCGGTGAGGCCCAGGGCCAGGGCGCCGGTGAGCGCCAGGGTCAGCAGACGATGATGTTTCA
Organism: Flavonifractor sp. An92; assembly: GCF_002159175.1. Classification (GTDB taxonomy): domain Bacteria; phylum Bacillota; class Clostridia; order Oscillospirales; family Oscillospiraceae; genus Pseudoflavonifractor_A. The sequence goes on along the minus strand of NZ_NFGZ01000044.1, from coordinate 5,744 downwards.
TAAGAGATTCCTCCTTCCCTCCGTTGTGAGGGGATGCTGTTCCCTCCGGCCCTGCCGAAGGGAAAGGCTCCAGCCCCGCGCTCTGCCGGGCTGGAGCCTCGTTCCTTAGTCGCAGAATTCGATGCTGTTGGTGGCTTCGTCCATGGACTTGACCCGGGCCAGGGATTCCACCCGCACGCCCATGCCGCGGATCAGGTCGCCGCCGGGCTGGAAGGCCTTCTCCACGCAGATGCCGGCGCCCACCAGAGTGGCCCCGGCGTCCCGCACCAGATTGATGAGGCCCTGCAGGGCGCTGCCGTTGGCCAGGAAGTCATCGATGAGGAGCACCCGGTCCTCGGGCTTCAGGAACTCCTTGGACACGATGATGTCGTACACCTTGCCGTGGGTGAAGGACGCCACCTTGGAGGTGTAGACGTCGCCGGCGATGTTCTTGGTCTTGTTCTTCTTGGCGAAGATGACGGGCACGCCGAAAGACTGCGCGGTGATGCAGGCGATGCCGATGCCGGAGGCCTCGATGGTCAGGATCTTGTTGACGCCGCAGTCCCCAAAGAGCCGGTAGAACTCCTTGCCGATCTCATTGATGAGCTCGATGTCCATCTGGTGGTTGAGGAACCGGTCCACTTTGAGCACCTCAGTGCCCCGGATCGTGCCGTCCTTGCGAATCCGATCTTCCAAAAGTTTCATGCCTATCGTCCCATCCTCTTATTGAAATTTGTTTCTCTCTTCAGAAGTATCTTCTATATCCTAATGATAGCAAAAAATACCTCTTCCGTCACCCCCTTTTTTGAAATTTGGACCCCGCTACAAATTTCCAGTCCCCAAATGCGGCTCCCTTTGTCCGGTTGCCTTTTGGGGAGGGGCCTGATACAATAAGGGCGGCTGAAGATTCACACTCTGTACCAGATTCAGGAGGTCTTTTGGATGAAAACACTGAAACGGCGGCTGGCTGCCGCGGCATTGGCTGCCGCGCTGTGCGCCGCCTTCCCGCTTTCCCTGTCCGCCGCCACCTTCCGCGACACGAAAGGACACTGGGCCGAGGCCATCATTGACAAGGCCGAGGGCTACGGCCTGATGGTGGGCGATGAGACCGGCGCGTTCCACCCCGATGAGTACCTCAACCGGGCGTCCTTCGTCACCGTGCTGTGCCAGATGTTCGGCTGGACGGTGGAGAAGCCCCAGACGCCCTCCTACATCGACTGCCCCGCCACCCACTGGGCCTACGGCTATGCGGAGACCGCCCGGGCCCACGGCGTCATGGACGGCAGCGGCGCCTTCCGCCCCGACGACCAGATCAGCCGGGAGGAGATGGCCGTCATGCTGGTGCGGGCCCTGGGCTATCAGGACCTGGCCGAGCACTACGCCGGGGATGAGAACCCCTTCTCCGACGTGACCGAGAACCGGGGCTACATCACCTTGGCCTGGCAGATCGGCATGGTCAGCGGCATCCAGGAGGGGAACACCCTGCTCTTCAAGCCCAACCTCTCCGCCACCCGGGCCGAGGCCGCCACTATGCTGGTGCAGGTCTACGAGCGCTACTCCTCCAAGCTGGACTGGCTCCACGGCTTCTACGCCGTCTCCTCCTATAGCCAGATCTCCCTCACGTCCGACATGGACGCCGTGTCCCTGGGCTGGGCCCGGATGGAGTACACCGCCGACGGCGGCCCCACCGTCAACACCACCTCCGCAAACGGCAACGGCTGGAACATCCCCCAGCAGCCCGAGGCGGCCGCCAACTACTTCCAGCAGGAGCACGTGCCCTATAACCTCTGCGTGTTCGGCAGCGCCTCCGACGCGGTGACCCTGGCTGACGGCACCACCACCTCCACCGTGGCCGCCGTCACCTCCTCCGCCGCCAGCCGCGCCCAGGCTATCTCCGCCCTGGTGGGGCTGAGCCAGTCCTATGCGGGCCTCACCATCGACTTTGAGGGCCTGAAGGACCAGAACGGCCTCAAAGACAATTTCACCGCCTTTATGACCGAGCTGCGCGCCGCCCTCCCCGCCGGGAAGAGCCTCTATGTCTGCGTCCAGCCCGGGCCGTACATGGACGGCTTTGACTTCCGCGCCCTGGGGCAGGTCTGCGACAAGGTGATCCTCATGGCCCACGACTACCGGCCCCCGGTGTCCGACCTGAAGGTGGGCTCCGTGCCGTCGGAGAGCTTCGCCGTCACCCCCTTCCATAAGATCTATGCCGCCCTCACCGAGATCACCGACCCGGACACCGGCGTGCAGGACAAGTCCAAGATCGCCCTGGCCGTGTCCATGGACACCACCGGCTTCCAGATCGACGACGCCGGCAAGGTGGTGGAGAGCAAGTACGTCCGTCCTGCCCTCTCCACCCTGGCCCAGCGCCTGGCCCAGAGCGACACCGTCATCACCTACAGCGCCACCGCCCGCAACCCCTACGCCATCTACACCGACGAGGCGGGGCTGCGCTACAAGGTCTGGTATGAGGACGCCCGGAGCATCACCGACAAGATCGAGCTGGCCCGGATGTTCGGCATCAACGGCCTGTCCATCTGGCGCCTGGGCAACATCCCCACCTACGACAACTACGACATCTGGTCCGCCGTGCTGGAGCAGCGCTGATCCCCCCTGATTGAGAGAGATAGGAGAGAAAGTATGAAATTGTCGCTGAAAGCCCAATTCCGGGATTTCCTGCTCATGACCCTGGGGATCGTGCTGGTCTCCATCGGCGTCTACTTCTTCAAGTTCCCCAACAACTTCTCCATGGGCGGCGTGTCCGGTCTGGCGGTCATCCTGGCGCCCCTGTCCCCCTTCCCGTGGCTGACCGCGTCGGCCATCAACGGTATCATCAACATCCTGTTCCTCTTCCTGGGCTTTGCCATGCTCAACCGTGGCTTCGGCCTGCGCACCGTGTACTGCTCGGTGCTTTACTCCCTGGTCATCCAGGTCTTTGAGTGGGTCTGCCCCCTGAATGGCCCCCTCACCGACGAGAAGGTGCTGGAGCTCTTCTTTGCCGTCATTTTCCCCGCCCTGGGCTCGGCCATCCTCTTCAACATCGACGCCTCCTCCGGCGGCACCGACATCATCGCCATGATTCTGAAGAAGTACACCGGCCTGGATGTGGGCAAGGCGCTGCTCATCTCCGACGTGGTCATCGCCGCCTCCACCTTCCTCATCTTCGACATCGAGACCGGCCTCTTCTCCATGCTGGGCCTGGTGCTCAAGTCGGTGCTGGTGGACAGCGTCATCGAGTCCCTGAACCGGAGGAAGAATTTCTTCATCATCACCTCCCAGCCGGAGGTGGCCTGCGACTTCATCACCCACGAGCTCGGCCGAGGGGCCACCGTGTGGGAGGGCCAGGGCGCCTACACCCACGAGCCCCACTGGATCATCCTCACCGCCCTCTCCCGGGGGCAGGCGGTGGTGCTGCGCCGCTTTTTGAAGGAGAAGGACCCCAAGGCCTTCTTCATCATCGCCAACTCCAGCGAGATCTTCGGAAAAGGCTTTCTCCGCGCATGAGCGGTACAGAAAAGGGCCCGTCCATCAGGACGGGCCCTTTTCCGGTTAAAAAGAGAGAGAAAGAGAGGAGGTAGAAATGAAAAACACGTTTCTTATGTGAAAACACGGCACTTCCGTGGTGTTTCTTGTCTGCTCCCGCAGTCTGGAGCAGTGGTAGTTGGGTTTTCCCTGACTGCAGGATAAGAATACCACGCATTCCAACAGGAGAGTTGGACAGACTTTGAAATATCGATGAATAGTGTGTGAACAGTGAAAAACGGCCGCAGATTTCTGTCTGCGGCCGTTTCGTTCTTTAGGCGTCCCGGCTGTCCACAGCCGCCTGCCAGGCGGCGGCGTTTTCGTCGGTCTGGGTCATGGGGGTGAGCCCGACCTCTTCCGTAAGGAGCTCCGCCACCCCGGCGGCGTAGATCGCCGCGCCGTACCGGTTCAGGTGTCCGCCGTCGTAGAGGTGCTCTTCGGGCACCAGCCCCAGGCCGTCAAAGGCGTCCACCCAGTTGACAAAGGTGGCCTCCGGCGCCCCGGCGGCCAGGTCTGCCTCCAGGCGCTGGTACTGCTCGGGAGAGCACTGGCTGTAACAGGGGTTGAGCAGCACTATGGCCTGGATGCCACGCTCTTTACATAGCTCCAGACAGCGCAGGAGCCAGCCCAGATTTTCCTCATACTGCGCGTCGGTGAGGGGCCGGGGGTTGCGGGTGAGGACCAGGTCCTCCGCCGTGCCCTCCACCGCGGTAAAGCCCTTCCGGGTATCAGTCCGGGCGGGGGTGAGGGCGGCCTTCACGGTGCTGGGGCGGACCTCCTTCCAGCGGCTGTGGTAGAACCACAGGTCGAAGAGGAGCCCTGTGCGCAGCTCCGGCTCGGCGGCGGTGAAGATGGCCCCCAGCTTGTTGAGAGAGAGGGGCATATAGGCCACATTGGTCTGGGTGTAGTTCTGGTATTTTTCAAAGAACACCCCGGTGGGCTCGATGACCACCGCCTGGGGATGTTGGGTCTCCAGCGCCTCCCGCAGGTACCAGTAGGTGAGGGACATGGTCTGCTCCGAGCCCCCCATCACATAGCCGGTGAGGCCGCTGTGGCGGTAGATCTCCACCGGGTCAAAGTCACAGTAGGCGTAGGAGGAGCCGAAGTAGAGCACATCCATGGTGTTTTTGGGCTCGGCGCGGTAGGCCCGCCAGGTGGAGCCGTAGGACACCTGGGGGGGCCGGAGCACCGCCCCGGCCAGGCTCAGAAGGCCCACGGCCAGAGCCAGAAAGAGCACCGCGGCCAGGAGCCTGCGCAGAAATACGTTTTTCACCACAAGCTCCCCCCTTAATACTTGAAGTAGATGAAGGACTGGGCGTCATAGCCCGGCCCGTAGCAGCCCAGCACCACCGTCAGCACCAGCAGGAAGAGCGCCGCGCCCCACCGGAAGGGGAGCGGGGCCTCCCGCCAGCGCTGGGCGAGGGGCGTTTTGCCCTGGTCCAGCACGTCTCCCACCAGGAGAAGGAGCAGCCCGAAGGCGGCGGCCAGGGCGTCCCACCGGTCCAGGCTGATGGAGGTGAACACCCACCAGGGCCCCCGCAGCAGCGCGCCGTAGAACTCCCCCGCCAGAGTGAGGGAGGGGGCCTGGAAGAACACCCAGGCCGACGTGGCCAGCAGGAAGGTGATGCCCATCTGCCACAGAGTCGTCACTTTGCGGCCGTCTTTGAGCCCCACCGCCGAGCGGATACGGCTCCGCACCGGGGCGGTGATGGCCCCGATGACCTGATACACGCCGTTCAGAAGGCCCCACACCAGGAAGGTGAGGGCCGCCCCGTGCCACAGGCCGCTGACCGCGAACACGATGAGCAGGTTGAGGTATTTACGCCCCGTGCCCCGCCGGGAGCCCCCCAGGGGGATATACAGATAGTCACGGAACCAGGAGGACAGGGAGATGTGCCACCGCCGCCAGAACTCCTGGATGGAGCGGGCGAAGTAGGGGGCCCGGAAGTTCTCCATCAGGGTGAAGCCCATGGCCCTGGCAGCACCCAGGGCCATGTCGGAGTAGGCGGAGAAGTCGCAGTAAATTTGCAGCGAGAAGGCGAAGGCCGCCAGCAGCACCTGGAGCCGCCCGAACTCCCCCGGGGCCCCAAAGACCAGATTGACCAGAATGGCCAGCCGGTCAGCCAGCACCAGCTTCTTGAAAGCCCCCCACAGAAAGCGGAAGAGCCCCTCCCGCAGCCCGTCCCAGGTCACCGGGGGCAGCTCCTTCAGCTGGGGCAGCAGCTGAGGGGCCCGGGGGATGG
>NZ_NFGZ01000043.1 GCF_002159175.1 Flavonifractor sp. An92 | reverse complement strand
GCCGCCCACCGCGCGGTGGGCGGCGCCCCGAGGCTCAAAGGGAAGGAAATACGATCAGCTGTTCAGAGCCTGGAAACGGACCAGGATGGAGCACAGCTCTGCGCGGGAGGCGGTGCCGGTGGGAGCCAGCAGATTGCCGGAGCGGCCCTGGATGAGGCCCTCGGCCACGGCCCACTGCATGGCCTCCTGGGCGAAGGAGCTGACCTGCCCGGCGTCCGAGAACGCGGAGAGGTCGTCCCGCTTGGAGACGTCGTTGTCCATGTACTGCTGATAGCGGTAGAGCATGGTCACCAGCTGCTCCCGGGTCACGTCGTCGTCGGGGCCGAAGCGCTCGGCGCTGTATCCGTAGACCACGCCGTTGGTGCTGGCCCAGGCCACGGAGACGCGGTACCAGGCGTCCCGAGGCACATCCAGGAAGGTGGGGAAGCCGGTGTATTTCTCGCCCGACATGCGGTAGAGGACGGAGGCCAGCATGGCGCGGCTCACGGTCCACTCGGGGGCAAAGCGGTCGGTGGACACGCCAACCAGCAGGCCCTGCTCGATCATGGTGGATACGTCGTCATAGTACCAGGCGTCCTGGTCCAGATCGGTGAATACGCCGGGGCCCAGCGGGGTGTCGGGGTCCTTGATGGTAGTGGAATCATCGTCATCGTCGTCGTCATCGGGGACATAGGGCGGATTCACCGGATCTTCGGGGTCCACATGAACGGGCGGGATATCCACCACTTCGGTGCCGCAGACGATGTCGGCGCGATCGCGGACACGGATGCGGGCGGCGGGCCCGTCAAAGCTGGTGTCGTAGGAGGAGAGACCGGTCACGGTGATCTCATGGCCCACCGCCAGATTTTCGATGGCCTTATCCTTGGTGATGTAGCCGTCGATGAACACCCGGGCGTCGTAGCCGGACTTATCCCGGACGATGATGGTCTGGACCAGGCCCTCGGCCTCGGCAAAGCTGACCACTACGCCATTGATCTGCACCAGGCTGCCCAGATAGGTGGACTGGGCGGCCTCCTTGGTGGTGATGATTTTGGGTTCCACAGTTTCGCCCTCGCCCAGCTCACCGATCTTCTCGATGGAGGTCACGGCGATCTGCCGCTCGCCCTGATAGGAGGAGGTGGTACCGGTGATGCGGACCTTGTCGCCGATCTTATAGTTGCCTGCCACGGGGAAGGCGTTGATACCGGCGGTGCCGTCCTGGACATAGATACAGTCAAAGAAGGCGGTATCCTTGTCATAGCCGGAGGCGTTGGAGGTGACCACGCCTTCGATGGTGTACTTGATGCCCTCGTCCTTCTGAGCCTGGACATCCTTGATGGGAGTGATGGTGATGGGATTGATGTAGTTTACCAGGTTCTCACAGATGTTGTAGTTGGAGTAGTTCTTTTCCGAGCCGGAGTCGCCGATCTGGGCCTGGACCTCGAAGTTGGACATGAAGGCCGCGCCGGAGACCACGATGAGGCCCTTGCCCTCCATCTGCTCGGTAGCCAGCACCATCAGGCGCTCATCGCCCTCCGCCACGGTGTACTTGGGCATGGAGTCGCCACCCAGGCCGTCGTTATCGCTATCCACGGAGTAGGTGGTGTCGTGGCCGTAGACCACGGGGGAGACGGTGGCGGGGATCTCAGTGGTGGGCTTGCCGTCCTCGTCCACCACATAGATAGAGGCGCCGCCGTACTGGCTGAAGAGCTGAGAGTACAGGTTGTTGTTGGGGTTCTCGGGGTCAAACTCCACGCCGTCCATCAGGAAGTTGTCCCAATTGTAGGTGGAGAAGTAGAGACGCTGGGTCTGGCCGCCATTGAGCTTGTCGTCGTTGGTGGCGTCATCGCCGATGCGCAGGGAGGAGCCCAGAGCCTCCAGGACCTTGTTCTGCTGGGCCGCCATGTGGTCGGTGTCGGGGAAGTCCTTGTAGCTCTCATAGTAGTCCGACCAGCCGGCCACCACCACCGCACCGCCGGCGGCGTTGAAGTCGGCGATGGCCTGGATTTCCTCTTCAGAGTAAGTGGCATAGGGCTTCCGCAGGTCGTCGCCATCCCGGCGGGAGGGGGCGGTGAGGATGATGGCCTTATACTTGTTGTCCTTGTTCTCACAGGCGGCGATCAGGTCGTCGCTGGTGTTCAGCTGAACCGTGCGCACCGAGTAGCCGGCAGCCAGATTGCCGAAGTTGCCCATGGAGTCCTTGTAGTTGCCGTTCACATACTCATTGTAGTGGGAGGCGTCGATGCCGATGTACACCAGTTTGCTGGCGTCCAGAATATCCAGAGAGATATCCTTGGAGTAGGTATACTCAATATCGTCCTCCACCAGGACCACGGTAACGGTAACGGTCATCACCCGGGCCATATCGGGGACATAGCCCCACTCCACGGCAAGGGTGCCGGAGGCAGGAATGGTCCGCTCGGTGTTATCGGTGCCCAGAGTCTCGCTGCCGCTGGTGTAGGTGATGGACTTAACAGTGGCAGGATTGGACTCGCTGTTGAACAGGGTGGTGTTAAGGGTCAGTTCCTCGCCGGTGACGGGGGTAGCGGTGCCGCACTCCACAGAGGAGATGCCCAGCTTCACCACATCGCCCACCCACACGGGAGCGGTGACCGCCAGATCGCCGTCGCCCTGGGTGACGCGGATGAAGTAGTAGCTGTAGTTGGCGGGGATAGTGCAGCTCAGTTCGCCGGAGGCCAGCTCAGTGGGATCGTCCCAGGTGTAGGCCACGGCGCCGGAGTTGACCACCACTTCCACCTTGGAGATGGAGTCGGAGCCGTCGGGGTCATAGACCGAGACGTTGATGGCGGCCTCGTCGGGGACGTCAGAGATGATGGAGCCCAGCATCTGGCCGTTGAGGGTGTACTGGATTTCCAGGTTCTTGTCCTCAGTGGCGTAGACGCGGTAGTTCCGGATGGCATCGTAGATGCCTTCCTCAGAGAAGTCGTCGGTCAGGACCACATCACGGGCGTCGTTGGCGTTGCCCCACTTGCCCTTGTGGTTATCCTGGTTGTTGGTGGGAGCCACGTGCCAGCCCTTGTCCAGAGCCATGATGTACTGCTCATAGCTGGGGTAGTAGCCGCCGGCGCCGATGGCGCCCTCGCCGTTGCCCACCTCGACCAGGTACATCCGGGTGTCAATGATAGGATCATAGTAGCCGAAGTCGCTGAAGTTGCCGAAGGTGGTGCCGGGGTGGTTGAACTGGCTGATGGAATTCACCAGGTTCTCGTTGCTCAGCAGGGCGTAGTAGGCCTTCATGCCCGCATCGGCAGTCTTATCATTGAGGGTTTTGTTGTTGCGGGAGACGATGCCGGGGGTGTTGAAGGTGTTGATGTGGCCGGGGCCGCCGGACCAGGTCATCTCGAAGCCCGCCAGGGCCACGACGTCGGACTGGCTGGCGTTGAAGGCGGCCACAGCGCCCTTGTAGGCGTCCCACTTTTCCTTGCTCTCCGCCGTCATCTGGCCGACGTCGTAGAGGGCTTCCTCGGGGTTGGCATTGGAGGAACTGTCAAAGTAGTTGGAGTGGTCGGTGAAGGCCACGAAGTCCACGTTGTCGTCCTCGGAGAGGTTCGCGACATAGTCCAGGCCCTCCTGGAGGGTGCCCGCGCCGTCGGAATACTGAGCGGTGTGGGAGTGGAGCTGGCCGAAGTAGAGCTGGTACTGGGCCACGCCCACAGTGAAGTTCCAGGTGCGGGAGACCGTCTTTTCATCAGCCCGGGTGACGGTGGCGGTGACGGTGACCTTGCCGTCAGCCATGGCCTCAGCGGGGGTATAGGAGGCCTTGCCGTCGCTGACCGTCAGCTCAACCGGGGTATCGTTGACCGTCATGGTAACGGTGGGGTCCTCGCCCGCGTTGCCGAAGGTGAAGCCGATCTCGGGCTGCTTGTTTTCCCCAGTCTGGGAGTTGGGAGTGGGGAAGATGGTGAGGATGTAGGGCTCGTCCTTGACAGCAAGGGTGGTGGTGCCGGTAAAGGTCACATCCTTGTTGTCCGTTCCGTTGATGGTGATCACCAGATTACCGGCGGTCATGGCAGAACTGGGAATGGTGAAGGAGTAGGTGCCGTCCTTTTCAGTCAGCTCGGCAGCGATATCACCGTACTTGGCGGAGATTTCCTGAACGCCAAAGACGGAGTCCACGGTGAAGCTGACGGAATACTCCTGGCCCACGTAGGCGTCGGACAGGGTGCCGAAGGTGACGGCGGGCATGTTGACCACGCCATCGGTAACGGTGACGCCCTCAGCCACGGGGTAGAAATTAAAGGTGTAAATGTCCTTGTCGCTGTCGTTGTACAGGCTGTAAGTCTTGTAGGAGCCGGCGTAGTATTCCAGGTACTGGGAGTACTTTCCATTGAATTTGGCGGTGCGGCTCTCAAGGTTGAAGCCGCCGTTGAAGGAAGTCAGCTTCCAGTCGGCGTCCTCGGTGGCCTCGGCAGAGTAGAAGGCGTTGTTGCCGGTGCCGTTGGAGCAGAGGTAGCCGTCCGAGGTCTTGAAGCGGAACCACTCGCCGTTGACCTCCACGGTAAAGACCCGGGCGCCGTTGGCGGGGGTGGCCACACCGTCAGCCACGGTGGCCTCGGCGTTGTTGATGGAGGGGCTGGTCTCGTTGCCGTCGCCGCCGGCCAGCACGCCCTTGGCGCCCTCGTTGTATAGCACGACCTCGTCGCCGGCCTCAGGCAGGTCGCCGCTGGGCTCCTCGGGGATCTCAGTCACTTTGTAGAAGGAGAGGGCAAACATACCCTCACTGCCCGCGGAGATTTTGCCGTAGGAGCTCCAATTGTTCTTCTCAGCATACCACTCCATATAGGCGTTGCGGACGGTATTCTTGATGTAGTAGAGGCCATTTCCGGCGTCTTCCAGCACCCACTTGTCGTTCTTTTCACCCAGAGGCATGCTGGAGAAGGAATCGCCCATGCCGATCTTCTGATCGTTGTAGGAGAAGGACCAGGTGCTGTCACCGTTGTCAATGACGGTCCACACGTCATTGGCGGTGAAGCCACGGAGAATCCCGTCGACTTCTTCGACGGCGGTGCCGTTGTTATAGAAGCCGTTGTAGGTTCCGGACAGCGCCATGTGATAAGCGGGATTGTAGATGACCACTTGCTCTCCGCCGTAGATGGGACCGGTGGAGGCTCCGGCGGCCTTGATCTCACTGGCGCTAGTATTGCGCAGCTGGAGGGTGGTGTTGTACACACCCACCGCGCCGGTGATGGTGATGACGTCGCCCACGGCCACAGGCCAGGTGCCGTCCCCGTTTTTCTCACCCACCACAGCCTTGTAGAGCTGGATGGTGTTGCCACTGCTGTCCTCCACGGTGATGTTGGGGTTGGAGTAAGCACCGTTGTTGTCAAACACCTCAGTGACTTCCACGTTCTGGATGGTCACATAAGTGCAGATATCAGCGGTCGTCAGCTCGCCGATGGTCTTGACCGCCGGGGTCAGAGTCAGACCGGAGGACTTCTCGTAGGTGGAATTTCCCAACTGAGGCAGGCCGTTATATACTGCCCGCTTACCAGTGGCAATGATCGTATCACCCAGAGCAATATCATCAAATTTGTCGCTCATACGGGCACAGATGCCGCCGGTGCTGTCCTGGAGGTAGACGTTCTGCCCATCGAGCAGGGTGACCACACCTTTGACAGCCAGGTTCTCGGTGTCCACAGCGGTAGCCAGAGCCTCGGCAATGGTGATGGTCTTAGGCTCCTCGGGGTCGGGCGGCGTCACTTCGCCGCCTTCGCCTTCCAGCTTGTAGAATGTCGTGGTCTGGTTTTTGGTATTGCCGGTGGTGTTTTTATATGTGCGGAAATTGGGATTTACAGAGGTATCGCCGTTGTTATTGTCGTAAATACCCATGTAGCGTGTATTTCCGCCGCTATCTACACAGGAGAGATACCCAGTCGCGGAATCCAGATTCCACACGGTGTCAAATTCGGTGCCGACTCGCAGACCGTTGTTGTCGTTTATGCAGTACAACCAATTCTGAGTATCGCCAGCGGGACAGATGCGATATCCTCCATCCGAAGGGATCACATTCCAATACCAGGATGTATCCACAGTATTGCTGCTGTCCCATTCGGCGGCGGGGCCCTTGGTAGAGGTGCCGCCGTCGTTCTTCATGACATAGGTTTTATCGGTTGCGCTTCCGTGTACCGTAATCGCAATGGTATCCGAGGGCTGAATATCAGCCCAGTTTACTTCTGTCCAAGTCCCCGTCTCACCGGCGGCAAAGGCCGCGGTGGGCAGCAGGGAGAGAAGCATGGCAAGTGCCAGCAGGGTGGATAGGAATCGATTTCGTGTTCGACTGCTCATATGATTCATCCGTCCTTCCTGATCTGCCGCCGCGGCGCGGGCCGCGGCGGAATCGTTCGCTACCGGTTAATTCGATGGTCCACCCTCCTTTCTCCGTACACAGCGGAAGTATGGGGAATATTAATATTTTATCAAAGGTTTCGAAGGCTGACAACTGAAATTGTGCAAATCATATGAAAACTTTACGTTAAAGCGAGAAAGCATTGGTAAAATGATAGACAACACCAGGAAAAGATCGTGTAAAAAAGAAACAAGCGGCGGGGCGGCAAATTTGCCGCCCCGCCGCTGCGCGCCCGGATGTTCAGGGCGTCGGCTGAGGCGTGGGAGAGGCGGCAAACTGCCGCCCGGTGTGGTCGATGGTATAGGGCTGAGACAGGATGAGCTGGGAGATGGGTACAAAGGTATAGCCCTCCTGCAGCAGGGTTTCCAGAATGGCGGGCAGGGCCTCCGGCGTGTGGAGCGCGGCGTTGTGGAACAGGACGATGGAACCCGGGGCAACCTTGGAGGTCACCCGCTGGGTGATCTCCGACGCCGGGATCTCCTTCCAGTCCAGACTATCCCCGTATGAAACAGATGCAAGTCCTTGCCGCGCAGCGGCTGCCCGCCGGAGTGCCGGTCAATAAAAGACCTCGAAATAGCTCAGATAGGTCTCGCGAACGAACTCCAGGTGCTCCTTCATATAGAAGTAGGCAAACTCGTCCTTCCGGTCCCGGATCGCCTCAAAGACCTTCTGATGCTGCTGCTCGATCAGGGCAGACACGCTCTTCTGCCGGGCCGGCGGGACCAGCGTGCTCAGCGTGGGATCGGTCTCCAGGTGGACCAGCTGGTCGAACCACTGGATCAGAATGGGGTTGTGGGTGGCGGCGATCAGAGCGCGGTGAAAGGAGTCCTCCGGATGAGGGGCTTGAATACACGCGCCCAGATGGGCCACTTCCTCCGGGGAGGCCGTGCGGGCCACTTCCCGGGCGATGGCCGGCTCCAGCAAAAGACGGGCGTCGGTGGAGTGGAGAAAGGACTGACAGTACTCCTTCAACGATTCCCCCTGGGGGGCCAGCTCCGCGCTGTCGATCAGGACATAGCTGCCCTTGCCCTTGTGGGTCTCGATGACGCCGGCCTCACTCAGCAGGCGAAGCGCCTCCCGTACCGTGATGCGGCTGACACCCATCATGTTCATAAGCTCCTTTTCGCTGGGCAGGAGGTCGCCCTTCTGGTAAGTGCCCCGGGCGATCATGCCTTTGATCTGCTCCAGCACCTGCTCGTAGAGTTTTAAGCCGCTTGTCACTTTATGATTCTCCATAATGCACCAACATCGATCTTTTGGATTTTCTATATTATACCATGGGGTCAATGGTGGTGCAAGGGTCGGTCAGGGCGCGGAGGTGTTCTGCCGGGCTTTGCGGCTGCCGTCCACGGCGATGAGCAGAATACTGGTCAGAACCAGCACGCCGCCCACAGCCACCCCGATGGTGACGGGGTCGTGGAACCAGAGCGTGCCAAATACCACGCTGACGATGGGCTCCAGCATGGAGACAAAGGCGGCGGTGGAGGCGCCCATTTTGCCGATGCCGTACATCATGAGGAAGTAGCCCCCCACGGTGAACAGCCCGGAGCCCAGGACGTACAGCCATCCAACTCCGCTCCCGGCCGGGGCGGCCAGGGTGCCGGTGACGGGGGCCAGGACGCCGAAGAGCACCGTGCCCGGCAGGGAGACGTAGAACAGCTTGGTCTCAATGGGCAGGGCGTTGGCCGGGCCCTTTTCATTGGCGATCAGGTAGGCACCGTAGGTGAAGGCCGAGGCCAGCGCCGCCAGGATACCCGCCAGCTGTACGTCTCCGCCCTTTCCGGCCAGGAACACCATGCCCAGAATGGACGCGGCAATGGCGCCCAGCTGGAGCTTGGTGAAGCCCTGGTGAAAGGCGGTGCCCATCACCACGCAGACCACGGTGGGGTAGAGGAAATTGAGCATGATGGCCATGCCCACGGGCAGGTACAGATAGGAGGTATTCAGCAGCAGGGCGGTGAGCAGCATGCCCACAGACCCCATCAGCACCGCCTGGACAGCCTGGATGGGGCTGGCCTTCAGGCTGCGCTTTTTGCCCAGGGCCATGCCCAGACTGACCAGCGTGATGATGAGGTTGGTGTAGAACATGAGGCTGTTCATGGGCAGACCGTCCATGAGCACCTGCTTTTGCAGGCTGGGCATGATGCCCAGCAGGGTGGCCGCGCCGGCCACCGCGACGATTCCGACAAACATAGGACAAGCTCCGTTTCTCTTGGATCAGACTGTGGGGGTGCGGGCCGGTTGTTCCGCCTCCATCCGGGCGGCTTTCTGCCGCAGCTCCTCCCGGCGGCGGGCCTGGAGCTCCTCTTCGCTCAGGAGCATCAGCGCGCCGGTGGGGCAGACCTTCACGCAGGCGGGGACCAGGCCGGCCTTCTGACGCTCGATGCAGGCGTCGCACTTGCGCATCTTGCCGTCGGGGCCAAAGGTGGGTACGCCGTAGGGGCAGGCCATGGCGCAGGAGTGGCAGCCGATGCAGTTGGCGGTGTCGTACAGGGTGAAGCCGGTGTCCGGGTCCTTCCGCAGGCAGGCGCTGGGACAGCCCATCACACAGGGGGCGTCGGCGCAGTGCATGCAGGAGACCGAGTAGAAGTGCAGCGAGCCGTCCTGCTGCTCCAGCGTGAAGGTGTGGCGGAAGGGCTGCTGGCCGTGGGCCACGTCCACATCGTTCTGGTCCATGCAGGCCAGGGCGCAGGCGCCGCAGGCCGAACACTTGGTGGAATCGAAAAACAGATAGCGTTTCATGGCGTCAGTTCTCCTTTGTGACCGCGCAGCGGGTCGAGCGGTAGGCGGGGAATCCGGAATAGGGGTCCAGATGGTCGGCATCCAGCAGGCTGTTGGCGTCGGCCTCGGAATAGCCGTGGAAGAGGTTCACCAGGCCCTCCGGGACGGTCAGGGTGGGGTGGACCTGCACGGTCAGCCGGCCCCGGGGGGTGGAGATGGTGATGCGGTCGCCCTCCTCCACGCCCAGGCGGGCGCAGTCGGCCCGGTTCAGGTCGGCGGTGGGGTGGGGCCGCAGGCTGCGGTTGCCGGGCACCGCGTGGAGCCGGGAGTGGATGGCGTTGGGGATGCGGCTGCCCGAGGTGAGGACGAAGGGATAGGCCTCCGGGTCGGCCCCGTCCAGAGGCTCGCGGTAGGTGGGCAGGGCATCCAGGCCCCACTGGGGGTGGGCCTCGATGATGGCGCTCTTGAGCTCGTATTTGCCGGTGGGAGTGGCGAGTCCATGCTCCAGCGCCTCCAGATCCCGGTGCTGATGGACCGGGGCGATGGGGATGGGGAGCTCGGCCTGTTTCAGCTGCTCGGTGGTGACGCCGTAGTCATCCAGAATGTAGTGCTGGACAAAGGCCTCATATCCGGCCTTCAGAGGCTCGTCGGGGAGGTCCATGTACCGGGCCAGCTCGGCGATGATGTCCACGTCGCTCTTGGACTGGCCCAGAGGCTGGATCACCGGGCTGGTGTACCAGGCCACTCCGCCGGGATAGGGCTTGAACTCGCCCCGCTCAAAGCTGGAGCAGGCGGGGAGCACGATGTCGGCGTAGTGGGCGGTGTCGGTGAGGAAGAGGTCGGTGTCCGCGAAGAAGTCCAGCTCCTCCAGCGCCCGGAACATGCGGCCGGAGTCGGGGAACATCCGGGCGTTCATGCCCAGGGCAAAGACGGCGCGCAGCGGGTAGGGAGTGCCCTCCAGGATCTGGCGGGACAGGTCCATGGCCTGCATCTCCCCCTCCAGGTGGTCCCAGAGCGGGAAGCGGGGCGCGCCCACCGGGGGCTTGACGCCGGTGGGGCGGGTTTCGTACAGAAACTCCTCTTCCCGGGTGGGGAAGCCGCAGGACACGTGCATGTAGCTGTGGGGGGTGAGGAGCTGGCCGCCGGTGCGGTCGAAATTGCCGGTGATGGCCAGCAGGGACAGAACGGCGCGGTAATTCTGCAGGCCGTTGCGGTGGTGGCACAGGGGGGCGGAGGACTCGTTGCAGCTCATGCGGGGGTTGGCGTGGATGAGCTCCGCCGCGGCCACCACCTGCTCATAGGGCACGCCGGTGATGGCCTCAATGTTGCTCTCGTTGAACTGGGCGGCGTAGGCGGCATATTCCTCGAAGCCGTACACATAGCGCTGGATGTAGGGCAGATCGATCCAGCCCCGGCGGATGAGCTCGTGGGCGATGGCCAGGGCCAGCGCGCCGTCGGTGCCGGTGCGGGGCTGGAGGAAGAGGTCGGCCAGCTTTTCGCTGGCGGGGGTGCGCCGGGTGTCCACGATGAGGAATTTCAGGCCCTTCTCTTTGAGCTTCATGGCCTTGCGGGCGGCCATATAGGACGAGTGGAAGGGGTTGAAGGCCCAGCCCAGGAAGAGATCGCTGTGCTCCATGTCCGGGCCGCCCTGGTCGCCGGCGGACAGCTTCCAGGCCATGAAGGCCGCGGTGTAGCAGGCGCTGGACTCGCAGCCGTAGTTGGGGCTGCCGAAGGCGTAGGCCAGCCGCCGCAGCATCTGGCGGTACCACTTGGAGTAGCCGGAGTAGAAGGCCACCGACTCCGGGCCATAGAGCTCCTTGCAGCGGTTCAACTGCCGGGCGATCTCTCCATAGGCCTCCTCCCAGGTGATGGGCTCAAAGCGCCCCTCGCCCCGGCGGCCCACCCGCTTGAGGGGGGTGAGGATGCGGTCCTCCCGGTAGATGTACTGCCGGTTGGCCAGACCCTTGGTGCAGAGCTTGCCGTCGTTGACAGGGTGGCCGTCCAGGCCCTCGATCTTGATGACCTTCCCGTCCTTGAGATAGGCGTTGATGCCGCAGTGCATGCCGGGGGAGCAGATGTCGCACATGGTGCGGCGCACCTCGATGCCGGTGTCGGGGCCGGGGATCTTCCCCTGCAGTTTGCGTTCCAAATCAGTCATACTTATTTGCCTCCAGGTGATCGATGAAACTCTCCTTCAGTCCGAAGCGGATGAGCTGCCCCCGCTGCTCGGGGGTGAAGCGGCTGGGCTGGCCCCGCAGGACCTTGATGAGATGGGCTTTCAGGATACCGGACACGCCGTAGTTGTCCAGAATGTTGAACCCCACCGGCGCGCCCTCCCGCAGGACCGCCTGCAGGTAGAAGCGGCGGTCCGGAGAGGCGTAGGTGGCGACCTCGCCGGTCAGGCGGTTGTCGCCCAGGCCGATGAAGTCCATGTCCAGGAAGTGGGTGATGTTGTGCAGGATGGTGCCGTCGGTCTCGTCCGACACGCCGGCCATGTTGCGCCCGGCCACCCGGCCCTGGGTGCCGGCGTTGGCCCAGAGGCCGATGATCTGGGTCTGGCCGGACTGGAGGTTGTTCCCCTGGCAGCAGTCGCCGGCGGCGTAGATCCCAGGGACCGAGGTGTGCATCCGCTCGTCCACCACCACGCCGCGGTCAATGGCAATCTCGGCGGGGTCCAGCAGCCCGGTGGCGGCCCGGGTGCCGATGTTCAGCACCAGTAGCTCGGTCTCCAGGGTGCTGCCGTCCGCCAGGGAGACGGTGTACCCCTGGACGGCGCCCTGCTCGTCGGTGTGCTCCTCGGCGCCGGCGATGGCCTGGCCAAAGACCAGGTCGATGCCCATGGCGCGGAGCCGCCCCTCGATGAGGGTGGAGACCTCGGGATAGGCCGCCAGGGCGAAGATGTGGGGGGCCATATCGGCCAGGGTCACATGGCAGCCCCGCTGATGGAGCAGCTCGGCCACCTTGATGCCAACCATGGACGCGCCCACGATGACGGCCCGGCGGTAGGTGCGCTTCTCCAGGGCTTCCCGGAGGCGGACCGCGTCGGCCACGGTGCGCATACAGAAGGCGCCCTTCAGCCCCACGAAGCTGCCCGGGACAAAGGCGGACGCGCCGGTGGAGAGGAGGATCTGGTCATAGGTCTCCCGCCGTCCGTCGGCGGTGACGACCTGGTGGTCCCGGGCCCGGACGGCCTGGACGGGGGTCTGGGTCAGGACGCGGGCGTCAAAGCGCCGGGCGATCTCCTCCAGCGTGCCGAAGGGGAACAGCCCCTGGTAGGGCAGACGCCCCGCGGTATAGTAGGTGGTCAGCATAGGGTTATAGGGGGGAAGGCCGGTATCGCTGTAAATGTCCACCGGAGCGCGGCAGCCCGCCTGGCGGATGGCCTCCAGGGCGTGATAACCGGCACACCCAAATCCGACAATCGCCAATCGTTCCATGGTGAGCAAAGATCATCTCCTTTGTTGCATCGTAACATCACGAAAAGGGATGCTCGCGGCATCCCTCCTCGTGCGCAGCCTGTGCCACAGGCTGCGGCCGTATGTTTACTTGGAAGCGGCGGCCTTCTTGGAAGCCACGTACTTGGCGCGCAGCTGCAGGTAGACCACCAGCACCGCCACGTACACCGCACAGGCAATGGCGGCGGGGACGGTCAGGTCGGACAGGTTCACGTAAGAGGTGAAGAGCATCAGGCAGCCGATCACCACCAGCACACCGTGGAGCATGCTGCGCTTCATGTAGAAGGAGGAGCGGCGGTACTCTTCGGGCAGCACGTCGGGCAGACGCCAGCAGGCCAGCAGGACCATGAACTCGCTGATCATGTCGGTGCCCACACCCATGTTGGAGATGAGGGTCAGGTCCATGCCGGTGAGGATGGGCAGCGCGCCCATGAGGTAGAACACCAGCAGGAGGATCACAGGAACGCCGTTCTTGTTCTCCTGGGCGCAGCGCTCGGGGAGCCAGCCGTCCCGGGAGGCGTTCTGCAGGCCGCGGGTCACCCAGCTCAGGGTGCCGTTCAGGGTGGTGAGCAGGGCGAACATGGCGCCGCCGAACACGAAGAAGAGGTACAGCCAGGTGGGGAAGATCTCCTGGGCCACCAGGGTCAGGTTCTGGCCGCCCACCAGCTCCACCGGCAGGACGCCGGCAGCCACCACGCCGATGAGGGCGTAGAAGATGGCCACGATGGAGGTGGAGAGGACGATGACCCTGGGCAGGGTCTTGGAGGGATTCTCGATGTCGTCGCCGTTCTCGGCCACGAACTTGGCGCCGCCGCAGGCGAAGCTCAGCAGGGCCATGCCGGTGAAGAAGCTCTTGGGGCCGTTGGGCATGATGTTGTCGGTGGCCAGACGCAGGGAGCTCCAGTCCACCTTGGGCAGGCCGAAGCCGATGAAGAGCAGCAGGCTGGTCATCAGGAAGAGGACCATCACCTTCTGCACCATGGCGCTGGACTTCAGGCCCACCATGTTGACCGCGGTACACAGGGTGAGGGCGCCCAGGGCCACGGCTCCTTCGTTAAAGCCGGTGAAGATGCTGCAGAAATAACTGGCAAAGCCTTTGGCAAAGGTGGCGATAAGTACCTGACTTAGGACGAACACGCCGATGTAGAGGAAACTGGCCTTGTCGCCCATCAGGCGCTTGATGTAGGTGTATCCGGCGCCGGAGGCGGGGATGGTGGAGGTCAGGATGATAAAGGGAACGCAGGTGATGATGGCCACCAGCGCGCCGAGGATGTAGGCGTAGGGGGTGCCGTGGCCGGTCATGCCGATGACCACGCCGGTCAGGACCATGACGCCGGAGCCGATGATCTGGCCGATGGCCATGCCCATGCAGTCGCCGAAATTCAGCTTCTTATGGGTGGGTTCAGGTTGCTTGCTCATGTGAGATCCTCCTCAGTCAAATATGGACGCACCGCCCCGACCGATGAACGGTGGGGCCCGGGACGGTACGGCGGGGGCGAGGGGAGCGCTTACCGCATGCAGTCGTCGTACAGGGCGGCCAGGCGGTCCAGGCCCTGCTGCAGGGTGACCTGGGGACAGCCGATGTTCAGGCGCATGAAGCCGTCGGCCTGGCGGCCGTAGTGGCTGCCGTCGCCCAGGGCGAGGCCGTATTTGCGGGCCAGAAGCTCGGTCAGCTCGGCGCTGGATTTGCCGAAGCAGGTCATGTCCAGCCACATGAGGAAGGTGCCCTCATGGCGGGCCGCCCAGACCCGGGGCATCCGCTCGGCAAGGAAGCGGGTGACCATCTGGGAGTTCTGGCGGAGGTAGGCGCACTGGGCATCCATCCAGGCGTCGCCGTGGGTGTAGGCCGCCTCCATGGCGGTGAAGGCCAGGTCGGAGGGCCCGAACATCCAGCGGCTGTCATAGGCCTCCTGGATGCGCTTCTTCAGGTCGGGGTTGGGGATCATCATGCAGGAGGAGCCCATGCCCGCCAGATTGAAGCTCTTGCTGATGGCGGTGTAGACCACCAGCTTCTTATGGATGCAGGGATACCGCCCGGCGGTGGTGTAGGGGCGGGTGAGGCCGAAGTCCGCGTGGATCTCGTCGCTGAGCAGGTAGACGCTGTACTGAGCGCACAGCTGGGTCAGGCGGTCCATCTCGTCGGCGGTCCACACACGGCCCACCGGATTGTGGGGGTTGCAGAACACCACGGCCTCCACACCGTGCTTCAGCTCGTCCTCGAAGCGTGCCCAGTCGATGGTGTAGGACTGGTCCTGGAGGAGCAGAGGACACTCCACCAGGGTGTGGCCGCTGTTTTTGACAGCGGCGAAAAAGGGGTCGTAGACCGGCGTAAACACCAGCACCTTCCCGCCCCGGGGGACCAGAGTCTCCAGAGCGAAATAGATCCCGGTCACCACGCCGTAGCTCAGGAGCATCCAGTCGGTCTCGGGCTTCCAGCCGTGGCGGCGCTCCCACCAGCCCTGGATGGCGGTGTACACGCCGGGCAGGGGATCGGAATACCCGATGATGGGGTGGTCACACCGCTTCTGGATGGCCCGCATGATCTCCGGCTCCGTGGCAAAGTCGGTGTCGGCGATCCAGAAGGGGATTCAGCTTCAGCCCGGCGCGGATATACTGGGCTCCGATGCCCTTGGGGGCGCGGACCTTGTGGCCGCTCACCGTCAGCAGGTCCACCCCCAGCTCCGCC
>NZ_NFGZ01000042.1 GCF_002159175.1 Flavonifractor sp. An92 | reverse complement strand
CCCCCCCCCCCCCCCCCCCCCCCCCCCCCCCCCCCCCCCCGGGCTGCTAAAAGGAAAGGATCAGCACTTCTCGAAGATGGTGGCAGTGCCCATGCCGCCGCCGATGCACAGGGTGGCCAGGCCCTTCTTGGCCTCGGGCCGCTTCTGCATCTCGTGCAGCAGGGTCACGATGATGCGGGCACCGGAAGCGCCCACGGGGTGACCCAGGGCGATGGCGCCGCCGTTGACGTTGACCTTGCTCATGTCGAAGCCCAGCTCACGGGCCACGGCGATGGACTGGGCGGCAAAGGCCTCGTTGGCCTCGACCAGGTCGATGTCCTCGATCTTCAGGCCGGCCTTCTCCATGGCCTGACGGGAAGCGGGCACGGGGCCCACGCCCATGATCTTGGGATCCACGCCGCCCTGGCCCCAGGAGACCAGCTTGGCCATGGGCTTCAGACCGTACTTCTCCACGGCCTCGCCGGAGGCCAGGACGATGGCGGCAGCGCCGTCGTTGATGCCGGAGGCGTTGGCGGCGGTGACGCGCTGGACGTGCTTCTTGGTGTCGGCCTCATGGACGCCGGTCAGCTCGAAGGAGTGGTTGATCTCGTCCTCCACGCCCTCGGGACCCACGGGGAAGGCGCCGCGCAGCTTGGAGATACCCTCGGCGGTGACACCGGCGCGGGGGAACTCGTCCACCTTGAACTCGACCATCTGCTTCTTCTGCTTGACCATGACGGGCACGATCTCGTCGTTGAACTTGCCGGCAGCCAGAGCAGCCTCAGCCTTCTGCTGGGAGGAGGCGGCGAACTCGTCCAGCTCCTCGCGGGTGATGCCCCACACGTCGCAGATGTTCTCGGCGGTGGTGCCCATGTGGTAGTTGTTGTAAGCATCCCACAGGCCGTCCTTGATCATGGTGTCGATCATCTGGGTGTGACCCATGCGGGCGCCGTAGCGGCCGGTGGGCACGGCGTAGGGAGCGGCGGACATGTTCTCGGTGCCGCCGGCCACGATGATATCGGCGTCGCCGGCCAGGATGGCGCGGGCGCCCTCAATGACGGACTTCATGCCGGAACCGCAGACCATGCCGACGGTGTAGGCGGGGACCTGGATGGGGATCCCGGCGCCCAGCGCCACCTGACGGGCCACGTTCTGGCCCTGGGCGGCGGTCAGGATGCAGCCGAACATGACCTCGTCCACCTGCTCGGGCTTCACGCCGGCGCGGTTCAGGGCTTCCTTCACCACGGTGGAGCCCAGCTGAGTGGCGGGCACGTCCTTCAGGGACCCGCCAAAGGAGCCGATGGCGGTGCGGCAGCAGTTGACAACATAGATGTCCTTCATAGAATATGACCCTCCAAAAAAGTAGTAGAGTAAACTGACGCGAAGGTACTTATGAACTCGTCGAATCCTATTATAAGCGAAGGCGTGGCAAAAAGCAATAGAAATTTGTGAATAATTTAACAATGTATTTTGGCAGGAAAAAATAGGGCCCTTTCCGGAATTTTTCACCGGAAAGGGCCTTCTTATGGAAAAAAGTTAGAGGGAACAGAGCGAACGTATTTTTCTTTGGCGGCGTCAGAAACCCGCCGCGCCCTTGCTCACCAGCACGTCGGAGGCGCCCAGCTGCTCCAGAACGCCCAGGGTCTCCGAGGCGGTGGTCTGGAGGGTGATGGTCACCACATAGGACGTATCCCGGTCCGTCGCGGCGTTCTCCCGCGCTCCGGTGGGGTAGAACGTGAAGGTGAGATCGTTGAAGTAGCAGTTCTCCATCCGCTCCCGGTCCTCCATGAGATAGTGCCGTCCCAGCCGTCCGGCGGCCAGGTCGGAGCGCACCGCCTCCAGAAGGAGCTGGGACTCCGACGAGTTGAAGGACAGGCCGTCCTCCGCCATGGGCGCCGAGAGGTAGGCGCCCGCCAGGGTGTCGCCCTCCACATAGTTGCGGAAGTAGATGGACTCCATCTGGCCCGGGGCGTTCACCAGGGCTTCCAGCCGCCCGGCGGGGGTGTCCGGGTCGTCCAGAAGGGAGGCGTTCACCGGGATGCGGTAGGAGCGCCGCAGTTCCCCTCCATCGGTCAGGGTGTAGCGGAAGGAGAGGTAGGTGTAGCCCGACACCTCCAGGTCCACCGGCGTGCCGTCCACCACGCTGCTCTCCCACTGGGTGTAGGACTCGCGGTACTCCAGCTCCCCGCGCCGGTCCACCACCGCCTGGTGGAGGGCCAGGGCCTGGGCCGTGTCCGGCTGGTCCAGCTGGCCCAGCAGACCGGCGTCGTCGAAGGGAGCCAGGGAGCTGGTCTCCACCGTCAGGGAGGCCACCTGTTCCTGCTCGGGCACCCGGGACTCATAGCCCCCCAGGTCCAGCGCCAGCACGGCAAAGGCCGCCGTCAGCACGGCCAGGAAGCACCCGCAGCCCAGGGCCCCCCGCCGCAGCACCCGGAAAGTCTTGCGCAGCAGCATTTCAGCCACAAAGTAGCCCAGCGCCCCCGCGCACAGGATGCACGCCAGCAGCAGCCCCACCAGAGCGCGGTGGGGGAAGAGCACCTGCCACAGGAAGGAGCCCAGATACACCCCCATAAAGAGGGCGATGCACCACCGGAACAGGGGGCGCAGCCAGGGGAGCACCACCACGTCCCCCGCCGCCTCCAGCGCCCGCCGCCGGTAGAGCAGCAGAGCCAGCCCCGCCAGCACCAGACCGACAAAGCCGTAGACGAACACGCACAGCAGCCCCGTCAGGTGGCAGTCCGGATAGCCCGTGGTGCCCAGGGAGTTGGAGTAGCACAGCACCGGGGTGAGCCACTCCACCCAGCGCTGGAGCTCCTGGGAGGAGAGATAGCCGAACAGCAGCTGCTGGGCCAGCTGCTCATAGACCTCGTACAGGCCCACCACCAGCAGGTTGAGCCCGGCGTAAAAGCCGGGTAAGGCCAGCAGGTGCCCGGTGAGCATGGCGCAGAACACGCCCAGGGAGAAGAAAAAGAGGACCATCATGGCCTGACACCACGCCCAGAGGAACAGGGAGGTCAGGGCCGCCGTCCCCGAGACATAGACCTGGGCGGCCAGGGTGAGGACGGCCACGCACAGGATGGGCAGCAGGAAAAAGGCCAGGCCCGACAGGTAGTTGGTCAGGAACAGACCCTCCCGCCGGATGGGGAGGGCGTGGAGCATCCCGCAGGCCCGGGGATTGCACAGATAGGAAAAAACCGCCATGGCCGCCAGGATGCCGAACACGGGGCTCAGGTACACCCCCATGCGGATGGACTCCAGCAGATAGGTCTGGGGGGCCTGGGGCTCGTAGACATAAGCCAGGGGCAGAAAGGTCCCGGTGTGGCCGTTCAGGATCCCCACCGGGAGAATCAGAAACCAGATGGCCCCGTACAGCGCCCAGATGGGCCAGAACCGGACCATATTTTTTCGGAACAGAGTGCTGCTCAACCAGGCGTGGGGGCGGCGCAGGTCACAGCACCATCTCGCGCACGGCATAATGTTCTCCTCCCAGTTCGTAGATGAAGATCTCCTCCAGCGTCAGAGGCAGCGCCTCCAGCAGGATGGGGGCGTACACCGCCAGGCGGTTGGTCACCTCGGTGGCGGTGCCCCGGACGATGAGGGTGTGGATGCGCCCCACCTGGGACACATGGAGCACCTCCAGGTCGGGGGGCAGGGTGGGCATCTCCCGCTCGGCAAAGACTACCTGCATCTTGACGATGTTCCCCTGCAGGTCGGAGAGGGAGCGCTGAATGAGCACCTTTCCCCGGGAAAGGATGCCCACATGGTCGCACACGTCCTCCAGCTCCCGCAGGTTGTGGGAGGAGACCAGCACCGTGGTGCCGTGCTCCGCCACATCCCCCAGCAGCAGGGACCACACCTGCCGGCGCATCACCGGGTCCAGGCCGTCCACCGGCTCGTCCAGCACCAGCAGGTCCGGCCGGCAGCACATGGCCAGCCAGAAGGCGGCCTGCTTCTGCATGCCCTTGGACAGGCGGCGGATGGGAGTGTCCTCCTTGATGTTGGAAAAGACCTCCCGCAGGGCGGCGTACCGCCCGTCGTCGAAGCGGGGGTAAAAGCCCCGGAAAAAGCGCATCATGTCCCGGGTGGAGGCCGAGAGGAAGGAATAGAGCTCGTCAGGGATGGAGGCGATGCGGGCCTTTACCGCCGGGTTCTCATACACCGGCGCGCCGTCCACCAGCACCTCCCCGTGGTCGGGGCGGTAGACGCCGGTGATGTGCCGCAGGAGGGTGGATTTTCCGGCGCCGTTGGGGCCCACCAGGCCGTAAATGGCCTGCCGGGGCACCTCCATGTTCAGCCCGTCCAGGGCCCGCAGGCCGTCAAAGGTCTTGACCAGGTCCTTGACCACGATCACGGCTCTCCCTCCTCTCCCGTCGGGCGGCCCAGCCGGGCGGTGAGCTCCGCCGGGCTCACCCCCAGAAAGACCAGCTCCGCCGCGGTGCGGTCGAAGTCCTCCAGCAGGTGCTCCTGCCGGGAGCGGGCCACCTGCTCCCGGGGAGCCGCAAAGCGGCCCTTCCCGGCCACGGCGTGGACATAGCCCTCCCGCTCCAGGGCCTCATAGGCCCGCTGGATGGTGTTGGGGTTGATGGCCAGCGAGGAGGCCAGAGCGCGCACCGAGGGCAGCTGGTCTCCCGGCTGTAAGGCCCCCGCCACCACCAGGTGGCGCAGGCTGTCCTGGATCTGTTCATAAATGGGACGGGCGTCCCGATAGTCCAGTCGGATCAAGGCGGTTCCCCCTCCAAGTGTACTAATCATTCTGGTACAGTCAGTATAGGCACCGCCCGGCTGGAAAACAAGGGGAAATTCCTTAATTTTTTCTGACATTTGGCGGGCGGGAGAGGGGTTCAGGAATAAAATGGAGGAAGAAGTCAGAATTTTTTTCGCCAAAAGGCATGACAAGCGCAGGGGAAACCGATATAATAAAAGCGTCGGGAGAAGCTGCGGCTCTCCCGGCGGGCAGAACCATGAAACAGGAGCCACGGTCCCCGTTTGGAGCCGGCGCCTGAATCCAGGAAAAAGGGGTGCATTCCAATGGCTTTTGTTGATGAGACACACTGGGCGGAATTCCTCAGCTGTGTGGATGACCTGATCTACCACGAGACCGTCCTCTCCATGCGGGACATCCCCCACCATCCCGGTGGGAACTGCTACGAGCACTCGGTGTTCGTGGCCTACGTGGCCTATCGTCTGGCACGGCGCTGGAATCTGGATTATCGCATGGCCGCCCGCTGCGGTCTGCTCCACGATCTGTATCTCTACAACGCCCGGATCAAGGGCACACACCCCGGCAACCAGTGCTTCGATCACCCGGTGGCCGCGGTGCGCAACGCCCGGGCCCTCTGCGGCGGCCTCACCGCCAAGGAGGAAAACATCATCATCTCCCATATGTGGCCGCTGGCGAAACGACGCCCCCGCAGCAAAGAGGCGGCGGTGGTCAACCTGGCGGACAAATTCTGTGCCACGACCGAAGTCGTACAGATCTGGCGCCTCATGCAGATGCGCCGTCTGGTGGCTACGGCGTGAACTTCGGATGCGAGGAGGACCTGTCGGAGCAGGTCCTCCTTTTTTCCCCGGCTTTCCGCCGCGAAAAAGCGGAAAAAAACGGTAAAAAAGGGCGCGATGTGGATAAGAAGGGGACCATTCCGACCGGGAAAGTTGTGCATTTGGACGAGATGCGTCAAAAAGTTCCGTATCGGAAAAAATATGGGTGCATTTCCCGGTTGGCTTTGCTATAATTTTATTAAACGAAGGAGTGTGACCGCGTACTATGGAAACTGCGGGTGCGATTGTATTTCTGCCCCGGGAGGGAAATGGCCGCTCCCTGATGCTGGAGGACCTGCTTTTTGAGCCCGCCGCCCTGTGGCTGGCGGAGACCCTGCGCCGGGGCGGTGTGGAGCGCTTCCTGGTGGTCTGCCACCAGAACGACCTGGAGGAGGCTGCCGCCTGCTTCCCCGAGGGGACCGAGCTCATCACTACCGGCACCGAGGACGCCAATCAGCGTCTGAGTGCCTTCCTGGGCGGACAGACCGGCCGTGTGGTGGTGGTGACCAAGCCGGTGCAGCTCATGGAGGAGGATGTGAAAAACCTGCTCAGTGAGCAGCCGTCCCAGAGCGGCGACGACCGGGAGACCGGCGTGTGCCGCATCGATGCCGCCGCTTTGGCCGCCGCGCTGGAGAGCGGAGCGGACTTTGAGACCGCCCTGCGCTCCCGGGCCGACCGCCTGGGCGGACGGAGCATGTGGCTCCAGAGTGTGCGCCCCCTGCGCACCGGCTGGCGGGAGCGGATGGAGGCCGAGCTTCTGGCCCGCAACAGCGGCGCCGTGCGCCTGATGGAGGCCGGCGTGCGTATTATGGACCCCAACAACGTCTATGTGGGACCCCAGGTCACCGTGGGCGCGGGCACCGTCCTGCTTCCCGGCACCATCCTGCGGGGCAAGACCACCATCGGCGGGGCCTGTGAGATCGGCCCCAACAGCATGATCCGGGACTGTGTCATCGGCGACCGAGTCACCATCAACGCCTCCCAGCTCAATGAGAGCACCGTGGAGGAGGGGACCAAGGTGGGACCCTTCGCCTACGTCCGCCCCAACTGCCATGTGGGCCGGGACGTGAAGGTGGGCGACTTCGTGGAGCTGAAAAATTCCACCATCGGCGAGGGGACCAAGATCTCCCACCTCACCTATGTGGGCGACTCGGATGTGGGCAGCCATGTCAACTTCGGCTGCGGCACCGTCACCGTCAACTACGACGGCATCACCAAATACCGTACCACCATCGGCGACCACGCCTTCATCGGCTGCAACACCAACCTGGTGGCGCCGGTGAAGATCGGCGACGGGGCCTATACCGCCGCCGGTTCCACCATCACCGATGAAGTGCCCGCCGACTCCCTGGCCATTGCCCGCAGCCAGCAGGTGGTCAAGAAGCAGTGGGCCGCCAAGCGGCGCAGCCGCCGGAAATAAGGGGCATTCCCAGTGACTAACGCGGACGGACCACGGGCCGCTGCGGAAAATAATGAGAGGATGTTTGATAAACATGATAGCGCACGGTAAGGACATCAAGATCTTCAGCGGAAGATCCAACCGCCCTCTGGCGGAGGCCATCTGCAAGACCATCGGTACGTCTCTGGGCGACGCCGAGATGGGCTCGTTCTCCGACGGTGAGAACTACGCCTCCATCTACGAGACGGTCCGCGGCTCCGATGTGTTCCTGATCCAGTCCACCTGCAGCCCCGTCAACGACAACCTGATGGAAATGCTCATTATGATCGACGCCCTGCGTCGGGCCTCTGCCGGACGGATCACCGCTGTGGTGCCTTACTTCGGCTATGCCCGTCAGGACCGCAAGACCAAGCCCCGCGATCCCATCTCCGCCAAGCTGGTGGCCAACCTCATCACCCGCGCCGGCGCCGACCGGGTCCTCACCATGGACCTGCACGCCAACCAGATCCAGGGCTTCTTCGACATCCCCGTGGATAACCTGCTGGGTTCCCCGGTGTTCGTGGACTACTTCACCAACAAGTACGCCGACTGCCATGACGAGGTGATGGTGGTCTCCCCCGACGTGGGCTCTGTGGCCCGCGCCCGCGCCTTCGCCCAGAAGCTGGGCGTGCCTCTGGCCATCGTAGATAAGCGCCGCCAGAAGGCCAACTCCTCCGAGGTCATGAACATCATCGGCGACGTGAAGGACATGCGGGTCATCCTCCTGGACGACATGGTGGATACCGGCGGATCCCTGTGCGGCGCGGCCAAGGCCCTGGTGGAGCTGGGCGGCGCCAAGTCCGTCACCGCCTGCGCCTCCCACGGCGTCCTGTCCGGCCCCGCGGTGCAGCGCATCCAGGACAGCGTCATGGACGAGGTGGTGTTCCTGGACACCATCGCCCCCACCGAGGCGGTCAGAAAGTGCGAGAAGATCAAGTATCTCTCCGTGGCCCCCATGTTTGCTGAGGCCATCAGCCGCATCTATGAGGAGATCTCGGTCTCCAAGCTGTTCCAGTAAGCTTCCATATCAGACCGGCGGGACGGAGTCAGGCTCCGTCCCGCCTTTTTCGAGGTGTCGTTATGTTTTTTGGCAAGCAGAGCGCCGGCGTCAGCTGGCTGGTGGTGGGCCTGGGCAACGTGGGCGACCAGTACGAGGGTACCCGCCACAACGTGGGCTTCCGGGTGGTGGATGAGCTGGCCGAGCGGGCCGGTGTGCCGGTGCAGAAGCTCAAATACCGCGCCCTCACCAACACCGCCGAGGTGGGCGGGGAGAAGGTGCTCCTCATGAAGCCCGTCACCTTCATGAACCTGTCCGGCGAGGCGGTGCGCCCGGCGGCCGATTTCTACAAGATCGCCCCCGACCATGTGCTGGTCATCTCCGACGATGTGGCCCTCCCCGTGGGCAAGCTCCGGGTGCGCCGGGGCGGCTCCGCCGGCGGGCACAACGGCCTGAAGGACATCATCCGCCACCTGGGTACCGACCAGTTCCCCCGGGTCAAGGTGGGCGTGGGGGAGAAGCCCCACCCCGACTACGACATGGCCGACTGGGTACTGGGCAAGTTCCAAGGCGAGGACAAAAAGACCATCGATCAGGCCGTGGAGAAGGCCGCCGACGCGGTGGAGCTGCTGCTCCGCCAGGGCGTGGACAAGGCTATGAGCCGGTTTAACGGATAATGTTCCGGGGTCCCCGGGGGAAGTGTGCTCGCCGCACGGGCCGCTTACCCAGCGGGGGCCCCATTTCTTTTCTCGAAAAGAAATGGGGGAAAGAAAAGAAGGAGAGGGGAACTTCTCGTTCCCCTCTCCACTCCCCTCCAAAAGGGCGGCCTTTTAGGGGGCCGCCCATATTTGCCGGGGTACAACGCTTTCCGGATAGGCGAAAAGCTCGGAATTGGCCACGCCGCACTTTGGAAATACCGCCGCAGAAGAATGAAAGCCGGGATGCGCTCTGGGGGAGTCCAGAGGGGGGTATCCCCCCTCTGGGCTTTCTTTCCCACCGCTTTCTTTGCAAAGAAAGCGGTGCTCCCGCCGAGTAGGCGGCCCGCGCGGCGAGCGCAACCCCTCCGGGAATGCCCCGGAACGAAAAAGACCCCCGCCAGGGAGGCCCATCGCAGGATGGACACCTCCCCGGCGGGGGATTTTTTAATTAGATCTGCTTATCCTTGGGCAGGAACTTGCGCTCCTTCTCGATGTAGGGGGAGAAGTCGTAGCGCTTGGGACGGGGAGCATAGCTGGTGTGCAGCAGCTCGTGGGCCTTGTGGCTCAGCGGGTGATCGAAGAACTCCTCATAAATGGTCTTGATGTCGGGGTTCTCGTGGCTCTTACGCAGAGGCAGGCTCTTGTCCAGGTCGTACAGGGCCTTGATGCGGGCCTGACGCTTGGCGTTGTCGGTGCCGATGGGCTGACCGCCGCCGCCGATGCAGCCGCCGGGGCAGGCCATGATTTCGATGAAGAGGTAGTCGGCCTCGCCGGTCTCCACGCGGCGGATGATCTCCTCGGCGTTCTTCAGACCGTTGGCCACGGCCACCTTCAGCGGGGTGCCGTCCAGGTCGATGACGGCCTCCTTGATGCCGCCCACTTCGCCGCGGACCTGCTCAAACTCCAGCTTGGGCAGCTCCTTGCCGGTGTACAGCTCGTAGGCGGTACGCAGAGCGGCCTCCATGACGCCGCCGGTGTTGCCGAAGATGGCGCCGGCGCCGGAGCCGGTGCCCAAAGGCGCGTCGAAGTCGCTCTCGGGCAGGTTGGCGATGTTCAGGCCCTCGTAGCGGATCAGCTTGGCCAGCTCACGGGTGGTGAGGACCACGTCCACGTCCTGGTAGCCGTCGCGGCCCAGCTCGGGACGGGTGGCCTCAAACTTCTTGGCGGTACAGGGCATGACGGACACGGACACGATGTCGTGGGGGTCCCAGCCCATGCGCTGCGCATAGTAGGTCTTGAGCACCGCACCGAACATGCCCTGGGGGCTCTTGGCGGTGGACAGGTTGCCGATCAGCTCGGGGTGATGCTTCTCCAGGAAGTTGACCCAGCCGGGGGAGCAGGAGGTGATGAGGGGCAGGCGGCCGCCCTTCTTGATGCGGTCCAGCAGCTCGCTGCCCTCCTCCATGATGGTGAGGTCGGCGGTGAAGTTGGTGTCGAACACCTTCTCAAAGCCCATCATCTTCAGAGCGGTGACCATCTTGCCGGTGACCAGCTCGCCGGGCTCCATGCCGAAGTCGTCGCCCAGGGCCACACGGACCGAGGGGGCGATCTGGACCACCACGTGCTTGGTGGGGTCCTGCAGGGCGTGACGGACGTGGCTGGTGTGATCCACCTCGGTGAGGGCGCCCACGGGGCAGACCAGAGTACACTGGCCGCACAGGACACAGTCGGTCTCGTTCATGGGCAGGTCATAGGCGGTGGTGACCTTGCAGGTGGCGCTGCGGTCGGTGAAGGACAGGGCGCCGATGCCCTGGACCTCGGTACAGACCTTCACGCAGCGGCCGCACTTGACGCACTTGGAGGGGTCGCGGACGATGGAGGGATTGTCCAGACGGGGCTTCTCCTTGCTGGAGACGTCGGGCAGGTCGGGCTTCAGGCGGTTAAAGCGGCGGCACAGCTTCTGCAAGTCGCAGTTGTTGTTGCGGGAGCAGGCCAGACAGTCCTGATTGTGGTCGGCCAGGATCAGGTCCAGCACGCCCACCTGGGCATCATAGACCCGCTTGGAGTCGGTGATGACCTCCATGCCCTCCCACACCAGGGTGGAGCAGGCAGCCAGGAGCTTACGCTGGCCAGTGACCTCCACCATACACATACGGCAGTGGGCCTTGATGGACTGGTCGGGATGATAGCAGAGGTGGGGGATGTCGATGCCGATGCTACGGGCAGCCTCGATGATGCGGGTACCGGCGGGGACCTCCACGGGCATGCGGTTAATGGTCAGATGGATCATCTTCTCACTCATCTGACAGCCACCTCCTTCTTAATGGCAAAGACTTCGGGGAAGCGCTTCATGGCGGAGAGGAGGGCCGACTGGGCCGTCTCGCCCAGGCCGCACATGGATGCGGTGGACATGATGCGGGCATACTTCTCCATGAGCTTGATGTCCTCTTCGGTGTGGGTGCCGGCGGCCACCTTGTCCAGGAGCATCCGGATGTGGCGGTTGCCCTCGCGGCAGGGGGTACACTGGCCGCAGCTCTCATGGAAGAAGAACTGCTGGGTGATGCGCAGGAAGCCGATGATACTGGTCCGCTCATCCACCACCAGAACGGCGCCGGAGCCGATGGCGGTCAGGTCGGCGGCCTTCATATCCTTGTAGGTGTAGCGGGTGTCCAGCTGCGCCGGGGAGGCCAGACGGCCGGAAGCGCCGCCCAGCTGCACCAGCTGGAGCTGATGGCCGTCCTCAATGCCGCCGGCCAGGTCGTAGATGATCTCCCGCAGGGTGATGCCGAAGGGGACCTCGAACACGCCGGGGTTCTTCACGTTGCCGCACACCGAGATCATCTTGGTGCCCGGGCAGTCGGGGGTACCCTGGCTCTTATAGAAGCCCTCGGTGTCCAGCAGCAGGGGGGGCACCAGGGACAGGGACTCGACGTTGTTCACGCAGGTGGGCAGGTGGAACGCGCCGCACTGCTTGATGAAGGGGGGCTTCATGCGGGGACGGCCCGAGTGGCCCTCCAGGGACTCACACAGAGCGCTGCCCTCGCCGCAGACGTAGGCGCCCGCGCCGGAGTACAGGTGGATGCGGTAGGAGAAGCCGGAGCCCAGGATGTTGTCGCCCAGGTAGCCCTTCTCCTCGCACTGCTTAATGGCGGAGAGGAGCTGGGGACGCAGGTGGGAGTACTCACCGCGCATGTAGATGTAGCCGTTGTCGGCGCCCACGGACCAGCCGGCGATGATCATGCCCTCCAGGAGCTGGAAGGGATCGTTGCGCAGCAGCTCGCGGTCCTTGAAGGTGCCGGGCTCGCCCTCATCGGCGTTGCAGACCACACACTTGTGGGGGGCCTGCACCTCGCGGGCCTGCTTCCACTTGCGGCCCATGTCATAGGCAGCGCCGCCGCGGCCCTGCACGCCGTTGTCGCTCAGCACCTGAGCGATGGCCTCGCCGTCCATGGACAGGGCCTTGCGCAGGGCGGTGAAGCCGCCGATATACTCATAGGAAGCCAGACTGGCGGGGTTGTACTTGCCAAAGTTCCGGCTGATGAAAGAGACGGTCTTACTCATGCCATTCCCTCCTTAGTCCAGCTGCCGGAGCATGTCCAGGACGCGCTCCTCGCTGTTGAGATTTCCGTAGACCACGCCGTTGACCCGCACCGCGGGAGACACGTCGCAGGCGCCGAAGCAGGGCACCTTCTCAATGCAGAAACGGCCGTCGTAGGTGACCTCGCCCACTTCCAGGTTGAGCAGGCGCTTGAGGGTCTCCACCAGGGTGTCGCTGTCCTTCACGCGGCAGGGCGCGGAGTTACAGACCTCCAGGGTGTACTTGGCCCGGGGCTTGTCGTAGAGCATGGAGTAAAAGGTGATGACGTCGTAGATCTGGGTGGGACGGATCTCCAGGCGCTGGGCCAGATAATAGGCCGCCGGCTCGGGGATGTAGTGGCGCTCCACTTCGTCCTGCAGATCCAGGAGGATGCCCACCAGCTGGGTGGCGTCGTTGCCGTGCTCTTCCACGATCCGATCCACCAGCGCGACCATCTCAGGTGTCAGTTCATCCAGTTTTTGCACAAAGGGCTTCATGCAAGGTCCTCCTTTTCATTCCCGTGCCGCGCCGCGCGGTACGGGGGGGATTGGGGTAGCGTAGCGCTGCGGCGGGGGTTCCGGCGCGCTCCTCGCGGAGGGCTTGGTGGGGGAACGCGCAGGCCGCAAAGGCAGAAGTCTATACTATCTAAATTTTATACTCGACATTTTATTTTTACAAGTAAAACCTCCGTAGTTGGAACAGAAATGGAAAAACAGACAAAAGTGGGGAGGGCAATCTGGATAAAACGACGGTTCTAACTGTATAAAACTGTATATACTGGATATAACAGAAATATTATGACAGGGAAAGGAGAGAGAAACCATGGCTCATACCAGGCATCAGAGGGTGCCGCCGCCCCATCCAAGGAAAACTCCACGGTTCAGTGGGGCACTGACCCTGGAACGGGTGGGGGAGATCTTTACCGACTGCGCCGACTACGCCACCCGCACCGTGGAGGCCGGCGGGGACGGAGCGCCCCCCATCACCCTCTGCTATATCACCGGTATGGTGAAGCTGGAGCGGATCAGCGAGTATATCCTCCGCCCCATCGCCCAGGATGAGACGCTGGAGCGCCCTGACCGGAGGGAAGTGTACCGCCGGATGGCCGACGGGGCCCTCTATAATCTCATCGTGGAGGAGCGGCAGGAGCTGGACCAGGCGGTCAACGACCTCATCGCCGGGTGGTGCCTCCTCTTTTTTCCCGGGGAATCGGGGTGCCTCTCCTTCTTCGTGGCCACCGAGGACAAGCGCTCGGTCAGCCCCCCGGCGGGGGAGACGGTGCTCAAGGGCGCCCGGGACGCCTTCGTGGAGTCCCTGCGCACCAACACCAGCCTGGTCCGCCGCCACTTGAAAGCCCCCGAGCTGAAGATCAAGGAGCAGATCGTGGGGCGGCAGTCCCTGACCATGGTGGATGTGGTCTACCTGGACGGCATCGCCAACCCCGAGACGGTGGCCGAACTGGAGAAGCGTTTGAGGGAAATCGACATCGACGCCGCCCTGGCCACCGGCAACCTGGAGGAGTACCTGGTGGACCGCACTGCCACCGCCTTCCCCCTGGTGCAGTACACCGAGCGCCCCGACCGCTTCTGCGGCGGGCTGGCCGAGGGGCGGGTGGGCCTGCTGGCCGACGGCCTGCCCCTGGGCTACCTGATGCCCGCCACCGTGAGCAGCTTCCTCCGGGCGGGGCAGGACAAGAGCAGCAACTGGATGCTGGCCACCACCCTCACCTTGCTGCGCTTTCTGTGCGTGTTCGTCACCCTCTTTCTCCCCGCCCTCTATATCGCCATGGCCACCTTTCACCAGGAGATGATCCCCACCCGGCTGGCCCTCTCCATGATCGCCGCCAAGCGGGACGTGCCTTTCCAGACGGTGTATGAGGTGCTCATCATGCTGGTGGCTTTCGAAATTCTCCAGGAGGCGGGCCTGCGCCTTCCCCAGCCGGTGGGCCAGACCGTGTCCATCATCGGAGGTCTGGTGGTGGGACAGGCCGCCGTGGAGGCCAAGATCGTCTCCCCGGCGGTGCTCATCGCCGTGGCTATCGCGGGCATCGCCGGGTACACCATGCCCAGCCAGGAGATGGCCGCCGCCCTGCGGCTGTGGCGCTTCCTGCTGGCCCTGCTGGCCAGTGTGGCCGGGCTCTTCGGCGTGGCGGCGGGCGCGGCAGTGCTCATCGGACACCTGGCCAGCATCGAGAGCTACGGCGTGCCCTATCTGGCCCCCTTCGCCGGGGGGATGGAGCTCTCCCAGACCGGGCGGGCGGTGGTGCGCCTCCCTCTGCCCTGGATCAAGCTGCGGGAGCGGATGCTCAAAACACCCAACCGGAGGAAACAGCGATGAAAAGACGATGCGCGGTCCTGGCTCTGGCCGCCCTGATGCTTCCCCTCAGCGGGTGCAAGGAGACCTTCGACTTCCTGCCCTATGGCCGGGAGCTGGAGGACATGGCTCTCATGCGCACTATGGGGGTGGACGCGGCGGAGGAGGGCGTGACGGTCACCACCTCCAGCGGCGCCCAGGACCAGGGCGGCGGCCAGGGTGCGGGAAAGCCCACGGTGCTGAAGCAGACCGGGGGCAGCATCAGCGCCGCGTGCCTCTCCATGCAGGCCCAGGGGGCCTCCTATGTCTTTTACGGACATGTGGGGCAGTTCCTCCTGGGGGAGGACCTGGCCCGGCAGGGGGTGGACGGGGCGCTGGACTATGTGCTGCGGGACATCGAGATGCGCCTGGAGACCAACCTCTATCTCATCCGGGGCGGACAGGCCGGAGCGGCCATTGAGGCCGCCGCCCAGGTGAACTCGGCCACCGACCAGCTGGAGTCCCTGGAGGCCGACGCCGGACTTCTGGCCGACTCCATGTTCCGCACCGTGGAGGACGTGATGGAGGACCTGGAGGAGAACGGGGACTCCTTTGCCCCCGCCCTCACCCTGGACCAGGAGAGCGGACAGCTGGAGCCCGCCGGGTACGGCCTGCTGCGGCAGGGGGCCCTGGTGGGCTGGGCGGAGGACGAGGCCGCCCGGGGCGTCAACCTCCTCATGGGCTGGGTGGATGCCGATGTATTGGAGGTGGAGACCCCCTCTGTGGGGCGGGCCGCCCTGCGGGTGGTGGGGGCCGAGACCAAGGTGCGCCCGGTGTTTGAGGGTGATACCCTCACCGGCCTGGAGCTCCAGTGCCAGGTGGATGCCAATCTGGCCGAAGGGGGCGACGGAGCCCACCTGGAGGACCCAGTCCTGCTGGGCGAGCTGGAGACTGCCCTGGCCCAGCGGAGCCACCTGCGGCTGGAGGAGGCGGTGGACCTGTGCCGTACCCTGGACGGGGACTTTTTCCAGTTGGAGACCCGAGCGGGCCTCAGTGTGCCCTGGCGCTGGGATGACATCCGGGCGGGCTGGGACCTTTCCGCTCTGGATGTGACGGTACAAGTGGAGGCAAACATCCAGCGCGGCTACAATGTGCGAGACGGAGGAGACTGATACCGTGTCCAAAGACTATATTTCGCTACGGCAGCTGCTGGCGCTGCTGTTCGCGGCCCTGCTCTCACCCATGATCCAGGTCCTGCCCCGGACCGCGGTGGAGATCGGCGGAAAGGCCGGATGGCTCTCCGCCCTCTTCGCTCTGCCGGTGGTGCTGCTGTTGTGCTGGGCCTATCAGGCCACCCCCGGGCGGCTGGGCGGCGGCGCGGGCATGGCCGAGGGGCTGGAGCTGGCCTTCGGGCGGTGGCCCGCCCGGGTCCTGGTCCACCTCTATCTGATCTGGGGAGTGCTCCTGCTGGGATGGAATGCCCGGTGGTGCGCCTACCGCGCCCTGTCCATCAATTACCGCAACGCCCCCATGCCCCTCTTTATCTTGGGATTGCTGGCACTCACCCTCTGGTTGGGGCATAAGAGCCTGTCCGCCTTCTGCCGGGCGGGGGAGATCTTCGCTTTGGCGCTGGGCGTCGCCCTGGCCGTGGCGCTGGCCCTGGCTGCGCTGCGGACGGAGTGGAATAATGTAGGGCCCATCTGGTTGGAGGATCTGCCGGGTGCCGCCGGAGGGGCAGTGCCGGTGCTGGGCCTGGTCGGCTACGGCGTGCTGGGGGCCTTTCTGGCCGGGCAGGTGAAGCGCCGGGAGGTGGACCGGGGCCGCCTGCTCCGGTGGGGGGCGCTCTGGTGTGCCCTGCTGGCCGTCTTTCAGCTCATTACCATCGGCTGCTTTGGCCCCGGACTCATTCAAAAGATGGAGACCCCCTTCTTTATTCTTCTGCGGGGGGTGGGGGTGCCCGGCGCCTTCGAGCGGGTGGAGTCGCTCATTATGTCCCTGTGGCTCCTGGCCGATCTGGCCTTTCTGGGGCTCATCCTCTTTGCCTGCCGCGCCATGGTGCGCTATCTCACCCGGGGAGAGGAACGCCCCTGGGTTCCGGTGCTGCTGGTGGCCGCTGCCGGGGCGCTGGCGCTCTTCACTCTTAACAACCTCTTTTCCCTCTCCTGGGTCATGGAGCGTTTGATCCCAGCGGGGAATCTTATTCTGGGCATCGGAGTGCCCCTGCTGACCGGAATCGTTATAGCATGGAAAAAGCGGAGAGAGAAGGTATAAAGGGTAGGTAAGAGGGTATACTAAGAAAGGTCCAACCGCCCCTCAGAAAAAAGTGGTCAGAATCTGAAAAAAGGTGTTGACAAATGGGGAGTCGGGTGGTATTCTATCTGAGCGCCTTGCGAGAGGGCACTGAAAACAACGGAAAAGAGTCGGGAGACCGGGCGGAAGCCGGACGGACCTGATTCAGAAAGTTGAAAAAAGTGCTTGACAAACGCGAGAGCGTGTGGTAAACTAAAAAAGTTCGCGTGAGTAGCGAGAACGCGTTTGGGAAAGAATGAAAACGAGCGGTTTGAGGTTGAAAACCTTGAAAATCCTCGAAAAAAGTTCTTGACAAGCTCGAAAGAGTGTGGTAAACTAAACGAGTTCTGCGAGAGCCGAGCAGCTTGAATGAAAGTTCTGAACTTCGAAGAAATTTGAAAAAAGGACTTGACAAGCGAAACAGAAAGTGCTAAAATAAAGCACTGTCAGCCGAAAGGCTGAAGCGTGTACCTTGTAAATTAAACAACGTGATCAAACACGAAGCACCAGAAGGAC
>NZ_NFGZ01000041.1:5000-18316 GCF_002159175.1 Flavonifractor sp. An92 | reverse complement strand
CCGCCGGAGCCCACGCTGGAGGAGCTTTTGGCCGAGCTGGACGGCCTGTGCGGCCTGGAGCGGGTGAAAAAGGACGTGAAGAGCCTCATCAACCTGGTGAAGGTGCGCAAGATGCGCCAGGAGCACGACCTGCCCGTGCCGCCTATGTCCCTCCACCTGGTCTTTCTGGGCAACCCCGGCACCGGCAAGACCACCGTGGCCCGGCTGCTGGCCAAGATCTACAAGGCCATCGGCGTCCTCTCCAAGGGACAGCTGGTGGAGGTGGACCGGTCGGGGCTGGTGGCGGGCTTCGTGGGCCAGACCGCCATCAAGACCAACGAGGCGGTGCAGAAGGCCCTGGGCGGGGTGCTCTTCATCGACGAGGCCTACGCCCTCACCAACCAGGAGAACGCCAACGACTTCGGTAAGGAGGCCATCGAGGTCCTGCTGAAGAACATGGAGGACCACCGGGACGACTTCATCGTCATCGTGGCAGGCTACACCGACCTGATGGGGAAATTCATCCACGCCAACCCCGGCCTGGAGAGCCGGTTCAACAAGTATTTCTACTTTGATGACTACGACGGTGGACAGCTCATGGAGATTTTCCGCTCCATGTGCAAAAAGAACGGCTATACCCTGGACGAGAAGGCCGCGGAGTACGCCAAGGCCGACCTGGAACAGCGCTACACCGAGCGGGACGAGAACTTTGGCAACGCCCGGGAGGTGCGCAACGTCTTTGAGAAGGCGGTGGCCCGGCAGGCTGACCGGGTGGCCCAGCTGCCCGACCCGGACC
Source organism: Flavonifractor sp. An92 (assembly GCF_002159175.1). Classification (GTDB taxonomy): domain Bacteria; phylum Bacillota; class Clostridia; order Oscillospirales; family Oscillospiraceae; genus Pseudoflavonifractor_A. Next base: position 17,541 of record NZ_NFGZ01000041.1, on the reverse strand, counting down.
GGGAGGCGCTGATGACCCTCACCCTGGACGACCTGAAGGAGGAAGAGCCCGCCGAAGCCCCGGATGCGTAAGCTCTTCTGGTTCACCGCGCCGGCCTGCGCCGCCGTTTTCGCGGCGGTGCTGGTCCTGCCTGCGGCGTGGCTCTTTCCGCTGGGCGCGCTCTGCGCCGGAGCGGGGGTGCTGGCTCAGTTCCTCCGGGGCGACCGGGGGCGGAAGGTCCGCCTGGCCGCCTTTGGGCTGTGCTTCGGCGTGCTGTGGACCGCCGGAGCGTGGCAGCGGCTGGTGCTCCCCGCCCGGGAGCTGGACGGGACCGAGCACCCCTTTACCGCCGTGGTCACCGACTGGCCCCGGACCACCTCCACCGGCAGCCTCTCGGCCCAGGTGCGCCTGACGGCGGATGGAACTACCCTGGTCGCCATCCTCTACCTCAGCGGGGAGGACCGCCCGGACCTGCATCCGGGGGATACCGTGACCGGAACGGCCTCCTTCCGCCTTGCCAGTCACCTGCGGGGAGAGGAGAGCCTCTATTACTACGCCAACGGCATCTGGCTCACTGCCAGCGCCGGGGCGGAGGCGGAAGTCACCCCGGCGGAGAGCGTCCCTCTGACCCTCCGGCCGGTGTGGTGGCGCAAGGCCCTCACCGATGCGCTGTATGACGCCTTTCCCGCCGATACTGCCCCGCTGGCGGTGGCCCTCACCACCGGAGACGAGAGCGGTCTGGCCGACGGGGTCTATTCCGACCTCCAGCGGGTGGGGCTGGCCCATGTGGTGGCGGTGTCGGGGCTCCACGTGTCCTTCCTGTGCGGGGTGGCCCTGCGTATGTTCGGCAAGCACCGGCGGCGCACCGCCCTCATCGCCATAGGGGCTATGGCTCTCTTTGCCGCCATGACCGGGGGCGCGCCCTCGGTGCTGCGGGCCGCTTTTATGCAGAGCATGGTGCTGCTGGCCCCGGTGCTGGGGCGGGAGGAGGACAAGCCCACCTCACTGGCCCTGGCCCTGTTCCTGCTGCTGCTCTGGAACCCCTATTCCGCCGCCGGGCTGGGCTTGCAGCTCTCCTTCGCCTCGGTGGCGGGGATCTGTCTCATCTCCGCGCCCCTCTACCGGCGCTGGACCGGGTGGCTCCCACGGGCCAAGGGCGTGAAAAGCGCCCTGTGCCGGGGGTGGCGGTGGGCCGCGGCCTCCCTGTCCACCACGGCGGGAGCGCTGGTGCTCACGACGCCCATCACAGCCTTATCTTTTGGCACCTTTTCCCTCATCGCCCCCGTGGCCAATCTGGCCTGCCTGTGGGCGGTGGCCCTCACTTTTTCCGGGGCCATGCTCACCGGCTGCGTGGCCCTGTGGTCCCCGGCAGTGGCCGGAGTACTGGGCGCGGTGTTTGCCCTCCCGGGGCGCTTTGTGCTCTGGTGCGCCGAAGGGCTGGCCAGACTGCCCCTGGCGGCGGTGGCGCTGGACGGGGCGTTTCTGTACGTATGGCTGGCGGGGGTATATCTCCTGCTGGTGCTGGGGGTGCTGTGGCGGCGGGAGAAGAGCCGCTTCCTCCTCCCCGCCTGCGCCGGGGTGTGTACCCTGTGCGCCGCCCTCCTGTGTACCGCCGTCCCCCTGAGCCAGAGCGGCCTCACCGTCACCGTGCTGGATGTGGGGCAGGGCCAAAGCGTGGTTCTGGCCACGCCTAAGAGCACCGTCCTGGTGGACTGCGGCGGCAACAGCTGGACCGACCCGGGCGATGTGGCGGCGGGCTACCTCCAGACCCGGGGCCGCAATCGGGTGGACGTGCTCATCCTGACCCACTTCCACGCCGACCACGCCGGCGGCGTGGAACAGCTCCTGCGGCGGATGGAGGTGGGGCTTCTGGTCGCCCCGGATGCGGCGGAGATGGATTGGGAATTACTGGACCAGGCCCGGGACGCGGGGACCGAGATTCTATTGTTAAAGGAAGAAAACGCGGTCCTGACGCTGGACGGGATGGAGCTCACCGTCTATGCCCCGCTGGGCTCGGGTGAGACCAACGAGGAGGGACTGTCGGTGCTGGGCACCCGGGGGAGCTTTGACGTGCTCCTCACCGGCGACATGGACCAGGTCACCGAGGGCCGCCTCCTCAAATACGGGAACCTGCCCGACGTGGAGCTGCTGGTGGCGGGCCATCACGGCTCGGCCCACGCCACGTCCCAGGCTTTGCTGGAGGCTATCCAGCCGGAATATGCCGCCATTTCGGTGGGCTACAATACCTACGGCCATCCGGCCTGGGAGACGCTGGAGCGTCTCCAGCAGGCGGGGTGCGCCATCTATACCACCCGGGAGATGGGACACCTTACCTTCCGGATCGACTGAGAGGAGAGACCGCCGTGCCGGCCAAACCCAAAAACGACGGCGCCGCCTACAAGGCGCTCAAACAGGACCTGAAAGCGGGGACGCTGGGCCAGCTGTACATCTTCCACGGGGAGGAGTCCTATCTGCGGGACTTTTATCTGGGCGAGATGCGGAAAAAACTACTCCCCGCGGGCATGGAGGAGTTCAACCTCCACACCCTGGCGGGGAAGGACTTCGATGTGAAAAAGCTCCAGGAGCTGGTGGACTGCCTGCCCATGATGAGCGAGCGGACCCTGATCGTGGTCAACGACTACGACCTCTATAAAGGAGACAAGGAGGCGCTGGTGAAGGTGCTCTCCGACCTCCCGGACTATGTGTGTCTGGTGTTCGTGTACGACCTCATCGTCTACAAGGCCGACGCCCGCACCAAGCTGGCCGGGGTCATCAAGGAGAAGGGCAAAGTGGTGGCCTTCAACCGCCAGGGCCAGAACGACCTGGTGGACTGGATCTCCCGCCGCTTCCGGGCCCTGGATCACGACATCGGCACCGAGGATGCCAAATACCTCATGTTCCTCTGCGGCGATCTGATGAACGGCCTGATCTCCGAGATCGGGAAGATCGGGGCCTACGCCAAGGGCCACCGGGTCACCCGGGCGGACATCGACGCCGTGGCCACGCCCCAGCTGGACGCGGTGGTGTTCCAGATGACCGACGCCATCGCCGCCGGGAACTTCGACCGGGCGGCGGCGGTGCTGGGGGACCTCTTCCACATGCAGGAGGCCCCCATCAAGCTCCTGGCGGTGCTGGGCAAGCAGCTGCGGCAGCTCTACTCCGCCCGGCTGGCCTTGGAGCACCGGAAGGGCACCGCTTACCTGATGGAACAGTGGGGGATGCGCAACTCCTATCCGGCGGAAAAGCTGATGAACGCGGCCCGGCGCTTTTCCCTCTCCTGGTGCCGCCGGGCGGTGATCCGCTGCGGCGAGGTGGATCTGGCCATGAAGTCCACCCGGGCCGACGGGGAGGAGCTGCTGGTGGCCTTTCTGATGGAGCTGGCGGCGGGGCCGTCCAGCCGGGCGTAAGGAGGGCGGAGCTATGCTGAAGATCCGGGAGGCCATCGTGGTGGAGGGGAGGTATGATAAAAACACCCTCTCCCAGGTGGTGGACACGGTGATCGTGGAGACGGGGGGCTTTGGAGTGTTCCGCAACGAGGAAAAGGTGGCGCTGCTGCGCCGCCTGGCCCGGCAGCGGGGGCTCATCGTCCTCACCGACTCGGACGGAGCGGGATTCGTCATCCGCAATTTCCTCAAAGGGAGCATTCCGCCGGACCAGGTGAAGCACGCCTACATCCCCGACCGCCCCGGCAAGGAGCGGCGCAAGCGCCACCCCGGCAAGGAGGGCAAGCTGGGGGTAGAGGGCATGCGCCCCGAGGTGCTGGAACAGGCCCTGCGCCGGGCGGGCGCTACCTTCTTAGAGGGGGGCGGCGCACCGGGCAGCGGCGGCGCGGGGCTCACCAAGGCCGACCTCTTTGCCGACGGGCTCTCCGGCGGGGCGGGCTCGGCCGGGAAGCGGCAGGCGCTGCTGCGGCGGCTGGACCTGCCCGAGCACCTGAGCGCCAACGCCATGTTGGAGGTGCTGAACCTGCTGTGTACCCGGGAGGAGTACCGGCAGGCGGTGGCCGCGCTGGACGGGGAAAAATTTTTTGAAAAAAGTGAAAATACCCCTTGACGAATGGCAAAGGCCGTGGTATCTTATTACCTGTAAATGATAATCATTACTGATTAGAAGCCCGACACCATTTGCTTTTGGAGAACATAATTCAACTAACAGGAGGAAGCTATTTATGAAGAAGTTTGTTTGCTCTGTCTGCGGTTACGTCCACGAGGGTGAGTCCGCCCCCGACATCTGCCCCATCTGCAAGGCCCCCAAGGAGAAGTTCGTCGAGCAGGCCGGTGAGAAGAGCTGGGCTGCCGAGCACGTGGTGGGCGTGGCCCAGGGCGCTCCCGAGGAGATCATGCAGGGCCTGCGCGAGAACTTCCAGGGCGAGTGCACCGAGGTCGGCATGTACCTGGCTATGGCCCGTGTGGCTCACCGCGAGGGCTACCCCGAGATCGGCCTGTACTGGGAGAAGGCCGCCTACGAGGAGGCCGAGCACGCCGCTAAGTTCGCCGAGCTGCTGGGCGAGGTGGTCACTAACTCCACCAAGAAGAACCTGGAGATGCGCGTGGACGCCGAGAACGGCGCTACCGCCGGCAAGACCGAGCTGGCTAAGCTGGCCAAGCAGCACAACCTGGACGCCATCCACGACACCGTGCATGAGATGGCTCGCGACGAGGCCCGCCACGGCAAGGCTTTCGAGGGCCTGCTGAAGCGTTACTTCGGTTAATCCATCCAATAGCGAGCGCCCCGGTCCAATGGACCGGGGCGTTTTTGTACCGTGGCGGGCCTCGTTACCGAGCGTTTTGGCGGAGCCAAAACTTCGATGCCGGGCGGATTCACTCCGCCCGAGCAGATCAAAAAATGGGGTCCCCATGGGAACAGTCCCATGGGGAATGCCCGCCACGGCAAGGCTTTCGAGGGCCTGCTGAAGCGTTACTTCGGCTAATCCATCCAATAGCGAGCGCCCCGGTCCAACGGACCGGGGCGTTTTTGCACCGTGCGGACCTCGTCACCGAGCGTTTTGTCGGAGCTAAAACCGAGAAAAAATAAAAAATCCGCCGGTCTCCGAAGAGACCGGCGGATTTTTTCGTCTGCATTACACCAGGCAGAGGATCAGGGCCAGCAGAATGAAGGCCACAGCCACCCACTTGGTCCAACGGGCCAGCTTGGCATCCCAGCCCTTGGCCTTGTTCTTGGACATGAAGGTGTCAGCCACACCGGCGATGGCGCCGGACAGACCGGCGCTCTTGCCGGACTGGAGCATAACGACCATGATCAGGGCCAGATCGATGACGACCAGAACGACGCTGAGCACCAACTTCGCGATATCCACGATACATCTTTCCTTTCGGCCCCGGGGGGCACTGATTTCGAATTTGGGTGCGCACAAACACACACGGAAACGTATCTCATATCATAGCACAGCCCATTCCGGTTTTCAAGCCTTTCTCCGCATTTTTTACAGATCCCGCAGGATGCGGCGGCTGCTCCAGCAGGTGGCCAGGAAGTAGAGCCCGTAGACCACCAGGATGAACAGCGCCGTCACGGCTGAGCTGGCCACGGTGTCCAGCTTGCCCAGCTGGGCGATGACATCGTTGGCGGCCTTCATGCCTACGATGGAGTGGACCACCGCCAGCACCAGCGGCAGGAAGAAGGCCAGAAAGACCTGGATATCGGAGGAGCGGTCCCGCATGGACTCCTCCACGCCCAACCGGGACAGGATGCGGTAGCGCTCTACATTGTCGGCGGCCTGGGAGAGCTGCTGGAGGGCCAGCACCGCCGCGCTGGTCACCAGGAAGATGATGCCCAGGTACAGCCCCAGGAAGAGGACCAGCAGCTTGGTGCCCATGCCCTCGGTGTAGAGGGAGAGGTAGGTGGTCAGGGAGAACGAGGAGCTCTGGGTTCCCTGATGTTGCGTGATGACGGTATGGAGATCGTCGATGGAAGCCCACAGGGCGTCCTCGGCCGCGTCGGCGTCCCCGGCGTAGTTGCCCGCCAGGAAATACTGGCAGAAGGCGTACTGATCTTTGGGAAGAGATTCCAGGAAACCGTCCGGGAAAATGAAGAGGCTGGACAGGCGGATGTCGCTGGTGAAGTAGGCGCCGGAGGTACGAAAATCCGGGTCGGGGGAGTAGGTAACGCCGTTCAGCACGAACTGGGCGCCCGCCTCCCAGAAGAGATGGGCGGTCTGATGCTCCTCGGTGCCCTCCACCACGCCGTAGGTCCCCGGCTCCAGGATATAGGGGCCCTTGCCCTGAATGGCCATCAGGGCGTTGTAGTCCGAGAGGGACATGGCGTATTCGATGACGCGATTTTCATAGACCTCACCCTGGACCGTCACCGGCTGGGCCAGGGGAAAATCCACCACGTAGCGGGTGACGGAGGCGTAGGCGGTGAGCTCGGTCTCCGGGTCAAAGCCCACCTGGGCCAGATAGCCCGGCAGCTCCTCGGCGAAGTTCTCGTAGTCGTAGTCCTCCACCCGGAGGGTCATGTCCACCGGGGCGTCCCGGCCCACATTGCTCTCCACCGTGTTGTTCACGCCCACCGAGCAGGCGGTGATGCCGATGGCCAGCAGCAGCAGGAGGCACACCACCGTCATAGAGAGGTAGTGGGTGGTGATGCGGGAGTTGAACTGCCGCAGGACGAACATGTTGAGCTCCCGGTAATAGAGCTTCTTGTTGCTCCGGCCCAGCCGCAGCAGGAAGCCGGACAGGGACCGGAAAAAGAGCAGGGTGCCCGCCGTGCCCAGAGCCAGCATGAGGAGGAAAATACGGTCCACACGCAGCAGACCTCGTTGCAGCAGCATGGCATAGGCCACGGCCAGCAGCACCACGCCCAGCAGGAAAAACACCAGGGAGGCGCGAAGGGACTGGAGCTTCAGGGACTGGTTCTGCCGGTTGGCCTGGAGGAGGTGGATGAGCTTCTGCCGCGCCACTGTCACCACATTGAGGAGCATCACCAGCAAAAAGATGACGCCGAAATAGAGGATGGTCTTGGCCACGCCCTTCCAGGAAAAGACGAAGTAGAACTGCTCCACCCGGATGCGGAAGAGGGCGGCGGTGAAGGCCGAGAGGGCCTGGGCCAGAAAGAAGCCCAGAACCAGCCCGCACACCAGGGCGGCCAGGCCGATCACCAGGGTCTCCAGGGAGAGCAGGAGGGCGATGCGGCTGTGCTCCATGCCCAGCAGCAGATAGGTGCCCAGCTCCTTCTTGCGCCGGCGGAGCAGAAAGCTGTTGGCGTACAGGATCAGGAAGGCCAGCACCACCGCGACAAAGGCCGACACCACATCCACCAGCTGCAAAATAGCGCCGGTGTAGCTGACGCCTCGCTCGTTTGAGTTCAGGGCCTGCATGACCCACTGGTTCTCCAGGGAGTTAAAGACATAGAACACGCACACGCCGAAGAGCAGCGTCAGAAAGTAGAGGGAGTAGTCCTTTACGCTGCGGCGGACGTTTTTCAGCGCCAGTTTACAGAACATCGCCCGAGTCACCTCCCAGCAGGGTCACCACGTCGATGATCTTGGCAAAAAAGGCCTTCCGGTCGTCGTTTCCGCGGATGAGCTCGGTGAAGGGCCGGCCGTCCTTGATGAAGAGGATGCGCCGGCAGTAGCTGGCGGTAAAGGCGTCGTGAGTGACCATGAGGATGGTGGCCCCCTGCTCCACGTTCAGGTGCTCGAACCGGTCCAGCAGCAGCCGGGCCGACTTGGAGTCCAGCGCGCCGGTGGGCTCGTCAGCCAGCACCAGAGCGGGGTTGGTGATGATGGCCCGGGCCGCCGCCACCCGCTGCCGCTGGCCGCCGGACATCTGATAGGGGTACTTGTCCAGGCAGTCGGCCACATCCAGCAGCTTGGCGGTCTGGGCCACCTGGCGCTCGATCTCCCCCGCCGGGCGGCGCAGGATGGTGAGAGCCAGGGCGATGTTCTCCCGCCCGGTCAGGGTGTCCAGCAGGTTGCAGTCCTGAAAGACGAAGCCCAGCCGCTCCCGGCGGAAGCGGGAGAGGGCCTTGCGGGGGAGCCTGGTGATGTCCTGCTTGTCGATGACGATGCTGCCGCCGGTGACGGTGTCGATGGTGGCGATGCAATTGAGCAGGGTGGTCTTGCCGCTGCCCGAGGCGCCCATGATGCCCACGAACTCCCCAGGCTGCACCGAGAAGCTCAGGTCGTCAATGGCGCGAGTGATGTTGCCCCGGCTCCCGTAGTATTTCTGAAGATGGGACACGGTCAGGATCGGTTCCATAGTGCATTCCTCCTTGTGATCCCATTGTACCATCGGGGGCCGGGGGGAGCCATCGAAGTACCTTACAGGAAGGTGACAGTTTTGTAAGGTTAGATCACCCAGAAGCCCAGCGCGCCCGCCGCCGCGGCCAGCAGAGCTCCGGCCAGCACGTCACTGGGGTAGTGGACGCCGCCCAGCACCCGGGTGGCTGCCAGGATCACGCCCATCACCAGGAACACGCCGCCCAGCGGCGGGCACAGGTACCAGAAGGCCATGTCGATGACAAAGACGCTGAACACGTGGCGGCTGGGGAAGGAGTTCCCCTTGGTGTCCTTGTGGATGATGGGGTGGATGTCCAGGGCCTCATAGGGCCGGGGCCGGTTGACGCCCTTGCGCAGGAAGGTCACCAGCACAAAGGAAATGCCGGGTACCAGCAGCGTCCGCCAGAAACGGCCGTCCCGGTTGATCGCCAGCACTGCCAGCGCCAGGGGATAGCACACATAGCACAGGCGGGTCAGCAGGGTATTGATCCACTTGAGGGCGGCGGGGCCGCGGGGATGCCGGGCGATGGGAGCGCTCCAGCGCTCGTATTGTTCTCGGGTCATGGGGTACCTCCTTATTTGAATCCACTGGCATGATAGCCGCTCCGGGGCGCTCCGTCAAGGGGGAGCGTTGTAAAGTGGGGGAAGATGGGGTAGAATGGGGGCAGATGGGACCGGAGGGGGGGAGCGGTGTGCTGAAGTTGTGGATGGTGGAGAGTGATGACGCCAAAAGGGCGGCCCATGCCCTGTTGGAGCAGAAGCTTTCGGAATACGGCGTGCCCCGCCCGGAATTTGACACGCTCCCCGGGGGCAAGCCGATCTTGAAGGACGGCGCGCTCCACTTCAGCCTTAGCCACAGCGGCGCCTTCGCCCTGTGCGGCCTGGGGAAGCGCCCTCTGGGGGTGGATGTGGAGCGCATCAAGCCACGGCGGCCCAATCTGCCACGCTATGCCCTCTCTGAGCGGGAATTCCAGTGGTTTACCCAGCGGGGGAGCAACTGGGAGGATTTTTACACCCTCTGGACCCTGAAGGAGAGCTATGTGAAGTACACCGGCAGCGGCCTGGACCGGGCCGCCCGGTCCATCGAGGTGCCCCTGCTCAGCCCCGGCGAGGAGGGGCAGTGGAACGGCCTGTGGTTCCGTGCCTGGGGCGGCACGGGCTGGCGGGCGGCCTGCTGCGGCGAGGAGCGGCCGGAAGCGCAACTGATTTTGGAATAAGGAGACACTATGAAGGAAAAACAGACCATCACCGGCGTCTATCAGGCTGCCGGCAAGGGCTTTGGATTTGTGACCCCCGAGGGGGCCACGGGACGGGAGGAGGACCTCTTTATCCCACCCCGGGCGGAAAACGGAGCCTGGAATGGGGATACGGTGGCCGTCCTGCCCGACACGGGCCGGGTGGCGGCGGGAGAGAAGCGCACCGCCCATGTGACCGCCATCCTCCGCCGGGGCAACCCTACCGTCACCGGCGCGGTGCGCAAGCACGGCCGGGAGACCTGGCTGGTCCCCGCCGGGGACAAGCTGCGGGAGCCCATCCAGATCGTGGGCAAGACCAGCGGCGTGCGGCCCGGAGACCGGGCGGCGGTGAAGATGGCCAGCTACGGCACGTCCAAGCAGCCCCCTATGGGGACTTTGTTGGAGGTGTTCGGGCGGGACGGCAGCCGGGAGGCCGCCGTGGAGTCCATCCTCTTTGAACAGAATATCGAGCGGGAATTTCCGGACCAAGTGCTGGCCCAGGCGGCGGAGGCCCCGGAGCAGGTGGACCCCGCAGCCCTGGAGGGGCGGCTGGATCTGCGGGGCAAGTGTATCATCACCATCGACGGGGAGCACGCCAAGGATTTGGATGACGCCGTCTCGCTGGAGCGGGACGAACAGGGCCGGGCAGTGCTGGGGGTCCACATCGCCGACGTGAGCCACTATGTGCCCATGGGCTCTCCGCTGGACGTGGAGGCCTGGCAGCGGGGGACCTCGGTGTATTTTGCCGACCAGGTGATCCCCATGCTCCCCAAGGAGCTCTCCAACGGCATTTGCTCGCTGAACCCTAAAGTGGACCGGCTCACCCTGTCCTGCATCATGACCCTGAACCCCGACGGCTCGGTGGCGGAGCACACCATCGCCAAGTCGGTCATCAAGACCACCGAGCGGATGAACTATAAGGACTGTAACACGCTTTTGAAGGGCACCGATCCGGAGCTGGAAGAGCGCTATGCCCATATTCTGCCCATGCTGCGGGAGATGGCCGCCCTGGCCAAGGTGCTGGAGCGGCGGCGGAAGCTGCGGGGCAGCCTGGACCTGGAGAGCCGGGAGAACGAGATCCTCTGCGACGAAGAGGGCCATCCCATCGGCGTGCAGGCCCGCACCCCGGGGGTCAGCGAGGGGCTCATTGAGTCCTTCATGCTGGCAGCCAACGAGTGCGTGGCCCAGCATCTGGCGGACCGGGAGCTGCCCGGCATCTTCCGTATCCACGAAAAACCCTCCGGGGAAAAGACCGAGGCCCTGCGGAACGTACTCGCCCCGCTGGGCTATACCTTCCAGGAGCCGGACCACTTCTCCCTTCAAAAGATTCTGGAGGCCTCCCGCGGCACGCCGGAGGAGTACCTGGTCCACACGGCGGTGCTCCGGTCCATGATGAAGGCCCGGTATGACCCGAAAAACCTGGGGCACTTCGGCCTGGCCGCCGATTACTACTGCCACTTTACCTCCCCCATCCGGCGGTACCCGGACCTGATGGTCCACCGCTGCCTCACCGCCATGCTGGACGGGACCCTGGAGAGCAAGGCGGGGCAGAAGCTCAGCTCCGCGATCCCCAAGGCCGCCAAACAGGCCTCCGAGCGTGAACTGGCCGCCCAGGTGGCCGAGCGGGACATTGAGAAGTGCTATCTGGCTGAGTTCATGGCGGAGCACATCGGGGAGACCTTCCCAAGCGTGGTGTCCGGTGTGAGCCGCTTCGGGCTCTTTGTCCTCACCGGCGTGGTGGTGGAGGGATTCCTGCCCGCGGAGGCTCTGCCCGGGGGGCATTATGCCTATTCGGAGGAACACCTCACCCTCACCGGCTCCCAGGGGGAGCGGTATACCCTGGGGACCCTGTTGGAGGTGGCGTGTGTCAGCGCTGATCCCGGCAGTGGACAGGTGGAGTTCCGTCTGCCCAAGGGGACCCCCGGTACCATCTTCCTGGAGAGAAAGGAGCCCAAACCCTCCCGCGCGGAGCGGAAGGTGGGCAAGCGCCCCCAGGGGAAAACCCATGGAAAGCGGCCGCCCCGTCGGCGGCGCTGAGACGGCTTTCGCCCCGGCCATTTGGCCGGGGCGAAAAAAGTCAGAAGAAAGTGAAAAAAGGTGTTGACAAATGAGAGGCTGGGTGGTATTCTATCTGAGCGCCTTGCAAGAGGGCACTGAAAACAACGGAAAAGAGTCGGGAGACCGGGTGGAAGCCGGACGGCCCTGATTCAGAAAGTTGAAAAAAGTGCTTGACAAACGCGAGAACGCGTGGTAAACTAAATGAGTTCGCGTGAGTAGCGAGAACGCGTTTGGGAAAGAACGAAAACGAGTGGTTTGAGGTTGAAAACCTTGAAAATCCTCGAAAAAAGTTCTTGACAAGTTCGAAAGAGTGTGGTAAACTAAACGAGTTCTGCGAGAGCCGAGCAGCTTGAATGAAAGTTCTGAGCTTCAAAGAAATTTGAAAAAAGGGCTTGACAAGCGAAACAGAAAGTGCTAAAATAAAGCACTGTCAGCCGAAAGGCTGAAGCGTGTACCTTGTAAATTAAACAACGTGATCAAACACGAAGCACCAGAAGGACAAGTTGTCCTTCGCAAGCGCAAGTTTGTGAAGGGGCGACTGATTAATTTCTTTGAAGCTATGAATTAGGCTTCAATAAGATGATTTGAAGAACTTCGGTTCTTTAGATACCATTTTATTGAGAGTTTGATCCTGGCTCAGGATGAACGCTGGCGGCGTGCTTAACACATGCAAGTCGAACGGAGTGCTCATGACGGAGTTTTCGGACAACGGATTGAGTTACTTAGTGGCGGACGGGTGAGTAACGCGTGAGGAACCTGCCTTGGAGTGGGGAATAACAGTTGGAAACAGCTGCTAATACCGCATAATGCAGTTGGGTCGCATGGCCCTGACTGCCAAAGATTTATCGCTCTGAGATGGCCTCGCGTCTGATTAGCTGGTTGGCGGGGTAACGGCCCACCAAGGCGACGATCAGTAGCCGGACTGAGAGGTTGGCCGGCCACATTGGGACTGAGACACGGCCCAGACTCCTACGGGAGGCAGCAGTGGGGAATATTGGGCAATGGGCGCAAGCCTGACCCAGCAACGCCG
>NZ_NFGZ01000041.1:0-2500 GCF_002159175.1 Flavonifractor sp. An92 | reverse complement strand
ATCGAACTCGGAGATAGCTGGTTCTCCCCGAAATAGCTTTAGGGCTAGCGTCAACTTAGATTACCGGAGGTAAAGCACTGAATGGGCTAGGGGCCGATAAGGTTACTGAACCCTATCAAACTAAGAATGCCGGATAATTGATGGTTGGCAGTCAGACAGTGTGAGATAAGTTTCATTGTCAAAAGGGAAACAGCCCAGACCCACAGCTAAGGTCCCAAATACATGCTAAGTGGAAAACGATGTGGAGTTGCGAAAACAACCAGGATGTTGGCTTAGAAGCAGCCACTCATTAAAAGAGTGCGTAATAGCTCACTGGTCGAGTGACTCTGCGCGGAAAATATAACGGGGCTAAGCATGTAACCGAAGCTTGGGCTTGCCGCAAGACAGGGGTAGGGGAGCGTCGTGTACGGGGTGAAGTCGTAGCGAGAGCAGCGGTGGACTGTACACGAGTGAGAATGCCGGAATGAGTAGCGAGAATTATGTGGGAATCATAATGGCCGAAAATCTAAGGTTTCTTGGGGAAGGTTCGTCCGCCCAAGGTAAGCCGGGAGCTAAGGCGAGGCCGCAAGGCGTAGTCGATGCACATACGGTAGAAATTCCGTAGCCGCCGAACTTTAAGCACGCTGACACTTTGGAATAGGAGGACCCGGGCGTTGGTTGACCCGGGCGTAAGGGACCGAAATATAGTAGGGAAGTCTCCGATGTCCAGAGGCGAGAAAAGGCGTGAGGTATACTAAGGCGCCCGTACCGCAAACCGACACAGGTAGATGAGGAGAGAATCCTAAGGCCAACGGGAGAAGGGTTGTTAAGGAACTCGGCAAATTGGCCCCGTAACTTCGGGATAAGGGGCGCCTCCTACGGGAGGCCGCAGTGAAAAGGCCCAAGCGACTGTTTACCAAAAACACAGGTCTATGCTAAATCGAAAGATGACGTATATGGGCTGACGCCTGCCCGGTGCTGGAAGGTTAAGAGGAGAGCTTAGCGCAAGCGAAGGTTTGAATCGAAGCCCCAGTAAACGGCGGCCGTAACTATAACGGTCCTAAGGTAGCGAAATTCCTTGTCAGGTAAGTTCTGACCCGCACGAATGGCGTAACGATTTGGGCACTGTCTCAACAGCCCACCCGGCGAAATTGTTGTACTGGTGAAGAAGCCAGTTACCCGCAACTAGACGGAAAGACCCCATGGAGCTTTACTGTAGCTTAATACTGGAAATCGGTAAATCATGTACAGGATAGGTGGGAGGCTTGGAAGCCTGGGCGTCAGCTCAGGTGGAGCCACCCTTGGGATACCACCCTTGATTTGCTGGTTTTCTAACCTGCGGCCTTGAATCAGGTCGGGGGACACTGTTAGGTGGGCAGTTTGACTGGGGCGGTCGCCTCCAAAAAGGTAACGGAGGCGCTCAAAGGTTCGTTCAGCACGGACGGAAATCGTGCATTGAGTGTAAACGCATAAACGAGCCTAACTGCGAGACCGACGGGTCGAGCAGTAACGAAAGTTGGAGTTAGTGATCCGGCGGTATGTGAGTGGAAATGCCGTCGCTCAACGGATAAAAGCTACCCTGGGGATAACAGGCTGATCTCCCCCAAGCGTCCACAGCGACGGGGAGGTTTGGCACCTCGATGTCGGCTCGTCGCATCCTGGGGCTGAATTCGGTCCCAAGGGTTTGGCTGTTCGCCAATTAAAGCGGCACGCGAGCTGGGTTCAGAACGTCGTGAGACAGTTCGGTCCCTATCTGTTGCGGGCGTAAGAGATTTGAAGGGAGCTGTCCTTAGTACGAGAGGACCGGGATGGACGAACCTCTGGTGCACCAGTTGTCGTGCCAACGGCACAGCTGGGTAGCTACGTTCGGACGAGATAAACGCTGAAAGCATCTAAGCGTGAAACTCCCCCTAAGATTAGATCTCTCACTCTTTATGAGGTAAGGCTCGATGTAGACTACATCGTTGATAGGCCGGAGGTGGAAGTGTGGTAACACATGCAGCTGACCGGTACTAATAAGCCGAGGGCTTGACCTTAACAAGAATTTGAATGCAGGCGCTTGCGAAAGCAGAGCGGAAGATCTACATTGTTCGGTTTTGAAGGTGTAACAAATGGACGCACCTGAAAGAGAGAGTATGAAAGTTTTCTTTGCATACTTTCTTTTTCAAAAGAAAGTATGCGCCTTTAGCTCAGTTGGTAGAGCAACTGACTCTTAATCAGTGGGTCCCGGGTTCGAATCCCTGAAGGCGCACCAAATGGCCCGTTGGTCAAGCGGTTAAGACGGCGGCCTCTCACGCCGCAAACATGGGTTCGATTCCCGTACGGGTCACCAACTTTCTCTTGACAAAGAGAAGAAAACTGAATATAATAACTTACTGTTGAAAAGAACGGTAAGGAAAAGAAAGTTAATGGAAGTTTCTTTTGCTTACTTTTCTTTTCAAAGAAAAGTAAGTCGGTGTTGATTGCGGTGAGGGTCCACCCGTTCCCATCCCGAACACGGAAGTTAAGCTCACCTGCGCCG
>NZ_NFGZ01000040.1 GCF_002159175.1 Flavonifractor sp. An92 | reverse complement strand
CCCCTGTGGAAGAGCCCGCCCCTGTGGAAGAGCCTGTCCCCGTCGAGGAACCCGCCCCCGTGGAGGAGTCCGTTCTGGAAGCGAAGAATGGCCGCTGCCTGTTCACCCTGAGCGTCCGCCCCGAAGCGCTGTGGCGCAAGGCCCTGGAGTGGTTTGCCGAGGAGCATTTCCAGACCGGCCTGTGCCTGCTGCGGGTCCTGCGGGACCTGGACAAGAGCTATGCGCCCCGGGTGCTCCAGTTCACCTACGCGCTGGATGACCCGGCGGAGCCCTGCCACTACCTCCCCGACCGGCTGACCCAGGTGTACTCCGACGCCGGCTCCGGTCTGGAGGGCGAGCCTCTGAGCTGCCTCACCCTCAGCGCCTACCTCCGCATGGCCTTCACCGCCGAGGCGGGCCAGGCCTGGTATCAGGCCGCCGACGCCCTGCAGAGCATGGCCTCCGGCCCCCTGGCCGACACCCTGCCCCCGGTGCGCGCCGCCCTGGAGCTGCTGGTGCGCACCCTGCGGGACCGCCGCCGCGGCTTTGAGCCCCAGCTCATCCGCCAGTGTCAGATGTGGGGCGACATCAACCAGCGGACCCAGGAACTCTCCCGCAAAGCCCGGAGCATCCTGGACGGCCATTATAACCGGGTGGACGTGTACACCAACCGCATCAAGAGCCTCTTCGAGGTCCTGTTCGGCAACCAGAGCGACCTGCGGGAGTGCCTGTCCATCGTGGAGCAGAACGACGTCAACCGCCGCTCCACGGTGGAGGAGACCTGCGCCGCCCTGCTGGACGGCGACGGCCACCCCGACCAGCGGGCGGTCTACCGCCACATCGACCGGGTGTGGGACGACCAGCCCTCCAAGTACAAGCAGAAGGAGACCCTGAAGGGCCGGGCCCGCAGTATGGCCTTCAGCCGTTTCCAAAACTGTCTGGAGGTGTGCGCCCAGTGGCTGGAGTGCTCTGAGGCCACCGCCATGGGCGAGGAGAAGGCCAAGCAGATCCTGTCCGACCGGGACCGGCTGCTGGAGCTGTTCCAGGAGGCCCGGGAGCTGCTCGGCGACCGCCCCGGCGGCGACGTGCTGGGGTACAGTGCGGCCGTGGTGCTGCGCTTCACCCTGAGCGAGCTCATCGACTCCCTGGAGGGGAAGCCGGTGGACCGGCGGGAGTTCTATGTGGACTTCCTGCGCACCGGACAGGTGGAGCTGACCTCCGAGCTGCTGCCCGTGTTCGAGAACGCCGAGTCCATCATCCCCGGCTTTGAGCCCTGGAAGCGCCTGGAGGAACACCAGCGCCGCCTGGACGCCAAGGACGGCACCGACTGGAACAGCGTCCTGGAGCGCATCTGGAGCGACGACCCCGCCGCCCCCGACTGCTACAACTTCGGCACCGCCCGCTGCATCGACCAGCTCACCGCCCACCAGGGCCCCCGCCCGGAGCTGCTGGACCGGGCCGACATCAGCTCCGACGTGCGCAAGGTCACCAGCCTGGTGGACGAGGAGGAGCTGCAGTTCCGGGCCCGGCTGGAGCTGGCCGCCACTTACGGCCAGATCGAGGACCACACCCGCAAGGAGGAGCTCTCCCGGGCCGTCATCGAGGCTCTGCGCGCCCGCTATGAGGCCAGCAGCAACTGGGGCTTCTACCGCCGCACCATGGAGGCCTGTCTGGCCGCGGTGCAGCGGGAGGCCGAGCGCCTGGAGCCCCGCTACCGCTATGAGTTCGACCAGCTCAAGGAGACCTTCCCCGCCTGCCCCATGTTTGACAAGATCGAGCAGCTCCTCCAGGACAAGATGTTCAGCGTGGCCCACGACTACATGCAGCTGATGGTCAAGGAGAACATCACCGTGCCCCCGGAGAGCAACCTCCTCCAGAAGCCCCCGGAGCAGGACCACCTGCGCCGCTTCCTCCAGGAGCAGTACGCCCCGCTGAACCGCCTGTGCACCGGCGACGGCAGCCAGGGCCGCACCCTGGAGCACATTTACAACCAGTTCGCCGGCGACGCCGGGCAGGACAAGAACAGCACCAAGCGCTCCGCCCGGCTGATGATCCGCGCCTGGCCCAAGAGCAACAACAGCACCCCCGAGATGGTGCAGGAGCTGCTGCGGCACCTGTCCTTCTCCGTCCGCCGGGTGACCCGCGGCAGCGACGCCAACACCTTCAAGGCTGAAATGGAGCCGGTGGCCGCCCGCGTCTTTACCTACCCCCACCCCATCGCCGCCTTCGGCACCCAGCTCGCCCGCACCGGTCTCAACGTGCGCATCCTCTCCGGCCGCAAGACCGCCGACGAGCTGGTGGATCTCATCAACCGCCTGGGCCGCACCGACACCCCCACCCTCTTCCTGCTGGACTACGCCCTCCCCCTGCCCGAGCGCTGCGCCATGGCCCTCAAGCTCAAGCGGGAGAGCGCCCACCTGTCCACCTGCCTGGTGCTGGACCGCATCCTGGCCCTCTTCCTCACCGGCTACCCCGACTCCGAGCGCGGCAAGGTGCTGCTCCAGTGCGCGCTGCCCTTCCACTTCTACAACCCCTATGTGAAGGGCGACACCCCCATCCCCCCCGAGATGTTCATGGGCCGCAAGACCCAGCTGGAGGAGATCCTCCGCAACGGCGGCGCCAACATCATCTACGGCGGCCGTCAGCTGGGTAAGACCGCCCTGCTCCGCCGGGCCGCCAGCCTGGAGGACGACCGGGAGAACGGCAAGTGGGCGGTGTACACCGACGTGCTCTACCGCTGCGACTACCCCGAGGCCCTGGACAAGCTCTACGCCTGCCTCACCGCCTGCGGCTTCCTCAAGCCCACCGCCTCCGGCCCCGCCAGCTGGGACGATCTGTACACCCTCATCCTCCAGCGCATGGACGACCCCGCCCGGCCGGTGAATCGCTTCCTGCTGCTGATGGATGAGGCCGACCAGTTCCTGGCCTCCTCCGCCGCGTGCAGCTACCGCCCGGTGGAGCTGCTCCACCAGCTCCAGACCGCCACCGACGGCCGCTTCAAGTTCGTCCTGGCCGGTCTCCACAACGTCATGCGCTTCTCCCGGGAGGCCACCCGCAACAACAGCGTCCTGGGCAAGCTGGGCAGCCTCACCATCAAACCCCTCACCTATCAGGAGGCCAGCCAGCTGCTGGAGGAGCCTCTCTACTACCTGGGCTTCCGGCTGGACAAGGACCAGACGGTGCTCCTGTCCCAGATTTTGCTGAGCACCAACTACTACCCCGGCCTCATCCACTTCTACTGCGCCCAGCTGGTGGAGTCCCTGTGCAGCGCCATGAGCAACGCCGACGCCCGCCCGCCCTACCGCCTGGACGAGAACCAGATCCGCGTGCTCCTCCAGAAGGAGGACTTCACCACCCAGATCCGGGACAAGTTCTTCATCACCCTGGACGTGGAGGAGGACAAGCTCTACTACCGCATCCTGGCCTACGCCCTGGCCTACTGCTACTATGACCAGCCCGAGAACGCCGTGCAGGGCTACACCTTCCAGGAGATCCTGGGGGCGTGCCAGTACTTCAACATCAACTCCATCACCTGCCTGCCCGACGAGAGCGTGAAGGTCCTCCTGTCCGAGATGGAGCAGCTCAACGTGCTGGTGTCCATGAACGGCCGCTACACCTTCAACGGCGCCAACTTCCGCCACATGATGGGCGACCACGAGACGGTGTTCAACGAGCTGCTCAGCTTCAGCGGAGAGGAGGCCGAGTAAGATGTTCCTCCCCTCCTTTGACCGGCTCTGGTGGGAGCGGGTCCACGGCCCCGCCGCCCTGCGGGAGCAGCTGGTCCAGGCCATTCAGAGCCGGGGCGTGATCTTCTTCCACCACAGCGCCACCCTGCCCTGGCCGGAGACCTTCCGCTCCCTGGTGCTGGAGGAGGCCGAGAGCCGCGCCGGCACCCTGCGGGTGCACCCGCCGGAGGATTTCTGGGGCCAGCCCCTGAGCGAGGATGAGTTCCTTGCCCGCTTCGCCCCCCAGTGTACCCGGGGCTTCCTGTCCACCGCCACCCTGCCCGCCTTTCTGGACAAGCGGGGGGCGCTGGACGGGCAGATCCTCTGGCTCTGCGGCCTGACCGAGGAGGACCAGGCCGCCTGGGCTGCCCGGCTGGGCGAGTTCGCCGCGCTCCCGGCCGCCGGGCGGTGCGCGGTGGTGCTGGAGCTGGACGGGAAGCGCATCCAGCGCAAAAAGGTGCGGACCATCTCGGCCGACGACGTGCTGCGCCCCTTCGACGCCACCCAGTTCTGCACCATGGCGGTGAGCGAGGGCGGCGCGGAGCCCGGCCTCATGGACTACCTGGCCGCCCTGTGCGTGGAGCTCACCGGCCCCGCCCCGGAGCGGCTGCCCCTCCTCCTCTCCGCCCACAAGGGGCTGCTGGAGGACCCGGTGCCCACGGTGAGCGACCTTCTGGGCCTGGCCCAGCGGGAGGCGGTCCACCACGTCCGCCGCGCCCAGCTGCGGCTCCTCCTCCCCCTGCTGGAGGACCTGCGCATCTCCCTGCTGGAGGACCTCTCGGACGTCTGCGCGCCGCTCCTCCCCTATCAGGATGAGTTCGGCAACCAGTACACCTCCGTGTACGACCTGGAGCTGCGCCACCTGGTCCACTTCCGCAACTGCGGACAGATCCAGGTCCCCCCGGAGGTCTGGACCGAAGTGCGCCTCTGCTACGACGCCCGCAACAGCCTCATGCACCAGCGCAATCCCCTGGAGCTCTCTCTCCTCCGTCAGGTGCTCGACGCCGCCGCGCGGCGCTGCCCCTGAGGCCAAAAGAGTGGAAAATAGTTGATATTTTTCTTTACACCGGGGTATGATTGTGATATAGTAAAACGGCACGTTGAGTGCGCAGACCCTAAACTTAGTCGGGGGAGACAGGCCCGCTCGCAGGCGGGATTTCACCCGCCCCCCTCTCAGTTTCCGGGCAAACAACAGAAAGGTGGAATTTTCCCATGATCCGTAAGGACGAGAAGACGGCCGTCATCGAGGCCAACCGCACCCACGAGACCGATACTGGCTCCCCCGAGGTCCAGATCGCCATCCTGACTGCCCGCATTCAGGAGCTGACCGAGCATCTGAAGGTGCACATCCACGACAACCACAGCCGTCGTGGCCTGCTGAAGATGGTCGGTAAGCGCCGCAAGATGCTGGACTATCTGGCTGCCAAGGACATCGAGCGTTACCGCGCCATTATCGCGAAGCTGGGTATCCGTAAGTAATTGCGCTATGGGGGTGGTGTGGGTTTCCGCACCACCCTTTCTGCCAGTATTCCCCCCAAACATCAAACTTTGCGCCGCGCAGACCCGAACTGCTTTTTTAGCAGTTGAATGTGGGCCCGGAGCGTACCCCCCGGACCCGGATTCAAGTGCTAAAGGGCTGACGGGCTCTGCCGTGCGCCAGAAAAGGAGGACAAATCATGTCTACTGTCATCAAGCACAGAGCCTTCCCCGGCTTCAAGAGCTACTCCATGGACCTGGCCGGCCGCCCCCTGACCATCGAGATCGGCAAGGTGGCGGAGCTGGCCAACGCCGCCTGCATGGTCAAGTACGGCGAGACCACCGTCATGGTGGCCGTCACCGTGTCCCCCCGTCCCCGCGACGGCGTGGACTTCTTCCCCCTGAGCGTGGACTTTGAGGAGAAGCTCTACGCCGTGGGCCGCATCCCCGGCTCCTTCATGCGCCGTGAGGGCCGCCCCTCCCTGCCCGCCGTGCTGGCCTCCCGCCTGATCGACCGGCCCATCCGGCCCCTGTTCCCCAGCGACTTCCGCAACGACGTGTGCGTCACCTGCACCGTCATGAGCGTGGACTATGACTGCTCCCCCGAGGTGGCCGCCATGATCGGCACCTCCGTGTGCCTCTCCTACTCCGAGATCCCCTGGGCCGGCCCCATCGGCTGCCTGGAGGTGGGCTACTGCGACGGCGAGATCGTCCTCAACCCCAATCAGGAGCAGCGCAAGACTTCCCTCATGGACGTGACCGTGGCCGCCACTGACGGCAAGGTGGTCATGATCGAGGCCGGCGCCAAGGAGATCCCCGACGAGATCATGTACGAGGGCATCGTGAAGGCCCACGAGGAGATCCGCAAGCAGGTCGCCTTCATCAACAACATCGTGGCCGAGATCGGCAAGCCCAAGATGGAGTATGAGCACGCCGACTTCGACCAGGAGCTCTTCGACAAGATCGTCGCCGCCACCATGGACGAGGCCAAGGCCGCCATGGACACCGACGACAAGAACGTCCGCGAGGAGCGCTGGAACGCCCTGATCGACCACTGGCACGAGCTCTTCCTGGAAGAGTACCCCGAGATGGACAAGTACCTGGACGAGATCACCTACAAGTTCCAGAAGAAGATCGTCAAGGCCTGGCTCCTGGAGGGCCACCGCGTGGACGGCCGCGCCAAGAACGAGATCCGTCCTCTGGCCGCCGAGGTGGGCGTGCTGCCCCGCGTCCACGGCTCCGGCCTCTTCACCCGCGGCCAGACCCAGGTCCTCTCCGTCTGTACCCTGAACACCCTCTCCGCCGCCCAGAAGCTGGACACCATCTGGGAGGAGACCGAGAAGCGGTACATGCACCACTACAACTTCCCCTCCTACTCTGTGGGCGAGGCCCGCGGCGCCCGGTCCACCAACCGCCGCGAGTACGGCCACGGCGCCCTGGCGGAGCGGGCTCTGGAGCCCGTCATCCCCAGCGTGGAGGAGTTTCCCTACGCCATCCGCGTGGTCTCTGAGGTCCTGAGCTCCAACGGCTCCACCTCTCAGGGCTCCATCTGCGGCTCCACCCTGGCCCTCATGGATGCCGGCGTGCCCATCAAGGCCCCCGTGGCCGGCATCTCCTGCGGCCTCATCCAGGACGACAACGGCGGCTTCACCACCTTCATCGACATCCAGGGCGTGGAGGACTTCCACGGCGAGATGGACTTCAAGGTGGCCGGCACCAAGAAGGGCATCACCGCCATCCAGATGGACCTGAAGAACGACGGCCTGTCCCACGAGATCATCAAGGAAGCCCTGGAGATCACCAAGGACGCCCGCTTCGCCATCCTGGACGAGATCATGCTGCCCTGCATCGCTGAGCCCCGTCCCGAGGTGGCTCCCACCGCCCCCAAGATGGTGAAGATGAAGATCGACGTGGACAAGATCCGCGAAGTGATTGGCTCCGGCGGCAAGGTCATCCAGAAGATCTGTGCCGACACCGGCGCCAAGATCGACATCGAGGACGACGGCACCATCTACATTGCCGGCGAGAACGCCGAGAGCTGCGACGCCGCCAAGAAGATCATCGAGACCATCGTCTTTGTGCCCCAGGTGGGTCAGCTGTACTACGGCAAGGTGGTCCGCATTCTGCAGTTCGGCGCCTTCGTGGAGCTGGCTCCCGGCAAGGATGGCATGGTCCACATCTCCAAGCTGGCTGACCGCCGCGTGGAGAAGGTGGAGGACGTGGTCAACATCGGCGACATGATCTGGGTCAAGGTCACCGACATCGACGAGAAGGGCCGCGTGAACCTGTCCTACAAGGACGCTCTGAAGGAGATCAAGGCCAAGAAGGCCGCCGGCGAGAGCGTGAAGTAAGCCCTTTCCTCAGAATAAAATTGCCCCCGCTTCGGAAACCGTTCCGGAGCGGGGGTTTTTTGTTTCCCGGGAAGCCGGGAGGATTTGCGCTCGCCGCGCGGGCCGCTTACCCAGCGGGGGCCCGATTTCTTTTCGCGAAAAGAAACCGGGGAAAGAAAAGGCGGAGAGGGGAACTTCTCGTTCCCCTCTCCACTCCCCTCCAAAAGGGCGGCCTTTTATGGGGCCGCCCATATTGCCAGGGTACAACGCTTTCCGGATAGGCGGAAAGCCTGGAATTGGCCACGCCGCACTTTGGAAATACCGCTGCAGCCGGATGAAGGCCGGGATGCGTCTTGGGGGAGTCCAGAGGGGGGTATCCCCCCTCTGGGCTTTCTTTCCCACCGCTTTCTTTGCAAAGAAAGCGGTGCTCCCGCCGAGTAGGCGCGCTCCCCGGCCTGGCCGGGTTCAGTTCAGCTCCACCCGCACATCACCCAGCATCAGATAGTCCAGGTCCTCCAGGTTTTCCACCGGCTCCTCCATCGACCAGCGGGTGTAGGCCGTCCGTCCATTCTCCGTAAGCGTGGAACCCAGTTCGACCTCCAGGGGGATGGCCGTGCCGTCCATTCGGATCAGCTGCACATTGGTGAACCACCCGGGCTCCCCGTTCAGGCGCTCATAGGTGACCACCACGCCCAGCTGGGAGACCTCCACCTGTCCGATCCGGAAGTTGCCCACGATCTGATCCAATTCCACCGTCCGGGTCTCGGACTGCTCCAGCGTCACCGGCAGCTCCCAGGTCCCCTCGATTACAGCCTCAGGACCAACATAGCCGCCGTCCACATAGAAGCCCTGGATGTCATCCCAGGCCTCCTTGGTCACCCGGGGATAGGCCAGGTCCACGCCGTTCTCCAGCTCGGTACGGATGCAGTCCTGCTCATAGTAGGTCTGATCCGGGTAAGCGGCGCTCAGGGGGATGACAAAGAGCCATTTGCCCGGCCGGTAGCCCTCCCCATAGTCCACACGGATGTGGAAAAGTCCGTCGGCATCGAAGCCCATGGCCGAGAGGAACAGGCCCTCGGCGATCTCCTCCGGGGCTTCGCCGGGCAGGAGCACCGTGGTCCCGTTTGCCTTGGTGGCAGAGGCCGTCTGGGGCTCCTCCGGGCGGGGCAGTTGTTCCACACGCACCGTCCGGCTGGCCGAATCGAACCCATACACCTCCAGAGTCAGAGGCATGGAGCTGTCCACACCGGTCAGATTGGCCTCTACCAGGATCTCCTGTGCCTCCTCGTTCCGGGCGAGGATCTCCTTTCCCAGCGCTGCACCGCGCCCCACCCAGTCGCCCGCCAACTGGACGCCCACCTGGGTATGCTCGTTGAAGCGCCCGCCCACCTGGTCGGTGGCGGTAAAGTAGACCCGGGCTTCATAGCCGTCGCTGATGCTGCCCACCAGGCGCACCTCCACGCCCTGATCGGCCACCACGCCCTCGGCCGGAACGGCCAGAGGGGCCAAAACTCCCAATTGGTTCTGGAGGACCTGCCACACCGTGGGGCCCGCCGCTACGGCAGACAGGGCCAACGCCGCGCACACCGCAACCGCCAGCACTGCCTTCCGCCCGAAGCGGAAAGGGTGGGTCCCCCGGGCGGGTACCTCCGTCCGCATGGCCTCCTCCAGGCGCGTCATGGCCTCCGGGCTGGGAGAAAGCCGGTCCATTTCTCGTTTATAATCGCTGCGCATCCTGCTCCTCCTCCATCAAATACCGCCGCATCTGCGTCCGGGCCCGGTAGAGCCTCGACTTGATGGTCCCCGGGCGCTTGCCTAAAATCTCCGCGATCTCCTCCACGCTCAGCTCCTCGTAGTAGTAGAGATGTACCGCCGCGCGGTACTTGGGCGGCAGTGCCAGCACCGCCTCCACCACGCCGCCCCGCTCCGGCTCCGCCGGGGCGGACAGGCCCTCGGTCAGCGGCTCCTCCCGCTTCCGCCAGGGGGCGCGGAACAGGTCGTTGGCGCAGTTGGCCGCCACCCGCAGGAGCCAGGCTTTGGCGTGCTCCTCCCCGGAGAACGTGGGCCGGGCCCGCAGCAGGCGGAGAAAGACCTCCTGCATGACGTCCTCCGCGTCGGTCCGGGAACCGGTGCGGGCGTAGGCCAGGCGAAAGACCGCCGGACCATAGCGCCGGGCCAGCTCCTCAGGGTCGCTCCATTGTCTCTCCACGGCCATTCCCTCCTTTCTGCCCTTAACACGGGTGGGACAGTCGGTTGGTTCCCGATGCGTGCAAAATTTTTTGCGCGCTCGCCGCGCGGGCCGCCTGCTCGGCGGGAGCACCCTGGCAAATACGGGCGGCCCTTAAAAGGCCGCCCTTTTGGAGGGGAGTGGAGAGGGGAACGAGAAGTTCCCCTCTCCGCCTTTTCTTTCCCCGATTTCTTTTCCGCGAAAAGAAATCGGGCCCTGTCCGGGTAGGACGCCCGTGCGGCGAGCGCACTCCCGGCAGGGCCGGTTCCAATCAGTTCTTGACATCCCAGCGCAGCAGGCTCCACACGGCCAGCCCCAGCAGGAGGACCAGCACAAAGAGCCAGTAGGGCCAGGCCCCCACCATGGCCTCCCAGGCGATCTGCTCCCGGAAGAGGATGGCCGCCATATAGATGCCCCACAGGGCCCAGCCGCCCTTGCGGCCGAAGCGGAGGATCACCGCGCCGCCCAAAAAGCCCCCCACGATGCCCAGCGCCGCCGCCGCGATGAGGTAGGACACCCCCAGCTCATAGAGGGGGTCGCCCAAAACCTCCAGCCCGGGAAAAAGCACCGGCATGGCCGTGTAGACATACCAGCGGTCCAGAAGGGTCAGCCCGGCGGAGAACCCCGCCAGCACTACCCAGGCCGCAGCCAGATAAAACACCACGGCCCCCAGCGCCCGGCGGCGGGGTGTGCTGAAGGACACGGCCAGGGGGAAGGTAAAGAGCACGGCGGACAATCCGCCGCCCAGCCCCAGCAGGATGCAGGCCAGCAGCAGAAAGATAGGGAGAAACACAAAGGTGCTCTCCACCCCCAGCAGCCCGACCGCGGTGTTGATGAGCCCGCACAGCAGGAAAATGCCCAGGGGGATGAGGAAATAGAGCCGGAAGTCGAACCGGTCACAGCGCAGGATACTGGTCATAGCATCACCTCACAACGGCCTGGCGGGTCTGCTGCACCTCCACGACGAGGCACAGCACCCCCAGAATCACAGAAACACTCAGCAGGATGGCGGGCAGGTCCCCCCACAGCCAGACCTGCTTGACGACTTGGACCAGGACGGCCAGGCACATCAGGGCCACAAAGGCCACGCCGTAGCAGACTACGCCCAGGACCGCGTGCTCCCGCCGCAGCAGGCCCGCCGCGGAGGAGCACTCTCCCACCGCCAGCGTCACCAGCGGCAGGAGGGGCAGGGCAGCTGCCGGCATGAAGGGCTCCACCCCCTGCCACCCCAGCCACTGGGGCAGGAAGAGAAAGAGCGCGGTGAGGACCCAGTTCACCAGGACACTCAGCACCATCAGCACCTGATTGGCCCCGAAATAGGCCCGCCGGGTGCAGCCCATGGAGAGGGCCATGCTCAGATAGGCGGTACCGCTGCTGAACTGAAAAATGGACAGGAACAGGGCGGGAACCAGGGGGAAAAGGTAGTAATAGGTGGTCAGGATTCCATCGCTTCGGGTGCCGCCGGTGGCGGCATAGGCCATCATCACCCCGCCGTAGATCAGAAAGGACACCACCACCGGCCAGTGGCTCCGGATGAGAAAGCGCAGGGCATTTTTCATGGACGCTCCCCCCCTCACGCCTGGGGGTGTTCCTGGCCACAGAGGGCCACGAACACGTTCTGGAGGTTCAGCGGAGCCACGTCCACGTCGTAGGAAGAGAGCTCTGCCAGGGCTTTCTCCCCGCCCCGCACCGCCGCGGTCCGGCGGCGTCCCATGTCCTGGGTGCTGAGGACGGTGAGCCCGGTGCAGGCCCGGTCCACCTCTTCGGCAAGGCCGGAGACATAGCGGAACTGGTCCACCAGCTCGTCCACCGGGGCGTGCTCGATGATCTGCCCCCGGTCCAGGAAGAGGACCTCCTCAAAGACGGCGGCGGCCTCCTCGATGATGTGGGTGGACACCACAAAGGTCCGCTCGCTGCGGCTGAATTCCTCCAGCAGGAGCTGGTAGAAGCGCTCCCGCATCACCACGTCCAGGCCGGACACCGGCTCATCCAGGATGGTGACGGGGGCCTTGCTGGCCAGAGCGATGAGGATGGTCACCATGGACCGCTGGCCCCGGGAGAGGGCGTAGATCTTCTTCTTGGGGTCCAGGTTGAACTCTTTCAGAAGCGCCTCGGCGTACTTCTGGTCCCAGTTGGGGAAAAAGACCATGGCCGCGTTGAGATAGTGGCCGATCTTCTGGCTGTTGCGGCTGCCCATGACGGTCTCGGGCAGCTCCCGGGAGAAGCAGATGCGCTCCAGCGCGCGGCGGTTCTCCCACACCTTTTCCCCGCCGCAGGTCACCTCGCCGGACTGGAAGGTGTTTTGTCCGGTGAGGCAGCCCAGCAGGGTGGTCTTGCCCGCGCCGTTGCGGCCGATGAGGCCGTAGATCTTCCCCGGCTCCAGGACCACGTCCAGGTCCCGCAGCACGTGGTTCGTGCCATAGGATTTGTTGAGCCCGGCGGCTCTCAGGGTACACTCGTTCATGGCTGTTCTCCTTCCTCCAGAGCTTTTTGTACCAGCTCCAGCAGCTCCGCCCCGCTCAGGCCCAGGGAGGTCCCCTCCCGGACCATGGGGGCCACATACCGCGCGGCAAAGGCCGCCCGCCGTTTCTCCTTCACTTTCTCCGCCGCCCCCGGCGCCACGAACATGCCCAGACCCCGGCGCTTGTAGAGGATGCCCTCCCCCACCAGGAGATTGAGGCCCTTTCCCGCCGTGGCCGGGTTGATGTTGTATGCCCGGGAGAGCTCGTTGGTGGAGGGCACCTGCTCCTCCTCCCGGTAGACGCCCCGGAGGATATCGTCCTCCAGCATGGCGGCGATCTGCTGATAGATCAGGGACTGCTCATTCAAGGTCCCCCGCATGACTCCGCCCCCTTGTTCATTGGTTCATTACTTGTGTAATTAACCATAGCACCGAAACCCCAGTTTGTCAAGAGGGACAGCTCAGGATTGCTTTTCCTGGGAAAAATCGTTATACTAGAAATCGCCAACTTGAAAAAACTTGCCTCTGGCAAGGACGGAGGTGCAACTCAACTATGGACAAGATTCAAATGAAGACCCCCCTGGTGGAAATGGACGGCGACGAGATGACCCGTATCCTGTGGCAGGATATCAAGGACATCCTCCTCACCCCCTATATCGACCTCAAGACCGAATACTACGACCTGGGCCTTCCCGAGCGCGACAAGACCGGCGATCAGGTCACCGTGGACGCCGCCGAGGCCACCAAGAAGTACGGCGTGGCGGTGAAGTGCGCCACCATCACCCCCAACGCCCAGCGTATGGACGAGTATAAACTCCACCAGATGTGGAAGTCCCCCAACGGCACCATCCGCGCCATTCTGGACGGCACCGTGTTCCGCGCTCCCATCATGGTGAAGGGCATCTCCCCGGTGGTGAAGAACTGGAAGAAGCCCATCACCATCGCCCGTCACGCCTACGGCGATGTGTACAAGTCCACCGAGTACCGGGTCCCCGGCCCCGGCCGCGCCGAGCTGGTGTTCCACGGCGAGGACGGCACCGAGCTGTGCCAGACCATCTACGACTTCGAGTGCGCGGGCGTGCTCCAGGGCCAGTACAACAAGGACACCTCCATCCGCTCCTTCGCCCGCTCCTGCTTCCAGTACGCCATCGACACCAAGCAGGACCTGTGGTTCGCCACCAAGGACACCATCTCCAAGAAGTACGACCACACCTTCAAGGACATTTTCCAGGAGATCTTTGACGCCGAGTACAAGAGCCAGTTCGACGAGCTGGGCATTGAGTACTTCTACACCCTCATCGACGACGCGGTGGCCCGGGTCATCCGCAGCGAGGGCGGCTATATCTGGGCCTGCAAGAACTACGACGGTGACGTGATGAGCGACATGGTCTCCACCGCCTTCGGCTCCCTGGCCATGATGACCTCCGTGCTGGTGTCCCCCGAGGGCAATTACGAGTATGAGGCCGCCCACGGCACCGTCACCCGCCACTACTACAAGTACCTGAAGGGCGAGAGCACCTCCACCAACCCCATGGCCACCATCTTCGCCTGGTCCGGGGCCCTGCGCAAGCGGGGCGAGCTGGACGGCATCCAGGACCTGGTCCGCTTTGCCGACGCCCTGGAGGAGGCCAGCATCGCCACCATCGAGGGCGGCACCATGACCCGTGACCTGGCCGGCCTGTGGGAGGGCGAGACCCCCGCCAAGGCCGTGGACAGCAAGGCCTTCCTGGAGGCCATCCGGGAGGAGCTGGACCGCCGTCTGTAAGCCCCAAAGGAGGACTTTATGAAACTGGCCGAAGCTCTGCTGCTGCGCAGCGAGTACCAGACCCAGCTGGAGAGCCTGGAGGAGCGCATCTCCTCCAACCTGAAGATCCAGGAGGGGGACACCCCCACCGAGGACCCCAAGGAACTGCTCCAGCGGGCAGAGGCGCTCTCCGGGGAGCTGTGTACCCTGGTGCAGCGCATCAACCGCACCAACCACGCCCTGACACTGGAGGGCGGCGAGACCCTCTCCGACGCCCTGGCCCGGCGGGACATGCTCCGCACCCGGCGTCAGATGCTCTCCCGCCTCATCCAGACCGCCAACCAGCGGGATTACCGCCTGACCCACAGCGAGGTGCGCATGGTCCTCACCCTGGACCTGGGCGCCCTCCAGCGGGAGATGGACCGGCTCTCCAAGGAGTTCCGGGAGCTGGACACCCGCATCCAGGGTCTGAACTGGACCTGCGATCTGCTGGATTGACATGCTGTGACGGTAGCCCCGGCGCGCGGGAGCGGGCGTGATCGTTTGTTGGGGGGCGGCGGGCAGCCCGGCGGTTCGAGTCCGCAGGTCACTTCGTAAGCCCGAGTTCCTCACTTTTGACCACTTCGTTCTTTGGAACATCACCACTTACTACCACACGCCGGCCCAGACCCGGGGCGAGGGCGGGAACGGGGATCATTCACTTTTTATCACAGCCAGGGGCGGTCTCTTCGGAGGCCGTCCCTTTTATCGTCTCCCGGCCCAAGGCTGGGGGGATTTTGCGCTCGCCGCGCGGGCGTCCTGCGCGGACAGCGCCCCATTTCTTTTCGCGAAAAGAAATGGGGGAAAGAAAAGGCGGAGAGGGGAACTTCTCGTTCCCCTCTCCACTCCCCTCCAAAAGGGCGGCCTTTTCGGGGGCCGCCCCAATTGCCGTGGTACAACGCTTTCCGGATAGGCGGAAAGCCCGGAATTGGCCACGCCGCACTTTGGAAATACCGCCGCAGAAGAATGAAAGCCGGGGAGCGTTTTGGGGGAGTCCAGAGGGGGGTATCTCCCCTCTGGGCTTTCTTTCCCACCGCTTTCTTTGCAAAGAAAGCGGTGCCCTGTCCGGGCAGGACGCCCGCCCGGCGAGGGCAATTACCCCCTCCTGGGGTTGCCCCGGATTCCCGAATGTGATACACTGTCCCCGAACACAAAAGGAGGAGATCGCCATGGAACCCCGCGTTTTTTTGGATTTTCTGCACCGTCTGGAGGCCCTCAAGTGCAACACCCGCCACTCCTGGACCTCCACCGGCCGCCACGAGACGGTGGCCGCCCACTCCTGGCGTCTGGCCATGATGGCCCTGCTGCTGAAGGACGAGCTGCCCGAGGTGGACATGGACAAGGTGCTGCGGATGTGCCTCATCCACGACTGGGGTGAGGCCGTCACCGGCGACATCCCCTCCTTTGAGAAGAGTGAGGCCGACGAAGCCGAGGAATCCACCGCCCTGGCCGGTCTGGTGGCCCAGCTGCCCCAGCCCCAGCGGGGAGAGATGACTGCCCTCTTTGCGGAGATGGACGCCCTGAACACCCCGGAGGCCCGGGTGTACAAGGCGCTCGACAAGCTGGAGGCGGTCATTCAGCACAACGAGGCCCCCCTGGACACCTGGATCCCCCTGGAGCGGGAGCTCAACCGCACCTACGCCGTCCCGGAGTGCGCCCCCTTCCCCTACCTGGCCGCCCTGCGGCAGGCCGTGCTGGAGGACACCGACCAGAAGCTCTCCGCCTCCAACGAGATTTAAAGCACAAAGGCGCCGCTCGAGTCAGAGCGGCGCCTTTGCAGAACAAGAAGGACCGGCGGTTAAAACCCGGCGGAATAATGCGTCTCACAGGGGGTCTCCTCCCCCGCCCCGGCCAGCGGCACGGGCACGGGCACAGCGCCCGTCAGATAGGCCCGCCACACCGGGCGGAACACGGTGCAGCCCCCTTCCTCCCGGCGCTCCAGCGCCTCCAGAGGCAGGGTCACGGTGCGGAAGGTGCGCTTGCACTGCCCGTCCCGCAGGTAGCCCAGCCGGGCCTCCACGGCGGCGAGCTCCTCCGGCTCCACCGGCAGGGTGAAGGCGTAGCGGTCCCGGAACCGGTCCAGCGCCGGTCCGGCCAGCACGGTGTTGCCGTTGCGCAGGTTGAAGCGGAAATAGTCCACCCCCACCGACCAGACCTCTCCCCGGCTCAGACCCACGGTTTCTAAGCAGAAGGTGTGGAGGTCCTCCGCCGGGGTAAAGCGGTATTCCCGGCGCTTTTCCTCCCCGGAAGAACGCCCGGCGGGGCTGCGGCGGAGCTTTCTTTGGGTACGGTGTGCCATGGCGGACCTCCTTCCGGGAAATACGGTGACAGATTTCCCTTGTTGTCCTCTATGGTACACCTTAGCGGTTACTTTTTTGGTTACATTTTGCCGGCCGGTTGTGAATTTTCAGAAAAATTAAAAATGTAACCGTTTTTGTTACTTTTCAGAGAAGAAGAAAAAACCAGCGCGCCGCAGCCGCGGCGCGCTGGTTTCGTTTTGGAATCAGCCCTTGGGGCCGAATTTGTCCCAATAGCCCATGAAGAAGATGATGAGCACGATGATGGGCAGCACGTAGGTGAAGTACACCCGGAACAGGGCGGGGAAGCGGATGCCCTGGCCCTGGTCGGCCTCCTTGAGGAAGTTCTGATAGCCCCAGCCGAACTTGGGAGACACGCAGCAGAACAGCAGGTAAATCACCGAGCCCAGGGGCAGCAGGTTGTTGCTGACCAGGAAGTCCTCGAAGTCCATGATGCACATACCCAGCAGCTTGACCTCGCTCCACAGGTTGTTGCCCAGGAGGCACGGCAGGCTCAGCAGGAAGATGAGCACCAGATTGGCCCACACCGCCTTCTGACGAGAGATGTTCCACTTGTCCATCCAGCAGGCCAGGATGTTCTCAAACACGGCGGTGACGGTGGACAGGGCGGCGAAGAACAGGAACACGAAGAACAGCGCGCCCCACAGCCGCCCGCCGGGCATGGCGTTGAACACATTGGGCAGGGTGACAAAGATCAGATTGGCGCCGGCGTCGGGGTTGACTCCGAAGGCGAAGGCGGAGGGGAAGATGATGAGGCCGGAGACGAAGGCCACACAGGTATCCAGCACGCCCACGCTGATGGCCTCGCCGAAGAGGCGGCGGTCCTTGCCGATGTAGCTGCCGAAGATGGCCATGGCGCCGATGCCCAGGCTCAGGGTGAAGAAGGCCTGACCCATGGCGGCGTACACCGCCTCGCCCAGGCGGAACTGGCCCTCGGCGTTGTACATGAGGTTCTGGAAATTGGGCACCAGGTAGAACTTCAGGCCCTCAGCCGCGCCGGGCAGGGTGACGGCCCGGATGGCCAGCACCACCAGCAGCGCCAGCAGGCACAGCATCATGACCTTGTTGACCTTTTCCACGCCGTTCTGAAGGCCGCGGCTGCACACCAGCATGCCCAGGATCACCACGATGGCCATGAACACCACCTGGATGCCGGGGGTGGCCACCATCTGGCCGAACGCGTCGGTGACCCCCTGGGCGTCCAGGCCCTCGAACTGACCCAGCGCGATCTTGAAGAAGTAGAGCATCAGCCAGCCGGCAATGGTGGTGTAGAACATCATCAGCAGGTAGTTGCCGGCCATGCCGAACCAGCCATACCAGTGCCACTTGGTGCCCTTGGGCTCCAGCTGCTGGAAGGACACGATGACGCTCTTCCGGCTGGCACGGCCCACGGCGAACTCCATGGCCATGATGGGCAGGCCCATGATGACCAGAAACGCCAGATAGATCAGCACAAAGGCCGCGCCGCCGTACTGTCCCACGATGTAGGGGAAGCGCCAGACGTTGCCCAGGCCGATGGCGCACCCGGCCGAGATGAGCACGAAGCCCAGCCGGGACGCAAAGGTCTCTCTCTCTTTCACAGTTTGTTCCTCCTTGCAAACGGCGGGCCTGTGGGCCCGCGCATACCTTGACATTTTACTCACTTTGCCCCCATCTGTCAACCTGCCGAAGGGCCTCCAGAGGCCCCGGATTTGACTTAGAGGCAAACTTTGGGTACAATGTCGGTATCTTTGTCTGCCGTTGTGAAAGGAGGCGGGGCCCGTGGCTTTCCTGTCCGCGCCCTTTTTCTGCTTTTTCCCGGTGACGGTGCTGGGGTATGCGCTGCTCCCCCGGGGGCTCAAGGCCGGGTGGCTGCTGGTGATGAGCTGGGTGTTCTACCTGGCCGCCGGACCCCAGTACGCCCCCTTCCTTCTGTGTGCCATCCTGCTCTCCTACGGGGCGGGGCTCCTGGCCGGAAAGGGCAAGCGCTGGGCCGCCCCCGGCACCGTGATCCTATGTGTGGGGATCCTCTTCGTCTTTAAATACCTCAACTTCGCCTGTTCTCTGGCGGCGGGGGCCCTGAACGCCCTGGGGTTCTCCATCTCCTCCCCGGCGCTGGACCTGCTGCTGCCGGCGGGGCTCTCCTTCTACCTTTTCGCCGCCATGGGGTATGTGCTGGACGTGGCCCGGGGCAAGCTGCCCCCGGAGCGGAATTTCCTCCGCTATGCCCTCTTCCTCTCCTTCTTCCCCCACCTGCTC
>NZ_NFGZ01000004.1 GCF_002159175.1 Flavonifractor sp. An92 | reverse complement strand
CCGGGGGGGGGGGGGGGGGGGGGGGGGGGGGGGGCGCGGTAGTGGGTGCCGCCGTGGGCGCCGTGGTGGGCTCGGTCACCGGGGTGTCCGGCGTGGGCTCACTGCTGGGCTCCGTGGAGCCGCCGGACGGCGTCTCGTTGGGCTCGGTGCTGGTGGCGGGGTTCTCACTGGGCGCGGTGCTGACGACAGGCGTCTCCACCGGCTCCGCGCTGGGCTTGGGGGTGCTGCTGGGCTTGCTGGAGCTGCCGGAGTTCCCCGAGCTGCTGGAACTGCCGGAACTGCTGGAGCTTCCGGAGCTGCTGGAAGAAGAGCTGCCACCGGAGCTGTTGGCCTTCTTATCCTCCAGATAGCCGGTGCTGGAGTAGATGCGTCCGTTCTCATCCACGCCCATGATGTCCAGCTCCTGATCGGTCAGATCTTCCAGATAGGGGTTGAAGCTCTCGTTCACCAGCTCCACCAGCTCATCGGCCACCGGCACCACATAGGACTGCTTGTTGCCATAGCTGCGGCTCCAGACGTACACGCCCTCGTTGGGCATGGTCACGAAGTTGACATTGTCCATGTCCAGCTTGCTGCCGTCCTTCTCATTGCCCGGCACCGCCTGCTGGCCGAACCACAGGAGGTTGTTCACCGACAGGTTGGTGGTGACATTTTCATTGAAGATACGGGCCAGCTCCTTGATCTTGGTGATGTTCTGGAACTGGAGACACTGCTCGATGACGGCGGTGAGGAAGGCCTGCTGAGTCTCGATACGGCCCAGGTCCCCGTTGGGGTAGCCCTTCATCTTGCCGTTGATCATGTTGTCGTGGCGGTAGCGCACCACGCCCATGGCCTGCTCGCCGTCCAGGTGCTGATAGCCCTTGCTGATGTGGATGTGCAGGTCCTGCGCGGGATCGTCATAGTTCATGTCGATGGGCACATCGAAGTAGACGCCGCCGATGGCGTCCACCAGCTCGCCCACTGCGTCCCACTCCACCACGATCTGGTAGTCGGGCACGAAGCCCACCAGCTGGCTCAGCTCGGCGCACAGGGCCTCGATGCCCTCGTCGCCTCCGCCGTACATATTGTACACGGAGTTGATCTTCTTGATATCCCAGGACACATTGACCATGGTATCCCGGGGGATGCTCATGACATTGAGCTTCTGGTTATTCACGTCGTAGGCGGCCAGCATCAAGGTGTCGGTGTTGCCGCCGCCGCCGGTGTCACGGCCGATGACCAGGAAGGTGAAGAAGTTCTCCTTCCGGTCGCCGCTGGTCTTGGGTCCGGGGATGTTCAGGTCCTGCTCGGCGCTGTTCTCCGGCAGGGACGGGGTGTTGGGAATGGTGGGCTTGACGAAGATCAGCTTGGTCGCCGCCGCCACTGTCACAAACAACACGGCCAGCACGATCGCTGCCACGATCAGCACACGCAGCACACGCTCCCGGGCGGTCATCTGCTTCCACCGCTTGCGGGGCTTCTTCACCTTGGGGGAACGCTCGCTTCCACTCTGACGCAGACGGGCGCCGCCCCGCCGGTGTTCTCTCTTATCAGGTTCCATTCGCTATTTAGCTCACTTTCTGTCACGCAGCCAGTTCCTGGCCTCCAATGTATTGCGGTGGACCGGCTGATGCCGCTCCTCCATGTCCGCGATGCTCATATCACACCCTAAGAGCACCGCCGCGTCCAGATCGGTGTAGGCCAGCTCACGCAGGCGCTCCACCCCGTCAAACTCCCGGCTGGGTTCCATATAGTCCGCCGTGTAGAGAATCTTCTCCAGCAGCGTCATATCCGCTTTACCGGTGGTATGCCAGAAGATGGCGTCATAGATGTCGTCGGGCATGCCAAAGACATGCTTTGCGATGGCCGCGCCGGTCTTGGAATGGAGCAGCTTCACCGCCCGGCGCTCCAAGTCGTCCAAAACGATACCATATTTCTCACACAATTGCAACTGTTCCTTACCGCTGAGGTACTTGGTACAGTCGTGGAGGATGGCCGCCTTGCGGGCCTTCTCCGGGTCGGCCCCCCAGTGGAGGGCCAGACGCACCGCCTCCTCCTCCGTCCCCTGGATGTGGCGCAGGCGCTTGGCCTTCACCATGGAGTAGGAGCAGGCCCGCAGGTCCCGGTCGCTCAGGGCGGTCAGGTCCGCGTGGGTGCCGTAGAGCTGGTGCATCAGGATGTAGCCCCAGACGCTGGGACAGAGGAACTCGCTCCCCTCTCCCCGCTCCAGGGCGGCGCGCAGCCGGGTGGAGGAGATCTCCACCACCTCCGGCAGATGGAGCACCTTCACCTGGGCGCCGTAGGTCTTGCGCAGGCGCTGGGCCTGGTCCTCCATGGCGGTGACCGGGTCGGACTTGGTCCGGGCGAAGGCCGCCACCCCGGTCTGGGCCAGGAGCTTCCCCGGCTCATGCCACTGCTGGAGGGTGAGGAACATGTCGCTGCCCATCAGGAACCAGAATTCCGCCGTGGGATACTCCCGGCGCAGCTCCAGGATGGTGTCCGAGGAATAGCTCTTCCCCGCGCGGCGCAGCTCCAGGTCGGAGACCCGGGCCCGCTCGCCGCACAGGAGGTTGTCCGCCAGGATTTCGGTCATGGCCACCCGGGCCTCCGGAGCGGGGGTCCCGCCGGGCAGCAGCTTGTGGGGAGGCAGCGCCGCCGGGATGAAGAGCAGCTCATCCAGCTCCAGCGCCTCCATGGCATACCGGGCCGCCGTCATGTGGCCCAGATGGGGGGGATTGAAGGTTCCGCCATAAATGCCGATTTTCATGCACAGCACCCTTTCCTGCCGGTGTCCCGGCTCCTTATCCGCGCTTGCGGTCCTTTACCAGAACGATGGGGTCCTTCAGGTCCTTCCGATGACTTTGACGATAGAGAACGAATTTGGTTCCGATCACCTGCACCACCTCGGCCCGGGCCTTCACGGCCAGCTCCTCGGCGGCCTCCCGGGGGGTGAGCATGGAATTCTCCAGAACGCGGCCCTTCACCAGCTCCCGGGCCTCCAGGGCGTCGTTGACCTGCTTGACCAGGTTCTCGCCGATGCCGTCCTTGCCCACCTGCACGATGGTGTCGATACCGTTGGCCAGGCCCCGAAGCTGGGCCCGCTGCTTGCTCGTCAGTTCCAATGTGAAATCTCCTTTATTTTGTTATTCCTTGTGGGTCTGCTTGTAAACTTCCAGCTTCTCCCGGAACTGGGCCAGCGCCCGACCCCGGTGGGAGATGGCGTTCTTCTCCTCCGCCGTCAGCTCGGCGAAGGTCTTTTTCTGCTCGGGGACAAAGAAGATGGGGTCGTAGCCAAAGCCGTCGGTCCCCTTGGGGGCGTAGGCCAGGGTGCCGGGGCACTCGCCATAGGCCTCCACGATGTCCCCGTTGGGGAAGGCGCAGCAGATGGCGGACACGAACTTGCACCGCCGGTCCAGCTGTCCCCGCATGTTCTCCAGCAGGAGTTTGTACCGTCCCGCGTCGTCCAGCCCGGGGCCGCCGTAGCGGGCGGAGTACACGCCCGGCGCGCCGTTGAGGGCGTCCACGCACAGGCCGGAGTCGTCGGCCACGGCAGGCAGGCCGCTGGCCTGCATCACCGCCACTGCTTTCAGCTTGGCGTTCTCGGCAAAGGTGGTGCCGGTCTCCTCCACCTCCACGTCCACGCCGGCCTGGTCCTCGCTGAGGACCTCCACGCCCAGGGCGGAGAGGATCTCCCCCAGCTCCTTGAGTTTCTTCGGGTTCTTGCTCGCCAGTACCAGTTTCATCCTAACTCCCCCACAATGTCCCGCTGCAGCTTCTGCAGCTCCGCGATGCCGCCGGCGCACAGGTCCACCAGGCGGCGCTGTTCCTCGATGGTGAAGGGCCGGCCCTCGCCGGTGCCCTGGATCTCGATGAGGCGGCCGGAGCCGTCCATGACGCAGTTCAGGTCCACCTGGGCGGAGGAGTCCTCCTCATAGCACAGGTCCAGCAGGGGCTCCTCCCCCACGATGCCGGCGGACACCGCCGCCACAAAGCTCTTGAGGGGCATTTTGGTCAGCTCGCCCCGGGTCATCAGCTTCCGGCAGGCCAGGGCCAGGGCCACGAAGCCGCCGGTCACCGACGCAGTGCGGGTGCCGCCGTCGCCCTGGAGCACGTCGCAGTCCACCGTGATGGTGCGCTCCCCCAGAGCCTCCATGTCCACCACCGCCCGGAGGGAGCGGCCGATGAGCCGCTGGATCTCCGCCGAGCGGGGGGAGAGCTTCAGTTTGGCGATGTCCCGCTTGCTCCGCTCCCGGTTGGCCCGGGGGAGCATGGAGTACTCCGCCGTCACCCAGCCGTGGCCCTCGGCCACGTGGGGAGGCACCCGGTCCTCCACGCTGGCGGTGCAGAACACCTGGGTATTGCCGCAGCGGATCAGGCAGGAGCCCTCCGCGAACTGGTTCACATGGGGAATGATCTCCACCGGCCGGAGCTGGTCCGGGCGGCGTCCGTCGATACGAGGCATAGTCAAAACCGTCCTTTCGATTTGGTTTCTCTTACACAAAGGCCTTCACAAACTCGGCGGGCTCGAAGGGCATCAGGTCGTCGATGCCCTCGCCCACGCCGATGAACTTCACCGGCACGCCCAGCTCCTGGGCGATGGCGATCACAATGCCGCCCTTGGCGCTGCCGTCCAGCTTGGTGAGGACGATGCCGGTGATGCCGGCGGCCTCCTGGAACTGCTTGGCCTGGATGAGGCCGTTCTGGCCGGTGGTGGCGTCCAGCACCAGGAGGGTCTCCCGGTCGGCGTCGGGGAGCTCCCGGTCCAGGATGCGGCTGATCTTGTTGAGCTCGTTCATCAGGTTCTGCTTGTTGTGGAGCCGCCCGGCGGTGTCCACCAGGATGACGTCGGTGTTCCGGGCCTTGGCCGCCGACAGGGCGTCAAAGACCACGGCAGCGGGGTCGGCGCCCTCGTGCTGGCGGACGATGTCCACCCCGCAGCGCTGGCTCCAGATCTCCAGCTGGTCGGCGGCGGCGGCGCGGAAGGTGTCGGCGGCCGCCATCAGCACCCGCTTGCCGTCCCCCTTCATCCGGGCGGCCAGCTTGCCGATGGTGGTGGTCTTGCCCACGCCGTTCACGCCGATGAACAGGGCCACCGACGGCTTGGTGTGGAGCTGGAGGGACAGGTCCCCCACGTCCAGGAACTCGGTGAGGATGGTGCGCAGGCACTCCCGGCCCTCGTCGGCGTTCTTGATCTTCTGGCTCTTGGCCCGGCTGCGCAGCTCCTCCACCGCCTTCATGGCGGTCTCCACGCCCATGTCGGAGAGGATCAGCGCCTCCTCCAGCTCGTCGTAGAAGTCGTCGTCCAGTTCGCCCACGAAGAGCTGGTCGAAAGAGTGGCCGATGCTGGCGATGTTCTCCTTGGTGCGGGTGAGGCCCGCCTTGATCTTGTCAAAAAATCCCATTGTTGATACTCCTTTATCTTACAGCGGCATCACTCAATGCCCAGCTCTGCCGCCGCGTCGTTCAGATTGATGGCCAGCATCCGGCTGACCCCCCGCTCCTGCATGGTGACGCCGTACAGGATGTCCGCCTCCTCCATGGTGCCCCGGCGGTGGGTGATGACGATGAATTGCGTCTTGTCCGCCACCTGGCGCATGTAGTGGGCGAAGCGCACCACGTTGGCGTCGTCCAGGGCGGCCTCGATCTCGTCCATGACGCAGAACGGGGTGGGCCGCACCTTCAGAATGGCGAAGTACAGCGCGATGGCCACGAAGGCCTTCTCACCGCCGGAGAGGAGGGACAGCACCTTCAGGGCCTTTCCGGGGGGCTGGACCTGGATCTCGATGCCGCAATTCAGGATGTCGCTCTCATCCTCCAGCTCCAGAGCGGCCCGTCCGCCGCCGAAGAGCTCCTGGAAGGTCTTTTGGAAGGCCTCGTTGAGGATGGCGAACTGCTGGGCGAAGATGCGCTTCATCTCGCCGGTGATGTCGGTGATGACCCCGGTGAGCTCCTTTTTCGCCTTCTCCACGTCATCCCGCTGGTCCACCAGGTAGGTATAGCGCTCGTTGATGCGCTCGAACTCCTCGATGGCGTCCAGGTTGATGTTGCCCAGGGCGGAGATGCCCTTCTTCAGCTCCGCCACCCGGCGCTGGGCCTGGGCGGTGCTCTCCAGGGGAATGCGCTGGGCCTGGGCGGCCTCGTGGCTGAGGGCGTAGGTCTCCCAGAGCCGGTCCAGCACGCTCTTCTGCTCGCCGTCCAGGGCGGCCCGGCGCTGCTCCAGCACCGACACCTCCCGCTCCAGCCGGAGCAGGACGCCGTTCTGTTCCCGGGCGTCCTTGTCGGCCTGGCCGCGCTTCCCCTCCAGGGCAAGGCGCTCCTCGCTCAGGCGCTGGAGCTCCCCCTGCCGGGCCTCGTTCTCCCGGCGGATGGTCTCCAGCTCCCCCTCCTTTCGGGCGATCTCGCCCTCCAGGTCGCGGTTCTTGCTCTCGTACTCGGCCAGCAGGGCGGCCTGGGCCTCCCGGTCCCCCATCAGGTCCCGGCGCAGGTCCTCCAGCTGCTCCAGCGCCTGCTGGCTGGAGCCCAGCTCCGCGTCCAGGGCGTCCAGACGGGCCCGGATGGCCGCCGTCTCCTGGCTCAGCGCCTCGCCCCGGGCCCGGAAGTGGGACTGGCCCTCCTCCTTGCCCTGGGCCTGGGCCCGCAGGGCGGCGGCGGAGCCCTCCAGCTCCTCGATACGCGCGCGGGCCTTCTGGGTGTCGGCCTCGGTCTGGGCGGAGCGCTGGCTGAGCTGTTCCAGCTCCTCCCGCCGCTCGTCCCGGGCGCGGTGCATCTCCTCCAAACGCTGGCGGTACTGGCCCACGCGCTCCTCCAGCTGGGCAATGCGCTCCTGGATGCGGCGCTGCTCTTCCTGGGCGTTTTCCAGCTCATAGCGGGCGGCGACCTCCTCCCGCCCGGCCTCCGACCGGGCCCGGAGGGCCTCCTCCAGCCGTACTTTCAGCCCCGCGGACTGCTCCTGCAGCCGCTCCAGCTCGTTGGCCCGGCTGAGGATGCCCGCCGAGCGGCTCACTGAGCCGCCGGTCATGGAGCCGCCGGGGTTCAGGACCTGTCCGTCCAGGGTGACGATCTTGAAGCGGTGGCCGTACTTCCGGGCCATAGCCACGGCGGCGTCCAGGTCCTCGGCGATGACCGTCCGCCCCAGCAGATAGGAGAGGACGTTCCGATACTGTTCCTCGCAGGTGACCAGGGTATCCCCCAGCCCCACGAAGCCCGGCTCCCGCTCCACGCCCCGCTCCCGGAACTGGGCGGGTCGGATGGCGTCCAGAGGCAGGAAGGTACACCGGCCCGCGTCCCGGCGCTTGAGCCAGCCGATGGCGGCCTTAGCGTCCTCCTCCCGCTGGGTGACGATGTGCTGCATGGCGCCGCCCAGGGCGATCTCGATGGCCACGGCGCAACGGTCGGGCACCCGGATGAGCCCCGCCACCGGCCCGTGGAGCCCCCGGAGGCGGTCCCGCTCGGCCTCGTTCATCACCAGGCGCACCGCCTTGGAATAGCCCTCGTAGAGCTTTTCCATCTCGCTGAGCATGTGAATGCGGGACTGGAGGGACTTCTCCTCCACCTGGAGGCGCATGTGCTCCTCCTCGGCGGCCCGGGCCTTCTTCTCCCGGCTCTGGACCCGGAGGGTGTAGCCCTGGATGACGTTCTGGAGGTTTTCCCGCTCCTCCTTGGCCTCGCGGAGGGCAGTCTCGGCCTCCTTGGCCTCCCCCTCCAGGGCGGACAGGGTCTCCTCCCCGTCGCTGAGGGCCCGGCGCACCGCGCCGTCCCGGTCCAGCAGCTCCTGGGCGGCGGCGGCCAGCGCGGACAGCAGCTCCTTGGCCTCACCGGCGGAGGCGGTGTCCAGCTGTTCCTTCTTCCTTAATTCCTCCAGCTCTCCGGCCAGAGCCCCCGCCTGGCGGTCCAGCTCTTTCCGCTCCTCCTCCCGCTGGGCAAGGGCGGCGCGCTGGGCGGCCTGCTCGGCGCGGATGGCCTCCACCCGGTCCTTCCGCTCCCCGATCTGGGCAGAGAGGGCCTGGGCGCGGTCCCCCCGCTGCTCCAGCTCCTGCCGGATGCGCTGGGTGTTGTCCAGGTTGTTCTGGATGTTGCTCTTGAGCACCGCCACGGCGCTCTCCACCTCGTTGGCGTCGGTCTGGCGCTGCATGACGGTGAAGCGGATGTTCTCCGCCTCCAGGTCCTTCTCCCGCATCTGGGTGGAAATCTCCTCCGACGCGGCGTAGAGGGCCTCCAGCTTCTGCCGGACCTCCTCCCGCTGGCGGGCGGTCTGCTCGCAGTCGGTGGAGGCCTTCACCATGGCGGCGCGGAGCTTGTCCAGCTGCTCCAGCCACAGGGAGATCTCCAGCCCCCGCAGCTCGTCCCGCAGAAGGAGGAATTTTTTCGCCTTCTCGGCCTGGTGGCGCAGGGGCTCCACCTGGAGCTCCAGCTCATCGATCTTGTCGCCGATGCGCACCAGATTCTCCTCGGTGCGCTCCAGCTTGCGCTCGGCCTCCTCCTTCCGGTGGCGGAAGCGGGAGATGCCGGCGGCCTCCTCAAAGACCTCCCGGCGGTCGGCGCTCTTCACCGACAAAATCTCGTCGATCTTGCCCTGGCCGATGATGGAGTAGCCCTCCCGGCCCAGGCCGGTGTCCATAAAGAGCTCGTTCACGTCCCGCAGGCGGACCGAGCGGCGGTTGATATAGTATTCGCTCTCCCCCGAGCGGTAGTAGCGGCGGGTGACCATGACCTCCGGCTCTTCGATGTGGAGGGCCCCGTCGCTGTTGTCCAGGATGAGGCTCACCTCGGCAAAGCCCACCTGGCGGCGCTTCTCGGTGCCGCCGAAGATGACGTCCTCCATCTTGCCGCCCCGGAGGGCCCGGGTGGACTGCTCCCCCATGACCCAGCGGATGGCGTCGGACAGGTTGGACTTGCCCGAGCCGTTGGGGCCCACAATGGCGGTGATGGCCTCGCCAAAGGTTAAAACTGTTTTATCTGGAAAAGACTTGAATCCCTGGATCTCGAGCGCTTTTAAATGCAAATTGGACACCTCGCCGCTTACCCTGCCGTTCTTCCAGGGCGCACATATGGTAATACATTATTATACCAACCCAAGCCCTGTTTTGCAAACCCTTTCGCACCCGACGGGACGCGGAAAAGGCCGGAGTCCATGCTCTCCGGCATGGCCCTCCGGCCCGGCGCTTACTTTCCTCCGCCCAGCGCGTCGATGGCGGCGCGGGCAGAATTCTGCTCGGCTTCCTTTTTGCTGTGGCCCTCGCCCCGGCCCACGGTCTTGCCGTTGAGGGTCACCTCTACGGTGAACACCTTGGCGTGGTCCGGGCCGCTGGAGCCCACCAGATGGTATTGCAGCACCTGGCCGCTCTCCCGCTGGACCAGTTCCTGCAAGGCCGTCTTATAGTCCCGGTTCTTGCCCCGCTCGGCCTCGGCGTCCAGAATGTACTTCTGGATGATCTTCCGGGCGGAACCGATGCCCCCGTCCAGGTACACGGCGGCCAGTACGGCCTCCACCGCGTCGGCCTGGATGGACGGGCGGCTGCGGCCGCCTCCGGCGCTCTCGCCCCGGCCCAGCTTCAGATAGGCCCCCAGGTTCCAGGCGTGGGCCACCTCCACCAGGCTCTCCTCGCACACCAGAGCCGCCCGGGTGCGGGTGAGGTCGCCCTCGGGGAGGTCCGGGTGGGTGCGGTACAGAAAATCCGCCGTCACCATGCCCAGCACCGAATCGCCCAGAAATTCCAGCCGCTCGTTGCTCTGGCTCCCGCGGGCGCGGTTCTCATTGGCGTAGGAGCTGTGAGTCAGCGCGTGATCCAGCAGAGAAGGGTCCCGAAAGGTATAGCCCAGTGTCTCTTCCAGTGGCAGCATGATCGCTCCTCCTTCCTTCGTTCACTCAAAAAGGAAAGCCCCGCTCTGGAGCGGGGCTTCCCGGTTCGGCAGTCTTAGTCGTCCAGTTTCTTCTGGAGGAAACGCACGAAATCGCCCACGGTGGTCATGTCGGACAGATTCTCGTCGGCCAGGTCCTCCAGGTTGAAGGCCTCCTCCACCGCCATGGTCAGATCGACCACGTCCACGGAGTCAGCGCCCAGTTCCTCAAACGAGGTATCCATGGTGATGTTGTCGGGGTCCACGCCCAGCTGCTCAGACAGCAGCTCCACGATCTTTTCAAATACCATAGTGATCTACTCCTATCCCGCGTTCCCGCTGGAACGGTTGATTGCACTAAAATAATAGGCAAGATATGGCGCTGTGTCAAGTGCCATTTTCATTTTTCGCCAAAGCCTACAAAATTTCGAGGGAAACCCTGTAAACCCCGTCACTCGCTCTTGCCGCCGTGGACCGGCAGGCGCATGTATTCCAC
Source organism: Flavonifractor sp. An92 (assembly GCF_002159175.1). Taxonomy (GTDB): domain Bacteria; phylum Bacillota; class Clostridia; order Oscillospirales; family Oscillospiraceae; genus Pseudoflavonifractor_A. Next base: position 176,198 of record NZ_NFGZ01000004.1, on the reverse strand, counting down.
GTTCTCGGTGATGTCCTCGATGATGCCGGAGGAGGCGAACTTGGCGGCCTGGCGGATGGCGTTCTTGATGGCGTAGGCGTCGGAGGAGCCGTGGGCCTTGATGACCGGCTTGGAGATGCCGATGAAGGCGGTACCGCCCACCTCGCCGGCGTCCAGCATCTTTTTCAGGTCCTGGATGCCGCTCATCACCATCAGGGCGGCCAGCTTGGTGAAGATATTCTTCTTGAACATGTCCTTCATCTTCTTGGCCAGGAAGCCGCCGGTGCCCTCCATGGTTTTGAGGAAGATGTTGCCGGAGTAGCCGTCGGAGACGATGACGTCGGCCTGGCCGTACACGGCCTCCTTGCCCTCCACGTTGCCCACAAAGTGGATGCGGCCCTGGTCCCCGGCCTCCTTGAGGAGCTGATAGGTCCGCTGCTGGAGCTCGGTGCCCTTGGAGGGCTCGGCGCCGATGTTGAGAAGGCCCACCCGGGGCTCGGGGCGGCCCAGCACATGCTCGGCGTAATAGGAGCCCATGAAGGCGAACTGGAGCAGGTACTCGGGGGTGCACTCGGCGGTGGCGCCGCAGTCGATGAGCACCGCGCCGCCCGCGGCGGTGGGGACCACCGGGGCCATGGCCGCCCGGCGGATGCCCTTGATGCGCTTGACCAGCAGGGTGGCCGCCGCCAGAAGGGCGCCGGTGCTGCCCGCCGAGACGAAGGCGTCGCCCTTGCCGTCCTTGAGGAGGTTCAGGCCCACGGTGAGAGAGGAGTCCTTCTTCTCCCGAAACGCCGTGGCGGGGTTGTCGCAGATCTCCACCACCTCGCTGGCGTGGACGATCTCCATGCCGGTGGGGGGCTCCTCCATGCCCTCCTCGTTGAGGACCTTGAGGATCTCCTCCCCGCGGCCCACCAGGATGACCTCGGTGCCCTGCTCCCGCAGCGCCGCCAGCGCACCTTTTACATTGGAGGCCGGCGCGTTGTCCCCGCCCATAGCGTCTACGATGATTTTCATGTCTTTACTCCTCTTCTTTCTTCTCTGATACCAGAGGCCGCGGCTCGTCCGTCAGGCCCAGCAGGTAGTCGGCCGAAACATTGTAATGCTCACATATGTGCGCTAATTTTGCAAGGGTTGTTGCCCCACGGCCATTTTCCATTTCACCAATCTGGTTTGGCTTTACACCCAAAATTTCCGCCAATTCCTTTTGAGTCTCATGGTTTCGACTGCGTATCTTGCGCAACCGCAAACCAAATAATTCATTATGGTACATGGCCGCCCCCTTGACATGCCCAATAAAACCGTGTATAGTGTGAGACACGGTTTTATTGGGGTGATGATATGGATGACTTGCTGTTGGACCTCTACGAACTGACCGCCCAGCGGGAGGAAGAAGCCGGGGAGCGCCCCGACTGCTATGCCCTCCGGGAGCGGCACTTGGGCCGCGTCCGGGACGAACTGGGCGGCGATTTCGTCCAAAAACTCCGGGACGTTCTGGAGGAATGCGCCCGGCTGGACAGCCAGGCCGCCTTCCGCCGGGGCCTCCGGCTGGGCCTGGCCCTGCATCGGCTTTAAACCTCCGCCGGGTTCAGTTTATCCAGGATTTCCAGCGCCCGCTTGCTCAATTCCGCGTTCTTGTTCCGCTTACCCTTGACCTTGTAGCCCAGGGGCGGGATGATGCCGAAATTGACGTTCATCGGCTGGAACTCGGTAACGCTCTCGTTGCTCACATAGAGGGCCAGCGCCCCGATGGCGGTCTCCTGCGGGAAGTCCACGGGGGCCTTCCCGGTGAGCCGCCGGGCCAGCTCCACCGCCGCCAGATACCCGGACGCGGTGGACTCCACATAGCCCTCCACGCCGGTGATCTGCCCGGCGAAGCACACCCGGGGGTCGTGTTTTACCCGGTAATACCGGTCCAGCATCCGGGGCGAGTCCAGATAGGTGTTGCGGTGCATGACGCCGTAGCGGATGAACTCGGCGTTCTCCAGGCCGGGGATCATTTGGAACACCCGCTTCTGCTCCGGCCAGCGCAGGTGGGTCTGGAAGCCCACGATGTTGTAGATGGAGCCCTCGGCGTTGTCCTTGCGCAGCTGCACCACGGCGTAGGGCTCCTTCCCGGTGCGGGGGTCCCGCAGGCCACGGGGTTTCAGAGGGCCGTAGCGCAGGGTGTCCACCCCGCGCCGGGCCATGACCTCCACCGGCATGCAGCCCTCGAACACGCTCCGGTCCTCAAAGCCGTGGACCGGGGCCTCCTCCGCGCCGCACAGCTCGGTCCAGAAGGCGGCGTACTCCTCCGCGTTCATGGGGCAGTTGATATAATCCGGGGTGCCCTTGTCGTAGCGGGAGGCAAAGAAGGCCTTGTCCATGTCCACGCTCTCAAAGGTCACCAGCGGCGCGGCGGCGTCAAAGAAATTGAGGTATTTGCTCTCGGGGAAAAATCCCTGGATGGCAGTGCTCAGGGCGTCCGACGTGAGGGGCCCGGAGGCCACGATCACATTCCCCTCGGCGGGGATCTCCGTGACCTCCCCCTCCACCACGGTGATGAGGGGGTGTTCCTGAATGCGCCGGGTGATTTCCCCGGAAAAGGCGTGGCGGTCCACCGCCAGCGCACCTCCCGCCTCCACCCGGTGCTGGTCGGCACACTCCATAATGAGGGAGCCCAGGCGGCGCAGCTCCTCCTTCAGCAGCCCCACCGCGTTCTCCAGCTGGTCGGAGCGCAGGGAGTTGGAGCACACCAGCTCCCCGAAGTCGGCGGAGTGGTGGGCGGGGGTCATCTTGGCGGGCTTCATTTCATGCAGCTCCACCGGGATGCCCCGCCGGGCCAGCTGCCACGCGGCCTCGCTCCCCGCCAGGCCCGCGCCGATGATGATGACTGGTTCCATAGTTCTCCTTATCTTCCGGCGCGGCGGCGGCCGGGGCCGCCCTTACGCCTCTTCCTTCTTGGTCGTCTTTTTCGTGGTCTTTTTGGCCGCTGCCTTTTTCGCCGGCTCCTTCTTCTCCGCCGCCTTCTTGGCGGTGGTCTTTTTTGCCGTGGTTTTCTTGGCCGTCGTCTTTTTGGCGGTGGTCTTTTTGGCCGCCGCCTTCTTCGGCTCCTCCTCGGGAGGGGCGCCCTCCGCCGGGCTCTCCGCCGCCGCGGTGGCGGTCTTTTTCTTATACCCCCGCTCCTCCTCGGGCACGAAGAGGCTGCAATCCGGGTTGATGCAGAAGGGCTTGCGGAAGCCCCGGCCCGACTTCTTGAAGAGGGTGTGGCCGCACTCGGGGCAGTTGTCCTTCACCGGCACGTCCCAGGTCATGAAGTCGCACTTGCGGGCTTCATCCTTATTGGTATTATTCTCACAGCCGTAGTAGGCATAGCCCCGCTTGGAGGTCTTTTTCAAAATCTTGCCGCCGCACTTGGGGCACCGGCCCGGCATCTCGATGACGATGGGCTGGGTGTGGGGGCAGTCCGGCCAGCCGGGGCAGGCCAGGAAGCGGCCGAAACGGCCCGACTTGAACACCAGATTCCGCCCGCACAGGGGGCAGATCACATCGGAGACCTCGTCGGGGACCTTGATGCGCTCCAGGTCCTGCTCGGCGGCCTGCATCTCCTTCTCGAAGTCGCCGTAAAAGCCGGAGAGGATGTCCTTCCAGTTGTCCTTGCCCTCTTCCACCCGGTCCAGGCGCTCCTCCATACGGGCGGTGAAGGCGGTGTCCACGATGTCGGGGAATTTTTCCTTCATGAGGCCTGTCACCACCTCGCCCAGCGGCGTGGGGCGCAGGTTCTTCCCCTCCTTCACCACATACTCCCGGTCCAGGATGGTGGAAATAGTGGGGGCGTAGGTGGACGGGCGGCCGATGCCCTTCTCCTCCAGCGCCTTGATGAGGCTTGCCTCGGTGTAGCGGCTGGGGGGCTGGGTGAAGTGCTGGTCCTTCTGCTTGCCGGCCAGGGCCACCCGCTCGCCCTCGCTCAGGTCGGGCAGCGGGGACTGGCGCAGGACCTCGTCGTCCTCGTCCTTCCCCTCCACGTACACCGCCGTGTAGCCGGAGAATTTCAGGGACGAGTGGTTGGCGCGGAAGTGATAGCCCGCGCTCTCCACGTCGATGGTGACGCTGTCGTACACCGCGGGGCTCATCTGGCAGGCCAGGAAGCGGCTCCAGATCAGCTTATAAAGGCGATACTGCTCGGCGGTCAGGTCCTTCTTGATGTCCTCGGGGGTGAGGCGCACGTCGGAGGGACGGATGGCTTCGTGGGCGTCCTGGGCCCCCGACTTGGTCTTGAAGGTCCGGGCCTTGCCGGGGTAGTAGTCCTGGCCGTACCGGCCCAGGATGAAGTCCCGGGCGGCAGCGGTGGCCTCGTCGGAGAGGCGCAGGGAGTCGGTACGCATGTAGGTGATAAGGCCCACGGTGCCCTCCCCCGCGATGTCCACGCCCTCATAGAGCTGCTGGGCGATGGACATGGTGCGCCGGGGGGTCATGTTCAGCTTGCGGCTGGCCTCCTGCTGGAGGGTGGAGGTGGTAAAGGGAGGCGCGGGGTTGCGCAGCTTGTCCTGCCGCTTCACACCCGCCACCGTGAAGGGGGCCTGCTCCACCGCCGCGAGGACGGCGTCCACCTCTTCCTCGCTGTGGAGCTCCATCTTCTTCTCGCGGCCGTAGAAGGAGGCCTTGAACTTGCCCAGGTTGGGGGCGATGCGCTCCAGGTCCACGTCCAGGGACCAGTACTCCTGGGGGATGAAGGCCCGGATCTCCTCCTCCCGCTCCACCACCAGGCGGGTGGCCACCGACTGGACCCGTCCGGCGGACAGGCCCCGGCGGATCTTCTTCCACAGCAGGGGCGAGAGCTCATAGCCCACGATCCGGTCCAGGATGCGTCGGGCCTGCTGGGCGTCCACCAGGTCCATGTCCAGCCCACGGGGGGCGGCGATGGACTCGCTGACCACCTTCTTGGTGATCTCGTTGAAGGTGACCCGGTAGGTCTTGTCGTCCGGAATGTTCAGAAGCTCCTTCAGGTGCCAGGAGATGGCCTCGCCCTCCCGGTCCGGGTCGGTGGCGAGGAACACTTTCTCGCTCTTCTTGGCCGCCTTCTGAAGGTCCTCGATGACCTCTTCCTTGCCTTTGATGGGCTGGTAGTCCGGCTGAAAGCCGTGCTCCACATCCACGCCCAGCTTGCTCTTGGGAAGGTCCCGGACATGGCCCATCGAGGCTTTCACCTGATAGTCGGGACCCAGATATTTGCCGATGGTCTTGGCCTTGGCCGGGGACTCCACGATCACAAGATTCGTTTTTGCCACAACTGTACCTCCAAAAATATAGCAAACACGCTCCCCGCCCGGGGGCGGAGCGTGCTAGGAATCGGCGGCGCTTCCCGAAGCCTAGGACCCCGCCGCCGCAGTAAATACATGGCCCGGCGCGCTCTTCACGCACCCCCGCATTTCCAGGAGGGTCAGCGCCGAGAGCACCCGGCGGGCCGGAATGCCGGAGCGCTCGGCCAGCTCGTCGGGATGGAGGCTCTCCGCCCCCAGCGCCCGGAGCACCGCCTGCTCGTCATCGGTGAAGCCGACATCCTCCGCTCGGAAGGTACTATAAGCCCTCTCCGCCGTTTTGTCAACCTCTTCCAGAGTTTGCGCCGGTTTTCGCGGCTCCTTTCGGGGGATTTCGGTCTGTTTCGTCCGGGTCGGTTTTGGGGCCTCCCGGGGGCTGAGACGGCCCGGATAGACCGCCTCGTACTCCTCCAGAATGTCCTCCGCCGAGAAAATGGGCTTGGCCTCCCCCTTCTGGATGAGGCGGTTGGTCCCCGCGCTCATGGGCGCGCCCACCGCGCCGGGGAAGGCGAACACGTCCCGGTTCTGGTCCAGGGAGAGCCGCGCGGTGATGAGCGCGCCGCTGCGCTCTCCGGCCTCCACCACCGCCGTACCCAGGCTCAGGCCGCTGATGATGCGGTTGCGCACCGGGTAGTGGGGCCCCTGGGTGGGCGTGCCGGGGGGATACTCGCTCAAAAGCATCCCGCGGCTCCCGATCTCCCGGAAGAGGTCGGCGCTGGAGGAAGGATATACCACGTCGATGCCGCCACCCAGCACCGACACCACCCGTCCTCCCTCCCGGAGGGCGGCGCGGAGCGCCGCGCTGTCGATGCCCTGGGCGATGCCGGACACCACCACCGCGCCCCGCCGGGCCAGATCCCGGCCCAGCTCCGTGGCCAGCTGGGTCCCATAGGGGGTGCAGCGCCGGGCGCCCACCACGGCCACCGCCACCTCCTGGTCCAGGGGAAAGGCCCGCCCCTTCCGATAGAGCACGGCGGGCGGGTCGTCAATGTGGCGCAGGCGCTCCGGGTAGGAGGCGTCCTGGAGGGTGATGATGTCGATGCCCAGCCGGTCGCAGTCGGCCAGAACCCGCTCCGCAGCGGTGAACGCCTTGTCCGCCAGGCTCCGCCGCAGTTCGGCGGGGAGGCGGAGCAGCTCGAACTCCTTGGGGTCGGCGCAGTACACCGCCCTCGGTCCGCCGAAGCGCCGGGCCAGGGCCGCGGCCTCGCCGGTGCGCAGGCCCGCCCGGGTGGTCAGCCAGAGCCAATCGCTGAGAGTGGACATGGAAACCGCCTCCCGTTTTTTCTCTTGGAAACTCAGTCGCCCCGGGCCATCTCCCAAAGCACCACCGAGGCGGCCACCGCTGCGTTGAGGGACTCGCACCGCGGCCGCATGGGGATCTTCACGGTGCGTTCACACAGGTCCAGCGCCTGCTGGGACACCCCTCTCCCCTCGCTGCCGATGACCACCGCCGCCCGGTCCAGGGACAGCTCCCGCACGTCGGCGGTGTCCTCCCGCAGGGCGGTGGTGTAGAGGGGCACCCCCGCCTCTTTCAGGCGGGCGGCCAGGGTGTCAAAATCGCTCTCCCACACCGGGAGCCGGAAACAGGCTCCCATGGTGGAGCGCACGGTCTTGGGCGAAAAGGGGTCGGCGCAGCCGTTGACCAAGATCACCGCGTCCGCCCCGAAGGCGTCGGCGGTGCGCCAGATGGTGCCCACGTTGCCCGGGTCCTGCACCCCGTCCAGCACCAGATACCGGCCCGGGGCCAGCTGCTCCGGGAGCGTTCGGTCCGGCAGCGCGCACACCGCCATCAAATGCTGGGGGGTCTTCACGGTAGAGAGGTGCTCCATGATGTCGGCGGGCACCTCCACCAGGCGGGTCCCGCCGGGGCACTCCGGAGGAGTCGTGCCCTCGGTACAGACCAGGGTCTCCACCCCGCCCTGCCAGCGCAGGGCCTCCCCCACCAGCTTGTCCCCCTCGCAGAGGAAGGCATTCTGGGCCCGGCGGTACTTCCGCTCCGCCCCCAGGCGGCGGATGTGCTGCACCAGGGGATTGCGGCGGCTGGTGATGCGCTCCATGCTCTCCCCTCCTTACAGGTCGTGGAGGCGGTTGATGTGCTCGCTGCGCCCCAGCACCACCAGCTTGCTGTCCTTGCCCACCACATGGTCGGCGCCGGGGGCCACGTCCAGCTCGCCCTCCCGGTCCCGCACCGCGATGACGCTCACGTGGTAGCGCGCCCGCACGTCCAGATCCCGCAGGGTCTTGCCCTGCCAGCTCTTCGGGGCAGTCAGCTCCACGATGCCGAAGTCGTCGGAGAGCTCAATGAAGTTCAGCACGTTCACGCTGGACAGGCCCTGGGCCAGCTTCAGGCCCATCTCATGCTCGGGGAACACCACCCGGTCCGCCCCGATCTTCTCCAGCACCTTCCGGTGCACGTGGCTCTGGGCCTTGCAGATGACCTGCCGCACCCCGGCCTCCTTCAGGTTCAGGGTGATGAGGGTGGAGTTGCCCACGTCGAAGCCGGTGGCCACGATGGCGCAGTCGTAGTTGCGCACCCCCAGGGCCCGCAGCACGTCGGCGTCCCGGGCGTCTCCCACCACGGCGTGGGTCACCTGGTCGGCCAGCTTCTGAATCTTCTCCGCGTCGGTGTCCAGCGCCAGGACCTCATGGCCCAGGCTGCACAGCTCGGTGGCCACCGCGCTGCCGAAGCGGCCCAGTCCGATCACCACAAAGGTTTTCATGGAGTGTTCCTCCTTATCCGATCATAATGTTCACGTTGGGGTAGCGGATGCCCGCGCCCTTCTGCTTGGCCGCCAGGAAGGCCAGCGAGAAGGACAGCACGCCCACCCGGCCCACATACATCAGGAAGATCAGCAGCGACTGCGACAGGCGCGTCAGCGTCGGCGTGATGCCGGTGGTCAGGCCCACGGTGCCCATGGCCGAGGCCACCTCAAAGGCGCAGTCAATGATGGGCAGGTCCTCCACGATGGTCATGGTGATGGCGCTGCACAGGAAGAGCAGGCCCACCACCAGCGTCAGGGTCATGGCGTCCATCACCCGGTCCATGGAGATGGCCCGCCGGCCTACCGTCACCTGCTTCCGGCCCTTCAGGTTGGCCCGCAGGGCCAGCAGCAGCACCGCCACCGTCACGGTCTTGAGGCCGCCGGCGGTGGAGCCGGAGGAGCCGCCGATGAGCATGAAGAGCACCGACACCGCCTTGGTCCCCTCCTGGAGGTTGCCCTGACCCAGGGCGTCAAAGCCGGCGGTGCGCAGGGTGGTGGACTGGAAGAAGGCGTTGAGGACCGTCTTGCCCGGCCCCATGCCCCCCAGCGTGGCGGGGTTGTCGTACTCGGCCACCAGGGTGAGGAAGGTTCCCAGCACCAGGAGCGAGACCGTGATGGCCAGCACCAGGCGGGTGTACAGGGAGAGCTTCCGCCGCTTGGGCCAGTGGAGAAGGTCCTCCCACACAAAGAAGCCCAGGCCACCGATGATGATGAGCAGGGCGATGGTGATGAGGATCACCGGGTCGCCGTTCACCCCAGCCAGGCTGGAGAACGGGCCGTACTCCCCGCCCAGCAAGTCGAATCCCGCGTTGCAAAAAGCGGAGACGGCGTGGAATATGCCGTACCAGAGCCCCCGGATCACGCCGAACTGGGGGATGAAACGGCTGGCCAGGATCACCGCGCCGATGCCCTCGATCAAAAAGGTGCCCCGCAGGGCGTGGCGCACCACCCGGACCACGCCGTCCATTTCGTTCAGATTAAAGGTAGAGACCATCACCAGCCGCTCGGAGAGTCCGATGCGGCGGCGCAGGGCCAGGGACAGCAGGGTCAGCACCGTCATGAACCCCAGGCCGCCCATCTGGATCAGCCCCAGGATGACCACCTGGCCGAAGAGGCTCCACTGGGTCCAGGTGTCCACCAGGATCAGGCCTGTCACGCAGGTGCAGGACGTGGCGGTGAACAGCGCCGTGAAGAATCCGGCGCTCTGCCCGTCCCGCGAGGCGACGGGGAGCGTCAGGAGCAGCGCGCCCAGCAGAATGATGATGCCGAAGGAGAATACCACCACCCGGGTGGGATTGAGGCCCCGCCGGTTCTGGAACCGTTCCCGCAGCCAGGCCATGATTTCGTAACGCATGGAATGCTTCCTTTCCCCCGCGCGGATTTCCCGGCTTAGGCCGCTCCGCGCGAAGTTATTCAAATTGCAGTATAGCATACCCCAACCACGGATTCAAGTCAACCATGATTTCCCGACGCCGGCAAAAAACCGGCAGGGACAAACGTCCCTGCCGGTTTGAGGGTGCGGAGCGCTCCCGTCAGCGCTGTCCCTTGTCGTAGGGGATGCCTTCCGCCTTGGGCGCGCGGGAATTCTGGGAGGTGAAGGCCAGCACGATGAGGGAGATGATGTAGGGCAGCATGTTGTACACGCTGCTGGGGAGCTGGAGCGAGTTGAGGAAATCGAAGCCGGTGTACACGTTGGCCAGAGCGCGGAACAGGCCGAACAGCAGCGCCGCCAGGGCGATGCGGGTGGGCTTCCACTGGCCGAAGATCATGACGGCCAGGGCCAGGAAGCCGAAGCCAGCCACGCCGTTCTCAAACTTCCACTCGCTGACGCCGGCGGTGATGTACACGATGCCGCCCAGGCCGCCCAGCATGCCGGAGATCAGCACGCCCGCGTAGCGCATCTTCATCACGCTGATGCCCACGCTGTCCGCCGCCTGGGGATGCTCGCCGCAGGCGCACAGGCGCAGACCGAAGCGGGTCTTATACAGCACCACATAGGCCATCACCAGCGCGATGAGGGCCAGCAGCATGAACCAGTTGAACTCAAAGCCCCCGATGTTGACCAGGAAGGCCTTCTTGGGCTCGATGTACTGGATGGTGGAGGACACGTTGTCCACGCTCTCGGCGGTGTTCATGGCCTTGACGAACACGGTGGCCGCCGCGGTGCCCAGCAGGTTCATGGCGGTGCCCACCAGGGTCTGGTCGGCCTTGAAGTTGATGGCCGCCACCGCCAGCAGCAGGGAGTAGACCATGCCCAGGCCGATACTGGCCAGGACCACCAGTACGATGATCAGGAAGGGGGACGTGCCGCCGGGGAGGAACTTCATCATCAGCGCGCCGCCCAGGGCGCCCATGACCATGATACCCTCCAGACCGATGTTGATGACGCCCGAGTGCTCCGAGAAGCAGCCGCCCAGGGCCACCAGGATCAGAACGGAGGCAAAGATCAGCGTATATTGGATCAGAAGCAGCATTACGCGTTGCCTCCTTTCTGCGCCGCGGCTTTGGCCGCCTCACGCTCGGCACGGCGGTCCAGCTGCCGGTCCAGCGTGGTCTTGAAGAACAGAACGAAGCCGCACAGGTAGATGATCAGCGACGACACCAGATCGGAGATCTGGGCAGAGTACATGGTCTTGTCCACGTACGCGCCGCCGTTGGTGATGTGCTGGATGAAGTAGGAGGAGAAGATGGCGCCGATGGGGTTCAGGCCGCCCAGGAAGGCAGCGGCGATGCCGTTGAAGCCCATGGCGGGCACCGAGGACTGGGTGGTGGACCACTGCTCGAACCCGGTCAGGTACAGCAGGCCCGCGCCCATGCCCGCCAGCGCGCCGGCGATGGCCATGGTGAGGATGATGTTGCGCTTCTCCTTCATGCCGCAGTACTTGGCGGCAAACTTGTTGAAGCCGGTGGCCTTGAGCTCATAGCCGAACTTGGTCTTTTCCAGCAGCACCCAGATGAGCACCGACATCACGACGGCCAGGGGGATGGCGATGGTGACGTAGCGGTTGTTGCCGAACAGCGCGCTCAGCCCCAGGGAGGGGATGATGGCGCCGGGGTTACCGGTGGAGAGCTGGATGGTGTAGGGGCTGGCGCCCTCCTTCACGTTGGTCAGCAGGGTGTTGACCAGGTAGAGGCTGATCCAGTTGAGCATGATGCAGGAGATGACCTCGTTGACGTTGCAGTAGGCCTTCAGCGCGCCGGAGATGGCGCCCAGCACCGCACCGGCCAGGATACCCGCGATGAGGCAGACAAACCAGGGCATGTTCAGGCCCAGGGCGAAGTAGAGGCTGGCGCCCGCGCCCACCACATACTGACCGGCGGCGCCGATGTTAAAGAGGCCCACCTTATAGGCAAACAGGATGGACAGCGAACACATCAGCAGCGGCGCGGTCTTGACCAGAGTGTTGCCCAGATAGCGCAGCCGTGCGTTGGCGGTGGGATAGTAGAGGAAGTTCTCCACGATGGTCTTGATGGCCTCCCACGCGCCGGCGGGATTGATGATGAGCAGCACGATGTAACCCACGATCAGGCCGATCAGGATGCACAGCAGAGCCGCCAGCAGGGACTGTACGCCCTTGTTGCGCAGAAGGGGCTGTCGTTTTCCTTTCATCTCTTATGCCCCCTTTCGCTTGGCGCCGGCCATGTACAGACCCATCTCTTCCACGGTGGTGGTCTTGGGGTCCAGTTCGCCCACGATCTCACCCTCGTACATGACCAGGATGCGGTCGGACAGGGCCATGACCTCGTCCAGCTCCAGCGACACCAGCAGCACGCCCTTGCCGGCGTCCCGCTGGGCCACGATCTGCTTGTGGATGTACTCGATGGCGCCCACGTCCAGGCCGCGGGTGGGCTGCACCGCGATCAGAAGCTCGGGGTCCTTGTCGATCTCGCGGGCCACGATGGCCTTCTGCTGGTTGCCGCCCGACATGGCCCGGGCGATGGTGATGGGGCCCTGGCCGGAGCGCACGTCGTACTGCTCGATGAGCCGCTCGGCGTACGCGCGGATGGCCTTCCGCTTCAGGAATCCGGCCTTGGAGACAAACTCCGGCTCGAAATACCGCTGGAGCACCATGTTGTCCTCCAGGGTGTAGTCCAGCACCAGGCCGTGCTTGTGCCGGTCCTCGGGGATGTGGCTCATGCCCATGGTGGAGCGCTTGCGGATGGAGGTGTGGGTGATGTCCTGCCCATTCAGGGAGATCTTGCCGCCCTTCAGCGGCTCCAGACCGGTCAGGCCGTAGACCAGCTCGGTCTGGCCGTTGCCGTCGATACCGGCGATGCAGACGATCTCGCCGGCCCGGACGTTGAAGCTCACGCCCTTGACGGCGTTGTTGCCGTGGCTCTTGGAGCCCACGGTGAGGTCCTCCACTTCCAGGATGACATCCTTGGGCTTGGCGGGCTCCTTGTGGACCTGGAACTCCACGTTGCGGCCCACCATCATCCGGGAGAGCTCTTCCTTGGTGGTATTGGCGATGTCCACCGTGCCGATGTACTTGCCCTTGCGCAGCACCGAGCAGCGGTCGGCCACCTCCATGATCTCGTTGAGCTTGTGGGAGATGAAGAGGATGCTCTTCCCCTCCTTCGCCAGGTTGTGCATGATCTGCATGAGCTCCTCGATCTCCTGAGGCGTCAGCACCGCGGTGGGCTCATCAAAGATGAGGATCTCATTGTCGCGGTACAGCATCTTCAGGATCTCGGTGCGCTGCTGCATGCCCACCGTGACGTCCTCGATCAGCGCGTCCGGGTCCACCATGAGGCCGTATTTCTCCGAGAGGGCCATCACCTTTTTGCGGGCATCGGCCTTCTGGAGGAAACCGTGCTTGCACGGCTCCACGCCCAGGATGATGTTGTCCAGGACGGAGAAGCACTCCACCAGCTTGAAGTGCTGATGGACCATGCCGATCCCCAGATCGTTGGCGTCATTGGGGTCTTTGATCTGCACCACCTGTCCGTCCTTCTTGATGGTGCCCTCCTCCGGCTGGTAGAGTCCGAACAGCACGCTCATCAGCGTGGATTTTCCGGCTCCGTTTTCGCCCAGCAAGGCGTGGATCTCGCCTTTTCTCAGCTGCAGCGTGATATTGTCATTGGCGATGATGCCGGGGAAGCGCTTCGTGATATTCAGCATCTCAATGGCATAGGGCTGTTCCAAGCTTACCGACCTCCTTCTTTCGCAGGATAGTGACAAGACTATTGTACTATATTGCGTCTCATTTTTCAAAATAATTTTGTGGAAGAGAGAGAAAGAGAGGGCGGGATGAACCCGCCCTCTCTTAGAGACAGAGATAACCGGTACCGGTTTTACTTGATGTTGCCGTAAGCGTTGACGGTGATGGCCGAAGCGTTGGCAGCGGGCTCCACGGAGGTGTCGTTGGAGACGGTGATGGTGCCGTCGTACAGAGCGGCCACCAGAGCCTTGTAGCTGTCCTGGGTGAAGTTGTCATCCCACTGGGTGGACTCCATGGGCAGCTGGACGTAGTTGGCCTCGGGATCGTCGCCGGACACCAGGCCCAGGGTCTCGATCTTACCAGCGTAGTTGGACCAGTTGTCGTTGTTGATGATCTCGTCCAGGATGTGCTGGGTGGTGGGGGCCAGACCCTTCATAGCGGAGGTGACGGTCATGCCCTCGCCGTACTGGTCGATGATGGCAGCCTGGTCCACGTCCACGCCGATGACCTTGCCGCCAACCTTGGCAGCGGCCTCAGCCGCGGAGGTGTAGATGCCGCCGCCGCAGGCAAAGACGACTTCCACGCCCAGGGTCTGATACCAGTTGTCCATGTAGCTGGTGATGTCGGCGTCGCCGGAGAACTGGTTGCCGTAGACGTACTCCACGGTCACCTGATCGGCGATGCCCAGCTCAGAGGCAGCGGCGTCGGCGCCCTGGATGAAGCCGTAGCCGTAGCGCATGACGGCGGGGACGGCCATGCCGCCCAGGAAGCCCAGGTGGGTGTAGCCCAGCTGCACGGCGGCGTAGCCGGCCATGTAGCCGCACAGCTCCTCCTGGTACACGGCGCTGTACACGTTATCGGAGTAGTAGTAGTCGGTGACGTTCCAGTTGTCGGGGTTGTAGTCGTACTCCTCGCCCTTCAGAGGCACACCGGCCTCCAGGATGTCGCCGGCGGCCACGTCCAGAGCCACGAACTTCACGTCGGGGTAGTTCTGGGAGGCCTCCACGATGGTGCCGCCGAAAGCGTAGCCGGGCATGACGATGACGTTGTAGCCGTCAGCCACGGCGGCGTCCACCATGGCCACACGCTCGGCGGTGGAGTCGCCGCTGGGCTTATAGTAGTTGAAGGTCACGTTGTTGGCATCACAGAAGGCCTTGCAGGCCTCGTAAGTGGTCTGGTTGAAGGACTGGTCGGTGATGTCGCCATAGTCGGTGATCATGGCCACCTTGTAATCGCTGGCGGCAGTGCTCGGATCACCGCTGCCCTCCGGCGGATTGCTGGTGGTGCTGCCGCCGCCTCCGCAGGCCACCAGGCCGGCGCTCATGGACAGGGCAAGCAGCAGGGCTGCGATCTTTTTACCCTTCTTCAATGTAATCAACCTTCCTTTCCTGAACAGAAACAAGTTCCCAGCCGGAGGCGGCCTTTCCGCGTCTCTCTGGGCTGGGCACGCATATATTATACAACACCGACGAATAAAGGGCAACTGTAATTTTACAATTCGACGGAACTTTTTACAAAAGTGTTAAATAAGTGCGAAGGAGCCCCTGCAAATTTGCAGAGGCTCCTAATTTCTTATGATTTCTTTACGATTCCTTACGCGTCGGCCAGCTTCACCAGGGCGCTGGCGCCGATGCGGTCCGCGCCGGCATCCATCATGGCCTGGGCCGCCTCGAAGGTGCGGATGCCGCCGGCGGCCTTGATCTTCACCTCGGGGCCGATGTGGGCCTTGAACAGGGCCACATCCTCCACGGTGGCGCCGCCGGTGGAGAAGCCGGTGGAGGTCTTGATATACTCCGCGCCCGCCTCGGTGACCAGCTCGCAGAGCTTGATCTTCTCCTCCTCGGTCAGGAGGCAGGCCTCCACGATGACCTTCAGGATGCGCCCGTTGCAGGAGGCCTTGATGGACTTCATCTCGGCCAGCACGTCGTCCCAGCGGCGGTCCTTCACCCAGCCCAGGTTGACCACCATGTCGATCTCGTCGGCGCCGTTGCGCACAGCGTCCTCGGTCTCAAAGACCTTCACCTCGGTGGTGGAGTAGCCGTTGGGGAAGCCGATGACGGTACAGATCTTCAGGTCGTTGCCCACGTAGTCGGCCGCCTGCTTGACATAGGAGGCGGGGATACACACCGAGGCGCACTCGTACGCCTTGCCCTCGTCGCAGATCTTCTTGATCTGCTCCCAGGTGGCCTCCTGTTTCAGAAGGGTGTGGTCGCAGTGTCTCAAAATTTCCTTCTTATCCATGCTGCATATTCCTTTCTCTTCACGCTCAGGGCGGATATGGGCCTCCATCATTATACCCTTTTTCCAGGTTTTCGGTCAAGGGGCGCTTACTTTACCTCGATGAGCTGGTAGCTCCGGGTGCCCAGGCCGATCTTCTCGGCGTGGCTCAGGCAGGTCTGCCAGTTGGTCTCGGGGAAGTTGTTGCAGAAGTGGTCGTGGTGGTCGTGGAAGCCCTCACGGTGGAGGTTCTCGTCCAGCTGGGAGCCGGGGATGGGCTGCTGGCGCAGGCAGGCGTCAGCACAGGCCTGGTCCAGGGCCACCGGGTCGAAGGAGGCGAACATGCCCACGTCGGGCAGGATGGGCAGGTCGTTCTCCGCGTGGCAGTCGCAGTAGGGCGAGATGTCGATGACCAGGCTGATGTGGAAGTGGGGACGGCCCCACAGCACCGCCTTGGAGTACTCGGCGATCTTGGCGTTGAGCTCGTCGTTGGCGCAGCTGTTGGAGTTGGAGATGGCGTCGAAGTTGCACATACCCAGACAGCGGCCGCAGCCCACGCACTTGTTGTGGTCGATGGAGGCCTTCTTGTTCTCCCCGAAGGAGATGGCGTCCTGGGCGCACTGCTTGGCGCACTGGCGGCAGCCCACACAGACCGACTGGTCCACGTCGGGCTTGCCGGCGTTGTGCTGCTCCATCTTACCGGCGCGGCTGCCGCAGCCCATGCCGATGTTCTTCAGCGCGCCGCCGAAGCCGGTGGCCTCGTGGCCCTTGAAGTGGGACAGGGAGATGAACACGTCGGCGTCCATGATGGCCCGGCCGATCTTGGCGTTCTTCACGTACTCGCCGCCCTCCACGGGGACCTCCACGTCGTCGGTGCCCTTCAGGCCGTCGCCGATGAGGATCTGGCAGCCGGTGGTGAAGGGGGAATAGCCGTTCTCATAGGCCGCGTCCAGGTGCTCCACGGCGTTCTTCCGGCGGCCCACATACAGGGTGTTGCAGTCGGTGAGGAAGGGGATGCCCCCCAGGCTCTTCACCACGTCGGCCACCACCTTGGCGTAGTTGGGCCGCAGGTAGGACAGGTTGCCCGGCTCGCCGAAGTGGAGCTTGATGGCAACCATCTTCTTCTCAAAGTCGATGTCTCCGATGCCGGCGGTACGGATGAGCTTCTCCAGCTTGTTGAGCAGGTTCATCCCGGGCTTGGCCCGCAGGTCGGAAAAATACACCTTTGCTTCGTTCATACTCGCATCTCTCCTTCTTTACTCCGGCTTTCGGAAATCGGGCAGCAGATGGTTGACCGCCACCGCAACGGCGATGCCAACCACCGTCTCCACCACCCGGCTGAGGAAATAGATATACCGCTCCACGCCGCCGTGGTTGATGAGCACCACGCTGAGCACCACGCAGCCCAGGGAGCTGGAGCTGGCCCGGCCGATGAGATTGCACAGCCAGATCACCGCCACGCACCCCGCGCCCAGCATCAGCCCCAGCAGCAGATTGCTGTTCACGCTGTCGTCCACAAAGAGGATCACCAGACCCACAAGGCCGCCCAGCAGGGTGCCGATGGTGCGGGAGACCCCCTGCCGGAAGGATTTCTCCACCGAGTCCTGCATGCAGATCACCGACGCGATACAGGCATAAAAGGGACCCACCTCACCGGACGGGTCCCAGAAGGGCAGGAAGATAAAATAGCACAGGGTCACCGCCACGGCGGTCTTGATGTTGCGCATCCCCGGCTTGTGCCAATGGAGCTTCACGGCAATTCCTCCCCGCCCGGACGCCAGGCGCACCAGACGGTGTGGGGCATGTCCATATCATAATAGTGTTTGACCAGATGCCCCCGGGGGGTCAGGCCGTTGCGCTGAGCCACCCGCTGAGAGGGCAGATTGTTGTCCCGGATGATGGAGCAGACCCACAGAAGGCCCAGGCGCTCAAAGGCGTAGTCCATGCACCCACGGGCCCCCTCAGTGGCGTAGCCCATCCCCCAGAAGCGACGTTTCAGGAGATACCCCACCTCGGGCACCCGCCGTCCGTCCCAGTCCTGGAGGGTGAGGCCGATCTGGCCCACCATCTCCCCGCTCGTCCGGTCCACGGCGGCCCAGAGGCCGAAGCCCTCCTCCCGGTAGCGGCGGAGCTGGTTCTGGAGCCACTGGTCCACCTCTTCGTCGGAAAAGGCGTGCTCGTAGGCGTACATGGTCTCCTTGTCCTGGAGGATCTCGCACAGGTCGCCCCGGTCCGCCGGGGTGAGCGGGCGCAGGAGGAGACGCTCCGTCTCCACCACCGCGTCCGCCCCCAGTTGCGCTGCGCGGTCCATGCTCAGAAGGACAGGCCCAGCCCGCCGGTGATCTGCTGCATGGAGCTGGCCGCGTCGCTGTCGGCCTTGCGGATGGCCTCGTTCACGGCGGCCACGATCAGGTCCTGGAGCATCTCCACGTCCTCGGGGTCCACCGCCTCGGGGTCGATGGTCAGGCTCTTGAGCTCCCGCTTACCGGTGACCACAGCCTCCACCACGCCGCCGCCGGCCTGGGCGGTGTACTCCTTCTCCTGGAGCTCCTGCTGCATCTTCTGCATGTCCTGCTGCATCTTCTGGGCCTGCTTGATCATATTCATGTTGATGCCGCCCATGCCCCCCATACCGGGGCGTCCAAAGCCTTTCGCCATGTGTACTTCCTCCTTTAAATCTTCACAGCGATCCGGGTCCTATTCAATGACCACGTTGTCAAACTGCTTGCCTGTTTCCACTAATTCGTCCAGCTTGTCCTTCTTTGCCGCCGCTCGCTTCGGGCGGGCCGCGCCGGGCGCCGGGGGCTTCCCCACCGCCGCCTTGCAGCGCACAGGATGCCCCAGCATCCCCTCCGCCGTCCGGGCGATGGCCTGGAGCACAGCGGTCTTGCCCACCATGCTCTTGGTAAAGGCGCTGTCCATCCAGAGGGTCAGCTCCTCCCCTTCCAAACGCCCGTCTACCATGGCGGAGTTGCTGAGGAAGGGGTAGACGCCCGCCGGCACCACCCCGTGGAGGGCGGCCACCAGGTCGGGCCAGATGGAGACGCTGCCGCCCGTCGCGGGAGCGGCAGACTGCGCCGGGGCCTGTTGGGCGGTCCGGGCCGCCGGGCGGCTGGGCTGCCGCACCGGAGCGGCCGGAGCAGCGGCCGGGGCCTCGTCCTCCCACACCGGCTCGTCGGGCAGCGGGGGCCGCTCCTCCTCCCAGGGGGGACGGTCCTCCGCCGGGGCGGTCTGCGCGGGCTGGGCCGCGGGAGTGGGCGTCTTTGTCTCCTGCACCGGAGCCGCCTCCGTCTGGACTGCCTTGGTCCGGGGGGCAGCGCGGCGGGGGGCCGCCTTGGCCTTCTGCTCCTCGGTGAGCTCCGAGACCGGAACACAGCCGGAAGAGACCCGCTCCTCCAGCCGGGCCAGCCGGGCCAGCACCCCGGCGGGGCTGCTGTCCAGGGTGGCGTCGCACAGCCGGATGAGGCACAGCTCCATGTCGGTGCGGCGGTTGCTGCTGCGGGGCAGGTCGTTGGCGGTGCGCTGTAAAAGCTCCAGCATCTGCATCAGCCGCCGGGGCTCCAGCGCCGAAGCAAGGCGGCGCATGGTGGTCTCGTCATAGCCGCCGGTGAGGAGGGCCGCGCCTCCCTCCGGCGCAGTACGGCGCACCAGCAGGTCCCGGGTGAGGGCAGAGAGCTCCCCCACCAGCGCACCCAGGTCCTTGCCCGAGGCGTACAGCCGCGCCAGCGTCTCCAGCGCCCCGGCGGTGTCCCCGGCGGCGATGGTCTCCATCAGGCGGGCGGTCTCCAGATTGCCGGCCAGACCCAGGGCGGAGAGGACCTCCTCCTCCCCCAGCTTCCCATCGGGGCTGGCGCACTGGTCCAGCAGCGAGAGGGCATCCCGCAATCCGCCGTCGGCCAGGCGGGCCAGCAGCGCCGCGCCCTCCGCCGTCAGGTCGATGCCCTCCTGCCCCGCCACATACTCCAGCCGCCGGGCGATGTCCCCGGGCAGGATGCGCTTGAAGGAGAACTGCTGGCAGCGGGACTTGATGGTGGCCGGGACCTTGTGCAGCTCCGTGGTGGCCAGAATGAACATGAGGTGGGCCGGGGGCTCCTCCAGGATCTTCAGCAGCGCGTTGAAGGCCGCCGTGGAGAGCATATGCACCTCGTCCACGATGTAAACCCGCTTGCGCACCGCGGCGGGGGTATACACCGCCTCGTCCCGCAGGGCGCGGACCTGGTCCACGCCGTTGTTGGAGGCGGCGTCCAGCTCCAGCACGTCCAGGATGGAGCCGTTGTCGATGCCCAGACACGCCGGGCACTGGTTACAGGGGTTGCCGTCCACCGGGTGCTCACAGTTGACCGCCTTGGCCAGGATCTTGGCGCAGGAGGTCTTGCCGGTGCCCCGGGTGCCGGTGAACAGGTAGGCATGGGACAGCCGCCCCGCCGCCACCTGGCGCTTGAGCGTGTCGGTGATGTGGGACTGCCCCACCACGTCGTCGAAGGTGCGGGGCCGCCATTTTCGATACAGGGCCTGGTACAATGCTGTCACCTCATCCACACAAAACAAACAAAAAGGAGCGGAGGATGCGGGTCCGCCCCGTCCCTCGCTCCTCTCCTATTCATGTCCCGCCCGGCACAGGGCAAGACCGCACACCGGCCTTTGAAGTTTTCGTTATGCCCGTTACCCAGGCAGCCGGCTCAGGAACGGTTGTCCCACGGCACACGGAGCGATCCGCTTAGTGCTGCTCGGTTCCCCGCCTGACACGGTTCACGGGACCCCGTTGCGCGGGGCCGGTCCATCATCGCTGCTTACCAGGGTCAGACGACACAACGAAAATCCGGGGGCCGGGATTCATCCCTGCTGTAGCGGATTGCAGGTACAGGGCACCGCTATCTCCCCGACTAGTGCGGCCTTGCCGTGGGCCGGACGGACATGTCCGGCTTCGGAAAGCTCGTACGTGTTATCATACATCATTTTCTCCGATTTATCAAGTTCCATTTCAATTTTTGTACGGGAATTTCCGCGCGCCCGGGCGGGGGCCTCCGCCCCCGCCCGAAGACGCAACATTTCAGCGGAGATTGTGGCGGTAATGCCACCCGTCCCGCCGCCAGCGGCACCCTCCCGCGCCGTCCAGCCAGAGCTCCACATTGGACCCCGGCGGCAGGCGGAGGACCAGTGCGGTCCTGCGCCCGCCCCGGCACAGCGTCAGGCCGTAGGCCCCCGGGGGGAGGTGGCCGAAGCACACCTCCCCGCCGGTGAGAAGGGGCCGCTCGGTCTGCTGCTCCCGCTCCAGGCTCCACAGGCACACCCGGTCCAGCGGCTCCCAGGCACACACCCACACCCGTACGCCGCACCGGCTCCAGCCGGGAAAGGCGCACAGGTCCTGCCGGGCCTCTTCCCCGTGCCCCAGGCAGAAGGAGGGGCCGGCGATCAGGCCTCCATCTTGGCCTTCACCAGATATTCGCCGGCGGTGACACCGCCGAAGAGATACATCCCGGCGGTGTTGGTCTTGGTGGCGGCGGTCAGGGTCTCCACACCGCCTACGATCTGAAAAAGGCCCACGAAGCACCCCGCCACGGCGTTGCCGTTCTGGTCCCGGATGATGCCGCTGACGGTGCCGTTGTAGGTGCGGGTGTCCACCGTCATGACGATGGTCATGTTGACGATGGAGCCGTTCAGAACCGTGGCCGCCATGGGGGCGGTGGCCCGGTAGCCCTCGGCGGTGGCCAGGACGGTATACACCCCATCGGCCACGTCGTAGAAGGCGAACTCGCCGTCCGCCACCGAATAAGTGGCCGCCACCGCGGTGTCCAGGGCATCCATCAGGGTCAGCTTCACCCCGGCCAGCGGGGTCTCCACCCCCAGCTGATTCACCTTCACCACGCCGGCGATGGCGCCCAGCGCCAGGGAGGTGTCGGCGGTACAGACCAGATTGGCCTGGATGGTGCCGCCGCCGGTGAGGGTCACGCCGAAGGCGTCGCTGAGGAGATAGCCCTCCTTGACGGCGCTGACGGTGTAGCTCCCGGCGGGCACCCCGTCCAGGGTGTAGGCGCCCTCGGCGTCGGTCATGGTGTGCTGGAAGGGCTGGCCCAGGCTGTCAAAGAGCTTGACGGTGGCGTCGGGGATGGGGTCGGTGCCGTCAGTGACGGTGCCGAACACCGTGCCGGAGGCCCCGGCGGCGGGGGTCAGGTTCAGATTGATATCGGCCTCCTGCAGACCGGAAATGGTAAAGTTGGAGCTGTACTCCAGACCGTACAGGTCCTGCTTGACATCAGCCATTGGAACGAACCTCCTGATGTGATCTGCCCGGACCGCTCTCCCGGCCGGGCACCTACAGCCTATGCCGCTCCGGCCGGGCGGGTGCCTCTTTCGATAAAGCTCGATCTCCAATATTGAAAAACACACTACGCGGATGCTCTCCCCCGCATTGACACCCATTTCTCTGTGGTTTTATAATGCTAATTACTTGTAATCCCGGGGAAAGGAGCGAGATGCGCCATGCACGCCCTGATTCTGGACTGTGACAACACCATGGGCCTGCCCGGCCGGGACGCCGACGACGGTCTGGCCCTGCTCTACCTGCTGGGCTGCCCCGACGTGGAGGTGCTGGGGGTGACCACCACCCACGGCAACGCCCCGCTGGAGCTGGTGGAGGAAAACACCCGCCGCCTCCTACGGGAGCTGGGCCGGGAGGATATCCCCTGCTACCGGGGCGCGCCCGGCCCCGGCGACCGCCGCAGCGAGGCGGCGGAATTTTTAGCCCACACCCTCCGCGCCCGGAAGGGCGAGGTGGCCGTGCTGGCCACCGGCGCCCAGACCAATCTGCTGGGGGCGGCCGAGTACGACCCGGAGTTCTGGCAGAATGCCGCCGCCTTCTCCCTCATGGGCGGGCTCATCGAGCCACTGTTCGTGGGCGGTAAGGAGATGGGAGAGCTCAATTTCTCCTGCGACCCCCAGGCCAGCCTGGCGGTGGTCACCCGTGGGAAAAATGTGGCCGTGTGTACCGGCACCCACTGCCTGCCCGCCTATCTGGACCGCGCCGAGACCAACCGGGTCCTCGCCGGCTCCGGGCCGGTGGGGGACTATCTGGTCCGAAAGCTGGGCTACTGGTTCGACTACAACCGGGACCACTGGAACCAGGACGGGTTCGTGAACTGGGACACCGTGGCCGCCGCGTGGCTCGCCCAGCCGGAGCTTTTTGAGGCGAAACAAGCCGTCATTACCCCCACCGAGACCTCCATGGCCCGGGGGATGCTGCTGGGCGGCGGCGCGCCCCATACCATTACCCTCCCGGTCATCCGGGACGCCCACGCCTTCCGCGCCCAGGTCTTTGCCCACTGGAAGGCCGCCCGGGTGGACCCCGCCCGGTCCTGACTCAGAAAGGAGTTTTCAGCCCATGTCCATTCGATTCCCCCGCGTCCTGACCGCCGCGGCCCTCTCTGCCGCGCTGCTGGCCGGGTGCGGCTCTGCCGCCGCCGACCCCACCCCGGAGCAGACCCTTCCCACCGACTTCGATTCCCTGGTGGAACTGGCCCGGGGCACCACCGTCACCTTCTACGGCTGGGGCGGCGATGACGCCCGCAACCAGTTCCTCCAGACCACCGTGGCCGATACCTTAAAAGAGAAATACGACATCACCCTGGAGGTGGTGGGCATGGACATCGACGCCATCCTGGCCAAGCTCTCCGGGGAAAAGGGGGCCGGGCAGACCACCGGCACCATCGACATGATCTGGATCAACGGCGAGAACTTCTACTCCTGCAAGGAAAATGGGCTCCTCTACGGGCCCTTCACCCAGGACCTGCCCAATTTCAACGCCTATGTAGACCAGGAGGACACCGAGACCCTCACCGACTTCTGCTACCCCATTGAGGGGTATGAGGCCCCCTATGCCAAGGCCCAGCTGGTCCTCATCCGCGACAGCGCCGCCACCCCGGAGGCCCCCACCAGCACGGAGGAGCTGCTGGAGTTCGTCCAGAAATACCCGGGTAAAGTCACCTACCCCGCGCCCCCCGACTTTACCGGCTCAGCCTTCGTGCGCAATGTGGTGTACGATATCTGCGGCTGGGAGCAGTTTCAGGACATGGAGGCCGACAAGGAGACCCTCCGCGCCGCCGTGGCCCCCGCCATGGAGTATTTGCGGGAGCTGAACCCCTACCTCTGGAACGGCGGCGAGACCTTCCCCGCCTCCTCCACCCAGCTCACCAACCTCTTCGCCGACGGCGAAGTGCTGCTGGACATCAGTTATAGTCCCTACAGCCCGGCGGTGAACATCGAAAAGGGCATCTACCCCGACACCGCCCAAGCCTTCCTCTGGGACAACGGCACCATCGGCAACACCAATTACATAGCCATCGCCTACAACGCCCCCAACAAGGCCGGGGCCATGGTGGTCATCAACGAACTCCTCTCCCCGGAGCTCCAGGCCGCCCAGTACGAGGCCCAAAAAGTCCTCCCCGTGCTGGACGAGGAGAAGCTCTCGGCGGAGGAGCAGGCCCTCTTCGACGCCGTGGACATCGGGGAAGGCACCCTGCCCCAGGATGCGCTGCTGGAGCGCCGCCTGCCCGAGATGCCCGCCGCCCTGGTGCCTCTGCTGGAGGAGATCTGGACCGAGGAAGTGGTGGGACAGTGAAGCGTCTGGCTCCCCTGCTGCTCCTCCTCCCCTTCCTGGCCCTGATGGGGCTGCTCCTCTGGGCCATGGGCTGCGCCCTGGTGCAGAGCCTGGGCTACATCCCCGCCTTCGGCCTCACCGAGCTCACCCTGGACTATTATCAGGCCCTCTTCACCGACGGGACCCTCACCGCCTCGCTGATGCTGAGCCTGAAGGTGGCCTTTCTGTCGGCCCTCTCCTCCACCGTGCTGGGCACCGCCCTCTGCGCCGCCCTGCTGGCCCTGCGCCGGGGGCGGCGGGGGGCGCTGCTGCTGGTGCGCCTCCCCATTCTGGTGCCCCACACGGTGACCGCCCTCTTCCTCATCGTGCTGCTGTCCCAGAGCGGACTGGTGGCCCGGGCGCTCTACGCCGGGGGGCTCATCGACGGACAGGAGGACTTTCCCTCCCTTCTCTTCTCCTCCGGCGGCATGGGGATGCTGTTGGCCTATCTGTGGAAGGAGATCCCCTTCGTGGCCTACTTCGTGGCTGCCCTCATGGGGAGCGTCCGAGACACGTTGGGCGAGGCGGCCTGCAACCTGGGGGCCTCCCCGGTGCGGGCCTTCTTCCACATCACCCTGCCGCTGAGCCTCCCCGCCATCGGCAGCGCCTTCCTCATCATCTTCGCCTACGCCTTTGGCTCTTATGAGGTGCCCCTCCTGCTGGGCAGCACCCTGCCCAAGGCCCTGCCGGTGCAGGCCTATCTGGAGTACACCCACCCCGACCTGCGCCACCGGCCCTACGCCATGGCCATGAACGGATTTATTCTGCTGGTGAGCCTGCTGCTGGCCCTGGTGTACGCCTGGCTGCTGCGGCGGAAGTTGAATGCCGGGAGGGTGGTGCAATGAGACGGAATCCCCTTCCCGCCCTGGCCGTGGCCGTGGCGGGACTCTGTATTCTGCTGCCGGTGGCACTGCTGGCGGTATGGAGCGTGGCCGGGCGGTGGCCCTGGCCGGAGCTGTGGCCGGAAAGCTTCTCCCTGCGGGGGTTTCAGGAGCTCTTCGCCTCCTATAACCACACGGGGGCGCTGCTGCTGTCCAGCGTGGGCCTCTCCCTGACCGCGGCGGCTCTGGCCACTCTGGTGGGGGCTATGACCGCCCGGGCCCTGGCCTTCCACTCCTTTCCCGGGAAAGAATTGGTCCGCTTCGGCGCGCTGTTCCCCATCCTGGTGCCGGGCACCGTGCTGGCCATGGGCCTGCACACGGTGTTCCTCCGGCTAGGGCTGGCCGACACCTTGGCGGGGGTGGTGGTGGTCCATGTCATCACCGCCCTCCCCTACACGGTGAGCATCCTCACCGACGTGACCCAGGCCTGCGGCAAAAACCTGGAAGAACAGGCCGCCGTGCTGGGTGCGTCCCCCGCCCGGGCCTTCCTCCACGGCACCCTCCCCGCCCTGGCGCCGGGGCTCCTGTCGGCGGGGAGCATGGCTTTCGCCATCTCATACAGTCAATACTTCACCACCCTCCTGCTGGGCGGCGGCCAGGTGCGCACTCTGTCCCTGGTGATGGTCCCCTACATCCAGAGCGGGGACCGCACCCTGGCCTCCCTTTACGCCCTGCTCTTCGTGGGCTCGGCTCTGGCTGTGTTCGCGGTGCTGGAGGGGCTCATCCATCTTTGGACAGGAGGCAGGAAATGGAACTGAAACTCACCGGCGTCCGCGCCGCTCTGGGAGGCAAGGAGATCCTCCATGGCGTGGACCTCACCGTCCGGGACGGGGAGCTGCTGGCCCTGCTGGGGGCCTCGGGCTGCGGCAAGAGCACCTGTCTCAAAACCATTGCGGGCATCGTCCCCCTCAGCGGCGGGTCAATTTCCCTGGGGGAGGAAAATCTGGCCGCCCTGCCGCCCCACCGCCGGGGCGTGGTGGTGGTCTTTCAGGATTTAAGGCTCTTCCCCCACCTGACGGCGGCGGAAAACGTGGCCTTCCCCCTGCGGATGCGGGGCGTGCCCCGGCAAAAGCGGCTGGAGGAGGCCGGGCACTGGCTGGAGCGGGTGCAGCTCGCTGGGCTGGACAGGCGCAGAGTGGGCCAGCTCTCCGGCGGACAGCTCCAGCGGGTGGCCCTGGCCCGGGCTCTGGCCGCCCAGCCCCGGGTGCTGCTGCTGGACGAGCCCTTCTCCAGCCTGGACGAGAATTTAAGAGAGGATATGCGCGCCCTGGTGCGCACCCTCCAGGCACAGCTCCACATGACCACCGTCCTGGTCACCCACGACCGGCGGGAGGCCCTCTCCATGGCCCACCGGGTGGCGGTGATGTTCGACGGGTCCATCGAGCAGTGCGGTACGCCCCCAGAGGTCTACGCCGCCCCCGCCACCCGTCGGGTGGCCGACTACTTCGGCGGCGGCGGGTACCTGCCCGGCATCGTGCGGAACGGGGTCTTTTCCGTGGGGGAGCTCTCCTTCCCCGCCGCCGTTCCCGACGGGGCCTGGGACGCCTTTCTCCGCCCGGACGCCCTGAAACCGGGCAGCGGCCCCCTCCCCCTCACGGTGGCCGAGACGGCCTACCTGGGCGAGAGCTACCAGACCACCCTCACCGGGCCGGAGGGCTTCCGGCTCTCCATCACCGCCCCCAAGCCCCTGGGCCCGGTGGGCCAGACCGTCCTCACCGGAGTGGACGGGACCCGGGCGGTCCTGTTCCCTCATACTATTTAAAAGGAGGATCTGCGGATATGGATTTACGATTGGTCAAAAGCGGCCTGTATGGGCTGTGCATCGGCGACGCCCTGGGCGTACCGGTGGAATTTCGCAGCCGGGAATCCCTCCGGGAGTCCCCGGTGGCCGACATGCTGGGAAACGGCACCTACCACCAGCCCGCCGGCACCTGGTCGGATGACAGCAGCATGACCCTGGCCCTGGCGGACAGCATCGGCCAGGCCGGCGGTATTGACCCCCAGGACATGATGGAGCGGTTCCGCTCCTGGTATCAGGAGGGCGCCTACACCCCCTGGGGTGTCTGCTTCGACGTGGGCAACGCCACCGCCCAGGCCATCGGCCGCTATCAGGCGGGGGTCGCCCCCGCCCTCTGCGGCGGCACCCAGGAGCGCTCCAACGGCAACGGCTCCCTCATGCGCATCCTGCCTCTGGCCTACGTCCTGTACGCCCAGTACGGCCCGGATCTCACCAGGCACCCCCAGGCCATGGAGACCATCCATCTGGTCTCCTCCCTCACCCACCGCCACCCCATCTCCCTGTCGGCCTGCGGGATCTACCTCAGCGTAGCCGCTCGGCTGCTGGACGGGATGACCCTCCCCGCAGCCATCGCCGCCGGGGTGCCCCAGGCCCTGGATTGGTACCGCTCCACCCCTGACTTTGCCCCGTGGATGGACACCTGGGCCCGCATCGCCGCCCCCGACGCCCTCCGCGCTCTGCCTGAGGAGGAGATCCGCAGCAGCGGCTATGTGGTGGACACTCTGGAGGCGTCCCTGTGGTGTCTCCTGAACACCAATCATTATCGGGACAGCGTCCTCAAAGCGGTGAATCTGGGCAGCGACACCGACACCACCGCCGCCGTCACCGGCGGTCTGGCCGGTCTGGCCTATGGCCTGGACGCCATCCCCAGGGCGTGGCTGGACCAGCTGGCCGGACAGCCCCTCGTCCAGCAGTGCTGTGACAGCCTCATCTCCTTTTTGGAGCACTCAGACAACTGAATTTTTTCGGCCGGAGCGCGTGGGTTTTTCCGCCGGGGCGTGTATGATAGAGTAGAAGGCGCCTGGAAAGGAGGGGACGGCATGGAAGAAGAGCTTCTGGAGTTGCTGCGCGCCCGGGACTCCCGGGGAGCCGATGTGCTGCTGCTCCACTACGGCCCTCTGATGCGCTATATCATTTCCCCCATCCTCGCCGACCCCCGGGACCGGGAGGAGTGCCTGTCCGAGGTGGTCCTGCGGGTGTGGGAGCGCTCGGACCAGTTTGACCCCCAGCGGGGCTCGTGGAACGCCTGGCTCACCGCCCTGACCCGCAACACCGCCCTCAACCGCGCCCGGCACAACCGCCGCTTCCCCGCCGGAGCGGAGGTGGACGAGCTCACCCCCTCCCCCGCCCCCACGCCGGAGGAGGCGCTGCTGCGGCAGGAGCGGGCCGAGGAGGTCCGTCGGGCGGTGTCCGCTCTGTCCAAGGGCGAACAGGCCCTCTTCTACCGCAAATACTACTACTTACAGTCCACCGCACAGATCGCCGCCGAGCTGGGGCTCTCCCCCCGGGCCGTGGAGGGACGGCTGTACCGGCTGCGCGCCCATCTGCGCAAGGCATTGGGAGGTGACGGGCATGGATAAACAGGACTGGACCTCTCTGGAAGAACCGGTATTTGACGAACTGCTGCTGGAAAACGCCCCGGACACGCCGCCGGATGACCTCATCTCACAGATCACCCCCTGGCGGAAGGCTGTGAACCGGGTGCTGTGGGGCTGCGCCCTCACCGCCCTCACCCTGAACTTCCTGCTGCTCAACTACCTGCTCCCCGCCATCGGAGTGGTGCTGATGTTGCTGGGCTTCCGCACTCTGCGGCGGGAAAACCGGTGGTTCCGGCTGTGCTATGCCCTCGCCGCCCTGCGGTGCGCCCTGACGGGCTACTCCCTCATCCGCAACACCACTGTGTTCCCCGCCGCTCCCTGGGAACAGGCCCTGGGCGTCATCAACCTGCTTCTCCTCCTCGCCGTCTTTTTCGCCCTGTGGCGGGGGCTGTGTACCCTGCGGGAAACCTCCGGTCTGGAGTTCTCCACCGGCAGCGCCGCCGCCCTTCTGGTGTGGTACGGCATTCTCTTTGTCCTGGCCATGCTGGGCGCGGTCGGATTCCTGGCCGTCATCGCCATCGTGGTGGCCTATGTCCTCATCCTCCGGAACCTCTTCCGCCTGTCGGGCGTGCTGGACGAGGCGGGCTACGCTATCCAGGCCGCCCCGGTGCGGCTGTCCGACCGGTGGGTGGTCCGGATCTTCGCCGTCATTCTGGCCGTGGGTATCGCCCTGGGCTACCTCTTCGGCGGCAGCTATCCCATGGACTGGGCGGAGCAGAACACCGACACCACCGCAGAGGTCCAGGAGATCAAAGACCACCTGGCGTCTCTGGGCTTCCCGGAGGACATCCTGAACGACCTCACCGACGCCGACCTGCTTTCCTGCGCCGGAGCCAAGCAGGTGGTGGTGGATGTGATGGACCACCCGGCCAACCGGGGTCGCAGGGTGACCGAGCAGCAGGGCAACAGTTTTTACAGCGATACGGTCTATGACACCAAGGAGCTGCGCATCACCGGCATCGCCGTGGAGCTGCCCGACGAGCGGGAGAGCTGGAAGATCATCCAGCACTTCCAGTGGCTCGAAAACCCCGGTTTCTACGGCACCGAATCCATCCAGCTCTGGCCCGCCAGCCGGACGGACGAGGGCTGGGGGATGCGCGGGGACTTCACCGGCCAGGTTCTCTATGACGAAAACGGCAAAACCTACATATCCCCCTACTTCTATCTGGGTGAGGAGACCTATACCTCCAGCAGCGTGTTCTGGGGGAGCACGCAAAACCAGGACCTCTTCGCCGCCTTCTCCCTCCCCGACCGGGGCGAGAACCACCGGGGCTATGTGTCCTACACCATTCAGGAGATGGTGGACGGTTATATCGTGGACGCCTGGATCAACTACACCCACCAAATGACCTGGTGGCAGTATCCCGTCCGCAGCGCTATGGAGACCCGGATGGTCAATGCCCGGAACGACACCGGGACCTTCCTCACCATCCAGGACGCCCTCCAGTTCTACCCCCACGACGGGATCACGGACCTCATCAACGCCGAATGACGAAAATCCCCGGGTATCCGCATCGGTATCCGGGGGTTTTTGTGCGCTTTGATGTGAAATTTTCTCTTGACATCGTGTACAGCGGCTGTTATACTGATTGAGCACAATAAAGCAGAACGGTCCCCGTCCTCACCTCCAGCACACGCGAAGAGGTTCACATGGTTTGAACTCCGCCGGTCTTTGCCGGTGGGTTTTCATGCGATGCGGGTACCGGACTGGTAGCCGCTTTTTTGTTTGATTTACCGAGAATGGGAGGTGCTGTCGTATCAGCAACAAGGGTCATCAAATCAACGAAGAGATCCGCGACAAGGAAGTTCGCCTGGTTTCCGCCACCGGCGAGCAGCTGGGCATCATGTCTGCCCGGGAGGCGCTGGAGAAGGCCATGGAGGCCGATCTGGATCTGGTAAAGATCTCGCCCACCGCCGTCCCCCCGGTCTGCAAGCTCATGGACTACGGCAAGTACAAGTTCGAGCAGACCAAGCGGGAGAAGGAAGCCAAGAAGAACCAGCGCGTCGTGGAGATCAAGGAAGTCCGCATGTCGCCCAGCATCGACGTGAACGATTTCAACGTCAAGCTGCGCAACGCCCAGAAGTTCCTGGGCGAGGGCAACCGGGTCAAGGTCACCGTCCGCTTCCGCGGCCGCGAAATGGCCCACACCGACATCGGCCGGAACCTCCTGGTCAAGTTCGCGGAGGATTGCGGCGAGGTCGCCACGTTGGATAAGGAGCCCAAGCTGGACGGCCGTCACATGTCCATCTTCCTCTCCCCCAAGACCGCCAAGGAGACCAAGAAGTAAGCTCCTGCGGCCCACTATGAAACAGTAAAGGAGATCACCACCATGCCTAAGCTGAAAACCCACAGCGGCGCGAAGAAGAGATTCGACCTCACCAAGACCGGCAAGGTCAAGCGCGCCCACGCCAACAAGCGTCACCTGCTCAACGGTCACGGCAAGACCACCAAGCTGAAGAGAGGCCTCCGCGCCGGCGCTTATGCGGATAAGACCAACGAGCCCGCCATCAAGCGCATGATCCCCTACAAATAAGAATCATTTACTCATTGATATAGGAGGCTAACCGACAATGGCTAGAGTCAAAGGCGCGATGATGACGCGCAAGAGAAGAAATAAGACCCTCAAGCTGGCTAAGGGCTACTTTGGCGCTAAGAGCAAGCACTTCAAGATGGCCAAGGAGCAGGTCATGAAGTCCCTGGTGTACGCCTACACCGGTCGCCGCCTGAAGAAGCGCGACTTCCGTCAGCTCTGGATCGCCCGCATCTCCGCCGGCTGCAAGCAGAACGGCATGAACTACTCCACCTTCATGAACGGCCTGAAGAAGGCCGGTGTGGAGATCAACCGCAAGATGCTCTCCGAGCTGGCCATCCACGACAAGGCCGCCTTCACCCAGCTGACCGAGCTGGCCAAGAGCAAGCTGGCCTAAGTCTTTTCGCCAAAATGACCGGGACTTCGTAAGAGGTCCCGGTTTTTTTGCGCGTTCCGTGACCGGGGACCCCGGAGGGGTTGCGCTCGCCGCGCGGACCGCCTACTCGGCGGGAGCCCCATTTCTTTTCGCGGAAAAGAAATGGGGAAAAGAAAAGGCGGAGAGGGGAACTTCTCGTTCCCCTCTCCACTCCCCTCCAAAAGGGCGGCCTTTTATGGGGCCGCCCCGATTGCCAGGGTACAACGCTTTCCGGATAGGCGGAAAGCCCGGAATTGGCCACGCCATGCTTTGGAAATACCGCCGCAGCCGAATGAAAGCCGGGATGCGTTTTGGGGGAGTCCAGAGGGGGGTATCCCCCCTCTGGGCTTTCTTTCCCACCGCTTTCTTTGCAAAGAAAGCGGTGCCCTGTCCGGGCAGGACGCCTGCGCGGCGAGCGCAACTGTTCCGGGCTTCCCGGAAATAAAGCAGTCCCGGAACTCCAAAGAAGCTCCGGGGCTGCTTTTTGTTTTCATAGAATCGTTTAATAAGCGGTCCAGCCGCCGTCGGTGGCGAAGGGCACGCCGGTGACATATCCGGCATCGTCGGAGGCCAGATAGAGGATGGCGCCCACCTGCTCCTCCGGGGTGGAGCTGCGCTTGAGCAGAGCGGTGGTCTTGCCGCCGATCATGGTCTCGGCCTTGGCCTCCTCCAGGCTCTTGCCCGCGGCCATGGCCGCCTGGATCTTCTGCTGG
Source organism: Flavonifractor sp. An92 (assembly GCF_002159175.1). Taxonomy (GTDB): domain Bacteria; phylum Bacillota; class Clostridia; order Oscillospirales; family Oscillospiraceae; genus Pseudoflavonifractor_A. The sequence goes on along the minus strand of NZ_NFGZ01000004.1, from coordinate 144,216 downwards.
ATCTCCTGGGCGGAGGCAGCGGTGAGGGGCGTGGCAGTGTTGGCCGGGTTCACCGAGTTGACCCGGATGTTGAAGGGAGCCAGATCGTTGGCCATGGCCTTGGTCAGGCCGTTGACCGCGTGCTTGGAGGTCACATAGGCGCTGGAGCGGTAGAAGCCGGTCAGGCCGGTCACCGAGCCCACGTTCACGATGGCGCCGCCCTGGCCCCGGGCGATCATGCGCTTGGCCTCCTCCCGGCAGCAGAAGAAAATGCCGTTGAGGTTGGTGTTGATGACCCGGTTCCACTCCTCGGTGGGCATCTCGTCGATGCGCTCGCCGTGGCCCACCACGCCGGCGTTGTTGATGGCAATATCCAGGGGGCCCACCTTGGCGTCGATCTCGGCAAAGAGCGCCTGGACCGCCTCTTCCCTGGTCACGTCGGCGGCCAGGAAAATCGCCTTGCCGCCCTTCTGGACGATCTCGTCCACCACGGCCTGTCCCCGCTCGGCATTGCGTCCCACGACCACCACAAAGGCGCCCTCGGCCGCGGCCCGCAGGCAGGCGGCCTTGCCGATGCCGGACGTTCCGCCGGTGATAAGCATGGTCTTTCCGGCAAAGCGGTTTTCAAATACGTACATGAGCTTCCCCTCCTTTAGATTGGTCAGCTATATTATATACTATTGAGTTTATTTAAGCAACTATAAGTTTCAGTTTATCCCAATCTTTTCGAAAAATTTTTTGCGTTTTTTTGAAATTTCCTCTTGCATTTTCCGGAGACATACGCTATAATAGTCAACGTTGCAGCGGTGAGCTGCTGCGGTTGACAGAACTGATCCGGGTGTAGCGAAGTTTGGTATCGCGCGTGGTTTGGGACCACGAGACCGCAGGTTCAAGTCCTGTCACCCGGACCATATGCGCGAGTGGTGGAATTGGCAGACTCGCTAGATTCAGGTTCTAGTGTGCATTACGCACGTGCGGGTTCAAGTCCCGCCTCGCGCACCACAAAAAATAACCACACCCCTTTCGGGTGTGGTTATTTTTATCATTACCCGAAATGCTAAGGGAGGATGACCTCACATGCGAATGAGAAAAAAGCCCAACCTGGACGTGCGCATGGAGCGCTGCGAGGAGCTGCTCATCCGGGAGCCCGAGGCCTGGAAGGGCCGCTGGCGGGAGCTCAAGCCCGACGCCGACGGCCTCCACCTGGAGATCGGCTGCGGCAAGGGCCGCTTCACCGTGGAGACCGCCCGCCTCCACCCCTCCACCCTCTTCGTGGCGGTGGAGCGTGTGGCCGACGCCATGGTCATCGCCATGGAGCGGGCCCGGCAGTTGGAGCTGACCAACGTCTTTTTCATCGACGCCGACGCCGCCCGACTGCGGGACTACTTCGCCCCCGGCGAGGTGGACCGCATCTATCTCAACTTCAGCGATCCCTGGCCCTCCAACCGCCACGCCAAGCGCCGCCTCACCCACACCGACTTCCTCATGCGCTACCGCCTGGTCCTCCGGGAGGGCGGCCAGATCCACTTCAAGACCGACAACCACGATCTCTACGAGTGGTCCCTCTTCCAGTTCCCCAAGGCGGGCTATACCCTCTCTGAGGTGACGCGAAACTTGCACGAGCACGGCATCCAGGGGGTCATGACCGACTACGAGGAGAAGTTCCATAATCTGGGCACCCCCATCAACCGCTGTGTGGCCACCGTGGGACCTCTTCCGGCAGAACTGAAAGACTGGATCGACCCTCTGGACCGGCCCCGTGAAAATGCCGAAGATCCTGTGTAAAGTTTCTGTAAAAACTGTGTAAGGCTTTTGATTTTTCTCTTGCATGCCCGGGGGGATTTTGGCATAATAGCAGGCGTGATGTAAAAACTTCATAAAATCGCGGTAAAACTTTACCGCAAGAGAGAAGGAGAACTTCGGACATGCAACTGGAAGACATATTCATGCTCTTCGGCGGCCTCGCACTCTTCCTCTACGGAATGACCTTGATGAGCACGGGTCTGGAGGTAGCGGCCGGCGACCGGCTGAAATCCATCCTGGAGCGTCTCACCTCCAATCGCCTGCTGGGTATGCTGGTGGGCGCCGGAATCACCGCTGTGATCCAGAGCTCCTCTGCCACCACCGTCATGGTCGTGGGCTTCGTCAACGCCGAGCTCATGACCCTGCAGCAGGCGGTGGGCGTCATCATGGGCGCCAACATCGGTACCACCGTCACCGGCCTGCTCATCGCACTGGACATCGGCCTCATCGCCCCCCTTATCGCCTTCGTGGGCGTCATCATGGCCACCATGATCAAGAACCAGAAGGCCAACTGTATCGGCCAGATCGTGGCCGGCCTGGGCATCCTGTTCATCGGCATGGACCTGATGAGCTCCTCCATGGCCCCCCTGCGGGATTATGAGCCCTTTGTGCAGCTGCTCACCAAGTTCTCCAACCCCCTGCTGGGCATTCTGGCCGGCACGCTCTTCACCGCCCTGGTGCAGAGCTCTTCCGCCAGCATCGGCATCCTCCAGGCCCTGGCGATCAGCGGCGTGGTCGGCCTGGACAATGCCGTGTTCGTCCTCTTCGGCCAGAACATCGGCACCTGCATCACCGCCTTCCTGGCCTCTCTGGGCGCCAACCGCAACGCCAAGCGGGCCACTCTCATCCATCTGATGTTCAACGTCATTGGCACCTGCATCTTTACGACCATCTGCCTGCTCACCCCCTTCGTGTCGGTCATCCAGAACGCGCTGCCCGGCGCGGTGGACGCGCAGATCGCCACCACCCACATCATCTTCAATGTGGTGACCACCCTGATCCTGCTGCCTCTGGGCGGCGTGCTGGCCAATGTGGCCTGCCGCATCCTCCCCGACCGTCCCCAGCCCCAGGGAGAGGGCGTCTTTTCCCTGTCCCTGGTGGACGAGCACGGCATGGGCTCCACCGCCATCGCCCTGCAGGAGCTGCACAAGCAGCTCACCGCCATGTTCGCTCTGGCCCGGGAGAATGTGGAGCTGTCCTTTGACGCCCTGCTGGACCGTAACGAGGAGAAATTCAAGCGCGTGGCCGAGCAGGAGGAGGAGATCGACCTCTACAACGCCGAGATCACCCGCTGCGTGGGTCGCCTGTCCACCCATGAGATGGCCCCCGCTGACTCCGACCGCTTCAGCCGCATGCTCATCATCTGCGGCAACATCGAGCGCATCGGTGACCACGCCATGAATATGGCCGAGTACCTCCTCCCCCTGGAGAAGCGCCACCTGAAGCTGGACGAGGACACCACCAAGGAGCTGCTCAACCTGCGCACCCTGGCCACCCACGCGCTGATGGCCATTGACTTCGAGGACGACAAGCCCTCCCACCGCCAGCGCACCCAGGACACCGTCTCCCTGCTGGAAGTGGACAGCGACGAGAAGAACCGCCAGTACCGCGCCGCTCAGATCGAGCGGATGAAGCATGGCCACACCGATCCGGAGGTCAGCATCCTGTACAGCGAGATCCTCACCGACATCGAGCGTCTGCTGGACCACACCCTCAACATCGCCGAGGCTCTGAACAAGTAAAGAACGCCGAAGAGGCCGGACCCATCGGGGTCCGGCCTCTTGTGTTTTCCGGGGCGGCACGGTATAATCATCAAAAAAGACAGGAGGGATCTCATGAAGACTGGCGCCATTCTCGTGGAGACCGGTACGGCGGCTCTGGACGCCTCCGCGCCCCTCTCCCCCGCTCAGCGCCTGGTCCGCACCCTGCAGTGCGTGGGTGTGGGCCCCATCGTGCTGCTGACCCCCCTTGCCTCTCTGGAGGAACAGGAGAAGCGCATGGCCCACTGGGGCGTGCTGTGTCTCCCGGACCACGCCCAGGGCCGGGCCGACGCCGTGGATTTTCTTGTTTCCCGATGTGATCGTCTGCTCCTTGCCCCCTCTGATGTGCCCTTCGTCTCCACCGATACGATGGGGATCCTGCTGAATTGCGGCCTTCCCCTGGTGCGCCCCCGCTGCCGGGAGGTAGACGGCTGGCCCCTGCTCCTCCCCGCCCAGCGTCTGGCCGAAGCAGCAGAGTCTGGTCTGCTCTCCGGCACCCTGCCCGCCGAAACCCTGAACATCGATGACGCAGGGAGCCTGCGGGAGTCCCTGGCCGAGGGGAAGTGGCCTCTGCTGCGGGATCTGCGCCGGGAGGAGGCCATCCGCCCCACGGTCAAACTGCGCCTGTGCGGTGAACGGCCCTTCCTGGGGCCCGGTGTGGCACAGCTCCTCTCCCTCATCGATGCCACCGAGTCGGTGCGCATGGCCAGCCAGCAGATGGGCCTGTCGTACAGCAAGGCCTGGAAGATGATCTCCGTATTGGAGGAGGAACTGGGCGAAGCGGTGGTGCTCCGCTGTCAGGGCGGCAAGCACGGCGGCTCCGCCCGCATCTCTCCCTTTGGGCTGGACCTGCTGGAGAAGTACCGCCGCCTGGAGGAGGAGTGCCAGGCCTTTGCCCGCTCCCGCTTCCGGGCCATCTTCGGCGGCGAAAGAAGCGTTTGACAAATCCGGGACAGGTATACTATAATGTAGAACAATGATTCTAACAGAACAGACGGCCGCTGAGCGGCCGTCTCTTCCGATGACCAAATACTTTTGGAAAACCATTCCTATCCATCTCCGGAATAAGCCGCCCTGCGGTTTATTCGCGCGGCCGCTCTGCCGGAGCCGTTGGGGCCGGCCCCGGCCGGAGCTCTCGCTCATGCCGCGCCGATCTGTGAATCCCTCTCTCGACCGAAAACGGCCGGAGCCATATGGCTCCGGCCGTTTTCCAGTTTCTTAGTAGTTCTTGGCCTGCAGCTCAAAGTAGGCCTGGGGATGGGCGCACACGGGGCAGACCTGAGGGGCCTCCTTGCCCACGTGCAGGTGGCCGCAGTTGCGGCACTTCCACACATAGACGTCGCCCTTCTGGAACACCTGACCCTCCTCCAGGTTCTTCAGCAGGGTCAGATAGCGCTCCTCGTGCTCCTTCTCGATCTTGCCCACGCCCTCAAACAGGAAGGCCAGACGGGTGAAGCCCTCTTCCTTGGCGGTCTCGGCCATCTCCTTGTACATCTGGGTCCATTCCTCGTTCTCGCCGGCGGCGGCGGACTTCAGGTTGGCGGCGGTGTCGCCGATGCCGCCCAGCTCCTTGAACCACAGCTTGGCGTGCTCCTTCTCGTTGCCGGCGGTCTCCTCGAAGATGGCCGCGATCTGCTCGAAGCCCTCCTTCTTGGCCTTGCTGGCAAAGTAGGTGTACTTGTTACGGGCCATGCTCTCGCCGGCAAACGCCTTCCACAGATTGGCCTCGGTCTTGCTGCCCTTCAGTTCCATAAATATGATCTCCTTTCTAATTCAGATCGGGGTTGAAATCAACCCTCGCCTTTCCAGAATCCGTGCAGGTTGCAGATCTCATAGGCCTCCACCTTTTCCGAGCTGGTGAAGGTCCGCAGCTCCGGCGCGTCGCCGGGCTTGGGGAAGCGGAGGGTGACGGTATCGCCGTCCACCGCCGCGATGAAGGTGATGTAATGCTCGGGGAGCATGGGGTGGGCCACCTCGCCCACCTTCACGGTGACCGTGCTGCCGCTGCCGTGGGGCTTGCGCTCCACCACGGGGACGTGCTTCTCCAGCGCGCCGTCGGCGGTGTTGGGCTTCCACTCGCTCATGAGCTCTCCGCAGCAGATGACGGGCACACCCTTGTCAACCACTTTCCAGACCACATTGCCGCAGTGGGCACAGCGATAGAGCTTGAATTCCATCTTGCTTCCTCCTTTGTTCTGTCAGGATGTTTTGGCCAGTTCCTCCGCGGCCCGGCACCGGGCGCAGCAGCCGTGGAAGATCAGCTCATGTCCTTCGATTTGGTGTTCACTGGCGCCGTCCGCCTTTTCATCCAGCTCCCGGCAGTAGGGCAGATCCAGATCGTATACGCCGCCGCACTTGTCGCAGCGGAAATGGCAATGGGGCTTCGTATTGCCATCATAGCGCTCTACCGGGAACGCCATGCGGGTGATCCGGCCCTCGTTGGCCAGGAGATTCAGGTTGCGGTACACGGTGCCCAGGCTCAGACTGGGATTCTCCGGTTTGAGCCACTGGTAGACCATCTCCGCAGTGGGATGCTCCGTCGTGTCCATCAGTGCCTGATAGATGAGCTCACGCTGGCGCGAATAGCGTTTGCCGTTCATGGCAGGCCCCCTTCTTCTCTTATTAGTAACCATTACTGTTATTAGGAATATACCATACTTCTCCTCAAATTGCAAGCCCTTTTTTCCGATGAAACAAAACGCATAAAGCGCCCGGCTGCGTGGCACGCTAGTCTCGGCGACTTCCCATGGAAATACCCACCGAAGAGGAGACTTTGTTATGAGACGAATTCTGATCCTGTGCGCCCTGTCCTGCGGGCTGGTCCTGATCCTGACGGGCTGCTTCGGCAGCAACACCACCACGCCCACGACCACGCCGATGAACACGCCCATGGTCACCCCGGACACGACGCCCGACAACACCCCCGATATGACTCCGGATGTGACGCCGGACGTGACCCCTGACACCTCGCCCGACACCAGCAGCCCCATGGAGAACGCGGCGGATGACATGGGCAAGGCCGCCCGCTACGCCGCCGACGATGCGGGCCAGCTGGTCCGGGACGCCGCTGAGGGCGTGGGCAATGCCGCCCGGGACATCGGCAACGGCGTGAAAAACGCTCTTAACTAAGAGCGGGGAAGGTGTGCTCGCCGCACGGGCCGCTTGCTCAGCGGGAGCCCGATTTCTTTTCGCGAAAAGAAATCGGGGAAAGAAAAGGCGGAGAGGGGAACTTCTCGTTCCCCTCTCCACTCCCCTCCAAAAGGGCGGCCTTTCAAGGGGCCGCCCCGTTTTTTGCCGCAGTACAACGCTTTCCGGATAGGCGGAAAGCCCGGAATTGGCCACGCCGCACTTTGGAAATACCGCCGCAGAAGAATGAAAGCCGGGATGCGCTTTGGGGGAGTCCAGAGGGGGGTATCCCCCCTCTGGGCTTTCTTTCCCACCGCTTTCTTTGCAAAGAAAGCGGTGCTCCCGCCGAGTAGGCGGCCTGCGCGGCGAGCGCAAGTCCTCCGGGCTTCCCGAAAAAACAGATTATCGGACCCACTGCAGCAGCAGCTCCAGCGCCTTCGGGGTGAGCAGCAGGAGCGCCAGCAAATTGGGCAGCGCCATCAGCCCATTCCACAGGTCCGCCAGCTGCCACACCGCCCCCAGCTCCCCGGTGCTCCCCGCCACGATGGCGAGCAGGCACACCGCCCGGTAGGCCGTCCGCCCCCTGGTCCCGCCGGTGAGCCAGTGGAGGCACCGCTCGCCGTAGTAGCTCCACCCCACCAGGGAGGTGAAGGCAAAGAGCAGCAGGCACACCGCCACCAGGGCCGTCCCCCACTGCCCCAGCACCGTGGAGAAGGCCCGGGCGGCCAGGGGCGCCCCCAGCATCCCCTCCGGCACATGCCCCTCCTGGAGGGCCGTCCCGGCGGTCAGGGGGTCATAAACGCCCGTGGTGAGGATCACCAGCGCGGTCACGGTACATACCAGCAGCGTAGCCACTCCCACCTCCAGGATGCCCCACATGCCCTCCTCCGCCGGGTCCTCCACCCGGGCAGCGGCGTGGGCCATGGCAGAGGAGCCCATCCCCGCCTCATTGGTGAACACGCCCCGGGCCACCCCGTAGCGGATGGCGGAGGCGGCCACATACCCCACCGGCGCGGCGGGCCGGAAAGCCCCCTCCAGAATGGCCCGGAAAGCGTCCGGCAAATACGTCCGCTGTGTCCACAGCACCGCGCAGCCCCCCGCCAGAAAGAGGAAGGCCATCAGGGGTACCAGACTCTCGCTGACCTTGCCGATGCGGCCCACGCCGCCCCAGATCACCGCCCCGCAGGCCAGCGCGGTAAGGACCCCCACCGCCAGCCTGGGACAGCCCCAGGCGGCCTCCAGAGCGGTGGCGATGGAGTTGGCCTGGACCAGATTTCCCCCCGCCAGCGAGGACCCCAGGCAGCACAGGCAGAAGCACGCCGCCAGCACAGGGCTGTGGAGCCCTCGGGCCATGTAGCACATGGGTCCTCCCTGCCAGCCGCCGTCCTCTCCCCGCTCCCGGTAGGCCACCGCCAGGGTCTTTTCGGCGCACCCGGTCATCATCCCCAGCACCGCTGATACCCACATCCAAAAGACCGCCCCAGGGCCCCCCAGCACGACGGCGGTGGCCACGCCGGCGATGCTGCCGGTGCCGATGGTGGAGGCCAGGGCGGTAGCCAGGGCCTGGGTCTGGCTCAGGCCGCCCCCGCCGCTTTTCTTCCGGGTGAAAAGGCTCCCCACCGTGGCTTTCAGCCAGGTTTTCAGGCCAAAGAGCTGGAAAAAGCCGGTGCGCACCGAGTACCAGAGCCCGGTCACGAGAAAAAGCCCCAGCAGCCACGGGTTCCACAGGGCATCCGCCGCCCGCTCCAGTGTGAGCATCCTCCTCACCTCCCTTTCTGGGAGGGTATGCGCCTCCTGCCCCCACCATGCCGGAAACCTGGGGCCTCCCGGTGCATAGGATGGGGCAAACCCGTTTGGAGGTGGCCCATGGATACCCTTTCCCTCTGCCTCATCGTCCGGGATGAGGAGGACGTGCTGGCGCGGTGCCTGGAGAGCGCCGCCGGGCTCTACGACGAGCTCATTATCGTGGACACAGGCTCCACCGACGCCACCGTGGACATCGCCCGGCGCTTTACCGAGCACGTCCACTTCTTCCCCTGGCGGGACGACTTTGCCGCCGCCCGCAACTTCTCCTTCCAGCAGGCCACCATGTCCTACTGCATGTGGCTGGACGCCGACGACGTCCTCCTCCCCGCCGACCGGGAGGCCTTTCTGGCCCTCAAGCGGGACGTGCTCCCCGGCCCCGACGTGGTGATGGCCCCCTATCACGCGGGGCTGGACGAGAAGGGCGCGCCCCTGCTCACCTACTGCCGGGAGCGCATCGTCCGCAACGCCCCCCATCTGCGCTGGGAGGGGGCGGTCCACGAGTGCATCGCGCCGGTGGGAGAGGTGGTCTACACCGACGCCGCGGTCACCCACCAAAAACTCCGGCCAAGCGACCCGGACCGCAATCTGCGCATCCTGGAGGGGGTGCTCTCTCGGGGGCGCAATCTCTCCCCCCGGGAACAGTTCTACTACGGCCGGGAGCTGGCCGCCCACGGCCGCTTTGAGGAGGCTGTGAAGGTGCTGGAGGACTTCCTCACCGTAGGCTGGGGCTGGAAGGAGAACAACATCGAGGCCTGCCGCAATCTGGCCCAGTGCTATCTGGCGCTGGAGCGGCCCCGGCAGGCCCGACGGGCCCTGCTGGAGAGCCTGGCCTTCGACGGCCCCCGGGCGGAGGTGTGCTGCGACCTGGGAAAGCTCCTGCTGGACCAGGGGGATTACGTCCGGGCCGCAGCGTGGTATCAGGAGGCTTTGAAACACCCCTGTGACCCCCGCAGCGGGGCCTTCTGCCTCCCCGACTGCCACGGCTTCCTCCCCTGCATCCAGCTTTGCCTGTGCTGCCATCACCTGGGACAGCGCGCCGAGGCCGAGGCGTGGAACCGCCGGGCGGGGACCTATCGCCCCGACCACCCGGCCTACCGCTACAATCTGGACTTCTTCGCCCGAACCTAAAAAATCCGGGCCCCGCGGAAGCTTCCGCAGGGCCCGGTTGGGATCGGTATTTAGAAGAGGTCCATCTTTTTCAGCACCACGGCCACCACGCCGATGATACCGGCGGCGACGACCAGCGGGAACCACCAGAACTGATCCAGCGGCAGCCCCGCCACGTTCATGCCGTAGAAGCCGAACACGATGTTGGGGATGGTCAGCAGGATGGTGATGGAGGTCAGCACCTTCATGATGACGTTCAGGTTGTTGGAGATGACGCTGGCGAAGGCGTCCATCATGCCCGAGATGATGGAGGAGTAGATGTTGGCCATCTCAATGGCCTGGCGCACCTCGATGAGCACGTCCTCCAGCAGGTCGTGGTCCTCCTCGTAGAGGGTGATGATGCGCCCGCGCAGGATCTTCTCCAGGGTCACCTCGTTGGCCTTCAGCGAGGTATTGAAGTAAACCAGGGACTTTTCCAGGTCCAGGAGCTGGATGAGCTCCTTGTTGCGCTGGGACTTGTAGAGCTGGCGCTCCATATAGCTGTAGATCTTGTCGATCTGCTTCAGGTACTGCAGGAAGCGCTTGGCCACCCGCAGCAGCATATAGAGGATGAAGCTGGTGCGCTTCTGGGTCTCGGCATTGCGGACCAGACCGTCCTGGAAGTCCTTGATGATGGAGGATTCCTTCAGGCAGACGGTGATGATGTGCTTCTCGGTGACGATGATACCCAGAGGGAGGGTGGAGTACACCACCTGGTCGTCCTTCTCCACGGCGGGCACGTCGATGATGAGGAGGGTCTGGCCCTCCTCGGTGTCGATACGGGAGGTCTCCTCCTCGTCCAGAGCCGCCCGCAGGAAGGAGGGCTCCACCGCCAGGGTGGCGGCCACGGTGTTCAGCTCATCCTCGCTGGGGTAGGTCAGGTTGACCCAGCAGCCGTCCTGGATGGTGTCCAGCCGGGTCATCTTTCCGTTGATGGTCTTGTGGATGGTAAGCATCTGAAAATCACGCCTTTCCGGCGGGCCGTTCTCCAAAAAAGGGCATGAAAAACCCGCGCGTTGTCTTGTCTCGCACCGGTGCGCAACACGCACAGCACCGGCGCTGCGGCAACACAGACCGCGCGGGGACACGGGTGTTAACCCGCGGCCTCACTGTCCTGCGCCGCTCGCTTGCTGTCATTCATTCGTTTTCGACTCCCAGGGTCGCTGCTCACGGCGCATATCACTCCTTTTTGGTCAAACATGGCGGCGGAGATCCCGCCTTGGGGCTGGCAAACCCCACACCACGCTACTCATTATAACCCGCCCCAGGCGGGATTGCAAGGGTAAAAAGTGCCCGGCCCCTCAGCGGGCCGGGCACTTTTTCGTATGGATCGGTTGGTCAAATCGACGCTCAGCGCTTCTTGTTGAAAATCTCAAAGATCTGGCCCCAGCCGTCGTCATCCACGCCCTCATCCAAGTCGCTGGAGGTGGTGGTGCTGACGGTGGGCTGGAACTCGCCCGCGGGGGCCGCGGCAGGCGCGGGAGCGGCGGTGGGAGCGGGAGCCTCCGCAGCGGTGGCGGCGGCCTGCTCGGACTTCTTGGCACCGGCGGTGGTGAAGGGGGTGCTGGAAATGGCGCCGGGGTAGTTGTCCTCAAAGCCGGTGGCGATGACGGTGACCCGGATCTCGTCCTCCAGGGTCTCGTCAAAGGCGGCGCCGAAGATGATGTTGGCGTCGGGGTGGGCGGCCTGCTGCACCAGTCCGGCGGCAGTGTCCACCTCGTCCAGGCCGATGTCCATGGAGCCGGTCACGTTGACCAGCACGCCCTTGGCGCCGTTGATGGAGGTCTCCAGCAGGGGGCTGGAAATGGCCATCTTGGCGGCCTCCTCGGCCTTGTTCTTGCCGGCGGCCCGGCCCACGCCCATGTGGGCCATGCCCGCGTCCTTCATGACGGCGGACACGTCGGCAAAGTCCAGATTGATGAAGCCCGTCTTTTTGATCAGGTCCGAGATGGACTGCACCGCCTGGCGCAGCACGTCATCGGCGATCTCAAAGGCGTTCTGGAAGGTGATCTTCTGATCGGTGGCGTACTTCAGGCGCTCGTTGGGGATGATGACCAGGCTGTCCACCTTGTCCCGCAGATCCTCGATGCCCTTTTCCGCCTGGGTCATACGGCGGCGGCCCTCAAAGTTGAAGGGCTTGGTGACCACGCCCACGGTGAGCAGCCCCATCTCCTTGGCGATGTCCGCCACGATGGGGGCGGCGCCGGTGCCGGTACCACCGCCCATGCCGGCGGTGATGAACACCATGTCGGTGTTCTCCAGCGTCTTGGAGATCTGGGCGCGGCTCTCCTCGGCGGCCTTGCGGCCCTTCTCGGGGTCGGCGCCCGCGCCGCGGCCGCCGGTCAGCTTCTCGCCCAGCTGTACTTTATAGGTGGCCTTCGAGGCATCCAAAAACGGCTTGTCGGTGTTGGCCGCGATAAAGTCAACACCCTCCATGCCGGTCTCAATCATCCGGTTGACCACGTTATTTCCGCCGCCGCCAACGCCGATCACCTTGATCGAAACTACGTTATCCGGCCCGGTATCCAGTCCAAACGCCATAACTGCTCCTCCTAATGTATACGATTCAACATTCTGTTGTAGAAAACTCCAAATTTATCCGCTTCCCTGCGGATCTGCTGCGTCTTGTTTTATTTTATCTCGCTTTTGCTTAGGGGTCAATAGTTCCCTTCGGATTTCTGCAAAGTTTTGGAACAGGCGGGTGCCGAACACCACCACCGCCGCCAGGTACAGCGGGATGCCCAGCTTGTCCCCCAGCCAGGTGAGAAACACCGCGATGGCGGCATTTCCGATGGCGCCCGAGAGGAAGATCCCCAGCTTGAACTGGCCCTTCAAGCGGGCCCGGGCGCCGCCCAGCGCCGAATCCAGCGCCGCCAGCAGTCCGGCCGCCACGTAGAGGGACCAGTCCACCGGCACCGTCCAGGGGCACAGGAACCCCAGCAGCAGGCCCAGACCCAGGCCCACGCCTTCCAGCCACAGCATCAGCCCTCACCCCCTTCGTCAGACTCGGTGGCGGGACTGAGGTAGTCGGTGGCAATGGTCCCGTCGTACTTCTCGATGAGCAGCTTTTCGCTCATGGTCACGCTCACCTGGATCTTCCACTGGCTCAGCACGTCCACCACGCCGCCCCGCATGGTCAGGGCGTTGTAGAGGGTGGTGGGGTCGCCGATGGCGTAGATGACAAAGGGCGCGGCCAGGCGCTGGCCGTTGATCATCACCACCGAGCCGGCGCAGCGGATCTCGCTGGTGGCCAGGATGCGCTCCCCGTTGAGGGAGAGGGCCTGCGCCCCGGCGTCCCGCAGCTCGTTGACCACCGAGAGGAGGTCGCTGTCATGGATGAGGTAGTCGTTCTCGTCTCCGCTGGTGTTGGAGGCGGTGGAGTCCTGCAGGATCACCATCACGCCGGGCCCCTCCACATCGGTGAGCCCCGCCACCATGGACAGGTAGTCCACCTCCGACTTGAGGGCCTCGTTCTCCTCGCCGTTGGCGGCGGCGCTGCGGTAGTCCTCCAGCTCCTTCTGGGCGGTGGTGAGCTGATCCTTCAGCCCGTCCCGCTCGTTGACCAGATCGTTGTAGAGCTCCTGAAGGGTCTCCAGGCGGCTGGCGCTGGTGGCGTCCACTCCGGTGTGCAGGCGCACGCTCTTGAGCTGCAGCGCCAGGAGAAAGCCCAGCACCAGGAACGCGGCCACCACGGCCAGCTCACCCCGTTTTCGCCTCTTTTGCATGTTTGTCCTCCTAGTCCCCGATCTGCGTGGGCTCCATGGGCGTCACGCTCTCCGCCGGAGCACTCTCCTCCGGCGCGGCGGAGCTCTCCGCCCCCTCGGTCGGGGTGGTCTCCTGGGGCGCGCTCTCCACCGGGGCACTCTCCTCCGGGAGGCTCTCCCACGTGGGGAGCTGGGTCTCCGGCATCCAGCGCTGGGTGGTCAGCCACGCCCGGTTCCCCTCCGCCGGGAGGGTCAGCGTCCCCGTTACGGTGCCGTTGCGCTCCTGCAGCTCGGTCAGCGCCCCGTTCAGGCGGCGGACCTGGAGGGCGAAATCGCTGCTGTACAGGGGCACCTCCACCGTGAGGGTGGCGTCATAGCCAAAGCGGATCTCGCTCTCCGAGGTGAGATCGATGAACTCGGTGATGTGGCCCGTGAGCCCCTGCGCGTCCATTTGGTCCAGCAGCTCCTGAAGGGCGCTCAATTTCTTGGCCTGCTCCTCCTCCACCGCCAGGGTGGAGCCCACCGCCGGCGAGAGCGGGGTCAGGCCCAGCAGGATGGCCCGGCCCTTGGTCAGCGTAGAGTCCCCCTGCTCCAGGATCTTGCACCGGGCGTCCATCAGCCACCAAGCCCCGTCGTACTCCAGCACGGCCACTGGTTTGCTCTCGGTGACGGTGATGAGGAGGGTATCGGGGAATTTCCGGTGGATAGAGATGGTGTCGATATAGGGCAGCTGGGCGCTGACTTGCCGCACGATGGTCGCCTTGTCCAGCCGGAACAGGTTCTGCCCCTGCTCCACGCCGGTGGCGGCGATGATCTCCTCCGCCGTGTAGCGGGACTGGCCGGTGACCACGATCTCGTTGGCCCGGAAAAAGACGATACAGCCCGTCAGAATGGCGGCCAGAATGAGAAGGGTGGAGAGCAGCTTATAGAGCAGCCCAAACCGCCCCCGGTTGCGTCTTCGTCCGCGTCTTCTCTTTCTGGCCGCCATAGCTCTGTCCTCCGACTCTGTTGTGTTCCCGGTCCTGAGCCTTCAGTCTAGCAGAACCGTCTGAAGAAACTGTGAACAATCCTTAAAAAAAGAGAAAAGGTCCGCCGGCGGTCTCACCCCTCCGGCGTCTGCTCCACCCGGCGCACCCGGCCGCCCAGCGCGGTCAGGTCCCGCTCCAGTCCGGCGTAGCCCCGGTCCAGGTGTTTCAGGCCCGTGATGGAGCTCTCCCCTTCGGCTCCCAGGGCGGCCACCAGCAGCGCCGCGGCCCCCCGCAGGTCGGCGGCCTCCACCGCCGCGCCGTGGAGGGAGCGCACACCGCTCACCGCGGCCACTCTCCCCTCCACCTTGATGTCCGCGCCCATGCGGCACAGCTCCTGGGCATGGCGGTAGCGGTTTTCGAAGATGTGTTCCACAAAGAGGGTGGTCCCCCGTCCCCGGGCCAGGGCCGCCATCACCGGCGGCTGGGCGTCGGTGGGAAAGCCCGGATAGGGCGCGGTGTGGATGGGCCGCACCGCCTGCAGACCCTCCCGCCCCACCAGCTCCACCCAGTCGGCGCCGGTGCGGACGGTACACCCGGCCTCGGCCAGCACCGCCGTGACGGTGGAAAAATGCCGGGGGTCCGCCCCGGTGACGGTGACGGCGCCCCCCGCGGCGGCGGCCGCCGCCAGATAAGTACAGGCCACGATCCGGTCGCCCACCACGGTATACTCCCCGCCGTGGAGAGGCTTTCCGCCCCGGATCAGGATGGTGGAGGTCCCTGCCCCCTGCACGTCGGCCCCCAGCGCCCGGATGGCGCTCAGGTGCAGGTCGATGGGCCGGGGGCCCAGCTCACAGCCGCCGGGAAAGGTGAGCTCCGCCTCCCCCGTCCGGCCCAGAATGCCCCCCAGGAAGATCACCGACGAGCGCATCTCCCGCATAAGGGCGTCGGGGACGCTGCTGCCGGTGAGGGTACTGGCGTCCACCTCGATGTCGGTCCCGTGCTGCTCCGCCCGGCAGCCCAGGTGGCGCAGGATGTCCAGCGAGGCCGCCACGTCGGAGAGGGGCGGGCAGTTGTGGATCACACTCTTCCCCGGCGCCAGAATGGCGGCGGCCAGAATGGGTAAGACGCTGTTTTTGGCCCCGTGGACCTCCACGCCTCCCACCAGAGGGCGTCCGCCCTCCACGATGATTGCTTGCATGGCTGTTCCTCCTCGGTCAGTCTTGCTCCATCCTATGGCCGGGGAGGTTTGGGGGTGCTTATCCCTGTTTGCGGCGCACCAGGTCCAGCAGGGTGCGGTAGATCTGCTCGCTGGCGTCGGGCACCGCCATGTGCCGCAGGGCGGCGCCCATGGCGTCCCGCTTCTCCTTATGAGTGAGAAGGTCCAGGGTGGTCTCGTAGAGCTTCTGAGCCGAGCAGTCCTTCTCGGGCAGCAGCACCGCGCCGCCGGCCTCGGACAGCACCCGGGCGTTCTTGGTCTGGTGGTCGGCCACCACGTTGGGCGAGGGCACCAGCACCGAGGGCTTGGCGATGGCGGTGAGCTCCGAGATGGTGGAGGCGCCCGCCCGGCAGAGCACCAGGTCGGCCGCCGCCATCACCACCGGCATGTCGTAGATGTACTCCCGCAGGTCGATGGAGGGGTGCTCCTTCAGGTCCACACCCAGATCGGCCAGGGTCTTGTTGATGTTCTGGAAATCCCGGCCCGCGCCGTGGATGTGGTGGAAGGGCTCCCCGCCCTTGCACTCCAGGGCGATGAAGTCGGCCATCTGCCGGTTCATCACCGCCGCGCCCAGGCTGCCCCACACCGACACCACCACCGGGCGGTCATCGGCGATGCCCAGCTTCTCCCGGGCCTCCTTGCGGGTGTACTGGAAGAAGTCGCCCCGCACGGGGGTGCCGGTGACCACCACCTTCTCCGGGTGGTCGTAGTGGCTGCGGCTCTCCTCAAAGCCCACCATCACCACGTCCACCACCTTGGACAGGGTCTTGGTGGTCAGGCCCGGCACGGCGTTGGACTCGTGGACGGCGGTGGGGATGCCCTTGGCCGCCGCGGCGTTCACCACCGGGTAGGAGGCATAGCCGCCGGTGCCCACCACCAGGTCGGGCTGGAACTCCTTCAGGATGCGGTTGGCCTGGCCCTTGGAGCGGCCCATGTTCACCACGGTCTTGAGGTTGTGGCCGATGGCCGCCGGGGTGAAGGAGCGGCGGAAGTTGGTGATGGTCACGGTGCGGATGTCATAGCCCTCCTTGGGCACCAGGCGGTTCTCCATGCCGCCATCGGCTCCCACGAAGAGGATCTTGCAGTCCGGGTCCCGGAGCTGGAAGAGCCGGGCCAGGGCCACGGCGGGGTTGATGTGTCCGGCGGTACCGCCGCAGGTAAAGAGTACGTTCATCTGTCTATCACTCCATATCTTCCCGTCAGCCCTGTTTGGACGCCGGGATCTGTCTCGATACACTTAACACCATGCCCATCTCGGCCAGCTGGATGAGCAGTGCCGTGCCGCCGTAGCTGAAGAAGGGCAGGGAGATGCCGGTGGTGGGGATCAGGTTGGTGACCACCGCCACGTTGAGGAACACCTGGACCGCCAGCAGGGTCATGATGCCCACCGTCAGCAGCGCGCCGAAGCGGTCCCGGGCGTGGATGGCGATCCAGAAGCCCCGCAGGATGAGCAGGGCAAAGAGAAAGAGGATGACACAGGCGCCCACCAGGCCCAGCTCCTCACAGATGACGGGGAAAATGAAGTCGTTCTCCGGCTCGGGGAGGAAGAGAAATTTCTGCCGCCCCTTGCCCAGGCCCACGCCCAGCAGGCCGCCGGAACCGATGGTGTAGAGGGACTGGATGATCTGGTAGCTCTCGCCGGTGGCGTAGTAGTCCCAGGGGTTGCGCCAGACCAGGATACGGGTGGACTGGTAGCCGCTCATCATCAGGATCAGCAGCACGCCCATACACGCGCCGCCGGCCACGAACCAGCCCATGTGGATGCCCGCGGCGAAGAGCACCGCCGCGCCGCCCACCAGGATGAGGATGGTGCCCGACATGTGGGGCTCCAGCATCATGAGGATGGCGATGGAGCCCAGGATGACGGCGTAGGGGATCAGCTCCAGAAAGCCGGTGCGCTGCATGAGTCCCAGGGGGACGCTCCAGTAGGAGCGGGGGTTGAGCTTTTTGGGCTTCTCACTGTCCCGCTTGGACAGGCGCGCGGCAAAGTAGAGGATGACGCCCACCTTGGCGATCTCCGAGGGCTGGAAGCTGATACCCGCAATGCTCATCCAGCGCTGGGCGCCCACGGTGGCGCGGCCGTAGCCGAAGGGCAGCACCAAAATCAGCAGGACATAGGAGGCCGCCAGCACGCCCATCGACATCCAGCGGAAGCGCTGGTAGTTGATCTTGCTGATGACGTACATGGCCACCAGACCGCCCGCGCCGTAGCCCGCCTGTTTGAAGAAGTAGTTGGCCGGGTCCTTCCCCTCGTTGATGGCGGTGGGATAGGAGGCGGAAAAGACCATGATGGCGCCCACCACGGTCAGGATGGTCACCAGCATCAGAAAGGGCAGGTCGATGGGCCCCCGGGCCAGCTGCTCCTCCATCGTCAGGTCTCGTTTACGGGTTCGGGACAAGGGATCGCCTCCTTACTGCGCGGCCCCCGCCGCATGGATCAGAGGGGATAGCGGTTCATCACGCCCAGCCAGGCCAGCAGGCAGAACACCACTGTCACGGAGGTGAACACCGCCACCAGCTTCACCTCACTCCAGCCGCCCATCTCGAAGTGGTGGTGCAGCGGGGCCATGCGGAAGATGCGCTTGCCGTGGGTGAGCTTGAAGTAGGTCACCTGGATGATGTCCGAGAGGGTCTCGGCGATGTAGATGATGCCCACCAGAATGAGGATCAGGGGCATATCCAGCGCAAAGGCCAGGCCGCACACCATGCCGCCCATGAAGAGGGAGCCGGTGTCGCCCATAAAGACCTTGGCGGGGTGGAAGTTATAGATGAGGAAGCCCAGCAGGCCGCCCACCAGAGCGGCGGCGATGAGGCTGATGTCCGAGCGGCCCCAGAGCGAGGCGGTCACGGTGAAGAACAGGGCCACCGGCACGGTGACGCTGCTGGACAGGCCGTCGATGCCGTCGGTGATGTTCACCGCGTTGACGGTGCCCACCATCACGAAGGCGGCAAAGACCATGTAGACCACCCAGGGGATCTGGAAGGTCACGTTCACAAAGGGGATGTACAAGTCGGCGGTGAGATAGCCCTCATTGCGCAGCAGGATGGTGAACACCACCGCCGCCGCCAGCTGCAGCAGGAACTTGGGCCCGGCGGTAAGGCCGGTATTCTCCTTCTTCTTCACCTTCATATAGTCGTCCAGGAAACCGATGGCGCCGAACACCAGGGCGAAGAGATAGGTATACAGACCGCCCAGGCGGCCGGACACCAGGTCCTTCCAGCCCAGCACCACCAGCACCACGGCCATGGACAGGATGAACATCAGGCCGCCCATGGTGGGGGTGCCCTGCTTGGTCATGTGCCAGGTGGGTCCGATCTCCTTGATGGACTGCCCCGCCTTGAGCGCCCGCAGGGCGGGAATGAGGAAGCGGCCCGCCACGGCGGACACCAGGAAACTCAGCACCATGCTGAAAATCACGCGTACATCCATTCTTTGAACCTCCATACCTCTTTTGCAAAAAATCATAGAATCACAAGGAGGTATTTTATCACACACAGCGCTTGATTTCTACCTGAAATATCACGAAATATCCCCGGAGCGCCCCTGGTCCTCTTCCCGTTTTGCCATGGCGGGCACCGCCTCTTCCTCCGCGAAGAAGGCGGCCACCTCTTCCCGCTCGTCCAGGTGGCGGAAGGAGCCGTTGACCTCCTGGTAGGTCTCGTGGCCCTTGCCGGCCAGCAGCACCACATCCCCCGGCCGTGCCATGGCGAGGGCGGCCCGGATGGCCTCCCGCCGGTCGGGCACCACCAGGCGCGGGGTGTCGCAATCGGTCATCCCCTTCAAAATGTCCCGGAGGATGGCGTGGGGGTCCTCGCTGCGGGGATTGTCGCTGGTGAGGACCACATAGTCGGCCAGCGCCGCCGCGATTTCCCCCATAGGGGCGCGCTTGGTGGCGTCCCGGTCGCCGCCGCAGCCGAAGAGGCAGATGAGCCGCCCCTCGGTGAAGCTGCGGACCGTGGTGAGGATGTTCTCCAGGGCGTCAGGGGTGTGGGCGTAGTCGATGAGGACGGTGAACTCCGCCGGGACGTCCACCACCTCGATGCGGCCCTTCACGCCTTTGGCCCGGGAGAGCGCCGGGGCCAGCCGGTCCAGCGGGAGCCCCAGAGCCAGCCCCGCACCCAGAGCTGCCAGAGCATTATATAAGGTGAAGCCCCCGGGGATGGGGACCTCCACCCGGGCGATGCTCCCCCGGGTCACCGCTTCAAAGCGCACCGCCCGGGGCAGCAGCGTGACGTTCCGGGCGGTGAGCCAGGCCTCGTCTTTTCCCTCGGAGTAAGTGAGGACCGGGCAGGCCACATGGTCCGCGTACCACCGCCCCGCCTCGTCGTCCAGGTTCAGCACTGCCGCCTCGCACTGGCTAAAAAGCTTCCCCTTGGCGTCCCGGTAGGCCTCCATGGTGTGGTGGAAGTCCAGGTGGTCCTGAGTCAGGTTGGTGAACACCCCCACCCGGAAGGGGATGCCGTCGGTGCGGCGGAGGGCCAGGGCGTGGGAGGAGACCTCCATCACCACATGGGTGCATCCGGCGCAGGCCATCTGCATAAAAAGGCGGTGGAGCTCCCAGCTCTCCGGGGTGGTCCGCCGGGCGGGGAGCTCCCGGTCGGCGATGAGGATCTGGTTGGTGCCGATGAGGCCTACCCTGGCCCCCAGCACCTCCTCCAGCATGGTCTTGATCAGGTAGGTGGTGGTGGTTTTCCCGTTGGTGCCGGTGACGCCGATGACGGTCAACCGCTCCGCCGGATGGCCGAACCAGTTGGCCGACACCACCGCCAGAGCCGCCCGGGTATCGGCCACCCGTACCCAGGCCCCCTCCTCCGGGGGAACGCGGCAGAGCACCGCCGCCGCCCCCAGGGCAAAGGCCTCGGCGATGTGCCGGTGGCCGTCCTCCTTCTCCCCCTCCAGCGCCACGAAGAGGTCCCCGGGCCGGAGGGAGCGGGTGTCATATGTTATTCCATAAATTTCCATTTCCAGGTCGGCGGACGCCCCCAAAGGGGTGGCGCCCAGCAAAAGCTGACGCAGTTTCATGGATTCACCCCTTTGGGTTTGGTTCCGCCCACCCGGCGGGTCAAAACATTCGGTTGTTTACAGGCCGCTGCCCGCGCCGCCGCTGGCGGTGCTCTGGATGAAGTGGACCTCCACCACGGTGCCGCGCTCCACCTCAGTACCCTCGGCGATGGACTGGCTCTCCGCCTTCACGTCGCTGCCCACGGTGAGGCCGGTGGACTTCAGATAGAGTCCCGCGTTCTCCAGGGCCGTCTGGGCCTGCTCCCGGTTCATGCCGGAGACATTGGGCACCGTCACCTTGTCGGTGGGCTTCTCGGCACCCAGGTACAGGATCACCTCGCTGCCGCCGGGGATGGCCACGCCGCCGATGGGCGTCTGGTCGGTGACAGTGTCGCCCTCGCCCACGGTGCGCACCTCCAGGCCGTTGGCCTGGATCTTGGCGGTGGCGTCGGCCAGGGTCATGCCCACCACGTTGGGCACCGTCATGTCCATGGTGGCCTTCTCCTCGTCGGTGTACTGCTTCGCCACACCCAGATAGTCCAGGATGTCGGGCAGCAGCTCACCGGCCTGGAGGGCCGCCATGTTACCGCCGCTGATGTAGTAGCCGCCGGAGGTGTAGAGGGCGCCGGGGCTGGCGGGCTTGGGGCTGTCGTAGGCGATGAGGACCACGACCTGGGGATCGTTGGCCGGGGCAAAGCCCAGGAAGGAGACGATGGTGTGGTCGTCCTCGTTCTTGACCTCAGAGGAGCCGGTCTTGCCGCCGATGCGGTAGCCCGCCACGTAGGCCTGCTTACCGGTTCCGGGCGGGATGACCACCTGCTCCAGAATGGTGCGGCAGCGCTCGCTGGTCTTTTCGCTGACCACCTGGCGGACCTCGGTGGGCTCGGTGTGCTGCACCACGTTGCCGTCGGCGTCGGTAACGCTGTCCACCACGTAGGGCTGCATCAGGTGGCCGCCGTTGATGACGGCGCTGGCGGCGGTGATGAGCTGCAGGGGGGTGACCTCAAAGCGCTGGCCGAAGGAGGCCACCGCCAGGTCAACGGTGGTGAAGGAGTCCCGGGGCCACATAATGTTATAGTTGGGGGCGCTGGGCTCACCCTGGAGGTCGATGCCGGTCTGGGACAGGAAGCCGAAGTCCTCCAGGTAGTCGTAGAAGGTCTGGGTGCCCAGCTTCTGACCGATGGCGATGAAGGCGGGGTTGCAGGAGTTGGCCACCGCCTGGGCCAGGGTCTGGGTGCCGTGGCCGGTGCGCTTGGAGCAGTGGATGGGGCTGCTGTATCCGTCCACCATCACCGAGCCGGTGCAGGTGAAGGTGCTGTTCTCATTGACCAGCCCCTCTTCCAGCGCGGCGGCCAGCACCACACTTTTAAAGGTAGAACCGGGCTCGTAGGTCTCATTGAGGGCCTTGTTGCTCCACTGCTGGTACAGGAGGTCGGCCACCGCCTGGCTCCGCTCCTCGTCGGTGAGGGTGGTGTCGTTCTGCACCTCCGTCAGCTTCTCGGACAGGGCCGGGTCGCTGATGGTGCGGGGCTCGTTCAGGTCGTAGGACGGGGAGTTGGCCCAGCCCAGGATGGCTCCGGTCTTGGGGTTCATGGCGATGACGAAGCCGCCCTCCTGGACCTCGAATTTCTCGATGCCCTCGGAGAGGACCCGCTCACAGTAGTACTGGATGGTGGCGTCCAGCGTCAGGTGGAGGTCCATGCCGTCCACCGCGTCCTCATAGTCCTCATAGCGGTAGAGGAGCTGCTTGCCGGTGCCGTCCTTGGCGGTGACGATGCGCCCGGTCTGGCCGGAGAGCACGTCGTCGTACATGGCCTCCAGGCCGTAGGCGCCCCGGTTGCCGTCGTTGTAGTTGACCCAGCCGATGATCTGGGAGGCCAGGCTGGAATAGGGATAGTAGCGCTTGGAGCTTGGCATGACGTAGATGCCCGCCGAGAGGCCGTTGTTCTTGGCGTACTCCCGGACCAGGTCGGCCTCGTCGCTCTCCACCTGGGTCTTGATGACCTCGCTCCAGGAGTTGGTCTTGGCCAGACGCTTCAGGATGTCCTCCGCGTCCAGCCCCAGGATGGAGGCCAGATTCTGGGCGATGGACTCGTTGGTGGGCTCGTCGTAGTCGGGCATCAGCTCTTCCCGCTTCTCCGGGTCGCTCTCGGCGTTGGCCTTCTCCACCTTCTCCCGGTACTCCTCCTGGCGCTGCTCGATCTCGTGGGGAGAGAGCTGGATGTAGTAGGCCTCGGCGCTCATGGCCAGGGTGTTGCCGTTGGCGTCGTAGATGGACCCCCGGTTGGCCACGACCTCCTTATCCCAGGTCTGCTGGTCGATGGCCTTCTCCTCCAGCTCCTTGTGCTGCACGATCTGCAGCTGGTAGAGGCGCCACACCAGGGGGATAAAAAAGACCACGCCGCACACCGCCATGAGAAACAGCGTGCGCTTGAGGATGCGCAGGTTGGCTGCGGTCCGATCTTGTTGGCGTTTTTTGTTGCTCTTCATGCCATTCTCCTTAAAAATACCGCAGAAGGGCGTAAGAAACTTTCGTTTTCTTACGCCCTCTTCTGGAGACCGCCGGAGCGGCCATGTTCTGTTTGGGGTCAGGGAACTATATGGTTCGGCTCAGCGGAAATATTCCACCACTTCACCAAAGATCTCCTTTACGCTCTCCACCAGGCCCAGTACGCCCGAGACGGAGGTTTCATTGTCAAAGAGCTCCACGCTGTCGGGCGAGGACAGATCCACGTAGCAGATCTGGCTCTCGCCGGGACGGATCATGCTGCCGTCGGCGGTCATGGTCTGTTCGATGTCGCTCAGATCGTAGGCCAGCTCGTACTGGGCACGCAGCTTGGCCTCCTCGCTCTTGAGGCTGGTGATCTCGCTCTTGACGCTCACCACCTGGCTGGAGATCTGGGAGAGCTCCACATAGCTCCACATCAGCAGGACCGCACACACAGCCACCGCCAAAAACCCAGCCACAGCAAACACGGAGACACGACCTGCCTCCCGCACCCGCACCTGGGGACGGGCCACGGCACGCTCCCGGGGCCGGACCTGAGGCCGGGGCTGCGCGGCAGGCGCGCGCTCCAGCCGGCGGGCGGCCGAGCCCTCATAGGCATTGCTTCCCGGCACAGAGCCGTAGGCGTATCGTCTTCTCCGCTTGGCCATCGTTGCCATGGGAACCAACTCCTTTTCTTTGGTCAATCACAACACACGCCCTCACGCGGGCTCTATACCTTTTCCGCCACGCGCAGCTTGGCGCTGCGGGCGCGGGGATTTTCCTCCAGTTCCTGCTCACCGGACACGATGGGCTTCCGGTTGACCAGCTTCACCTGGGGCTTGCGGCCGCACACGCACACCGGGAAGTCCGGCGGGCAGATGCAGCCTCTGGCAAACTCGGCCAGGGCGTTTTTCACGATGCGGTCCTCCAGCGAGTGGAAGGAGATCACCGCCAGTCGTCCGCCGGGGTTGAGCCGGGGCACGGCCGCCTGAAGCATCCGGTCCACCGAGGTGAGCTCGTCGTTCACCGCGATGCGGATAGCCTGAAAGCACCGCTTGGCGGGGTGCTGCTTCTCCTTCCGGGCCTTGGCCGGCATGGCGTCCCGGATGATGTCCACCAGCTCCAGGGTGGTCTCGATGGGCTTCTCCTGCCGGCGGCGGTCGATGGCCGCGGCGATGGGCCCGGCGTACCGCTCCTCCCCGAACTGGGCAAAGATCCGCCGGAGCTCGTCCCGGCTCCACTCGTTCACCACCGTGCGGGCGGCGAGGGGGCTGGTCTGGTCCATGCGCATGTCCAGCGGGGCGTCGGCCATGTAGCTGAAGCCCCGGGAGGCGTCGTCCAGTTGGGGCGAGGATACGCCCAAATCAAACAACATTCCATCCACGGCCGGGACAGAGAGCCCGTCCAGGATGGCGTCGATCTCGCAGAAATTGCTGTGTACCAGGCTCACCCGGTCCATCCAGGGAGCGAGCCGCTCCTGCGCGGCATCCAGGGCCGCCTGGTCCCGGTCCACGCAGATGAGCCGTCCCGTGGTCAGCCGCGCCGCGATCTCCCGGGAGTGGCCGGCCCGTCCCAAGGTGCCGTCCATATAAATGCCGTCGGGCCTGATATTCAGAGCCTGGATGCACTCCTCCAGCAGCACCGGGCGATGGGTGTATTCCATGGGACTCTCCTCCTGTGGTCTGCCTTACAGCCCCAGCAGAAGCATGGTCTCCGCCACCTGCTCGGGGGTGAGCTCCCGGCGCTTCTTGGCGTTCCACGCCTCGGCGTCCCAGAGCTTGGCCTTGTCGTTGTTGCCGATGACCACCACGTCCCGCTTCAAGCCCGCGTAGTCCCGCAGGTCCTGGGGGATGAAGATGCGCCACTGGCTGTCCGGCTCGCAGCGGGCGGCATTGGCAAAGATGACGTCCATGGCGGAGGCCTGACTGCTGGGCAGCTCCGCCACCCGCTCCTGGAGCTTCTGCCAGGCCGCCTCGGGGTACATCACCAGATATTTACAGATCCCGGCGGAGTCCCGGTTGGCGCCCACGGCGATGTGGAAGCTGTGCCCCAGCTCCTCCCGCAGACGGGAGGGCAGGAACATGCGGCCTTTGGCGTCGATGGTATGCTCATAGGTGCCTGTCATCTCCGCCTCACCTCATCATCGGCGCTCCCCGTTCCTCCACTTTGCTCCACTGTGCTTTTTAGTATAGCGGCTCTGTTATAAAATTGCAATACTCTCGTTACATGTTTTTCAGAAAAAAGTCGGAGATTTTCTGGGGAAATCCCTCGATTTTACAACAAAAACATATGTTCGATTGAAATAATACTTTGCTTATGCAACCCGATCCAAGCACGCGGCGGCGCCGCTTTTCCAGCGTTTCTTCCGATAAAGAACCGCTTTTCTCCCATTTTCAGGCAAAAAGGGGCCGCCGCGTTTTCACGCGGCGGCCCCTTCGGGTCTCCTGTCTCAGGCTCAGCGTCCGGAACCGCCGCCCGTGGAGGCAGCGCGGAAGCGAGCACGGGATTTCTTGATCTCGTCGTACGCCTCGGCCACCGCCTCCTCGGTGCGGCGCAGGGCGTCCTCGCAGTACTCGTTGGCCGCGCGGCGGAGCTCCCGGCTCCGCTCCTCGGCCTGGCGGATGATCTCGTTGGAGCGCTGCTTGGCCTGGGCAGCCAGCTCGTCCTCGGCCAGGATCTGCTTGGCCCGGTCGTCGGCCTGCTTGCGGATGAGCTCGGCCTCCCGCTTGGCGGAGGCGATGTACTCGGTCCGGCTGGCCAGCAGCTTCTTGGCCTCGCTCAGCTCCATGGGGAACTGGCTGCGGATCTCGTCCAGCAGGTCCAGGGCCTTGTCCCGCTCGATGATGCACTTCTCGCTGTTGAGGGGCACGCCCTTGGCCTCGTCGATCAATTGATAGAGTAAGTCCATCAGCTCTTCCACGCCACTGGCCATTACCCATTCCTCCTCTGTCGCATTCGTTCATTCACGTCGTCGATGATCTCCCGGGGCACGAAGTCCGAGAGATCTGCTCCGTAGCGGGCCATTTCCTTCACCACGCTGGAGCTGATGTAGGTATATTTCGTACTGGACGGCATGAACATGGTGTCCAGCCGGGGGTTCAGCTTGCGGTTGAGCAGCGCCATCTGCATCTCGTTCTCATAGTCCGACACCGCCCGCAGCCCCTTGACCAGGGTGCAGGCCCGCTTCTCCCGGGCGTACTCGGCCAGCAGGGTGGTGGACCAGTCCACCTCCACGTTGGGCAGCTTGTAGACCACCTTCCGGATCAGGTTCGCCCGCTCCTCGGGGGTGAAAAGGCCGGTGTTGATCTTGTCGGAGTTGACCATGACGCACACGATCAGCTTGTCGAAGCACACCGCCGCCCGCTTGATGATATTCAGATGCCCCAGAGTGATGGGGTCAAAGCTTCCGGGATAAATGGCTGTTTTCACCGAAACCTCCTTCCCGTGCGTCGGTCACAGACCGCGCCGGTACAGGGTGATTTTGATCTTGCCGTAGCGGTATTCCCGGCCCTTCCGATAAGGCTCCGGCAGATCGGGAAGCACCGTCTCCGCGGCACTTTCGCAGACCATTATACCATTTTCCGTCAGGATGTCAATTGCAGCGGCCCGCTCCAGCGCTTTTTCCAGCAGCCCCGCGGCGTAGGGCGGGTCTAGGAAAATGAGGTCAAACTTCTCCCCGCAGCTGGCCAGGAACGAGAGGGAATCCCCCTGCACCACCCGGGCCCGGTCCTCCAGGCGGGTGACCTTCAGGTTCTCCTTGATGAGGGCCACCGCGTCCTTCCGCAGGTCCACGAAGGTGCACTTCGCCGCCCCCCGGGACAGGGCCTCGATGCCCAGCTGGCCGGTGCCGCCGAACAGGTCCAGCACCTTCCGGCCCTCGATGTCGAACTGGACGATGTTGAAGATGGACTCTTTCACTTTATCCGTGGTGGGCCGGGTCTCCATGCCGGACAGCTCCTTCAGCCGCCGGCCCCGGGCTTCTCCCGAAATAACGCGCATGGCGTATTCCTCCTTTATGGCTCCGCCCCGGGCTTCTCCCCGGCGCGGAAAAAGTCATAGACCGCTCTGGCGGTGTTCTTGGGCACCGCCTGCTCCAGCTCCTCCAGAGAGGCGGCCCTGATGTTCTTGATGCTCTTGAAGTGCCTTAACAGCTCGGTGCGCCGCTTCTCCCCCACACCCGGGATCTGGTCCAGCGTGGAGCCCTGGACCCGCTTGGTGCGCTGGAGGCGGTTGAACTCGATGGCGAAGCGGTGGGTCTCCTCCTGGATCCGGCCGATGAAGGAGAAGATGGCCGGATTGCCCTGGATGCCGATCTCCTCCCCCGTCGCCGTCACCAGGGCGCGGGTGCGGTGGCGGTCGTCCTTCACCATGCCGAACACCGGGATGGTGAGCCCCAGCTCGTTCAGCACCTTCACCGCCACCCGTGCGTGGGTGGTGCCGCCGTCAATGAGGAGCACGTCCGGCTTGTCGCTGAATTTCTCGTCGCCGTCCAGGTAGCGCTTGAAACGCCGGGTGAGGACCTGCTCCATGGAGGCGTAGTCGTCGGCGTGGACCAGATCCTTGAGCTTGAAGTGGCGGTAATCCCGCTTGAGGGGCCTGCCGTCCACGAACACCGTCATAGAGGCCACGATGTCGTCGTCTCCGGTGTTGGAGATGTCGTAGGCCTCGATGCGCCGGGGCGGCGCAGGCAGGTCCAGGAGCTTGCCCAGCAGCTCCATGCGCTTGTTCTGCCGCTCCTCCCGGGTGGTGGCCCGGAACACCTCCTCCACAGCGTTCTTATCCGCCAGACGGATGAGGTCCATCTTGGCTCCCCGCTGGGGCGTGATGAGATTGACCCGCCGCCCCGCCTGCTCGGAGAGGAGCCGGGTGATGGGCACCTCGTCCTCCAGCTCGCAGGGGAGCAAGATCTGTTTGGGCAGGTTCCCCCGCCCGCCGTAGAATCCCCGCACCAGGGCGGAGACCACCTCGCCGGTCTCCTCCTCCATGGGGGTCTCCATCAGAGTCCAGTCCTTGGCGGCCAGCTCTCCGTCGGCGTAGTGGAGGACCACAAAGCAGCTCTTGGCCTCGCCCCGGTGGAAGCCCACCACGTCGGTGTCGGCCAGAGAGGCGGCCACCACCTTCTGCCGCTTGCCCAGCAGCTCGATGGCCTTGTATCGGTCCCGCAGCTCCGCCGCCCGCTCAAAGCGCAGCTCCTCGGCGGCCTGCTCCATCTCGGCCTTGATCTCGTCCCCTACCTCCTGGAACTTGCCCTCCAGGAGCCGCACCGCCTGCTCGATGGCCTCCCCGTAGCGGGACTGGTCCATGTCCTTCCGGCAGTAGCCGTCGCACTTGCCCATGTGGTAGTTGAGGCAAGGCCGCCCCTTTCCGATGTCCCGGGGGAACACCCGGGCGCAGGCCGGTAAGCGCAGCGCCGTCAGCAGCGCGTCGATGATGGCCTGGCTGGCCCCCCGGTTCCCAAAGGGTCCGAAGTAGCGGGCTCCGTCGTCCTCCGCCCGGTTGGCCATGGAAAAATGGGGGTAGGGCGATTTCACATCCAGGCGGATATAGGGGTAGCCCTTGTCGTCCTTCAGGAGGATGTTGTAGTGGGGCTGGTGGCGCTTGATGAGGGAGCTCTCCAGCACCAGGGCCTCGAACTCCGAGTCGGCCACGATCACGTCGAAGTGGTCGATCTGGCTCACCATGGCCCGGGTCTTTTCGGTGTGGGAGGCCAGGTTGGCAAAGTACTGGCTGACCCGGTTTTTCAGGGCCTTGGCCTTGCCCACATAGATGACCGTATTCTTGGCATCCTGCATAATGTACACACCCGGCTTCAGCGGCAGGGCATGGGCTTTTTCTTTCAGTTCTTCAAAGGTCATAGCAGAAACAGTATGCCCTCCTTTTTGATGAAGTCAGTGTGCTTTCTGCACCCGGCGCGGGGCGCATGTCCTCGCCGGACAGGCCGCCTGCTCGGCGGGAGCACCGCTTTCTTTGCGAAAGAAAGCGGTGGGAAAGAAAGCCCAGAGGGGGGATACCGCCCCTCTGGACTCCCCCAAGGCGCTCCCCGGCTTTCATTCTTCTGCGGTGGTATTTCCTTACCTCGGCGTGGCCAATTCCAAGCCTGGTGCCTATGAAGAAAGCGTTGTACTGCCGGCAAAACCAGGTGGCCGAAGGCCGCCCACTTAGGGGGATTCTCAAGGGGGCAGACAGCCCCCTTGAGGCCTTTTCTTTCCCCGGTTTCTTTTCCGCGAAAAGAAATCGGGCGCTGTCCGCGCAGGACGCCCGCCCGGCGAGGGTAAAACTCCTCCGGGCCTCCCGGGAGCAAAACTCACGCTTCAAATCAAAAAAAGCGCCGCACACGGCGGCGCTTTTTTTCGGCACAGGATTACTCGGCGAAGTTGGAGCTGATGAGCTCGATGAGGCCCTCAATGGCCTCCTTCTCGTCGGGGCCGTCGGCGATCAGGTTGATCGAAGTGCCCTTCACGATGCCCAGGGAGAGCACGCCCAGCAGACTCTTGGCATTCACTCTCCGCTCATCCTTTTCCACCCAGATAGAGCTCTTGAACTCATTGGCCTTCTGGATGAAGAAAGTCGCCGGACGCGCGTGCAGACCGACCTGGTTATTCACCATTGCCTCTTTCATATACATAGCGTTTCCTCCCCTAATATGCCTCGCATATTTGCAATTATAAGAATACCAAATTTGTCCCAAATCGTCAATGCCAATTTGCACAAATTCCTGCTCCCACCTCTGGCGCTTTCGCTGAATGGAGCGGATCTGCTCGAAGATGCAGGAACGCCATCACTCCCTTCTCTCCGGCGGGGCGGAGCGCTCAGCGCAGCTCCACCACCGTCACACCGTCCTCACCCTCGCCGAAGCGGCCAGGGCGGAAGGATTTCACATAGCGGCTGCGCTTGAGGTGCTCCCGCACCGCCTTGCGCACCGCGCCGGTGCCTTTGCCGTGGATGACGGTGACCTCCTGGAGGCGGCCCAGCATGGCGTTGTCCAGGAACATGTCCAGGGCGTTGATGGCCTCATCGGTCATCATGCCCCGCAGGTCCACCTCCGGCGACGCGCC
This sequence comes from Flavonifractor sp. An92, assembly GCF_002159175.1. Classification (GTDB taxonomy): domain Bacteria; phylum Bacillota; class Clostridia; order Oscillospirales; family Oscillospiraceae; genus Pseudoflavonifractor_A. Next base: position 114,163 of record NZ_NFGZ01000004.1, on the reverse strand, counting down.
CAGGGAACGCAGCTTGTGCTCAGCCTGGCGCACCACCTTGCGGGCCTCCTTCTGGGTCTGGGTCTCCCCCTCTACCACGCGGACCTCGCTCTGCTTGGCGGTGATTTTCAGAATGCCCGCCTGGAGCTGGAGGGAGCCGTCCTTGTTCACGCTCAGGACGGTGGCCTGGGTGCCCATCTTCACCAGCTCCACCGTGTCGCCCGCCTTGGCCGGACGGGTGGGAGGGGGTGCGGGCTCCTCCTTGCGGCGGCCCAGCTTGTCCTCGGCCTCGTTCAGGCGGTGCTTCAGCCCGGCGCGGGCCTCGTTGACCCGCTGCCAGTCCTCCTCCTTGCGCTGCTTCTTGCGCATGTCGTTAAGCTCTTTAAAGACCTGGTCGGCCGTGTCTCTCGCCTCGTCCAGGATGCGCCGGGCCTCGGCCTGGGCCTTCTCCACGGCCTTGGCCCGCTCCTTCTCCAGCTTCTCCCGGTACTCCCGGGCCACCTTGGCCGAGTCCTCCATCTCCCGACGGAGCTTGGCGGCCTCTTCCTTCTCCCGCTCCATCTGCTGGCGCTGCTCGTCCAGCTGGGTGAGCACGTCCTCAAAGCGGACGTTTTCCGCGTCGATGCGCTCGGCGGCTTTCTGGATGATATATTTCGGCAGTCCCAGCCGCTCGGAGATGGCGAAGGCGTTGGACTTGCCGGGAATGCCGATGAGCAGCCGGTAGGTGGGGGCCAGGGAGTCCACATTGAACTCACAGGAGGCGTTCTCCACCCCCTTGGTGGTCATGGCGTACACTTTCAGCTCGGCGTAGTGGGTGGTGGCGGCCACCAGGGCGCCCAGCTCCCGGGCGCTCTCGATGATGGCGGCGGCCAGGGCGGCGCCCTCGATGGGATCGGTGCCCGCGCCCAGCTCGTCGAAGAGGATGAGGGTCTCGTCGTCCGCCTCCTTCAGGATGCCCACGATATTGACCATGTGGGAGGAGAAGGTGGACAGGCTCTGGGCAATGGACTGCTCGTCGCCCACGTCGGCCAGCACCCGGGAAAAGACCTGGATGCGGCTGTCGGCGTCCACGGGGATGTGGAGGCCGCACTGGGCCATGAGCACCAGAAGGCCCATGGTCTTGATGGTCACCGTCTTACCGCCGGTGTTGGGGCCGGTGATGACCAGGGTGTCGAAGTCCTCCCCCAGCATCAGGTCGTTGGGCACGGCCTTGTTGGGGTCCAGCAGCGGGTGGCGGGCCCGGCGGAGATAGAGCCCCCGCTTGACGATCTTGGGCTCGGCGCCCTTCATGCGGTAGGAGAGCTTGGCCCGGGCGAAAATGACGTCCAGCATGAGCAGGAGGTCATAGTTCTGGGCGATGTCCTCCCGGTAGGCGGCGCACTCGGCGGAGAGCTCGGCCAGGATGCGCTCGATCTCCTTCTCCTCCCGGGACTGGAGCTCCCGCAGCTCGTTGTTGGCCTTCACCACGCCCATGGGCTCGATGAAGAAGGTGCCGCCGGAGGAGGACACGTCGTGGACCAGGCCGGGCACGTCGTTCTTGTGCTCCGACTTCACCGGCACCACGAAGCGGTCGTTTCGTTGGGTGATGATGGCCTCCTGGAGGTACTTGGCCTGGTTGGAGGAGATGAGCTTGTTGAGGATGTCCCGGACCTTGCTGGCGGTGGCCCGGATGTGGCGGCGGATGTCGGCCAGCTCCGGACTGGCCGAGTCGGCGATCTCATCCTCGCCCACGATGGAGCCGGTGATCTTCTCCTCCAGATACCGGTTGGGGGTCAGGGAGGCGAAGAGGTGGTCGATACACGTCTTGGCCGCGCCGCTGCGGCCGTCGGCGTACTCCTTGGCCGAGCGGGAGGCCCGCAGCACTGCCGCAATGTCCAGCAGCTCCCGGGTGTTCAGCGCGCCGCCCATGTTGGCCCGCTGGAGGGAGGCCGCCACCGGCTTCACCCCGGAAAAGGAGGGGCTGCCGCTGAGGGTCATCAGGTCCACCGCGGCGCTGGTCTCGGCCAGGCGGCGGCGCACGTCGTCCTCGTCGGTGAGGGGGCGCAGGTTCAGGCAGCGCTCCTTCCCCTCTTCGGTCACGGCCTGCTCGGCCAGGCGCTCCAGCACCCGGGGCAGCTCCAGAGTCTGAATGGATTTTTCAAATAAATCGGTCATAGACACGCTCCAAATCAAATCGCCCGGACCGTCCGGGCGGTTTTATCCTAAAAAGGCGGGACGATTCGTCCCCTTTTATCATACACCAAAGTGCCGTCAAATTCCAGTCCCCTCTTACGTCCGGTCCAGCTGGTCCTTGACCCGCTCCCAGTCCTCCGGGCGGTTGACGTTGCAGAGGATGCGCTCCAGGTCGAAGCCGGGCAGGTCCCCTTCCTCGATCACCCGCACCTTCACCTTGGGAAAGAGCCCGTGGACGAAGGACCGCTCCCCCGCCGCCAGGCCCTCCCGCACAGCGGGGAGGCAGCCGGGGCCGTACACGGCAAAAAGGGGCTCCAGGCGGCCACTCTCCCGGCGGATGAGGCACACGTCGTCCTCCCCCAGCCGCGCCGCCAGCGCCCGGGCCAGGTCCGGGTCCCCGAAGGGCATGTCCACCGCGGTGAGGAACACCCCGCCGGGGAAGGCGGACAGACCCGCCTCCAGCCCCGCCATGGGGCCCGCGCCGGGAAAGCCGTCGGACAAAGCCGCCGTGTCCGGGGGGAGCGGACGGGGATGTTCCCCGATGGACACTGCGACGCCGGAAAAGACGCCCTGCCAGCGCGCCACCTGGCGCTCCAGCAGCGTGGCGTCCCCCGCCCGCAGATTTCCCTTGTCCTGTCCCATCCGGCGGGAGGCCCCGCCCGTCAAGATCACCGTGGTCAGTTCCATGTGTTCCTCCTGTATCGCGCTTGTCTCAATTATGGTTTGCAGAGCTGATTGTATCAGTCTTTGCGCCGTCTGACAAGTTTTTCCCCCTGCATAGAATGGCCCGTCCTTCCATATCCTCTGAAATAGAAACTTCTCTAGACTGGAGGAACCGCCATGAAACGATGGTGCGCGGCCCTGGCGGCCGTGATGCTGCTCTCCTTCCCGGCCGGTGCGGCGGAGGCCACGCCGACGGTGGAGGCGGGAGCCGCCGTACTGATGGAACAGGAGACGGGCACCGTGCTCTGCGAGTCCAACGCCCACGACAAGATGGAGCCCGCCAGCGTCACCAAGGTGATGACCATGCTGCTGGTGATGGAGGCCCTGGACAGCGGGCAGCTGTCCAAGGAGGACATGGTGACCGTCAGTGCCCACGCCGCCTCCATGGGCGGCAGTCAGGTCTATTTAAAGGAAGGGGAACAGATGACGGTGGACGATCTCATGAAGGCCGTGGCGGTGGCCTCGGGCAACGACGCCGCCGTGGCCCTGGCCGAGCACCTGGCCGGCAGTGAGGAGGCCTTCGTCACCCGGATGAACCAGCGGGCCCGGGAGCTGGGCATGCACGACACCACCTTCTTCAACTGCACCGGCCTGCCCGCTGCCGGGCACCTGACCAGTGCCTACGACATCGCCCTCATGAGCCGGGAGCTGATGGTCAACCACCCCGGCATTCAAGCGTATACCACCATCTGGATGGACTCCCTGCGGGACGGGGCATTCCAGCTGGCCAACACCAACAAGCTCCTGCGCCGCTACCAGGGGGTCACCGGCCTGAAAACCGGCTCCACCGACTCGGCGGGCTACTGCCTGTCCGCCACCGCCGAGCGGGACGGCATGGCCCTCATCGCCGTCATCCTGAAGGCCCCCACCTCCGACGCCCGGCTGGCCGCCGCTGAGACGCTGCTCAACTACGGCTTTGCCAACTACACGCTGGTGGACGTGGGACCCGGCCAGGCCCTGCCCCCGGTCACCGTGCGCCTGGGCGTCACCAGCCAGGTCCAGCCCATCCTCTCCACCCCCGGCCGGGTGCTGGTGGAGCGCAGCCAGGTGGACTCGGTGACCACCCAGGTGGAGCTGGCCGCCGACGTGGAGGCCCCCGTGGAGCCGGGTCAGATCCTGGGCCGGCTCTCCGTCCGGGTGGACGGCGAGGAACGACAAAATCTCCCTCTCGTGGCCGACCAGGGCGTGGCCCGGATCTCACTGGGAGGTATTTTTTCCAATTTGCTGCAGCGTCTTCTGATGGTCGCATGACCAGGCGGGAGGGCCCGAATGGTGGGCCCTCCCGCCTGGTTTTCCCGGTTTTATTCACTTTTTATGCGAGAATAAACCAATTCTTCTGGAAAAGACCTGCTCTTGACGCGCCCTGGATTCTGTTGTATAATTTATACAAAATAGCCATTCATCCTTTTGAGGGCTATTATCATCTATGACAACAAAAAATCCGTCTGAAGCGCCGAATTTATGGTTGTTTTTACCAGTAAGGAGAGATTGCCTATGAATCCCAAACCGATGACATCCGTGAGCGCTCTCGAGGCTTTCGCCAGTGGAAACGCCGTGCGTGCCCAGGACTATTTGGGTTCCCATGCCGAGACCAGAGACGGGACCGCCGGTTATGTCTTCCGTGTCTGGGCCCCCCACGCCACCGCGGTGGCCGTGATGGGCGACTTCAACGACTGGGATCAGGCCAGCCACCCCATGAAGCTCATCGGCGATGGCGTGTGGGAGGGGTTCGTCCCCGGCCTGAAGCGCTATGACAGCTACAAATATGCCGTCACCGCCCGCGACGGGCGCATTTTGGCCAAGTCCGACCCCTACGCCTTCCACGCCGAGACCCGTCCCGGCACCGCCTCCAAGATCTATGACCTGGGGGACTACCAGTGGGGCGATCAGGGCTGGATGGCCGCCCGGAAAGCCAATCCCATCTATCAGAATCCCCTGAATATCTATGAGATCCACCTGGGCTCCTGGCGGCGCACCGGCGAGGATACCTTCCTCAGCTACCGGGACATCGCCCAGTACCTGGTCCCCTACGTCAAGGAGATGGGCTTCACCCATGTGGAGCTGCTGCCCGTCAGCGAGCATCCCCTGGACGCCTCCTGGGGCTACCAGTGCACCGGCTACTTCGCCGCCACCAGCCGCTTCGGCACCCCCGATGACTTCATGTACTTGGTGGACCAGCTCCACCGGGCCGGCATCGGCGTCATCCTGGACTGGGTCCCCGCCCACTTCCCAAAGGACGCCTTTGGCCTCTATGAGTTCGACGGCGAGCCCTGCTACGAGTACGCCGACCCCCGCAAGGGTGAGCACGCCGACTGGGGCACCCGCGTCTTTGACTACAGCCGCTACGAGGTCCGCTCCTTCCTCTTCTCCTCCGCTCTCTTCTGGCTGGAGCAGTACCACATCGACGGCCTGCGGGTGGACGCCGTGGCCTCCATGCTGTATCTGGACTACGGCCGCCAGGGCGGCGAGTGGTGCCCCAACATGTTCGGCGGGCACGAGAACCTGGAGGCCGTGGACTTCCTCCAGGCCCTGAACACCCACATCTTCACCGCCCACCCCGACGTCATGATGATCGCTGAGGAGTCCACCGCCTGGCCCCGGGTCTCCCATCCCGTGGGACAGGGCGGTCTGGAGGGGGGCCTGGGCTTCAACCTGAAGTGGAACATGGGCTGGATGAACGACATCATCCACTACATGAAGCTGGACCCCTACTTCCGCCAGTTCAACCATCGGGACATCACCTTCTCCCTGATGTACGCCTTCTCGGAAAACTTCGTGCTCCCCCTGTCCCACGACGAGGTGGTGCACATGAAGGGCTCCTTCATCAACAAGATGCCCGGCACCGACGACGAGAAGTTCCCCGGCGTGCGGGCCTTCTACACCTACATGCTGACCCACCCCGGCAAGAAGCTGCTCTTCATGGGCGCCGAGTTCGGTCAGTTCAACGAGTGGCACTATGAGCACTCCCTGGACTGGCACCTCCTCAAGCAGGAGCGGCACAAGAAGCTTCAGAAGTTCTTCAAATCCGCCAACCAGTTCTACCTGGCCAATCCCGAGCTGTGGCAGCTGGACTTCTCCTGGGAGGGGTTCCAGTGGATCTGCGCCGACGACAACCAGGGCAACTGCGCCGCCTTCCTCCGCAAGGACAAGAAGGGCCAGTTCCTGCTGGTGGTGTGCAACTTCTCCCCCGTCCACCGCAAGGGCTACCAGGTGGGCGTCCCCTTCCCCGGCCGGTACGAGCTGGTGTTCAACACCGACGACGAGTCCTTCGGCGGCACCGGACTGGGCGACAAGGAGCCCCTCAAGACCGAGTACATCGCCTGCCATGGCCAGGAGCAGTCCATCTCCATCGATCTGCCCCCCATGAGCGCTGTCATCTATAAGTGCGTCAAGAAATTCCCGCCCCGCCGCAAGAAGGCGGAGCTTCAGCCGGCGGCCGAGCCCAAGAAGGCGGTCAAGCGTACGGCCAAGACCACCACCCGGACCCGGTCCACCAAAACCGATGCAAAGGACAAGGACACCCCCGCGAAACCCAAGGCTGCCGCCAAAAAGCCCGCGGCCAAAAAGCCGGCGAAGCCGTCCTGAGTCGATCCGAGAAGAGAGGAGAGGGTAAACGGAAAGCCAATCGCTCCCGGGCCGACCGGAGAGAGGGAATGTATGGAACCGAGTCGTCGGTATCTGCAATAAGAGGTGAACGTGTTATGAAAAAGGAATGTGTCGCCATGCTTCTGGCTGGCGGACAAGGCAGCCGTCTTCACGCGCTGACCAGTCACGTGGCAAAACCCGCCGTCCCCTTTGGCGGCAAGTACCGTATCATTGATTTTCCCCTGTCCAACTGTGTCAATTCCGGTATTGATACGGTGGGCGTGCTGACCCAGTACCGTCCCATGGAGCTCAACGCCTATCTGGGCAACGGCCAGCCCTGGGACCTGGACCGCTCCGACGGCGGCGTCCATGTGCTGCCCCCCTACATGCGTGAGGGCGAGAAGGGCACCTGGTACAAGGGTACTGCCAACGCCATCTATCAGAACCTGGACTTCCTGGAGCTGTATGACCCCGAGTACGTGCTCATCCTCTCGGGTGACCATATCTATAAAATGGACTACTCCAAGATGCTGGCCCACCACAAGGAAGTGGGCGCCGCCTGCACCATCTCGGTGCTGGAGGTCACCCTGGAGGAGGCCACCCGCTTCGGCATCATGAACGTGGATGACCACGACACCATCTACGAGTTCGAGGAGAAGCCCAAGCACCCCAAGAGCAACCTGGCCTCCATGGGCATCTATATCTTCACCTGGAAGAAGCTCAAGCAGTACCTCATCGCCGACGAGGCCGACGAGAAGAGCGCCAACGACTTCGGTAAGAACATCATTCCCGCCATGCTGAACGCCGGCGAGAAGCTGGTGGCCTACCGCTTCAAGGGCTACTGGAAGGACGTGGGCACCATCGACTCCCTGTGGGACGCCAACATGGACATGCTCTCTCCTGAGAACGGCATCGACCTGTACGATCCCGAGTGGCCCATCTACGCCCGCACCCCCACCAAGCCTCCTCTCTTCACCGGCTCCAGCGCCAAGGTCTCCCACTCCATGCTCACCGGCGGCTGCAACGTCAACGGTACCGTGGAGAACTCGGTGCTCTTCCACTCGGTCACCGTGGAGGAGGGCGCCAAGGTCAGCTACTCCATCCTCATGCCCGGCACCGTGGTCAAGACCGGCGCCGTGGTGGAATACGCCATTGTGGCGGAGAACACCGTCATCGGCAGCAATGCCCGGGTGGGCGCGCCCCCAACGGCGGAGAATAACGCCGACTGGGGCATCGCCGTGGTGGCCCAGAACCTGAAGGTGGGCGACAATGCCATCATCTCCCCCAAGGCTATGATCACCAAGAATGTGAAAGGAGGCGATGTGAAATGATGAACAAACTGCATGGCATCGTCTTCGCATATCGCTCCAACCCCAACCTGCGGGAGCTGACCCAGCCCCGTAACACCTGCTCCGTGCCCTACGGCGGCCGCTACCGCGTGGTGGACTTCATGCTCTCCAACATGGTCAACGCCGGCATCACCGATGTGGGCCTCATCGTTCACACCAACTATCAGTCCCTGCTGGACCACGTGGGCTCCGGCAAGGACTGGGATCTCTCCCGCAAGCACGGCGGTCTGCGCATCCTGCCCCCCTTCAGCTACGCGGACAAGCGCGAGAGCCTCTACCGGGGCCGCATGGACGCTCTGGCGGGCGTGCGCTCCTACCTCGCCAACATCCGGCAGGACCATGTGGTGCTGGCCGGCGGCGATCTGGCCGTGAACCTCCCCCTGCGGGAGATCTACGCCTCCCACATCAAGAGCGGCGCCGACATCACCGCCGTCTGCACCGCCACCCCCAAGGGCGCGCCCCACAGCTGCGACTACTTCACTGTGGACTCCAAGGGCTTTGCCTCCGACATCGCCATCCACCCCGAGACTCCCTCCGGCTGTGAGTCCCTGGAGGTCTACATCCTCTCCAAAGAGCTGCTGCTCAACCTGGTGGACTACTGCTCCGCCCACAACATCTCCTCCTTCAGCGAGGGCGTGCTCTCCCGCATGTGGGGCCAGCTGAAGATCCACGTCTACATCCACGATGGCTACGCCGCCCGGCTGCAGTCGGTGTCCGGCTACTTTGAGCGCAGCATGGAGCTGCTGGACCCCGCCGTCCGCTCCCAGCTCTTCGTGCCCGAGCGCCCCGTCAAGACCAAGGACCAGTCCAACCCCTCCACCTACTACGGCCCCGAGGCCAAGTCCACCAACTCCCTGGTGGCCGACGGCTGTATCATCGAGGGCGAGGTGGAGAACTCCATCCTCTTCCGCGGCGTCAAGGTGGAGAAGGGCGCCCGCGTGTCCAACTGCGTCCTGATGCAGGGCACCACCATCCAGGCCGGCGCTGTGCTGAAGTACACCATCACCGACAAGAACGTCCGCGTCAACGCCGGTCGTATGCTCATGGGCCACTCCTCTTATCCTCTGGCCATTGCCAAGAATGAAATCGTATAATTATTGACGAATTTTCCTGTATCATGCGAGAGACGAAGGCGTTTTTTCAACACTTCGTCTCTCGCATTGATGTACCGTTTCTGCTATAATGAGAGAAGCATCGGCCCTGCACCCGTAAAGCGTGGGTCTTGTTGTGTCATTCGGCGGGCGAAGGGCTACGAAAGGAGTCTTTTATGAACATCCTGTTTGCCTCTTCCGAGGTTGCCCCTTTTATTAAGACCGGCGGTCTGGCCGACGTTGCCGGCAGCCTTCCCAAGGCGCTGGCCGCCGCGGGCCACGATGTGCGCGTCATTCTCCCCCTCTACGAGGGCATTGGCTGGGAGTGGCGCAACCAGATGAACTATCTGTTCAACTTCAATGTCACGCTGGCCTGGCGCACCCCCTACTGCGGTATCTTTGAGCTGAAGCGGGACGGCGTCACCTACTACTTCGTGGACAACGAGTACTACTTCAAGCGCGCCGGCCTCTACGGCCACTACGACGACGCCGAGCGCTTCGCCTTCTTCTCCCGCGCGGTGGTGGAGACTCCGGGCTACCTGAACTGGCATCCCGACGTCATCCACGCCAACGACTGGCAGACCGCTCTGGTGTGCATCTACCTGCTGGAGGAGCGTCACCGCATCCCCATGCTCTACGGCACCCAGTCCGTGTACACCATCCATAACATCGAGTATCAGGGCCGCTACGGCAAGGACCTGATGGTGGATCTGTTCGGCCTGAACTCCGGCTACTTCCACGAGCATATGCTGGCGTATCACGGGGATATCAACCTGATGAAGGGTGCCATCTATGCCGCTGACTATGTGACCACCGTCTCCCCCACCTACGCCGAGGAGCTGCAGTACGCCTTCTACGCCCACGGCCTGGAGGGCGTCATCGCCGACAACCGCCACAAGATCCGCGGCATCCTCAACGGCATCGACACCTCTCTGTACGATCCCTCCAACGGCAACGGCCTGGCCGCCGCCTTCAACGCCGACGACCTGAGCGGCAAGGCCGCCTGTAAGGCCGCCCTGCAGCAGGCCGTGGGCCTGCGCCAGGAGCCCAATGTGCCCATCATCGCCTGCATCTCCCGCCTGGTGAAGCACAAGGGCTTCGACATGGTCACCGCCGCCATCCACGACATCATGGCCATGGATGTGCAGATGGTGGTGCTGGGCACCGGCGACTGGGGCTATGAGGAGGCCTTCCGTCAGGCTCAGGCCCAGTACCCCGGCCGTTTCTCTGCCAATATCATGTACTCCGCCGCTCTCTCCAACGCCATTTACAGCGGCGCCGACATCTTCCTCATGCCCAGCGAGGCGGAGCCCTGCGGCCTGTCTCAGATGATCGCCATGCGCTACGGCACCATCCCCGTGGTCCGGGAGACCGGCGGCCTGAAGGACTCCGTCATCCCCCACGGCGTGTTCGGCGACACCGGCTTCACCTTCACCAACATCAACGCCCAGGATATGGTCTGGGTGCTGGGTGAGGCAGTGGGCCTCTACTACAACGACAAGGCCGGCTGGAACGTCCTCCAGCGCAACGGCATGACCGCCGACTTCTCCTGGAGCCGGTCCGCTGAGGACTACCTCCAGATCTACAACTGGATCACCGGCAAGGAGATGCATCCCGGCCACCCTTTTGAGGAAGGCCCGGCGGAGGAGCCTGTGGTCTCCGTCGAGGCCGCTCCGGTGACTGAGGAACCCGCCCCGGTGGAAGAGAAGGCGGAAGAGCCCGCCCCCGCCCCGGCGGAGGAGAAGCCCGCTCCCGCCAAGAAGCCCGCGGCCCAAAAGACCACCACCCGCAAGAAGGCCCCCGCCAAGGCGAAGGCCGCTGCGGCCAAGGAGCCCGCTCCCGCCGAGGAGAAGGCTGCTCCCGTGGAAGAGAAAAAGGCTCCCGTGACCGAGGAGCCCGCTCCTGTCGCGGTGAAGGCTCCGAAGGCGGAAAAGGCTGCTCCTGTCGAGGCAAAGGCCCCGGAGGCGGAAAAGGCCGCTCCTGTCGAGGTCAAAGCCCCGGTGGAGGAAAAGGCCCCCGTGGCCGAGGAGCCCGCTCCCGCCGAGGAAAAGGCCCCCGCCAAGAAGCCGGCCGCGCGCAAGACCGCGGCCAAGAAGCCGGCGGCCAAAAAGACCACCACCCGCAAGACTTCGACCAAAAAGGCCCCGTCTAAGGCCTCTTCCGCTGAGGAAAAATAAATAGACCTGCTCACCCCCACCCCGCAATCTTTTCACCCTCCGCCCGTTCCCCCGCGTCCGTGGCCGGAGGCATCGGACAATGCGCGAGCCCGCGGGCACGGCTCCTCACCTGCCCGCGGGCCATTTGTCTGATTTTGAACCGAATGGAGGTATATTTCCATGCATCAGTATACAAAGAAAGAGCTTATGGACCTGATCACCGGCAAGCTGCGCCGCAACTTCGGCCGGGACATTGACGAGGCCACCAGTCTGCACATGTTCAAGGCCTGCGCGCTGGTCCTGCGCGACATCATGTCCGCCCAGCAGATGAAGACCCAGGACAAGGTGCAGGCTACCCACGCCCGCCAGGTCCACTACCTCTCCCTGGAGTTCCTGATGGGCCGCTCCCTCATGAAGAACGCCTACAACCTGGGCGTGCTGGAGCCCCTGAAGGAGGCCATCGAGGGCCTGGGCTTCTCCGCTTCCGACCTCTTCGAGTCCGAGCCGGACGCCGGCCTGGGCAACGGCGGCCTGGGCCGTCTGGCTGCCTGCTACCTGGACTCCATGACCACCCTGGAGATCCCCGCCACCGGCTATTCCATCTGCTACGAGCTGGGTATCTTCAAGCAGAAGATCGTGGACGGCGAGCAGGTGGAGCTGGCCGACAACTGGCTGGGCCTGGGCGACGCCTGGCTCATCCCCAAGATGGATGAGGTGGAGGAAGTCCGCTTCGGCGGCCAGGTGAAGGACGTGTGGGACGATCAGGGCCATCACTCCATCCAGCACACCGGGTATACTTCCGTTCTGGCCATCCCCAAGGATATGGAGATCGCCGGCTTCAAGACCGAGCACGGCAACACCCTGCGCCTGTGGGACGCCAAGAGCCCCACGCCCGTGGATATGTCCCTCTTCTCCCGCGGCGAGTACCTGAAGGCCGTGGAGCAGCGGGCTATGGCCGAGACCATCTCCAAGATCCTCTACCCCGATGACAACCACTACGAGGGTAAGTCCCTGCGTCTGAAGCAGCAGTACTTTTTCGTCTCCGCCACCGTGCAGTCCATCGTGCGCAAGCACCGCGCCGAGTACGGCACCCTGCGCAACTTCCACCTGAAGCACGTGCTGCAGATCAACGACACCCACCCCACCCTGGTCATCCCCGAGCTCATGCGCATCCTGCTGGACGAGGAGGGCTACGGCTGGGACGAGGCCTGGAACATCGTCACCCACTCCGTGGCCTACACCAACCATACCGTCATGGCCGAGGCCCTGGAGCGTTGGCCCCAGCAGCTGGTCATCGACCTGCTGCCCCGCATCTGGCAGATCATCGTGGAGATCTCCAACCGCTACCAGAATGAGCTGACCACCTACTTCCACGGCGACATGTCCAAGGTGGAGCCCATGGCCATCATCTGGGGCGGCGACGTGCGCATGGCCAACCTCTGCATCTGCGCCTGCTACGCCGTCAACGGCGTGTCCGCCCTCCACTCCGACATCCTGAAGAAGGAAGTCTTCCACGACGCCTACGTCCGCACCCCCGCCAAGTTCAAGAACGTCACCAACGGCATCGACCACCGCCGCTGGCTGGCCGAGTGCAACCCCAAGCTGAACGCCCTCATCCAGGAGTGCACCGGCGGGGACCGCTACCTCCTCCAGCCCGAGGCCATGAAGGACCTGGAGAAGTACAAGGACGACGCCTCCGTGCTGGAGCGCCTGGAGAACATCAAGAAGGAGAACAAGCGCGCCTTCGCCTCCTGGGTGGCCCGCGAGAGCGGCATCGTCCTCAACACCGACGCCATGTTCGACGTCCAGGTCAAGCGCCTGCACGAGTACAAGCGCCAGCTCCTCAACGTGCTGCACATCATCTACGAGTACCAGCACCTGAAGGATGACCCCAACTTCATGATCACCCCCAAGGTGTACCTCTTCGGCGCCAAGGCCGCCCCCGGCTACTATGTGGCCAAGGAGATCATCCACCTCATCAACTCTCTGGCCGACACCGTCAACTCCGACCCCGTCTGCAAGGATAAGCTGCAGGTGGTCTTCCTGGAGAACTACCGCGTGAGCCTGGCCGAGAAGCTGATGCCCGCCAGCGAGCTCTCCGAGCAGATCTCCACCGCCGGCAAGGAGGCCAGCGGCACCGGCAACATGAAGTTCATGATGAACGGCGCGGTGACCATCGGCACCCTGGACGGCGCCAACGTGGAGATGCACGAGGTGCTGGGCGACGAGAACATCTTCCTCTTCGGCCTGAAGGCCCACGAGGTCACCGAGCTGAAGAACAAGAACTATCGCTCTTACGAGTACTATATGCACAACGCCGACCTGCGCGCCGTCATCGACAACCTGTCCCACGGCTTCAAGGACGGCGTGAGCTACGACAACCTGACCAAGCGCCTGCTCTTCGGCAACGGCAGCCCCGCCGACGAGTATATGCTCCTGGCCGACTTCGACAGCTACCGCAATGCCCACAAGCGCGCCGCTGAGCAGTATCTGGACCGCAAGACCTGGAACCAGATGTCCCTCATCAACGTGGCCCGCTCCGGCATCTTCGCCGCCGACCGCTCCATCCGGGATTATGCCCGCGATATCTGGAACGTGCCGGTCCGCGATCTGAGCGAGAAGAAGTAAATTCCAAAATCATAATGAGCCGTTGCAGGGCCTCTTGCTCTGCAACGGCTCGTTTTCTATTCCGGGAGCCCGGAGGATTTGTCCTCGCCGGACGGGCCGCCTGCTCGGCGGGAGCACCGCTTTCTTTGCAAAGAAAGCGGTGGGAAAGAAAGCCCAGAGGGGGGATACCCCCCTCTGGACTCCCCCAAAACGCTCCCCGGCTTTCATTCTTCTGCGGCAATATTTCCAAAGTGCGGCGTGGCCAATTCCAGGCTTTCCGCCTATCCGGAAAGCGTTGTACCCCGGCAATCAAGGCGGCCCCCGAAATGGCCGTCCGCTGGAGGGGAGTGGAGAGGGGAACGAGAAGTTCCCCTCTCCGCCTTTTCTTTCCCCGGTTTCTTTTCGAGAAAAGAAATCGGGTCCCCGCTGGATAAGCGGCCCGCCCGGCGAGGGCAACTGTTCCGGGCTTCCCGGGAATCCTCTATCCCTCCTGCTCCTCCAGCCAGGCCTCCACCGCCGCGTCATACCGGCTCCGGCGGTACCACCCCACCGCGATCAGAATGAGAGACACCACAATCACCAGCGTCCTTTGCACCGAATCCGGGGAGAGCAGGCAGGACGCCAGCGCACCGGTCCCCCCGCCCGTACAGAACTCCGTAATAGATTTTGCCCGCTTCGCCTGTTTGCCCCACAGCCGTTCCCGGTCCATGGTCCGTATCATCGTCCGATCCCCCTTCATCAGCTGGTCCAGCGTCACGCCGAACTCCTCGCTCAGTCTCACCAACGTCTCCAGGTCCGGATAGCTCTTGCTGTTCTCCCAGTTGGACACGGTCTGCCGGGTCACATGGAACAGCGCCCCGAACTCCTCCTGGGTCATGCCCCGCTCCCGGCGCAGCCTGCCGATCTCTTCTCCCACACGCATGGCCGCTCCCTCCTTTCGCCCCTATTATCGCCAGATGTACCTCAAAAGGCAAGCAAAGATCCTTTGACACGGCTGATAAGTGCCGAAAATGAGCTAGTTCATACAAAAACAAGCCCTCCCGCGCCGCAGCGCAGGAGGGCTTGTTTTATCTTCCCATTAAACTCCGGTAAAAGTCCAGGGTGGAAAATCCCCGGTCCAGCTGAGCGGTGAGGAACCCCTCACACACCCGTCCAAACTGCTTCCAGTCCTCGCTCGGCAGCCGGAAGGAGAAGAGCCGTTTGGGGTCGCCGTACACCACATGGCGCATGGCCGCCAGAATGGCGGGGGTGAGGGCCAGTCCCTCCCCTCCCCTGCCCCGGCCGCAGGCTCCGCAGCGCAGTAACCCCTCCTGCCGGTCAAAGCGGGGCTCTACCGGCTCCAGAGCGCCGCACACGGCGCAGGAAGAGATGAGGGGCTCGTAGCCGATGAGGGCCATCAGCTTGAGCTCAAAGGCCCCCTTCACGATGGGCTGGGGCTTTTGCAGCTTGTCCAAAGCGTAGAGGGAGTTCAGGATCAGCGACAGCAGGGCGGGCTCGGGCTGCTCGTCCCCGGTCACCCGCTCCACCACCTCGGCGAAGTAGGAGCCCAGGGCCAGCTTCTCCACGTCCTGCCGCACCCCCCAGAAGAGCTCCAGGGGCTCGGCGCTGTTAAGGCCGTACCGCTCCCGGTAGCCGAAGAGGGTCACTTCCGACCAGGTCAGCAGCTGGCTGGAGGCCGCCAGGGGGCTCCCTCGGCGGCGGCAGCCCCGGGCCCGCACCGTCACCTTGCCCAGGTCCTGGGTGAAAAGGGTGAGGATGCGGTCGCTGTCCTTATAGTCCACGGCGCGGAGGACCAGCGCCTTGGTGTCGATGAGCATGTTACTCGTCCTTGTACCCGAAATTGTGGATCAGGTTCAGATTGTCCCGCCAGTTCTCCTTCACCTTCACCCAGGTCTGGAGGTAGACCTTGGCGCCCATGAAGCGCTCAATGTCCTGACGGGCCAGGGTGGAGATCTTCTTGAGCATGGAGCCGCCCTTGCCGATGATGATGCCCTTATGGCTCTCCTTCTCGCAGTAGATGGTGGCGTCGATCTCAATGACCTCGTCCCGCTCCCGCTCCACGAAGCGCACCAGCTCCACGGCGGTGCCGTGGGGGATCTCCTTGTCCAGGCAGAGCAGGAGCTTTTCCCGCAGAATTTCGGCACAGACCTGCCGCTCGGGCTGGTCGGTGACCATGTCCTCGGGGAAGAGCTGGGGTCCCTCGGGGAGGAACTCGTCCAGCACCTTCAGAAGCTCCTCCACGCCCTCGCCCTTCTTGGCGGAGATGGGCAGGATGGCGTTGAACTCATGGGCCGCGCCGTAGGTCTGCATGACGGCCAGGAGCTCCTCCTTCTCCACGGTGTCGATCTTGTTGATGAGGAGCAGGGACGGCACGCCCAGGGCCTTGATGCGCCCGATGAGCTCCTCCTCAGGGCCGCCGATGTGGGGGATGGGCTCCACGATGAGGCACACCGCGTCCACGTCGGCCACGCTGTCCTTGACCACCTTCACCATATAGTCGCCCAGCTTGGTGCGGGCCCGGTGGAGGCCCGGGGTGTCCAGAAAGACGAACTGGCTCTCCCCCCGGTTCACCACCGCGCAGATGCGGTTGCGGGTGGTCTGGGGCTTGTTGGAGACGATGGCGATCTTCTCGCCCACCAGGGCGTTGGTCAGGGTGGATTTGCCCACGTTGGGCCGCCCCACCAGGGCGATCATACCGGATTTTTTAATCATTTAGGTCATCCTCAACTTTCTTGAGCTTTTTAAACTTCTCCGTAGTAATTCAGGTCCTGCCAGGCCTCTTCCAACGGGACCCAGCCGCGGCCGTTCATATCGTACTCCTGGCGGACCACCTCGGTGAGGGCTCCGTCCACCCGGTCCTCCACGGTCAAAAGGACCCGGTCCTGATCGGAGGTCTCGCCGGGGAGCACCTGGCTGTCGGTGCGGCGGACGCACACCAGATTGCCGTCCTCCCAGCGGTAGAAGGCGTGGGTCCCCACCAGCCCGGCATAGCCGCCCCGGGCATAGCTGCGGACCACCTGCTCAGCACTGTCAAACTCCGGCGAGCAGACTTCCGCCAAGGCGGGCTCCTCCACAAACTGTCCCGCCTCCGGGTCCCAGAGCCAGTAGTTCCAATAGGTGGGCTGGTTGCCCATAAAGCGCAGGCATCCGAAATCGGGGTAGCCGTCGAAATTGGCGTCCACCACCTCGCTCACGCCGAAGAAGGAGGAGGTCTCCAGCTCCTGCTCCATCGTCTGGAGGGGGGCGGACAGGTCGGCGGGGTCCCACACCTGGATGTGGGACTGGTTCTCCTCCACATGGTCCAGGGTGACCCAGAAGTCCCCCACCTGGAGGGCCCTGTGGTTTTCATCCGCCAGCCACCGGACCGCGGTCTGCTCCGTGGCATGGTTGGCCTCCGCCGTGGGCGTGGGCTCGGCCTCCGGGGCCGAGCAGGCGCACAGCCCGCCCAGCAGCAGGGCGGCGCTCAGGGCCAGGGGGAGTTTATTCCGCGCCATGGTCCTCCTCCCGGGTGATGCCCAGCGCGCCCAGGATGGCCTCCTCCCGGGCTCTCATCTGCTTTTTCTGCACACCCTCGTCCAGGTGGTCGTACCCCAGCAGGTGGAGCACCGAGTGGACTGCCAGGTAGCACAGCTCCCGGCGCTCACTGTGGCCGAACTCCGCCGCCTGGGCCTTGATGTGGTCCACCGACAGCACCATGTCCCCCAGGGGCAGCAGGCCGCTGCCCGGGTCCAGAAGGTCGGTGTCCTCCGCCGTGGGAGGCTCCCCCGGGTTGAACTCGAACATGGGAAAGGAGAGCACGTCGGTGGCGCGGTCCACGTCCCGCTGCTCCTGGTTGATCTGGTGGATGCCTTCGTCGTCGGTGAACAGTACGTCGATCTCGCAGGGCAGGCCCACCCCTTCGGCCGCCAGGGCCGCGGGGATCACCTCCCGCAGGGCGTCGGCAAAGGGCTCCACGCCCTCCACCTCAGTCTCGATGATGATCTGGTGCTCCATGCAGGCTTTCTCCTTTCTTTCTGCGTCGAGCGGTGAAAAAACGAAAAGCCGCCGTGAACGATGCAGCGTTCACGGCGGCGGTGGTCGGAGTGCCGGGATTCGAACCCGGGGCCTCTTGGACCCGAACCAAGCGCGATACCAAACTTCGCCACACCCCGATAGGACAGTTTCTAATTATAAGTGCTCTTTCTCCGTTTGTCAAGCCTTCCAGACAAATCTTCCCGCTTCGTCCGTCCGGCGCGGACATTCGCCCACTTGCCTCCCCACTTCTTTTTACAAGGTAAAAAACTTGGGAATATTATTGACATTTTGGGCAGAAGCATATATAGTTGTGTCGTTCGAAAAGGCGTACCCAACCGCCAATTGGGTGCGCCTTCTATTTCTAATGTGAAATGGGGGAGGATACATGGCTAAGGAGCTGATCCGTCTTTCGGACTGTTTTGTCCAGTTCGATGACGACATCATCTTGGATCATATCAATCTCTACATCAATGACAAGGAATTCCTGACACTTCTGGGCCCCAGCGGCTGCGGGAAAACCACCACCTTGCGCCTCATTGGAGGGTTTTTGAAACCGACCTCCGGCGAGGTGCTTTTTGACGGCGAACGGATCAACGACGTGCCTCCCCACAAGCGGGCGGTCAACACTGTGTTCCAGAAGTACGCCCTCTTTCCCCATCTGAACGTGTTTGAAAATATCGCCTTCGGCCTGCGGATCCCCCAGGCCGCGCCCGGCGAGAAAAAGAAGCGCAAGCTCCCCGAGAGCGAGATCCAGCAGCGGGTCATGGAAATGCTGGAGATCGTCAACCTGAAGGGCTTCGAGAAGCGCTCCATCGCCTCCCTCTCCGGCGGCCAGCAGCAGCGTGTGGCCATCGCCCGGGCTCTGGTCAACCAGCCCAAGGTCCTGCTGCTGGATGAGCCTCTGGGCGCGCTGGACATGCGCCTGCGCAAGGACATGCAGAACGAGCTCAAGCGCATCCAGCAGACCATGGGCATCACCTTTATCTATGTCACCCACGATCAGGAAGAGGCCCTGGCCATGTCCGACACCGTGGTGGTCATGGACGGCGGCCACATCCAGCAGATCGGCACCCCCGAGGACATCTACAACGAGCCCAAGAACGCCTTCGTGGCCGACTTCATCGGCGAGTCCAACATCATCGACGGCATCATGCGCGCCGACGGGGTGGTGGAGATCTTCAATCGGAAGTTCCAGTGCCTGGACAAGGGCTTTGAGAAGGACGAGCCGGTGGACGTGGTCATCCGGCCCGAGGACGTGGACATCGTGCCCGAGGATCAGGGTCAGCTCCGGGGCACCGTCACCTCCGTCACCTTCAAGGGCATGCAGTACGACATCATCGTGGATTTCTACGGCTTCAAGTGGCTCATCCAGACCACCGACTTCTGCCCCGTGGACTCCCGCATCGGCATCAAGATCGACCCCGACGGCATCCACGTCATGAAGAAGAGCCAGTACTCCGGCATGTTCGGCGATTACAGCTCTTACAGCGAGGAGTACGAGGAGATCAGCGACGCCGAGTACGACCCGGAGGCCGAGGAGGAGCAGGAGGACGGCCATGAAGAATAGGCTCTCCCTCTTCGCCGGCCCCTATGTGGTGTGGATGGCCCTCTTTGTGGTCATCCCCATCCTGATGATCGTCTTTTACGCCTTCTCCAGCGCCGACGGCGGCTTCACGCTGGACAATTTCACCCGTATCGGGGAATATCTCCCCGTCTTTCTCCGCTCCTTTGAGCTGGCGTTCCTGGCCACCCTCATCTGCCTGCTCATCGGCTACCCCATCTCCTGCGCCCTGGCCCGGGAGGGGGCTCAGTTCCAGCGCATCGCCATGATGCTCATCATGCTGCCCATGTGGATGAACTTCCTCCTGCGTACCTACGCCTGGATGTCCATCCTGGAGAACACCGGCCTTCTGAACCGCTTCTTCTCCGCCATCGGGCTCTTTGATCTCATCAACAGCATCTTCGGCACCGACATTCAGTACTTCAAGATGATCAACACCCCCGGCGCCGTGGTGCTGGGCATGGTGTACAACTTCCTGCCCTTCATGATCCTGCCCATCTACTCGGTCATCGTCAAGCTGGACCACCGGCTCATCGAGGCCGCCCGGGATCTGGGCGCCGACTCCGCCACCGTGTTCCGCCGGGTCACCCTCCCCCTGTCTCTGCCGGGTGTGCTCAGCGGCATCACCATGGTGTTCGTCCCCGCGGTGTCCACCTTCGCCATCTCCCAGCTGCTGGGCGGCGGCAAGCAGATGCTGCTGGGCAATCTGATCGAAATGCAGTTTAAGGGCGCGGCCTACAACCCCTATCTGGGCTCCGCCGTGGCTCTGGTCATGATGATCGTGGTGGTCATCTGCATGGCCGTGATGAATCGCTTCGGTGAGGGCGAGGAACAGGCGGTGGTCCTGTGAAAAACAAACCTTCCGTGTTCAGCCGGGTCTTTATGGCCCTGGTGTTCGTCTTTCTGTACGCCCCCATCTTCGTTCTCATCGTCTTTTCCTTCAATGACTCCAACTCCCGCTCGGTGTGGGCCGGGTTCACCCTGGACTGGTATGTGGAGCTCTTCAAGGATCAGCAGATCATCGACGCCCTCTACACCACCCTGGCCGTGTCCGCCCTGGCCTCGGTCATCGCCACTGTGGCGGGCACCTTCGCCGCCATCGGCTTTTACAACATGCGCCGGCGCTGGCGCACTCCCCTGATGACGGTGAACAACATCCCCATGATGAACGCCGACATCGTCACCGGCGTGTCCCTGTGCCTGTTCTTCGTGGCCGCCTTCGGGCTGTGGAGCACGGTGGCCTCCTGGCTCAACGCCAACCTGGGCACCGCCCTCCCCACGACGCTCTATCTGGGCTTCGGGACTATGCTGGTGGCCCACATCACCTTCAACATTCCCTATGTCATCCTGTCCGTCATGCCCAAGCTCCGGCAGATGGACAAGAACCTGGTGGATGCCGCCCAGGACCTGGGCTGCACCTGGATGCAGGCCTTCTGGAAGGTCGTGGTGCCCGAGATCAAGCCGGGCATCGTCAACGGCCTCCTCATCGCCTTCACCATGAGCGTGGACGACTTCGTCATCTCCTACTTCACCGCCGGCTCGTCCACCGCCAACCTGGCCATGCGCATCTACGCCATGACCAAGAAGCGCATCAGCCCCAAGGTCAACGCCGTGTCCACCCTGCTGTTTGTCACGGTGCTGGCCCTCCTCATCGTCATCAACGTGCGGGAGGCCCGGCAGGCCAAGGCCGAAGAGCGGCGCAAAGCGGCTTGATTTTTACCCTGCGGGGTGAAAATAGATTCTTACACATTGGAGGAATGATCAATTGAAGAAAACAGTATCCCTGACGGTGGCTCTGGCCCTGTCCGCCGGCCTGCTGGCCGGCTGTTCCGGCACGGCGTCCAATCCCGGTTCCGGTTCCGAGGACCGCGTGGTCAACGTGTGCAGCTGGGGGGAATACATCGACGAATCGCTCATCTCGGAATTCGAGGAGCAGACCGGTATCAAGGTCAACTATCAGACCGTCCCCAGCAATGAGGAGCTCTACTCCATCCTCAGCCTGGGCGGCGCCAACTATGACGTCATCGTTCCCTCCGACTACATGATCTCCCAGCTCATCGAGGAGGACATGCTGGCCGAGCTGAACTATGACAACATCCCCAACTTCGACCTGATCGCCGACCGGTTCAAGAACCTCTCCTACGACCCCGAGAACAAATATACTGTTCCCTATGCCTGGGGCACCCTGGGTATCATCTACAACTCCTCCATGGTGGACGAGGAGATCACCAGCTGGGACGCCATGTTCGACACCAAGTATGCCGACCAGGTGCTGATGATCAACAACTCCCGGGACGCTCTGGGCATCGCCCTGATGGACCTGGGCTACTCGGTGAACACCGACAGCGAGGAAGAGCTCCAGGCCGCCTACGAGCGCCTGGCCAAGGCCAAGGAGGACGGCGTCTATCAGGCCTTCGTCATGGACGAGATCTTTGATAAGATGGAGTCCGGCGAGGCCGCCATCTCCACCTACTACGCCGGCGACTACCTCTCCATGCTCCAGAACAACCCCGATCTGAAGTATGTGGTCCCCGAGGAGGGCTCCAACTGGTTCGTGGACGCCATGTGTGTCCTCAAGGACGCCGAGAACAAGGACGAGGCCGAGGAGTGGATCAACTTCATGTGCTCCACCGAGGCCTCCCTGCGGAACATGGACTACATCTGGTACGCCTCCCCCAACGAGGAGGCCCTGGAGCAGTACCCCGCCTACTACGAGGAGAACTACGGCGAGCCCCTGGACCAGGAGCTCTATGAGATCATGGCCGCTCCCCAGGAGGTGCTGGACCGCTGCGAGGCCTATCTGGTCCGCCCCGTAGAGACCCGCACCCTGTACAACGACCTGTGGACCCAGCTGAGCATCTGATCCCACAACACCATGACCGGCGACAGCCTTTGGGCTGCCGCCGGTTTTTTCTTCTCTTGCAAAGCCGGGAAAAAACGTGTACACTTGCCTTGTTATCCCAAAATCAAACTGGAGCGTGATCACCCATGTCCATTTCCGTCGGCGCTCGTGGCTGTGCTGAGACCACCGTCACCGAGCAGAATACCGCCCTTGCCATGGGCAGCGGCCTGCTGCCCGTGTTTGCCACCCCCGCCATGGCCGCCCTGCTGGAGGCCGCCGCCGTCAACGCCTGCCAGGCCGGCCTGGAGGAGGGCCAGGGCACCGTGGGCACCCATCTGGACATCAGCCACGACGCCGCCACCCCCGTGGGCATGACCGTCCGGGCTGAGGCCGAGGTCACCGCGGTGGACGGCCGGGCCGTCACCTTCGCCGTGCGGGCCTTTGACGAGGCCGGGCAGATCGGCGGGGGCACCCACCAGCGCTTTGTCATCGACAACGATCGCTTCCTCAGTAAGGCGCAGAAACGGGGGGCGAAGTAACATGTCCATCGAAGCCTGCCGCGCCTACTTCCGGGCCCTGGGCCGGGAGAGCGACATCCTGGAGTTCAGCGTGTCCAGCGCCACCGTGGAGCTGGCCGCCCAGGCCGTGGGGGTGGAGCCCGCCCGCATCGCCAAGACACTCTCCTTCCTGGTGGAGGACGCCTGCGTCCTCATCGTGGCCGCCGGGGACGCCAAGATCGACAACAGCAAATTCAAAGCCCAGTTCCACACGAAAGCCAAAATGCTCACCCCCGAGCAGGTGGAGGCCTTCACCGGCCACGCCGTGGGCGGCGTGTGCCCCTTCGGCATCCCGGAGGGCAGCGCCGTGACCACCTACCTGGACGTGTCCCTCCGCCGCTTCGAGACGGTCTACCCCGCCGCCGGCAGCTCCAACTCCGCCATCCAGCTCACCTGCGACGAGCTGGATGCGTACGCCCACAGCGCCGGCTGGGTGGATGTGTGCAAAAACTGGGCCTGAGAAAGGAACCATTATCATGCGCCGTTTTCTGCAAAACTTCCAGCTGAATTTCCTGCTGGCCTCGGTCCTCTATATCGTGCTGGGCGTGGTGCTCATCCTGCGTCCCGGCTTCACCGGCATCCTGCTGTGCCGCCTGTTGGGCGGCGGTCTGCTGCTCTACGGCCTCTTCGCCCTGGGCGGCTACCTCATCCGCAGCCGGGAAATGGAGGCCTTCCGCCTGGAGCTCTTCTTCGGCGTGGTGGCCGCCGCGCTGGGACTCTTCTTCCTGCTGAATCCCACCGCCATCCTCTCCATCCTCCCCACCATCCTGGGCGTCTATGTGGTCATCGACAGCCTGGTGGCCCTCCAGCGGGCCATGCGGCTCTACCGCATGGAATACCCCCGGTGGTGGGCCAGCCTCCTGATGGCCCTGCTGGGCGTGGTGCTGGGCGTGCTGCTGGTACTGCGTCCCTTTGGCGCCACCCGGCTGCTCATCCGCTTCATCGGCGTGGTGTTCGTCTACCTGGGCATCTCGGACCTGTGGTCCCTGCGCAAGCTCTCTGCCCTTATCCGGGATCTGCGGGAGCGCGCCCCCATTGAGATCGACCCTATTGACCTGGAATAAGCATGAAAAAACGCCGGGCTTGCCGCCCGGCGTTTTTTTACTGATCTTCGTAGAAGCTGATGCGGCCCCGGCCCGCCCGCTTGGAGGCGTAGAGGGCCTTGTCCGCCTTGCGGAGCAAGTCGTCGAACTCGGCGCCGTCCTTGGGGAAGAAGGCCACCCCGATGCTGCTGCTGATCTCCAGGGGGGAGTCCACGCAGGCGATCTTCACCGTCTGGCGGCACAGCTGTCCCAGCTTGTTCTCAGCAAAGGTGCGCTCCCCCATCCCCTTCATCACCACCAGGAACTCGTCGCCGCCGAAGCGGGAGACGATGTCATCCGGGCGGAAAAGGCGGCGGACGCTGTGGCCGAAGGCGGTGAGGATCTGATCCCCCGCCTCGTGGCCCAGGGTGTCGTTGAGGGTCTTGAAGCGGTCGATATCCATAAAGGCCACCGTCAGCTCCAGCGGGGTCTGGCGGCTCTCCTGCCGCAGTTCCTCAAAGAGGATGTGGGCCCCGGCGCGGTTGTAGAGCTGGGTCAGCGCGTCGGTGTTGGCCCGCTTCTGCCACTCGGTGGCCTCCTTCTTGATGCGGTTGATGTTGGTCAGCTTTCCCACGTACCCCAGCTCCCGGGTACGGTCGTTCTTGTCGTTGATGGCGTGGATCACCAGGTGGAACCAGGGCCGACTACCGCTGGGCAGCGGGAGGCGCAGGTCCATCTCCATCTCGGGCACCGCCCAGGTGAGGCCCCGGCGCTTTTTCAGCAGCTCCTCGTACTCCTCCGGGTAGAAGGTCCGCTCCGAGAGGGGGCGCTTGCTGTACGCGTTGACGTAGGCCGGGACCTGGAACACCTTGCAGAACTTCTCGCTGAACTCCATGGAGTCGAAGAGGGCGTTGTAAGTAAAGATCATATCCTCCGAGAGCTCGGCGATGATGCGGTACTTCTCCTGCTCCAGGTCGAAGAGGAGCTGGGCCTCCTCCGAGCTGGTCACCGACTCCGGCGGCTTGGCGATGGGGGGCAGCATCTCCTCCCGAAGGGAGAACGGCGCGTGCTTTTCCTCCCACTCGGCCTCGCCCGCCACCTCCTTCACCAGCTGCGGGGAGATCCGCCGGAGGGATTCCAGGATCTTGGGGTTGAAGGCGCCGCACTCCCCGTACAGGATCATCTGCACCGCCTCGTTGGCGGTATAGGCCGCCTTATACACCCGGCGGCTCACCAGCGCCTCGTAGGCGTCGGCGATGGACACCGCCTGGACCCAGATGGGGATCTCCTCTCCCTTCAGGCCGTCGGGGTAGCCGCTGCCATCCCAGCGCTCATGGTGGTGGCGGCAGATCTCATAGCAGTACTGCCGCCCCTCCTCCCCGGTCTGGAAGTCCATCCGCTCGGCCAGCTCGCCGCCGTAGATGGTGTGGGACTTCATGCACTCGTACTCGTCCTCGGTGAGGCGGCCGCTCTTGTTCAGAATGGCGTCG
This sequence comes from Flavonifractor sp. An92, assembly GCF_002159175.1. Lineage (GTDB taxonomy): Bacteria > Bacillota > Clostridia > Oscillospirales > Oscillospiraceae > Pseudoflavonifractor_A. Next base: position 89,015 of record NZ_NFGZ01000004.1, on the reverse strand, counting down.
GGCACACCGATCTTGCCGATGTCGTGGAGGATCGACAGCTCCGCCACCCGCTTCACCAGCTCCTCGGTGAGCTGGTACTCGGGGAAGTGCTCCATCACATCGGTGAGGAGCAGCCGGGTGATCTGCCGCATCCGGCGCACGTGGACTCCCGAATTCACGTTCCGGAAGCCGATGGCCGCACTGAGGGTCTCCACGATGGATTTGTTGGTCTTGCGCAGGCGGGCGTCCTGCTCCCGGATGCGGGCGGTCTGCTCCTCCACCGCCTGCTCCAGCTCGTAGCGGTGGCGGTAGAGCTCCACCATGCTGTCCACCCGGCGGCGCACCACCTGGGGCCAGAAGGGCTTGGTCAGGATGTCCATGGCCCCCAGCTCATACCCGCGCTCCAGGACCTCCTCCGCCCGCTCCTCGGCGATGAGAAAGACCGGGACGGCCCGCAGCCAGCCCTTCTGCCGGGCGATCTGAAGCACCTCGAACCCGTCCAGGCCCGGCATGTCCACGTCCAGCAGCACCGCCGCCAGCTGAAGGCAGTAGGTCTCCATCATCTGGATGCCCTCGTTGCCGTCGGCGGCCTCCACGATCTCATACTCCGGGCTGAGCAGCTGCCGCAGCTGGGCGCGGTCCTCGGACTGATCGTCTACCAGTAAGATTGTCCCTCTCTCCTGCACTGTGTTCACATCCTTGTCACTCCGCGGGTCTGATCCGGCATTACCCCTGTGGCCGTATCACTTTCATTTTACCTTTTTCAGAGCATTGTTGCAAGCTTTTTCTCCGCTGCCATGGGAAATTATTCGCGAAAAAGTGACAAAAACGCCCCTGTCTCCTTCTGACAGGGGCGTTTTCTCTTATTCCCAGATCTGGAAACTGTCATCCAGCACCGCGCGGCGGTGGAAGGTGACGAAGTCGGGCGCGGCCTCGGGCAGCTCCTCCCGGATGGCGTTCAGGATGAGCTCCGGGTTGAGGCCGGGGTTCTGGGCCCGCAGCACCAGGTCCAGACACACCACGTCCCGCCGCTCCTCAATGGAGGTGCGGGCGATGAGGGGGATCAGGTCCACCTCGGTAAAGCCGCTCTTGGCCTTCTTGGAGCGCTTCCGGACCACCAGGCTCTCCCGGCCCAGCAGCTCCTGAATGTCGGTGTCCACCCCGAAGGGGGCGCCGCTCTCGTACTCCAGGGTGACGATGTAGTTGACAAAGCACAGCTCCTTCACCGGACGCTGGGCCTCGTAGCAGCGGTGGACCAGGATGCCCTCGGGCAGCACCGCGTTCAGCCGCTCCGGCACGGTGTCCAGGTCCACCTCCCCCAGCAGCTGGCACTCCAGCACCTCACAGGCGCTGGAATAGCCCACCGACAGGGGCAGCGGGATGGACACGAAGGCGTGGGGGTTGAAGCCCTCGGTGTGTTTGATGGCCAGGCCCGCCCGGAGGAAGGCCCGCTGGAAGGTCCGCATCAGGTCCAGATGGGAGATGAATTTGGCGGTATCCACTTTGGAAAAGGCCAGTCTGTGTGTGGTCACAGGTCCTTCCCCTCCTTTTCACGCAAAATCAGCACTCGGCGTCGCACACGCCGTTGGGATAGAGCTTATCGGCCCCGCAGCCGGTGCACTGCTGCCGGCAGTCGGGGGTAATGACGCCCTCGTAGGCCCGCTCCCGCTCCCGCCAGAGGAACCGGGGGCTCACGCCGGTGGAGGTGATGCTCCAGGGCAGGATCTCGTCCTTGTCCCGCTGCCGGCAGGCGTAGAAGGCGGGGTCGATGCCGCACTCCTCCATGGCCTCCACCCAGCGGTCGTAGGAGAAATATTCGTTCCAGGTGTCCAGCTTGGCGCCCTTGTGCCAGACGCACTCCAGCAGGTCGGCCAGCCGCCGGTCGCCCCGGGCCAGCACGGCCTCCAGCACGCTGGTGTCGGCCTCGTGCCAGTGGTAGACGGTGGAGCGGCCCCGCATGTGCTCCCGCAGGAGCTTCACCCGGCGCTCATACTCCTCCCGGGTGATCTGCCCCTCCCACTGGAAGGCGGTGTGGGGCTTGGGGACGAAGAAGGCGGTGGAGACGGTGATCTTCACGCCCCGGGCCCGGTTGGGGGTGACCTCCCGCCAGACGCGGTAGACCTTGTCGGCCAGGTCGGCGATGCCCAGCACGTCCTCGTCGGTCTCGGTGGGCAGGCCCAGCATGAAGTAGAGCTTCACGGTGGACCAGCCGCCGGCGAAGGCGGTACGGCAGAAGTTGAGGATGTCCTCCTCGGTGACGTTCTTGTTGATGACGTCCCGCAGGCGCTGGGTGCCCGCCTCGGGGGCGAAGGTGAGGCCGCTCTTGCGCCCGTGCTGGAGCCGCTCCATGAGGCTCCAGGAGAAGTTGTCCGCCCGCAGGGAGGGCAGGGACAGGCTCACCCCGTTGGGGTCGCACCACTCCTGCAGCCCGTCACACAGGTCCAGCAGCCGACGGTAGTCGCTGGTGGACAGGGACGAGAGGGTCATCTCCTGATAGCCGGAGTTCTGGCAGGACTCGATGCCCTGCTTCACCAGGGTCTCGGGCTTCTTGCACCGCACCGGGCGGTAGGCGTACCCCGCCTGACAGAACCGGCAGCCCCGGATGCAGCCCCGGAACACCTCCAGCATCACCCGGTCATGGACGATCTCGGTGGAGGGGACGATGGTCTTGGTGGGGAAATAGGCCTTGTCCAGATCCTGCACGATGCGCTTGGTCACCACCGCGGGGGCCCCGTGGGTGGGGGTGATGGAGGCGATGGTGCCGTCCTCCTTGTACTCCACCTCATAGAGGGAGGGTACATACAGGCCGGGGATCTGAGCCGCCGCAATGAGCAGCTCCTCCTTGGTCCAGCACTCCTCCTTGGCCTTGCGGCACAGCTCGATGAGCTCCACCGTCACATCCTCGCCCTCGCCCAGGGAGAAGATGTCGATAAAGGGGGCCAGCGGCTCGGGGTTGAAGGCGCAGGTGCCGCCGGCGATGACCAGGGGCGAGAGGCCATCCCGGTCCTCGCTGCGCAGGGGCAGCCCCGCCAGATCCAGCATGTTGAGGACGTTGGTGTAGGACATCTCATAGCCCAGCGAGAAGCCGATCACATCGAAGTCGGCGATGGAGTCGCCGCTCTCCAAGCCGTAGAGGGGGATGCCCTCCCGGCGCATCTCGGCCTCCATGTCCCCCCAGGGGGCGAACACCCGCTCGCACCACACCCGGTCCATCTCATTCATCACGCCATAGAGGATGCGGATGCCCAGATTGGACATACCGATCTCGTAGGTGTCCGGGAAGCAGAGGGCCACCCGGATGTCCACCTGGCTGCGGTCCTTCATCACCGCATTATACTCCCCGCCCGTGTAGCGCGCAGGCTTCTGCACGCGGGGCAGGATATGCTCCAAAGTACGATTCATCTCGTTACCGTCGCTTTCTTTCCCAGACTGTGCCTACTCAAAAAAGTCAGCTTTTTATTTTACCTGTTTTTTTGTCGTATTGCAACCCTAATCCTTAAAAATGTGCAAACACTGCGGCGCATATCCCGAGCAGCACCAGACCCGCCACATTGGCGGCGGTGAAGAGGGCCAGATACTTCCCGCCGTTAGCCCCCGGGGTGCGCAGATAGAGCTTCAGGGAGATGAGGCTGGCCAGGGAGGCCACCGGGGTGCCCAGGCCGCCGATGTCGGTGCCCAGCAGCAGCCCCCGCCAGTCGTCGGTGAAGCCGGAGAGGAGGAGCGCGGCGGGCACGTTGCTGATGACCTGGCTGGCGAGGCCCGAGACCACCGCCGCGTTCCAGTCCAGCGCCTTGGTGAGAAGCTCCCGCAGGGCGGGCACCACGCCGATGTTGCCAGCGAACACGAAGAAGCACACGAAAGTGGCCAGGAGCGCGTAGTCCACCCGGGGCAGCAGGTCCCGCCCGGCGATCAGCAGGCTCACCAGCACCACCGCCAGCAGCACCCACTCCCCGATGACGTGGAACACGCACAGCAGGCACAGGGCGAAGAGCACCACCAGCAGCACCAGCCGGCGCACATGGCGGACGGTGGCTTTTTCCGGGAAGCGGACCTCGATGGTCTCGTCCTTCCCCACCAGACACGCCGCCGTCAGGGCGATGAGGCTCACCAGGGTCAGCGGCAGGATGACGGCGAAGAACTGCCCCGGAGCCATGGCGTATGTATTATAGAGGTACAGGTTCTGGGGATTGCCCACCGGGGTGGCCATGCTGCCCAGGTTGGCCGCCAGGGTCTGGAGCACCACCACCGGGATGAGCCGCTCCTGCCGTCCCACCAGCCCCAGGGTGAGCACCGCGAAGGGCACGAAGGTCAGCAGGGCCACGTCGTTGGTCACCAGCATGGACGAGAAGAAGGGCAGCAGCACCAACAAGAGGGTGAGCACCTTCATCCGCCGCCGCCCGGAGAGCAGCTTCTGGGCCAGCACTTCAAAGAGACCGCAGTCCTGGAGCCCCGCCACCACCGCCATCAGGCTGAAGAGCAGGATGAGGACGCGCTGGTCGATATAGCCGAGATAGGCCGCCGACGGGGGCGTCAGCAGCATGGACGCCAGGGCGCACAGCGCCGAGATCACCAGCACCGGCTCCCCCCGCAGCCAGGCGAGTACCTGTTTCATACCATTCCCTCCATAGACAAAGGCCATCCCGGCGGACGGCCTTTCTTATTCGTTCCACGGTAGTTTATCCCATTTTTCGCCCCTGGTCAAGAGCGCGGCCCCTCCCGGAGCCGGGAAATCCTTCACAAATTATTTACACAAGTTTCAGCCTAATTTCAGCTTGCCGGGCTACACTCCTACCCAGTGCAGATTGATCCAACCCAACAGAAGGAGGAACCACAACCGTGATCGAAGTACGCAGTCTGGTCAAGCGCTACGGCCGGCACCTGGCGGTGGACCACCTGGACTTTACCGTGGAGGACGGCCAGATCTTCGGCTTCCTGGGCCCCAACGGCGCGGGTAAGTCCACCACCATGAACATCATGACCGGGTACATCGGCGCCACCGAGGGCGACGTGCTGGTGGACGGCCACTCCATCACCCAGGAGCCGGAGCTGGCCAAGCGCTCCATCGGCTACCTGCCCGAACAGCCTCCCCTCTACACCGACATGACGGTGGAGGAATACCTGCTTTTCGCCGCCGGGCTGAAAAAGGTCCCCCGGCACGAGCGAAACGAGCAGGTGGACCAGGTGATGGACATGACCGGCACCTTTTCGGTGCGGGGACGGCTCATCCGGAACCTCTCCAAGGGCTACAAGCAGCGGGTGGGCCTGGGCCAGGCCCTGCTGGGCTTCCCCAAGGTGCTCATTCTGGATGAGCCCACCGTGGGCCTGGACCCCAAGCAGATCCTGGAGATCCGCACCCTGGTGCGGCGGCTGGCCAAGGACCACACCGTCATTCTCAGCTCCCACATCCTCTCGGAGATCCAGGAGATGTGCGACCACCTGCTCATCATCCACCACGGCAAAAAAGTGGCCGTCGGCGCCCCCGACCAGCTGGAGCGGGAGCTGGCGGGCGCCCCCGCGCTGGAGGTCACCCTCCGGGCCGACCCCGCCGCCGCGTCCGGGCTGCTCTTGGGCCTGAGCGGCGTCAACACCCTCGCCCCCCGCCCCTGTGAGGAGGCGGGCTGCTGCTCCTTCCGTCTGGAACAGCTCCCCGGGACCGACCTGCGGGAGGCCGTTTTTACCCGCTGCGCCGAAGCGGGGCTCCCCCTGCTGGAGCTGCGGCGGGACGCCATCACCCTGGAGGATCTGTTCCTCCGCCTCACCTCCGACGACCCCGACCAGGAGCTGCCGGAGGAGTCCGCCCCGGAAGAGGAGGAAGTGTCATGATCGCCATTTACAAACGGGAGCTGAGCTCCTACTTCAACTCCATGATCGGCTATGTGTTCATCGCCGCCCTGGTGTGCTTTACCGGCATCTACTTCATGGCCTACAACCTGTACAGCGGCTTTCTCGACTTCTCCTACGCCCTGATGAGCCTGATGAACATCCTCATGTTCACCGTGCCCATCCTCACCATGCGCTCCATGGCGGAGGACCGGCGGGGCCGCACCGACCAGCTCCTCCTCACCGCGCCGGTGCCCCTGTGGGCGGTGGTGCTGGGCAAATACCTGGCCATGGTGACGGTCCTGTTCGTGCCCGTGTTCCTGGCGGCCTTCTGCCCCCTCATCATCGCCGCCAACGGCGAGGCCCATCTGGTCTCCGACTACGCCTCTCTCCTGGCCTTCTTCCTGATGGGGTGCGTGTTCCTGGCCATCGGCATGTTCATCTCCTCCCTCACCGAGAGCCAGATCATCGCCGCTGTGGGCACCTTCGCCGTGCTGCTCATCCTCTTCCTGTGGGAGGATTTAATTGGCTTCCTGCCCAGCGCCCTGAGCGGCGTGCTCTCCGCCTTCTCCTTCCGCACGGTCTTTTATAACTTCGCCCAATACCACGTCTTTGATGTGGGCGGCCTCATCCTCTACCTCTCCCTCACCGCCCTCTTCGTGTTCCTGACCATCCAGACGCTGCTCCGGCGGCGCTGGAACTAGGAGGTGCCCCTTTGAAACGGAAGAAACGGAACTTCAACCGACGCGCCCTGGCCCGGGGCGGCTACCTGGCCGCCATCACCGCCATGGCGGTGGCCCTGGTCATCGTGGTCAACCTCATCGCCAGGCAGCTCCCCAGCCACCTGAAGGAATTTGACCTCACCGACAACCAGCTCTATGAGATCACCGACACCTCCCGGGAATTCCTGGCCGGGCTGGACCAGGACGTGGAGATCGTGGTCCTGGCCAAGGAGGGGGCCACCGACCAGCGCATCCTCAAGTTCCTGGACGAGTACGCCGCCCTCTCCAGCCACATCACCGTCACCGAGGTGGACCCGGTAGCCCACCCCGCCCAGGCCGCCGCTTATGACGCCGACAGCAACTCCCTGGTGGTCATCTGCGAGGCCACAGGCAAGACCGACGTGATCTCCTACAACGACATCATCACTTACAGCTATGACTCCTACTACTATATGTCGGAGGACTCCTTTGACGCTGAGGGTCAGCTCACCTCCGCTCTGGACTATGTGACCAACGACACCAACAAGGTGGTCTACACCGTCACCGGCCACGGCGAGGAGGAGTTGTCCTCCATCATCACTGACGCCATCGACAAGGCCAACTTCTCCCTCTCCTCGGTGAGCCCCGCCCTCAACGGCGGCGTGCCGGAGGACTGCGACCTGCTGCTGGTCAACGGACCGGCCACCGACCTCTCGGAGAGCGAGCTCTCCCTGCTGCTGGACTACCTGGACGGCGGCGGGCAGATGGTCCTCCTCCTGCCCAGTGAGTACGCCGAGCTCCCCAACTGGAACGCCCTGATGGAGCACTACGGCCTCACCATGGCCGAGGGCTACATCGCCGACACCGCCAACTACTACCCCCAGCTGGGTTCCGCCTTCGCCATCTGCGCCACGCTGGACCTCACCGACCCCATCACCAGCGAGTTTAACCACGACACCCTCACGCTGCTCACCAACTCCCTGGGCTTCACCCAGACCGCCGAGACCCCCGAGGGCGTCACGGTGACCCCCTTCATGTCCACCACCTCCGACGGCCTGGCCGTCACCCTGGACGGCGGACAGACCGCAGGCACCTTCCTCCTGGGCGCGATCTCCGAGCGGACCGACAGCGCCGACAGCGAGACGGTGGGCCGCCTCACCGTCTTTGGCAGCACCTCTTTTATTTCCCAGGACATCCTGGCCGCCAATCCCTCCATCGCCAACCAGACCATCTTCATGAACGCCCTCACCGCCGGATTTGACGATGTGTCCAACCTGTCCATCCCCGCCAAGAGCCTGGCCATCACCTACAACACCATCGCCAACCCCGGAATGTGGAGCACCCTCTATATGATCGTGCTGCCGGTGCTGATCCTGCTCTTCGGCCTGATCTTCTGGATGAGGAGGCGCAAACGCTGATGAAACAGGGAAAGACCCTCCTCGTGCTTCTGGTCCTGCTGATCCTGTGCGGCGGCGTATACTTTGCCCTGCGCAGCTACAACGAAAACCAGGAGGATGTGGACGACACCATCTACCTCACCGACCTGGGGGAGGTCACCACCCTCTCCTTCACCGGCACCGACGGCTCTGACCTCTCCTTCACCAAGGCCGACGACGTCTGGACCTGGAACGGCGACAGCACCTTCCCCGCCGACCAGGACGCCCTGGACGCCCTGGCAGAGGACCTGGGCCAGCTGGCCACAGTCCGGGTCTTTGACGAGCCCGACAGCCTGGACTCCTACGGGCTGGATACCCCCGCCCTCTCCTGCACCGCCTCTAACTCCGACGGCGACACCGTCACCGTTCTGCTGGGCGACGAGGTGGACGGCAACCACTACGCCATGGTGGAGGGGGAGAGCCGGGTAGCCACGGTGGCGGCCACCCTGGCCGATGAGCTGCAGGTGTCCCTGATGGACCTGGCCGAGCCGGAAAACATCCCCGACGTCACCCAGGGCACCCTCGCCTCCATCCGCTGGCAGAGCGGGGACACCGATCTGCTGCTGGAGAAGGAGACCATCACCGAGGAGACCACCGATGACGCCGGTGAGACCACCACCAACACCACCTACGCCTGGACGGTCAACGGGGTGGACATCCCGGAGGACAACAGCACCCTCAATGACCTGGTCTCCGAGCTCACCTACCTCTACTTCACCTCCTGCTACGACTACAAGGCCGACGCCGACACCCTTGCCGCCTGCGGCCTGGACGACCCCAGCCTCCTCACCATGACCGAGGAGGACGGTACCGTCATCACGCTGTCCATCGGCTCCACCACCGACGACGGCGGCTATTACTACGCCATCCTCAACGACTCTTCTGCCATCCACCGGCTCTCCGTGTCCGTGGTGGAGACCCTCACCGGTCTCACCCAGGACCAGCTCACCGCAGAGCCGGAAGCCGCAGAATGAGCCAAAGGCCCGCTGGGTTCCCTTCCCCGGCGGGCCTGTTGTTTTCCCACAGCCGCGGCACCTTGTGTGCCGCGGCTTTCTGTTTTGGCATGCGCCGGTCTTACGACCAGCCGATGGTCTGCAAAATGGAGAGTGCCACGATGGAAATGACAAAGGTGATGAGCACATAGGGCAGCACATACTTCAGCCACTTGCCGTAGTTGACCCCCGTCATACCCAGGGCCGCCGCCAGCACGGAGGACACCGGGGTGATGTAGTTGGTCAGGCCGTCGCCCAGCTGGAAGCCCAGGCACATGACCTGCCGGCTGATCCCCAGCACGTCGGCCACGGGGACAAAGAGGGGGACCATCATGGAGACCTTGGCCGGTCCGTTGGGCACCAGGAGGTTAAAGAGGGTGGTGAAGAGGAAGATGCCGCTGGCCGCCGCCGCGCTGCCGAAGGAGCCGATCACTTCCGCCGCCGCGTGGGCGATGGTATCCATGATGAGGCCGTTTTCCAGCACGTTGCCGATGACCTTTGCAAAGCCGATCATCACACACACGCCGCCCATGGAGGACGCGCCGGTCACGAACATGCTGGAGAGCTTGCTGGGGCCGATGCGGTTGACGAGGCCCACCACCATTACCGCCAGGATGGCAAAGCCCATCAGCTGGTTGAAGCCCCAGCCCAGGGCCGCCGCGCCGTAGGCGTAGATCGCAAAGGGAACAAACATGCAGCAGATAGTGACCACATCCTGCCAGCCCAGCTTGGGGGCCTCCTGTCCAAAGGTATCGTCGGGGTCAGGCGCTTCCAGGTAGCCCACGATGCTCTTGCTGGGGGCCCGGGAAATGCGCAGGCAGTAGCGGGTGGTGTACAGCGCACAGGTGAGGGTCAGCACTGCCCACACCACCAGGCGGCAGCCCAGGCCGGACACCGACTGAAGCCCGGCGATCTCCTGCGCCATGAGGATCATGGTGGTAGTCGGTCCAGCGGCCTGGCCGGTCAGGTAGGAGAGATAGAAGATGGACATGGCGGCGATGCGGTCCAGCTTCAGGCGCTTGACCAGGATAAGACCCACCGCCACGAAGGCCACCAGGGAGTCCTGGCCCGCCAGAGCGCCGATAACCGACATGAGCACCACGATGGAAGGGACCAGGACCTTGATGCTCTTGTCCTGGAGGCGGTAGACGGCGAAATTGATCACCGAGCTCACCGCGCCCGACTCAATGATGACCGAGATGGTGCCGCCCATGATGAGCAGCAGCGCCATGATGGAGCCCTGGGCGGCAATTCCGTTCGACACATCCATCAGGGCGTCCCACAGGGAGACGGGGCTCTGTTCTACATAGTGGAAGGAATCCGCGATGACATATCCCGCCTCGTCCGTCTCATACACGCCCGCCGGCAGAATGTACGTCAGTGCGCAGCAGATCACGATGAGGCCGACGATGAGGACCAGTACATGGGGAACGGTAAAGGACTTTTTCTCGCGTTGAATGGCCTTGGCTGGCATAACGATCCCTCTTTCTCAGTAGATTGAAGCGCCCTTACGGCTCCACGTCCTCCGGGCAGACCGGATTTTCCCGGTTGTCAAAGTGCTTGACCTGCGGCGCAGTGGCAGTATAGCGGGGCCACTCCTCCTCCGGCAGGTCCTCCCAGCGGAAGAAGGCGCCCCACAGACGCTGGAGCGTGGCTGTGAGCCGCTCCATCTCCTCCCGGCCCGCGCCCTGGAGCATGGGGGCGTCCCAGGCGTCCAGATTGCCGAAGAGGAAGGGCAGCTCCAGACAGTGGCAAGCCCCGTAGATGGAGTCGGGGGCGCTCCAGTCGAAGCGGTACTTGTACACGGTGCAGCCGCCCTCTGCCGCCGCCCGGGCAAAGGCCCGGCCCGGCTTCTCGTAGCGGTTTTCCTGCTCGGCCAGCACCGCCGGGTCCTGCACACCGTTCCGGCGGGGGATAAAGGCGTCCATCTCGTCCCGGACAAAGCCGGTCATCACCCGGATGCCCCGGCGGATGGCCTCCCCGGCGGCGGCGGCCGCGGTCTGCTCCGGCGTGTGCCAGGCGTCCATCACCGGCTTGAAGATCATACCCTTGTGCCGGCGGCGCAGCTCCTCCGGTACCCGGTCGGCGGCGGCCAGGATCTCCTCTGCCGGGAAGGCAGCCACCCGTCCGGCAAGGCCCTCCAGATGGTCCGGGTCCGCCCCCAGCTGTTTCAGGACCGCCCGGCCCACCTCGTTGGCGTCGGCCAGGGTGTGGTTGCCCCGGCCCAGGGAGGCGCTCTGGAGCACGATCTGTCCAAACAGCCCCTCCGAGTCCGGCCGGGCGAGGATGTGGGCGATGGCATTGCCTCCCGCCGACTGTCCGAAGAGGGTCACCCACTCGGGGTCGCCGCCAAAGGCCGCGATGTTGTCCCGCACCCAGCGCAGGGCGCACATCCCGTCCTCAATGCTCAAATTGGCCTGGTTCAGCCCCGGGGCGTGCAAAAATCCCAGAGGCCCCAGCCGGTAGTCCAGGTTGACCACCACCACATGGGCGGCCCGGGCCAGCGCCCCGCCGTCATACCAGGGCAGGTCCCCGCCGTTGTAACAGTTGGCCCCGCCGTGAAGCCACACCGCCACCGGCAGGCGCTCCGTCAGGGACGGGGTGCTCACCGCCAGGGTCAGGCAGTCCTCGCTCTGCGCCTGGGCCACCGGGCCCATGGGCTTGTCCAGGTCCGACGGGCCCTGGGGCGGGATGGGAGCGCGGTCCACAGCGTCCCGCGCCTGGGTACAGGGCTGCGGCGGAACGGGCATCCGAAAGCGGCGTTCCCCCACCGGCGGCGCGGCGTAGGGTATGCCGTGGAACTGGAACACACCGTCCGCCTCCACCCCGCGCACCGGGCCGTACTGCGTTGATACCAGTTGCTCCATGCGAATCCTCCTTTGATTTGGCGATTGAATGATTGAGTGAATTGTTCGCCCTTTATACTAGTGATATAGTCCAAAGTTGTCAAGCGTCTTTCCTTATTTTTGTCGTATAAGACGAAAACCGGCAGTTTATTTTGTGCAAAAAATGGATTCCGCTTGACAATTGGTTCCAGATTGGCTACGCTGGACGAAAAGGTACGGTGGTCTGCCGACCGGGGAGGTCCGTATGGCGCAGAGCTATAAAATCAAAAAACAGTCCGCCGCCGATCTGGTGTGCGAGAAAATGAAGGAGCTCATCCTCCAAAAGGAGTGGGCGGTGGGGAGCAAGATCCCCTCTGAGCTGGAGCTGGCCGAGAGCTTCGGGGTCAACCGCCTGACGGTGCGCATCGCTCTGCAGCGGCTGCACACCCTGGGCCTTCTGGATATCCGGGTGGGCGACGGGACCTACGTGCGTCCCTTTGACCTGGGGGGTCATTTAGAGGAGCTGTCCGACTTCTATGTCAACGGCAAGACCGTGCAGGACGTGGTGGAGTTCCGTCTGGTGATGGAGCTGCCCTGCGTCCGTATGGCGGTCCAGCGGCGCACCGAGGAGGAGTTGGAGCAATTTGAGGCTCTGTGCCACCGCTTCCAGGCGGAGCTGGTGCAGCACTACGCCTGCGAGGACCCGGAAGAGGCCCGGCGCTACTTCCTGGCCACGGTGGACACCTCGGTGGAGCTCCACATGGCCCTGTGCCGCATGGCGCACAACGATCTGATCACCTACTCCTTCTCCGTGGCCCGGGAGCCCATGCGCCGGCACATGCAGCACAACGCCTCCCGGCGCATCCATGAGCGGCTGGACCAGAGCCACACCAACACCTGGGTCCGCTGCTGGATGGAGCTGGCCCGCGGCCTGCGGGAGCGGAATGAGGAACTGGCCACCGAGATGCTCCAGCGCATCATTGACTCGTAACGCAAAAAATCCCCCCGCGCGGCAATTGCCGCGCGGGGGGATTTTTTTGATCTGGCTCAGCCGATGCGGATCTCCACGCCGTTGACCTGCACGTCTCTGTCCGCCCGGATGAGGATGTACTTCACACCATCGATGATCCGGGTCTGGACCCGGTCGCTCTCCTCGGGGGAGACCTGGATGGTGATGCCGGGGGTCCGGATCTCCAGGCGCTTGGTCTCCATCAGGTTCTGGGGAGTCAGCCGGGTCTCCTCCCCGAAGGCCGCCTCGTACTGCTGCTCGAAGGCCTCCACCTGGGTCTGGCTCATGCCGCAGGACACCAGCATCTGGCCCACCTGCTGGGGGGAGATCTCCAGCGGCTCCTCCTCCCGGCTCTCCTTGTAGGCCTCGATGCGCTCCCGCAGCTCCTCCTGGACCGCCTGCACCACCTGGAAGCCGTCGTCCTCTTCCTCCAGCACGTCGGCCAGGATGGTCTGGAAGGTCTCCCGCTGCTGGTCGGCGGGCATGGGCAGGGGGGCCTTGAACACCGCTTCCGCAAAGTCGGCGTGGCTGGAGCCGGAGTCCTTGGTGTAGTAGAGGGCCCCGTACAGGTTGGTGGTCCGGTCGTCAAAGGCGGGGAACAGGAAGCCCGCCTGGGGGGGCGACACCAGCCAGCCGGCAGCCCGGCTGTGCAGCTCGTTCTCCGACAGGTCGTAGCCCAGGGCCGACTTGCTCAGCTTCACCGGGCAGACGGCGCACAGCAGGTAGCGGAACACCTCGTCCCCCGCGTCGTCCTGCCGGTCCCCGTCCTTGGAGCGGTAGGGCACGTCGTACTGGTCCCGGGCCAGGAGGATGAGGTAGCTCCCCTCCAGATCCAGGCTGTCGATGGCGATGCGGTAGAAGCGCTCCACCGCCTCCCCGTCCTTCAGGTCGGAATCCCGCAGGGCCATGAGCAGCCGGTGCTCCTCGCTGTCCGCCACCTGGGCGGTGGTGAATTCCACATCCAGCAGGTTGCGGCCCAGGCCGCCCGTCAGCGTCCTGCGCAGGAGGGCCAGGACCTTGTCCCCCTCCTCCTCCGACATGAGGGCCAGGGACTGCTCAAATTCCCCCACGATCTCCCGGTTCTCATTGACGTAACAGCCCCGCACATGGGTGATGGCGCTCTTGTCGTGGCGGAAGCGGCGGCGCAGCTCCGCGATCTCTTTTTCCTTCATGGCAGTGAACCTCCCTGCGCCCAGCGGCGCGTGTGATTGAAACTGAAAAGCGCCCGGCCTCGTCAGAGACCGGGCGCCGTACTTCCCCGTATTTTCGCCTTACATGAGCCGGACCGTGTAGTAGACCGCCATGGCCAGCAGCCACACGATCACCACGCCGTAGAGCACCATCATGGCGCCCAGAGCCAGCGCGGCCGCCTGCACCAGCAGGGCCACAGCGCAGGACACGTAGAGCATGGTGTAGTTGGAGTTCTTGGAAAACACCCGGACCAGCTTGCCCTTCACGGAGAGCAGGCCGCCGCTGGCCTGGAGCTTCCGGGTAAAGACCACCACGGCCGCCAGGATCAGGACCTCCACCACCAGATAGGCGTAGACGACGATCTCATGGCCCACACGGCGGTCCAGCAGCCACAGGCCCAGACCGCTCATGACGCCCAGCAGGGTCACCAGGAAGAACTCGTGCTGATAGAGGTAGTACACCAGCGCCAGCACAGCCAGACAGGGCACGCCCACATACAGCGCGCTGATGCCGGTCTTGTTGGGGTAGAGCCGGGCCACCACCGCGCACACCGACAGGATGAGCAGGACCGTGGTCAGGATCTGGGGCAGCAGACGGTGCTCCCCCTTCCGCCAGGTGAGGACCCACCAGGCGGCGCAGGCCAAGAAGGCAATGGGCAACACGATAGCCAGCACGCCGAACATCTGATACAGTCCCTGCTTGATGGCCAGTTCGCTCACGCGGGTATTAACATAATAACGATCGAGAAGGAGGAGCAAAGCCTCTAAAACCACCGAACCGGCGATCCAGATGAGGACCCGATTCAGAATCGCGTCCTCCTGCTTGGCCCGTTCCGCTCGTTCTCTCTTATCCATGTGTTCATCTCCTGTGCCTGAATCATTGGTCTCGCATTTGTATATTTTAGCAGAAGCCGGCGCGTTTTGCAACAGGAAAAACCCCCAATCGGCGGGAGAAGTCTTTGCTCTCCGTTCATCGGTGTGTTACAATAGGGGCAAACCATCCGCTGCGGGTCCGCCGCCGGTCTTTTGATTGGAGTTTATCGCATGAAGCTGAACCGTACCACACCCCTCTTGATTCTGTTAACTGTTCTCCTGGCCGGCTGTTCCGGCGCCGCGCAGCCGGAGAGCGCCAGCCGGGAGCTCTTCGCCATGGACACCCTCATGTCCCTGCAGATCTCCGGCCCTGACGGCCAGGAGGCCCTGGACGCCGCCGTCACTGAGCTCCAGCGTCTGGACGCCCTGCTGGACCGGAACGAGCCGGACAGCGACCTCTCCCGCCTGAACGCCGCCGCGGGCAGCGGCACCCCCGTGGCGCTGGAGGAGGCGACTCTGGACGTACTGGAAGAGGCCCTTCTCTGCTCCGCCGATTCCGGCGGAGCCTTTGACTGCACCATCGCGCCGGTGATGGACGCCTGGGGCTTCGGCGGCAGCGGGGACAACTACCGGGTCCCCGGGGACGAGGAACTGGCCGCCCTCCTGCCCCTGGTGGACAGCAGCGCCCTCCTGGTGGACCGGGACGCCGGCACGGCCCAGCTCACCCAGGCCCACATGGAGGTGGACCTGGGCGGCATCGCCAAGGGCTACGCCGCCGACTCCCTCACCGCTCTCCTGGCAGAGTACGAGGTCTCCGGCGCGCTGCTGGACCTGGGCAGCAGCACTATGGCCGCGCTGGGGGAGCGCCCCGGCGGCGGCGCCTGGCGCATCGCCCTGCGGGACCCCGCTGACGCCGAGCAGCGCCTGGGGGTCCTCTCCCTCCAGGACCAGAGCCTGTCCACCTCGGGGAGCTATGAGCGCTATTTTACCCAGGACGGGGTCACCTACCACCACATCCTGGACCCGGAGACCGGCTATCCCGCCGAGACCGGCATCCTGTCGGTGACGGTGGTGGGCGAGAACGCCGCCCTGGCCGACGCCTGGTCCACCGCCCTCTTCGTTCTGGGCGAGGACAAGGCCCTGGAGCTCTGGAAGAGCCGGGACGATTTCGACTACATCCTCTGCTGCTTCGACGGCCGGGTCCTGGTCACCGAGGGGCTGGAGGACTGCTTTGCCTTTGAAGGAGATGCCTATGGCTACACCTGTGAGATCCTCCGGCGCTGAGGGGCTGCGCCCCACCCCCGGAGACCTGGTCCTCATCCTGCTGGTGGCTGCCGCCGCGGTGGCGCTGCTCTTCGCTCTCCGCCCCCATGGCGGGACGGAGGCCCTCACCGTCCGGGTCACGGTGGACGGCGAGACGGTAGCCGAGTACGCCCTGGCCGACTACACCGAAGCGGTCCAGGTGGCGGTGGACGGCGTTTCCTGGCCGCTGGTGCTGGAGCTCTCCGCCGACGGGGTCCGGGTGGCCGAGAGCGACTGCCCCGGCGGCGACTGTCTGCGCACCGACGCCATCCACAGCGCCGGGGAACAGATCATCTGCCTGCCCAACAAGCTCATTGTGTCCCTGGAAGGGGCTTCCAATGCGCCCGCTTCTGATATTGACGCTGTGGCGGGCTGAAAGTTCCCCGCTCCCCCAGATTTTTTCCAATGAAGGAGGTGACCGCCCTTGCCGGTCCGCCGTCTCACCCGCTGCGCCGTCCTCACCGCCCTGGCGCTGGCCCTGTCGGTCGCCGAGGGGCTGCTCCCCCTCACCATTCTCTTTCCCCTGCCCGGCCTGCGGCTGGGTCTGGCCAACCTGGTAACGGTGTACGCCCTGTACGCCCTGTCCGGCCGGGAGGCTTTGCTCATTCTGCTGGCCCGGTGCGTGCTGGGCTCCCTGGTGGGCGGGAACCTCACCGCCCTGGCCTTCTCCCTCACCGGCGGGCTGCTGGCCCTGGGGACCATGGCCGCGCTGAAGCGCATCCCCGCCCTCTCCCTGCTGGGGGTCTCGGTGGGAGGCGCCGCCGCCCACAACACCGGGCAGATTCTGGCCGCCATGGCGGTGCTGGGCAGCCGGGCTCCCCTCCTCTATCTGCCGCCCCTGCTGCTGTGCTCCATCATCACCGGGGCCGTCACCGGTGCGGCCTCGGCCCTTCTGATCCGGCAGATCCCGCCCCCGCGAAACTGAAAGAAAATCTTAATACTTTGTAACTCCTTTGAGATTTCTTTCCCCGCCGCGTATTGTATGATAGAGCCACTCAATATTATTGTTTTTTCAAAGGAGTGCGACAAATGGCTATGTTACGACGCTTCGCGGCGCTGTCCCTGGCGCTGCTGATGGTTCTGCCCCTGGCCGCCTGTCAGGACAAGCCCGCCGGAGACGGCGGGAACAACCCCGACGCCCAGGCTACCCCCACGGTGGAGCCCACCCCGACTCCCACCCCCGACCCCTATGAGGCGGTGCGCACCTACTGGAGCGAGGACCAGCTCACCCAGGCCTGGGGCCCCAATCAGGTGGTGGAGCACCTCTTCTTCCACCCGGTCATCGCCTACCCGGAGTTCACCTTCTCCTCCGCCGTGCCGGAGAACCGCCAGAAGGGCCTGGACGACTGGATGGTCACCGCCGACGAGTTCAAGGCCATCCTCCAGAGCGTCTACGACCAGGGCTATATCCTGGTGCGCATGGAGGACGTGTGGAGCGAATACACCACCGACGACGGCCAACAGCGGATGCAGCGCAACACCCTCATGCTCCCCGAGGGGAAGAAGCCCCTGGTCATCTCCTTCGACGATGTGAACTACTACGAGTACATGCTGGAGGAGGGCTTCACCTCCAAGCTGGTGCTGGGCGATGACGGCCAGATCTGGGCCGAGACCCGGGACCCCTACACGGGGGAGGTCTCCCTCACCCGGGACCTGGACGCCACCACCATTCTGGACGACTTCGTGCTGGAGCACCCCGACTTCTCCCTCAACGGCGCCAAGGCCATCTACTCCCTCACCGGATATGAGGGCATCCTGGGCTACCGCACCCAGAACGACATCGACATAGCCGCCGATGACCCCGCCCGCCCCGCCTTTGACGCCAAGCGCCAGGCCGAGATCGAGGCGGTGAAACCCGTCATCGCCCGCCTGAAGGAGACCGGCTGGACCTTCGGCTCCCACACCTGGGGCCACATCAACCTGGACTCCCCCAAGGTGGACCTGGCCTGGATCCAGCGGGACACCGTCCGCTGGGCCGAAGAGGTGGGCAGCCTGGTGGGTCCCACCAACATCCTCTTCTACCCCCACGGCGCCCGGCCCGACGGCGACGACTGGCACAGCACCGGCCCCAAGTTCCAGTACCTGCAGAGCCAGGGCTTCCGCATCTTTGCCAGCGTGGGCATCAACTCCTTCTCCTACATCAAGAATGATATCTGCGCCGTCATCTGCGACCGGCTCCACCCCGACGGAACCACCCTCCGCTCGGTGCGGGCCCGGGAGTGGTACAAGCAGTTCTATGACCCCACCCAGATCATCGACCTCACCGTCCGGCCCGACTACGGCTGGTACAAATAAGCCAACAACCCCCGGAACTTCGGTTCCGGGGGTTATTTTTCGCTCAATTCAGGAAGAGGGACACCGCGCACCAGACCAGCAGCAGGGCCATCACGGTGTTCACCACCCGGGCGTGGGCGGTGAAGAGGCGCTGGAACACCGCACCAAAAGCCGACCAGCACAGGGTGAAGAAGAACCCCACGAAGGCCAGCAGCAGCGCGAAGGCCAGGAGCACCACAGGCCGCCCCTGGTAGTAGGGCAGGACATAGGCCTCCATGGACAGGATGCCGTAGAGGTAGATCTTGGCGTTGACGAACTGGAGCAGCAGCCCCGAGCCGAAGCCGCTGCGGGCCTGCCGCCCCTCCACCTCCGCGCCGGTACTGCGAAAGGTGCCCCAGGCCAGGTGGAGCATGTACGCCGCCCCCACCACCAGCATGGGGAGCTTGATCTGGGGGATAAGGGTGGAGAGCAGGGAGCAGCACAGGGTACACAGCACCATCACCACCGAGAAGCCCACCCAGATCCCCAGATTGAAGGGCAGCGCCCGCCGGAAGCCCAGGCGGCAGCCGTTGGAGAGGGACATCAGGTTGTTTGGCCCCGGCGTCACCGCCGTGACCACCGCGTAGGTGAGAAACGATCCCCAGGGAAACATGTTTGACAGCCCCTTTCCCGCCATGGTATGATAGCATCATGGCAGATTCGTCCAGGATATTGGATTCCTGTATATTGTACTCTTATTCTATTATCTTGTCAATCTCCCCGGAGGTGTCTTTGCATGGAGATCAACAGCATCATCGCCCAGCGGGCCCGGGCCATCCGCACCGAGCGGAAGCTGACCCTGGACAGCGCCGCCGCCCTCACCGGCGTGTCCCGGAGCATGCTGGCCCAGATCGAAAAGGGGGAGGTCAACCCCACCATCTCGGTGCTGTGGAAGATCGCCAACGGCTACAAGGTCTCCTTCACCGCCCTGCTGGACGGGTCGGGCCCCGCCGTGACGGTGCGGCGTGGGAGTGAGGCGGAGCCCCTGGCCGAGGACGGAGGGAACTATCTCAATTACCCCGTCTTTCCCTTTGACGAGGAGCGGCTCTTTGAGACCTACCGCATCGTCATCCGCCCCGGCGGACAGCTCCAGGCTCAGCCCCACCTGAGCGGCGCGGAGGAGTCCATCACGGTCTTTGCCGGGACCGCCGAGATCACGGTGGCGGAGGAGGTCTACACCCTGGAAAAGGGGGACTCCATCCGCTTCAAGGCCGACGTGCCCCACGGCTACCGCAACCCAGGCGGAACGGATGCGGAGCTGAGCATGCTCATCTACTACCATAAATAAAAGAACGGACCGCGGGCGGAGCAAACAGCTCCGTCCGCGGTCTTTCTATGCTTCGCGCTCCAGTTTGGCCCGGAAGGTAATGGCCCGTGGGGTCCGCATGTCGTCGAACTGGACCTGGTAGCACCCCCGCTCCGGGTCCACCCCCAGCACGGTGCCGGTGCCGAACACCCCGTGGCGCACCCGGTCCCCTGCCTGAAACCGGCTCACCTGCTCCTCCGCCGGGCGGAGGCGGGCGTCCCGCTGGTGGATGAAGCGCCGTGCCTCGGCCAACTCCTCCTCCGGCACCTCCCCGTCGAAGGTGAGGCACTTGGGGTCGATGTCCAACAGGAAACGTGAGGGGTACTTGGGGGAGCCGTCAAAGTTCCTTCCCCCTGCCGCCGAGAGGTATAACCCCTTCTGGGCCCGGGTGAGGGCCACGAAGGCCAGCCGCCGCTCCTCCTCCATGCCCTCCAGAGTGCGGACCTTCTTGGAGGGGAACACCCCCTCGTTGAGGCCGCACAGGAACACATAGGGGAATTCCAGGCCCTTGGCGGCGTGGACGGTCATGAGGCGCACCGCCTCTCGGCCGTCGTCCACGTCCTGGTTGGTGAAGAGGGCCACATGGGCCAGATAGTGCTCCAGGGTGGCCTCCTCACCGCAGGTGGTCTCGTACTCGTACACCGACTGCTTCAGCTCCGCCAGGTTGTCCAGCCGCTCCTGGCTGCCCTCGGTGCGGAGCATGGTCTCGTAGCCGCTGCGGTCCAGCACCTGGGCCAGCACCTCCGACACCGGGCGGCCCGACCAGGTCCGGCCCAGGTCCTCCACCAGCGCCGCCAGATCCGCCGCCCGGCTGCCCCGCAGCACCTCGCCGTCCAGCTCCTCCAGCATGGTCTGGTAGAGGGAAATGCCCCGGGCCGCCGCCTGCTCCTTCAAAAATCCCATCCGGCGCTCCCCCAGGTTACGACGGGGCACGTTGGCCACCCGCAGGAAAGACAGGTCGTCCCGGTAGGCGATGAGGCGCAGATAGCTCAGGGCATCCTTGATTTCCTTGCGCTGGAAGAAGGGCGCGCCGCTGGTGATGGCGTAGGGGAGCTTGGCCTTCAAAAAGACCTCCTCCACCGTCCGGGTCAGGTAGTGGGCCCGGTAGAGCACCGCGATGTCCCGCAGGGGCACACCCTGGTCCCGGAGGGCCAGGATCTGCCCACAGATCCACCCGGCCTCCTCCTCTTCGCTCCCCGCCAGACGGCAGAGCACCGGCTGCCCGTCGGGATGGCGGGGAATCAGGTTCTTCTCCATCCGGGCCTTGTTGCGGGAAATGAGGGAGTTGGCCGCCGCCAGAATCTGGGGCGTGGAGCGGTAGTTCTCCATCATGAGGATGGTCTCGGTGCCCGGGAATTTCTGGGGGAAGTCCAGCAAATAGCGCACATCGGCGCCTCGCCAGGTGTAGATGGTCTGGTCCGGGTCCCCCACCACAAAGAGGTTGCGGTGGTAGCCGCAGAGCACCTCCATCAGCCGGTACTGGGGCTGGTCGATGTCCTGGAACTCGTCGATCATGATGTACTCCAGCCGCTCCTGCCACTTCTGCCGGGCGGCCTCGTTCTGCTCGAAGAGGTAGAGGGTAAAGACGATGAGGTCGTTGTAGTCCAGGGCAAAGCACTTCTTCTCCTGGTAGAGGTAGCCGAAGAAAAGGATGTCCCGGGGTGCGGTGGCATCCAGGTACTTCTGGTGCAGCTGCTCCAGGTCCATGGACAGCACGTCCCGGTAGTACTCGGGATTCTCAAAGAGCTTGCGCACCTCGATCATGTCCCGGGCCTGACGGAAGGTCATGTCCCGGAGGGTGAGACCCCGCTCCTCGTAGAGGATGGCCAGCATGGCGTCGATGTCGGCGTTGTCCAGCACCAGGAAGCTCTTGGGGTACTGGATGACGTGGCTGTCCTCCTGGAGCACCGAGACGCAGAAGGAGTGGAAGGTACACACATACCCGGTGTCCTGGTCCCCGGTGAGGGCGTGGATGCGCTGGCGCATCTCGTTGGCCGACTTGTTGGTGAAGGTGACGCAGAGGATGTTGCCGGGCAGAATGCCCGCCTCCTCCACCAGATAGGCAAAGCGCCGGGCCAGCGCCCGGGTCTTGCCCGAGCCCGCCCCCGCCACCAGGCGCACATAGCCCTCGGTGGTGGTCACCGCCTGGCGCTGGGGCCCGTTCAGGCCCTCCAGATAATCGGTCACGGTCCTCCCCCCTTTCTGCTCCAGTGTATCATATCTCCCGCCGTTCCTCCAGCCCCATCACGTCCATGCTGTGGCGCATGTGGATGGTCATGGCGCAGGCCGCCCCCTCCCCGTCCCGGCGGCGGAAGAAGTCCAGCAGCAGGGCGTGGTCCCGGAGGGTGTCCTCGGCCAGCTGCTCCTCGTGGGCTCCGGCGGTCATGGCGGTGGCCACCGCCCGGTCGATGAGGGGCAAGAGGCGCACCAGGAACTCGTTGTGGGCCGCCCGGACGATGGCGGCATGAAACGCCCGGTCGGCCTGGGTGCGGTCCTCCCCGGCCTGGATGCACCGCTCCACCTCGGCCCCCCGGGCCAGGATGTCGGCCAGCTCCTCCTCGGTGGCCCGGCGGCAGGCCAGGCGGGCGGCGTCGGGCTCAAAGATGCTGCGCAGCTCGAAGAGGTCCCGCAGCTGCCCCTTCACCCGGCCCAGGTCGGCAAAGCCGTAGTCATCCAGCTCCCCCACCCGCTGGGCCACGAAGGTGCCCTTCCCCCGGCGCACCTCCAGCACCCCCCGGGCGGTGAGGGTGCGGATGGCGTCCCGGAGGGTGGTGCGGCTCACCCCCAGGCTCTCCGACAGCTCCAGCTCGTTGGGGAGCTTCTCCCCCGGCTGGAAACGCCCCTCCAGCACGATCCCCTCATAGAGCCGCCGGGCGGTCTGCTGCGCGCGATTTTCCCCTTCCATGTCCGTCCCTCCTCTTGACATCTCTTTTCCTATGATATACTATGTAGTCATACAACGCAAGTGTAATCATACAACTCATTGGAGTTTTCAGTTTGAAGGAGGAATCCCCATGCGCAGTGACGTTGTGAAAAAAGGTATCCCCGCCGCCCCCAACCGCTCCCTGCTGTACGCCCTTGGCTACACCAAGGAGGAGCTGGAGCGCCCCCTCATCGGTGTGGTCTGCTCCTACAATGAGATCGTCCCCGGCCACATGAACCTGGACAAGATCGCCGAGGCCGTCAAGGCCGGTATCCGCGCCGCCGGCGGCACTCCGGTGGAGTTCCCCGCCATTGCCGTGTGCGACGGCATCGCCATGGGCCACGTGGGTATGAAGTACTCCCTGGTGACCCGGGACCTGATCGCCGACTCCACCGAGGCCATGGCCATGGCCCACCAGTTCGACGGCTTGGTGATGATCCCCAACTGCGACAAGAACGTGCCCGGCCTCCTGATGGCCGCCGCTCGCGTGAACATCCCCACTATCTTCTGCTCCGGCGGCCCCATGCTGGCCGGACGGCTCCAGAGCGGCCGGCGCACCTGCCTCTCCCACATGTTCGAGGCCGTGGGCGCCTACTACGCCGGGAAGCTGGACGAAGCGGGCGTGGAGGAGTATGAGAACTGCGCCTGCCCCACCTGCGGCTCCTGCTCCGGCATGTACACCGCCAACTCCATGAACTGCCTCACCGAGGCCATCGGCATGGCCCTGCGGGGCAACGGCACCATCCCCGCCGTGTGGTCCGCCCGGCTGCGCCTGGCCAAGCACGCGGGCATGCAGATCATGGAGCTGGTGAAGAAGGACATCCGCCCCCGGGACATCATGACCGAGGCCGCCTTCCACAACGCCGAGACCATCGACATGGCCCTGGGCTGCTCCACCAACACCATGCTGCACCTACCCGCCATCGCCCATGAGTGCGGCATTGAGCTCTCCTTCGACATGGCCAATGAGATCTCCTCCAAGACCCCCAACCTCTGCCACCTGGCCCCCGCGGGCGAGACCTACATGGAGGACCTGGAGCGGGCCGGCGGCGTGTACGCCGTCATGGCGGAGCTCAACAAGAAGGGCCTTCTGGACACCAGCCTCATGACCTGCACCGGCAAGACCATCGCCGAGAACCTGGAGGGGGTGCGCAATCTGGACCCGGAGCTCATCCGGCCCATCGAGAACCCCTACTCCCAGACCGGCGGCATCGCCGTCCTCAAGGGCAACCTGGCCCCCGACGGCTGCGTGGTGAAGCAGTCCGCCGTGGCCCCCGAGATGATGGTCCACAGCGGCCCCGCCCGGGTGTTCAACAGCGAGGAGGAGGCCATCCAGGCCATCTACGCCGGGAAGATCGTGGCGGGCGACGTGGTGGTCATCCGCTACGAGGGCCCCAAGGGCGGCCCCGGCATGCGTGAAATGCTCAACCCCACCAGCGCCATCGCGGGCATGGGTCTGGACAAGGACGTGGCCCTCATCACCGACGGCCGCTTCTCCGGCGCCACCCGGGGCGCTTCCATCGGCCACGTCTCCCCCGAGGCGGCCAGCGGCGGCCCCATCGGCCTGGTGGAAGAGGGCGATATCATCTCCATCGACATCCCCAACCACTCCATCACCCTGGACGTCTCCGACGAGGTCCTGACCCAGCGGAAGGCCCAGTGGGTCTGCCCCGAGCCCAAGATCAAGACCGGCTATCTGGCCCGCTACGCCAAGCTGGTGTCCTCCGCCGACCGGGGCGCCGTGCTGGAGTAAATCCCCTTCCCTCTTGTAGAACGGGCGGTTATCTGGTATGATACGGATACCGAAAGAGCGAGAGGAGTTTTCACTATGAAACAGCGCAACATTCCCCTGTGCATTGTGTTCAGTGTCATCACCTGCGGTATCTACGCCATCTACTGGTTCATCTGTGTCACCGACGACGTCAATCAGGTCTCGGCCCGCTACACCACCTCCGGCGCCATGGCCTTTGTGCTCAGCCTCATCACCTGCGGCATCTATGGCATCTACTGGGGCTACAAGATGGGCGAATGTCTGGACGAAGCCCGCATGGAGCACGGTGAGCCCACCGGTAGCTTGGCCATCATCTTCCTCATCCTGAACATCTTCGGCCTGTCCATCATCACCATGGCTCTGGCCCAGAATGAGCTGAACAAGTACGACATCATTTGATGCGCCGCCGTCTGTTCCGGGTGCTCCGGGGGCTGGGGATCGTCCTCCTGCTGGGCCTTGGATACGCCCTGTGGGGCTCGGTCACCGGCCTCTGGCTCCCCTGTCCCTTCCACGCCCTCACCGGTCTGGAGTGCCCCGGCTGCGGGGTGACCCGGATGTGTCTGGCCCTGCTGCGGCTGGACTTTGCCGCGGCGTGGGCGGCAAACCCCGGTCTGCTGCTCCTCTCCCCCCTCATTCTGGGGCTGGTGGGGTGGCAGGCAATGGACTATGTCCGCACCGGTGACCGCCGTCCGGGCCGCGGCCAGCGCCTTCTGGGCTGGACCCTGGTGATCCTGGTGGTGGGGTACGGAATCCTGCGCAACTGCATATAAAAATAGCCTTCGGTCCTGGACCGAAGGCTATTTTTTATGGATCAGAACGTGAGGGGCATGTGCTGCTCCTGGCCGGGGCGGACCGCCGCCTCATAGAAGCGGGCCATGGTCACCCACAGGTAGGGCGTCACCCACAGGCCCAGGATGCCCAGCGTCAGGCAGGAGAGCAGTTGCCAGCCCAGGAAGGAGAGCTCCAGCTTCAGGCAGGCCCATTTGCGCTCCTTCATGGCCTCGATGCTCCGGGTGATGACCCAGTTGGCGCCCCGCTCCGGATAATCCAGCGCCACAAACCACACCAGCGCATAGCGCAGATACAGCCAGACCAGATACACCACGTACAGAATCCGGCACAGGATCATCAAACAGAACCCGACCAGCCCCAGATACTCCTGGGCCAGGGTGCCCGCCGTCATCACGATCCCGGCCGGGATCATCCACGGCAGGATGCGGAAAAACTGCACCACCGAGAGGAGCAAAATCCGCCCGGTCTGGGCAAAGCCCTCCAGCAGGCACCAGAACCCGGCGTTCTCGCCCCGGAAGAGGCGCATTGCGTAGCTGAGATAGCCCACCTGGGCCACCGATGTGTAAAAGGACAGCACCACCAGCAGCACGGTCAGCACCACCCAGCCGGTGATGGTGAGGTTCTCCTCGGAGGTCAGGCTCAGCGTCGCCAGCACGATGGCGGCCACAGGCGGCACCAGGGCCAGCAGGTCATACACAAGCGTCACCAGCATCACATGGGGATGGGCGCCGGACAGAGCGGCCCGGGCCTCCCGTTTGGCCTGCACACGGTCAAACTTCCACTCCATGGGGACCTCCGATCAGCGCCGACCGCCGCCGAAGCCGCCGCCCCGGGAACCGCCGCCTCCGCGGGAGCCACCGAAGCCACCGCCACGGGAGCCGCCAAAACCGCCCCCGCGGCTGCCGCCGAAGCTGCCGCCGCCGCGGGAACCACCGAAGCCGCTGCCGCCCCGGGAGCCGCCGAACCCGCCCCGGCTGCCGCCGGAGGGACGGCCGCCAAAGGTGCCGCCGCCACGGGGACCGCGGTTGCCCACGCCGCCGAAGCCGCCGGGGTCACCGCCAAAGCCGCCCGGGCCAGGCCCGCCATGGGGCGGACGGGGCGGGGGCGGGGCCCAGCGCCGCCGGTACCAGCCGTACCGGGGGCCGTGCCAGAAGAAGATGGGCCGGAACACCACCGGCGGGTTGGGCACGCCGTAATAGCGCCGGCGGTAGTCGTTGAAGCGGTACTGGTCGGCCACCGAGCACACCACCAGCACCAGCACCACCGCCACCACCAGCATGCTCACCAGACTGCTGCCCATCCGGACGGGATAGCCGCCGCCGGAGGTCAGCATGTCGTTGCCAGTGCTGAAGGCGTTCAGGTAGACCTGATTCATGCCCTCATAGAAGCTGAGGACGCCGTCCTCCCAGCTGTTCCCCGAGAGGACCCGGTCGTCCAGGTCCCGCTGGACGCTGCTGGTGAGGATGGTGGAAAACTCGTTGCCCGGATAGAGGTAATAGCTGTTGCTCTCTCCGTCGATGAGGAGGATGGCGTCCCCCTCGCCCAGGCCCATGTCGAGCGCCGCGTTGAGGGCGGCCGTCTCCAGGTCGCCGGAGGCGCTCTCCACCGTCACCAGGGCCACCACGCTGTTATAGCGGTGGTCCCAGTTGGCGTTATAGAGCAGCACGCTCTTCTCCGCAGTGTCGGAAAGCATCCCCGCCTGGTCGTCCAGGAATTTCGCCATCGAGGATGTGCTCAGGGAGGTATCCAGGGCCTGGGAACTGCTCAGCCCCTGGTTCACCTCATAGGACGGCCGGCGCAGCTGTCCGATGCCTACGGCGGCGGCGATGCACAGCGCCGCGATCAGCACTGCCACCCACGTTTTCTTCATGGCATTCATAGGGGTCTCCTTCCCGTGTGTTTAGCCCCGCAGCTCCAGCAGCTTCTGCTTCAGCTCGCCCTCGATGCGGCCCAGCTCGGCCTCGGCCTCCCGGCGCTTCTGGGCGCCGTCCTGCTGGATCTTCATCACCTCATCCAGGGTGGAGATGAGCTGCTGGTTGGTGTGCTGGAGGGTCTGGATGTCCACCACGCTGCGCTCGGCCTCCCGGGCGGTCTCCAGGGTGCCCATCTTCAGCATGTCGGCGTTCTTCTTCAGAAGCTCGTTGGTCATGTTGGTCACGGCGCTCTGGGCCGCGGTGGCCTGGCGGGAGTGCTCCAGCCCCAGGGACAGCACCAGCTGGCTCTTCCACAGGGGGATGGTGTTCACCAGGGAGGACTGGATCTTCTCCAGCATGAGGGCATCGTTATTCTGGATGAGCCGGGTCTGGGGGCCCATCTGGACGGAGATCATGCGGGTCAGCTCCAGGTCGTGGAGCTTCTTCTCAAAGCGGTTGCACATGTTCACCAGGTCGTTGTAGGCCTGGGCGTCCTCCTGGGCTCCGGTCTGGGTGGCCTTCTGCTTGAGCTGCTCCACGTCGGTTGCGCGCACCTGGGCCAGGCGCTTCTTGCCGGCCAGGATATACATGGTCAGCTCCTTGTAATACTTCATGTTCAGATCGTACATCTGGTCCAGCATGGCCACGTCCTTCATCAGGGTGACCTGGTGCTTCTCCAGGATGGAGACGATCTTGTCCACGTTGGTCTCGGCCTTGGAGTAGGCGATCTTCATCTCCTCCAGCTCGTCCTTCTTCTTCTGGAAGAAGCCGAGGATGCCGCCCTTCTTCTCCTCGGGGGTGCCCACATGCTTGAGCTCCACCACCAGGGAGGACAGGGCCTCGCCCACCTCGCCCAGGTCCTTGGTGCGCACGCTGTTGAGGGCGTTCTCCGAGAAGGAGGCGATGTTCTTCTGGGCGGCCGCGCCGTACTGGAGGACCATGTTGGCGTCGGTGATGTCGATCTTCTGGGAGAAGTCGTCCACCATCTTCCGCTCGGCCTCGGTGAGGCGGCTCTCGTCCAGCTTCACGGCATTGGCCTCCCGCTGGGCCTGGAGGGCGGCCTCATCGGCCTGGGCGTCGGCGTCCAGGGTCAGGGTGGGGGCCTCCGGCGCGGCAGGGGCCGCGGCGGTGTCGGCGTTGGGGGTCAGGGTGAGCTCCGGCATCAGATCCAGGTTTTCAGACATAGTGATCGTCCTTTCTGTTCAAGATTCGTCAGGCGTCGCCGTGGAGCTGGGTGCCGCCCAGGCCTTCCCGGGCCAGCATCTGCTCCAGGACCGTGATATCCGTGGAGATGTCCAGCGCCTCTTCTCCAAAGAGCGCGTCCAGCTGTTTGTCGAAGGCGGCCACCAGGGTGGTCATCATGGTCTCGATCTTCCCCTTGGTGCCGTCGATGTTGGTCCCCGAGACCCCGGCGCTGTCCATGCGGTCGTAGGCGTTGAGGATCTTCAGGGTGGTGGGCAGATAGTAATCCAGGAAGCGCCGGATCTGGGGCCGCTTCTGGGGATTATGGGCCACGTGGTCGATGATCTTGCCGGTGACCTCCTCCAGATGGTCGATCTGGGCCGAGATGACCGGGTCCTCAATGCTGTCGTTGAGGCGGCGCATCTCGCTCACCGCCTTGTCCCGCTCGGCCAGCAGAGCGGCCACCTCCGGGTCCTTGGGCGGCTCAGGCTGCTTGGGCTGGGCCTTGGGCGCCTCCTCCTTGGGCGGCTCCTGGGGCTCCGGGTCCGCGGTGACGATCACCCGGTCCCGCCAGAGGACCTTCCGTCCCAGCGCGTACACCAGCAGCGACACCACCGCCGCGGCCACATAATGCAAAGGCCGGTACAGCGGCAGCAGCAGCGCCCACGCCAGCCAGACCACGCCCACCGTGTAGATGGGGGCTACCGAACGTTTCCTGATTTTTGCCATATACGTCTCCTCCCAATCGTACCGGGACATACCTGAGCTTATTGTAGCTGGCCCGGTCTGTGGTGTCAAGAACACGTTGACTTTACCGAAAAAACTCATTATTATATAAGAATACCATCGTATCAGAGAGAGGAAGTCTGCCATGCTCACGCTCAATGAATTCAAGGCCGCCCGTTCGGTGCTCTCCGGCGTCATCCTGAACACCAATCTCATCTACAGCCCCGCCCTGTCCAAGGCCACGGGGAACCATATTTATATCAAGCCGGAAAACATGCAGGTCACCGGCGCGTACAAGATCCGGGGCGCCTACTACAAGATCAGCACCCTCACCGAGGAGGAGAAGGCCCGGGGCCTCATCACCGCCTCCGCGGGCAACCACGCCCAGGGCGTGGCCTATGCCGCCCAGGCCGCCGGCGTGAGCGCCACCATCGTCATGCCCACCACCACCCCGCTGGTGAAGGTGAACAACACCAAGGACTACGGCGCCGAGGTCATCCTCCAGGGCGAGACCTTCGACGACGCCGCCGCGCTGGCCGCCCAGCTCTCCGAGGAGCGGGGCCTGACCTATGTACACCCCTTCAACGACCCCGCCGTGGCCACCGGCCAGGGCACCATCTCCTATGAGATCTTCCAGGACCTGCCCGACGTGGACGTCATCCTGGTGCCCATCGGCGGCGGCGGACTGGCCACCGGCGTGGCCACCCTGGCCAAGCTCCTCAACCCCAACGTCACCGTCATCGGCGTGGAGCCCACCGGCGCGGCCAGCATGAAGGCCAGCCTGGAGGCCGGACATGTGGTGACCCTGCCCACCGTCAACACCATCGCCGACGGCGTGGCCGTGAAAACCCCCGGCGATCAGATCTTCCCCTATATCCAGAAGAACATCGACGACATCATCACCATCGACGACGACGAGCTGGTGGACGCCTTCCTGGACATGATGGAGCGGCACAAGATGATCGTGGAGAACGCGGGTCTTCTGCCCATCGCCGCTCTGAACCACCTGGACTGCAAGGACAAGAACGTGGTGGCCGTCCTCTCCGGCGGCAACATGGACGTCATCACCATCTCCTCCCTGGTGCAGCACGGCCTCATCAACCGGGGCCGGGTGTTCACCTTCTCGGTGCAGCTGCCCGACCGCCCCGGCGAGCTGGTGCGGGTGGCCCAGATCGTGGCCCGGGAGAACGGCAACATCATCAAGCTGGAGCACAACCAGTTCGTCAACATCAACCGCCAGGCCGGCGTGGAGCTGCGGGTCACCACCGAGGCCTTCGGCCACGCCCACAAGCGCGCCATCCTCAACGCCTTCCAGGCCGCCGGCTACGACGCCAAGGTGGTCAACACCGTCCTCTAAGACCCAATGCCGGCCGCCGGAGCACAATACCCCGGCGGCCGGCTATGATAAGCGGCGCGCGCCGGGGCGGGCCGGAGCCGGGCCCGGGTGGGCCGGGGAGAGCCTCCAGCCCCTCCGCCGCGCACAGCCGCCCCATGGGGCGGCCCTGCCGCGTGCCCTATCCTATGCCCGCCGGCGCCGGGCGGTGCTCCCCGCCTCCGGCGCCCCGGGTGCTGGGGACCAGTGTACGCCCCGCCTCTTACTCTGACATGAACAGAGGATGAAAAATCCATTAAATTTTTTCCCCGTCGGCCCATTCTAGTCTGGAGGTCCTACCCATGGAGTATTTTCCCCCCGCCCTGGAGCGGCTCACCGAGCAGTTTGCCCGTCTCCCCGGCATCGGCCACAAGAGCGCCCAGCGCCTGGCCTTCTTCATCCTCTCCCAGAGCGCCGAGGAGGTCCAGGCCTTCTCCGAGGCGCTGCTGGACGCCAAGCGCCTCATCGCCCTGTGCCCCGTGTGCCAGAACCTGACCGAGGGCGAGGGCCCCTGCGCCATCTGCTCCAGCACCAAGCGGGACCGCTCGGTGATCTGCGTGGTGGCCAGCCCCAAAGATGTGGTGGCTATCGAGCGGGCCCGGGAGTACGAGGGGCTCTACCACGTGCTCCACGGGGTCATCTCCCCCATGAACCACGTGGGCCCCGACGACCTGCACATCAAGGAGCTCCTCGAGCGGGTGGCCACCGGCGAGGTCAAGGAGGTCATCATGGCCACCAATCCCGACACCGAGGGGGAGGCCACCGCCATGTACCTCTCGCGGCTCTTGAAACCCTTCCAGGTGAAGGTCACCCGCCTGGCCTACGGCATCCCCGTGGGCAGCAATCTGGAGTACACCGACGACGCCACCCTCATGCGGGCTCTGGAGGGCCGGCAGGAGATCTGAAACAGCGCCAAAAGGCCGGGGCAAATGCCCCGGCCTTTTCGTTTGCATCAAAGCTGGCTGATGATAAGGATGTCGCCCTCCCGGATGACGGTGCTGCCGTTGGGGATCAGGAAGCTCCCCTCCCGCTGGATGGCGGCCACCAGCTTGTGCTGCCCCAGGCGGACCTGGGACAGGGGCTGGTCCCGCCATTCGCTGTCCCCGTCCACCGGCACCTCGGTGAGCTTCCCGGCGCTCTGGTCCTCGACGGAGAGGGCGCTGAGGACGACGCAGTCTCCCTCCTCCAGCACCGTGTCCCCGTTGGGGATGATGCGCTCCTCCCCTCGCCGGATGACCACCAGCAGCAGCCCCGGCAGCAGCTGGATCTCCCGCACCGCCCGGCCGGTCCAGGGGTGGCCCGGCTGCATGGTCAGCTTGACGAACTGCACCGGCATCTCCTCGGAGTAGTCGCTGAAGGTCTTCATGACATCGGCGTGGGCGTCGATCATGTCCAGCCGCCGTGCCATTACCGGCAGCAGGGTCCCCTGCACCGCGATGGAGAAGAGGACGATGAAGAACACGATGTGAAAGATGTCCTGATTGGTGTAGGCGGGGCTCACCACGGCGGTGATGGCAAAGACGATGGACGCCGCCCCCCGCAGCCCCGACCAGGCGATGAGGGCCTGCTGCCGCAGCGGGCAGCGGAAGGGGGTCAGCAGCGCGAACACCGTCACCGGCCGGGCCACAAAGGTGAGGAAGAGCACGATGGCCAGGGCGGGCAGCACCACCGCCGGCATCCGGGACGGGGTGGACAGCAGCCCCAGCAGGAAAAAGAGGAGCATCTGCATCAGGCCGGTCACCCCGTCGAAGAAGTTGACCAGGGCCTTTTTGTTGTTCACCGGCCCGTTCCCCAGGGCGATGCCGGCGATGTAAGTACTCAGGTAGCCGTTGCCCCCCAGCAGCGAGGCCCCGGCGTAGGAAATGAGGGCGATGCTGAACACGAAGATGGTATCCAGGCCCCCGGCGGGGAAGTTCGCCCGGGACAGCACCAGCGTGGCCGCCCAGGCGCAGAGCGCGCCGAAGAGCACGCCAAAGACGATCTGTGCGAACACCATCCAGGCCAGGGAGCCCCCGCTGGCCTCGCCGCTCAGGATGGCCAGGACCAGCATGGTGAGCATGTAGGCGCAGGGGTCGTTGCTGCCGCTCTCCAGCTCCAGCACCGACGCGGAGCCGCCCTTCAGGTTCAGCCGCCGGGAGCGCAGGATGGAGAACACCGACGCGGCGTCGGTGGAGCTGATGACCGAGCCCACCAGCATCCCCTCCCAGAAGGAGAAGTGCAGCACCTTCCAGCAGAACAGTCCCGTCAGCGCCGCCGTGAGCACGATGCCCACCGTGGACAGAAGCAGCGAGCGCTTCAGCACCGGCCGGGCCGTTTTCCAGTTGGTGCCGAAGCCGCCGTAAAACATGATGAAGATCAGCGCCGTGGAGCAGACCTGCTCGGCCAGGCGGTAGTCCTCAAAGTGGATCTTGAACAGCCCGTCGCTGCCAAAGACCATCCCCAGCACCAGGAAGGCCAGCAGGACCGGAATCCCCAGGCGGCTGGTGAGCTTGTTGAGCAGGAGACACAGCAGAATGACCGCTGCGGCCAGGAGAAGAAATGGGCTCATGGTACCTCCTTTTCGTGCCCGAATCCGGGCGGGATCTGATTCTCTACCACGTTAGCATACCATATCGCCGGAGATCCCACAATGTCGAAGGGACAAAAATTCTCTCCGGCCTGGGGATTGACAGCAGGTGGATGGTGTGCTATATTATATCAGTCATGTTTGGGTTTTTCCCAGAGCATGTTTGCTGGAATAGCTCAGTTGGTAGAGCAGCTGATTCGTAATCAGCAGGTCGCGTGTTCAAGTCACGTTTCCAGCCCCAAAATTCCCGTAAACTGCGGTTTACGGGAATTTTTTGTATCGTATGAAAAAGCGTTCCCTCCCGCGGGAGGGAACGCTTTTTTCATACGGTCACGGTGAGGAAGGTCTCCGGATGGAGGTTTTTCAGCATCTCGCAGGCGGTGCGGGCCGGTTCCAGCTCCGCAAAGAGGCCGAACACCGTCGGTCCGGTGCCGCTCATGCAGGCTCCCAGCGCGCCCGCCTGGATCAGCGCGGCCTTGATCTCGGCCACCGCCACGCCCACCGGGCGGGAGAGCACGTCCTCAAACACGTTGTACATCCGCCGGGCCGCGCCGGCCAGGTCGCCGGCCCGGAGGGCCTCCTCCATACCGGCCGTGTCGGGCCGGCAGGTCAGCTTCACGCCGTCGATGCGCCGGAAGAGGTCCGGCGTGGACACCGAAAAATTGGGCTTGCACAGCACCACATAGCACCAGGGCAGCGGAGGCAGCGGCGTCAGCACTTCGCCCCGGCCCTCGGCCCGCATGGTGGTCCCGTACACGCAGTAGGGCACATCGGAGCCCACCTGCTCGCCGATCTTGGCCAGCTCCTCCACGGAGTAGCCCAGCTCCAGCCCCCGGTTCAGCCCCCGCAGCACGGCGGCAGCGTCCGAGCTGCCCCCGGCCAGTCCGGCGCACACCGGGATGGTCTTGTCCAGGCGGATCTCCAGGCCGTTCCAGTCCCGCCCGGCCGCCTCACACAGGCGGATGGCGGCGGCGGCGGCCAGATTGGTGGGGCCGGTGGGGAGGAAATCCAGGTTGGAGCGCACACGGATGCCCTCCTCCTCCCCCCGGCGGATGGTCACGGCGTCGCAGAGAGCCACCGACTGCATGACCATACACAGGTCATGATAGCCGTCCTCCCGCTTGCCCAGCACGTCCAGGGTCAAATTCAGCTTGGCCCGGGCAGCTTCCCGAATCGGTTCCATCAGCCCACCTCCTCAGCGGATGCGCCGCGCCTCCAGATAGAAGCGCTTGTCGTTGGCCTCCCCCATGGAGAAGGTCTTGCGGGGCAGGGCCCCATCCTGTACCACCGTGGGGAAGAGCTCTTCCTTCCGCAGCACCGGCAGCAGGAAGGCCAGATTCCCCTTCTGACGGCCCAGCCCGGCGGCCACGTCGTCCCCGTGGATATAGTCGATGCGTCCCCCCCGGCGCTGGAGATACTGGTCCAGGAAGGCCTGGAGGGTCCCCACCTCCAGATGGGCGGTGGGATTGGGAATGGTGACGCTCCCCGCGCCGCCGGCGTGGACGTAGCGCAGGCAGTGGCCCTCCCCCTCGCCGTAGTAGGCGCCGGGGTAGGCGGCCACCAGCTCACCCAGCAGCGCCGCCGGGTCCACGTCAAAGACCACCCGGTGGACCGGCTCGAAGATGAGGCTCTGGTCGTGGAGGTTGGTCAGCTCCACCAGGGCGTACCGGGCGGGCAGAGAGGCCCACTGGCCCGGCGGGGTGTGGCGCTTCTGCCGCTCGTAGCACTCCTTGGCGGTGGCCAGGGAGTGGTTTCCGTCGCCCACCGCCAGACTCATGGCTCCGCCGCAGCTGCCGTAGCGCTGGCGGAACACCTCGGGGCTCATAATGCGGCGCAGAAGGCCCGCCACTGTGGCCAGCTCGTCGGCGCCCAGCTGCCAGCCGGTGATGTGGCCGCCCTGCTCCATGAGCTCGAAGTCGTAGACCTGCTCCATCTCGCCCCGGCAGCCCGCCAGGTACTCCATCAGAGCGTCCTCCGGGTCGTCCATCAGGAGCATGGCGTGGGGCAGCTCCAGCGGGGCGTTCTTCCGCACCGCCACCCGGGGCGGGATGCGGGAGAGCACGGTGCCCTCGGTGGCCCGCACCTGGGCCTGGCTGTCCGCCTCGTAGTCGTAGAGCTCCAGGTCCACCTTGCCGATGAGGCCCCGGCGCACCCGGCCGCTGCTCAGGCGGCGCTCCACATAGATCATGGTGTCGTGGAGGGTGCGGAAGCGATCCTCCAGGAGGTAGCGGGCCATGGTGTTGTTCACGTCCATGATGTCCGTGTCCACATTGGGCCCGTCCAGGCAGCTCTCCGGCAGGATGAGCCGCAGCGTGGAGGGCGCACTGCCCACCGTCTCCTCCACCCGCTGCCAGTACTCCGGCTGTGAGGTGTACTGGTCACAGGCCACCACCGACCACTTGGTCAGGTCGCAGTCCCTGGGCAGCAGGATGTCGGCGGGCGAAAAAGCCAGGCCGCTGAAATCAGCATACATCGGGTCACACCTCCTAAGATTGACTGGGCGCGCGCGGCGGGGCTCAGCCCTGGGTCCGGGCCTGCCGCTTACGCAGGTTGGTGAGGAAATTGTCCATCCGGGTCAGCGCCTCGGCGATGTCCTTCATGCCGGTGGCGTAGCAGCAGCGCACGAAGCCCTCGCCGCCGGGGCCGAAGGCCGAGCCGGAGATGACGGCCACCTTCTCCTCCAGCAGGAACTGCTCGCAGAAGTCGTCGGAGCTCAGGCCGCTGGAGCGGATGTCCGGGAATACGTAAAAAGCGCCCTTGGGCTCAAAGCAGGGCAGGCCGATGCGGCGCAGCCCCTCCACCAGGTAGCGGCGGCGGCCGTCGTACTCGTCGCGCATCTTCTCGATGTCGTGGTCGCCGTTGCGCATGGCCTCCACCGCGGCGTACTGGCTGACGGTGGGGGCGGACATGATGCCGAACTGGTGGAGCTTGAGCATCTGCTGAATGATCTCCTTGGGGCCGCAGACGTAGCCCATGCGCCAGCCGGTCATGGCGTGGCTCTTGGAGA
Source organism: Flavonifractor sp. An92 (assembly GCF_002159175.1). GTDB lineage: Bacteria > Bacillota > Clostridia > Oscillospirales > Oscillospiraceae > Pseudoflavonifractor_A. The sequence continues at coordinate 53,077 of NZ_NFGZ01000004.1, read as the reverse complement.
AGCCGTTGACCACGATGGTGCGGTCCTTCAGCTCGGGCAGGTTGGCCGGGGAGACATGGTGCTGGCCATAGGTGAGCTCCGCGTAGATCTCGTCGGAGAGGACCATGATGTTGGTGTCCTTGAGCACCTCGGCAATGGCCTCCAGGTCGGCGCGCTCCATGATGCCGCCGGTGGGGTTGTTGGGGAAGGGCAGCACCAGCACCTTGGTGCGGGGGGTGATGGCGGCGCGCAGCTCGTCGGCGGTGAGGCGGAACTCGTTCTCCGCCTTGGTCTCCACCAGCACGGGCTTGGCCCCGGCCATAGAGGCCAGCGGGCCGTAGCACACGAAGGAAGGCACCGGCACGATGACCTCGTCCCCCGGATTCACCAGACAGCGCAGGGACAGGTCGATGGCCTCGCTGCCGCCCACGGTGACGATGATCTGGCTGGCAAAGTCGTACTGCAGATGGAAGCGCCGGTTCAGGTACGCGGCGATCTCCCGGCGCAGCTCAGCCATGCCGGCGTTGGAGGTGTACTTGGTGAATCCCTTCTCCAGGGAGTAGATGCCCGCATCGCGGATGTGCCAGGGGGTGACGAAATCGGGCTCGCCGATGCCCAGGGAGATGGCGTCCTTCATCTCCTCCAGGATGTCAAAAAAGCGGCGGATGCCCGAAGGCTGCACCTCCTTGATGCGGTCGGACAAAACGCTATCGTAATTCATGAGAAAATCAGCTCCCTCTCCTGCTCCTCGGCCTTTTCGAAGATCAGGTGCTTCTCCTTGTATTTTTTGAGGATGAAATGGGTGGCGGTGCCCGTCACATCCTCCAGCGTGGCCAGACGCTGGCCCACGAACTGGGCCACTTCCTTCAGGGTCCGGCCGGAGATGATCACGGTCAGATCATAAGAGCCCGACATGAGGTAGACGCTCTCCACCTCGTCGTACTGATAGATCCGCTCGGCCACCCTGTCAAAGCCCTCGCCCCGCTGGGGGGTGACGTTGACCTCGATGAGGGCGGTGACCGCCTCGCGGTCGGTGCGGTCCCAGTCCACCACGGCCTGATAGCCCAGGATGATCTTCTCCTGTTCCTTCTTGCGGATCTCCTCATTGACCTGCTCTACCGTCATGCCGGTCATGGAGGCCAGCTGTTCCCGGGTAAGGGTCGAGTCGGCTTCCAGAAGCTCCAGCAGCTTTTTCATGTTGGTTCCCCCTTTGTGCTTGATGGATACACAGCGTAAAATCACCAGTTTATTATATTTTGGTTATTATACTCCAATTCCCCGGGGGTTTACAATAGTTTCGCCGGAATCTCTGCCAGGATGCACAACTTTGTCGAAATCCAAGCCCCTTTGTTTGTTGATTTTCGTGCAATTTTCTGTGGAATTTTTTTGGCGCCGGTGATATGATTTCTAGTATCAAGCCTCTTGGAAAAGCGCCGGCAGGGCCTCTGACGCCGGGTTTTTCCACGGATACGATATCTTTTTTCCACGGAGGATACCCTATGGAATTTGTGGAGCTGATCAACCAGATCGTGGCGGCCGAGCAGAACGCCAGCCAGCTGGTCCAGGAGGCCCAGAGCCGGGAGGCCGGGCTGGACGAGGACCTGGCCCAGGAGACGGCGGATCTGCGGGAGCGCTACATGGAGCGGGCCAGACGCCGGGTGGGCATCGTGGAGGAGACCGAGACCGCCCACGCCCAGGAGGAGATCGCCGAGCTGGACCGGCGCCTTCAGGACAGCCTGGCCGCCCTCAACCGGGCCTATGAGAGCCACCGGGACCAGTGGGTGGACACCCTTCTGGCCCGGATTGTGGGAACCACCCCATGATCGGCGCGCTGATGGACTACGGTGCCCTGTGCACCAAGGCCAAGGCCCTGTACGGCAAGCGCCTGCGCCTGTCCGACTTTGAACGCATCGCCGCCTGTCACGACGTGGCCGAGGTGGCGGAATATCTCCGGGGGCACCCCGCCTGGTCCGCCTCGTCCCAGCGCCTCTCCGGCGGCGTGTATATCGGGCGGGTGGAGCTGGAGCTGGCCCTGTGGCAGCAGTTCCGGGAGGACTACGCCAGCCTCCTCCACTTCGTGCCCCGGCAGGACCGCGCCCTCATGGCCTTCCCCCTCCTCCTCCAGGAGCAGCGGGCCATCCTGGCCGCCCTGCGCCGCCTCCAGGCCGGTCACCCGGTCTTTACGCCCCAGGCCGTGGTGCACAGCGCCCTGGACTGGAAAGGGGTGCTCAACTGCACCGACTTTGACGGGCTCATCGCCGCGGCCGAGCGGACCATCTACGGCCCCGCTCTCCGGCGCCTGCGCCCCTCGGGGAGCGGCCTGCCCGACTACGCCACCGCCGAGATCCTGCTGCGCTCGGTCTATTTCTCCCATATGTACCGGGTCATCCAGCACAATTACGCCGGTGAGGTGCGGAAGATCCTGCTGCGCTCCTACGGCGAGCAGATCGACCTTCTGAACCTCATCCACATCCTGCGCCTGAAAACCTACTTCCCCGATCAGCGGGACTATCTCCCCCTCCTCTTCCCCTTCAACTACCGCCTGCGGCCCGAGCTCATCCGGCAGCTCTGCGCCGCCCCCGACGTGGACGGCGTGTTCGCCCTGCTGAAGGACACCCCCTACGCCAAGGCCTTCGAGCGTGTGGAGGTGGGCGAGGTGGAGGACTACTACCGCCGGGCTTTCTACCAGTTCAACCGCCGGCAGCTCACCTCCGGTCCGCCGTCGGTGTGCGCGGCGGTGTCCTACCTCAATCTGAAGGAGCTGGAGCTGCGCGCCCTGGTGGAGGTGGTGGAGGCCGTCAAGTACGGCGTGCCCTGCGACCTGTCCTTCGCCCGGCTCATCGGGGAATGAGCCCCATCCTACGGTGTCTGAGAACACCAGAAGGGAGTTGAATCTATGTCCGTCGTTGCCATGAAACTGCTCACCGTGGCCGGTCCCCTGGAGCAGTTCGACGACGTGGTATCCGCCTGCGTCCTGGACCAGGAATTTCACCCGGAATATACCCTGCACATGATGGATCGGGTGTCCGGCCTGCACCCCTTCCCCCTCTCCAACGCCTACGCCCCCCTGCTGCGGCGGGCGCAGGAAGTTTTGGAGGAGCTGGGGCTCCAACCCGCCTACGCCCCCTTTGAGGGGGAGGAGGATCTGGAGGCCCTGGAGGCCTACTTCGACCGTCTGGAACAGACGGTGAAGGATCTGGAGGAGCGCCGGGCCACCCAGCGCCGCCTGCTGGAGGAGGACCGGAGCGTGTCCCAGGAGCTGACCCACTTGCAGGGCCTGGCCACCGATCTGGAACACCTTCAGAACATGAAGTACGCCCGGTTCCGGTACGGCTACCTGCCCCGGGACACCTATGACAGCTTCCAGACCGCCCTCAACGACAACGCCGACCTCTTTTTCTTCCCCACCATGGTGGAGGCGCGGAAGGTCTATGGCATCTACTTCACCACCAAGGAGGCCCACCAGCGGGTGGACTCCCTCTTCAATTCCCTCCACTTTGTGCGCATCCAGCTGGACCCCGCCGTCCACGGCACCCCCGAGGAGGCCATCGGCGCGCTGGAGAAGCTGGCCGCCAAGGCGGAGGACAAGCTGGCCGCTCTGGACAAGGAGCAGGCCGACTTCGCCCAGCGGGAGTCGCCCCGGCTCCACGCGGTGTACTCCTGGCTGCGCTACCACAGCGAGCGCTACGACCTGCGCCGCTACGCCGCCCGCAGCCGCGAGACCTTCTACCTCATGGGCTGGGTCCCCGAGCCCGAGCTGGAGAACCTGACGAAAAAGCTGGACGCTTTCCCCGACTGCTCCTGCGTGGTGGACAGCCCCCGGGATCTCCAGGGCGTCCGTCCCCCCACCAAGCTGAAAAGCTCCTTCTTCGGCCGGGTGTTCCGCCCGTTTCTGGAGATGTACGGCCTGCCCAACTACCAGGAGCTGGACCCCTCCATCTTCATGGCCTTCACGTACTGCCTGTTCTTCGGCATCATGTTCGGTGATCTGGGGCAGGGGCTGGGGCTGGCCCTCATCGGCCTGATCCTCAGCAAGTGGAAGAAGATGTGGCTGGGCAACATCATCACCTGCTGCGGCCTCTCGGGCGCCCTCTTCGGGTGCGTGTACGGCAGCGTATTTGGCTACGAGGACATCCTTCCCGGCTTCAAGATCATGGAGGAGAGCAATCTCCTCCCGGGCAGCAGCAACGTGCTGGTGCTCCTGCTGCTGTCGGTGGCCCTGGGCATCGGCATGATCTGCGTGGTGATGGTACTCAACATCGTCAACGGCATCCGGCAGCACAATTTTGAAAAGATCTTCTTCGGCCCCAACGGCCTGGCGGGCCTGGTGTTCTACGGCGGGCTCATCCTCGCCGCGGTGTCCACCCTTCTCTTTGGAGTCAACCTCTTTGTCCCGGCCTATGTGCTGCCGGTTCTGGTGCTCCCTCTGGTGTGCATCCTGCTGCGGGAACCCCTCTCTCTGCTGGCCGCCGGCGACCCGGAGTGGAAGCATGTGAAACCCTCCGAGGTGCTGGGCACCGGCTTCTTCGAGCTCTTTGAGACCCTGCTCTCCTACCTGACCAACACCCTGTCCTTCATGCGTGTGGGCGCCTACGCCATCACCCATGTGGGCCTGATGATGGTGGTGCAGATGCTGGCCGGGTCGGGCAACCTGGTGGTGATCGTCCTGGGCAACCTCTTCGTCATGGGCTTTGAGGGTCTGCTGGTGGGCATCCAGGTGCTTCGTCTGGAATTCTATGAGCTCTTCGGCCGCTTCTATGACGACGGCGGCATCCCCTATGTCCCCGCCAAGATCGATTACTCGGTCCTGGAGTCCAATCACTAAATCCCCCATCCATGTTCTTACGGAGGTCATTGTCATGAAATTTCTGATCGTTCTCTTTGCCAGCTTCGCCATGTTCTCCCCCCTGTTCCTGGCGGGTATCCGCACCTACACCGGCCGGAAGGCCAAGCGCGCCCTGGGAACCAACATCGCCTGCTTCTTCGCCTGCCTGATCCTGGCCTCGGTGCTGGGCATCGGCGGCAGCGCCGCCGCCGCTGAGACCGCCGCTACTGCCGCCGCTTCCGCGGGTCTGGCCGAGGGCCTCAAGTACGTGGGCGCCGCCCTGGCCGTGGGTCTCTCCGGCATCGGCGGCGGTATCGCCGTGGCCGCCGCCGCCTCCGCCGCTCTGGGCGCCATCAGCGAGAACGACAAGGCCTTCGGTAAGGCCCTGATCTTCGTGGGTCTGGCCGAAGGCGTGGCCCTGTACGGCCTGATCGTGGCGCTGCTGCTGCTGTTCGCCTAAGGGCGAAGTCCAGGGGGGACGCTGTCCCCCCTAGATACAGGGGCACCGCGCCGCGCGGCGGCACAATGCCCCTGATACCCCCCTCGCCTTTGCACGGCAAAGGCGGTTGCCCGCCTGTGCGGGCAAGCAGCGGTGTGCTGCGCAGGCACATGTCCTGCTCCGCACAGATCTTGATTTTCTTTCCGCCTGCGGCGGAAACTCTGCGAGGTTTTTATGAAATACTTCGTCATCACCGACAGCATCGACACCCAGGTGGGCCTGCGTCTGGCCGGCATCGAGGGCGCGGTGTGCCGGGACCCCGGCGAGGCCCGCAAGGCCATCGAGACCGCCGCCGCCGACCCGGAGATCGGCGTGCTCCTCATCACCGAGCATCTGGCCGGCGTGTGCGCCGACCTCATCGCCCCCATGAAGCTCACCGCCCACCGGCCCCTGGTCATCGAGATCCCCGACCGGCACAGCGTGGGCCGGGCCAGCGACTCCATCACCCGCTACATCCGGGAGGCCATCGGCGTCAAGCTGTAAGCCGCCCTGTCCAACTCCACCTCTGGAGGAATCACTATGCCTGAACTGTCCAAAAAACTGGAGCGCTTCACCTCCATCCTGCTGGCCGAGGCCACGGCGGAGAACGAGCGCACCCTGAACGAGCTGAAAAAGCGCCACGACGCGGCCCTGGAGAGTGCCGAGGACCGGGTGCTCCTGGAGGCCTACGAGTACATCCACGGCGAGGTCTCCCGCATCCGCGGCGAACAGGGCCGGAAGGTCTCCCAGCGCCTGCTGGAGAACAAGCGCGCCCTCTCCCGCCGCCGGGAGGAGATCGCCGACGAGGTCTTTGCCCTGGTGCGGGAGCGCATCGCCGCCTTCACCCGCACCCCCGCCTACCGCCAGCGCCTTCAGGAGCTGCTGAAGGAGTCCCTGGCCGCCCTCCCCGGCGCGGAGGATGTGGTGGTCACCCTCCGGGAGGAGGACCTGCCCCTGGCCAAGGACCTGCGCGCCGCCGCCGGGCGGCCCATCACCGTGGAGGCCGGTCCCATCCGTCTGGGCGGCCTCATCGTCCGGTCCGACTCCCTGGGCCTGCGGGCCGACGCCTCCTTCGACTGCGCCATGGCCGGTCTGGACGGGCACTTTGCCCGTGTGGTGGGGCTGTCTCTCACTGACGACGGCGCCGACCCCCTGGCCGCGCCTGCAAAGGAGGCGTAACCGATGCAAAGCTATACGATCTACGGGATCAACGGCCCCGTCGTCACCGTCAAGGGCGGCCGGGGCCTGGCCATGATGGACATGGTCAACGTGGGCGACGAGGCCCTCATCGGCGAGGTGGTGGGCGTGGACGGCGACACCACCACCGTCCAGGTCTACGAGGAGACCTCTGGCCTCATGCCCGGCCAGAAGGTGGTCAGCCAGGGCGCGCCCATGTCCATCCTGCTGGGCCCGGGCCTGCTGCACAACATCTTCGACGGCATCGCCCGCCCCCTCTCGGTCATCGCCGACCGGAGCGGTCCCTTCATCCACCGGGGCATCAACGTCCCCACCCTGGACCTGGAGAAGCAGTGGGACACCACCGTGCTGGTGAAGGAGGGGGACACCCTCCGCCCCGGCGACTGCTACGCCCAGTGCCCCGAGACCACCCTCATCACCCACCGCTGTCTGGTGCCCGCCGGGGTGTCCGGCAAGGTCACCAAAGTCCTGCCCAGCGGCTCCTACAACGTGGAGGAGACCCTGGTGGAGCTCACCGACCGGCTGGGTGAGGTCCACGCTCTGAAGCTGGCCCAGCGCTGGCCCATCCGCACCCCCCGGCCCATGGCCGAGCGCCTGCCCATCCACCGGCCCCTCATCACCGGCCAGCGCATCATCGACACCCTCTTCCCCATCGGCAAGGGCGGCGCCGCCGCCATCCCCGGCCCCTTCGGCGCGGGCAAGACCATGACCCAGCACCAGCTGGCCAAGTGGTCCGACGCCGACATCATCGTGTATCTGGGCTGCGGCGAGCGCGGCAACGAGATGACCCAGGCCCTGGACGAGTTCTCCGAGCTTCTGGACCCCAAGAGCCAGCAGCCCCTGATGAACCGTACCATCCTCATCGCCAACACCTCCAACATGCCCGTGGCCGCCCGTGAGGCGTCGGTGTACACCGGCATGACCATCGCGGAATATTACCGGGACATGGGCTACCACGTGGCCCTCATGGCCGACTCCACCTCCCGCTGGGCCGAGGCCCTGCGCGAGATCTCCGGCCGCCTGGAGGAGATGCCCGCCGAGGAGGGCTTCCCCGCGTACCTGGCCTCCCGCCTGGCGGAGTTCTACGAGCGGGCGGGTTATGTGAAAACCCTGGAGGGCAAGGAAGGCAGCGTCACCGTCATCGGCGCCGTCTCCCCCCAGGGCGGCGACTTCTCCGAGCCGGTCACCCAGAACACCAAGCGGTACGTCCGCACCTTCTGGGGCCTGGACCGCGCCCTGGCCTACGGCCGCCACTTCCCCTCCATCAACTGGCTGACCTCCTATTCGGAGTATATCGACGATCTGAAACCCTGGTACGACCAGAACGTCAGCCCCAAATTCATGGCCGACCGCCAGCGCATCTTCACCCTCCTCCAGGAGGAGGAGCAGCTGCTGGAGATCGTCAAACTAATCGGCTCCGACGTGCTGCCGGAGGACCAGAAGCTGGTGCTGGACACCGCCCGCCTCATCCGGGTGGGATTCCTCCAGCAGAACTCCTACAACATCATCGACACCTATGTGCCCCTGGAGAAGCAGTTCCGCATGATGGAGCTGATCCTGGAGCTGTACGACGGGGCCCGGAAACTGCTGGAGCGCTCCATCCCCCTGTCCCAGCTCCGCGCCACCGGCATTTTCGACACCCTGTCCAAGGTCAAGTACGAGGTGCCCAACGACCACCAGGAGCGCTTTGACGGGTACCACGACCAGATCCAGGCCGCCCTGCGGCAGGTGGACGAGGCCAACCGCTGACCCCCTGTGGAAATGGAGTGAAGTAACATGAGATTGGAATATATGGGCCTCTCGGAGCTCTCCGGCTCCCTGGTGGCCCTGCGGGGCGTGCAGGGCGTGGCCTATGACGAGACCGCCGAGATCACCCTCCAGAACGGCCAGCGGCGCTACGGCCGGGTCATCCTCATCGACGGGGACCGGGTGGTCCTCCAGGTCTTTGAGGGCACCCGCGGCATCGCCCTGGACAACGTGCGCACCCACTTCACCGGCGAGCCCATCAAGCTCCCCCTGTCCAAGGAGATGCTGGGCCGCATCTTCGACGGCGCCGGACGGCCCATCGACGACTTCGGCGAGCTCTACCCCGAGGAGTGCCGGGACATCAACGGCTCGGCCATCAACCCGGTGAGCCGCCACTACCCCAGAAGCTGCATCTACACCGGCATCTCGGCCATCGACTGCAACATGACCCTCATCCGGGGCCAGAAGCTGCCCATCTTCTCCGGCTCGGGCATGAAGCACAACGAGCTGGCCGCCCAGATCGTCCGGCAGGCCCGAGTGGGCGAGGGTGAGGGCGACTTCGCCATCGTCTTTGCCGCCATGGGCGTCAAGAACGACACCGCCGACTTTTTCCGCCGCAGCTTTGAGGAGGCCGGCGCCCTCCAGCGGGTGGTCATGTTCATGAATCTGGCCTCCGACCCCATCATCGAGCGTATCCTCACCCCCCGCTGCGCCCTCACCGCTGCGGAGTATCTGGCCTTCGACAAGGGCTATCACGTGCTGGTCATCCTCACCGACATGACCTCCTACTGTGAGGCCGTCCGGGAGTTCTCCTCCTCCAAGGGTGAGATCCCCTCCCGGAAGGGCTTCCCCGCCTACCTCTACTCCGACCTGGCCTCCCTGTACGAGCGGGCCGGCATGATCCGGGGCCGCCCCGGCTCGGTGACCCAGGTGCCCATCCTCACCATGCCCAACGACGACATCACCCACCCCATCCCGGACCTCACCGGCTACATCACCGAGGGCCAGATCGTGCTGGACCGGGACATGGACCAGAAGGGACTCTATCCCCCTATCGCCATCCTCCCCTCCCTGTCCCGTCTGATGAAGGACGGCATCGGCGAGGGCTTCACCCGCAAGGACCACCCGGACCTGGCCAACCAGCTCTTCGCCTCCTACTCCAAGGTGCAGGACGCTCGGAGCCTGGCCAGCGTCATCGGCGAGGACGAGCTGTCCGAGTCCGACAAGCAGTACCTCCAGTTCGGCAAGGCCTTTGAGCAGCTCTTCGTCCGCCAGAGCATGTACCAGCGCCGCACCATCAACGAGACGCTGGACCTGGGCTGGAAGCTCCTCACCATCCTGCCCAAGAGCGAGCTGGACCGGGTGGACGACGCCACCGTGGAGGCCCACTATGTGGAGGGGGCCTGGAAGAGCGTCCTCAGCGAGCTGGACCAATGACCCCGGAAAGGAAGTGAGATCCCATGGCCGCCATTCTGCCCACCAAAGGAAATCTGATGGCCGCCAAGCGCTCCCGCGCCCTGGCCAGCACCGGCTATGAACTGATGGACCGCAAGCGCAACATCCTCATCCGGGAGCTCATGAGCCTGATGGACACCGCCAAGGAGGTCCAGTCCCAGATCGACACCGTCTTTGCCGAGGCCTACGCCGCCCTCCAGCACGCCAACATCAAGCTGGGCATCTGCGACAAGATCGCCGAGGCGGTGGCGGTGGACGACACTCTGGAGATCCAGTACCGCTCGGTCATGGGCGTGGAGCTGCCCCACATCCCCGACCGCTCCCCTCCGCCCCGGCCGGAGTACGGCTTTGCCGCCACCAGCTCGGCGCTGGACGACGCGTATATCAAGTTCCACCACGTCAAGGAGCTCATCCGGCAGCTGGCCGAGGTGGAGACCTCCATCTACCGCCTGGCCGTGGCCATCCGTAAGACCCAGAAGCGGGCCAACGCCCTCCAGAACATCGTCATCCCGGACCTGGACCACCAGATCCGCTACATCACCGACGCCCTGGAGGAGAAGGAGCGGGAGGAGTTCGTCCGGCTCAAGGTCATCAAGCGCATTCAGAACGAGGAATAAAAGACGCCCCGGCCCGTTTTACTCGGGCTGGGGCGTTTTTGCATTATAACGTGTGGTCGCACACCGCCTGGATGTGCTCCCGGATGGACTTCAGGTCCGCGAAGGTCTCCGGACGCTTGGACAGGTCCCGCAGCAGCGCCGCCGGGTGGTAGATGGCGGTCATCTGCACCCCCGCCTTCTCCACCCACTGGCCGTGCTCCCGGGTGATCTTGAAGTCGGGGCGGATGAGCTTCATGGCCGCGATGCGCCCCAGACAGACGATGATCTTGGGCCGCAGCAGGGCCACCTGGTTGCGCAGATAGCCGATGCAGGCCTCCTGCTCCTCGGCCAGAGGGTCCCGGTTTCCGGGGGGACGGCACTTGACCATGTTGGCGATGTACACCCGGCTGCGGTCCAGGCCCATGATGCCCAGCATCTCGTCCAGCAGCTGGCCGCCCCGGCCCACAAAGGGACGCCCGGTGCGGTCCTCCTGTTCGCCGGGTCCCTCGCCGATGAACATGACCTCGGCATTGGTGGGGCCCTCTCCAAAGACCACGTTGGTCCGCGTCTGGGCCAGGGGACAGTTCTGGCAGCTCATGCACGCGGCGTACAGTCCTTCCCAGTTCTTCATCCCGTTCCTCCTCTCTCCCGCGCAGTTTTTCTCTATTCTACCACACCTTCTCCCCTTTTGGGAGAGGGCGGCGGCAAACCTTGCATTTTTTCTTCAGACCGGGTATACTGTCCTTATTCGCATCCACCCATTTTGATCCAAAAAGGAGCCTGTCATGAGTCAATCACCCGAAGCACGCAAACCCCGCGGCAAGCTGGGCAAGGTCCTGCTCAACCTCCTCATCACCCTGGTGGTGGGGGCGGTCTACTTCTACGTCACCCTTCCGGCCCTCAACTTCCAGTCCGGCGATTTCTACAGCTTCCTCCTGCTCCTGTGCATCGTCTACGTCGTCTGCGCCCTCATCACCTCCGGCTACCGCCTGGATGCCGGAGACCGCAGCCACCCCGGCGGTCAGATCAAGGAGTATTTCCGCTTCATCAAACAGCAGTGCCTCCCCATCGGTATCCTCTTCCTGGTGCTGGCGGTGGTGGTGATCGTGGGCCAGGTCCTCTCCCTGCCCATCTTCCGGGCCGGAGCCTACCGGGACCTGCTGACCGTGGAGGACGGCAAGTTCTCCGAGGACATCAGCCAGATCTCCTTCAGTGAGATCCCCACCCTGGACAAGGACTCGGCCAACTATCTGGGCGACCGTCAGATGGGTACCCTCAGCGACATGGTCAGCCAGTTCGAGTACTCCAATGACTCCACCCAGATCAACTACCAGGGCCGGCCCGTCCGGGTGGCCCCCATCGACTACGCCGACCTCATCAAGTGGTTCACCAACCGCTCGGAGGGCCTGCCCGCCTACGTCATCGTGGACATGGTGACCCAGGAGGCCAACGTGGTGCGTCTGAGCGAGGGCATGAAGTACTCCTTCTCCGAGCCCCTCAACCGCAATGTCATGCGCCACCTGCGCTTCTCCTACCCCACCTATCTGTTCGACACCCCCCGCTTTGAGATCGACGAGGAGGGCACCCCCTACTGGATCGCCCCCCGGGTGGTCAAGACCATCGGCCTCTTCGGCGGCACCGACATCACCGGCGCGGTGCTGATGAACGCCGTCACCGGCGCGTGCACCTACTATGCGCTTGCCGACATCCCCACCTGGGTGGACAATGTCTTTAACCCAAACCTCATCATGGAGCAGTACAACTACCACGGCACCCTGGTCAACGGCTTCATCAACTCCATCTTCGGCCAGCGGGACGTGACGGTGGTCACCCAGGGCTACAACTACATCGCCCTCAACGACGACGTGTATATGTACACCGGCGTGACCTCCATCAACTCCGACCAGTCCAACCTGGGCTTCCTCCTCTCCAACCAGCGCACCAAGGAGACCAAGTTCTACTCCGCCCCCGGCGCCACCGAGGAGGCCGCCCAGGCCTCCGCCCAGGGCGTGGTGCAGGACCTGGGGTATATCGCCACCTTCCCCCTGCTCCTGAACATCGCCGACCAGCCCACCTACTTCATCCCCCTGAAGGACGCGGCCAACCTGGTCAAGAGCTACGCCATGGTCAATGTGGCCCGGTACGACATCGTGGCCACCGGTAACTCGGTAACTGCCTGTGAGCAGGAGTATATCCGCCTGCTCTCCGACAAGGGCGTCACCTCCCAGGAGGAGCTGCCCCAGACCGAGGTCAGCGGCGTCCTCGCCGAGATCCGCTCGGCGGTGATGGACGGCAACACCTACTACTTCCTCCGTCTGGAGGGGGACGAGGTGTTCTACACCGTCTCCGCCGCCCAGAACCAGATCGCCGTCATCCTCAATGTGGGCGACACCGTCACCATCCAGCACGAGCTCAGTGACGGCACCTCCGACATCCTCTCCGGCACCTCGGTGACCCTGGACCGGCGCGCGGACGGCGCCGCCGTGCCCAGCGTGCCTTCCCCCAGCCCCAACCTGGTGGAACCCAGTCCTGAGGTGAGCCCCGAGCCCCAGGCGTAAACACAAACCCCCGGCTTCCGTGGAAGCCGGGGGTTTTTATCTTCAGAGAGGTCAATCTCCGCAGCGGCGGCGCAGCAGGGACAGCGGCGGCGCCTGGTGGGGCAGCGGCAGGTGGAAGCGCATCTGGGGGGTGCGGGGCTCGGTGAGGGACAGGCCATCCAGGTCGGTCATGGGGGGCACGGTAAAGGTCACCGGCTCCAGCCCGGGGCCGATGAGCTCCAGCTCCTCGCCCACGTGGAACTTGTTGCGCAGGGAACACACGGCGCGGCCGTCGGGGGTGCAGGACTCCACCACGGCGCAGACCTGATAGTCCCGGATGTAGCGGGCGTCCTCGGTGAACTGCCCGGGCTGGCCGAACCAGAAGCCAGTGGAGTAATGCCGGTGGCTCACCTTCTCCACCTCGTTGCGCCAGATGGGCGACAGGGGCTCCCCCCGCTCCGCCGCGTCCACCGCGTGGCGGTAGGCCGAGGTGATGACCGCGGCGTAATAGGCCGACTTGGCCCGGCCCTCGATCTTGACGGAGTCCACCCCCGCCTCCAGCAGCTCCGGGATGTGGTCGATCATGCACATATCCCGGCTGTTCATAATAAAGCTTTCCCCGTTCTCCTCAAAGACGGGGAAGTACTCCCCGGGGCGCTTCTCCTCCATGAGGGCGTACTTATACCGGCAGGGCTGGGCGCAGGCCCCCCGCTGGGCGTCCCGGCCGGTCATGTAGTTGGACAGCAGGCACCGGCCCGAGTAGCTCACGCACATGGCCCCGTGGACAAAGGCCTCGATCTCCAGGCTTTTGGGGGTCTTGGCCCGCAGCTCGGCCACCTCCTGGAGGGAGAGCTCCCGGGCCAAAATCACCCGGTCGGCCCCCAGGTCGTGCCAGGCGGAGGCCACGGCGTAGTTGGTCACGCCCGCCTGGGTGGAGATGTGGCGCTTGACCTTGGGCGCGTACCGCCCGGCCATCTGGAACACTCCCAGATCGGCCACGATCACCGCGTCCACCCCCGCGTCGGCGATGCGCTCCAGCCACTCGGGCAGCCGGGCCACCTCGTCGTTGCGGGGCATGGTGTTGCAGGTGACGTGGACCTTCACCCCCCGGCCGTGGCAGAGCGCCACCGCCTCCTTCAGCTCATCCGGCGTAAAATTGCCCGCAAAGGCCCGCATCCCGAAATCGGTGCCGGCCAGATACACCGCGTCGGCCCCGTAGGCCACCGCCATGCGCAGGCGCTCCATATCCCCCGCGGGGGCGAGTACTTCCATGGACATGTGCTGTTCCTCCCAAAAAAGGCGGGCGCGCACCCCAACGTGCGCGCCCGCGCTGTCGTTTAGTTGTACCGGTCCTGGCTGGCGATGAAGTTCTGCTGCTCCCGCAGAGTGCGGAAGAAGGAGTGGGTCCCGTCGTCGCCCAGGGCGTAATAGTAATAGTTGGTGCTGTCCGGATAGATGGCCGCCTTGATGGCGTCGATACCGGGGTTTGCAATGGCGGTGGGCGGCAGTCCCTTGTACTTGTAGGTGTTGTAGGGAGAGTCAATCTCCTTGTCCGCCGCGGTGGGCGCCTTGCCGCCGTTGATATAGGCCAGAGCGGCGTCGATGTTCAGGTAACCCGCCGTGCTGGCACCCGGGTTCTCCAGGCGGTTGTGGATGACCGAGGAGATGAGGGCCTGGTCGGTGCCGTCGGTCTCCTTCTCGATGAGGGAGGCGATGATGACGATCTCGCCCACGGTGTAGCCGCTCTTCTCCGCGTCCTGCCGCATCTCGTCGGTAAAGAGCTCGTCAAAGCGGAGGATCATCCGGTTGAGGATCTGAAGGACATCCCCGCCCATATAGAACTGGTAGGTGTCGGGGAAGAGGTAGCCCTCCAGCCGGTGGTAGTCCCCGGTGGGCAGGTCCTTCAGGAAGGAGTAGTTGAACGCGTGGTTGGCCGCCACATCCTGCAGGTCCTCCACCTTGGCCACGCCGGCGTCCTCCAGGGCCTGGAAGATCTGATCCAGGGTCATGCCCTCGGTGATGGTGACCTCGGTCTGCTTGCGGTTGGAGGAGCCCCGGCCCATGCTGTTGATGAGGGCGTTGTAGTCCATGCTGGTGTTGAGCTCATAGGTGCCGGGGGTGAGCTTGCTGTTGGGGCTCACGTCATCCACATGGGTGAAGGAGGCGAAGAGGGTGAAGAGCCACTTGTACTCGATGAGGCCGTTCTCCTCCAGGAGATCGGCCACCTCGCCCACCGTGTCCCCCTCCTCCAGGGTGATGACGGCGCTGTGCTCCGGCTTGTTGAGGGCCAGAAGGTCATTGGCGGCGATCCAGCCCACCGCCGCCAGGAGCGCGGAGATGCCGATGACAAAGATCACATAGAGCAGCGGGCCAAAGCTGCTCCGGCGCTTCTTGGAGCGGCGGGGCGTGCGGCTTCCGCTGCTGCTGTTCCTCTCCCCTGCCGGATGCTGGGTACGCCTGCCCCCGCTCTGCTCCAGCCGGGAGGGGGTGTGTCTGCGTCCCTGGGTCCGGCGGCCGGAAGATTCGTATTCCTGTGCCATGGATTCAACTCCTAACTCGTGTCCGATGAAAACAGCGTTGTCACCCTTGCCGCGCCCGGCGCATAAGATAGGTCAGTCGGAGGAAAGAGGCCGCGGCCTCCCTCCTCCAGAAAACGTGAGGTGACCTTATGATGTGTATGGGCAACAGTGGCTTTGGCGGTAACGGCTGTCTCTGGATCGTGCTGATTCTCATTCTGGTGTGCTGCTGCGGCTGCGGCAGCTCGGGCAACAGCTGCGGGTGCGGCTGCAACTGCGGCTGCGGCTGCAATCAGGGCGGCAGCCATTTCAGCGACGGCTGCGGCGAGAGCTGCTGCTGAGCAGCTGACATACGGGGGGCGGGGCCTTTGGGCTCCGCCCTTTTCGATGGGCGGAACACCGCTTCCTCCGTGACCACCAGGTCCACCCGCTGGTCGTGCTCCGCCCGGGGCACCTCCGGCAGGAGGAAGCGCACCCGGCACAGGGCCGCGGTCACACCGGTGCAGCGGGGGAGGTACCGGTCATAGAAGCCGCCCCCCTGGCCCAGCCGCCCGCCGGAGCGGTCGAAGGCCAGCCCGGGGACCAGGATCAGGTCCAGCTCCTCCGGCTCCAGCCGGGGCGCGTCCTCCCACGGCTCCAGCATCCCGAAGCGGTGGCGGATCAGGGGCCTCCCCTCCTCCGCCAGCCGGGCCTCCATGGTGCCGGGTCCGGTGCACCGGGGCAGCGCTACGCGCTTTCCCGCCGCCCACAGTACCGGCAGGAGCCGCGCCGTCTCCGGCTCGGCCCCCATGCCGTGGTAAAGCAGGATGGTCCCGGCCTCCGCCGTCTCCGGCAGGGCCAGGAAGCGGGCAAAGAGGGTGTCGTCACTCTTTCTCCGCGCCTCCGGCGTCAGCGCCCCCATTTCCGCCCGCAGCCGGGCGCGCAGGGCCGCTTTCTGCTCAGCAGTGGTAGTGGACGGCACTGCGCACATCCTCGGCGGCGTTGGCGCCCTTGAGCACCGCCACCAGGCGCAGGCCGAAGTCGAAGGCCGAGCCGGCGGCCCGTCCGGTGATGATGTGTCCGTCCACCACCACCGAGGCGCCCTTGTCCACCACGGCGGAGCCCATCTCGTCCTCCATGCCGGGGTAGCACACCGCGCTGCGGCGGTCCAGGATGCCGGCCCGGGCCAGGATGGTGGGGGCAGCGCAGATGGCCGCCAGGTACACGCCCCGGGCATAGGCCTGGTCGATGAGGGCCAGAGCCGTCAGGTTGCTCCGGATGGCGGCCACGCCGCCCAGTCCGCCGGGCAGCACCAGCATCTCCAGCTCGTCGGGGTCCACTTCGCTGAGGGTCAGGTCGGCCTGGACGGTGATGCCGTGGCTGCCCGCCACGGACCGGCCCTCCAGCGCCACCAGGCGCACATCCACGCCCGCCCGGCGCAGCAGGTCGGCGGGCACGATGGCCTCGGCTTCCTCAAAGCCCTGTCCCAGAAGAATCGCTACCATATGCAGTATACCTCCATTCAGTCTTGAAAAAACCGGGAGATGTGCTCCCAGATCTCGGCATGGATCTCTTCCTGGCTCCGCACCGTGCCGTCGGCGGCGGTACAGGCCACCCGGGTCCAACCCAGGCACTCCGCCGCCCGCAGTCCGGTCTCCCGGCACAGGGCCAGATAATGCTCGTCTACCTCGTGAATGTCGCCGCTGGTGGCGGTGGCCGCCTCCCGGGCCCGGAGCAGCTCCAGCGCCCGCTGGGTGGGCATGTCCAGGTAGACCACCAGGTCCGCCCGGGGCAGGCCCAGCTTGCTGTGCTCAAAATCGTCCAGCCAGCGGAAAAAGTCCTCCCACTCGTCCCGGGGCAGCTTGCAGGCCTGATGGACGGCGTTGGAGGTGGTGTACCGGTCGGAGAGGATCAGGCCCCCCTTCCGGTAGTCCTCCCCCCACACCTTCTTCCAGGAGGCGTAGCGGTCCACGGCGTAGAAGGACGACGCGGCGTAGGCGTTCACGTCGTCGGGGTGTGAGCCGAACTCCCCGCCCAGATACATGCGGATGAGGGCGGAAGAGGGCTCCTGATACTGGGGGAACACCAGGCGGCGGAAGGATTTCCCCTCCCCCTCCAGCCGCGCGCACACCCGGGCGAACTGGGTGGACTTGCCCGAGCCGTCGGTGCCCTCGAATACGATCAGTTTTCCGGCCATACGGTTACTTTCCCTTCACGCGGGCGCCCATGGCGTGGAAGAGCACCAGGGGGAGCTTGGCCATGCGGTTGATGCGCTTGGGGTCCTTGATGAGGCGGTAACACCACTCCATGCCCGCCTTCTGCCAGGCCTCGGGGGCCCGCTCGGTGACACCGGCGAACACGTCCAGCGCGCCGCCCAGACCCACCATGAACTTGGCGCCGGTGGCGGGGCCATTCTGGGCCATCCACAGCTCCTGCTTGGGGGCGCCCAGGCACACCAGCACCACGTCGGCCTGGGCCTCACGGATGGCCTGGATCACCGGCTCATCCTCCTTGAAATAGCCGTCGTGGGTGCCCACTACCAGCAGGCCCTGGTGGCGCTTGCGGAGGTTGGCCTCCGCCATTTCGGCGATGCCGGGCTTTGAGCCCAGCAGGAAGAGGCGCTTGCCGTTCCGGGCCATCCAGGCCATGAGGCTGTCGGCGAAGTCGATGCCCGGCACCCGGCCCTTCAGCGGCCGCCCCAGGATGCGGGAGGCGTAGACCACGCCGATGCCGTCGGGCATGGACAGGTCCGCCTGGTTGAGAGCGGCGCGGAAGGCCTCGTTCTTTTCCGCGGCCAGGATGAACTCCGGGTTGGGCGTCACCGCGTAGTGAAAGCCGCCCGCCTCGATGAGGGAGGCGGCGGTGTGGACCATCTCTTCGGGAGACAGGTCGTCAAAGCGCACGCCCAGAATTTCTGTTTTCAAGGTGTATGACCTCCGAATCATATCTTCATAGGTTTTTTTATTCTAGCACACCTCTCTGGAAATGTCCATGAAAACCGCATGAAAAGCAGGTAAAGTCAAATTTATGGTTGACAACCCTCCGGCACGCCCGTATAATAAGAGGAAATTCAGGCCGAACGGGCGCTTTTTTTGCGCTCCGATTCTTTAGCGCCTAAAAGTGCTAAAGAATCTCGACCGCACATCTGGGAGGAACGTGAAATGAAAACCATGCGCGCAGCTGCGGCGGGCCTCACCGCCGCCATGCTTCTGGGCCTGACCGCCTGCTCCGGCGGCACCGCCTCCAACCCCAGCACCGACCCCGGCAAGAGCGCCGACACCACCACCTACACCATCGGCGTGGTGCAGCAGATGCAGCACGAGGCTCTGGACGCCGCCACCCAGGGCTTTCAGGACGCCCTGACCGAGAAGCTGGGCGACCAGGTCACCATCAAGGTGGAGAACGCCTCCGGTGACTCCAACAACTGCAACACCATCGTGGGCAGCTTCCTCTCCAACGGCGTGGACCTCATCATGGCCAACGGCACCACCGCCCTCCAGTCCGCCGCCTCCGCCACCGAGGACGTACCCATCCTGGGTACCTCCATCACCGAGTACGGCGTGGCCCTGGGCATCGACAACTTTGACGGTGTCACCGGCTTCAATGTCTCCGGCACCTCCGACCTGGCCCCCCTGGACGAGCAGGCCGAGATGCTCCACACCTTCTTCCCCGACGCCAGCAAGGTGGGCCTCCTCTCCTGCTCCGCTGAGCCCAACTCCGCCTACCAGGTCCAGACCGTCCGGGGCTACCTGGAGGAGATGGGCTACACCTGCACCGACTACACCTTCTCCGACTCCAACGACCTGGCCGCCGTGGCCGAGTCCGCCTGTGCCAATGAGGAGGTCCTCTACATCCCCACCGACAACACCGCCGCCCAGAACGCCGAGCTCATCGGCAACATCGCCCTGGCCGCCGGCACCCCCATCATCGCCGGTGAGGAGGGCATCTGCAAGGGCTGCGGCGTGGCCACCCTGACCATCAGCTACTACGACATCGGCTACAAGACCGGCGAGATGGCCTATGACATCCTGGTCAACGGCGCCGATCCCGCCGAAATGGCCATCGAGTACGCCCCCCAGTTCACCCCCAAGTACAACGCCGACATCTGCGCCGAGCTGGGCATCACCCCGCCCGCGGGCTACGAGGCCATCCAGTAATCCCGACCCAGACCCACACATCCGGGCAGCGGAAGGAATCCTCCTTCCGCTGCCTTTGGGTGTATTCCAAAGAAAGAGAGGACTCCAATCGTGGATCTCACCGCACTGTTCAGCATGATGCCCGGCGCGGCGGCCCAGGGACTGATCTGGGGCGTCATGGCCATCGGCGTCTACATCACCTATAAGATCCTGGACGTGGCCGACCTGACCGTGGACGGCACCATGTGCACCGGCGGCGCCGTGTTCATCATGCTCACCATGGCCGGCGCGCCCATCCCTCTGGCCCTCCTTGGGGCCTTCCTGGCCGGCATGCTGGCGGGCCTCGCCACCGGCCTTTTCCACACGGTGTGCGGCATTCCCGCCATCCTGGCCGGCATCCTCACCCAGCTGGCCCTCTACTCGGTGAACCTGCGCATCATGGGCCAGGCCAACCAGCCCATCAGCTTCCGCAATTACGACCTGCTCATCTCCTCCCGCAACGTGAAGAGCCTGAGCCTGGAGAACCCCATCTTCATCGGCGTGCTCTTCACCATCGTCATCATCGCCCTCCTCTACTGGTTCTTCGGCACCGAGCTGGGCTCCTCCCTCCGGGCCACCGGCGCCAACGCCAGCATGGCCCGGGCCCAGGGCATCAACACCAACTTCGCCAAGGTGCTGGGCCTGATGCTCTCCAACGGACTGGTGGCCCTGTCCTCCGCCCTGCTGGCCCAGTATCAGGGCTTCGCGGACGTGAACATGGGCCGCGGCGCCATCGTCATCGGCCTGGCCGCCGTCATCATCGGCGAGGTGCTCCTCTCCAAGGTGTTCCGCAACTTCGCCCTGCTCCTGCTGAGCGTGGTCATCGGCTCCATCCTCTACTATGTGGTGTACAACGTGGTCATCTGGCTGGGCCTGAACACCGACGACATGAAGCTCATCACCGCCCTCATCGTGGCGGTCTTCCTGACCATCCCCTACTGGAAGGGGAAATACTTCTCCAAGCCCGGACGAAAGGGGGCCTCCAGCCATGCTTGAGATCAAAGAGGTCTACAAGACCTTCAACGCCGGCACCGTCAATGAAAAGCGGGCCCTCAACGGCCTGAACCTCACCCTGGACGACGGCGACTTCGTCACCGTCATCGGCGGCAACGGCGCGGGCAAGTCCACCATGCTCAACATCGTCTCGGGCGCCTACACGGTGGACTCCGGCTCCATCACCATCGACGGCCAGGACGTCACCGGCCTGCCGGAGCACAAGCGGGCCAGGTTCATCGGCCGGGTGTTCCAGGACCCCATGATGGGCACTGCCGCCACCATGCAGATCGAGGAGAATCTGGCGCTGGCCGCCCGCCGGGGCCAGAAACGCACCCTCCGCCCCGGCATCACCAAGGCCGAGCGGGAGGAATACCGGGAGATGCTCAAGATCCTGGACCTGGGCCTGGAGGACCGGCTGACCAGCAAGGTGGGCCTCCTCTCCGGCGGACAGCGGCAGGCCCTCACCCTGCTGATGGCCACCCTCAAAAAGCCCAAGCTCCTCCTGCTGGACGAGCACACCGCCGCCCTGGACCCCAAGACGGCGGCCAAGGTGCTGGAGACCACCGAGAAGATCGTCAAGCGGGACAAGCTCACCACCCTGATGATCACCCACAACATGCGCGACGCCATCGCCCACGGAAACCGGCTCATCATGCTCTATGACGGCCGGGTGGTGCTGGACATCGCCGGCGAGGACAAGAAGCATCTGACCGTGGAGGACCTACTGGAGCAGTTCACCAAGGTCAGCGGCTCCGACGAGGCCGACGACAAGCTCCTCCTCTCCTGAACCACCGCAAGATAACATACGCCCCCGGCCGTCGGGCAGGTGCTCATAAGAAAGTAATTTGAAAAAATTACGATTCGAGCATCTGTCAGGCAGGATTGGGCAACGAAGAAATACGCCGTATTCAGCAGATTTTGCTGGATACGGCGTATTTTCTTGCCTATTTACGTTTCCGTTTGCCTTTTCCGTGTGTTGTATTGCCCTTGCCCCGCTGGTTTATGGAACTTTTCATGTGTTTCGACAGCCGTAGCACCTCAATCAGATTGACAAATTGCTCTTTGGTAATCGCATCATAGTCAATGCCGAGGGTAGCCAAGAGTGCCCGCGCCTTCTTTTCATCGCTGCTGCCCTCAAAGTTCATGGCAGTCTGTAACTGCTGCTGTGCTTGTGCCGCGGCGGACGGCTCGTCGGCTGTTGTGCTGTCGGTTTTGTGGGATTCCCGAATATCGCGGAGTATCCCTGTCAGGTCATTCGCAACCACATGGCCGAAGTATTCTTCCTCAGACACCTGCGCCAATTCCAGTGTGCGCAGATAGAGATCGTTCGCACTATCCTCTCGCTTTGCCCGCACCATTTGACGCACGGCTTCCAGCACAGCGTTCATGTCGTTGATCCGCATATCTGCAATGCGGTCAACATAGATTTCCGCATCCAGCATCAAACGCTGAAAATCTTTGTGGCAGATCAGCTCCGACAGCAGCCGGTGGTTAAACTGTCTGTCCTTCAACACCTCAATCGCACCATCACCCAAATGCAGGGCTTCCAGCTCTGTGTTTGGGTGATTTTTTGTTTCCGTCAATCCCATTAAGTAATCGGCGGATACCCCATAGAACTTTGCCAGCGCCGCGATGCTGAACGGGCTGATGTCCTTGAAATCGTCCGCCTCATATTTGCCGAGGGCAGCACGGGAAATCCCCGTCGCCTCGGAAAGCTGTTCCAGCGTGAGACCGCGCTCTGTCCGCAAATCTTTGAGCCGTTCCGGGATTGTTATCTTGATGTTCATATCCGCGCCCCCTCTCGTCCTGCTTCTTAATTATAGCACAGATTTCTATAAGCGTAGAAATTTTCGCTTTTCGCACCCGTTTTCCAACCTCTTGGATATACGGGAACAGGCCCGATTTTTCGTTAAACTGTACTTGTCGAGAGGCAACAGCACCTTGAAAATTACATGACCGTCCGAATGGGATACCCCCAGCAGGGGAAGCAACGCCATGACCCCGCTTGTTTGAAAGCACAGGAGAGCGTGCCAATGCTGGAATACGCCGCTGAAAAGGCAGGGGCAGGAACGGCATTCGGGGAGAACGGCAAAATGCAGCGATATTTTCAAAGGAAGTGAAAACAGCGAAAAATCCGGCGTTTTCATATTGATAACGCCATCAAAGCGCGATACGCCGGATGGCGAAGCGGGTACGCTGTCCGGCGTACAATTATCCCAACCCGCGAAAATCCACGCGAAACGGTAAAACCGAACTCTGCCACTTATGAATAGGGCTTCGCATACGGCAGAGAAAACAGTTATTCGCATACCATTATCCATTGCCCAGCAATGAACCCAGTACACCAACCAGCGTAACGGCTTCATAGCCGGGCAAACGGAAAAAGGAGGACAAAACCGTGAGAAACAAAGAAATTTACCGAAACGAGATTAAGTCCTATATCATCCGGGCGGGCATGACCATGAGCGAAGCCGTGGAAATTCTGGCTGACGAATACGGTTGGAGCAGCAGCGTTCCCAATCTGTCCGACAAACTGAAGCGCGGCAGCTTGCGCTACGGCGAGGCGGTGGAGCTGGCCGATGTGCTGGGGTACGACATTGTTTGGCAGAAGCGCCGGGAGGTGAGATAAATCGCTGGAACTACTTACGGATACATCCGTGTCAGCAGCAAAGATCAGAAAGAGGACCGCCAGCTTATCGCTTTGCGGGAACTATCCGTCCCGGTGAAAAACATTTATGTGGACAAGCAGTCTGGCAAGGATTTTGACCGCCCGCAGTACAAGAAACTTCTCCGAAAGCTGAAAAAAGACGATCTGCTCTATATCAAGAGCATCGACCGTCTGGGGCGCAACTATGGAGAGATTTTAGCTCAGTGGCGGATTCTGACCAAGGAAAAAGGCATCGACATTGTGGTGCTGGATATGCCTCTGCTGGACACCCGCCGGGGCAAAGACCTAATGGGCACATTCCTCTCTGACATTGTGTTGCAAGTTCTGTCCTTTGTAGCCGAAAATGAGCGTACCAACATCCGACAGCGCCAAGCCGAGGGAATCGCTGCCGCAAAGGCAAAGGGGGTTCGGTTTGGTAGACCGCCCAGACCGCTGCCCGAAAATTTCCATAGCGTTTACCAGCGGTGGAAGGCCGGAAAAATCACAGGCACAGCGGCAGCAAAGGAGTGCAGGATGCCGCTTTCCACATTCCGCTACCGGGCAGAGATTTACGAAAAAGTCAAGTTGTTGTAAGCACCCGATTTTACAGAAAGGTGTACCTTCTTGTAAAATCGGTATTTTTTCAGTCAAATCCATTTTACCACGGATTTATGCGGATTTCCAGCACGGAATTGTGAACGACTTCGTTGCTAAGCGAACGCTTTCAGCCTCCATCCTCCGATGCGGGAAAGTACACCTTTTGGCAAAAGTTTCCCGTGCCTTCTGACTTTTGAAAGGAGGCACGGAGATGGCCGAAAAACAGGTCAAATCCAAACAGCGCGTGGCCGACCACGGCGAGGTGTTCACCGCTGAGCGGGAAGTCAAGGCAATG
Organism: Flavonifractor sp. An92; assembly: GCF_002159175.1. Lineage (GTDB taxonomy): Bacteria > Bacillota > Clostridia > Oscillospirales > Oscillospiraceae > Pseudoflavonifractor_A. Next base: position 29,059 of record NZ_NFGZ01000004.1, on the reverse strand, counting down.
TGCGATCTGGTTAAGCCGGAGACCGAGCGCATCGACTCCCGTTTTCTGGAGCCAGCCTGCGGCGAGGGGGCGTTTTTGACAGAGATCCTTCGCCGCAAGCTGGCGGTGGTCAAACGGCAGTACGGCAAAAGCCCATTGGACTACGAGAAATACTCCGTCATCGCCATCACCAGCCTGTACGGCGTGGATATTTTGGAGGACAACGCCGAAATCTGCCGCCAGAAACTGTTTGACATCTGGTACGCCGAATATACAGCCAACGCCAAAAGCCAAGCCAACGACCAGTGCCGCGAAACCGTCAAATTCATCCTGCGCAAGAACATTTTGTGCGGCGATGCACTGACTCTGCGGCAGGCGGACGGTAGCCCCATCGTGTTTGCCGAGTGGAGCCTTGTCACCGGCAATTTGGTCAAGCGCCGGGATTACGAGCTGAGCCAGCTGCTGGAAGGTCATGAAGAACAGATGAGCCTGGACATGGTCGGCTGGCAGTATGACGAGGAAGTGCAGGCGTTTATCCCCGCCCCGGTGCGGGAGTATCCGCCCACAGATTACAGGAGGTTGGCCGACTATGAGTAACGATCTGTACACGTCTACTTATAACCCGGATGTTTTGTCCTGCATTGCCAACCTCTCCAACGATGAGGTTTTCACCCCGCCGGAGGTAGCCAACGCCATGCTGGACCTGCTGCCGCAGGAGCTATTCCGCGACCCGAACACAAAATTTCTCGACCCGGCCTGCAAGTCCGGCGTGTTTTTGCGGGAGACTGCCAAGCGGCTGCTGGTGGGGCTGGAGGACCAAATCCCCGATTTGCAGCAGCGGGTGGACCATATCTTTCACAAGCAGCTTTACGGCATTGCCATCACTGAGCTGACCAGTTTGCTGGGGCGGCGGAGCGTGTACTGCTCGAAATACCCCAACAGCAAATACTCGGTTTCCCGCTTTGAAGATGTGCAGGGTAATATCCGATTTAAGAACATACAGCACGTGTGGAAGAACGGCAAATGCGTCTTTTGCGGCGCGTCCGAGCAGGAATACGGCGCTGCCAAACGTGGCGATGGGCTGGAAACCCACGCCTACGAGTTTATCCACACGACCCGGCCGGAGGAAATTTTCAAGATGAAGTTTGATGTGATTATTGGGAACCCACCGTATCAGTTGAGTGATGGTGGGAACAGCGCAAGTGCAACACCAATATATCAGCTTTTTGTTGAGCAAGCAAAGAAACTGAATCCACGTTACCTATCGTTGATTATTCCTGCGCGATGGTTTACCGGTGGTCGTGGGTTGGATACTTTCAGAAACACAATGCTACATGATAACCGGATAAGAGTAATTCACGATTATCCGAATGCATCCGATTGCTTTCCCGGTGTAGAAATAAAAGGCGGTGTGTGTTATTTTTTATGGAATCGCGACAGTCACGGGCTATGCAAAGTTTTTTCACATAATGAAAGTAATATTGAAATATCAGAACGACCGCTTTTAGAAGAGGGTATGGAAACCTTTATTAGAAACGACACTCAAATATCAATACTACACAAAGTGCGCGCACAGAAAGAAAATAGTTTTTCAAAATGGCTTAATGCTGGACGATTTTATGGCTTCCATACAAAAGTTGAATGGGCCAAAAAAGATGGACATGGTCGTATACAGACTGCGGACGGGAAAGATTTTATTCCTATGACGAGTAAGCCAATATACGCTGATGATGTTAAGGTTTATATCCATGGTGGCGAATGTTACGTTGAGAAAAACTCAGTTCCTAAAAATAATAACGCTGTTAATGAATATAAAGTGATTATCCCGCGATCAGGAAATCCTGGTGGTTCTATCGTAGGAAAACCAAAATTGAGCGAACCGAACTCTTGTAGCTCCAATACTTATGTTGTTGTACTTCCTCCCGAAAGTGGCCTAAACGCAGAATCCGCAAGTAATATCATGGATTATATTAAGACAAAGTTTTTTCGCTTCTTAGTTGCTATAAAGACCTCAACGCAAGATATGCCTCCCAAAGCATACGAGTTTGTACCTCTACAAGATTTCTCAAAAAAGTGGACAGATCAAATGCTGTATAAAAAATACGGGCTTGCTCAACAAGAAATTCAAGTAATTGAGAATTCTATACCAGCTATGGAATGAAGGGGGTGATAGTAGATGTTAAAGGCAACATTTTTCCCCCAACGCCCTGCCACCCACCCGATGATCTACGCCTACGAGGACACCAACCCCCAGTACCGCGGTCTGCTGAAAGTTGGCTACACCACCGTGGATGTGGACCGGCGCGTGGCGCAGCAGTACCCCACCAAGCGGCCGGACGGCAGCGTGCCCTACCGCATTGTGCTGCGGGAGAGCGCTATGTACCCGGACGGCAGCTGCTTTAATGACCACGATGTCCACCGCGTGCTAGAACGCAAGGGCGTGCAGCGCGTGGGCGGTGAGTGGTTCCGCTGCACGGTGCAGGACGTACAGGCCGCCATTGTGGCCGTGCGCAACCACACCGACAATGTGGAGAACCGCACGCAAACTTTCTCCATGCGCCCGGAGCAGGAGGAAGCCGTCAACCGCACCATCGCTTACTATCGCTCCGCCTACGAGGAAGGCTCCAACCGCACGCCCAAGTTTTTGTGGAACGCCAAGATGCGGTTTGGCAAAACCTTTGCCTCCTACGAGCTGGCGAAAAAGATGGGCTTCAAGCGAGTTCTGATCCTGACTTTCAAGCCCGCCGTGCAGACCGCCTGGCGCGAGGACCTGATGTCCCATGTGGATTTTGAGGGCTGGCAGTTTATCTCCCGCGATGCAAACAATTTGCAGGACACCATCAACGACCAGTACCAGCGGGCGGACAAAAATCGGCCCATCGTCTGCTTTGGTTCGTTCCAGGATTTTCTCGGCGTCAACAAAGAGACCGGCGGCATCAAGGCCAACAATGAATGGGTACATACCACCAACTGGGACCTGGTCATCTTTGACGAGTACCACTTTGGTGCCTGGAAAGAAAACGCCCGTAAGTTGTTTGAGCAGGACGAGGACAGCTACGACGAGGACCTGAGCAAATACGACCGCGGCAACGCCTACGATGAAACCTGGCTGCCCATCACCACCACCTACTATCTGTATCTGTCCGGCACGCCGTTCCGGGCGCTGAACTCCGGCGAGTTTATCGAGGAACAGATCTATAACTGGACCTACTCGGACGAGCAGCGAGCCAAAGAAAACTGGGTAGGCGAGGATAACCCCTACGCCGCCCTGCCCCGCATGGTCATGCTGACCTACAAAATCCCGGACAGCATCCAGCAGATCGCCAAGCAGGGAGAGTTTGACGAGTTTGACCTGAATGCCTTTTTCTCGGCCGAGGGCAAGGGCAAAGATGCCCATTTTATCTATGAAGATTACGTGCAGAAATGGCTGGACCTGATCCGCGGCTCTTATTTGGAGACCACCGTGGACGAGCTAAAGCTGGGGGCCGAAAAACCGCCCATGCCCTTCTCGGACACGCGCCTGCTGAACGTGCTGAACCATACGCTGTGGTTTTTGCCCAATGTGGCCTCCTGCTATGCAATGGCCAACCTGCTGGAACAGCGCCAAAACGCCTTTTACCACGACTATACGGTCAATGTCTGTGCCGGTACCGAGGCGGGCATCGGCGTCAAAGCCGTGGAGCCGGTGCGGCGGTCTATGGGCAACCCGCTCTCCACCAAAACCATCACCCTCTCCTGTGGCAAGCTGACCACCGGTGTGACCATCAAGCCGTGGACCGGCATTTTTATGCTGCGCAACCTGTCCAGCCCGGAGACCTATTTCCAGGCAGCGTTCCGCGTGCAAAGCCCCTGGGAAATTACAGATGATAGCGGCAAGAAGCAGATCATCAAAAAAGAGTGCTATGTCTTTGACTTTGCCCTGGACCGGGCGCTGAAGCAAATTTCCGATTACAGCTGCCGCCTGAATGTGGGCGAGAGCAACCCGGAAAAGAAAGTCGGCGAATTTATCAACTTCCTGCCGGTGCTAGCCTACGATGGCAGCGCCATGCGGCAGGTCAATGCGGCCGAAATTCTGGACATTGCGATGGCGGGCACCTCCGCCACACTGCTGGCCAAGCGATGGGAATCTGCCTTGCTGGTGAATGTGGACAACGAGACGCTGGCGCGCCTGCTGGCCAACAAAGAGGCGATGGATGCGCTGATGCGGATTGAGGGGTTCCGCAGCTTGAACGACGATATTGAGACGATCATCAACAAGTCGGAAGCCGTCAAGAAGGCGAAAAAAGAGAGCGACAAGCTGACGCCCAAACAAAAGAAAGAGCTTTCGGAGGAAGAAAAAGAGTACAAGTCCAAGCGCAAAATGATCCAGGAGAAGCTGATTAAGTTTGCCACCCGCGTGCCGGTGTTTATGTACCTGACCGACTACCGCGAATACAGCTTGAAGGATGTCATCACCCAGTTGGAGCCGGAGCTGTTCAAAAAGGTGACAGGCCTGAATGTGAAAGACTTTGAACTGCTAGTCTCACTGAATGTGTTCAATGAGGCGTTGATGAATGATGCGGTGTACAAGTTCAAGCGGTACGAGGATGCCAGTCTTTCCTACACCGGCATTGACCGCCATGCGGGCGAGAGCATCGGCCTGTACAGCACCGTGCTGACCCGGCAGGACTACGACATGATGGCCGGGCAGTTGGCCAGCTCAGAGGAAGCGCCCGCCCTTAGCGCAGAGGATGGGCCGGACACACCGTATTTTGGCGCGGACACCACTACGGTGGAAGAAGATGAGGACGAAATACCTGAACCGGAGCCGAAACCCCAGCCAAGCAGGCGTGCAGGACGCAGCCCGGTGGTTACTACGACCATCCGGCGGGATATAGTGCCCCCGGCGCAGCCAACCTACCACCCGGCGTTTGTCCCGCCTGTGCCAGCTGCCCCGGAGCCGCCTAAGGCTGTGCCACAGGTGGATGTCTCCGATATTACGGCAGGTTCCGCTGTGGTACATAAAGCATTTGGCGCAGGTGTTGTGCAGAACATCGACAAAGGCCTGATCACGGTTTCGTTCGGAGGCTTGGAGAAAAAGTTCCAGTTTCCCGGTGCGTTCCAGCAGGGGTTCCTGCGGAAAGCGTGAGGAACCGCCCGATCATCCCTTGGCAACAAGGGCGCACTTCTATACAGGGGCAAGCCCTGTATCGTGCGCTCTGCGAGGCAGACTGCCCGGACAGCAAATGTCCGGGCTGTTTTGCGTCACTGCGTTCCGAACAAGGGGCTGCACCCCTTGCGCCGCTATGCGACTATCCCTGCGCACTACCTGTCAACGGACAGTTCTGCAAAGACAGGTGTTATTTATGGACAAGCACCGGGAAAGCCCGTAGAATCAAGGAATTTACGGTTTGAGCTCTTGCACTTACCCTTGCCTGATGTTATGCTAGAGGCATTAAAACGCTTGAAATCAGTCTGCCCAATATTGCTACACAATATAGAATTGAAGAAGTTCTTGAGGTGTTATTATGATTTTTGAAAGCTTTCCGTGGAAACAAGATTTACGCAGACGTAAAAACCTGATTATCAAATACAATAAGGCAGAGCACTTCAAGAAGAATGATGACGCCACATATACAGTTATCGAAAAGGCAATTTTCTATTCCGCGTTCATCATTCGAAAACTGATTGATTGCGGTGGAAAACTCAGCGACGAAGCTGAAAACTATTCGCTGAAAGTCTTTTCGGTTCAGCCGCTTAAGCCTGTCGATCAGCTCCATCGATGGCCGGAAGAAGATAGTCATGACTGGGAAAACGAGAAAGAAGTTATTGTTGCAGGAAAGAATGTATGCAATTGGCTAATACATTCTTACATGTTTTTCGTTGTATTTAATGAAGACGGAATAATCGATAGCTTCAGCGTAACATCTGATTTTGATCGCAATAAAGTCCTTTATCGTATTCCATTAGATGCTTGGATAGCATATATGGACTATATAGCGTCAGACGATATCGTAGGAATGTCATCTCATTATGATCCAAAAGCTAACGACTATGTTTTCAGCCGCAAAGAACGAGGAAAACGATAGGTTACAAATTATGCACATTAGTTTTCAGGAGAGAAAATGGTTGTATTAAACTTTTACGGCAAAATTGAACCAATTTGTATATCTGAAAAACTTGGATTGTACATAGCCAATCTGCCAAGCGAAGAACACAATGAATGGAGAGGCGCTCTGGCCAATGAGCTCAAACTGGCAGTGAAAGCAGACAAAATCTATCAAGAAAAGATAGGGACGAACTATCCTTGCGGGATAATCAATTTGTATCAAACATTGTTTTCAGATAGGGTCCTTCCAGAAAAGTTTGAACAAGAACACTATATAAAAATTGCAGACCTAATGATCTGCATTTATCAAAATTATGATTACACGGACATGCCCCTTGGTGGGTGGGATACCAATTGCTTTGATGGGCGGTTATGTGAAGAAGACTATTCCGAGAAAATCATAGACTTTATTAACTTCATGGCCTATTCAGACCAAACAGACTATGCAATCCCAAACCCTGTGCCGCAATGGATTTTCTCATCCAACCACGACGAAATTGACCATTGTCGCATTTTCTGGGGTGGTGAGGAAGCTGCTGCGTACATTTTGGCATTGCAGGAGTGGGGAAAACTCTTTGACAGCTTCTTGTGCTCAAGGAATGACTATTTGCTTTTCGATTACTTGGTCAATACCATCCACAAGGATAATGAGTACAATGCGAATCATTTGGTGAAAGCCTTTTCGTTATGCCAGCTTTTTCTCGAAAATCGCAAAGAAAGTGAACTCGACACTAAATTGCCGCAGTTTTTTGAGCCGCTTGATCCAGAAAGCGATACAAAGCGACAGGCTGAACTTTTTAGAAAAATGAGAAACAAAATTGCGCACGGCGATTTCTTAGCCTTTGAGACAGTAGTCGAAACATATGCTTCCGAGTTCATGGATGGGCGGTTCGCTTTTGACTATTCTGAGTACAGTCGTAAAAACTGGGCTGTGCAGCATGTTTGCTGTGAACTGGACAACGTTATTCGAAAATTGCTGGGTATGCTTTTGTTCAACAGAAGGGAATTGGAGAAAATCAAAAAATCCATCTAAAATATCGAGGTGTTCTAGAACCTAACGAAACATTTATAATATTCAATACAAACTACCCGTTGACAGTAAGTTTGTGAAAACCATCCTGAAGGTTAGCTGTATAATAAGATGAATTAAAAAGCTAAACAACAGTACAGTTTAGAAATAGACCGTTTACCGATCTCCGGTAGGCGGTCTTTTTGTTTTTTACCAATTTTTAAGGAGGCCATGTACCATGCCCAAACAGAAAACCATCCCGGAGTTGGAAGCCGAAATCGCCGCCAAGGAGCGCCAGCTTGCCCAGCTTCAACACAAACAACAGCAGCTGGAAAACCGCCGCAGCTACTACGAGAAAGGCGACCGCCGCAAACGAGCTCATCGCCTCATCACCCGCGGCGCGGCCATCGAAAGCGTGGAGCCGCTGGCAAAGGTTTTGACCGAAACCGAGTTCTACGCCTTTGCGGAAAAAGCACTTACTTTGCCGGAAGTCAAGAGTTTGCTCATGTCCGCCGTCAACGCCCACAACGCCACCGAGCAGAAAGGAAAGGGATAATATATCGCACTGTTCCATTTTCATGTAACGCAGATCAAACGAAGCGCCGGGCAGTCAGTTGTGGCATCTGCCGCCTATCGTTCCGGCGAAAAGCTGCACAGTGAGTATTACGGAGAGGACAGCGACTACACCCGGAAAGGCGGTGTCCTCTGTTCTGAAATCCTGCTGCCGCCCCATGCCCCGCCGGAATATGCAGATCGAGAGACCCTCTGGAACGCCGTAGAGAAGGCCGAGCGCGGGAAGAAAGCCCAGCTTGCATACAGTTTTGACATTGCCTTGCAGAACGAGTTTTCCATACAGGAAAACATCGCCCTTGCAAGGCAGTTTTTGTTGGAGCAGTTTGTGAGCCGTGGCATGGTGGTGGATTTCGCCGCACACCAGCCAGACAGAGATGACGGCGGCATCCAGAACCCGCACTTCCATGTGCTGTGCCCCATCCGGCCCATCTTGCCGGACGGCCGGTGGGGCAGCAAGCAGCGCCGGGAATATGTGCTGGACGAACACGGCGAGCGCATCCGGGATGGAGCCGGAAACTATGTATTCAGCGCAGTCCCCACCACTGATTGGGGCAGCCCGGAAACGCTGGAACATTGGCGGAGGGCGTGGGCGGAACTGTGCAATGCCAAATTCACGGAGAAAGGCATGGATTGCCGTATCGACCACCGCAGCTATGAGCGACAGGGTGTGGAGCAGTTACCCACCGTCCACGAAGGCCCCACCGTCAAGGCGATGGAGCAAAAGGGTATCCGTACCGACAAAGGCGACCTCAACCGCTGGATTAGGAAAACTAACGCCATGCTGCGGGAGGCAAAGCAAAAAATCGCATCCCTGCTCGGCTGGCTGAAAGAGGTCAAAGCCGAGCTTTCCGCGCCCCAACCGCCTACGCTGGTAGAACTACTGTCCGCTTACTATGACGACCGTAACAGGGGCGCATACAGCGGCAAGGCCAAAATCGGAAACTTGAAAAAGTTTTCGGAAACCGTCAGTTATTTGGAATCCAAGCAGCTCCGCACCACCGAGGATTTGGACGCGCTGCTGAACTCTATGCAGGAACAGATTGACACGCTGAAAGAATCTGCATCCGGGAAACAGGCCCGCATCAAGGAACTGGACGAGCTGCTCCGCATGGCGGACTACTACCAGCAAGGCAAACCCGTTGCCGACAAGCTGAAAACCATCCGCTTTGAGAAATCTCGTCAGAAATACAAGGCAGAGCATGAGAACGTGCTGTGGACATTTTACATGGCTGAGCGCAAGCTGAAAGATCAGTGGGTAGACGGGAAAATCTCCGTCCATGCGTGGCGCAGAGAGAAAGCCAAGCTGGAAACGGAATATCAGATGTTGCAGCAGAAGATCAAGCCCCTGCACACCGATACAAAAAAACTCTGGGCTATCCATTACAGCATCTATCAGGTGCAGCATGAGCAGGAGCGCCAAAACGCCGTTACACGGCAGAAAAAGCAGAAAATCGAACACTAAACCTTACACATTTTCAGGAGGCACTTATGGACAGCAAATTGAAAATCCCACCCGAAATCATAGACGGTCAGGACACGCCGGAAGAATACCATTTTTCCAATCCCGGCCCCACCGACCCGCCGAAGCGCAATTTCTGGATCGGAGAGGACGGACACATCCATGTGAAAAATCTCTCCGCGTTTTGGTTGCCGGAATTCACCTTGCAGAAGGAGATCGGCGGCACCGTTTACACCGTCACTGGCAGCTATGACGGCACGGAGCCACTGAATCGGAAGATGGAGCGCATCATGGCCGAAAAATTCACAGAAAAGATGGAGGACACGGAATGACAAACACCCGGAATCTTGGTACAATAGAAGTAGCCAATCCTGTATTGGCAGTTGCCCCATTGAAGGAGGACGCAGAAATGCAGCGGGCAACTGATAAAATCACGGCTCTCTATTGCCGCCTCTCCCAAGAGGACGCAAACGAGGGCGAGAGTAACTCCATCCAGAACCAAAAGGCCATCCTGCTCCAATATGCAAAGGAGCATCGCTTCCCCAACCCGACTTTCTTTGTGGACGATGGATACAGCGGCACCAACTACGACCGCCCCGGCTTTCAGGCCATGCTGGCCGAAATCGAGGCAGGAAAAGTGGCCGTCTGTTGCACCAAGGACCTATCCAGACTGGGTAGAAATTCATCGCTGACCGGGCTGTATATCAACTTCACGTTTCCAAAGTACGGCGTGCGCTATATCGCCATCAACGATCACTTCGACACCATCGACCCCAACAGCACCGACAACGATGTGGCAGGTATAAAGAACTGGTTCAACGAGTTTTTTGCAAAAGATACCAGCCGCAAAATCCGGGCGGTGCAGAAAGCAAAAGGTGAGCGCGGCGTACCACTGACCACCAATGTCCCGTTTGGGTATCTCAAAGACCCGAATGACAAGACCAGATGGATTGTGGACGAAGCAGCGGCGCAGGTGGTCAAACACATTTTTCGGCTTTGCATGGAAGGCCGCGGGCCGATGCAGATTGCCAAAGTCTTGCAGGAGGAAAAGGTGCTCAACCCCACCGCATATAAACGCAGGGCAGGCATCAAGACCCCCAGCCCGGAGACCGCTGACCCGTATCACTGGAACACCAACACCATTGTTCACATTTTAGAGCGCCGGGAATATACCGGCTGTACGGTCAATTTCAAGACCTACACCAACTCTATCTGGGACAAGAAGCAGCGGGACACGCCTCTGGAAAAGCAGGCGGTTTTCTATGGCACTCACCCGGTAATCATCGAACAGGAAGTCTTTGACAAGGTTCAGGAAATCCGCCAGCAACGCCACCGCAGGACGAAAACCGGCAAGAGCAGTCTGTTTTCTGGCATGGTCTACTGTGCCGACTGTGGGGCGAAAATGAGGTACTGCACCACCAACTACTTTGAGAAGCGGCAGGATCACTTTGTCTGCGCCAACTACCGCAGCAACACCGGAAGCTGCTCAGCCCACTATATCCGGGCGGTTGTTCTGGAAGATTTGGTCTGGATGCACATGAAAGCGGTTATCTCCTATGTAACCCGGCACGAAAGCTACTTCCGGGCCGTGATGGAGCATAAGCTCCGGCTGTCCAGCGAGGAAGCCATCCGGGCAAACAAGAAGCGGCTTGCACAGGCCGATAAACGCCTGACCGAACTTGACCGGCTGTTCATCCGCATTTATGAGGACAACGTGGCCGGGAAGCTCTCAGACGAGCGGTTTGCTATGATGAGCCAGTCTTACGAGGACGAACAGATGCAGCTCAAAGCAGAAATCCAGACCTTGCAGCAGGACATTGAAGTACAGGAACGACAGATTGAAAACTTGGAGCAGTTCATCCAGCGGGTACACAAGTACGAGGATTTGCAGGAACTGACCCCTTACGCTCTGCGGGAGCTTGTGAAGGCGATCTATATTGGAGCGCCGGACAAGAGCAGCGGCAAACGGCGGCAGAACATCCGTATCTCCTACGACCTTGTGGGATTTATTCCCGTGGACGAGCTGATGAAACAGGAAACGGCATGACCGAAGCCATGCCGTTCCTGCGAACACTTATTACTTTCTTATGGCCCCCGGACATCTGGCCGGGGGCGTATTGTTTTAATCCTTGTGGTCCTCCGCGATCTCGCCGCTCTGGAAGGCCCAGAGCAGGGTCATCAGGTCGTCGATCTGCTCCCGCAGACGGCGGCCCACGTCGGTGCCCGCGATCTTCATGCGGGACTCCAGGCGCTCGAACACCACCGAGGTGGAGGCGATATCCTGATTCTCCCGGATGGCGTTGGCCCGGCCCGCGAAGGGCTCGTGGGACACCAGGCGGAAGCAGGTGGAGTTGTAAATGAGGGTGTATCCGGCGATGCCGGTGGTCTTTTGGTAGGCCTTGCAGAAGCCGCCGTCGATGACCAGCAGCTTGCCGCCGCCCTTCATGGGGCTCTCGCCCTTCTTGGATTTCACGGGGATGTGGCCGTTGATGATGTGGCAGTGGGGGCCCTCCAGGCCGAACTCCTTCAAAATCTTGTCACAGATCTGGGGGTCGTTGTAGAGCTTATAGTAGGCGTTCTTGGGCTCCACCCAGATGGACTCGTCGGCGATGAAACGCCGCTCGAAGGTGGTCATCTGGTCGCGGCCGAAAATGGGGCTGTTGCGCCCGGCCCACAGGAACCAGAGGAAGTCCATGCCGAACTGCCGCTCGGGAGAGCCCAGCTTGTTGTAATAGGCCCGGCGGGCGGTGAGGTCGGCGTAGTCCAAAAAGGCCTTGCCGTAGAGGTCGTTGCAGCCGATGGAGAAGTGCATGAAGTCTCCGTCCTCGGTCATGGGGATGCAGCCGTGGAAGAGAAGGTTGCCGTTAAAGACCTTGTAGAGGCTGCCCTTGGAGTAGAGGAAACGGATGTGGCGCTGGAGCTTCTCACTGTGGCGGAAGGAGCGGGTCAGCTGGTCGATGAGGGTGTTCTCCTCCTCGGTGAGGGCGTAGGGGTCGTTCCGGTCCACGGTGGGGAAGTCGGTGTCCAGCATGGGGTAGGTGACGCCCTTGATGGTGATGCACTGGTTCTCGTAGTCCACCTTGTCCAGCAGCAGCCGGTCGTCCATGCCGAAGCAGGGGTTGCGCAGGATCTTCTGGCCCTCCAGCTTGAAGAGGATCATGGTGATGGCCTTGTGCATCCGGGCGGCTAGGAGCTTGTCCTTCTCGGTGTAGTGCTCGGCGTCCTCGTTGGTGAGCTTGACGGCGAACTGGTCCACGTTGCAGTCCTTGTAGACCTCGTTGGCGAACACCGACAAAGGCCGCAGGGAGATGCCGTAGCCGGTCTCGATGACCTCCAGGTTGTTGTAGCGCAGGGAATTGGCCAACACGGTGGCCACCAGGGTCCGGGAGCCGGAGGCCGCGCCCATCCAGAGGATGTCGTGGTTGCCCCACTGGATGTCCACGCTGTGGTAGTCCATCAGGGAGTCCAGGATGATGTCGGCGCCGGGGCCGCGGTCGAAGATGTCGCCCACCAGGTGCATGTGGTCCACCGCCAGGCGCTTGATGAGCTCGCAGAGCTCAATGAGGAAGTTGGAGGCCCGGTCGATGTCGATGATGGTGGAGATGATGTTTTCATAGTAATCCCGCTTGTCGGTGTCCTCGTAGTGGGTGTGGATCATTTCGTCGATGATGTAGGCGTACTCCTTGGGCATGGCCTTACGGACCTTGGAGCGGGTATATTTGGAGCTGACCTCCCGGCACATCTCGATGAGGCGGTGGAAGGTGATGCGGTACCACTCCCGCATGTCCGGCGTCTCCCGCTCGATCTCCTCCAGCTTCTCCCGGGGGTAGTAGATGAGGGTGGCCAGCTGGTCCAGGTCGGCCTTGGACACGGTGGTGGCAAAGAGCAGGTCCAGCTTCTCCCGCACCACGCCGGAGGCCGAGTTGAGGATGTGAAGGAAGGCCTCATACTCGCCGTGGACGTCGGAGATGAAGTGTTCGGTGCCCTTGGGCAGGTTCAAAATAGCCTGGAGGTTGATGATCTCACTGCTGGCGGCCTGAACATTGGGGTACTGGCGGGCCAGCATCTTGAGGTAGTGCAGATCCTGATCGCTGTATGTTTTACTCGGCTTCATGCAGGAGCCCCCTTCTCTGAACTTGGATGAAACCATTATCCCACGTTCCCGAAAGACTTGCAAGGGGGGTGTTCTTGATAAGTTTTTCACAAAATCCGACGCACAACCGGCCCGCCCCGGGCCGGAGCATCCACCCGTCTCCAAATGGCCCGAAGGCAAAAAAAGACCCGAAATCGCAAGATTTCAGGTCTTTTTTGGTGGAGATAAGCGGGATCGAACCGCTGACCTCTTGAATGCCATTCAAGCGCTCTCCCAGCTGAGCTATACCCCCATATTGCGCGGCTCATCTGCCGCAGAACGGAGTTTATTATACCATCGTCCTCCCAGCTTGTCAACGGTCTTCTCGCAATTTTCTCAAAAATTTTTTAACTCAGGAAATTCCGCGCCACATACCCCTCATAGAGCCGGTCCAAAAAGTCCGGCGTCAGATAGGTGCAGATCTTCTCATAGGTGAAGGCGTTCTGGATGGGCCGGTCGGGCCGCTGGTACTCCACCCAGGCCATGGCACACCAGGTCACCCCCCGCAGGCAGGTCATGGCCAGATAAGCGCTCAGCCGCTCGGCCAGACCGCCCCGGTCGCCGGGGTCCCCCGCCGCTTCCAGATAGCGCCGGGTGAAGTCCTTCATCTCCTCCGGCGTCAGGATGCAGTCGGTTTTCCAGAAGGTGGTGGTGGGGGCCAGGAAGTGCCCCAGATCCTGGGCCGGATCGGCCAGGAGAGGCTTCTCCCAGTCCACCAAATAGTTGGGTTTGCCCGGGCCGTTGATGAGGAAGTTGCCCGAGTTGAGCTCGGTGTTCACCACGGTCCGGGGCGCGTCCGGGAAGTGGTCCCCTGCTCCCAGAGGCTCCAGAGCGCGGAATAACGCGCCGATGTACTTCTCCACCGCCTGGTCCCGCTGCTCGTCGGCAAAATACACCGCCGCCATAGCCCGGCACTCCTCCAGCATGGCCGCCAGGGGCCGCTCCGGGGCGAGGAGGGGGCAGTCCTCCCCCACCGGCAGGGCGTGGGTGTCGGCCAAAATCTCCGCCGCCAGAGGTAAATCGGTACGGTAGTCCAGCGCCCGACCGGGCAGGTACTCCATCACCAGCACGCCCCAGGGCAGGACGCTCCGGCTCCCGTCCACATACACCGCCCGGGGGGTGCGCCCGGTGGGCTCCAGCAGCCGCAGGGCCCGGTATTCATAGCCGATCTGGTCCGCCAGGTGCATCTGGCTGCCGGTGTTCACCCGGAGCACATAGTTTTTTCCCGTTGTCGGGTGAGAGAAGCGGAAGTTGACGTTGTACTCTCCCTGGCCCAGAGGGGACAGCGTCACCGCCGTTTTTGGGGGAAAGCCCAGCGCCGCCCTCACCTCGGGGCGGGCCAGATAGCGCTCCAGCTCGGTCCGGTTCATGGATACCACCTGCTTCGTCGTTTTCTCCAGTGTACCAGACTAGCGGCCCCGGGGCAAGGGCCTAGTGGTGGCCCCCGCCGTAGCCCTGGCCGTGCTCCGCGCCGTGGTGGCCGGAGCCGTATCCGTTGCCAGAGCCGGTCCCGTACCCATTCCCACCGGTACTGGTGTCCGAAGAGGTACCCCCCTCCGTCTGCCCGGCGGCGCTCTGGGCATCAGCCAGACGCTGGCGCAGCTCACTCATGGTCATGCCCTGCACGTCCTCCGCCGTCACCGACGGGTCCAGGGCCTGAAGCTCCACAAAGAGGCGGTATTTCCCCAGGGACAGGCCCGCCGCCTGGGCCTGGGCCGCCTCCTCGCTGCTGCCGGAGGCGCAGTGGACGTTCCCATAGTGGGCGGCGCAGGCGCTGACCCGCTCCAGCAGCTCCGCGCTCTGGTCCGGGTCGTCCCCCGTCACCGTGAGGAGCACCGGCTCCTCCTCCGTCCCCAGCGCCCCGGCAGACAGCAGCAGCTCCACCGCCCGGGCGCAGTCCAGATGGGTCAGTCCCTCGGTCAGGGCTTCCTCCGCGCCGTCGTAGGTGGACACGCCCACCACCCGGTCGAAGCGGTTCACCGACAGCGACAGGGCCGAGCCGCCCTCCACACTCACCGCCGCGGTGGGGGTGATGTAGACCAGGTAGCCGCCCGCCCCCAGCAGCACCAGCAGGAAGCAGGCCAGCGCCGCGGCCATCCGCCGCACCCGCGCCCGCCGGGCCCGGGGGGAGGTCCGGGCGGTCACCGCCGCCAGGGTGCGCTCCTTCAGCGTCCAGTCGGCCTTCACCTGGTCAAAGGCTCCCCAGATCGGTTCCTCATGCATCTTCCCCACCTCCCAGCGCCTGGCGCAGCTGCCCCTTGGCCCGCGTCAGCAGCGTATAGACCGTGTTGACCTTCTTGCCTAAAATCCGGCTGATCTCCGGGGCGGTGTACCCCTCATAGTAGCTCAGGTACACCACCTCCCGGTACTTCACCGGCAGGGCCAGCACCGCCTCCAGCACGTCGTTGTGCTCCGGGGCGGGGAGGGCCGCCTGCACGGCCTCCTCCAGCGGCACGGTGCGCCGCCGCAGCAGGCTGCGCAGCAGGTCCCGGCAGGCGTTGAGGGTCACCCGGATGAACCAGGCCCGCTCGTGCTCCGGGCTCTCAAAGCGGACCGAGCTCAGGGCGTATTTCAAAAACACCGTCTGAAAGATGTCCTCCGTGTCCGCTTCGTTCTTCAAATGGAGCAGGCACAGACGCCGCACCGTGTCGGCCTGCCGCTCCATCGCGCCCCGGAGCTCCTCTTCGCTGCGCATGGCGCGCCCTCCCCCTGTTTTTGTCTCTTACTTGCAGCCGTGCCCGTGGCCGTAACCGTGGTGGGCATAGCTCCCCAGGCCGGTCCCGGTACAGTGGTCGCAGATACCGTCGCCGTTGGCATCCACATACCCGCCGCCGCAGCGGTCGCACACCCCGTCACCGTCGGCGTCATAGCGGCAGACGCTGGTGGTGCGGTTGTCGCACACGCCGTCCCGGTCCGCATCCACATAGTTCAGGCCCCGGCCGTGGCCGCAGGCCATGGCGGCGCCCCCCGCCGTGAGCAGGCACAGCACCGCCGCGCCCGCGATCCAACGCTTCATCATAACAATCCTTCCTTTCGCAAACACAATGGGAGGCCCGCTCCGGGTCCCTCTACCAATAATACGTCCCGGCGGGGCCATTCCGTTCACGCCCGGCAAAAAAGAAATCCCGTCCGGCTCTCTTCCATAAAACAGGCTTGGATTATCGCAGTTTTCAATATTTTCAAGCGATTTCTTGACGCTTTTTCACAGACAGCGCATAATGGGAGCATTGAGAATCCACCCATGAGAGGATGTTGTCTGATGAGCCAGAAGTCCGCCCCCGGCGTGCGCCGGGGCATCTGCGGCCTGTGCGGGGGGACCTGCCTGGTGGACCTGCACTGTGACGAGACGGGGACCATCACCAAAGTGGAGGGCGCCAAAGAGCCCCCCTTCTCCAGCGGCGCCCTGTGCGTCAAGGGCGCGGCCCTGCGCCAGGCCACCTATCACCCCGACCGGCTGCTCTACCCCATGAAGCGGGTGGGCCCCCGGGGCTCGGGAGAGTTTGTCCGCATCTCCTGGGACGAGGCCCTGGATACCGCCGCCGAGCAGCTCCGCCGCAGCCGGGACCGGTACGGGGCCAAGTCCACCCTGCTCTATGTGGGCCACCCCAAGTGGTTCCGCACCTATCTCAACGACTTTGCCAACCAATATGGTACACCCAACGTGGGCACCGAGTCCAGCAGTTGTGCCTATGCCCTGATGATGGCCAGCCAGAGCTGCTTCGGCCGCGGAGTGCGGATGCCCCAGCCCGACCTGGCCCACTGCAAGACCCTCCTGATCTGGGGCGTGAACCCCCTCCACAGCGGGGCCCCCGACCGGGCCAAGGCCTACCTGAAGGCGGTGGAGCGGGGCGTGAAGGTCATCGCCGTGGACCCCCGCTGCACCCCCACCACCGAGCGGGCCGCCCTCCATCTGCGGCCCATCCCCGGCACCGATGGGGCGCTGGCTCTGGCCATGGCAAACGTGATCCTGGCTGAGGACCTGTGGGACCACGAGTATGTGGAGCAGTACACCACCGGCTTTGAGGCCTATCGGGAGTACGTCCAAACCTTCCCACCGGAGCGGGCGGAAGCCATCACCGGCGTGCCCGCCGCCGACATCATCGCCGCCGCCCGGCTCTTCGCCCAGGACGCCCCCAATGCGCTCCAGATGTCGGCCTCGCCGGTGGTTCACAACATCAACGGCGTACAGAACAGCCGCGCCATCCTGATGCTGGCCGTCCTCACCGGCAGCTTTGGCCGCCCCGGCGGCATCCAGGCCCCCGGCCCCGGCCGCCCCATGCTGAAGTGGGACTTTATGGGCACCCGCCTCCCACGCCCCCTGGCGGACGAGGACCTGAGCCACACCCAGTTCCCCGCCTGGGCCCAGCTCACCCCCCAGGAGATCCAGGTCATCCGCATCGCCGACTACCTGGAGGGCAAGGGGGACTCCCCCATCTACACCCTCCTCTCCTTCGGCATGAACCACCACATGTGGCCCAGGCCCGACCACATCGAGAAGGCCTTTTCTAGCCTGGATTTCTTCATCAACGCCGACCTCTACCGCACCCCCACCTCGGAGTACGCCGACCTGCTGCTGCCGGTGTGCTCCTCTCTGGAACGGGAGCAGATCCTGGTCCAGGGCCCCGGTCTCCTCCGGGACGTGGAGGCCCCCATCGCCCCCCTGGGCGAGGCCCGCACCGATATCGACATTCTGGCCGGACTGGCCCAGCGGCTGGGCTTCTCCCTGGGCGACGGCGGGACGGTCCACAGCTATGAGGACTACCTGCGCACCCTGCTGGAGCCCACCGGGCGCACCCTGGAGGAGCTGCGCGCCCACCCGGAGGGACTGCCGCCGGCCCACACGCCACCCGCCCGCACCAGCGAGGATATTCTGAACGTCCACACCCCCTCCGGCAAGATCGAGTTCGTCTCCGGCGTGCTGGAAGCCTGTGGGGCTCCCTTCCATGAGGGCCTGCCGGTCTACCACGACTTCCGGGAAACGCTTCCTCTGGAGGAGTATCCCCTCCTCCTCTCCACCGGCTGCCGCAAGCCCCAGCTCTTCCACTCCCGCACCTACCGCCTGCCCTGGCTCCGGGCGCTGGAACCGGCTCCGGTGGTGGACGTCCACCCGGAGGACGCCCAGCGGCTGGGTCTGAAGGACGGGGAGATGGCGGTGCTGTCCACTCCGGTGGGCTCCCTGGAGCTGCCGGTGAATCTGGACTCCTCCTGTCTGCCGGGGGTGGTGAACGTCTACCACGGCGCGGGGGATCTGGACGTGAACCTGCTGGTGGACGAGACCTACTTGGACCCCATCTCCGGGTTCCCGGGCTATAAATCCTACTGCTGCAAGCTGGAGAAGAAAGGAGGCGCGGCCCAATGAGCCATGTGATCTGTGACAAGGAGCGCTGTACCGGCTGTCTGGCCTGCGTGGTTGCCTGTCTGGAAGAGCACCACGCAGCGCTGGGGGACGCCCCCCTCTCCCCCCGCATCCACGAGAAACGCACTTCTCCCCGGACGGGAATGGTCTGCTATACCACCCGCAGCTGCCTCCACTGCGCCGACGCCCCCTGTCTCTCCGCCTGCCCCGCCGGGGCCCTGGTGCGGGATGAACTGGGCTTTGTCCTGCCGGTGCGGGAGAACTGCGTGGGCTGCCGCCGCTGCGCCCAGGCCTGCCCCCACGGTGTGCCCCGCTTTGACGGGGAGGGCAAGCTGGTCAAATGCGACGGCTGCGCCGACCGGGTGGCCCGAGGGCTGGAGCCCGCCTGCGTGCGGGTGTGCGCCGCCGGGGCCCTGCGCCTCTCTGATTAAGACTGAACCGCTTTGGGCGGGTCCGGTGTTCCGGGCCCGCCCAAAAATTTTTTTACAGGAGTGCAACATTTCCCCCTTCCCGGCTGTATACAGGGTGTCAGCAAACCAACCACCACACAGAAAGGAAGATCATCATGAAAAAAATCGCTGCTCTTGCCCTGTCCCTCACCCTCACCGGGGTCGTGCTCCTCTCCGCCTCCGCCGCCGCAAACACCGCCGGACGCCTCCCCGTAGAGGTGGACAGCCAGGCCACCACCGTGGAGGGCTGCGTCATGGTGCCTCTGCGCGCCATGGCCGAGGAGCTGGGCTACACCGTCCAGTGGGACGACGGCGTCATCCGGGTGGACACCGGGGCCATGCACACCGATGTGATGCTGTGTGTGGACCGCTACGTCCTCACCACCAGCAACCCGGACCTGGTGGGCATGAGCGCCCCCTTCTCCCTGGGCTGCCCCTCCTACGCCGTGGACGGCACCACCTATGTGCCCCTGGCCCTCTTTGAGGCCCTGCTGGGCACCGGCGAGGGCTCGGTGACTCTGGACGGCTCCCACATCGCGATTACCACTGGGGCCAACTGACCGCCCCTTGCCAGCAAGCTCACCGCGGGCTATACTGGCCTTACCTGCGCCGGATTACCTCCGGTATCCTGAACGCCCTGGGAGGGACCTTTCGTGAGCACCGTCCTCTGCCGCCCCGCGCCGCTGTCTCCCCTGCCCCGACGGCTGGGGCGGGCCCTGCTGTCCTGGTTTGCCCGGACCGTTTTCCGGGTGGAGAGCGCCGACCGCGCCGCCCTCAACCACCGGGCCGAGGTCCTGCTGGACCAGTACGGCGACCGGG
Source organism: Flavonifractor sp. An92 (assembly GCF_002159175.1). Lineage (GTDB taxonomy): Bacteria > Bacillota > Clostridia > Oscillospirales > Oscillospiraceae > Pseudoflavonifractor_A. Next base: position 9,195 of record NZ_NFGZ01000004.1, on the reverse strand, counting down.
TGCTGCGCCTGGCCTACTCCTACCTCCACAACCAGAGCGACGCTGAGGAGGTGCTCCAGGACACCTTTCTCCAGTACCTCCGCACCGCGCCGGAGCTGGAGGGCCCGGAGCACGAAAAGGCCTGGCTCCTCCATGTGGCGGCCAACCTGAGCAAGAACCGCCTGGCTTACAACCGGGTGCGCAGCGCCGACGCCCTCAGTGAGACCCTGGCCGCCGAGGAGCGGCCCGACCTCTCCTTCGTCTGGGAGGCGGTGAAGGCCCTGCCGGTGAAATACCGGGAAGTACTCCACCTCTACCACTACGAGGGCTACTCCACCGCCGAGATCGCCCGCCTGCTGGGGCGCAAGGAGTCCACGGTCCGCTCCGACCTGCACCGGGGCCGGGCCAGACTGAAAGACGTGTTGAAGGAGGCGTACGACTTTGAAGAGGGCCTATGACGAGATCATGGACCGCCTGACGGTCTCCCCCGCCCTGCGGCAGCGGCTGCTGGCCCGGATGCGCCAAACTTACCCCTCCCCCCTGCGCCGTTTCCGATTGGCCCTCCCACTGGCCGCCTGTCTGGCCCTGGTGCTGGCCCTGTGGCTGGTGCTCCCCCCCCTCCCCGGCACAGTGCCGGGGCCCACCCCCACGCTGGGGGTGCTGGGGCCCGTCAGCCCCCAGACCGTGGAAAATTCGGACGCCCTGGCCCAGGCGGTGGGCTTCCCGGTAGAGGAGCCGGAGGCACTGCCCTTTACCGTCCGGGAGACCGTCTACACCGCCTACCCCGGCCCCATGGCCGAGATCCGGTATGTGGGCGAGGCCCAGTCCCTCACCTACCGCAAAGCGGCGGGGAGCGGCGATCCCTCAGGCGACTACACCTCCTATGAGGACGTGTGGGAGATGGACGTGAACGGCACCACCGTCACGCTGAAGGGGGACGGCGGCCTCTGTACCCTGGCGCTGTGGGAGGCGGACGGCTACACCTGTTCCCTCCGCTGCGACGCGCCGGTGGAGCAGGACGTGCTCACCGCCCTGGCCGCCCAGCTCTGCACCCCGGCATCCTGAACGCCAAAACGCCCGGAGGACTTTTGAGTCCTCCGGGCGTTTTCTTAACCCAGCGCCACGTCCAGGGTCATCATCACCGTGAAGCCCAGGGCGAAGGTAATGACGCCGACGTCGGAGTGGGGCGGGGCGGACATCTCGGGGATGAGCTCCTCCACCACCACATAGAACATGGCGCCCGCCGCGAAGCTCAGCAGATACGGCAGCGCCGGCACCAGGAAGCTGGCCCCCCAGATGGTGAAGGCCGCCGCGATGGGCTCCACCACGCCGGAGAGGATGCCGTAGCGCAGGGCGCTGCGCCGGGTCATCCCCTCGGCCCGCAGGGGCATGGAGATGATGGCACCCTCGGGGAAGTTCTGGATGGCGATGCCGAGGGCCAGCACCAGGGCGCTGCTTAGGGTAATGGCCTCGTTTCCGGCCAGATATCCGGCGAACACCGCACCCACCGCCATGCCCTCAGGGATGTTGTGGATAGTCACCGCCAGCACCAGCTTGGTGGTGCGGCTCAGGCGGCTGCTGGGGCCCTCGGTCTGGTCGCTGTCCAGGTGCAGATGGGGCACGCTGTGGTCCAGCAGCAGCAAAAAGGCCACGCCGGCCCAGAACCCGATCACCGCCGGCAGGAAGGCAAAGCGCCCCATGGCCTCGGCCTGCTCCATGGCGGGCAGCAGCAGGCTCCAGATGGAGGCCGCCACCATCACGCCCGAGGCGAAGCCGGTCAGCCCCCGCTGGAGGCCCCGGTTGAGCTGTCCTTTCAGAAAGAGGACGCATCCCGCGCCCAGAGAGGTGCCCAGGAACGGGACCAGAAGGCCCCCCAGCACCTCGTAATTCCATTGCATATGTACCACCTTTCCTCTCCCGGATTTGGGGGAGATAGCATAAGCTAACTAAGATGACGTCAGGATAGCATACCCGCCCCCCGCTTGTCAATGCGCGTGCTCGCGCTGTCTCATCCTATGTAGCGCGCCCCGGGCGGTGTGCGGGGCGCGGTGGGGGTCAGAGACACTTGCGGATCTGCCGGATGGCGTTCTTTTCCAGGCGGGAGACCTGGGCCTGGGAGATGCCCACCTCGGCGGAGACCTCCATCTGGGTGCGGCCCTCAAAAAAGCGGAGGGCCAGGATGCGCCGCTCCCGCTGGGAGAGCTGGTCGATGGCCTCCCGCAGGGCGATGCGCTCCAGCCAGTCCTCATCGGTGTTGCGGGAGTCCTTCACCTGGTCCATGATGCAGATGGCCTCCCCGCCGTCGGAGTACACCGGGTCGTAGAGGGACACCGGGTCCACGATGGCGTCCAGCGCGAACACCACCTCCTCCCGCTTCACGCCCAGCTCTCGGGCCACTTCGTCCACGGTGGGCTCCCGCTGGTGCTCGTTCACAAAGCGCTCCTTGACCTGGAGCACCTTGTAGGCCGTGTCCCGCATGGAGCGGGAGACCCGCACGGCGCTGTTGTCCCGCAGATACCGGCGGATCTCGCCCACGATCATGGGCACGCCGTAGGTGGAGAAGCGCACGTCCAGATCGGTGTTGAAGTTGTCGATGGCCTTGATGAGCCCGATGCAGCCCACCTGAAAGAGGTCGTCCACGTTCTCCCCGCGGCCGTTGAATTTTTGCAGCACCGAGAGCACCAGGCGCAGGTTACCCGCGATGAGCTCCTCCCGGGCCGCATTATCCCCGGCCTGAGCCTTTTTCAGCAGCTCCATGGTCTCTTCGTTCTTTAAAACCTTCAATTTTGCGGTATTTACCCCGCATATTTCCACTTTTCCAAGCATCAAAGCGCCTCCCGGAGTGAACGTACTGTGTTCAGTATCTCCCCCGGGACCGCCTTCATACGGCGCGCCCCGCGCCAATCTTTTTTATCGTGGGACGCCCTTCGATGGACTTCGCGCCCCCGGCCCTCTGTGGAAAAAAGCGCAAATTACCGCTTGCCAAACAGGGTGTGGTGTGCTATACTATCGACGTCAACTTCATATGCAGGTATAGTTCAGTGGTAGAACGTCAGCTTCCCAAGCTGAATATGAGGGTTCGATTCCCTTTACCTGCTCCAGAATTAAAACCGCTGAAATCCTTGCAATACAAGGGTTTCAGCGGTTTTTCCATGCCCCCTCTGTTTCTGCCTGTGTGGTCAATCTAGGCCAGAATCGTATAGTCTAGTGGTGGAAATAGTGGTGGTATATTTTTAGCCTCTATCTAAAATAAAAGCGCCTATGAAGTGCCAATTCTTTATTATATACATTTGTAGAAAAGTTTGTGCATAACATTATTTGCCAATTTATTTGACAAATTTTATGAAATATGTTATAACTCAGATACTACCAATTCATGGGTCTATCTGTACTCTATTGGCCATATATTTTAGAACTTAGAAATAGAACTGTGGTGCTATTTTATGGTATTACGTTTAGTTGCTCACCATGGTACAAATTTAGACGCTAAAAATGAAATTCTCAAATCAGGGCATTTTATTGCAAGCCAGACAGATGGTGAGTGGGCTGGATCTGGTATATATTTCTTTACGGAAACTGATAGTTATAACAATGCCATCAAATGGGCAAGGTATAAAAAGCGTTTTCAAACTCCAGCCGTAATAACCGCTAATATAGAGATTGATTCATCTAAACTTTTTGATTTGACAGACCATAGTCGCCAGGCATTTTTTCATAGAATGAGATCAATTTATTTTGAAGCTGCCGTGAATAAATCGGAACAACTTGGCGCAGAAATTGATGAGCGTATTTTTGATAAATTTAAACTCGATTGTAAGATCATAAATGACATTTGTGTCCGTTTTAATTATCTCGCGGTAAAAAAAAGATGTTTCATACGTTTTTTATGCCGTGGTTCATATTTCAGATATCCAAGTTCTGATGTTCCAAATTGTACTATTATCGCAGTCAGAGATGAGTGTTGCATCGTTTCTATTGCTTGAGGTGACGAGTTATGGGCATTCCGCACGATTTTGACGAATATTGCAAGGAAATGGAGGCGCTTTTTGCGTCGATGACGCCTGAGGAATTCTTCGATTACTTAGGCATTCCTATTGATGAGCTCCCCCCGAAAAAGCAATATTCTCTTAAAAGTTTTTCTGCTGATAGCCGGATGTCCATGTATTCTCATGATCTTTTAGATTTGAACTGCGCATAGGGAATCGAGGTATTTCATCATGCTAAATGCTTCTCTCAACTCTGTTGTTGAATTAAAACACCTATACATTGGGCACATCTCTTTTTCCCGTACCAGTGACAAGATTGATGATAACAAGCTTACCATCAGTTTTAAAAAATCGTACGACTTTAACGAAGAACACAACGCTTGTAAAGTTACTCTCGGTTGCTCTATCAAAAACCAAGATTCCGAATGCATCAACCTTCAAGTCGATATCATTGGTCATTTTACCTGCAATGATGAGTCTCTGGAACGGAGAGAGCAACTTCTTACCAAAAATACTCTTGCCATTTTGTTTCCTTATCTCAGAAGCCAAATCAGCCTAATTACTGCACAGCCTGAGTTAACACCTATTGTTCTTCCCCCTATGAATATTGAGGCAGTGTTTGATCTGGCTTCTGACGAATAAGGCATTTGCATACTGGACTCAAGAGCTCCCCAGGGCAACACGCCTTGGGGAGCTCCTTTTTGCGTCCAACTCGGACACGCTATTTCCGTTCCAGGCGGTCGATGCGCATCTCGTGGTCGTCCAGGCGGCCGTCCTGCTCCTCATTCTTGGCCCAGATGCGCCGGTGGCTCTCCTGGCTGTGTCGCTCCTGACTGGCCAGCTCCTTCTCCACCCGCTCCACCACCACGGTCAGGGTGGTGATGGACCGGGTCAGAGACACGATGGGCTTCACCACGGCCGCCCCCAACCCCACCAGGGCCACCAGCACGGTGACGACGGTCCACTCCATGGGCGTCAGCCCTCCTCTTTTGCCTGGCGCATCACCGCGTCGCCGGCCAGGGCGGCCTGAGTGAAGCTGTTGTTCTTCCACCACGCGGCCAGAGCCGCGCCCACCGTCCAGAGGGTGGTCACCAGGGTATTGATGGTCTCGTCCTCGATGGGGATGAGCTGGATGCCCGCCATACCCAGGCACTGGTTGACCAGAGCCAGGACCAGACAGATGGTGCGGGCGATGGTGCCCGCCGTGATCTTGTTCTCCATGTATCTCACCTCCCCTCAATCGGCCGTGGCCAGACGCCGCAGCAGCGCGTCGGCGTACTGGTAGGCCTCCAGATAGTCCATAGTCTCGTCCGCGAAGTTGAACCGCCGCTGGACGATAGCCCGGTCGGTCTCGCCGGCGGGAGGCTCATTCCCGTCGGCCCAGCTCACCCCCAACCACTTACACACGCCGTCGGCGGTGGCGGTGGCCAGCTTGTCCCGGTAGTCCCCGCTTAGGAGCAGGGGCACGTCGGTCTTGCTCGTGTGGAAACCGTACTCAATGAGCACGGCGGGCATGTCGGTCTCGGCCAGGACGGTGTACATCTCGTGTTTGGCAGTGCTGGCCCGCAGCGCCACACCCGCGGCCCCGAAGGCCTTCAGCAGCTCGGCCGCCAAGACATTCCGCTCTGCCGTCTCCGGCCCGGCGGAGGTGTAGATCTCCAGGCCGTCAGCGTCGTACCAGCCGCCATTCCCGGCGGCGTTGGAGTGCAGCGACACGAAGCAGGTGGCCCCGGCCCGGTTGGCCACCCCGGCGCGCTCGGTGAGGGATGGCTTGGTGTCCTCGGTGCGGGTGCAGATGGTATGGACGCCCCGGGCCTCCAGGAGCTTGGAGACCCGCTCATACATGTCCCACGCAAACTCGTGCTCCTGGTAGCTCCCGTCCGGGGAGCCGTTGACCGTGCCCGGCCCGTGGCCCGGGTCCAGACAGACCGTATACTTGCTCATGTTCTCCTCCTTGTCCTCCGGCGTCTCCGCGCCGGCACGCTCGTAGATCAGCAGCCAGGACCGGCAGATGCGCCGCTGGCTGGGGGTCACGGCCTTGCCGGGCCCCAGGGCGCCCTGGGAGCTCCAGGAGCCGTCCCAGCGCAGGATGTGGGTGCAGCCCCGCGCCCGCAGGGCGGCCTCCAGGGTGGCGGTGTACTCGGGGGTGTCCTTGGAGCACAGCAGCGCCACCACGGTGCCGTCGGGCTTCACGCCGGTGTAGGTCCAGCCGTTGCGGCCGCCCTCGCCCTTGCCCTTGTCCACGTTGTTGATGACCACCGGCGGGCAGCCGATGGCGTAGTCGTACACGGCCTCTTTCTCGGTGCCCACAGTGAGGGTACCGCTCTGGTCGATGCAGATGCCGTACTCGTGCCAGGTGACCGGGTGGACCCACTTCCCCGCGATCATCAGGGCGGCCTGATGGGCGTAGGTGGTGAGGTGAAAATAGGCCAGGTTGAGGAGCGCACAGCACCCCGTCTCGGCCTGGATCTGCTGCCAGGTCAGCCGCTTCACGTTGTCGTAGAGCCGGAAGCGGTACTTATCCTGGGGAAATTCCTGGATGATGTAGCTCATATTTTACACTTCCTCCCACCACGACGGATATTCCTTCGGTGTGTACACGTTGCTGTCATGGAGAGACCGATACAGCGTATCGCCCCACCACCCGATTTCGCCATTGGAGAACGAGAGGCCAACCGTGATTTTCTCAGGAATAATGCGGTATCCAGCCCGATAAAGCACATCCTCCCACAGCGCAGGAGCGTTGTCGGGGGTTTGGTCCTCCCGGTCCCACAGGTCCACGGAGGCGCGTTTGATTGCGCCGTTCCAGTAGATGCGGGTCCCGTTCGGAATTAGTGCTCCGTCGTATTTCATGCGGGGCAGGATTTCGGGGGCAGTGGAAACTTGAGCGTCGGTCAAAGAACTCGAACCTTGCGTGACGAGAGAGCGAAAGGCGCGGGCTTCTTTCTCGGTCATTCACTCACCCCCGTAATGATGTTAAGTGCCTCTTCGGCACTCAACTCAGTATCAGGCACAAGCTCGTCCGTTTCGGTGTAAGTGCGTCCCATTTCAACGGGGTCAACCGCTTCGGAGTAAACCACGCCCGTGCCATCCTGCCTAACCATGTGCCCTGTGTCGGAGTAGGTGCGGACCAAAGTGCGTCCGTTTTTCTCAAAGGTTTCAGTCTGAATCATGCGGGTTCCTCCTGCATCTGGTCAGCGTATACGGACCAGTTAGTTGCTGTTTTATAGGATTCAAGTGAGCCTACGGGCACATAAATAACACATCCAGATGGCAATTGGTTGAATGTATGGGCTTCTACTGTCGGAGGGGTAGTGGGAAGAACCCGGAGTTCCTTAAAACTTGAAATACCAGCGAAAGCCCAATCACCAATACTTGTTACACTATCAGGGATAGTCAACTTAGTAATAGAATAACTTGACACGGCAATCCGGCTAGGTATGGTTTCAATACCATTAGGGAATCTGATTGTTTTTATACTTCTGCAAAAAGCATAGGATTCCCGATTTAAACCATCCTTTTGACTTGGCACTGGAACCTCTACAAGAGCGGAACACTCATACAGTGCAGAAATTCCGATTTTAACCAGATCACCTTTTACTATTAGCTTAGATAACCCTTGACAGTAATAAAAGGATCGGTCAGGTATTGATGTTACAGAATCAGGTATGTACACCTGATAAAGAGCTCTGCAATTATTAAAACAGGCTGTATACAGCGATGTTAAACCTTTCCCGACAAATACCCTTAGGAGGGTGTTTGCAACTGCATCATCAGACCCGAATAATGGCCTATTATTGGCACCTAGTTGCAATTCACACCCGTTTGATGGGGACAGGGTGATAATGTACTCCCCGGACTTTTGATAACTATGACTAGTATTTACAGAGCTGGTGCCTTGTACAGTTTCTTGTTCTGTATTATCACCCCAGTCAATAGTTACCCCTCTATCTATGGTTTGCCGAAAATATAGTGGAATTTCATCAATAACAGGTACCATCTCAGAAGGTGGGTAAGCTGGGATAGATATATACAACCTAGTTTTCCCATCATCAGGCGGTTCAGGTTCAGCACCGCCGCCAGTTGCCGTAACCAGAATGTTCTTGTCACAGTATTTCCCGCCGGTCAGCAGGCGCTTAGAAGTACCACCATCAACGGTGATTTCGATGTCTGCCATTACTCCACCTCCCCGTTATAGACTGGCAGGGCTGCGATGACGGCCTCCACCATTTCTTGCTTGTCCTGCTCGGTGTAATAGTCCACACCCTTTTGCGGGGTTTTACCGTCGGCACCAGCGGGACCGGCGGGACCTTGAGGGCCGGTATCACCAGTATCACCCTTCTCGCCCTTTGGCCCCTGTTCGCCAGCGGGGCCCTGCTCACCTGCTGGGCCCTGCTCTCCGGTCATTCCCGGGTCGCCCTTGTCGCCTTTCTCGCCTTTCGGACCTTGCGCCCCATCTTTACCGGGTGCGCCGTCCTCGCCCTTCTCGCCGCGCGGCAGGGTGACCTCCACCGCCTCAATCGCAGGCATATCGCTCTTACTGGCCGTGTAGCTTACGGCTATGGTTGTTTCGCTGGTCTGCTGGACGGCAGGCGTGTAATACCCACCATCGGCGCCAGCACCTCCGCCTTCCGGAAGCGGCAGCTGGGACTCCACATAGGCCCCGGTGTTCACGTCCCAGACCATCCAGTACCCGTGATCGCCTGGGTAGGGCGGGTGCTGGTTCAGTTCCTCCAGCTGCCGGAGCGCCTGCTCCACCGCGCTGGGCACCTCGGGCCACGCCTCCGAACCGGACAGGCTCTCCGGAATGAGAACGGAATAGAGCACATTGGTGTGCCGCACCTCCTCTCCCCGGGTGCCCCGCAGCTGCACGGCGTACTGTCCGCCCAAGGCCAGCATGGACGCCTTCAGCAGCACGCCCATGCCCTCCTCAGTGGGGCTCAGGGTGATCACGTCAAACTTCTTCCCCACCTGGACCAGAATCTCCCAGGTCCAGCCTTCAGGAAAATCTCCCAGGACATCCAGCCTCCGGGTCAGATTGTCGTACTGCCGGGCGATGATCCCGCCCTCTTGCTTGATTTGCCAGTTGTCAAAATGAATCAACCTACCACCTCAATTTTGTTTTTTGCCCTCGCCAGAGCCTGATACACATTCCTCACGTCCATCCCCAGGGCCTGGGCGATGGCCTTGGGGCTCTCACCCGCCTGGCGGCGCTTCCACACGTCGTACT
>NZ_NFGZ01000039.1 GCF_002159175.1 Flavonifractor sp. An92 | reverse complement strand
CGGAGGACGATCCCCGGCAGTGGCTGACCAAGGCCACCGAGACGGCCTACTATAACTTCCGTGCCGATGAAACATACCAGCAGGAATACTTTCGCCGGGGCCTGAGCCATCCAAAAGGAAGCCGGGCGAACATCATGGCCCGGGTGCTGGAGAAGAACCCGAGGTTTATCCACGAGCCTATCTACACGGAGCAATTGGATGGGCAGGCCCGGAAGATCCTCCGAGGCTACGCCGTTGGGCGGTTGCTGGTGCCCGGGGACAACCGATTCCTCTCCGGTGATCTGCTGGAACTGCTGCAGCAGTTAATTGCGCCCCGTGTGTTCCAGTTGCCCGGTGAGCGGGACTTCTGCAACCAAGTGCTGGGAGACTTCTTCGCGGAGGACTGTTTCTTTGCTCCTGGTGCAGCCTATGACCATGAGGACAGCTGCACCCTTCTCCGCAACCCTCACATCGCCCGGAACGAGGAATTGCAGCTGTCGGTGTACCCAGAGGGAGACGACCTGCGCCAACACTACCTGGGCCACCTCACCGATGTGGTCATGGTGACCGCTGACAGTTTGGCAGCGGAGCGGCTGGGCGGCGCTGACTACGACGGCGACCTCATCAAGACCATTGCCGATCCCATCCTGAACCGCTGTGTGAAGCGGAACTATGATTACGATGTCCATCAGCAGCTCTCCAACAACGCCAACCTGCCCCTGCTGAAGATCCCCGCCCTCTCCGCACCCAAGTCCGACGCCAACGACTGGCAGGCCCGGTTTCAGACGGTGGAGAACACCTTTGCCGCCCGCATCGGACAGATCTGCAACGCTGCCCTGGATCGCAGCGTCATCGCCTACAACGAGCATACCGACCCGGAGGAGCGCAAGCGATACCGCCGGGACTTGGAAGCCTTGGCCATCTATAGTGGGCTGGAGATCGATGCGGCCAAGACCGGTGTGCGGCCCAACCTGGATGAATTTCTGGGCGGACGGAAGGTAAAGCGCACTCCTTTCCTCCAGTACAAATATCTGTTGGAGCGCGCGGAGGAGCGCCGCCGCGCTTGGTATGAGCCCACCCACCGTGAGCGGCTGGAGACCTTCTTTGCCGGGATCGACTGGGACACGGTGGACTCCCCGGTGGAGCAGCTGCCCTGGCTGGCCCGCCAGCTGGAGCGCAACACGCCCAAGATTCAGGAGAAACCAGCGAAGGATAGCGAACTATTCACCTTCGCCCAGGAACGAAGTTGGAAGAAGCAGCTGGATGAGAACATTCTTTCTTCTGTTTCTGCTTTGCTGTGGGACTACGAGCACTGTCTCTCCCGCATCCGGGCCTGCCGTGCCCCCGCCAAGGGACAGCAGCGGAAAACGGACATTGACCGCATTCTCTACGCCAGGGGACAGGAAGAAGTCTACGACAGCGACGAACTGTATGCCTTCTTCCAGCAGCTCTCCCCGGAGCGTATCGCCGCTCTGCGAAAGGAAATCGTGGAACAGCAGTGGCACCTGATGACAGAAGCACAGAGAGAAACATTCCTGCGGGAGTGGCTGCCGGAGGGAGCCGACTACTACGATCTCCTGACCGACTTCCGCCATGGCGGGTTCCGTCTGCTGGGGGATCTGGTCTGTGACATCGACGATCTGGAGGCGGCCCGGGAGCGGAAACAGCTCCGCCGCCCGACGGACTCTCCGGCTTTCCAGAAGATGATGGAGGCCTATCTGTCCGCCCCCTTCAGCGGCAACGAGCGGGCCGTGGTGTCTAAGGTCTGCCGCAAGCTGTTGAATAAGATTATCCATCCCAGCCTGGCGGCACCCTATGTGGTGGCCATTGGCAAGCGGAACCTGCTGTGGGATCTGCTGCCGGATCACATCGAGGAACATATTCTGGAGGTGGACCATGCTGAATGAGTGGAACGAGTTTCAGGACTACACCGGTGCGGTAAACTACACCGCCCGGAACAAGCAGGACACCACCTACCTGGGACGGTTCACCTTCGACACCATCCTGGATTTTGAGGGACTCAACCGGGTACTGACCATCCTGGCAAGAGGATTTCTGTTTCATAATGAGGATGGCAGCCCAGCCGAAGCGCCCCGGGAACGCATCGACTATGCCAAGCGGGGTTTATGCGCCTGGTGCAGTGTGCCAGACAGTAAAAAAACCACGCCCCGGGAGGCGTGGCAGTTTGGCAGTGATTTTGGGGAACTTTATTCGGAATTCCCCGGCCTTGTGGAGGAAAACGGCAGCGGATGGTTTCACAGGCATGTGCATCGGGTGGCAGCTTTTGTGCGGGAAAACCCGGAGAGGAGGGTGTCCAGCAGTGCCCAGAAGAAGTGTGCCGCCATTGAGAAGGGCTTTGACCATGCCTGGCAGGACAAGGTGATCCAGATGCAGATCCCCCTTTTCGCCCCCACCACCAAGGGGCAGTGGGGCCTGCGGTTTGACAGTTTTCTGGCCCAGGCGCTGGAACTTGGGCCACTCCGGAAAGAGGAACCAGAGCTGCCGCCTGAACTATTAGAGCAACTTCGCAGTCTCACGCCTAAGGGCGTTCCCGTGGAGATGGTGGAGACGCTGGCGGCCTACTACCTTGCCAATAAGCCGGAGGACTCCGACTGGGTGGTGCTGCCGGTGGCCAACTTTGACGCATATTTCGGCACCACCAGCTTTGGGCGGAAGTATCTGAAACAAATCCCGGAGACCGTTTTAGAGCGATCTGAAACAGGCTTTGGACTGTGCCGGTATCGGCTGGGCGGCACCCTTGTCATTCAGTAGGGATAGAATCAGGCATCCATCTCCGCTTCTTCCTCTGGAGATGGATGCCTGTTCGTTTCAAAATGATTCAGTTCGTTTGCCATTTCCCACGCCAGACGGAATCCGCAGATAAAGCTGTCCACGGAGCGTTGCTCTATCATCAGGTTCTGCGCGTCGATGCTCCGTAAAACTAACTTCCTCTCGAGTTTTTCCAAGCGTTCGATAAGCTGTTGGTGGCAAGTTTCGATTTCCTGCTCGGCCTCTTACATGGGTAGCTTACACTCTCAACCACCTATCTGCCATTCACCGCCGTGGAAGCAAATATAAGTATGGCTTTTCTCCTTAAAATTTGAGCCAGGGAATGCTTTGCAGTATCTATATCAAGACAATAATCGGGATTTGCAACTGCTAATTTTCCATTTTCCAAAACCGCAGCGTCTCCCGTAATGAAAAAGCTGTTATCCGATGCGCGAATGGATGCATGACCCGGTGTATGACCGGGTGTTGCAACGATCTCACATCCGCCGCCCCAATCAAAATGTTCGCCGTGTGCGATTACGGAATCGATCCCAATGGGCTTTAATTCTCGATATCGTTGACAAAACTGATTGCCAAATTCTTGCTGATCTGGCGGCAAAAGTTTCTGAAGCTGTTCAGCCTGCTGAAGTCGGAGATTTTTCTTTTCCCCGCATAAGTAAGGCTGTTCGATACCGGAAGCCATGATTTGAATGGTTGGATAAGCCTCTTTTAGCTCTGCCGCAGCTCCAATATGATCATCGTCCTGGTGCGTCAGCAGCAATTTTGTGATGCTTTCTGGTGGAATACGGTATTTTGAGAGCTCTCTCTGTAACAACTTCAAAGAACCGGGATAACCGCAGTCTACCAAAACCACATCCCTGTTACCGAACAGTACCACAGGATGCAAATTCTGCTGCATATTCTGAAAAGTATAACATAGGTCCAGCACCTGATATCGTTTATCCAATGACATCGCTCCTTAACCGAACTGGGGACTGATAGATGCGCATGGTCTCGCCGTCTTCACTTTTCGCCGTGCATATATATTCCCAATCGTATCGTTCATAAAACGAAGTATGCTCCGTCAGCAGATACAGGGTATGGATATTCCATTCCTCCATATCATCGCATATAAATTGAAGCAATTTACCGGCAATTCCTTGATTCCGCCATGCTTCCTCCACAAATAATGCACACAGGTTGGGGGAGAGATCTTTTCTGTCATGAAAGTCATTTTCTATGACACCGACACCTCCAATGATTTCTGTCCGGTGGACAGCAAGATACCATTGTGGAATCGCGGTATTCTTCTCCAAACACGCAAGCATACTTTCTTCATACGCCTCTTGGGGAACACCCCATTTTGCATGGAACCATGCGGCAGCTCTTTTGATACACTCTCTGTGCTCTCTGAGCATTAAGATCTCCATAACAACACATTGCCTCCTTAGGATAAGGTTTTATACATCCATATATGCGGGCAGTATTCTTCCAGAAACTCCCGTCCTATTGCTGTATATCCTTGCTTTTCGTAAAACTCTTTTACACGAACCTGAGCGGCAAGAAACAGTTTATTTGCCTTTGATGCAATCACTTGCCTTTCGCATTCCTGGACAAGCATCAGACCCAGAGACTGACCACGGAATGCTTTTCGGACTGCAACTCTTCCCAGAACATAAGAGTTTCTCTCCTGGTCCCAATAAAAGCGGCAGGTTCCAACCGGAACTTCTCCGTTGAACACCACAATATGCCGAGCCTGATGGTCGATCTCATCAAACTCCTCCACAAACCCCTGCTCCTCCATAAATACTTCCTTCCGGATCGATGCGGCCTCTGTCGGCAGTGCAGGATATACCTCCATGTGTAACATATCTGTTCCCCCTTATGTAAAAATAAGCATTGAAACCTATTCCTTCCGCAATTGCGGCCCTGACGGAACTGGTTTCAATGCTTCCGATGTCTAACCCCGGGGAGTAAGACAAGCATACAATATTTTCTAAGATTCTACTATAGCTACCGCAAAAAATCAAGTGTTTATGGATGTCCTTTGGGGACAGTTCTATGCAGCGATCTTTACGATTTGTCTATTCCCATCAGCTCCAACAAATGATATAATCAAAAAATATTGAATGAAAGGAGCGTGTTTTTATGAAGAACATGAACGCAAATAAAAAGGAGATTGTAATGGTGGAAGGAGGTATGGTGAAGTAATTGCCCCAGACCTCCTTCCTTCGGGAATATTATATGGAGGTTATCAAATTGAATCAATTAAACAATTACGGCGTTTCAGAACGTTTTTTCACAGAAGCAACCTTATATCCGGAGTATCAACTGGCGAGAGTCATCGCACAATATCGCGGAAAATATAAGATCGTAACGGAGCAGGGCGAGATGCTGGCGGAGATTTCCGGTAAACTTCGGTATGACACCGAGGAGCTGGCCCAATATCCGGCGGTGGGAGACTGTGTGATGGTGGATATACAGCCGGAGCTTGCCGTGATCCATCGTGTGCTGACCCGAAAGAGCCTGTTTGTCCGAAAGGCAGTTGGCGTATCGGGGCAGGCACAGCCGGTAGCGGCCAATGTGGACATTGTATTTTTGTGTATGTCTCTCAACCAGAATTTCAGTCTGAATCGTATGGAGCGGTATTTGTCCATTGCCTGGGACAGCGGTGCTGTGCCGGTGATCGTTCTGACAAAATCAGATTTGTGTGATGATCTGCCCCAGGCGGTCTCGCAGGTGGAGAACATTTCCAGTTTTTCCGATGTGATCCCCCTCTCCATGTTTGATGCGGATATTGGTGAGAAGTTTCAGCCTTATTTCCAAAAGAATCAGACCTGTGCCTTTATCGGCTCATCCGGCGTGGGAAAATCTACGCTGATCAACAAACTGCTGGGTAATACGGTGATGGAAACCCAGGAGATCGGCAGAGGCGACAAGGGACGGCATACCACAACAGGCCGTGAAATGTTTCCCTGTCCTCTGGGCGGTGTGGTCATTGACACCCCCGGTATGCGGGAGATGGGCGCAGAGAGCGCCGACCTCTCCAAAACCTTTGCGGAGATCGAAGAACTGGCCCGGCACTGTCGCTTCCGGGACTGTACCCACACCAGTGAACCCGGCTGCGCCGTTCTGGCGGCAGTAGAATCCGGTGAATTGGACAGCCGCCGCCTGGAAAGCTATCACAAGCTGGAGCATGAGACCAGCTATGATGGACTCAGCAGCAAGGAGATCGAAGTCAAAAAGTGCGAGCGTATGTTCAAAGAAGTGGGCGGTATGAAGAACGCCAGACGCTTTGCCAAAGAACAGCGGAAACGGAAATAAGGAGGTACATAATTATGAATATCATTGTTCGCAACGAAGAATCCAAAGACCATCGCAGAACCGAGGAAGTGGCCCGGGAAGCTTTTTGGAATCTGTACTTCCCCGGCGCTGCGGAGCACTATGTGGTCCACAAAATGCGGTCACATCCTGATTTTATCCAGGAGCTTGCCTTTGTCATCGAGGTGGACGGCACTGTGGAAGGTGCCATTTTCTATACCCATTCCAAAGTCGTAACACCGGACGGAGAATTTCCCACGATCAGCTTTGGACCGGTTTTTATTTCTCCCAAATATCACCGTCAGGGATTGGGTAGAAAGTTGATCACCCATTCCATTGAAAAAGCAAAAGTAATGGGATACTCCGCCATTCTGACCTTGGGATACCCGTACCACTATGAGCCCTATGGATTCCGAGGCGGAAAAAAATACGGCATCTCCATGCCGGACGGAAAGTTTTATACCGGTCTTCTGGTGCTGCCCCTTCGGAAAACCGCTCTGGATGGAATTCATGGATATGCCGAATTTTCTGAGGTACTGGAAGCCGAGGAGGCAGATATCCTTGCCTTCGATGCTTCATTCCCGGAAAAGGAAAAGAAGGTGCTTTCCTGCCAGCATGAGTATGAAATTGCCTGTGCGCAGCTGGATGAATAAGAGGCGCTGAAACCATTTTGGAGCTTGGCATGGGTCCGGGTGCAGAACTGCTGGCTCTTTCCAAATACAAGGCGGATGTGAGGTTTAAAAGGAATACATGAACTAAGCCGGAAATCCCTGAGGATTTCCGGCTGTTCTCTTCTTTGTATTTTTTACACTCTTCTCATGAACAAACTGGAAGAGATGGATATTAGGAGAAAGTGGGCAGTCACCGGGATACGGGTTGTATTTGTACTGTTTACTAAGTAAAGCCATAACCTGAAGCTATAATTCGATCTATCTTCGTCCTTTCGTCCGGTTATGCATGACGGGTTAAAAAAGAAATATTTACTACCACATGATTTGGGACAGGGACATGATCTGAACAGAATCTGTATGTATAATAGTCACTTCACAAGTTGACGAACTTGAAATTGTCTGATAAGATATGAGACATTACAATGAAAGGAGAAGGTCTGCGAATTATGGATGACGGAGACAGTAACGCCCCCGCCAAGCCGCCCTCGTACAATTATGAACAGAATCGGATGAGACATGGCCTGTGCTTGCGAGAATAGTATGACGGGCTATGTCTTTTTGCGCCATTTTGCCCATGATTGTTATGATCTGAGGAGGTATTTACATTGGAAAATTCTATCTTATTTATGATTTTACTGCAGGTGTTTCTGATCCTGCTCAACGCAGTCTTTGCCAGTGCGGAGATTGCAGTAATTTCTATCAACGATGCCAAACTGGCCCGAATGGCGGCGGAGGGAGACAAACGGGCCGTACGGCTAGCTCGTCTGACCAGCCAACCGGCCCGCTTTCTTGCCACCATCCAGGTTGCTATCACCCTGTCTGGATTCCTGGGCAGCGCCTTTGCGGCTGAGAACTTTTCGGACGGCCTGGTCAGTTGGCTGGTAGGCCTGGGTGTGGGCATTCCCGCTGCTACCCTGGACGCCATCGCCGTGGTCATCATCACGCTGGTTTTGTCCTACTTTACCCTGATCTTTGGTGAGTTGGTTCCCAAGCGGGTGGCCATGCGTAAGGCAGAGTCCCTGGCTCTGGGTATCTCCGGCCTGATCTCCGCCATCGCCAAGCTGTTTGCACCTATTGTGTGGTTCCTGACCGCTTCCACCAATGCTGTCCTCCGTCTGCTTGGTATTGACCCCAACGCCGAGGAGGAGACCGTCAGTGAGGAGGAGATCCGCATGATGGTGGATGTGGGCACCCAGAAAGGCACCATTGACCATGAAGAAAAGCAATTTATCCAAAATGTTTTTGAGTTTGACGACTTGACCGCCGGGGAGATTGCCACCCACCGAACCGATCTGACCATTCTGTGGTTGGAGGAGAGCATGGAAGAGTGGGCCTCTACAATCCACAACAGCCGCCACACCCGGTATCCCGTGTGTGGAGAATCCGCGGACGATGTGGTGGGTATCCTCAATGCAAAAGATTACTTCCGCCTGACGGACCGGAGCCGGGAGGCCGTACTGGAACAGGCGGTGGAGACTCCCTATTTGGTACCGGACAGCGTCAAGGCAGATGTGTTGTTCCGCAACATGAAAAGTGGCTGTCATCCTTTGGCGGTGGTGCTGGACGAATACGGCGGTATGACGGGCATTGTCACCATCAATGATCTTGTGGAGCAGCTGGTGGGAGATCTGGGCGAGGAAGATGTATGCAGAAGCGCCCTCCCCTTGATCGAGGCTGTGGACTCCGGCACCTGGAAGATCCGTGGAGAGGCACCTCTGGAGGAGGTCGCCCAGGTACTTGGTGTCACGCTGCCCTGCGACGACTTTGATACCTTTAATGGACTGGTCTTTGGGGCCGTGGCCACCATTCCCGAGGATGGGGCCACCATTGAAGTGGAAACCGCCGGCCTGGTGATCCGGGTCACTGAGATCCGAAACCATCAAGTGGTGATGGCGTTGGTTTGCCTGGCAAAGCCGCAGAACACCGAAACGCAGGAACATAATAGAGGTGAGCATGAGTAATCTGTCGTTAAAACCTGTCACCGGCAAAAATCGCAGGGCTGCTGAGAAGTTGGAGGTATTTCCACACCAGGCAGGTTTTATCGAAAGTGTTGCGGAATGTATGAAAGAGGCGGATCAGCTGGCCGCGTGGCATCCCATGTGTATCTATGACAACGACACCATGATCGGTTTTACCATGTACGGCATGATTCAAGAACCCGCCTATACAAGACTTTGGTTTGACCGCTTGCTGATTGACAAGCAGCATCAAGGTAAGAGCTATGCAAAGCCTGCGGTTCAGCTGATCCTACAGGAGATCCGCACCCGCTATCCCGATACAGATATTTATCTCAGCGTGTACGCAGAAAACCATCCGGCCATCGCTTTATATCGCTCCTTTGGATTTGAATTTACAGGCGAACTGGATACCAAAGGGGAAGAAATCATGGTACATCGAAGTACCATGTGAGCAAAGAGTTGAATCCAATATGAGCAGTATGTTTCGAGTAACACACGATACAAAACACGCCGATCTGCCGGAGATTCTGGCCTTGAGCCGAACAAAGAACCCAACGGGATTTGAGCTGCTCTATGCCCGGTATTACCGGCTCCTGTTCAGCACCGCCTATATGGTGCTCCGACAGGAGAGTGACGCCATGGATGCAGTACAGAATGCGGCACTGCGACTCTATACCATGGACGAGAGCCTGTTTCCCTCCGATCACGAACTGACCTGGCTCCATATGGTGGTCAAAAACGAGGCCCTGATGGTTCTCCGAAAAAAGAAGCCGGAATTCCGTGGATGAGATTCCGGAGATCCCTGTCCCTGAGCGGCAGCTCGAAATGCTGGAGGACATGGAGACGGTTCAGTCCCTGCTGTCCTCTCTTGATCAAAAGCGGCAGAATGTGGTCACTCTGAAAGTCCTGGGTGGCCTGAGTCACAAGGAGATCGCCCAGCTGCTAGCCATGCCTGTGGGAACGGTCCAGTGGCTCTACAACACCTCCATCAAAAGCCTGCGGCGAACCCTCACCGCTCTGGCCAGCGTGGCAATCGTTTCTGCCGGCGGTCTCATGTACCAGACAACCCAGTATTTCCGTACACCTGCCCAGGAGCCCGGCGGCGATTTTGGGATCAGCAGTATCCCGCCCGCAGAGCCGTCCCTGTCTCCCTGGTTTACGGTGTGGTTGACCCTGCTGATCGTTTCCATTGTAGCCGGAATTCTTTTTTCAAATTTTCCGACAAAATCCCAACAAAGCGAAATCCTCGCTGCATCTAAATAGATGAACAGGCAAACGCCAAAACATCGAAGGAGGATTTCAAATGCGGTTCAAAAGATTCTGTTCACTAAGCATAGCTGCGGCCATTGGCATGAGTATTCTGGCGGGGACTGCCGCCGCAAAGGAGACGACAGCAGGACTTACCTTTGACTTTAACCAGAATGACGGCGGGTTTACCCCCATTTTTTCCGACTACCCCAACGAGCATGGCGTGGATGAGTTTTATGAGCTTCGCTCCGGCCATGAGGAAGTTCCCATTGCAGACGCTGGAAAGGGCCTTTTCCTCTCCGGCAATAATCACAGCGACGATCTCTTTATGGGATATTTCAAAGAACTGAGTGGCCTGGCTCCCGAGACGGAGTATCAGTTCACTGTCCGTTTCAAGCTGGCCACCAATGTGGAAAATGATATGATCGGCATCGGCGGCGCTCCCGGAGAATCGGTCTTCGTCAAGTGCGGTGTGGCCTCTGAGGAACCGGAAAACAGCCTGGACTCCCTGAACCACTTCCGCCTGAACATCGACAAAGGCAGTTAGAGCACCAGCGGATCGGACATGATCGTGGTCGGCGACCTTGCCAAAGAGGAAGTCAACCGCCCCGGCGAATATGTGTTCAATGAGATCGAGACCAAGGTAATTGCCCGGACAGATGAAGCAGGAACGGCGTATCTGGTGATCGGCACCGACTCTGGCTTCGAAGGGGTGACCTCCTACTATCTGGATGATATTTCCGTCAGTTGGGCCGATACAGCCACGGTCTCCATCACCCGGGGCGACGCAGTCAAGATGCTGTTCGATCATGCCCATCGGTGGGACAAAGCCGTGGGACCCCCCACCTTTACGGATGTGGCCTGGGATGCTCCTTACGCTGAGGCAGTTGCCTGGGCAGAGCAAAACGGTTATCTGGGCGGCTACGGTAATGGTTTCTTTGGGCCGGAGGATATGATGAGCGTGGAACAGGCTATGGTGATGATCTATCGACTGTTCGGAAGCCCCAAGGTGACAGATGCGGGTGTTCTGGATTCGTACAAGGATGCCAGTCAGATCTCCCCCTGGGCTCGGGATGCCGTTGCATTTTCCATTACCAACAAGCTGCTGGTGCCGGACGGGAAAATCCTGCCCCAGTCGCCCATCAGCGTGAAAGCCCTGCGCTATGCCATTGGGCAAATCGGCATGGCCGACTAAACGCCCAATCACTGTATGTCTATATCTTAAAGTTCTGCACAGTTGTTTTATACGAATCAGGCATCCCTCTCCGCTTCTGCCGGAAAGGGATGCCTGTCTGTCTCAAAGTGATTCAACTCGTATGCCAATTCCCATGCCAATTGGAATCCGCAAAGGAAACTGTGCATAGAGCGTTCCTCTGCAATGAGGTTCTGTGCGTCCATGATCCGCAACACCAGCTTTCTCTCTGGCTTTTCCAATCTCTCAATGAGTTGTTGGTGGCAAGTTTCAATTTCCTGCTCAGACTCTGCCATAGGCAGTGGCGTGTAAAATCTGTAGTAGAATTTTTTCAGGGCGTTGTTCATATGCTCTACCTCCTTGCAGCAAGACAACATACCACAAGTTAGCGTGAAAAGCCACTGGAATATTTGTATTTCAATAAATTCCTTTTCATTGGTTTTGCAGACCATACACCGCTGTCCGTGGGTAGAAAACTTACCACTTTTGCGAGAGCCAGTAGTTATCTGCTCAATAAGAAATTAGAGCTTGTGGTGTTCCACAAGCCCTAATCTTCCCCATACACGGCGTTAAGCCCCATAGGTTCACGTTGTGTACCTATGGGGCTTAACCCTTTGTGTGTCCTTCTTTTTTGGAGCAGGTGACGAGGCTCGAACTCGCTACCTCCACCTTGGCAAGGTGGCGCTCTACCAGATGAGCTACACCTGCGAGATACAGATACTATTATATCGACAGTCGCCCAAAAAGTCAAGTAATTTTTTTAAGGACGGCTATAAAAGTAAAATTGACGAAACTATGCTCTTTGCACATTGTTTTTCCTGTATAAATATGCTATAATACCTTCCAAAGCCAGCCAAATACTGGGACGGCCAGGAAACGATACAGGAACTATAAAGTTTTTTTAAAATGTAACCGCTCTTGTGACCGGCCGGTGCTATACTCGAAATCGAAAGTGACCCCCACACAAGTGAATCAATGGAAAAGAGCAAACCATGTGAAAGCATGGGACGCAAAGCTGGAAGGCTAACGCGGCGACTGCCGCCATGCTGGTTCGGCCGCCCAAGGATCGCCCAGGCAGCGCGGAAAGGCTCTTTTCAGAGGATGGAACGTTCCGCACACAGCCAGGCTGTTTGCGGGACATTTTTTTCACCCACGGCAGGGCAGCACTTTCAAACTCCAAATGGAAATTGAGGTGAGGCCCAGTGCCAAAGACGATCCGGTTCATCTGGAACGCCGTGACCACCGTGCTGGCCATCCTTGTGGTGGCGGCGGCGGTGCTGCTGGTGGGAGTGCGATTGGTGGGACTGACGCCCTTCGTGGTGCTCAGCGGAAGTATGGAACCCACTTACCCCACCGGCTCCCTGATCTATGTCAAGCAGGTAGACCCCCAGGACGTGGAGGTGGGCGACCCCATCACCTTCGTTCTGAACGAGGATCTGACCGTCGCCACCCACCGGGTGGTGGAGGTCAACGAGGAGGAGGGCTGGTTCCGCACCAAGGGCGACGCCAACGACAGCCCCGACGGGAGCCCCGTCCTCTTTGAAAACCTCATCGGAGTGCCCCAGTTCTGTATCCCGAAGCTGGGCTACCTCACGGACTACCTGACCAACCCGCCCGGCATGTACATCGGCTGGAGCGTGGTGGCGGTCCTGCTGATCCTCCTCTTCACGCCGGAGCTGCTGAAGTGGGCGGACAAAGCGGACCAGAAGGCCGCGGCGAAGAAAGCGGCCGCTCAAGAAGGGGGAACGCCGAAAGGCAGGAAATAAATTCAACCCGGTACCCAAGCAAGACCCCAGCGAAGACCCCGCGAGACCCCAAATCGTTTTTTAGGAGAAGAAAGGAGAACAAACCATGAAAATGAAGAAGATCGTCGCTTCCGCTTCCGCGCTGGCTCTGACCGCTGCTGTCGCCGTCGGCGGCACCCTGGCTTACCTGCAGATGGCTACGGACCCCATTGTGAACACCTTTACTGCTGGTAATAACATTGCTATCACTTTGGACGAGGCCAAAATCAGCGGCGATGGGCGTACTGAGGAAGGCCAGCAGTACACTGCTTATGTTGGTGCCGTGATTGACAAGGACCCCACCATCACCGTTGATGCGGGTTCTGGTAATTGTTATGTCTTTGCCAAGGTTGAGAACGGTTTCGAGGCCGGAGTTGCTACTACCAACATGAATTCCGACAACTGGAAACTTGTCACGGGTGAGACGAACGTCTACTACTATGTGGATGATGAAGCTCAGTCTATTATGTCGGAGAACGACCGGGCCGTTGTTTTCACTCAGGTTACCATCAGCAACAGCGTTACTGATGTTAGCAAGATCAATGGAAAGAATATCACGGTGACTGGTTATGCCGTGCAGGCTGACGGCTTTGATAGCGCTCAGGATGCCTGGGATGCTACCTTTGGTGCGTAATTGTCTGTACATCGTATTAAGTTAGGAAAGGAAGCTGACCTATGAGTCTGAAGAAGAAGATTCTGGCCGCCGGTCTGGCGGTCTGTATGGCGGCCATTATGGTGACCGGCATGACTCTGGCTTACTTCACCGACCAGGAGAGTGAGACCAACACCTTCACCGTGGGCAAGGTGGACATCGAGTTGACTGAGCCCCAGTGGAAGGCTGACCCCAACAACAAGGACCTGATTCCCGGCAAGACCATCCCCAAGGATCCTACCATCACCGTTGCCTCTGGCAGCCAGACCGCCTACACCTTCATGAAGGTGCAGCTGTCTGAGGATTTTATGGATCTGCTGAAGGCCTATGCGACTGCGGAGAAGATCACCGATCCTTCCGCTCTGATCGATGACTGGTTCGAGAGCGAAGTGGGTCCCAAGGTCATGTACACGGACACGGATGAAGGTTATGTCATCCTGGGTGTGCTGAGCCCCAAGAAGGCCAACGAGTCCGTCACCTACTTTGACGCCGTCAAGATTCCCACCGGTGTCAAGCAGGAGATGATCAAGGCCAACGGTACCTACACCATCACCGTTACCGCCTATGCTATCCAGGCCGAGGGCTTCTACAACGAGGCCGACAAGCAGGCCAGCCGTCAGGCCGCCTTCAACGCCATGTTCCCGGAGCTGGCCACCACCGTTACCCCTTAACCTAGTAACTTTGTACCGGACTGAATGATACTAGGGCGGCGGGGCCATCCCCGCCCCGCCGCCCAATGGTTTTCCCAGCACACTGCCTGTTGGGATTCCCTACCAGACGGGAGCGCCGTTTCCCCCGGCGCTCCCATTGTGGCACTTAAAACCAAGACGTAATCAAGAGAGGAAAGGCGGTAGATGACATGAAAAAACGACTCGCAGTGGGCGGCGTTGTGCTGTCCCTGCTTGCGATCCTGGGCATCGGCACCGCGGCATATTTCGTGACCGATGGCACGGCCCAGAATGAGATCCAGATGGGAACTGTGGACCTGACCCTGACGGAGACCCTCGATCTGGGCAGCGGTGTGATCACCGATCCCACGATGGTCACGTTGAGCGGTGTGCTGCCCGGTGAGGTTGTTAAGCAGTCCGCTGACATTGAGAACAGCGGCGAGCAGCCTTTCTGGACCCGGGTCCGCGTGGGTGTGGAGATTCTGGACCAGAGTAACAATGCACTCCCCACTACCGTGGAGAATGCCTATGGTGTTGAGGTCCCCGTGATCTCCTTCAACATCTCCACCGCCAATCCCCTGGGCGACGAGCCCACCGGCAACTGGGTGGAGAAGGACGGCTGGTACTACTACACCGGCGCTGTGGAGAAGGGCGAGACTGTGACCCCCTTCACCGAGGTCACCTTCGCCGCCGAGGCCGGCAACGACTACCAGGGCTGCACCATCAACATCACGGTGGAGGCCCAGGGCGTCCAGGTGAAGCACAATGAGATCCCCGAGGACGGCTCGATTCTGGATGTCAAGGGCTGGCCCGGGACTGAGACGGTGGACCCCGAAGAGCCTACCACTCCGGTGGAGCCCGAAGTGCCCACCGACGATCCCGTCACTCCGTAAGGAAAGAGGTGTGATGCAGAATGTATACTTGGAAAAAACGCCTGTTGGCGGCGATCCTGGCCGGCTGCATGTCCATCGGCCTGATGACTCCCGCCTTGGCCGTGGAGGGTGAGGGCACTGATCCCACCACTACGCCCGAAGTGACGACGAGCGTCGCGCCCACGGACGAGGTGGACTCGAGCTTCAGCGTGGACCCCACGGCTGAGCCGACTGAGGAGCCCGCCGAGACTCCCACCACGGAGCCCACCGAGACTCCTGCCGAGACTCCCAGCAGCGAGCCCACCGAGACTCCTGCTGAAACTCCCAGCAGCGAGCCCACCGAGACTCCCGCTGAGACTCCCAGCAGCGAGCCCACCGAGACTCCCGCTGAGACTCCCACCACCGAGCCCACTGAGTCCCCCGAGATCACCGATATCCCCGAGGAGACCATCCCCGGCGGCGGCGATCCTGGCTTTACCATGCCGGACTATGCCAACATGTCCGTGGAGGAGCTCTATGCGGCCGTGAAAGACATGTCCACGGAGGACCGCGCGATCGTGTACAGCCTCCTGACCGAGGAGCAGATCGCTGCCCTGGAGGCCTATGAGCAGCAGGCGCAGGTAACTCCCCCTGCGGCGGTGGACTATGAGTCCATGAGCAACGAGGAGCTCTATGCCTACGGTATGGAGAACCTGTCTGTGGAGGAGCGTATTGCCCTCCTGGACCAGCTGAGCGAGGAGCGCCGCGCGGACTTCCTGGCGTACGTCGAGGAGTATGAGGCCAGCCTGATCCCCGAAGCTCCGGAGCAGGTCGAATCCGACTATTCCGGCGCGCCTGACGAGATCGATGTCGGCCCCATCGTCCACTATGATACCCCCCTCCGCGCCGCTGCCACCCAGAACGCACCCATGGCCCTGATGGCCATGAACAGCCCTTCTCTCTATGATACGGGGGATGGGGCGGACGAAAATCCGGATGGCAGTATCACTTACGATGATAACGTGACGGTCAATAAAACCATCCGCGATACTGGCGAGGATGTAAATGGTAAGGATATCTATAAGCTGGACCTGTCTGCCGAAGCGGTTTCCAACGTCGTGGAGGGATACAGTGCCGTCGATATCGTCCTCATGCTGGATCTGTCGGACTACATGGAGCCGATGACCGTTACGCAATATACCTATAAAGTGCTCGCAGATAGTTATAATTTTAAAGAATTTTATGACAATCGAAGTCAGTTTTATTATAAAGTAAGTGATGATAAATATGTTCCCGTTACTGTTACAAAGGAAGAGGGTTTTTTTAGTACAACTTATTATATATATGCCAATGGAAAGTATATAGAAGAAGGAACGCGAAGGAATAATGTTACCCGGAGCAACTACTATACTCGAACAGTGAGCGGCTACGATACTGTTGACAACCTTGCGAGTCTGAAAGTAGCTGTCACGCAGTTCATTAATACGGTAAATACGAAGTCTCCTGATAGCCGGATCGCTATCGTGACCTATGCGAACAGCGCTTACGTTAAGACCGGTCAAGAACGAGCTCAGGATGAAGCGCTTGTAACAGTGGGCGAGAACTATGATGCCTTGATTGGGATCGTAAACAACTTGGAGGTACTAGGAGGCGATTCCAACTCTGATTTAGCTATGGCGGATGCAGTGAAAATCTTCCAGGATGTGCCCCATAACTCGGAGGAATACTCTCGGGATCGTGTAGCCTTGCTGTTTTCTGCGGGTACGGCCGGTAATGGTTATTTCCGAGATAGTACTGGATATAACCCGGTCTACGCTTGGAATGGAACTGGTAATAAGGTTGCGCAGGGATCGATGCATTTGGCTACTATTCTGAAAGAAGAAAAAACTCAATATGCAACGATTGATCTGACTCAGGGTTTTTACGAGGGGAATACGATCACCCAGAGTATGTTTGATAGCTACGGTGTTTCCAAAGCCGGATGTGGCGCTACGGTGTACACGGTTGGACTAAATCTGGCGAATACAGCTGATATTATGACAACTAATATCTATGGTACTGAGGGCGCGCGTATCAACGAATATATGTATCGTATTTCTCAGCACCGCCCGGATGGCGACCATTATAATTATGATCAGATGGATTCCACATGGCAGACACTGTATCACAGCGTACCGGACTATGGGAGTAAATATAACGGCAATAATGGATACGGTTTCTATCCGGACGAGTTGACCCGTGACCAAATACCGGATGGCTATTTCCTCACTGCTACGAGTGAGAATATCGGCAGACTGACGGATATCTTTGAACTGATCGGTCAACAGGTGGGCGAAGGCGCTAAGGTTTCCGTGGTTGACTATATCGATCCGGCCTTCACCCTGGTGGATCAGAATGGTAATCCCCTTAACGTGGGTGACCAGGTGAAAGATGGTGAATATACCGGGATCGTACAGAAGGACGAAAACGGTTATTGCATCAATTGGAGTGATGTTACGCTGGACCCGGGCAATGAAATTGTTGGGGGAGAACCCGTCAACCCAAAGAAGTTCAACGCCTCCATCTATGTGGTGTCCAACGACAGCAGCTTCGGCGGCAACCAGGTTCCCACAAACATCGGTAATCTTTCCGGTGTTTCTACGGGCACAGAACTGTACAAGTTCCCGGAGCCCACGGTGAATCTGCCCATCAATTATCAGGTCAACGGCACGGTCGAGACAATTCCCGTCGGAACCAGCGTGGACTATGATGATCTGATTACCTACGCCGACCGCTTTACTCCCAACGGCACGAACAATGCCCATGTCACGATCACCTACACTCTCAAGCAGAACGGTGCTGAGATTGGCACCTATACCATTCTGGCCGGGCAGACCGAAGGCAGCTGGTCTTGGAGCGACAGTGGTAAGACAAATACCGGCACCCTGATTACTTGCCAGGACTATACCCTGGAGTGTACGGTAAGTCCGGTGAAAACTACTGGCGCCGACAGCCTTGGTAATGAAGCTGTTTCGGCTATTGATAGGTCCGCCACACCGAAGATCCACGTCTTGGTGCCCACTATTACCTGGAAGGATACTACGGTAGACGCCGGTAAAACCCCGAATTATGGTGTTGATAACTATGGCGGGATTACTTGGGCTGACGCACATGGGGATGATATTGACACGACTGTGGCTACTGATTGGGATGTTTCCTATACGTATAGCCCGGTGGCGGGTGTCATCAATGCTGAGACTGAGGTCAATGTGACCGTTAAGGTCAACGGGACGGACATCACCGATCATGTGCTCTTTGAGCGGACCTGCGATTCTGATAGAAGTCATTCCAACCATCATAGTGGAAGCGATTCGACGAAGTGTGAATTTGTCATCCACCTGAACAACATCGAGCTGTCGATCACCAAGACCGTCAACGAGCAGCCTGAGCAGAGCTTCATCTTTACGGTCATCGGACCCAGCGGCACAATGACCATCGCCATGGGCGCGAGTGAGTTCACCAAGGAGGGTGACAAGTGGACCTGCACCAAGACCATCACCGGTCTGAAGAGCGGCACTTACACCGTGACCGAGGACACCAAGTGGTCCTGGATGTACAATGTTGTTGATGGCACCGCAACTAAGGATGCTACACAGGGCGATGACGGAAAGCTCTCGGTCACCTTCGACAACACCCGCAACGGCAATAACTGGCTGGGCGGCAGCGACAGCGTGGAGAACGTGTTTGCGACCACTGACGGAGCTTCCGCTGCTGCGCTGCGAGCCGCCAACCCTGCGGCGCTGCCCAATCCCCTGCCCAGTACGCCCAAGGACAACGAGAACGGCGACGAGAAGAACAAGGATCAGAACACCGAGCCTGATCCCAGTGAGCCCATGGAGACCCAGGAGGGAGGCGTGAGCAATGTTTGACCGAAAGGAATATGAAGGCAAGCGTGCCCTGCGCCGCTGGCCCAAGTGGCTGCCCGTTGTGGCGGCCCTGGCCCTGGCGACTGCGGTGACCGTGGGCGGGACCCTGGCGTGGCTGACGGCTCACACCAACTCCGTGACCAACACCTTCACCATGGGTAATGTGGACCCGGATGTGGAGGAGAGCTTTGATCCGGATGCTGGAACCAAGAGTGAAATTAAAGTTACCAACAACGGCAGCGTGG
>NZ_NFGZ01000038.1 GCF_002159175.1 Flavonifractor sp. An92 | reverse complement strand
GCGCTGCATTGGCAGCGCGCCCCGCTTTTTTAATGATTGGAATTGGCTTCCGGCGGCAGCTCCGCTCCCTCCTGCGTGGGAGTGGGCGACGGCGTCTCCTCCGGGTCCTCGCTCTCCGAAGGCGAGGTGGTGGGGCTCTCGGTGGGCTCCGCCACCGGCCAGGTGGACGGGTCCTCCGGATCGAAGTCCGGGTACAGGTTCACCGGCGGCCAGGTGTCCGGATTCGTCACATCAAAAGTGGACGGATCGTAGACATCGGGGCTGGGCTGCACCTCACTGGTGTGGACGGGACAGGTGGTGACTCCCGCCCAGGTGTAGCCCGCATCCCGGGTGCTTACCGTTGCGGCAACACCGCTGCGCACGTAGTTGAGCAGCGAGATGGTCTTGACCGTGGGGGTGACCCCGGCGGCGTTCCCCTCCCGGGGGCAGAACTCCCCGGCCAGGTAGTACTTGCTGCTGGTCTTTCCCGCCTCGTTGGTGGTGCTGACCACGCAGACCTCCTTGGCCTCGTGCAGGTCGCAGTAGCCGGAGGGCGCGTCATCCTCAAAGAAATAGGCCTGATACACCCGGCTGCCCCGGGCGTCCTGCGTACAGGCGTCGGTGGCCCGCAGGCCGCTGTCCATACAGATGGGCACCGTCACCAGTCCGCTGGGCTGGTCGAAGTCCTTCTTCTCCAGGCCCTCGTGGATGGGCTGCATGACCTTCTTCCACATCTGGGCGGCGGGGTTGGTGGCGCCGTTGTTGATGCGCTCGGGGTGGTCGGCGTAGCCGGTCCACACCGCCGCGGTGTAGTAGGGCGTATAGCCCACGAACCAGCGGTCCTTATAGTCGTTGGTGGAGCCCGTCTTACCGGCGATGGTCATGCCTGAGAAATAGGCCTCCGTACCGGTGCCCACACCGTGGGGGCTGGTCACCACGTCCTTGAGCATGTCGTTGATATACCAGGCGGTGGTGGCCTTCACGGCGGTCTCCGGCTCCTGCTGGGTGTTGTCCAGGATGATCTTGCCGTTGGAGTCCTTCACCTGAGAGTACGTGTGGGACTCCAGATACACGCCGCCCCGTGGGAATACCGAGTAGGCGGTGGCCATCTCGCGGACGGTGACGCCGTTGGTCATGCCGCCCAGGGCCAGCTGGGACAGGCCGTAGTCGTCCTCCGAGACGGTGGTGATGTGGAAGTTGTTTTCCAGATAGCCCACCGACTGCTCCACGCCAACCTCCTGGAGCACCCGGGCGGCCACGGCGTTGGAGGACTGCTCCACCGCTTTATAGACCGGCTCCAGGCCCCAGTAGTAGCCGTAGGAGTTGGAGGGCCAGGCCCCGTTCAGGTCCATCACCGGCGAGTCGTCAAAGACCGAGTTGGGAGTGATGAGCCCCAGGTCGATGGCGGGCGCGTAGGTGGAGAGGGTCTTCATGGCCGAGCCCGGCTGCCGGGTGGTCTGGGTGGCCAGGTTCAGAAGCTGGTTGCCCTCCTTCTCCCCCATGCTGCCCGCCAGGGCCACGATGTTGCCCTGGTTGTCAATGACCACGATGGCCGACTGAAGCTGCTCGCCCCGGGAGGAGGTCTGGGGCAGGTTGTCCCGGTTCTCATAGACCTCTTCCACCACGGCCTGGATCTCCGGGTCCACACAGGAGTAGATCTTCAGGCCGCCGCTGTACACCATGCGGCTGGCCACCTCATAGGTGTACTCGTACTGCTCCATCAGGTCGTTGATGACGTCCTGGACCACCTGCTCCTCATGCCAGCTGAGGATGGTGGAGGTGGTGTCGTCGCTCTCGCCCTGGGTGAAGTTCAGTCCCGCGTCGATCTGGGCCTTGGCCTCGTCGTACTCGGCCTGGCTGATCTTCCCCTGCTCCAGCATGGCCTGGAGCACCAGGGTGGCCCGGTAGGCGTTGTTCTCCGGGTAGCGGTAGGGGTTGTAGCCCGAGGGGTTGTTGGTGATGCTGATGAGGCTGGCGCACTCGGCCAGATTCAGCTCCCGCACGTCCTTGCCGAAGTAGTACTCCGACGCGGTGGCCACACCGTAGCACTTCTGACCCAGGTAGATATAGTTCAGGTACAGCTCCATGATCTCGTCCTTCTCGTGGTCCTTCTCAAAGTCCAGGGCCCGGAAGATCTCCAAAATCTTGCGCTTGACCGTGATGTCGTCGTACTGGGTCATGTTCTTCAAAAGCTGCTGGGTAATGGTGGAGCCACCATAGATATCCTGGCCGGTCATCATGCTCAGAATGGCCGAGCCGGTGCGCAGCCAGTCCACACCGTGGTGCTGGTAGAAGCGCTTGTCCTCAATGGCGATGGCGGCGTTGATGAGGTTCTCCGGGATCTCGTCATAGCTGATCCAGACCCGGTTTTCCGTGCCATAGAGGGATTGAAGCTCTACCTCCTGTCCGTTCTCGTCCACCCGGCAGATGGTGCTGGCCAGGGCGGTGGAGTAGGACTGGGCCTCGATGTGTGCGTCGGGCAGGATCACGTTGCGGATGTACACCGCCGCGAAACAGGCCAGGAATGCCCCCGTCATCAAGCCGATGAGCAGGAGCGTTCCCAGTACCTTCAGCACGCCCATGCCCACGGCCTGGGCCGTGCCTCCTCCCCGCCGCTTTCCGCTGGGATTGGTTTTCGTTGCCAAATTCACACCTCCGAAGTCGCTTCGCGGGCTGCCCGAGGGCATATTTCTCCCCGCGGATTCATAAAACGAATACTGTGACCGCGCCGGAGCCGGTCCGGTGGAACAGACGGCTCAACTCGGTAGTTTTTATTATAACACAGGTCCCCGTCTTGTCCACCCTAATTCCTTCCACTTTTTCCTCCCCTTAGGCCGTCACAAAAATTTCGCACACTCCCATATTGCATTTTCCGTCTCTTCGGGTTACAATAAGAGCACAGCAAATCGCCTCGGCGGTTTGGCTCCCTCCCGGACGGAGGAGAACAGGACCGAAAGTGGTGATTGCGATGAGCGAAGAATTCGGCGGCGAGTTCATTACCCTGACTGACGAGGAGGGCAATGAGTTTGAGCTGGAATACTGTACCACCGTGGAGTACAACGGCACCGTCTATATGGCGTTCCTCACCGTTACCGAGGGTGATGAGGACACCTCTTCCGAAGAGGTGGACGAGGAGAGCGAGGACGGCGGTCTGGTCATCCTGAAGGTGGTCCAGGTGGACGGCGAAGATCAGCTGTCGACGCTGGACGACGAGGCTGAGATGGAAGCCGTCTATGAACTGGTCATGGAAGACCTGTTCGCGGAGGACGAGGAGGAGTGATCCCCTCTCCCCTTCTTTAAGGAAGAAACTTCTTCCTGCTCGGTGCGTGACGGGCTTTATTTAAACCCACATCTCTTAAACGGGATGTCGCCCTCACGCCGTGGATTGCAGGCCTCCCGGCCCCCTTTGAGGGACACTGGAAGTTGGAAGCAGGGAAACGGCGTGGAGACAACCCACCTGCCATTCTTGTGCAGGTTTTAAATGGGTTCGCACGGCCACAGCGGGGCCCCCACGAGCTTCGGCTCGTGGGGTTTTTTATGCCCAAAAACAGAGCATATCGCCCGCTCAGTGAGGCCGTTATGCCAGGACCCGGGCCAGTGCCTCCGGATTGGCGGTGATGGTCCGGGCTCCGTTGGCCAGCAGGAATGCCGTGTCCCGGAAGCCCCAGGACACCGAGATGCAGCTCATCCCCGCGTTGCGGGCCGTCTCGATGTCCACGTCGGAGTCCCCCACGTAGACCGCCCGGTCCGCCGGGACCCCGAGCTCCTCCAGCGCCCGGAACACCGTGTCGGGAGCGGGCTTCTTCCGCACGCCCTCCGACTCCCCGATGGCCACCGGCACTCGATCGTCAAAGTAGTCGGCGCACAGCCCTTTCACCGCCGCGTCAAACTTGTTGGACACCACCGCCACGGCACAGCCCGACGCCTTCAGGTCGTCCAGCAGCTCCAGCACCCCGGGATAGGGCGCGGTCTTGCAGCGCATATGGGTCAGATAGTACTGCCGGAACTCCTCCAGACAGGCCGCCTCTTCCTCCGGCGTTGTCCCCTTGGGGACGGCCCGGTGGATCAGCAGGGCAACTCCGTTGCCCACGAAGCTGCGCACCTCGTCCACCGTCCGCCGGGGAAAGCCGCAGTGTTCCAGGGCGTGGTTGGCGCTGTCCGCCAGATCGTCCAGAGTGTTGAGCAGGGTGCCGTCCAGGTCAAAAATCACGGCATCATAGTGCATATGGAATCCTTCCTTCCGTTGGTCTGCCCCACATCATACACCCTTCCGCTCCGCCGCGCAAGTCAGAGCATCGCCTGGGTCAGCAGAAATCCCAGCAGCGCGCACACGGGAAAGGTGAGCCCCCAGGCCAGGACCAGCCCGCCTGTGGCCCACACGCTGGCCCGGGCGCCCCCGGCAGTGCCCGCCCCCAGAATGGCGGCAGTCTTGGCGTGGGTGGTGCTCACCGGCAGGCCCAGAACCGTACACAGCCCCAGCGCCGCGCCGCCCCCCAGATCGGCGGCCAGTCCGCTGCGGGGGGAGAGCTCCACCAGGTCCTTGCCCACGTGCTCCACGATGCGCCGCCCGCCCATCAGGGTCCCAAAAGCCATGGTGAGCCCGCACACCGCCGCCAGAGCCGGAGCGGGCTTCTCCCCTCCCCCGCCGCCTGCCAGCAGGAAGAGCCCCAGGAATTTCTGTCCGTCCTGGGCTCCGTGGAGGAAGGCCATCAGGGCCGCGCCGGCCACCTGTCCCCGGCGGCAGGCCCGCTCTCCCGGCCTCCGGCGTTCCAGTGCGTCCTCCGCCAGCCGTCCCAGGACCGCGCCCAGCACCAGAGACAAGGCCAGTCCCAGTCCCGCCTTCCACCAGGGGCCGGGGCGCAGGTTGGCCCGCCCCCCGGGCAGGGCCAGAGCTGCCCCCGCCAGACCGGCCAGCAGCGCGTGGCTCTCGCTGGTTGGGATGCCGAAGCGCCAGGCCGCCGCCGCCCACAGGGCCGTGGCCGCCAGGGCCGCGCAGAGAGCGGTCTGGGCCGCATCTCCGGTGAGGGCCACACTCTCCCCCACTGTCCGGGTCACCGCCGGCAGCCACAGCGCCGCCGCCACGGTCCCCATCAGATTACACACCGCCGCCAGAAGCGCCGCCCGCCGGAAGGACAGCGCCCCCGACGCCACGGCGGTGGCGATGGCATTGGGGGCGTCGGTCCAGCCGTTGACCAGCACCACCGCCCCCAGCAGCAGGCCCAGCGCCAGCCGGGCTGTCTCCCCCGAAGAAAACAAAACGATCACCCCCACCGCCATTGTACGGTGGGGGTGATTTTCCTATGCCTGACTGTGAAAGAGGCCGGTGTCCCGGAAGATCCGCTCCACTTCCCGCGCACGGCAGCTCCAGGAGCCGCCCTCGGCGTAGTGCAGCCGCCGGTCGCTGGCCCAGCTCCCGCTCTCGGCCAGGGCGCTGCCGCACAGCTCCACGAAGCGCCGGACCGTGTGGGCCGAATAGATGACGTCGGGGTACTCCTCCACCTGCCCGGGGAGGAGCATGGCCACGATGGGCTTTCCCGTGGAAAAGTACTCAAAGATCCGGGGCGGCAGCACGTCGTTGTCCGGCGAGCCCAGCCGCAGCAGGTTCATGCACACGTCAAAGCACCCCAGATACTCCGGCAGCTCCGCCAGAGACACCTCTCCGGTGAAGATCACATTGGGCTCCCGCTCCAGGCGGCGGAGCATGGGGCTCCCCTCCCGCCGGCCCACCAGGACCACCTTGGCCTGGGGATAGGCACGCGCCACCCGCAGCACCGGCTCCAGGTCCAGGTCCTGCCACAGGGTGCCCGCATAGCCCAGGATGGGCCCCTGCACCCCCCGCAGCGCGGCGGGGCGGGCCTCGTCGCTCCGGGGCTTCACCGAGCAGTTGGCCCCGTTGGGCAGCAGCGCCACGTTGTCGCTGCACGGGGAAATGTGCTCGGCCAACTCCGGCGAGGCGGCGAAGATCAGATCGGCGGACAGGCAGAGATCGCTCTCCCACCGCACCGGCAGATGGGACCAGTCCTGGGCGCAGTCGTAGACCACGCCCCGGCAGCTCAGTTCCTCGGCCAGGTGGACCACCCGGGGCGTGGCGCACCAGAGCACCGGGTCCCGCATGTGGTGGCGGGCCATGGCCGCCTCCACGAAGCGGAGGAGCCGCCGACGCCCCGCCCGGAAGAGCAGGCCCTCGTTCTCCCCCTCCCACACCGGCGGAAGGGTGTACACCACCAGGCCCGGACGCACCCGGCGGCCCGGGCGGCGGCGCAGGTCCCCCAGCCCGGAGGCGGGCTCAAAGTACAGGATCTGGGTCCCCTTCATGCGGGAGAGGAGCTGCTGGGTCCGGGAGGGATTGGAGCTCCAGGGCTCGTCGGCCAGACAGATGAGCTGGTCCAAGACGCTCCCTCCCCTCACACCTGGGGCGCCGGGCAGCCCAGCAGCGCCGCGGCGGTCTCGGAATTGCGGTGCTCCACCTGGCGCAGCCGGTCCACGCCCTCGGTGAGGAAGGCGCGATCGTCGATGCGCTCACAGGCGGTGTCGATGTGGGCCTTCAGCCCCTCCAGCGTGAGCTCCGAGAGGTCGGTATACAGGTCCTGACCGATGTAGGACAGGAAGGAGCTGATCTTCTGGTCATAGACCACGCCCACCAGAGGCACGCCCTGGCTGGCGGCAAAGACCAGCGCGTGGAGGCGCATGGACACCGCCACCTTCATCCGGGAGAAGAGGCCGATGGTGTGGGCCGAGCTGCCCGTGTCCTCGATGACGTGGTAGGGCCCGTGCATCTTCTCGGTGACCTGCCGGATGGCACCCAGGTCCAGCCGGCTCTCGATGGGCAGAAAGACCGGGGTCAGGCCGTGCTTCTCATAGGCGTAGTCGGCGGCGGCGGCAAAGACCTCCGCCTTCTCCCGGAAGCCAGGCCAGGGCCGCAGGGTAAAGCCGATGTAGCGGCCCTTGGGGTCCAGCCCCTCGTACTCCAGAAGCCCGTCCACCACCGGCTCCGGCGCGGCGGGCAAAATGACCGTGGGGTCGGCGGAGAGGACGATCTTCGGGTTGGTGACCCCCATGCTCTCCAGTTCCTCCCGGGAGTGGGTGTCCCGCAGAGTGATGGCGTCCACCCGCTTCTGCAGCACCCGGGCGGCCCGGGCCCGGTTGCTCTCCGAGTGGATGGGGCCGATGCCGCAGCCGTACATGAGCACCTGGTTGCCCAGGATCTTGGCCGCCGAGATGGTAAAAAGGTAGAACCACAGGGAGCGGTGGCTGGTCACGTCCTGCATGAGGGAGCCGCCGCCGTTGATGTAGAGCCGGGTCTTTCGCATCCGGTTGAGGAAACGGGGGAAGGCGAAGGTGTAGATGGAGTTGACCCGATAGGTCATGCGGGTGGAGTCGGGCTTCCGGGACAGGACCCACACAGGGAGGTCCGGGTCCAGCGCCCGCAGCTCGGCCACGATGGCCTCCAGAATGGCGTCGTCGCCTGCGTTGCCCCGGCCGTAGGCGCCGCAGACCAGCACGCCGTCCCGCTTGCCCTTCTGCCGGGCCTGGCGGCGGAGGATGGTCTCGTAGATCTGGAGCTGCCGCTGGAGGGTGGACTCCAGGGAGAAGTCGTCCCGGGCCTTCTGGTAGAGCCGCCCGCCCAGATGGCTGCGGAGCGTCGCGTCCCCCGCCAGGTTCGCCAGGTGCCGCCCCAGCGTCTCAGCGTCCCCCGCCTCGAAGAGGAAGCCGGTGACGCCGTCCTCGATGAGGTAGGGCACGCCGCCCACCCGGCTGGCCACGGTGGGCAGACCGGCCCGGGCGCCCTCGGTGAGGGCATAGGGGAAGGTCTCCGAGAGGGAGGTCAGGGTGTTGATGTCCAGGGCGTTGTAGAAGCTGTCGGTGTCGGTGACCCAGCCGGCAAAGCACACCTCGTCCTCCACGCCCAGTTCCTTGGCCAGCTGACCCAGGCGCTCCCGCTCCTCGCCGTCGCCGGCGATGAGGAGGCGCAGCTGAGGGGCGGTCTGGTGGGCCTTGGCGAAGCCGCGGATGAGGGTGGCGATGTCCTTCACCGGGTTGAGCCGGGCGGCGATGCCCGCAATGACGCAGTCCTCCCCCCAGGTGAGGCCCAGGGAGTTCAGATACTCCGCACGGGTCATGGCCGGGTGGCGGGGGGAGAAATCCAGGCCGTTGTAGATGGCAAAGAGCCGGTCCGGGTCGAAGCCCCGGGAGATCAGGAGGTCCACCATGGCGTCGGACACGCCGATGCGGTAGTCCAGCAGGCGCAGGGCCACCGTGTTGGTAGTGCCGTAGAAGAGCCGGGCCAGAGGGCGGCCCAGGTAGTCCAGGCGGTAGTCGGAGTGGACGGTGGACACCACCGGCAGGCCCGTGGACCGGCGCAGCAGCGCCCCCATCATATTGCCCCGGGCGCCGTGGCAGTGGATGATCTCGTACTTGCCGTCCACGATGAAGCGCCGCAGCTCCCGATAGGTGCTCAGCAGGTTTTTCCCGGGAAAGATCACGGTGGGGATGCCCAGCTCCCGGGCCTCCTGGGCAAAGGGGCCATCCATAAAACAGACCATGGTCACGTCGATGGTACGGGCCAGGTTCTGAAGCAAGCTGTGAACGTGGGTCTTGGCGCCGCCGCTGTCGCCGCCGCTGATGAGATGAATCACTTTCATGGGGTGGAATCCTCCAGTGAAAAAAAGACTTGTTCCGCGCATGGAAGTATGATACAATGACCAAAGACCATGCAATGCCGGATTCTCCGGCACACTGTGTCTATTGTACACCATGTTTATGGGAATTTACAACCTCGGAGGCTGCAAAAGATGTTAGACGAAAAGGGCAGACTGTTTGGTAAAATCAATATCGTGGACCTGCTGGTGGTGATCCTCATCCTGGCGGCGGTCGTGGTGGTCGGTTTCAAGTTCCTGGGTAAGAGCGGCGCGCTCCCCGGTGCCGAGGGCGGCAAGGCCAAGATCACCTTCACCGTCCAGGTCAACAGCGTGTATCCGGAGGTCTATGAGAACCTGCTGCCCTACGTGCAGCAGGAGGGCGGCGATCAGCTGATGGCTTCCGGCAACCTGCTGAGCGGCTATGTGGTGGACGTCAAGGCCGTGCCCCACGACAGCAGCACCGTGAGCATCAACTCCTCCCTGGGCGCCCTGGTGCTCCCCATGGACGATAACCTGCTGGACCTCACCTTCACCGTGGAGGCCACCGTGCCCAACGCCGACACCAACGAGCTGGGCACCCAGGAGATCCGCATCGGCAAGAGCCACACCCTCAAGACCACCCACTTCGAGTTCGCCAACGGCGTCATCACCGACTGCCAGTGGGAAGAGGCGGCCTGAGTTTTTCCTTGAACACCGGAACAGGACGGGTCCACCCCGTCCTGTTTTTCTATCACTCGACAGGAGGATCACACGATGGAATGGTTTTTTGCTCTGGACGGCGGGGCGCTGCTCTGGCTCCAGGAGACGGTGCGCACCCCCCTGCTGACTGCGCTGTTTCAGTTTTACACCCAGCTTGGGAATGCCGGAATGCTATGGATCGCCCTGTCGGTCCTGATGCTCTGCCACCCTAAGACCCGCCGGGCAGGTGTGTGCGCTCTGCTGGCGCTGCTGCTGGGGCTTCTGTGCACCAACGTGGTGCTCAAACACCTCTTCCAGCGCACCCGCCCCTGGCTGGTGGTGGAGGGGCTCATCCCGCTGGTGGCGGAACACGACCCCAACTCCTTCCCCTCCGGCCACACCACCGCCGCCTTCGCCGCGGGCGTGGTGTGGGCCCGCACCCTCCCCTGGCGCTGGGGACGGATCGGCGCGGTAGTGCTGGCGGTGCTCATGGGGCTCTCCCGGCTCTATGTGGGGGTCCACTTCCCCACCGATGTGCTGGCTGGAGCTGTGGTGGGCACCCTGTGCGCACTGTGCGCCCTGGCCATCGCCCGGGCTATTTGCTCCCGCCGGGCACACTGACCACATCCGGAGAAACACAAGGCCGGGACCCAATGGGTCCCGGCCTTGTCTGTTGTTCTGATCTTACTTGGTACCGAAGATGCGGTCGCCCGCGTCGCCCAGACCGGGCACGATGTAGCCGTGGTCGTTGAGCTTCTCATCCACAGCGGCCACATAGATCTCCACGTCGGGATGATCCTTGCGCACCCGCTCGATGCCCTCGGGGGCAGCGATGATGTTCATCAGCTTGATGTGCTTGACATCATAGTTCTTGATGAACTGGATGGCAGCGGAGGCGGAGCCGCCGGTGGCCAGCATGGGGTCCAGAATGATGATGTCCCGCTCGGCGATGTCATTGGGCATCTTGCAGTAGTACTCCACGGGCTCCAGGGTGTCGGGGTCCCGGTACAGGCCGATGTGGCCCACCTTGGCGGAGGGGATCAGGGTCAGGATACCGTCCACCATGCCCAGGCCGGCACGCAGCACAGGAACGATGGCCAGCTTCTTGCCCGTCAGGGTGTTGAACTTGCCGGTGCCCAGGGGCGTCTTGATCTCAACCTCTTCCACCGGCAGATCCCGGGTGGCCTCATAGCACATGAGGGTGGCGATCTCCGAGACGACCTCACGGAACTCCTTGGAGCCGGTCCGCTCATCCCGCAGGATGGAGAGCTTATGCTGCAGCAGCGGATGGTCCAGAATGTGTACCTTTTCCATGTCCATGGTATCTTCCCCTTTAACTTTGATTGTCGGACGCGCCTTGTGAGCGGAGACGGGCCAGACGCTCCCGCTCGGCCTGAGAGAGCCGGTGGTAGCGCGGGACCAGTCCGTCCGCGTCGGTCAGCGTACCGGCCCGGGCCTGCTCCAGCGCGGCACGGGCCACGCCCCAGGCGCTCTGGTAGCGCAGGTGGGGCGGCGCCATACGGACATCCAGCCCCAGTTCCCTGAGGGTAGTATAACACAAACGGGCTCCGTCTCCAACCAGTAATTGCGGATTTCCGCTCTTTTTTACCTGAGCCGCCAGCTCCTCCAGGGAGATGGCCCCGTCGTCGCTCAGCCGCTCCAGCCCGTCGCCGGTGCCCAGGAAGCGGGCGGCGTACACCTGATTGCGCCGGGCGTCCATGCCCGCGCAGATCTCCATCCCCGTGTGGGCCACCGTCCAGGCCATGGCCTCCAGGGTGGACACCGCCGCGCAGGGTTTCTTCCCCGGCCAGGCCAGGCCTTTGGCGGCCGACACGCCGATGCGCAGGCCCGTAAAGGACCCGGGGCCCGCCGCCACGGCGATGAGGTCCACGTCCTCCAGGCTGGCCCCGCAGCCACGCAGCACCTGGTCCGCCATAGGCAGCAGGGTGACGCTGTGGGTTAGGCCGTTGTTCTGAAAGGACTGGGCCAGCAGTACCTCGTCCTCACACAGCGCCACCGAGCAGGCGGTGGCGGAGGACTCAATGGCTAAGATCTTCATACCGTTCTCTCCCCTGTAATGGTGATGACGCGCTGATCGTCCGCCGCGCCCCGGCGGATGTCCACCCGGATGGGGTCCTCCAGCACGCCCTCGCCGTTCTCACTCCACTCCACGGCGCACACGCCGCCCCGGTCCAGGTAGTCCTCCCAGCCGATGTCGAAGAGCTCCTCCGCCGAGCTCAGGCGGTACAGATCAAAGTGGAACAGGGGCAGACGGCCCCCCAGATACTCGTTGACGATGGTGAAGGTGGGGCTGGTCACCCGCTCGGTCACCCCCAGCCCCCGGGCCAGTCCCCGGGTGAAGGCGGTCTTGCCCGCGCCCAGGTCCCCCGAAAAGGCGATCACGTCCCCCGCCGTCAACCGGCCGGCCAGAGCCTCGCCCAGGGCCTCGGTCTCGGCCTCTGAGTTGGACAGATATTCCATGGATTCACGCTCCTTCTCAAGTCGGGTCGATTATAACATATCTTTGAAGAAAGCGCAAAACAGTTTACGCCGCCCCAAAAAGATGGTATGATAAGGTCTGCCAAACCAACCCATTTTCCCTGAAAGGAGGCCCTTCCCCTGTCCTGGTTTTCCGATTCTCTGAAATCCTTTCTCCGCAAGGGCGATCTGGTGCTGCTCTCCCTGTGCCTGGCCGCCAGCGGATTCGGTCTGGTGCTCATTTACAGCGCCAGCCGCTATACCCAGTCCACCCGCTTCATGCCGGTGCAGTCGGTGGCCATCGTCCTGGGCGTCATCGCCTATATCATCATGTCCTCGGTGGACGTGGAGCTCTTCGCCGAAAAGTCCTGGAAATTCATCCTGGCCTTCAACATCGGCTTTGTCCTCCTCACCCGCACCCCCCTTGGCGTGGACCACGACACCGGCAACCGCAGCTGGCTGTCCATCCCCGGTATCCCCTTTGAGCTCCAGCCCGCGGAGATCGTCAAGCTCACCTTCATCCTGCTGCTGGCCTGGCAGTGCGCCCGCATCCAGGCCAATGAGAAGGACATCAGCTCCATCCCATCGGTCATGCAGATCGCCGGACACACCCTGATGATGTTCGGCCTCATCGCCGTGGCCTCCGGCGACTTCGGCATGGGCCTCACCTACCTCTTTATCTTCGTGGTGGTGGCCTGGACCGCCGGAGTGAAGAAGCGCTGGTTCCTGCTGGCCATTCTGATGGCCGCCGCGGGCGTGGCCCTGGTGGTGATCTTCTGGGACAAGTTCAGCGGCATCTACTTTTTCCGCCGGGTGAAAGTGGTCATCGACCACATCACCGGCAACCCCGACACCATCTACGACCAGACCATGGACACTGGCTGGCAGCAGACCAAGAGCATCACCGCCATCGGCTCGGGCCAGCTCACCGGCATGGGGTACCTGAACGGCAACCTCACCCAGAGCGAATACGCCACCAACCTGCCCGCCCGCTACAATGACGAGATCTTCGCCGTGTGCGGCGAGGAATTCGGCTTCATCGGCTGTGTGTTCCTCATGCTGCTGCTGGGTGCCATCATCCTCCGCTGCATCTGGGTGGCCCGCCGGGCCTGCTCCCCCCAGTCGGCCTATCTGGTCATGGGCTACGCCGGCATGCTGCTGGCCCAGGTGGGCGTCAACATCGCCATGTGCCTCTACATTTTCCCGGTGGTGGGCCTGACCCTCCCCTTCGTGAGCTACGGCGGCTCTTCCATCATCACCATGTACGCCGCCATGGGCATGGTCTCCAGCGTGAAAATGCGCTCCCTCCCCAGCTGGCTGCGGGATCGCAGCAACCTCTAGGCCACAACGCATAAACCTCCCTGTTCCGGCAGAGACTACGGGTACATCCCATCGCTCTGCTGGAACAAGGAGGTTTTTTTCTTGAAACGAACCCTGCGCGTCCCCGCCCTGCTGGCGGCGGGGGCCCTCATCGCCGCGCTGCTCTCCCCTGCCGCCCTGGCCGGAGAGAGCTCCGGCGTCCCGGTGGCCCGGGACCTGTCCTTCACCACCTACAAAAATACCGCCCTCACCGAGCGCTTTTCCGCCCTGGACCCGGAGGGGGAGCTGCTCACCTATCAGCTGGTGCGCAAGCCCGCCCGGGGGGCGGTGACCATGCCGGAGGAGGGCTCCGACACCTTCGTCTACACCCCCTATGAGAACAAGACCGGCAAGGACTCCTTCACCTATGTGGCGGTGGACGCCTCGGGCAACACCTCTCAGCCCGCCACCGTCTCTTTGGTGATCGAAAAGCCCAAGACCAAGGTGACCTACGCGGACCTGGACGGCCACACCGCCGCCAACGCCGCCATCCGTCTGGCGGAGGAGGGCCTTTTTGTGGGCGAGTGCCTGGGCGGGGCCTACTTCTTCCGCCCGGACGAGCCCATGGAGCGCAGTGAGTTCGTCTCCCTGCTGGCCCAGGCCGCCGGGCTGGAGGGCCTGGACGTGTCTGCCACCGGCTTTGCCGACGACGACGCCATCCCCGACTGGGCCAAGCCCTATGTGGCCTCCACCCTGAAGGCCGGGGTCCTCCAGGGCACGGTGGACGCCTCCGGTCAGGCGGTCTTTCGCCCGGACGACCCCATCACCTGGGCCGAGGCCAGCGTGCTGGTGGACCGGGCCCTCCAGATCACCGACGTGGCCGAGCCCACCATGGGGGTGGATCTGAGCGCCGCGCCGGTGTGGGCCGCCCAGTCAGGGGCCAACCTGGAGAGTGTGGGCCTCTTGCAGGCGGAGAACGGCGGCGCGCTCACCCTGTCCGGCTCTCTCACCCGGGGCGAGGGGGCCCAGCTCCTGTGCGGCGCGCTGGACGTGCTGGCCGAGCGGGAAGAGAGTTTCTGGCCCTTCTGGTGAGGCACGGGGCGGGCAAGCCGCCCCCTACATTACAAAAGGCTTAAAATCTCCCGCCGTAGCCGGGCAATGATGCGCTTTTCAAGCCGGGAGATGTAGGACTGGGAGATACCCAATCGGTCGGCCACCTCCTTCTGGGTGCGCTCG
This sequence comes from Flavonifractor sp. An92, assembly GCF_002159175.1. GTDB lineage: Bacteria > Bacillota > Clostridia > Oscillospirales > Oscillospiraceae > Pseudoflavonifractor_A. The sequence goes on along the minus strand of NZ_NFGZ01000038.1, from coordinate 5,394 downwards.
GCCCGTCCCCCCAGCCCGAAGCGCAGGGTGATGATCTCCCGCTCCCGGGGCTCCAGCCGCCCCACCGCCTGGGTGAGGAGCTGCCGGTCCACGTCCTCCTCCAGGGGCTTCATCACCAGGTCGCTCTCGGTGCCCAGCACGTCGGACAGAAGGAGCTCGTTGCCGTCCCAGTCGGTGTTCAGCGGCTCGTCAAAAGACACCTCGCTGCGCAGGTTGGAGATCTTGCGCAGGTGCATAAGGATCTCATTTTCGATGCACCGGGAGGCGTAGGTGGCCAGCTTGATGTTCCGCTCCGGCTTGTAGGTGCTCACCGCCTTGATGAGCCCAATGGTGCCGATGCTGATGAGGTCCTCCAGCCCCACCCCGGTGTTCTCGAAGCGGCGGGCGATGTACACCACCAGGCGCAGGTTGTGCTCGATGAGGCTGGCCTTGGCCCCCTCGTCCCCCGCCCCCAGCCGGGCGATGAGGGCGGCCTCCGCCTCCCGCTCCAGCGGGGCGGGCAGGGTATCGCTCCCGCCGATGTACATGACCTTTCCCGGCAGCCACAGGCCCAGCTCGGCCAGCTTCCGCCGCAGCGTTTCCAAAAGTCCCATCCACATAAGGTTCTCCTCCTCCCTCATGCCCCGATCAGGGCGCTGTATCCCCCTCCGTCGCTCACCGGCGTGGGCGAGAGGGCCACCAGAATGTCCCCCAGGTCCTCCTCCCCCACTCGGACGCCGTCGCTGCGCACCGCCAGCAGCAGAGCACAGCTCACCCCCACCGCCCGGTAGGGCAGCAGCCGCAGGCGCTTGCCCACCGCGCTCCCGGCCCGGGCGGAGAGGGCCTCCGCCGGGTGGAAGAGCTCCTCCGCTCCGGGGGCCTCCCCTGCCGGGAAGAGCCCCGCCATCCGCGTCCCCTCCGCCACCAGCACCCGCCGCCCCGTCACCGGGTCGGTGAGGGTGTGGCCGGTGTCCACCAGGGCGGTGAGCTCCACCTGCCGCTCCCCCAGGGTCACCGTGACGGCCCGGAGCTGCGCCGGCGTGTGCTGCGCCGTCCGGCTCAGGGCCAGGGTGATGAGGGTGTAGCACAGCGCCGCCGACAGCAGGATGAGCCGCAGGTCCAGGGAGGAGCAGAACACCCCGTTGCGCAGGGTGAGCCCCCGCCCGCCCAGCAGTGTGATGGCCAAAATGCCCCCGCCGAAGGCCGCCGACACCGCCAGGAACACCAGGCTCACCCGCAGGAGGCGGTGACTGTGGCCGTAGCCCAGCAGCAGCATCAGCGCCGCCGTGCCCGCCTTGCAGAGCGGGTGGGCCAGAAACCCCAGCCCCGGCAAAAAGAGCGCCACGGCGTAGCACCCGCCCAGGGCGGCCCCCAGCGCCAGACGGCCCCGCCGGAGCTCGTCTCCGGAGAGACGGCCCGCCGCCAGCAGCAGCAGATAGTTCACCGTCCCATTGAGCAGGAACACCAGGTCGATGTACACCGTCACAGGACCCCTCCCCCTTTCTCCGGCCGGCAGGGTCCATTATACGGCGTGTCCCTCACAAAAAAGGTCAGAACCGGGAGGTGCGCACAGGGTCGTTCTCCGGCGAAAGGCGCGAAAAACACGCTGCCCGGCACAGAGGCCGGGCAGCGTGCTTTTCTCAGGGCACCATGGTCTGGAACTGGCCGGGGTTGACGATCTGGATCACCCCGCCATAGGCACACATGAGCTTGGAGTTGTTGTTCAGGGCCGGATACTTGGACACCAGCACCGTGGGCGAACCCGGCGTCCAGGGCGCGGGGATCACCGGCACACAGGGCGCCGGGGCAAATCCCACCGGAGGGGGCTTGATGGTGGCGGGGTTGCCCGGGCAGGAGCACATCCCGAAGGTGGGGATGTTGGCCATGGGCTTGTTGTCCATGATGGTGGCCATGGGCTTGGAGGAGACCAGCGTGGTGGTCTGGGAGTTGACCACCAGCGTGGCTGGGGCCGCCCCGAAGGTACATTGGAGCATGGCCCCCATACAGACGCAGATTCCCATAATTTCCTCCTAAATCTCCGCGGTGGTGCAGCCCACGCCCATGGCGTGCTGGAACTCCAGCACCGCCAGATTGAACTGGGCTGTCTCCTGGATGAGCGTGGAACGGTTGTTGTAGATCCTGGACCACTGGGTGGTCAGCGTGGACAGATTGGAAGTCCACGCGCCCCCCTCCGTCCCCTGCTCCAGCGTGTAGAGCGGCTTAGGCGCGGCGGTGCCGCTCTCGTCCAGCGCCGCCTGGGCCGTCTCAATGGCCGTCCGGGACACCTGGAGCCGCGCCAGGCGCTCCTTGACGTCGGAGGTCACGGCGGTCTGGGCCTTGGGGTAGTCGGCCTGGGCCGTCTCCAGGGCTGCCTGCTGTTCCAGATACTCCGGCGCGGTGGTGGGGTACTGGTAGCGCAGCTGGAGGAGCTTCGCCTCCGCCACCTCAATGGCCCGCAGCGCCGCCTTCACCTCGTTGCGCTCTTCCAGCGCGGCAGAGACCGCCGCCTCTTCCGTGACATCCGGCAGGGACCAGGGGCTCAGCTCCCCCGTCACCACCAGCCCGGCGTCCGCCCCATTGCCGGTGGCCTCGCACAGCGCCTGGGACGCCGCCTGGAGATCCACCCGGGCGGTCTCCACCGCCAGCTCGGCCTGGCTCAGGCGCTCCGCCACCGCTGCCGCATCCTCTGCTAAGAGCTGTGCTCGGGCCTCATCCTCGCTCTCCCCGCTCTGCTCCGCCTGAAGCATGGCGTTGAGGCCCTGGTAAAAGACCAGATTCTCCTCCTCCAGCGCCAGCTGGTCCCGGCAGCGCAGATAGTCCAGGGCCAGGCTGGCCGCCTGTTCAGCCAGGGCGTTCATCCGGGCCTCATAGTTGGCGGGGGCCTGGGTCTGGGCAAAGGCCCGGCGCTGGGCGTCGTCGGCGCTGCCCACCCCGGCGGCAATGGCGTTTTCGGCGGCCAGGGTGGTCTGGGCCTCCAGCGCGCCGCTGCTCTCGGTCTGCATCCACTCGGTGAGGCTCTCCAGTGTCACCTCGTCCGCCGCCAGGACCGGCGGATCGCCCAGGTCGGCGGAGGAGCCGCCGCCCGATGTACCGCCGGAACCGCCGCTCCCGGACTCCGACGTGCCGGACGGCTCCGGCTGGGCGCTCGCCTCCGCGCCCTCGGCGGGAACGGGTGTCCCGTCCGGTGCCGGGGTGTCGCTCGTCTCCGGGGCATCGCTCTCTTCCGAGCCGATGCTGGAGAGCGCCGCGCTCCCCTCCTCCTTGGCCCAGAGCGCCGTGAGCAGGGACTGCCGCTGGGCCTGGGCCCGGCTCAGGAAGTGGGACACCAGCGCCAGGCCGATGACCAGGGCCACCGCCAGGATCGCCGCCACGATCCAGCGGTCACGTTGCTTCATCCTGTCCTCCTCCCTCAGCGGCCGATTTGGGCAAAGGCCTCATCCAGCGAGAGGCCGTCGTTCAGACCGTCCAGCACGGTGGTGACCAGATCGCAGCTCAGGTCGAAGAGGAACAGGTCCTCGGTGAACACCCCCTGGTCCACCGCTCCCTCCAGCGGGAAGCCCTGGACATACCGCACCGCCGCCTTCGCGGGCTGGCCGAACGCGGGGTTGGGATCAGCCAGGACACAGGTCCCCAGGGGCAGACGGTTGTTCAGGCGGCAGATGGCCTCCAACAGGGTGGCCCGGTCCAGCTCCTCCACCGGACAGGGGAGCTCGGAGTAGAATTGCAGGTATTTGGTAAACTCCGCCGTCTCGGTGTCCAGCGGCAGAAAACTGTGGCTCACGATGCGGGGCCGGTCCCGGTCGTCCGGCTCCAGGCCGGCCACCAGGGTGGGCATGGGGAATTCCTCCCGAGCGGGGAGCACCTGGCCCTCCAGCTCCATGTCTCCATAGTAAACGGCGAGGATCTCCAGGTCCCGGAGGATGGATTCCTCGGTGAGCTCGGTGTCTTTCAGGTATTCATCAGCGTATCCCATTTGATTCTCCTTTTCGTCATTGCGGAAGAGATGCGTTACTCACCTTCCCGGTAGAAGCCGCCGCGGATGGTCTCCAGCACCTCCCGGGAGGTCCGAGCCCGCATCAGCGGACCGTAGCCCACGCCCAGGGCGTCCACCCGGTCGGACATGATCCGGTATTTCTCCAGGCCCTGCCGGGCCTTGGCCACTTCGGCCACCTCGGTGGTATCGGGGGACACATCGGTGATCTTCTCCTTGGACAGATCCTGCAGGCGCTGGAAGAAGTTGACCGCCAGGGTGTGCCGGCGCTTGAGCTTGTTGGTATCCGACTTGTTCTCATCGTAACCGCGCCAGCCCCTGTTGCGGCCCTGAGTCCGAATAAAGGACGCGATCCCTTTGGCCGCATTGCCTACCCCCACCGCCATTCGGATGGAGTTGCCCACCAGGGAGCCCACCGTCGGGTCCAGCGAGGCCAGCGAGGTGGCGAAGTTCACCGCATCGCCGAACACGATATCCAGGATGCCCTGTCTCTGGCGATGCTTGTTGGCTGTGGTCAGCTCCTTCACCATGTCGTAGTCCTCCAGCGCGTCCAGAAGGGGATCCGCCGCAGCCGTCTGCGGCGCAGTGTTCTGCTGTGCCCCGCCTTGCTGTCCGGTGGCCTGTGCCTGCGTCCGTCGATCGGAGGTCACTTCATCCAGCCGCTGCTTGCGCGCGATGTAATGCCACCGTGGGATAGCTTCGGGGTTGAAGTGGAGCGTTTCCTTTCCACGCTTCAGAGGGTCGGCCTTGCTGTGCCGCATCTCCACATACTTGGCCGAGCCCTGATTGGCCTTGATCCGCTCCTTGGCCGCCTCTTTCTGCTCCCGCATCCGATCTTTACTCTTCGATGCCTTGATGAGGCTGTGCAGATTCTGGGCAAAGGAGATGGCCGAACTGACCGCGCCCAAGATGGCACCGATGATGGGCACTTGCTCTGCCAGGGACTTGAAGTTGCCCAGAATGCCGTTCACCGCTCCCATCAGATTCAGCACCGTTTCGATGCCCTCTTTCACGATGCTGCGGAACTCGGCAAAGTCCTTGCGCCCATTCGTCTTGGCGTATTCCACGATGTGCTTGATGGTCACGCCGGCGTTGACCAGCGTCCGGATGGCGCTCTCCACCGCGTCCACCCACAGGACACCCGTGGTCCCGCTCTTGGCCCCATACTGCTCATTGGTGGATACGCCCATCGCCCAGCTGGCCTGGTCTCCGACCCAGTCCGTGACGGCCCAGCCGATCTTTACTTTCCCTGTTGTGCCCAGTCCTTCCGGTCTGCCGGGGTTCTTGTCCGCTGCGGTCAGGGTCATGCCGCCCACTTTATTCAGGAATCCCTGGAAGAAGCTGTTTTTCCGTTTGACCAGCTTCCGCTTTTCCTCCGGGAGCAGCCGGTTTGCGGGTGGATCCGGGGTGGCCTGGGGGGGCGG
>NZ_NFGZ01000037.1 GCF_002159175.1 Flavonifractor sp. An92 | reverse complement strand
GCTCTCCGGAAACAGTGGTCCAAACCTCGGAGCGGACACAAGACCGGAGGATTGAGCGAGCAAGCGCCCGAGTTCTGGGGCGACTAACGCGGGAGCGTTCGGTGCTGCCAGTGACCCGTTGGCAGACAGTTCCGGGCGAACAGATGGTGTTCCGCCAGGAGACGGTACGTGAGAGTTCCCCGGAAAGACTGGTCCAACCTTCGGAGCGGACGCTGGACCGGACATTCGAACGTGAAAGTGTCCAGGCTCTGGAACGACTGACGCGGGAGCGTTCGGTGCTGCCGGTGACCCGCTGGCAGACAGCCCCGGGCACGCAAATGGTTCTCCACCAGGAGACCGTACGACGTGAGGGTCGGGAGTTGCCGGGCCGCACGCGGGAGCGAACGGTGGAGCGGGAGGCGGAACGACACCGCGCCTTGTACCAGGAATACCGCCTTCAGCTTCGGACGCAGCGGGAGATCACGGCCACGGCGAAAGGACGGTTACAGCCCTTCCGTGCGCGTCTGGAACCCTTGCCGCCCCAGCCGGAGGACAGTCCGTCCTTCCCCGAGCGGGAGGAGCTGGCCCTGCGGCGGGAATCCGCTGGCCGGGAAGCGGTACAGGAGACGGCCCGCCGCTGGGCGGAGCGGAGCACGGAACAGGTCATCCGGCGGCAGGCCCCAGAGCTGCAATTCCTCCGCCGCCAGGATCAGGTCCGCTCCCAGGCGCTGGAGGAGCAGAAGCGGGACCTGAAACAGCTGCGGGAGCAGATGGAACAGCAGGAGAAGCTGGTGCGCCAGGCCATGGAGCGGACCCTGCCCGGGCAGCCGCCGCCGGGTCAGATCCGGGATCTGGCCCGGGCGGTCATGAAGGAGATGGAGCAGCAGCTGCGCTTGGAGCGTCAGCGGCGGGGGCTCTTTTAGAGCCAGGTCAGGTGAGAGGAGGAGATACCTATGGCGCTGGAGAAAGCGGTGCTGCTGGTGGAGACCGAGAGCGGGGAGGAGCGCCTGCCGGTGCAATTCAACCCGGCGGAGTACAATCTCTCGGAGAGCGTGAACTATTCGGAGAAGAATGTCCCCGGCTTTCCGGGCCCCATCATTCAATTCCTGTCGGGGGCGTCCACCACGCTGAACCTCTCCCTGACCTTTGATACCTACGACACGCCGGAGAGCGGCGTGCGGGAGGTGCAGGCCTCCGCGGAGCTGGGGGACGCGAAGCCCCACACCCCCACCGACGTGTCCCTGCTCACCCGCAAGGTGGCCAGGCTGGTGCAGATCGACGGCACCCTCCACCGGCCGCCCACGGTGACTTTTTCGTGGGGCGCCATCCACTTCAAAGGGGTGGTCACCGACCTGAAGCAGACCTACACCATGTTCATGCCCAACGGCATGCCGGTGCGGGCGCGGGTGGAGCTGACGCTGAAATCGGTCACCGACGTGGCCAATCAGAAGAAGGAGAGCCCCTTTGAATCCCCCGACCGGACCAAATACCGCACGGTCCACCAGGGGGAGCACCTGTGGAATCTGGCGGTCCAGGAGTACGGAGACCCGGAGCTGTGGCGGTTCATCGCCAAAGAGAACGGACTCATGGATCCGCTGGACCTGCGGCCGGGCCAGGTGCTGAAGCTGCCGGCCCTGCCGCGCTGAGAGAGGAGAGTGGCCCATGGGCCTGATGGACGGAAGCTATTCCTACGCCGACCTGGTGCGCAAGTACGACCAGTTCCGGGTGCCGGTGGGGCGGCTGAAGATCGACGGCAAGGAGCTGGGGGACGGCGTGGGCGTGGAGAGCATCAGCGCCTCCCTCTCGCTGGAGAAGGCCTCGGCGGTGTCCTTCCGGGTGGTCGGCGCCTATGACCGCAAAAGCAGCGGCTTTCGCTCCTCGGTGAAGTCCACGCTGAAGCTGGGCAGCACCGTGAGCCTGTCCCTGGGTTACGGGTCCAGTCTCACCGAGGTCTTTCAGGGCTATATCAGCGGCGTGGGGGTGGACTTTTCCGACGATCCGGTGCTGGAGGTCACAGCCATGGACATGCGGGGCCTGATGATGGAGGGCACCAGCCGGAACGAGGTCCATGTGGTCACCACCTACTCGGCCGCCTTCCAGGCGGTGATGGAGCGCTACAAGGTCCTGTGTACCAAGCTGTCGGTGGACGCCACCGACGCCGACGAGATCACCCAGATTGCCCAGACCACCTCGGATTATGAGTTCGTGAACTCGGTCCTGGCCCGCCGGGCCAACCGGGAGTTTTTCGTGCTGGCCGACACGGCCTATTTCCGGGAAAAGGGCAAGGTGACCGCCCCCATCGTCACCCTCGACTGGGGGGAGGGCCTGATGACCTTCTCCCGCAGCTCCCTCTATCAGAATCTGAAGATCACCGTCATCGGCTTCGACCCGGAGAACAAGGAGGCGGTGAAGGCCCAGGTGGAGGAGAAGGCCGACGAGGCGCAGAAGGCGGTGGGGGCGGCCCATGAGACGGTCATCACCGACCCCGACGCCCAGGAGGAGAAGAAGGCCCGCAAGCGGGCGGAGAAGGAGGCGCTGGAGCGCAAGCGCCGGGCCCAGAGCGGCTCACTGAGCTGTGTGGGCCTGCCGGAGCTGGTGCCGGGGCGGTTCGTCGCCGTCAAGGGGCTGGACCCGGACCTGGATCTGGACTACTACATCCAGGAAGTCCGCCACGAGCTGAACGGCGGAGGATTTTCCACCACCCTGGAGATCGGAGGTTGGGACGGATGAGCCTGTATGACGAGCTCTTCGAGAAGGGGAGCAACCAGTTCAAGGGACATACCCCCATCATGTACAGCGTCACCACCGGCAAGGTGGTGGCCAACTGGGACAAGAAGCACCCGGGTATGGTCCAGGTGGAGATCTTCCTGGGCGAGGAGGGGAAAAACCGCACCGACTGGGTGCGGGTGGCCCAGCCTTATGCCGGAAAGGGCTATGGAAACTACTTTCTCCCCGAGGTGGGGGACGAGGTGGTGCTGGCCTTCAACCTGGGGGACCGGGACCACCCCATCGTCATCGGCAGTCTCTGGAACCAGGTGGACACCATCCCGGAGGACACGGCGAAGGAGAAGAACGACGTCAAGCGCCTGCGCACCAAGGGGGGCCACGAGCTGGTCTTTACCGAGGAGAGCGGCAAGGAGACCCTGACCCTCCACACCCCCGGCGGGCTGACCCTCCAGATGGACGACAAGGCCAAGAGCGTCACCATCCAGGACAAGGACGGGAAGAACCTGATGACGGTGGACGGGAAAAACGGCGCGGTCACCGTGACGGCAGCCAAAAAGATCACCCTGGACGCGGGCAGCGGCTCCCTGGAGCTGGACGGGCAGGGGAAGAAGGCCACCCTCAAGATGGCCACCATCAACATCCAGGCCGATCAGACCCTGAACCTGAAGGGGCAGAGCGTGAAGATGGAGGGGAGCATGATGACGGTCTCCTCCTCCGGCAATCTGGAGGCCAAGGCCAGCGGCATCCTGACCTTGAAGGGGTCCATGACCCAGATCAACTGACCGAAAGGGGAGAAGCGCGATGGAATACCGCGACACCGCCCGGGATTTTCTGGGCGTGGGCTGGAAGTTCCCGGTGGAGGTGGACCCGGTGACCGGCCGGGTGCGGACCGCCTCCTCGGAGGAGAACATCCAGGAGTCGGTGCGCCTCATCCTTCTGACCGGTAAGGGCGAGCGGATGATGCACCCGGAGTTTGGCTGCGACCTGCGGCGGTACCTCTTCGGTGTGGTGACCTATACCGCCTGTACCCAGATGGCCCAGGAGGTGCGGCAGGCCCTTATCCGCTGGGAGCCCCGCATCCGGGACATTGAGACCTATGTGGAGCTGGACCCCGCGGACAGCGCCCGGGTGCTGGTGCACATCTCCTATGTGGTGCGCGCCACCAACAACCCCTACAATCTGGTCTACCCCTATTACATCAACGAAGGCCTTGAGGGCTGAGACGGGAGGGAAGTAACATGGCGATCCCGGAGATCGACCGCCGCAGCGGAGAGGACATCCTCCGCGCCATCGCGGACCTGGCCCGGTCCTATACGCCGGAGTGGCGCTTTGACCCCTCCGACCCGGACCTGGGCACCGCTCTGGCCATGATCTATGCCGAGCTCTTCTCTCAGACCCTCAAGCGCTTCAACCGGGTGCCGGAGAAGAATTTGGCCGCCTTTTTCAGCGGGATCGACGCCCGGCTCCTGCCCGCTCTGCCCGCCGAGGGCTATGTCTGCTTCGACCTGGCCGGAGAGGTGGAGGGCGGCGCGGAGGTGCGGGCGGGCACGCCCCTGCTGGCCGACGCGGCGAACGAGCCGGGCAGCACCGTCTTTGAGACCACCGACGACATCCTGGTCACCGCCGCCCGGCCGGAGTGCATCTACACAGTCTGCGGCGGGGCGGACGCCATCGTGCGCAGCTGGGACCGCCGGGCCGGGGAGGAGTGGGAGCCCTTCTACCTCTTCGACTGGCGGGGCGAGAACCTGCAGCGCCATGTGCTCTGCCTGGGGCACGAGGGCGTGCTGGAGGTCAGCGGCGGCGCGGGACTGGCGGTAGAGCTCACCCCCGGCCACCAGCGGGAGCTCCCGCGGGCGGTGGGGGAGGCCCTCACCGACAATGCACGGGCGGTGTGGGAGTACAGCTGCGGCGGGAGCTGGCAGCCCTTCGCGTCCTGCACCCTGGACGGGAACCGGGTGCTTCTGGAGCTGGGGGAGCACCAGCTCCCCCTGATCCCGGCGGAACAGGAGGGACTGGAGCGGCGGCGCTGGGTGCGCCTGCGGCTGCGGGAGGGGGCACAGGTCCCCCGGGAGGCTCTGCGCCTGGTGCGGCTGTCCGCGCGGAATGAGAACCTGCTGCCCGACCTGGTCCACGCCGCGGGAGCCGACCAGGACGTCCACGAGTTCTACCCCTTCGGCCAGCAGCTCATCCCCTTTGCCGAGGCCTATTTCGGCTGCAACGAGGCCCTGGTCAAGCGGGGTGCCCTCATTGAGATGACCTTCAACCTGGATTTCGCCGCCATCCCGCTGGACTACCAGCCCGGCCAGGACGCGGTGAACTGGAAGCTCATCATGAAAAAGAGCGATTTCCGCCTGGACGAGGAGTACGACGTGTCGGTGCAGGAGGTGCTCTGGGAGTACTTCAACGGCAGCGGCTGGGCCAGGCTCTTCCCCGACCGGCGGGAGAGCGACGTGTTCCAGGCCTCCATGGGGGCCCTGGGCCAGCGGCGGACCATCCGCTTCCGCTGTCCGGAGGACATCCAGCCGGTGCTGGTCAACGCCTCCACCGGCTACTTCATCCGGGCCCGGGCCCTGCGGATCCAGAATCTCTACAAGCTGCGGGGGCACTACATCGTCCCGGTGATGGAGGGCCTGCGCTTTGCCTATCACTATGACGGCCACGGCCCGGTGCCCGAGGCCATCCAGATGGAGAACAACCGGGAGACGCGGGCCTTCTCCGGCTCGGCGCTGCGGGGCGAGGCGGCGGTGTTCCAGCCCTTTTCCTTCCTGGAAGAGGAGGGGTGCGCGCTCTACTTCGGCTTTGACGCGCCCCCCGCCGGCGGGCCGGTGAAGCTCCTCTTCCTGCTGGAGGAGACCCTGCGGGACAAGCCCGGCCGCCTGCGCTGGGAGTACTGGGGCGCGCGGGGCTGGGAGAGCCTCAATGTGGTGGACGAGACGGAGAACCTGCGTCAGAGCGGCATTTTGACCCTGATGACCACCGGGACCTTTGTCCGGACCGCGCTGTGGGGGGAGGACCTCTACTGGCTGCGGGCGGTGGACGAGGAGGGGCGGTATTTCGGACGCGGCGACGCGGTGCAGCTGCCCCGGCTCTCGGGCCTTTATAGGAATGCCGTCCGGGTGCGCAACGTGGCCACCCAGCCGCCCCAGCGCTTTTTCATCGAATCGGAGCAGAAAAACCACGTCTGCCACCTGCTCCAGGGCCAGATCCACCGGGCTGAGGTGTGGGTGGACGAGCACAGCTCCCTGCTGCCCCGGGAGATGGAGGAGCTGGACCGGGCGGGCCGCCTGCGGCTGGTCCGGGACAAGGCGGGCCTGGTGGAGGAGGCCTGGGTGCTCTGGGAGGAGCGGGAGGACTTCCACCTCTCCGGCCCGGAGGACCGGCACTATACCCTGGACCCCAATGAGGGGCTCATCCGCTTCTCCGACGGGGTGCATGGCCGCATCCCGCCCACCGGCCGGAGGGAGACCATCGAGGTGCGTTGCCGCACCGGCGGCGGCACGGTGGGCAACGTGCCCGCCGGGGCCATCAACCGCTCCAGCCGCTCGCTGGGCTTCGTCAACCAGATCTGGAACCCGTGCCCCACCTCCGGCGGGTGCGACCAGGAGACCTTCGACCAGGCGGTGGCGCGCAGCGGAGCCGCCCTGCGCCACGGCGGGCGGGCGGTGACCGCCCGGGACTTCGAGTCCCTGGCGCTGGAGTCCACCCGCAGCATCGTGCGGGCCAAGTGCTTCACCAACCGGGACGACACGGGCGCGCCCCGCCCGGGCTGGGTGACGCTGGTGGTGCTGCTGCGGGATGGGGAGACCAGCGGCACGCTGATGCCCACCATCCGCAGCCGGGTGCTGGACTACATCACGGCGCGCTGCGGGGGCAATCTGGCGGCGCTGGAGCATTTCCATGTGGTGCAGCCCCAGTTTCTGGAGCTGTGCGTGAAGGCGGAGCTGACGGTGGGCGATTTCAACCAGGTCTTTGCGGTGCGGGAGGAGCTGCGCCGCCGGCTGGACGCCTTTCTGGACCCGCTGGAGGGCAATTTCGACGGCAAGGGCTGGGCGGTGGGGCGCATCCCCAACGTCACCCAGCTGCGCAACTGCCTCAACGGGGTGCGGGGAGTGACCTTCCTGCGCAGCGTGTCGGCCACGGCCTTTCTGGAGACCGGCTTCGGTCGGGCCGAGGTGGACCTGGAGGATGTACACGACATGCCCTTCGCCCTGCCCCGCAGCGGCGCGCACACGATCCTGATCACAGTGGAGTAACAAGGCAAACCAGGAGGTGACAAACATGCTGCCCATCCCGGAGTTGGATGACGAGCGATTCCGTCAGATCGCGGAGCAGGCCCGGAGCATGATCCCGCGTCTGTGCCCCGGCTGGACCGACCACAATGATCACGACCCCGGCATCACCTTCCTGGAGCTCTTTGCCTTCCTGAAGGAGAGCCAGCAGTACCATCTGGACCAGATCGGGCCCCGGAACCGGCAGAAATTCCTCAAGCTGCTGGGCGGCGTCCGGCAGGAGCGCTCGCCCGCCCGGACCTGCGCGGCGGTGTGGGCCCGGACGGATGGGGGAGCGGGGCTGCTGCCCCGGGGGACCCGGCTGCTGGCGGGGGACATCCCCTTTGAGACCGAATGCGCGGCGGACCTGTCGGGAGGCCGCCTGACGGACGGCTTCGTCTGGGACGGGGAGCGCCGCTGGGGCTTTCAGGCCCGGTCCGGCGGCAAGCTCCGCCTGGAGCTGCTGGGCCGGGAGGCCGCGCCCGGGAGCGCCTGCTATTTCCGCTTTGACCGCCCGTGGAGCGGGGCGCTCCCCCTGCGGCTCTACTTCTGGGTGAGCCAGGAGTGGCCGGTGGCGCGCAACCCGGCGGACGGAGCGTTCCGCCCTCTGGCGGAGCTGCGCTGGGAGGTGCTGGACCGGACGGGCTGGCGGGCGCTGACGGTGGAGGAGGACCAGACCAGGGGGCTCCTCTTCACCGGCGCGGTGGTCCTCACCGGCGGCGGGCCCTGCCCCTGGGCGGACGCGCCGGAGGAGGCGCGGAGCTTTCTGGAGCGCCCGGGCGCGTGGCTGCGGGTGCGGGTGGAGCGGGGCGTCTACGACGTGCCCCCTGTGGTCACCGGCGTCAGCGACGCCATGGTGCCGGTGTGCCAGCGGGAGACCGACGCCCTGTGCAAGCGCCTGACCCTGCGGGGTGGCCGGGCGGAGGACGATTCTCTGCTGGCCGCGGCGGGGGAGTACGCGGTGTACCGGCCCGGCCAGGGCGGCACCTGGCAGCGCTGCGAGGGCGTCGTCCGGACGGCCCGGCCGGGGGGCGGCGGCATCTTCACCGTCCCCGGCGCGGGAGAGGAGGAGGTCCTTCTCCTCCTGTGGAGGCCGGGCTTTGCCCGGGGCCTGGGCGTGGGGGACGGCTTCCCCGGCCAGAGCTATGCGCTGCCCGGCAAGGGCCAGCTGGCGGAGGACCTTCAGCTCCTCATCGCCGAGCCGGACCAGCCCGGCGTGTGGAGCCTGTGGGAGCGGGTGGAGGACTTTGACGCCTCCGGCCCTGAGGACCGGCACTACCTCCTGGACGAGGCGGAGGGCACCGTGTCCTTCGGCGACTGTGTCTGCGGCATGGCCCCCGAGGGGGAGATCCTCCTGGCGGGGCACGCGGTGACCCTGGGCCCCGGAGGCAACGTGAAGGCCGGACAGGTGGCCGCGCTGGACGGGGCGCTCTCCGGCGTGGACGTCCGGGCGGTGGCGGTGACCAACCCGGACGACGCCTCCGGCGGACGGGACCGGGAGAGCATCGAGGACTGCCAGCTCCGGTGCCGCCGTCAGATGCGGCGCAGCGACCGGGCGGTGACCTATGCCGACTACGAGCGCCTGGTGCGCGCCGCCCCCGGGCTGATGATCTCCAACTGCAAGGCGGTACCGGTACAGCGCCTGCCCCGGCCCGACGGCAGCCTGGAGGAGAACTGCGTCACGGTGGTGGTGGAGCCCTACTCCCTCCGCCGGGAGCGGACGCTGAGCCCGGCCTACACGGACAATATCCTGCGCTATCTGGAGGACCGGCGGATGCTAGGCACCAAGGTGAAGCTCCTGCCGCCGGCCTATGTGAACATCACCGTCTACGCCGAGATCCTCTCCCAGCCCCACTATGTGGACGCCCGGGAGCGCATCCAAGCGGCGGTGGCCGACTTCTTCCAAAAGGGCTGGGAGTTCGGCGCGCCGGTGCGGTACAGCGTGCTCTACGGTATCATCGACACCCTGGACTGTGTGCAGGGGGTGGAGGCGCTGACCATCGACGCCCAGGGCAAGGGCATCTCCCGGGGGATCAACGGAGATGTGCTCCTGCCCTACAACGCGCTGGCGGTGCTCAAGTCCGCCAGCTATCAGGTACGGCCTGGGGAATAAGGGGGTGAGGCCTTGAAGCGGCCGCAGAAGTACTTTGTATTCAACAAGACCTCGGATTTCAGCCGGGGCTGGGGGGAGAACATCACCTGTCTGGGCGATCGGATCTGCCTCCCGGACGGCGCGGAGCGCGGCGTCTTTTGGTCCCGCCTGCTGGACAGCCGGGAGAAGGACACCGTCTGGCACCACCTGACCCTGGAGTGCGTGAGCCGGGGGACAGCTTCGGTGCGCTTTGACTTCTACTGCGCGCCCGCCCGCACCGCGGTATGGCACGGCGCGGCGCGGGACCTGGGGGAGCTGCTGGCCGACCCCGCCCTCACCGACGAGGACCGGCGGCAGCTCAGCGAGCCGTGGCTCGCCCGCACCGCCCTCTCCCCCCGGGACATCCTGCTCCACGACCTGACGGGGCAATACCTCTGGTTCCGGGTGGAGCTCACCGCCCAGGGGGGCGAGTCCCCCGTGGTGGGCAATCTGAAGCTCCGCTTTCCCAAGGAGACCTGGATGCAGTACCTGCCGGAGGCCTACCAGCCCCGGCCGGGGGAGAGCCCCTTCGTGGAGCGGTATCTGAGCATTTTTCAGTCCCTGTACAGCGATCTGGACCAGGAGATCCGGGACGTGGCCCGGTGTCTGGACCCGGACGTGGTGGAGGGCGCGTATCTGGAGTGGCTCTCGGGCTGGCTGGACGTGGAGGACCGCTACCTCTGGCCGCAGGAGAAGCTGCGCACCCTGGTGCGGCGGGGCATGGAGCTCTACCGCATCCGGGGCACCCGGCAGTATGTGGTGGAGATGGTGGAGCTCTACACCGGCCACACCCCCTGGGTGGTGGAGCACAGCGACATCGAGCCCTTTCTCACCGACACGGGGCGGGCATCGCTGCTGAAGGAGCTCTACGGCGAGAGCCCCTATATGGTCACCCTCATCCTGGAGAGCTCGGCACTGGAGAGCACCGAGGCCTATAAGGCCCTGCTGCGCATCATCGACAACGCCCGGCCCGCCTGGGTGGAGGTGAATCTGGTGGTGCTCACACCCTATCTCTTTCTGGACAAATACAGCTATCTCGGCATCAACAGCACTTTGGACCGGTACCGGCCGCTGCATCTGAACGGCAGCTCGGCGCTGCCCTTCACCCGCCTGGGCGGGGAGGGCGAGCAGGTGCTCTCAACTTAAAGAAGGGCGGAGAGGACATTGAAGAATCTGAACTACTTTCCCTTTGCGCGCAGCCGTTACTTCTACGGCAAGCTCCTGACGGTGGACGACTTTGAGACCGAGCAGAAGTACATGAACGACAAGCGCCGCATGGTCAACCGCTTCCTCCACGGCAGCGGCGTGGTGTGCGGCATGAACGTGGTGCGGGTGGATGACCGGACCATCTCGGTGGAGATGGGCCTGGCCCTGGACTTTGCCGGGCGGGAGATCGTGGTGGACGCGCCGGTGATCCGCAAGCTGGACATGATCGACGGCTACGACGAGAGCGCCGGGGAGGACGGGTACCTGTACCTGTGCATTGAGTACGCCGAGGAGGACACCGAGCCGGTCCACAGCATCGCCGGCTCCGCTGCCCGGGGCACCGGCGAGGTGGAGTACAACAAGGTCTCCGAGGGCTACCGCATCTTCTTCACCGCCCAGGAGCCGGAGCACGAGGGCTTCACCACCGCCAACCACTACCGGGACACCAAGACGGTGTACTGGGGCAACGGCATCCGCATCAAGCAGTGCCTCAACCGCTTCCTCACCGCCGGCGGGGAGGCCGTCCTCACCGTGCTGGTGGAGAACATGGGTCAGCAGCAGTCCTTCGCCTTTGACTACGACGTGGCCCTCACCTGCCTGGAACACGAGGGGAAGGACCGCCTTCGGGTCCACTTTGACGAGAAGGACTTCCCCAAGGCCGGGCGCTACCGTCTGGACATCCCCCTCAAGGCACTGGACGTGCGCAGCGCGGAGGGCGGTGCCCAGGTGGTGTCCGACAGCCTGAGCCTGACAGTGGGGGGCCGCGGCGTGGCCGCCCAGGCGGCGGGGGGCAACCTGTGCCGGGTGCTCTCCGGCAGCGCCGAGGGCGCGGTGATGGACCAGTATTACCGCACCGCCATGGAGGACATCGTCCGCAACACCTACCAGCAGAGCATCTATCTGGCCAAGATCTCCCTTATCCAGGCGGGGCCGTCCTACTACATCGAGAGCGTGGAGAACATGCCCTTCCGGCAGTATGTGTTCAACGGCTCCCTGTCGGCGGCCATGAACGACCTGATCCTGGCCAAGCTGGACCGGCTGGAGAAGGAGCGCCCCGGCGCGGCTCCCGCCCCGGCGGCGGCCCCGGCTCCGGCGGCGCTGCGCAGCGTGGCCTCCGGCTCGGTAGTGGTGAATCTGGGCATCGGCGGCGTGGAGGGCCAGCGCTTCTTCTCCCAGGAGATCGCCCACGGCTTAGGCCTGGGTCCGGTCCACATCGGGTTGGGCACGGCCTGGGACATCCACGACGATTCGCCCATCGTCTGCGGCTCCCCCGAGGTCTTTGACGAGGAGGGGGGCGAGGTCCACGCCGAGCTTGCCGCCAAGGTGGATGTGACCAAGGGCACCTTCGTGGTGGGTCTGCGGCTGACCGCACCCACCTCGGCCCGGCATGTGCGCATCCACTGGACCGCCGTGCGGGACACGAAGGAGGCGGTCCACGACCGGGAGCAGCGGCGCATCTTCATCCGGCCCGACGTGTGCGAGCTGGAGGTGCGGGAGACCTGCTACTTCCAGACCATGTTTGAGAACGTGTCCGACCAGCGGGTGCGCTGGAGCGTGAAGGAGCCCCAGGGGGGCGAGATCGACGAGAACGGCATGTACACCGCCCCCAGCACGGTGGGCGTGTACGAGATCGTGGCCGAGAGTCTGGCCCATCCGGAGCTGCGCGCCTCCACCTATGTGGTGGTGCGGGACCCGATGCAGGCCGAGGGCTAAGACCGGCATGTGGGAACAGGAGGTGTGGAGATGATCGTCCGGACGATGGACCAGCGCTTTGCCGTCCTGCGGGTGCTCCGCAGCGGCACGGACGAGGAGATCTATGTCTGTCGGGACCTGAACGACCCCGGAGGGGAGCTGTGTACCCTGGCCCGCTTCCGCAATCCGGCGCTCAACCGCTATCTCCTGCCCATGCTGGCCCGGCAGCAGGAGAACCCCGCCTTTGAGGATTTTTTAGGCCTGTTCAGCCGGGACGGGGACCTCTACGCCCGCTTTCGGTACAGCGAGGCGCCCTTTCTGTCCCAGCGCCTGGAGGCAGGGGACTTCGGCTTTGAGGAGCGGCTGGTCATCGGCGGGAACCTGCTGGAGCGGATGACGCTGCTGAACATGCCCGCGCCCCTCCAGTTCGAGGCCCTGCGGGAGCGCAACGTCACCGTGGACGACAGCCTTCAGGTGCGCTTCAACTACGTGCTGGAGTCCATGACGGCCTGCTACAACGTGGACATGGGCTTCGTGTGCGTCCGGGTAGGGGAGCTGCTGCGGGTGCTCTTCGCCCCGGAGCTGGAGGCCAGGGGCGTGCCCGAGCTGGAGGAGTACCTCCAGGCGCTGGACCTGGCCAAGTACAGCAGCTATCTGGAGCTCTACCGGGCCTATGACGGGGTGCGCGCCGCCCTGCGGGGGCGGGTCCAGAACGGCAAGGTAGAGCCGGACACCTGGCTTTTCCGGCTGTGGGGCCGCATCAAGGAGCTGCGGCGGTTCGTCAAGCCGGTGCTGGGCGGGCTGGTGCTGGTGGCGGCCTTCTGTTATCTGGTGTACACACTTCTGGTGCCCGCAACGCCCACCGGCACGCCGGTGCGGTTCGACGCCATCGGTACCGTAGAGATCCAAAGCGCCCAGACGCCCGGCTCATAGCGCCCGGCGTGCCGGGAGAGAGGGGAAACGACCATGCGCTTTACCAAGGATACCAGTCTCATCCAGGTCCTGAAATACAGCAGCCAGCGGCTGGCCCGGATCATCTCGGTGCCGGTGACCAACGGCTACCGGAAGCTGCGCCAGGTGCTCAACCCCAACGGCTTCACCACCCGGGTGATGGCCGATGTGCGCAAGGGCAGCAAGGAGCTCATTCAGGGGAAGCCTCAGTCTCTGAAGGACTACTTCTCGGTGGGCAACTACTACATCGCCAAGAAATTGGTGTTCCTGGTGGGGCTGCTGGTCCTGGTGGTGCCGGTGATTTATCTGAAATTCCTGCACCCGGTGATCCGCTCCAACTTCCTCACCACCACCATGGTGGTCAACAGCCTGGAAATGGCGGGCTACAACGGGAAGGTGGAGCTGCTCTCCAGCCGGGGCGGCACCGTGCTCTACCGGGGGCCCCTGGTGGACGGGCGCATCACCGGCGACGGCAAGCTCTACGACTACGAGGGCAATCTGGTCTACCAGGGGGGCTTCCTCCTGGAGCAGTATGAGGGCAGCGGCCAGACCTTCTGGCCCAACGGAAACCCCTGCTACATCGGCACCTTCGCCTCCAACCAGTACGAGGGCCGGGGCAAGCTCTACGCCGAGAACGGCACGCTGATCTACGAGGGCGACTTTGTGGCGGGCAAGTACGAGGGGAGCGGCACGCTCTACAACGAGGACGGGACCATCCTCTATGAGGGCGAGTTCAAGGCCGGACTGTACGAGGGGCAGGGCACCCTCTACCAGGACGGCGCGGTGCTCTACACCGGCACCTTCGCCTCCGGCGAGATGTCGGGCAGCGGCAAGCTCTACGCCGGGGACCTGGTGATCTATGAGGGCGAGTTTGCCGGCGGGACCTTTGAGGGCGCCGGCAAGGAGTACGACCCGGTGGAGGGGCGGCTCCTCTACGACGGCTCCTTTGTGGCCGGAAAGTACGAGGGTGAGGGCCGCCAGTTCGACGCCGACACCGGCGCGCTGGTGTACGAGGGGACCTTCTATCAGGGCCAGCGGGAAGGCGAGGGCAAGGAGTACGACCCCGAGACCCAACTGCCCCGGTATGAGGGCGGCTTCAAGGCCGGGCGCTACGACGGCGAGGGCACCCTGTACGACGAGACGCTGGGCGTGCCCATCTATAAGGGCGGCTTCCGCCTGGGCGTCTACCACGGCACCGGCACGGAGTATGACCCGGTCACCGGCTTCGTCACCGCGGCGGGCGAGTACCGCAACGGAAAGCTGGTGGAGGTGGGCGCTGACGGCACCGTCACCGGCGAGGTCACCGCCCCCAGCCTGCCCCCGGAGGAGACTGGCGGGGAGAGCGGCGGCGAAGGCGGCACTGAGACCGGCGGAGAAACCGGCAGCCAGACCGGAGGCGAGACGGGGGGCCAGACCGGAACGGAAACCGGTGGCCAGACCGGCACCGGCGCGGTCTACCACGGACCCACCACCGCGGACGGCGGCATCGATTACAGCGCTCTGGCCGGCATGTCGCTCAGCGAGGCCAAGGACCAATTCTCCGGCGGCGGAGACAACTGGACCCTGGCCGACGGCCAGGCCACGGTGTACAGCGACACCACCGACGGCATCGGAGTGACCATCCGCGCCGACAGCGGCGGCAACGTGATCAGCGTGGACGTGTGGAACGACGCACCGGTGGCGGGCGCCACAGTGGGCATGACCCAGTCGGAGCTGACCGCCGCCTTTGGGAGCCCCACCCAGACCGGGAAGGCCACCATGGGGGAGAGCCGGATGATCTCCATCAGCCAGTCCAACCGCTATTTCGGACGCCTGACCAACCTCTCGCCGGAGAGCCAGGTCACGATTTATACCTATGAGACCGACGCGGGCACCGTCCAGGCGGTCTTTGCCGGCAGCTCGGGGCAGTGTCTGCTGCTGGAAGTGCTGCCATAAGAGGGGGAGAGGACATGGGAAACTATACCGTCATCGCCGACGTGGGAGCGGCGCTGGTGGGGCTGCTGCGGGAGAATCTGTGCCCCGACGTCATCCTCAGCCCGGACAACATCGGGCTCTGTTCCCCGGAGGACAAGGGGGACATGATCCTGGGGCTCCACCTGTACGACGTGCGGGAGAGCGAGGAGCTGCGGGCCACCCAGATGGTGGATCTGGGGCCCGGGCGGCAGCGCTTTCCCTCCACGTTCCTGACGCTGTCCTACATGATCACCGCCTATTCCAAGGCGGATGTGAAGCACCGAGCGGGGGAGGACCAGCGCATCCTGGGCAAGGTCATCCAGACCTTTGAGGACCATGCGGCGCTGAGTGCCGAGACCCTGGCCCCGGTGCCCCGGGCCACGGGGAACGATCTGCGCATCCGGATGCTCTCGCTGGAGCTGGAGTCCCAGCAGCGGATCTGGAACGTGCCCAACCAGGCCTACCGGACCTCGCTCTTCTACCGGGTGGGCCCGGTGGAGCTGGAGTCCGGCCGGACCCGCGAGGTGCAGCGTGTGGTGGATCTGGATCTCACGATAAAGGAGTAGTGGGCCATGCGGTACGAATGGAACGGCAGCGGCATCGAGCGGGTGCGCCTGCGCCGGCATGTGACGGCGGCGGTGCTGGTCATCGACGACTTCAGCGGCAGGCCCATCACCGCCCCTGACCTTACGGTGACGGCGGCACAAGTGCTGCGCAAGCCGGTGCGCAAGGGAGACGGCTACTTTCTCTTCCTGGACTGTGAGGATCCGGTGCTGGACCTCACCGCCCGGGCCTGGGCCTACCACACGGCGGAGACCCGGGTGGAGGTGGGGCAGCTTTCGCCGCTGCACCCGGTGGTGAAGCTGCGCCTGACCCCCAACCGCAATTACAGCATCCCCAGCCAGACCACCTGTCTGGAGGGGCGCGGCGCGCCGGGCACGGAGGTACGGGTCCTGTGTGAGAACGACCCCCGGCCCCTGCGCCTGCTGTACGACTATGCCCCCTCCGGCGTGCTGGATGGGCGCTTCCTCCAGCTCTACGACCCATCGGGCTCCGACTGGGAGGGGCGGCTCTTTGCCCTCCGGCGCAAGGGAGAGGGGGAGCTGGAGTATTTTCAGGTCCGCAGCACTGTGGACGGGGAGGAGGGTGGCTGCCTGCTGGCTGCGCCTCTGTCCCGGGGCTGCAAGAAGGCGGGGGCCACGGTGTTTCCCGTGTCGGCGGCCCGGGCGGATGAGAAGGGCGCTTTCTTCATCCCCCTGCGGACCATGGCCGTGAAGGCCTATATCTGCCGCGTCCTCTCCCGCGCCCCCGGCGGGGACTGGGAGGAGCGGTCCCTGGAGCTGGAGCCCGGACGGGTGACCCGGCTGGACCTGCTGGGCGGCTGAAACCTGGAAGGCGGTGTTGTACCACATGCTATCGGTAAAAACGAAACGGCGGCTCATCGCCGTGCTTATCCTCTCCCTGGCCGCGGCGGCCGCGCTGGGCTGGTGGGGGGCGTCGGTGCCCTTTCAGCAGGTGATCGCCACCCTCCCCGCGGGGGAGACCATCTACGGCATCGACCGGGGCGAGGACCAGTTCCGCTTCTTCCAGACCGACGAGAGCGGCGCGCTGCTGGAGGAGATCCGCCGGGACGTGCGGGACGGCAGCGCTTACCGCTCCTATGACTGTCTGGTCCGGGACGGGGACGCGGTCTATGTCCTGGAGCGGAAGGCCGACATCGTCAGCGATCTCATTTTGTCGGAGACGGTGTACTACTGCAACTTTGCGCAGGGGCGGCTGGAGGCGGTGTGGGAGCTCCCCGTGGAGGACAATACCCAGGACAACAACCTGGCCATCCAGGTGCGGGACGGGGTGCTCTACTGCTTCCGCACGGATTACACCGGCAAGACTGCCACGGCCCGGCTCTACAAGGCCATGGAGGGCAGCGACCTCATCGAGGTGGTGGCCTTTGAGACCGACATCGGCGTGGGCTTTACGGATTTTTACGCCAGCGCGTCGGGCAAGGTGGCCTTCACCACGCCAGCGGGCGAGATCTACGTCTTTGAGCCGGGGGAGGAGCCCGAGGCGGTGTTCCCCCGCACCGAGGGCGAGCCGCTGCTTCTCTTTGCCGACGACGGAGCGGACGGGCTGTACGCCGCCGGTCCGGACGGACGGGTGTACCGGATGGACCTGAGCGGTACCGGCAGGGCAGTCTATACCTTCGACCGGGCGGAGCGGGAGATCCCCGACCGGGGGATCAGTGCTGTGGCCTTTGACACGGATGGGACCTGTACCGCCGCCGTCTCGGACGGCAGCGTGCTGGGGATCTTCCGGGAGAGCGGGGCGGTGACCCTGGAGAAGCTGAACGCCCCGGCGGGGCACATCGCCCTGCGGGCATTGCTGGGCTTCCTGACGGTGTGGGCGCTGGCAGCGCTGGTCTATCTGGCGGCGCGGGTCTTCCTGCTGCTGACCCGGGGCAAGGTGCCCATCGTCACCAAGCTCCTGTGCGCCTTCCTGCCCATCCTCATTGTGAGCCTGGTGGTGGTGAACGCGCTGGTCAACGCCATCTTCCGGCAGGAGCTGGTGGACGGTCAGTACGAGCGGCTCTATCTCCTGACCAGCCAGCAGACCGCCACCCTCAATACCACCTATATCAAAGAGATCGATACCACCGACGCCTTCGACAATGTCTACTTTTACGAGATCCGCTCGGCCCTCAACGTGCTCCCCAACCAGGGAGAGATTCACCGGCCCTCGGGCGGCACCCAGGAGGTCTACAACTCCAATTACTTCTGGCTCTACAAGCTGGAGGGGGAGCAGCTGGTCTCCCTCATCTGTGAGCAGGACTATGTGGGCGTGCCGGTGGAGGCCCGATACAGCGCCGCCGTGGCGGAGGAATTTTACCAGGTGGCGGAGACGGGGGAGACCATCCGCACCTCCTTCCGGGACAATCTGGGCACATGGACCATCCTCCTGACGCCGGTGCTGGACAAAAACGGGGACGTGGTGGCCGTCATTGAGACGGGGGACACCCAGCAGTCCCTGGACTACGCCGTGGAGCAGGGGGCCCGTACGCTGACGCTGGTGAATCTGTCGGTGCTGGCCGTGCTGGCGGTGCTGCTGTCGGCGGTGATCGCCTACTCGCTGCACCCCCTGGGCATCCTCAAGCGCCGGGTGCAGGAGATCAGCGACGGCAACCTGGGGGTCCAGGCGCCGGAGCGGGGCCGCGACGAGGTGGCGGAGATCACCCGCGCTTTCAACGCCATGAGCCGCAGCGTGGCCTTCCGGGATAAGGAGATCCGCATGACCAGCGACGGCTATTCCCGCTTCGTGCCTGCCCGGGTGTTTGACCTGCTGGAAAAGTCCAGCGTCATCGACGTGCGCCTGGAGGACCAGACCAGCGTGGAGGCCACGGTGCTCAACTGCTCGGTGGGGGCGTTTGACGATATCGCCCGGAGCCTGCGCTCCAGGGAGATGTTCCGCCTCATCAACCAGGTTCTCTCCCGGCTGGTGCCGGTGGTGGATGCCACAGGGGGCCTGGTGGACCGCTTTGACCGGGCGGGCCTGCTGGCCATCTACACCGAGCGGCCAGACCGGGCCCTGGACGCGGCGGTGCAGCTGTGCCAGACCCTGCGCCCGGCCCAGCTGGAGGAGGCGGAGGGGCAGGACCTGGCGTTCCACGTCACCCTCAGCGCCGGCCCGGCCATGATTGGCATCGTGGGCGCGGAGGAGCGGCTGGAGGCCATGACTATCTCCGAGCACACCAGCTTCACCAGCTTCCTGCGCCCCCTGGCGGTGCGCTACGGGGCCAGCGTCCTCATCACCGGTAGCGCGGCGGCCCTCATCCCCGATTTCGAGACGCGCTACCACGCCCGCACCATCGGCTTTGTGCAGATGCGCACTCTGGACCGGCTGGAGCGGCTCTACGACGTGTACGACGGGGACGACGAGCTCACCCGCCAGCGCAAGGAGGAGACCAAGGCCCAGTTCGAGCGGGGCGTGGCCCTCTTCTGTTCCAAGGAGTATTACGACGCCCGCCTGCTCTTCATCGAGGTGCTGAAGAAGCACCGCCAGGACCAGGCGGCCAAGCACTATCTCTATCTCTGCGACACCTATTACCGCGAGGAGAACGGCGGGGAGCACCCGGTGTGGCTGGAGAGCTATTGATCGACTTGCAACCAATCAGGAGGTGCCTATGAAACACGAACGCAACGCGGCCCGGAGCCGGCGCATCCCGCAGCGGGGGCTGGCTCTGGCCCTGGTCCTGGTGGTCCTCCTGACGGGGCTGGTTCTGTGGCTCTCCTATCTGAACGCCGGAGCGGCGGAGCACTACCTGGTGACCGTGGACGGGGACGGGACCTATGTGGAGATCAACGGCGAGCGGATTCCCGTCTCCCCGGTGGATGATATCCCGGATATGAATGAGGGAGGATGGCTGTGGCAGGTCCAGTCGCTGACGGTGGGGGAAGAGCAGGACACCTACCAGGATGAGGCCGGAAACTGGTACTATCCGGACACCGGGGATACCTGCACCCTCACCCTGAAGGCAGTGGACGCCGGCGGCGAGACAGGCCTTCTGCTGGCGCCCACCGAAGTGGGCGGAGATTCCACGGTGCTCTCCTGTACCGTCGCGGCGGATGGGACTGTCCTGGAACTGAGCGCCTCCTCCCTGGATGGCTTCTCGGTCAGCAGCATCCAGGCCAAAGACGTGCCCGACGAAAACGGCGTGGTCGAGAATGATACCTACTATACGGATCGGTATTACTATCAGACGGCCAGCGGCCTGTTTGCGCAGATGCCGCAGCTGCGTATCGAGGAACCTATGGTAGACGACTTTGCTGACGGGCAGCTGTATGGGCAGAGTACCGAGGGGACGTCCCTCTTCTACGGCTGGTTCGTACCGGGCGAGCTGGAACTGACGCTGGCCGACGACTATATCTTTGTGACGGATGTACCTCCGACAGTCACAGATGGTAAGAACAATTCTGCCTCTGTGTCGTTCCGGGATGAGCATACCCTGGTGCTGAGCAGCACCGACTGGACCGGCGTCACCGAGGTACAGATCACGGGCCTGAGCACGGCGGCCCTCAACGGCACCGTGGAGGAGGTCACCGGATCGGAGGACTGGCTCTATCCTGTGGGGGCGGAATTTGCGGGCTGGACGGTCATCGCGGACGGGACCATCTACCAGGACGCGGCGGGGAGCCAGTATGTCCCCACCGGCACCTACAACCTGACCCTCAAGCGGGAGGGGTACTGGCTGCCCACGGAGGGCACGTCCCTGTACAGCACCCGCTTTGAGAGCGGGACTACCCTCATCTACACCGGCGTCACGGTGACGGAGAGCGGCGGACAGGCCGTCCTTCCCATCACACCGCCCACCGTAGAGGCGCAGAGCGCGCCGGACGGGAGCAGCCGTTATGCGGCCCAGGGTATGGACGGGGACTGGTATTACAGCCAGGACGGCGCTCTGTTTGAGACCATGCCGGTGCTGCGGATGGAGCGAGTTCCCAATGGGAGCATTTCCTCCGAAGACCTCTATGGCCTGTACTTCCGACAGGTAGACGGAGATTACGCCTTTGGCCAGTTTGTCCCCGGCACAACGGTGACGCTGGCCGCGGCGAGCGGATATGGCTTCGGGCCTGATCACGCGGTCCGGAACTATCCGGATGCGGTCACGGTGACCGACGCCCGGACCATCACCATCGACACCAGCGGCATGGAGGGGGAGGGCGAGGTGACCATGGACATGGACATCCGGGAGGATATCACCATCACCTTTACCTCCAACGATTACTTCTCCACCCAGGTGGACTACGAGGCGGTCTCCAGCGTCCAGTGGCCGCAGGGCGTGGACCTGGACCTCTCCTTCCACGCCGATTCCGGTCTGTACCAGGTGGACTGGCCCGCGGCCATCACCGGCGCTACGGTCTCCGTTGCCGACACGGGCGGCGGCCCGGCGGAGCCCCTGGACATCGATCTGACGGTGAATGAATACGGCGACGCCGTGCTCCCCGGCGACGTCCTTACCGGAGACTGCACCATCACCTTCACGGTGCATGAAGATGCCTTTATCCGTCTGGTCACGGTGCCGGAGACGAGCGGGGCGGGCTATACCCTGACCTGTACCAGAGGAGCGGTGCCCGGGGAGCCGGGCAGCATCTCGCTGCGTCTGACGGTGGACATTGCATACAGTGAGTCCACCCCGGTGCTGACGCCGCCGGAGGGGTGGTCCATCGACTATATGGGCAATGAGATGAACCTGTGGTGGTACATCACCATGGTCTACGGCGACGGCGAGACCGACCCCGTCCCGGCCGACCCCATGGAGCTCACCGTGGGCGTGTCCGGCATCGTGTCCAACGACCCCGGCGGCGGGGGCGGCGGAGGTGGAGGCGGCGATTCCAGCCCGGACCCCTCGCCCAGTCCCACCATCCGGGTGGAGAACGAGCTGGACGAGGAGAACGCCAGCAGTGACACCCGCCTCTGGCCCGCCCACACGGTGGAAGAGGACGGCGTGAGCATCACCACCGTCACCGACGAGGAGCTGGAGGCCCTCCTGGAGCTGGCCCGCAAGCACGCGGAGGACGCCGAGCAGCTGGAGGGCGACGGCTACAAAGAGGGGACCATCGTCATCGAGGATCTGGACCCGGAGCACCCCTGCAAGACCTACATTCTGGACCTGACCGGGCCGCAGTTCCAGCGCATCTCCCAGGAGGACTGGGACCGCTTCACGGTGGAGACACCGGCGGGGGCCATGAGCCTCTACGGGGCCACCATCCAGGAGACAGCGGCAGAGGAGGGCGCGGTGCGCTTCCGGCTGGACCGGCTGGAGCATGAGGGCCGCCCTGGCGTGGACGCCACGCTCCAGGTGGACGGCAAGGAGCGGACGGCCTTTGAGGAGGCCTACGGTGTGCGCCTGTTCATCCCCTATACGCCCGAGGAAGGGGAGGATTTCAACGCCATCGCCATCGCGTACATCCACGAGGACGGCACTACCGAGCTGGTCAGCGAGAGCTATTATGACGAAGCCAAGGGCGGGGTGTATCTGTTCACCACCCACCTCTCCAAATTCGGCGTGGTCTACCGCCCGGCCTCCTTCTCCGACGTAGGTCCCGATCATTGGGCCAACCCCTATGTGACCTATCTGGTCTCCCGCGGGGTCATCAGCGGCGACTCCAGCGGGCTCTACCACCCCGACGACCCGGCCACCCGGGGCGAATTCCTCAGTCTGGTGGCGTCGGCGTTGTCGGCGGCCAATCTGCCCCAGCGGGCGGTGCAGGTCTACTCCGACGTGCCCACCACCTCCTATGTGGCCCGGCCGGCCAGCTGGCTGTATTTCAACAATCTGGGCGGGGGCGCCGTCAGCGGAGGGCGGTTCCGGCCCAACGAGGCCATCACCCGCCAGGATATGGCGGCCCTTCTGGGCAACATTTCCTCGGGCATCGGCCTGCGCCTGCGCTCCCGGGGCCTGGACACCGGGTATGTGGACCTGAACCAGGTGGCGTCCTATGCCACCGACTCGGTGGTGCGCCTGCGCGCGGCGGGCATTCTGGAGATGCCCAGCAACTATAAATTCAACCCCACCGCCACCCTGAACCGGGGTGAGATGGCCCAGATCGTGGCCACACTTCTGAGTAATCTCTGATTTTCAACGGAGGTGACGCCCATGGAACGACCCTTTGCCTCCCAGGAGGAGTACCTGGGGCAGGTGCTGGAGCTGTGCGCCCTGCGCCTGTCCCGTATGGAGGGGAACGCGGAGGAGCCCGCCTGGAAGGCCCAGCGCCTGGAGCGTACCCTCCGCCTGCGCAGCGAGGCCGCCCTGGACGCCGGGACGGTGATTGCCCTGGAGTATCTTTTCCGGGCCTATCAGCTCACCGACTTTGAGCGCCACTGCGTCTATCTGGCCCTGGCGCCGGAGCTGGACCGCTCCTTTGAGGGGCGCTTCGCCGCTTGCCAGGCCGACCGGGGGCAGCTGCCCAGCCTGGAGCTGTGCCTGCGGACCTTCACCGCCCAGCAGGAGCGGCAGCTGGCGCTGCTGGCCCGGTGGCGGGAGCGTCTGCCGGTGCTGGAGCACCTTTTCTGCGCCGGCTGCGGCGGGGCGGACGGCCGGGGAGACCAGTCGGCGGGGCTCAAGCTGGACCGGCGGGTCACGGCGTTTATCCTGGACTTTATGAGCGAGGAACCCGCCCTCATCGGCGCGGGAGAGCTCTTCTGGCCGGGAGAGCCCCTGCCGGAGCTGGTGCTCCATCGGGAGAAGCTGGCGCGGATGCTGTCCTTCGCCGGGGAACAGGGCAAGGGGACGCGGCTCCTGTTCTACCTGAAAGGGGAGAAGTTGTCCGGACGGCGGACATTGGCGCGGCATTTCTGCGAACAGACCGGGCGGCCCGCCCTGGTGGTGGATGTGGAGAGCCTGCTCCGGCGGGAGGGCGCGTGGGATGGGGTCCTGCGTCCCATCCTGCGGGAGACGGTGCTCCGCCGGGCGGCGCTGATTTTTACCGGGTTTGAGCACCTTCAGGACGCCGGGGAGGAGCCGCCCCCCACAGAGGGGGAGGGTCCCCGCCCTACCGCCCGGGAGCCGGTGAGCCTGACCGTGCACATCCGGCGGCTGCTGGAGCTTGCCGCCATGGCCACCGACGTGGTATTTCTCCTCTCGCCACTGCCGTGGCAGCCCCAGACCCCCTGCGCCCCCTGGGTGCGGGCCGAGCTGGAGCTGAGCGCCCCCGACGCCGGAGAGCGGCTCACCCTCTGGGAGCATGCCCTGTCCGGTGCGTCGCTGGGGGAGGGGGCGTCGCTGGAGTCGCTGTCCAATAAATTCGCCCTCTACCCCGGGCAAATTTCCGCCGCCGCGCAGGAGGCCAGACGCCTGCGGGACTGGGCAGGGGAGGAGTGCCTCAGCGACGACACGCTCCATCAGGCCTGCCGGTCCCAGCTCTCCCACACCCTGGGCAAGCTGGCCAGCCGGGTGAATGCCCAGTACACCTGGGAGGACCTGATCCTCCCGCCGGAGCAGAAGCGGCGGCTCCGGGAGGCCTGCGACCAGGTGGAGTTCCGCCGCCGGGTGTACGACCAGTGGGGCTTTGGCCGAAAGGTGGCCTACGGCCGGGGGGTGTCCATGCTCTTCAGCGGCCCGCCCGGTACCGGTAAGACCATGGCCGCCCAGGTCATCGCCAACCGGTTGCGGCTGGAGCTGTACAAGGTGGACCTGTCCGGCGTGATCTCCAAATATGTGGGCGAGACCGAAAAGCAGCTCAGCACGGTCTTTGAAGAGGTGAAGAAGAGCCAGAGCATCCTCTTCTTCGATGAGGCCGACGCCCTTTTCGGCAAGCGCTCCGAGACCAAGGACGCCCACGACCGCTACGCCAACGTGCAGACCTCCTTCCTCCTCCAGAAGATGGAGGAGTACGACGGGATCGTCATTTTGGCCAGTAACTTTCTCCAGAATTTCGACGAGGCCTTCAAGCGCCGTCTGAAATTCATCATTGATTTCACCCTCCCCGACCGGGACCGGCGGGAGCAGATCTGGCGCAGCGTCCTGCCGCCGGAGCTGCCCCGGGACGAGGACCTGGATTTCGACTTCCTGGCCCGCAGCTTTGAGCTCTCGGGCAGCAGCATCAAGAACATCGCCGTGGCGGGAGCCTTCCTGGCCGCGGCGGAGGGCGTGCCGCTGCGCATGACCCACCTGTTGCGGGCCGTCCAGGCCGAGCAGCACAAGGCGGGCAAGAGCGTGGGCCGGGAGGAATTGGGCGAGTATTATCACCAGGTACAGCAGGATCTGGAAGAGCGAACGAGACAGGAGTGATCAGTATGCCAGGAGTGTTTACCAAGATCAAAAACAAGATCAGAGGGCGCAGAACGCCTCAGGTGAGCGCAGCCCACCAGCCTCCGGCCCCGGATCCGCATGCCGCTGGCACCACACCGGACCCGAATCAACAGAATAGCCCTCCCCCACCTCCCC
>NZ_NFGZ01000036.1 GCF_002159175.1 Flavonifractor sp. An92 | reverse complement strand
GCAGGGGAGACAGGGGAGCCTCCCGGGGGAGGACGGTGTGGAGGGCCTCCTCCAGGCGGCGGAAGGACGCCGCCGTGTCCGAGGCGGTGCAGATAAACACCACATGGCGCTGGTCGGCCATCTCGGGGTAGACGCCCAGGTCCTCCAGGGCGGCCTTGACCCCGAAGCCCCCGTTGCACGACACCACCAGCCGGGTGGGGTCCAGCACCAGGCCGTCCCGGGGATTGAGGGCGTGGAAGGTGCTGCGGAGGGCGTGGACCGCATCCGCGGTCTCCTTCAGCCGCGTGACGCCCTCGGTCTCCATCCAGGCCCGGGCGGCGTCCAGGGCGGCCATCATGGGGTAGGAGGGGGAGGAGCTGCCGTACAGGGACCCGGCCCGGCACAGCTCCTCCAGCGGGAAGCCGTTACTCAGCAGCAGGGCCGACTGGCCCGGAGCGGGGAGGGTCTTGTGGGCCGAGACCACCAGCAGGTCGGCGGCGGAGTGGCTGAGATCCCCCAGGAAGGGCAGGTGCGCGCCGTGGGCGCTGTCCACCACCAGCTTGGCCCCATGTGCATGGCACACCGCGGCAATGGCGGGAATATCTGATTGCACTCCGTAATATGTTGGGGAGGTGATACAGACTGTTTTGATCTCCGGGGAGTTTTCCAGCTCCTTTTCCACATCCTGTGGAGAAATGGGGCCGGCGATGGCCTCCTCCTCCAGCCAGGGGCGGTAGAGGTAGTGGGGGGTCAGATCCAGCAGAGCCAGGGCGTTGAAGGCCGAGCGGTGGCACCCCCGGTCCAGCAGGACGGCGTCCCCCGGGCGGCAGGTGAGGGTGAGGGCGGAGAGCACGCCCTGGGTGGAGCCGCCGGTGAGGAAGAGGCAGGCGTCCATGTGGAAGGCCTCCGCCCACAGCGCCTCAGCGGCCCGGATGGGGCCGTCGGCCTCGAAGAGGTTGCCGGTGGGGGGGAGCTCAGTGAAGTCCAGGGCGGCGGCGGCGGAGAGCTCGGGGAGCGGGAGGCCCGTGCCCTTGTGGCCGGGCATGTGCATGCGCAGGGGCTGGGTGGCGGCGAAGGCGCGGAGCGCGTCGCAGAGGGGAGTACGGGACATAAGAAAACCTCCGAAAAAGCGCGCCCCGCGGAGTGCGGGGCGCGCTGTACTGGACTGGATGAATGGTTAGGGCAGATAGTTCAGGGGGTTGACCAGGCTGCCGTTCACATGGACCTCGAAGTGGCAGTGGGTGCCGGTGGAGCGTCCGGTGGAGCCGGCCTTGGCGATGGTCTGGCCCTTGTACACCTTGTCCCCCACGGAGACCAGCAGGCTGGAGTTGTGGGCGTAGTAGGTGACATAGCCATTGCCGTGGTTGATGACCACCAGCTGGCCGTAGGTGCCGTTCCAGCCGGCGAAGGTGACGGTGCCGCCGTCGGCCGCAGAGATGCCGGTGCCGTAGGAGCAGGCGATGTCAATGCCGCGGTGGAGGCTGTAAGAGCCGAAGATGGAGCGGTAGCCGTAGTAGGAGGTGATGTTGCCGTACACCGGCCACTGCAGGGAGCCGGTGGCGATCCAGGAGGGCTTCTCCTTGGTGCCCACGGCCACCACCTTCTCGGTGGGCTGGGTGAGGACGGTGGTCTCGGTGACCTCCCGGGCGGTCTCATGGCCGTTGAGGTAGGTCACATCGGCAGTCACCTGCTGGGTGCCTTCAGAACCGGCGGAGAGGACCTTGGTGTCCCCCACGTACATGGAGCTGTCCTCCACCTCCCGCACGGGAGCGGCGATGGACTCGGTGTAGGTGACGTGATCCACGGTCTCCACGGACAGGAAGGGGATCTCCTCCTTGATGTTCAGCACCTGGCCGATCATCAGCTTGTTCACATCCACACCGGGGTTGAGGGCTTCCAGCTCCCGCATGGTCATGCCGTTGTCCAGAGCCAGGGCCATGAAGGTGTCGCCGGCCTGGACCTCATATGTAGTCTCCCCGTTGGTGTTGGAGGTGAGGGTGGCCGCCATGGCGTCCAGATCCTGCTCCACATCGGAGGAGATGTACTGACGGGTGATGACCACGTTGTCGGTGAACTCCGCCGAGACGGTGTTTTCGTTGGTGTAGGAGGCCTTCACGGAGTCCAGCAGGTTCTGGATGTCAGACTCGTTCTCCGCGGCGCCCACCACCTGGCCGTTGACCAGGAGGACATAGCTCTTCATCACGTCGCCGATGCGGTCGAAGAGGGCGGGCTCCAGAGAGGAGGCGGCGGGGATCTCGCCGCGCTTGGTCAGGGTGAAGTCATAGGTGATCTCACCCTCCATCTGGTAGTCATAACCCAGAATGGCGGTGGCCCGGGTCTCCACCCGCTCCACGGTGGCCTCAAAGGACTCCTGAGAGGCCACGATGCCGATGGGCTCGCCGTCGATCGAGACCTGATAGCTGGGGGTGTATACCGTGGTGACCACCGAGGCCACGCCCAGCAGGGCGGCCACAGCCAGGAAAATCAGCGGGTTGAAGGAGCGGAAGGCGGCCAGCGCGTGGTCCACCCGGCGCACCAGGGGCACATGCTCCTGCATAAAACGCTCGGCCCGCTCCTCCGCGGCGGCACTCGCACGGCCGGGCAGCGTCAGCGCCTGGGCGAGTGCAGCGGGAGCAGCGAACGAACGGCGGCGCTCCTGCTTGGACTGATGTAAGATTTCGTCCATGGGAAGGACCTCCCCTTCTCTTGTTCCACCGGGTACCGGCCCGGCAATGATGACAGAAGTGTCACAAAGATTACAAATCGGTTACAAATGCTATCTTACACTTGATTGCGCCATAAGTCAACCCCCAATTGAAAAATAGGGTTCGATTGATGCCGGAAAAGTGCAAAAAAATCTTTCAGGCTTGGGGAAAAACGTCGTCTGGAGGGGTGTGTGCCCCGGTTTGACAGGGGGTGCGGACACTCTTATAATGAAGGAAAGACTGCAGCGAAGGAGGGGACGATACCGTGGAGCGGAGACGGATCTGGACCAAGCAGCACGTCCAGGTACTCAAAGAACTGGAGAAAACTGGGCGGTATACCGCCAGGCGTCGGTATGTGGAGCTGGAGAATGAGGACTGTGCCCCCATCGTGCTGGAGGCCTACGACTGGCTGGTGGGCCACGCCCCCAACCGAGGGCGGAAGCCCGCTGACGCGGAGTACCCGGTGTGGGCCTCCCTGGCCCGGGACACCGCCATGCTGCTGGAGCCCGGGCGGGTGCTGCTGGAGCTGGAGGTGGATCCGGAGGAGCTGGCCCTCATCCACGTGGGGAAGTGGGGCATGATCCTCAATTACTCCTATATCCCCGCCGACGAGGCGGACGCGGCCCGGCACAAGAAGCTCCTGGCCGACTACCGGGTCAGCGATGTGACGGCCTATATGAGCCAGTTTTACCCCGCCATCAAGCGGGAGATCGTGGCCAGCTGGGACCGGCTCTTCGACGAGCGGATACAGCTGGGGGGCAGCCATCAATACGGGATCATTTGGGAGCTGAGAAAAGAATGGATCATGGACGTGATACAGTAACGCTCTACTCGCCCCAGAGCGACGCGGTGCTCCGGGTGTTGGAGCGGGACGGGGTGTGCTTTTCCCGGGCGGAGTACGTCCGGCGCAAGTACGGGGAGAGCGCGCCCATTTTCCTCACTGCCTACGGGTGGTATGTGTCCCAGGCGGCGGCGCTGGTGCCCCCGCCGGAGGGGGCGGAGTATCCCTACTGGGCCTTTTTGAATGGCCGGGACCTGGATCCCTCCGCGGGTGGGCGGGTGCTCACTCTGGAGGTGCCCCGGGACCAGGCGGTGTTTTTCGACCTCCTGGACTGGAACCGCATTTTGCAATTGCGCTTCATGGGGGAGGAGAAGGAGGAGAAGCAGTTCCGCCGGGAGCTGGAGCTCCGGGGGTTGGATACCCAGAAGGTGATGCTCAGCGCCTTCTATCCCGAGTGGAAGGCGCAGGTTTTCAAGAGCTGGGAGCGGCTCTTCCGCTGGCACAGCGCCATCCGGGACGGGGAGGAGAACCCGGTGGAGAGCGTTCAGGTGGGGCTCTGGTGCATCCGGCGGGAGTGGGTGGTCTCCGGGCTGTGAAAGAAGCCCTGACAGGGTCAGGGGGGATTTGCCCTCGCCGGGCGGGCGTCCTGCGCGGACAGCGCCCGATTTCTTTTCGCGGAAAAGAAACCGGGGAAAGAAAAGGCGGAGAGGGGAACTTCTCGTTCCCCTCTCCACTCCCCTCCAAAAGGGCGGCCTTTTATGGGGCCGCCCCATATTGGCAGGGTACAACGCTTTCCTCATAGGCACCAGGCTTGGAATTGGCCACGCCATGCTTTGGAAATACCGCCGCAGCAGAATGAAGGCCGGGATGCGCTTTGGGGGAGTCCAGAGGGGGGTATCCCCCCTCTGGGCTTTCTTTTCCACCGCTTTCTTTGCAAAGAAAGCGGTGCTCCCGCCGAGCAGGCGGCCCGTCCGGCGAGGACAGAAGCCCCCACAGCTCTGAGCTGTGCCGACAAAAAAGCGCCCGTGGAGTTCCACGGGCGCTTTTACTATGCCTGCTCTTATTCGGCAGTCTCTTCTTCCTTCTTGGTGCAGACGATGTTCAGCTCGTCCAGCTGCTTGGGCTCCACGAAGGAGGGAGCGCCCATCATCAGGTCCTGGGCGTTCTTGTTCATGGGGAAGGGGATGATCTCCCGGATGGAGTCCTCGCCGGCCAGCAGCATGACCATGCGGTCCACGCCGGGGGCGATACCCGCGTGGGGGGGCGCACCGTAGGTGAAGGCGTTGTACATAGCGGGGAACTTGGCCTTCACGTCGTCCTCACCCAGCCGCACCAGCTGGAAGGCCTCGATCATGATCTCGGGGTCGTGGTTCCGCACGGCGCCGGAGGACAGCTCCACGCCGTTACACACCAGGTCGTACTGGAAGGCGGTGATGGTCAGGGGGTCCACCTCGCCGGCGGCCGCCTTCTTCAGGATCTCCAGGCCGCCGTTGGGCATGGAGAAGGGGTTGTGGCAGAACTCCAGCTCGCCGGACTCCTCGCCGATCTCGTACATGGGGAAGTCCACGATCCAGCAGAACTCGTAGCGCTCCTTGTCGAAGTGCTGGGGAGCCAGAGCCACCGCCTGCTTGAGGAGCACACCGGCGGTCTTTTGGGCGGTGAGCTTCTTGCCGGCGGTCAGGCCCACGAAGGTGTTGGGCTCCAGACCCAGGGCGGAGACCACCTGGTCCTTGACGGGCTGGACGAACTTGGCGATGCCGCCCACGATCTCGCCCTTCTCATCCAGGCGGAACCAGTAGGCCTTTTGGCCGGACTGGACCTCCACGTCGGCGCAGAGCTTGTCGATCTGCTTGCGGGTGGCGGTGAAGCCGGTGATGGGCACGGCCTTGACGGTGTTGCCCTCAAAGGGCCCGAAGCCGCAGCCGGCCAGCACGTCGGTGGCGTCCTTCACGGTCAGGTCGATGCGCAGGTCGGGTTTGTCGGTGCCGTAGGTCTCCATGGCGTCCAGGTAGGAGATGCGGCGGAAGGGGGCGGAGGAGGCGATGTTGTAAGTGCCGTACTTGGCGAAGATGGGAGGCAGCACGTCCTCCAGCACGGCGAACACGTCGTCCTGGTCGGCAAAGGCCATCTCCATGTCCAGCTGGTAGAACTCACCGGGGGAGCGGTCGCCGCGGGCGTCCTCGTCCCGGAAGCAGGGGGCGATCTGGAAGTACTTGTCGAAGCCGGAGGCCATCAGCAGCTGCTTGAACTGCTGGGGAGCCTGGGGCAGGGCGTAGAACTTACCAGGATGCTTCCGGCTGGGCACCAGATAGTCACGGGCGCCCTCGGGGGAAGAGGCAGTCAGGATGGGGGTAGTGATCTCCATGAAGCCGTGGTCGATCATGGCGGCGCGGAGGGCGGCCACCACGTTGGAGCGCAGGATGATGTTGTTCTTGACCTCGGGGTTGCGCAGATCCAGATAGCGGTACTTCAGGCGGGCGGTCTCGTCGGCCTCCCGGCTGCGGTTGATCTGGAAGGGCAGCTCGTTGTGGCGGCAGCGGCCCAGCACCTTGATGGCGGTGGGCACCACCTCGATGTCGCCGGTGGGCAGCTTGGGGTTCTTGGAATCGCGCTCCCGCACCACGCCGGTGACCTGGATGGTGGACTCCTTGTTGAGGGGCTTGATGATGCCCATCATTTCCTCGTTCTCGATGACCACCTGGGTGGTGCCATAGAAGTCGCGCAGCACCACAAAGGCGAAGTTCTGGCCCACCTCGCGGACGTTCTCCAGGAAGCCCGCCAGGGTGACGGTCTGGCCCACATGCTCCATGCGGAGCTCGCCGCAGGAGTGGGTGCGGTGGGAATTACGCACGTTATCCATCGTAAATCAACTCCAATTTGTAATATAGTTTATAGAGATAACAAATAGTTGCGAAAAATCAGGCCTGAGGCTCCCGGATGGGAGTGCCCGCGCTGCGCTGGGCCAGGCCCGCGCGGATGCGCTCGATGGCCTCGTCCACGGTCTGGGTGAGCTGCTCACCGGAGGCCATGTCCTTCACGGCGGCCTTGCCCTCCTTCACCTCGTCGTCGCCCAGGAAGATGACGTAGGGGATGCCCAGCTTGTCGGCGTAGCCGATCTTCTGCTTGAACTTCTTGTTCTCAGTGTAGAGCTGGGTGCGGATGCCCGCCTCCCGCAGGGTGGTGGCCAAGGCAATGGCGGGGGAGAGGTCGGCGGTCATGGGCAGCACCAGCACGTCGGCGGGAGAAGTGAGCAGGTCGTCGTTCAGGTACTTCTGATCCTCCAGCACGAAGAACAGCCGGGTCAGGCCGATGGAGATGCCCACGCCGGGGAGCTGCTTGTTGGTATAATACTCGGCCAGGTTGTCATAGCGGCCGCCGGAGCAGATGGAGCCGATCTCCGGGTGGTCCAGCATGGCGGTCTCGTAGACGGTGCCGGTGTAGTAGTCCAGGCCACGGGCGATGGTCAGGTCCACCTTGTAGTTTTCCGCGGGGACGCCAAAGGCAGACATATAATTCACCACGGTGGAAAGCTCCTCCACACCCTGGTCAAAGAGCTCGTTCTGGCCCTTCAGGGCGGCGAGGGCGCCCATGGGGTCGTTGGTGGAGAGGAGCTCCAGCAGCTGGTCGGCGGTGGCGGCGGGGACGGAGAACTCGTTCACCAGCAGCTCCTTCACCTTCTCGGGGCCGATCTTCTCCAGCTTGTCGATGGTGCGCATGACATCGCCGGCCTGCTCCTTGAGGCCCAGCAGGTCAAAGAGGCCGTTCAGGACCTTGCGGTTGTTCACCCGGATCTGGAAGCGCTTCAGGCCCAGAGCGGTGAAGGTCTTGTAGATGATGGAGGGGATCTCCGCCTCGTTGATGATGTCCAGGGAGCCGTCGCCGATGACGTCGATGTCGGCCTGGTAGAACTCGCGGAAGCGGCCGCGCTGGGCGCGCTCGCCCCGGTAGACCTTGCCGATCTGGAAGCGGCGGAAGGGGAAGGTCAGGTCGCCGGTGTGGAGGGCCACGTACTTGGCCAGAGGCACGGTCAGGTCAAAGCGCAGGGACAGGTCGGTGTCGCCCTTGGTGAAGCGGTAGATCTGCTTCTCGGTCTCGCCGCCGCCCTTGGCCAGCAGCACCTCGCTGGCCTCGATGGCCGGGGTGTCCAGGGGGGTGAAGCCGTAGAGGGAATAGGTCTTGCGCAGGGTCTCCACCATCCGGTCGAACTGGACCTGCCGCGCGGGCAGCAGCTCCATGAAGCCGGACAGGGTGCGGGGTTTGATGCGATCCATGGTGATCTCTCCTTTGTGGAAGGATATGGGAATATGAAGCGATGCCCGGCAATCGGGCGGGTTTTTGCCCTCGCCGGGCGGGCGTCCTGCCCGGACGGGGCACCGCTTTCTTTGCAAAGAAAGCGGTGGGAAAGAAAGCCCAGAGGGGGGATACTACCCCTCTGGACTCCCCCAAGGCACACCCCGGCTTGTGTTCTGCTGCGGAGGTATTTCCTTGCCCTGGCAGAACAAAAACCAGGCCTGGTGCCTATGAGGAAAGCGTTGTACCTCGGCAATATGGGGCGGCCCCCAAAAGGCCGCCCTTTTGGAGGGGAGTGGAGAGGGGAACGAGAAGTTCCCCTCTCCGCCTTTTCTTTCCCCGGTTTCTTTTCGCGAAAAGAAATCGGGTCCCCGCCGGATAGGCGGCCCGTCCGGCGAGGACAAACCTCCGGGCTATCCCGGAGCAAAGATTGCTGGGGACAAAAAAACGCTTTCGTCCCACTGAGTATGGGACGAAAGCGTTTGCTTCCGTGGTGCCACCCATGTTCGGCGCGGTATGCGCCCTCGGACCTTCTGTTGCGGGAAGGGGACCGCGCCCGTCTCCGGGCCCGCTGGTAGAGCTGTCTCCCGTGTTCCTTGCCGTAAGCGCGCTTTCAGCCCAAGGGCGCGCCTCTCTGTCCGGCGGTGTCCGCGGTACCTGCCCCGTCGTGGCGGTGCTGTTTTAGATAGTATCCCAAAGGGGGCGAAAAGTCAACCGGAAAAGGGACCAAATCAGGCCGTAAAAGGCTTGGTTTTGGGGTTGATGATGTCACGCCAATCCAGATCGCCCCGCTCCAGGCCATGAATGAGCATTTCAGCCGTGCCCACGTTGGTGGCGTAGGGGATATTATAGGTGTCGCACAGGCGGGTGATGTAGCTCAGGTCCTTGTCCATCTCTTCGCTCTGGGGATCGGAGAAGAAGAGTACCATGTCGATCTCGTTGTAGGCGATGCGGGCGCCGATCTGCTGGCTGCCGCCGTGCTCGTGGGACAGGAACAGATTGACGTGCAGGCCGGTGGCCTCCGCCACCATTTTGCCGGTGGTGTTGGTGGCACAGAGCACATGCTTGGACAGGATACCGCAGTAGGCGATGCAGAACTGCACCATCAGTTCCTTCTTGCGGTCGTGGCTCATGAGGGCGATATTCATAAAGACAAAACTCCTCTCTCGGTTGAGTGGCGCAGGGGATGGGGATGCTTCACCGCAGGCGCATCAGGGGCACGCGCTGCCCCTCCAGACGGCGGGCGATGTTCAGATAGGCTCGGGCGGCGCCGTACCGGGCCATGAGGATCAGCGGCTCGCCCCGGTTGGCGGCCAGCATGACCTGCGGGTCCTCCGGCACGATGCCCAGCAGAGGCAGTCCCGCGGTGTCCATGGCGTCGTCGATGGTGGTGTGCAGCTGCCGCAGCAGCTTGGGCTGGACGCGGTTGACCACCAGGTGGATGTGTTCCAGACTGCGGGTCAGCTCGCCCACCGTGCGCTGGGCGTCCCGCAGAGCGGAGGCGTCGGTGGTGGAGACCACGATGGCCCGGTCCGCCCCGCACACCGACATGCGGAAGCCGCCCCCCAGTCCGGCGGGGGCGTCCATGAGCACATAGTCGTATTGGGCCTTGGCCCGGGTCAGGAAATTCCGCAGCCCCTCCTCGGTGATGAGGTCCCGGGGCATGGTCAGCGGCGCGGTGAGCAGATACAGGCCCTGGATCACCGGATGGGGCACCGCGGCTTTTTCCAGCGTCGTCCGTCCGGAGAGGACGTCGGTAAAGTCCATCAGGGCCCGGTCGCTCATACCCAGGGTCAGATCCAGGTTGCGCAGGCCCACATCCATGTCCACGCACAGGACCCGCCGGCCCAGTGCCGCCAGACAGGAGGCTACTCCGCCGGTCAGTGAGGTTTTTCCTGTGCCTCCCTTGCCGGAAGTGATGGCGATTGCTGTTGACATAGCTGCCTCCCTAACTGCTGTCAGTCTACTTTATCACGGATTTGGAAGAATTACAATGGTAAAAAAGTATACTTTTGTGCAAAGTATAAAAAATGATGGAGTTTAGGCCCGGAAAATTCAGCCACGGTTCACAAGTGGAGATTTCTGGATCTTGGTCCATCTTCTGGGGTACCCCTTGGGGGTGGGCCGGACCTTTTCCACCGTCACCACGCGGTGGGTGACCTCTGTGCCGGGGATGGTGTAATCGCTGTGGGGACGCAGCACGCCGCCCAGCAGCCGCAGGCCGCTCTCGGCGCGCTGCAGCTCCTCGCCGCAGTCCACGCTCTTCATGGACAGGAAGCGGCCGCCCACCTTCACATAGGGGAGGCACAGCTCCCCCAGCAGCTCCAGCGAGGCCACGGCCCGGGCGGTGGCCAGGTCGAAGCTGTCCCGCCAGCCGGGCTGGAGGGCCTGTTCCTCGGCCCGGGCGTGGCAGGTGCTCACACCGGTGAGGCCCAGGGTGGACGCCACCTCGCCCAGCCAGTCCAGGCGCTTGTTGAGGCTGTCCAGCAGCACCACCTCCAGAGAGGGGACCAGGATCTTCAGCACCATGCCCGGGAAGCCCGCGCCGGTGCCCACGTCGATGAGGCGCTTGCCGGAAAATTCGGCGTACTTCAGCAGGGCGGCGCAGTCCAGCATGTGGAGCTTCACCACCTGGTCGGGATCGGTGATGGCGGTCAGGTTCATGACCTGATTTTTCACCAGCAGCAGCCGGCCATACTCGGCCAGCTGCTCCGGCGCCTGGGCCGGGACCTGCTCCAGCAGGCCCAGGTCGGCCAGACCCGTGCGAATGGCTTGTTCCATATTAACCTCCCAGAGCGGCGACCAGGGACATCACCCCGGTGACCAGATTGACGGCGCAGGCCACGGCGGCCAGCACGCCCAGGATCAGCAGCGGCAGCTTTTTGATCTCCCGCCAGCGCAGGAAGCACACCGCCGCCAGCCCGCCGCAGGCGGGGAAGAGGAGGATGCCGGGGATGTTGTGGATGGGCTCCCCGGTGGCCATATTGTAGGTGGTGAGCAGGACCAGGATGACCATGTACACAATGCCCATCCAGGCCAGCGCCCGCTTCACCGGTGAGGCGGGGGTATAGGAAGGCTTCTGCTCCCCGGAGTTGGGGGAGGGGGTAGGGTGATCACTCATCCGTTCTTCTCCTTCAGCAGGTCGCGGATCTCGGTGAGGAGCAGGACCTCCTCCGAGGGCTTGGGGGGCGCGGAGGGCGCCTGCTCCTTCTTGCGGTGGATGGTGTTGATGGCCTTTACCACACAGAACAGGGCAAAGGCGGTGATGAGGAAGCTGAGCACCGTATCCAGGAAGCTGCCGATCTTCACCGGACCCAGGGTCAGGGTGGAGAGGGACAGCCCGCTGGGCGTCAGCAGCCCCAGCAGGGGCATGAGCAGGTCATTGGCCAGGGAGTCGGCAATGGACTTGAAGGCGGCGCCGATGATGACACCCACCGCCAGGTCCATCACATTGCCCCGGGCAATGAACTTGCGGTACTCGGCGAAAAAGCCGGTGGTTTTCTGTTTCAGGGACATGGTTTCCTCGTTTCTACGGCCCACGGGGCGGCGGTGACCCGTCGCCCCGTAAGACCTTTGTATGATTTACTTCTTGGTGGGCACCAGCAGCTCCTTGCCGCCCATGTAGGGCTGGAGCACCTTGGGCACCTTCACGGTGCCGTCGGCCTGGAGGTTGTTCTCCAGCAGGGCGATGAGCATGCGGGGAGGCGCCACGCAGGTGTTGTTCAGGGTGTGGGCCAGGTAGATCTTGCCGTCCTCGCCGCGGTAGCGGATCTTCAGGCGGCGGGCCTGGGCGTCGCCCAGGTTGGAGCAGGAGCAGACCTCGAAGTACTTCTGCTGACGGGGGCTCCAGGCCTCGATGTCGCAGGACTTCACCTTCAGGTCAGCCAGGTCGCCGGAGCAGCACTCCAGCTGGCGCACGGGGATGTCGAAGTTGCGGAAGAGCTCCACGGAGTAGCGCCACAGCTTCTCGTACCAGTCCTTGGACTCCTCGGGCTTACAAACCACGATCATCTCCTGCTTCTCGAACTGGTGGATGCGGTACACGCCGCGCTCCTCGATGCCGTGGGAGCCCTTCTCCTTGCGGAAGCAGGGGGAGTAGGAGGTGAGGGTCTGGGGCAGCTTCTCGTTGGGGATGATCTGGTCAATGAAGCGGCCGATCATGGAGTGCTCGCTGGTGCCGATGAGGTAGAGGTCCTCACCCTCGATCTTGTACATCATGCCGTCCATGTCGGTCTGGGACATGACGCCCTCCACCACGTTGCCGTGGATCATGAAGGGGGGGATGCAGTAGGTGAAGCCCTTGTCGATCATGAAGTCGCGGCCGTAGGCCAGCACGGCCTCATGCAGGCGGGCGATGTCGCCCAGCAGGTAGTAGAAGCCGGAGCCGGAGACACGGCCGGCGGCGTCCAGGTCGATGCCGTCAAAGGAGTCCATGATGTCGGTGTGGTAGGGGATGGGGTAGTCGGGCACCACGGGCTCGCCGAAGCGCTGGACCTCCACGTTGGCGGAGTCGTCGGGGCCGATGGGCACGGAGGGGTCGATGATCTGGGGGATGACCAGCATGATCTTGCGGATCTCCTCGGCCAGCTCGGTCTCCCGGTTCTCCAGGTAGGCCAGGCGGTCGGCGTCGGCC
Organism: Flavonifractor sp. An92; assembly: GCF_002159175.1. Classification (GTDB taxonomy): domain Bacteria; phylum Bacillota; class Clostridia; order Oscillospirales; family Oscillospiraceae; genus Pseudoflavonifractor_A. The sequence goes on along the minus strand of NZ_NFGZ01000036.1, from coordinate 14,362 downwards.
TTGACCTCGGCCTTCAGGGCCTCAGCCTCAGCCAGCTTGGAGGGGTCCTTCTTGGCCTGGCCCATCAGCATGCCCACCTGCTTGCTCTTGGTGTTGCGGGCGGTGCGCAGGTCCTGGGCCTCCTGGATGGTGGCGCGGTTCTCGGTGTCCAGCTCCAGCACCTTGTCCACCAGGGGCAGCTTCTCGTCCTGGAACTTCTTCTTGATGTTCTCCTTAACAGCCTCGGGGTTCTCGCGGATAAAACGGATATCCAGCATGGTATTGCACCTCTTACATTGAATTATAGTGAAATAGCACGGCGGGGGGTTAGCCCAGCCACTCGATGAGATTCAGCCAGGCCTCCAGAGGGTTGTAGACCTCCAGCCAGGCGGCGTCGGTATTCTGCTCCACATAGGTGCGGAGGGTGGCCTCCACCTGGGCGGCGTCGATGGACGCCAGATAGGTGCGGCAGGCGGTGTACTGGCCCTGGTTGTAGAGCCCGCGCAGGTGGTTCAGGCTGTCCAGCGCATTCACCAGCGCCTCGCTGGTGTTGAGCTGCTCCTGGATCTGGGTGGCCTGACTTTGGGCCTGCTCCAGCTGCGCCTGGAGGTCGGCCACCTGCTCCTTCAGGTCCTCGTTCTCCTGGAGCATGTTGTCCAGGGACTGGACGGCGGAGTTGGAGGACTGCTGCAGGTCGCTGTACGCCTCCCGGCTGGCCCGCTGCTGCATGAAGTAGGACAGGAGGAGCAGCAGGAAGGCCGCGGCGAAGAGGATCACCAGATAGATGAGGACGGAATTTTTCTTACCGGGTGCGGCGTGCTCGGCCTCGTGCTGGAGGGCGCTGCGCTGGTGCTGTTCGGAATCGTGGCTCACGGTTGTGCTCCCTTCTCACCGGAGGGCAGGTGCTCCAACGTCTCCAGCAGGAGATTCAGATCCTCGGTGTTGTAGTATTCCAATTCAATTTTACCCTTCTTTTTGCCGTTGACAATGGTGACCTTCCGGCCGAAGCGGTCGGACAGGTCCTTTTCCGCCGAGCGCAGGTAAATGGAGTAGTCGGGCTCCGGGCTGGGCTGGAGCTCCTCCTCAGCCTCCTCCAGGTGCTGGGCGAAGCGCTTGGCCAGAGCCTCGGTCTGCCGGACGGAGAGCCCGTCGTGGACCACCTTCTGGGCCAGCTTCTTCTGAGGATCTCCGGTGGGGGCGGCCAGGATGGCCCGGGCGTGGCCGGCGGAGAGCTTGCCCTCCTCCAGCAGCTGCCGCACCGCGTCGGGCAGGGCCAGCAGCCGCAGGGCGTTGGTCACGGCGGGGCGGGACTTGCCCACCCGCTGGGCCACCTCCTCCTGGGTGAGGCCATACTCGTCCAGGAGCACCTGGTAGCCCGCGGCCTCTTCCACGGGATTCAGGTCCTCCCGCTGGAGGTTCTCGATGAGGGCCAGCTCCATGACGGTGCGGTCGTCGGCCTCGATGATGACGGCGGGGACCTCCGGCAGGCCGGCCAGCTTGGCGGCCCGCCAGCGGCGCTCGCCGGCGATGATCTGGTAATAGCCGGAGGAGAGCCGCCGCACGGTGAGGGGCTGGATGATGCCGTGGGTGCGGATGGAGTCGGCCAGGTCGGCCAGACTCTCCTCGTCGAAGCGCTTGCGGGGCTGCTTCAGGCCGGGCTGCACCTCGGAGATGGGGAGGGACAGGGAGCCGCCCTCCTGACTCTGGAGCGCGTCGTCCCCCAGCAGCGCGCTGAGACCGCGGCCCAGGCCCCGGTCCTTGTTGGATGCCATAGACTCAGTCCTTTCTGGTTGGTGTCACGCCGTTCTGCTCCAGGAACTCCCGGGCCAGGGCCTCGTAGGCCTCGGCGCCCCGGGACAGACTGTCATAGGCCATCACCGGCTTCCCGTGGCTGGGCGCCTCGGAGAGGCGGACGTTGCGGGGGATGACGGTGGCGTAGACCTGGCCGGGGAAGTGGCGCTTGACCTCCTCGGCGACCTGGAGGGAGAGATTTGTCCGACCGTCGTACATGGTCAGGATGACCCCCTCCATAGAGATGTGGGGGTTCAGGGACCGTTTGACGATGCGCACCGTGGAGAGAAGATCGGACAGGCCCTCCAGGGCGTAGTACTCACACTGGACCGGCACCAGGATGGACTGGGCGGCGCACAGCGCGTTGAGGGTGAGCAGCTCCAGAGAGGGCGGACAGTCGATGAAGATGAAGTCGTAGTTCCCCTCCACCTTGGCCAGGGCGTCCCGCAGCCGGTACTCCCGGTGGTCCAGACCGATCATCTCGATGGTGGCGCCGGCCAGCGCCTTGTTGGAGGGCACCACGTCGGCATAGGGGGTGGAGACGATGGCCTTGGCGATGTCGGCGTCGTTGATGAGCACGTCATAGATGTTGGGGGAGGAGGACACCTTGTCCACGCCGAAGCCGGAGGTGGTGTTGGCCTGGGGGTCGAAGTCACAGACCAGGACCCGGCTGCCCAGCATTTGCAGCGCGGCAGCCAGATTGACACAGCTGGTGGTCTTGCCCACGCCGCCCTTCTGATTGACGATCGCGATGGTTTTTGCCATGATGTACCTACCTTCTTCCGCCTTCCGACCGGCCCGGGGAATGCCGGTTCGGAGGGGTCGCGCGGCTCCTGCCGCACCTTTTTTGCTTCTTTTGGTTGCTGCAACGCTTTTATTATAATGCCCCCGCTTTTGTAATTCAACTGAAATTCCAAAAAGAAGAAAGAAAACCCCGGCCGTTCCACGTTTCACGTGAAACAACCGGGGCGGCCGCGGGGGTGTGGAAGAAGGAACGCCTATGTTTCACGTGAAACACAGGATCAGGATTTTCTACTTTTTGGGATGCGAATGGTCAGCAGGATGGAGTCGTCGGTGTCCTTCCGGTCACAGTCGGCATCGACCCCGGCGCTCTTCATCATGGACAGGCCCTTGGTCACTGAGTTGAGAAAGAGGCGCACATCCTTTAATAGGAATACCGGCGAGTTGCGGCTGGGCTTCTCCGGCGGGTGGAGGAGGCTCTCCACATACTCCTCGGTCTTGGCCACGGTCAGGGCCTGGTCCACGATGACCTGGGCGGCCTGGCGCTGCTGCTCCTCGCTCTCCAGCCGCAGCAGGGCCCGGGCGTGGCGCTCGGTGAAGTGCCGCTCCCGCAGCAGGGCCAGCACGTCGGGGGGCAGCTTTAAGAGCCGCAGCTTGTTGGCTACCGCCGACTGGGACTTGCCGATGCGGCGGGCGGCCTCCTCCTGGGAGAGATCAAAGGTGCGGATCAGCTTGGCCAGGGCGGCGGCCTCCTCCACAAAGTCCAGATCCCGCCGCTGGAGGTTTTCAATGAGGGCCAGCAGGGACGAGGACTGGTCGTCAGCCTGGACCAGAATACAGGGAACCTCGGTGAGCCCCGCCAGCTTGGCCGCCCGCAGGCGGCGCTCGCCGGAGATGAGCTCATAGCCGCCGGGGATCTTCCGCACCGACAGGGGCTGTAAAATGCCGTACAGGCGGATGCTGGCCGCCAGTTCCTCCAGGCCGTCGGGACAAAAGGTGTGCCGGGGCTGGTTGGGGTTGGGGGTGATGGAGGTGATGGGGAGAAATAAGACGCGGGTGCTCTCGAAGAGCCCCTTCCTGCGCTGGAGTACCATGGGAGACCCTCCTGTCTGGGGTGGTTTGTCAACCATATTTTACCACAAACCCAGGCAAAGCTATGGGAAGGGTGTCGAGTGGGAAATATTTCCTCCCCGGCGGAGGCCGCCGGGGAGGGTGAGAATGGGTAATTTAGCTGTAAAGTAGAAAACCTTGTCGGATTTCACTCCACCGATTTCAGGGACTCCACCATGTCGATGCGCTTCAGACTGCGCCGGGCGGTCAGGTTCACCAGCAGGGAGAACAGGATGGTCAGCAGCGCCGCCCAGGCGTAGGCTGTGGGGTGGATGGTGCGGCCGAACATGAGCATGTCGATCTCCACCGTCAGGATGAGCCACCGGTGGAGGAGGCGGCCCAGCACCATGCCCACCAGCACGCCGAAGAAGGTGAGGAACACGTTCTCCCGGAACACATACGCGGAAAGCTCGCCCTCGTAGAAGCCCAGCACTTTCAGCGTGGCCAGCTCCCGCAGGCGCTCGGTGATGTTGATGTTGGTCAGGTTGAAAAGCACCACGAAGGCCAGGGCGGCGGCACAGACGATGATGAGCACCACCGCATAGTCCACGCTCTCCATGCTCTTGGTAAAGGTGTCCCGGGTGTCCTGGATGCGGGAGACGCTGGTCACCCCGGAGAGGGAGATCAGGGCGGAAGAGACCTGGTCGGCGGTCTCCTGGCTGGTGTCGGCATAGCGGGCCAGATAGTAGTTGACCTCCGGCGTTTCCCCGAACAGGGCCTCATAACAGGTGTCGGACAGGTACATGTAGTGCATCAGGTATTGCTCGGTAATCGCGGTGACGGTGACCTCCACCCGCCGGTCCCCGTCCAGGGTGATGGTGTCCCCGGCGGAGACGCCCAGAAGTTTGGCCAGCTTCTCGGTCAGAATGATACCGTCGTCGCTTGGGGTGATGGCCTTACCGCTGACCCGGTCCCGCAGGTGGACGAAGGAGGAGAACTCCTCCCAGTCGGAGACCACGAAGAGGGTGGCGTCCACGCTCTGCCGGTCGCTGACGGCGGCCAGGGAGGCCTGATGGACGGGCAGCCAGGCATCCACGCCGCTCTGCCGGTCCAGCTCCCGCTCGATCTCGGTCCGCTCATCGGCGGTCACGTCGTCCACCAGGCCTACATCCACACTGTAGGTGAAGATCTCGTCGTACTGTTTATCCAGCACGTCGAAGATGGAGCCCCGCAGGCCGAAGGCCGCCAGAATGAGGGCGGTACAGCCGCCGATGCCGATGACCGTCATCCAGAAGCGGCGCTGGTAGCGGAACAGGTTCCGCAGCGTCACCTTATAGGTGAAGGACAGCCGGGACCACAGGGGGGTGATGCGCTCCAGCAGCACCCGCTTGCCCGCCGGAGGGGCCTTGGGCCGCATGAGGGCGGCGGGGGTGGCGGAGAGGGTGGAGAAGGTGGCCCCGATGGCCGCGCCGGTGACACAGAAGGCCGCCGCGCCCACCGCAAAGAGGCACACCAGGGGAGAGGGCACCAGAATCAGCTCCCCCACGGTGTAGAGGATCTTCCAGGCGTTGAAAATAATCCAGGGAATGAGGGTGCAGCCCACGGCCAGACCCAGCAGGCCGCCGGTGAGGGAGGCGGAGAGGCCGTAGCCCACGTATTTCAGCGAAATGGCCCACTTGCTGTAACCCAGGGCCTTTTTGCCGCCGATCTCCACCCGCTGCTCCTCCACCATGCGGGTCATGGTGGTCAGGCACACCAGCGCCGCCACCAGGAAGAAAATGAGGGGGAACACCGAGGCCAGATTGCCCATCCGCTCGGCATCCTGCTGGAAGGAGACATAGCCCAGATTGGTGTTGCGGCCCAGGATGTACCACTCACAGTTCTCGATGTCCGCCACTTCCCGGCGGGCGTCGTTGAGCTCCCGGCGGGCGTCGGAGAGTTTTTCCTCGGCCTCGGCCTTGCCATCCTCATACTCCTGCAAGCCGTCGGCGTACTCGGTCTCGCCGTCCAGGAGCTCCTGATAGGCGTCGCGGAGCTCGGCTTCGCCGTCCAGCAGCTCCTGCTCGGCGTCGTTCAGCTCGGCCTCGGCCTCGGCGACCATTTCAGGCAGGTCCGCTTTGGCCTGCTCCAGGTCGGCCACGCCCTGGTAGTACTCGGCCCAGCCGTCATCCAGCTCCTTGCGGCCATCGGCGTATTCCGCCTCGCCGTCCACAAGCTCCTGATAGCCGTCCTCCAGCTCGGCAAGGCCGTCCTCCAGCTCTTTTCGGGCGTCCTCCAGCTCAGCCCAGGCGTCGTCCAGTTCCTTGCGGCCGTCGTAGAGCTGGGCCCAGCCCTCGTCCAGCTGGACCTTGGCGTCACTCAACTCCTGGCCGCCCTGGATGGCCTGCTCGGTGGCCTCGTCAAACTCCTTCTTGGCCTCCTGGTACTGCCGCAGGCCGTCCTCGTACTGCCAGCGGCCCCACTGGAGTTGGGAGGCCGCGCTGTCCAGCTGGGCCTGCCCGTCGGCAATGGCGTCGCCGGTGGTCTGGAGGGCGGCCGCCACGCCGTAATAGGCGCTGGTGAGGGCGGTGGCCTGGGCCATGATGGCCTCCTGCCCGGTGAGGGAGCCCAGCAGCGCCGCCCCGTCTGCGGGGAGGGCATTCAGCAGGGCGGTGAGCTGGGAGGCGTCCTGCCCCGCGCTCTCCGCCGAGGTGATGAGGGCGGAGAGAAGGGAGGAGAGGGGTGCAATATAGGTGGTATGGAAGGTGTCGGCGGCGGTGGGGTCGGCCATGGCCTCCATGGCCAGCTGGCCCAGGGCCATCCCCACCTGGGTTCCGGTGCTTTCCGGGGAGTCCCCCAGGAGGTTCCCGGCGGTCCAGGCGGCGGTGACCCCCTGGAAGGCGGCGGTGAGCTGCTGATACCCTGCCAGCTGCTGGTCCAGCTGGGCCTGCCCGGCGGAGAGGGCCTGACTTCCGGCAAAGAGCTGCTCCAGGGCGTCGTCCAGTTCCTTCTTGGCGTCCATCAGCTGCTGTCCGCCGTCGGCCAGCTCCTGAAGGCCCTCCTGGTACTCTTTCAGGCCCTCCTCGTACTCCCGCTGGGACTCGGTGAGGGTGTCCACGTTCTCATTGTAGGTCTCCTCGCCGTCCAGCAGTTCCCGGTAGCCGTTTTCGTACTCCAAAACGCCGTTTTCATACTCGGATTTGCCGGACTGATAGTCCGCCCAGCCGTCGTCCAGCTCCTTCCGGGCGTCGGCCAGTTCCACCTCGCCGTCCTCCAGCTCTTTGAGGGCGTCGGGGAGCTCCGCCTCGGCGTCCGCGATCTGCTGCTCGGCGTCGGCGGTCTCGGTGCGCAAGGTCTCCCAGCCGTCCCGCCACTCGGCCCAGCCGTCGGAGAGCTCCATCTGGCCGTCGTTCCAGTCCCGCCAGCCGTCGTCCAGCTCCCGCCGGGCGTCCTTCAGCTCCTGCTCGGCGTCGGAGAGCTCCTGCTCCGCCTCGGTCTCGGCGTCGGCCAGTTCCTGCTCGGCATCGGCCAGCTTCTCATTGGCCTCGTCGATGACGTCGTCGTACCGCAGGGCGGCCCGCTCGTCCCCCAGAGGCTCCAGCGCATCAATGAGGGCGTCGGCGCGGTCCTCATACTCGTCCTCGTAGCACAGCAGGTCCTCCAGCCCCTCGCCCCGCAGGTAGGCGTCGGTGTAGGTCTCCATGTCGAAGGCCTCCTCCGGCAGGAGGACGAAGGCGCTCACCTTGCCCGAGCCCAGCGAGGAGGAGCCCCGCTGCACCGAGACATAGAGGGGGGAGTCGGCGGTGCCCACGATGGTGAAGGAGTCATAGGCCAGGGCGTCCTCATAATCCCCGGTGCCGGTGTCGAAGGACACCGTATCCCCCAGCGAGAGGCCGGTGAGGGTGAGGAACTGGGGCTCCACCAGGCACTCGTCTGCCCGCTCCGGCATGCGGCCCTCCCGCAGCTTGGGGGCGTTGATGCCCGCCTTGGAGAGGGAGTGGAGTTTTAAGATCAGGTCGTTGTCGGTCTGGTGGAGGATGGCGTCCACGGTGTAGGCCCCTTCGGCCAGCTCCACGCCGGGTTGTTCGGCCAGGACCGCCACGTCCTCGTCGGTGAGGCCCAGGGTGGACACCAAGCGCACGTCCATCAGATCCAGTTCGTCAAAATACGCGTCCGCGGTGTAGGTCATGTCGGGGGCGGTGGTGCGCAGACCCGCCAGAAAGGCCACCGCCAGCGCCGAGAGGACCAGCAGGGAGAGAAAACGGTTCTTGGTGTGCCGCACCTCCCGCACCGCGTCGGTGAGCAAGCGGCTCTTTACCATTCGATCTCCTCCACCGGGGTGGGGTGGGCGTTGTGCTCCACCCGGTCCACCCGGCCGTTCTTGATGTGGATGACCTGGTCGGCCATGGGGGTGATGGCGGTGTTGTGGGTGATGACCACCACCGTCATGCCCTGCTGGCGGCAGGTGTCCTGTAAGAGTTTCAGAATCGACTTGCCCGTCACATAGTCCAGCGCGCCGGTGGGCTCGTCGCACAGGAGCAGCCGGGGATTTTTCGCCAGCGCCCGGGCGATGGCCACCCGCTGCTGCTCACCGCCGGAGAGCTGGGCGGGGAAGTTGTTCAGCCGCTCCCCCAGCCCCACATGGCGCAGCACGTCCTTGGCGTCCAGGGGGTGTTTGCAGATCTGGGCGGCCAGCTCCACGTTTTCCAGGGCGGTCAGGTTCTGCACCAGGTTGTAGAACTGGAACACGAAGCCGATGTCATACCTGCGATAGGTGGTCAGCTGCTTGGCGTTGTAGGAGCTGACCTCCTTGCCGTCCACCAGGATGGTGCCCCCGTCGCTCTGGTCCATGCCGCCCAGGATGTTCAGCACCGTGGTCTTGCCCGCGCCGGAGGGGCCCACGATGACGGCAAATTCCCCTTTTTCAATGTCAAAGCTGATCTGGTCCACGGCGGTGATGGTGACCTCGCCCATCTGGTACCGCTTGACCACGTCCCGCAGAGAAATATAGGCCATACAAAACCTCCTGTTCATTAAGAAACAGGTGTTGAAAATCGTTTCTGATTCTATTATAGTGGAATCAGACCGGGCTTCAAGGAGCAATCTGCCGCCGGAACGTCGAAAAACAGACATCATAACACTGAGGTGTCGGATAATGGACAGAAATCAGAAAAGAGATGAAAAACTCCAGGACCGCCGGGTGCGCCGCACCCGGGCCCAGCTGCGGGAGGCCTTCACCGCCCTCCTGCGGGAGAAGCCGGTGGACGAGATCACCGTCCGGGAGCTCACCGACCTGGCCGACGTGAACCGGGGGACCTTTTACGGCCACTACCGGGATATCTACGACCTGCTGGAACAGATGGAGGGGGAGGCGCTGGGGGAGTTCGCCGCCCTCATGGACCGCTACTCCAGCTCGGACCTGCGGGGCGGGCTGCTGCCCATCCTGACGGACGTGTTTCACTTTGTGGAGAAGCACGGCGGCCTCTGTGCCGCGCTGCTCTCCCGCCGGGGGGACAACCTCTTTTTCCAGCAGCTCAGCACCCTCATCGACCGGAAGTGCCTGGGGGAGTGGCAGGAGCTCTACTGCTTTGCCGGGGAGGAGCAGCGGGCATACTGCATGGACTTCCTGGTGGCCGGGGCGGTGGAGCTGGTGCGGGGCTGGGTGACCCGGGGCTTTGCCGAGCCGGCGGAGGACATGGCCGCCCTCACCGAGCGCCTCATCCTCCGCGGGATGAGCACCTTTGCCGCAGAACGATAAAAAGCGAAACCGGACGCCTGCTCCTGACGTCCGGTTTCGCTTTTTTAGGAAAGAGGATACAATGAAATGAAAAGAAACTGTCTCTTGCAAGGATTATGATACCCGAGAGTTGTTAACAAACCAAGCCAAACCTGTTACAAGAGTTTTAAATTTATCCACCGGCGGGGGACATTTGGTGGACAAACGGAAGCGGGCGACGCTGTGCGCCGCCCGCTCCGCTGAGAATTGGAGGATAGAATGAAAAAGAAGACTTGACTCTTACAGGGGATATCATATCAGCGGGTTGTTACAAAATATCGCATGAGATGTTACGATTTCGTGAATTTTACCCTTTGCGCCGCTTCTCCCGCAAAGCCTGGAAAAACTGTTGGAGGAGAGCGGCGCTTTCCCCCTCCAGAAGCCCGCTGTGGACAACCGGGTGGTGGTTGAAGGGCTGACCGAACAGGTCCAGCACCGAGCCGCAGCACCCCGCCTTGGGGTCGGCCGCGCCGTACCACACCTCCGGGATGCGGGCGTTGATGATGCCCCCGGCGCACATGGGGCAGGGCTCCAGGGTGACATAGAGGGTGGCCTTGTGGAGCCGCCAGCCCCCCAAAACCGCGTTGGCCTGGGCGATGGCCTCCAGCTCCGCGTGGGCCAGGGCCCGCTTGTCCTGTTCCCGCCGGTTGCGCCCCCGGCCGACCACCCGGCCGTCCTCCCAGACGATGACGCAGCCCACCGGCACCTCGCCCTCGGCCAGGGCCTCCCGGGCCAGGTCCAGCGCCTGTCTCATATACTCCTCATGGCTGAGCATGGCTCGCCCTCCTCTCTTGTGGGAATAAGCATACCCGCTTTTCCCGGTCCGCGCAAGACAAAACTGGCCGTTTCAGAAAAGGATAGCGCCGGGGCGATTATTATGCTATAATAAGACGGTATGAGACATTTGTGCGCCCGGCAGAGAGGGAGGATGCGGTATGGAGCTGTGGAAGGCCCTGGAACTGGACATGGAGCGCCACCGGGTGGTCACCCTGGTGGGCGGCGGCGGCAAGAGCAGCACCATGTACGCCCTGGCCCGGCAGGCCCGGGACGCGGGCAAGCGGGTGATCGTCACCACCAGCACCCACATCCTGCCCCACCCGAAGATCTTCCTCACCGACGACCCGGAGCCGGAGCACCTGAAGCGCTGCCTGGACGAGTACGGAGTCATCACCCTGGGCACCCTGGGCCGGGCGGATAAGCTGTGCGGCACCGGGGAGATCGGGGTGTGCAAGGGCCTGGCCGACGTGGTCCTCATCGAAGGGGACGGCGCCCGGGTGAAGCCCCTGAAAGTCCCCGCCGCCCACGAGCCGGTCATCCCGCCGGAGACCGACGCGGTAGTGGCGGTGGCGGGGCTGGACGCCCTGGGCCGTACCATCGGGGAGATCTGCCACCGGCCCGAGCAGGTGGCCGCTTTCCTGGGAAAAGACCTGGAGGACATCGTCACCGAGGAGGATATGGCCACCATTCTGGCAAGCCCTGCGGGCAGCCGCAAGGGCGTGGGGGCGGACATGGCCTTCCGGTGCCTGCTGAATAAAGCCGACACCCCGGCCCTCGTGGAACGGGGACAGGCGGTGGCCCGGCTGCTGGCTGGGCAGGACATCCATGCTCACATCCATCACTATACCGAAGAGGAACGGGGAGGACTATGCTGGTTTTGATCAAAGGCGCCGGGGACCTGGCCACGGGAGTGGCCGTCCGGCTGTTGCACGCGGGGTTCCGGCTGGTGATGACCGACATCGCCCAGCCCACGGCGGTGCGCCGCACCGTGGCCTTCTGTCAGTGCATTTATGATGGGACCACCCAGGTGGAGGGCATCACCGCCCGCCATGTGTCCACCACCCAGGAGGTGGAGGCGTGCTGGGAGCGGGGCGAGGTCCCCATCCTGGTGGACCCTGAGGCGGAGATTCGAAAAAAGTTCCACTTCGACGCCGAGGTGGACGCCATCCTGGCCAAGTACAATGTGAACACTAGGATGGATGACGCCCCCATCGTGGTGGCCCTGGGGCCCGGCTTCACCGCCGGAGTGGACTGCCACGCCGTGGTGGAGACCAAGCGGGGCCACTATCTGGGCCGGGTCATCACCGAAGGGAGTGCCATCCCCAACACCGGCGTGCCCGGCGACGTGGGGGGCTACTCCAAGGAGCGCATCATCCGCGCCTGCCGGGACGGCATCTTTGAGCCGGTGGCCGCCATCGGCGACACCGTGGCCAAGGGGGACATCGTGGCCCGGGTGGACGGAGAGCCGGTTTACAGCCAGATGCCCGGCATCGTGCGGGGCATGCTCCCCGCCGGGCTGAAGGTCAAGCGGGGGATGAAGTCGGGGGACATCGACGCCCGCTGTGAGCTGGACCACTGTTTTACGGTATCGGATAAGGCGCGGGCCATCGGCGGCGGGGTGCTGGAGGCCCTGCTGATGCTCCGGAACAAGAATTAAGGGAGACAGCCCCGGGAGCTGGAAGGCCGGGGGGAAAGGAAACGACATGGAACGACTGATCCTGTGCGGCGGGGGCCATGTGTCCCTGGAGGTGGCGTATATGGCCTGCCACCTGGAGTTTGAAGTGGTGGTCATTGACGACCGCCCGGAGTTTGCCAACGAGGAGCGCTTCCCCATGGCCCAGAAGGTGCTGTGCATGCCCTTCCTGGAGGCCCTGGACCAGTTGGGCAGCCGGGAGGACGACTACTATGTCATCCTCACCCGGGGCCACGCCTTTGACGGGGTATGTCTGGCCAAGGTGCTGGAGGGGGATTATGCCTATGTGGGCATGATCGGCAGTAAGATCAAAGTGGCCGCCGTGATGAAGCACATGAAGGAGCTGGGCTTCTCGGCCAATGTGCTGGCCGGTGTCCACTCGCCGGTGGGGCTCCAGATCGGGGCCCAGACCCCGGCGGAGATCGCCGTGTCCATCCTGGGCGAGGTCATCCAGGAGCGGGCCCGGAAGGGCCCCGGCACGCCTCCGCCCCCCAGCGAGGCGGGCGTGCTGTGTACCATCACCCGCAAGAGCGGCTCCGCCCCCCGGGGCGTGGGCACCTGGATGCTGGTGAAGCCCGACGGGTCCTGTGTGGGCACCATCGGCGGCGGCGCCGTGGAGTATCAGGCCAAGCTGGACGCCCTGGAGATGCTCCGCACCGGCCTCAAGACCGATCACAAGCTCTATGACCTCTCTCACGCCGCGGCCGAGCTGGGCATGGTGTGCGGCGGCAAGATCGAGGTGGACTTTGTCAACCGAAAGGAGCGGAAAGGATGAAAGAGATCCTGATGTTCGTGCAGGAGGGCTGCCCCCACTGCAAGCGGGCGCTCAAGTGGCACGAGGTGCTCACCGAGAAATTCCACCCGGAGTGGAAGGATGTGCCCATCCGCATGGTGGATGAGAATGTGGAAAAGGAGTACGCCGACTCCTTTGACTACTACTATGTGCCCACCTACTTCGTGGACGGCGTGAAGATCCACGAGGGGCCGGTCACCCAGCAGGACGTGGAAAAGGTGTTTGCCGCCGCAATGGCGGAGTGATTCTACCCGGCCGTGCCGGGGAGGATGTGTGCTCGCCGCACGGGCGTCCTGCGCGGACAGCGCCCCATTTCTTTTCGCGAAAAGAAATGGGGGAAAGAAAAGGCGGAGAGGGGAACTTCTCGTTCCCCTCTCCACTCCCCTCCAAAAGGGCGGCCTTTTTAGGGGGCCGCCCCATATTGGCAGGGTACAACGCTTTCCGGATAGGCGGAAAGCCCGGAATTGGCCACGCCGCACTTTGGAAATACCGCCGCAGCCGGATGAAAGCCGGGATGCGCTTTGGGGGAGTCCAGAGGGGGGTATCCCCCCTCTGGGCTTTCTTTCCCACCGCTTTCTTTGCAAAGAAAGCGGTGCTCCCGCCGAGTAGGCGGCCCGCGCGGCGAGCGCAAAAAGACCCCCCGGGGATTTCCCGGGGGGTTCTTTTAGGATTCAGTCCGTTGGTGGAAGGTGAGGGTCTGGCTGTCCTGCTCCAGGGTGAGCACGCCGTCCGCCCAGGTGGCGGAGAGGGTGTTGGAGCCGGAGGTCAGCAGGACCTGGCCGCTCTGCTCCTCCCACACGCCGGTCATGGAGCTGGTCTGTCCCTGGACCGTCATGTCCAGGGAAAAGGTGCCGTCCTCTTTCAGATCCAGGGTCACCGTATAGGAGCTCTGGCCGTCGCTGGTCTGTGGGAGCTGGTCCACCTCCAGCGTGGCGCCGTCCCGCAGGATGGTCTTGAGATCGTAGACCCCCACGGCGTGGTTTTTGCTGCTGCACCCGGCCAGGGCCAGCAGCAGGCACACGGCGGCCAGGAGCACGGCCGGGGGGCGGATGGATGGATGCTTCACAGGCGTCGTTCCTTTCGTCATCGGGGTGGCAGGTCCTCCGGGCAGTCCACATCCTCCAGCTCCCGGGGGGAACATGCCTCCACCAGAGTGAGCCGGTCCGGGTGGCGTTTGATCACCCGGCCGCCCCCCACGTCGCCGGTGAGGGCGAGGAGCTCCGGAAACAGGTCCGCGGGGAAGAGGACCGGATTGCCCCGCCGGCCCGCCCAGCTGAGGGCGTGGATGTTCTGCGGTGATTCCTCAAAGGAATGCAAAAGACGGAATATACTTTCCGTGGTCAGAAATGGCTGGTCGCACACGGCAAACAGGGCTCCGTCCAGCCCCTCCAGGGCGGCGGTCCCCAGTCGGACCGTGGCGGCGATGCCCTCCGCGGCGGCGGCGTTCCACACCGGGGCGAAGCCGTAGGCCGGGCCCGCCCGGAGCACCGGCTCGAAGCGGCTGACCACCACCCGCCGGGCAAAGGGGAGGGGGGAGAGGGCCGCCATGGCCCGGAGATAGAGAGGCTCGCCCTCCGCCTGGGCCAGCAGCTTGTTCCCACCGAAGCGCCGGCCAAAGCCCGAGGCCATCAGCACGCACCCCACCCGGAGCGGGGCGGCGGGGGAGACGGGACGGCACATGGCGGACACTCCTCTCATGGGGGATTGTCTTTTCATGATACCACAACGGTGGGAGAAATCAAGGCGAAGAAAAAGGGCGCGGGCGGAGAGCATGCTCTCCGCC